>JBEKCB010000013.1:0-114687 GCA_050015075.1 Candidatus Brocadiia bacterium | reverse complement strand
ATGTGCGGCCAGGCGGCGCGGGTCGTGTTGAACGAACCGGCCACATGGACGGCGAGGTGACTGGCCAGGTTCTCCGCGTCGGCGTGGGGGAACCCGGCCCAGCGGATGACGCCGGCGTTGTCCTTGAAGACCGAGACGCACCACGGCTTCTTCAACTCGGCGGTGGCGCGCATGATCGTCGTCTTGAGCAGGTTGTCTATTTTCCGGCCATCGAAATCAATGACGCCGCGGAAGGTCTTGTGGACGCAGTGCTCGGACCAGGTCTGCGCGAGCGATTCGAGCTCGACGTCGGTCGGGTTGCGGCCGATTTCGGCGAAGTAGCCCTGGATCGCGCGCATCTCGGCGATGTTCAGGCTCAGGACACGCTCCTTGCTGATCTGGAGCAGGCGCGCGTCGCTGACGCCGAGGAGCGCGATCTCCTGGCGCTCGAAGCGGTAGACCGGCGCGACCGGCGCGTGCGGGATGGCCGCGTCGCCGAAGAACACTTCCTCGATCGCGGCGTTGTGCAGCACCTTGTCGGCGACCAGGCGCAGTTCGTCCTGTGACGGCTTCCCGTAGAGCAGGAATTTCCGCCCGGTGCGCACGGAGGCGGCGCTGAACCCCATGTCGGCGATGCCCTTCTTCGTGCTCGCCTCGACCGGGTCCATGACGCCGGGCTTGCGGAAGACCTGGACGACGGCGAACCGGCCTTTGCGCGGCGAGGCCACCGGCCCGCGGAACGAGAATTCCTCGCTGACCGGGTCGCACAGCAGCCGGGACGCGATCCGCTGCAGTTGCGCGGCGGAGATCGCGCCGGTGATCAGGTACACACTCGCCGCGCGCACCTCGCGGACGCTCGCGATGCCCAGATCGGCGATGTCGCCGAGCACGCGTCGGCCGACCGGGTCGGTGAATTCGCCCCGGACAGCCACTTCCACCCGCCATTCATTTAATTTGCCGTGAGCCTTTGGGTCGAACGACTTCTTCGCCATGGGATTTCCTGGGAGAAAATGGGAGTTATGGTACGCCGTCAGCTTATTCCAGAGCGGCGCGGCTGTCAAACGCTCCGGGGCTTGCACAATTGGGCCGACGCGGTAAAATGGCTGCTGCGGTTCAAGCCGCTGCGGACGACATGGTAACCCAATCAAGGAGGACGGCGATGAAGAAGCTCCGGCTGGCGTTGGTCGCGGTGATGATGGCGGCTGGTCTGGCCTTCGCGGCGGGCGACGCTCGGATCCCGCCGTCGCGCCGCGCGAACGATTTCGATGCGACCCGGCTGCCGCTGCTGATCGTGTGGAACGATCAGTTGATCGCCCGGTGGCAGGAACTGTCCGGCCCGCTCCACACCGATGAGGCGAAGAAGGTGTTTGGCGACGCGATCGCGAAGGCCAAGGAGTTCCGCGCCGGCCTGGGGCAGCTTACAGAGGCCTACAAGGCGGGCCAGGACGACGAGGCCGCGCGGTTGACCGACCAGTTGCGCGAGAAACGCCTGCCGCTGGCGCAATACGCCGCGACGCTGCCGACCTACGCGGAGATTGACCAGGCGGAGGCCCTGCAGGTCGAGCGCGGCAGGGACAACGCCGACCTGGACGCGCGCTACCAGCGGATCATTGACCTGCTCAACAAGCGGCTGGAGCTTCAGAACCAGGTGGGCGCGGTGAACCGCGAGATATTCAAGGAGCGCCAGGCCCTGCAGCAGTCCATCCAGGCCGCGCCCGCCAACGCGCCCGCCGCCGAGCCGGCGAAGCCGTAGCAGTCGCTCGTAGTGGCGCCGTCAGGCGTTATGCGTATGCCCTTGGTCTCATTACGAGCGGTCGCCGGAAGGATTGTCCGAGCTGCTGCGCGTTGAGGATGAGGTGCTCATGGTGCTGCAGGGCTGCCAATTTGCCGCTTTGCTCGTCGGGATACTGGCCCTCGTCGCGCTCTTTAAGAGCAGGCGAACCTGTCGGAGATGCTGCACGATTTTTAACGCCGTTCTCTTCTGGTGCGCCCGAGGCCTTTGCCCCAAGTGTGAAGCGGCCACCGGCGACGAAAGTGACGAAGGAATTGTACATGTACTGCTGCTGCTTGTTGCTCTCGCGCTACTGATCGTTTGCCTGCTTAAATGCTTGCCCGAAGAACTGCTAAGGCATCTTTCGACCGTCGTGTCGGATGAGTTCAACTTCCTCTTTGTTGGTTTCGTCTTCCTGCTCTTCGTCGTGGTCTTCACTTACAAAGCAGCACCGCGTTGGCTGCGCCTTCTGGCCCGCCAATCCGAGCGGCTTGACTTTCGCGCGGCCCGCCGCGCCTCGGGGCACAGCGGCGAGGTCCACCGCACGGACGGTTTTGCGATATGGACAGATTGCCCCGGCGATTGGATATCCTCCGTCAGAACGACCAATGCTCCGACCGCTGAGGAATTCTCCCGCCTCACAGGAATTCCTGCTAAGCTTTTCCCCCCGGCCCGGATTCTCTGTTTCGGTGAAGAAGCGGCTTTTTCTCGATATACGGCGAAGATATTCCCGCATTTCGGCCGGCTAGGCGGATTCTACCAGGGACGCTTGGGGAAAAAGATCATCTTATTTCGTGACCTGCCCGACTTGCCTCCTCTCACGTTCGAGAACATTCTGACGCATGAATTGACGCACCATTTCACGCGGTGCAACCTTCGCGCAAGGCCGTTATGGCTGCAGGAAGGATTGGCGGAACTGGTTTCCAAGCGCGTCGGGGACGCAACCGCGTCCGATGCGCCGGCGCAGCACCGGCTCAAGGCCGGACTGGCACGGGGGCAACTACTGACCGGCAAGGAATTGTTCTCGGCCGGCTATCGCCGGCTCCGCAAGCGGATGAAGGACTGGCGCAACCTCGAAGACGCGTCATATTGCGGAAGGCTTTACACCCAGAGCGCCGCGCTGCTGGCCTGGCTCCGGCGGAAGGATGAAGAAGGCTTCAAGCGGTTCTTTGCCGGCCTGGTGCGCACGCGCCGCTGGCGTCCGGTTTTCCGTTCGTCCTTCGGACAATCGCCGGAAGAAGCGCTCGAACGCTGGAAAGCGGAACTGCAAAGCCAACCGCTGCTGCCTTTTCCAGCCGTGCCGCCGGCGCTGGAGCAGCGCGTCCGCGAACGCTTGGTCAGCGTGGCGGCCAACGCGGCTGCGCCTCGGGACGAGCGACTGCTGGCGATTCGCTGGCTCGGCGGCGGTGGATATCTCTGCGGCGCGGAGGCGCTGGTCGCCGTTCTTGATAACCCCGCGGACGACCTTCGGCCTGAAGCTCAACGCGCGCTGGAGAATATGGCGGGCGAGATCCTCGGCGCCGATGCGGGCGCGTGGCGGCGCTGGATGCTCTCTCTCAGCGGCATGCAGCCGGCGGCGGGCACGGCGGTCTGAGGCGCGGTTGCCGATCTTTCCGCCTGCGCGCTATTAAGGTACAATGCCGGCCGGAGGAGGCGCTGGATGGGCGACGACGAGAAATTTCGCGCGGCGCTCGAGCGGGTGACTCGCAACGCCGAGCGTTATTCCCAGCGGGCCGGGCTGACGCTCCAGCCGGACCGCGCGCAGCGCGACTACGTCCTCCAGGGCCTGGCGCGCAACCTGCTCAAGTACGGCAAGGCCTATTGCCCCTGCCGCGAAGTCGCCGGCGATCCGGAGAAGGACCGCGCGAATATCTGCCCGTGCCGCACGCATTGCGCGGAGATCGAGCAGTCGGGCCAGTGCGAGTGCGGCTTGTTCACGAAGAAAATTTCCTGACCGCGAAAACGCGAAAGCGCGAAAAACGGCTACGGAATTGGAACCACAGATGGACACAGATAAAAAAGTCAAAATTTAGTAATCCGTATCTGTGTTCATCTGTGTCCATCTGTGGTTAACATTTTTTCGCAGTTCGCATTTTTTGGCAAGGAGTGATCGCATGGGCTTCACGATTGACGTGGGCAAGGCGGGGCCGAGTTTCAATCTGAAGGGCGTGGATGGAAAACTGCACGGCCTGAAGGACTACGCGGACAAGAAGGCGGTGGTCGTGATCTTCACGTGCAATCATTGCCCGGCGGCGATTGCGGCCGAAGACCGGCTGATCCGGCTCCAGAAGGATTACGCGGCCAAGGGCGTGCAGCTCGTGGCGATCAATGCGAATGAGGACAAGGGGCATCCGACGGACAGCTTCGATCACATGGTCAAGCGCGCGGCGGAGAAGAAATTCAATTTCCCGTACCTTCGCGACGAGACGCAGGAGATCGCCAAGGCCTACGGCGCGCTGCGGACGCCGCACGTGTTCCTGCTCGACCCGGCGCGCAAGGTAGTCTATCGCGGGCGCATTGACGACAATATGGACGATCCGGACGCTATAACGCGCCACGACCTGCGCGAGGCGATTGACGAGGTGCTTGGCGGCAAGCGCGTCTCCGTGACGACCACGGAACCGGTCGGCTGCTCCGTCAAGTGGTGGGGCAAGGATGCGCACTGGATGCCGAAGGAGTGAGGCTTGTAGTGGCGCCGTCAGGCGCTAGAGTATGCCCTTACGGGCACACTACGAGCGGCTCGCCAGGAACATCACAAAGACGCCGGCCGCGGCGGCCAGGCAGTAGACTCCGAAAACCCACCACCGGCCGCGTTCGAGCAGCCGCGAGAGCAGCCGCAGCGCCACGAGGCCGGCGACGAAGCTGAAAGCCATTCCGACCAGGCTCGGCAGGAAATCGTGCAGGCCGATGGGCGGGCCGGCGGCTTCGCCGCGATGGCGGATCAGGCGCCGGGCTTCCAGGCCGACGACCGCCGGCGTGAGCACCACGGCCAGCGCAAAGCTGAATTCCTCGACTCGCATCTTCACCACGCCGAGCAGCAATCCGAGGGAAATTGTCGCGCCGGAACGCGAAAAGCCCCGGAACGGCAGGCAAAGCCCCTGGATCGCGCCGATGGCCAGGCTGTCGCGGTTCGTAAGTTCCTCGCGCGCGGGCTGTTTCCCGGCGCGAAGGCCGGAGATGAGGATCAGTACGCCGACGGCGGCGAGTCCGCCGGCGATGAGCCAGAGTTTGTTGAAAAGCTCTTCCACGTCGGCCTTGATGAGATGCTCGATGCCGACCTTCAGCCCGAGACCCAGGATGCCCGTCACGGCCGTGGCGACGATAACGCAGCGCGCGAACCGCATGAACGCCTCGCGCGATGAGAAGAACGCGCGCTGCCACGCGTGCCAGAAGTAGACGATGACCGCGAACATCGTGCCGGTATGCAGCATGACCAGCAGCAGCGTGAACTCGGGAGCGTCCGGCTGCAGCTTCATCAGTTTCGCCGCGACGATGACGTGCGCGGAGCTTGAGACCGGCAGCAGCTCGGCCAGTCCCTGGATCACCGCGAGAATCACGATTTGGATCAGCGACATTCATCGTCCTCCATTGATTTTCACTGCCAAGGAACCAAGGCGCAAAGAGACAACGGCTTCCACCACGGAATACACGGAGCACACCGAATGACTTTCCTAAACAGCTTCAGTGTCTTCCGTGTGTTCCGTGGTTGCAACATCAGTTGGCGTTCTTGGCGCCTTGGTGGTGAATCGCCGGGTCATCGCGGACCGACCAGCGCCCAGACGTATCCATCGGGATCGGCGACGAAGGCCTCGGTCCCGAAACTGTGCTTCTGCGGCTCCTGCATGATCGTGTAGCCGGCCGCCTTCAGCCGGGCGGCGAGCGCTTTGACGTTGGCCACTTCGAAGTGCGGATACATTCCCCAGCCGGCGCGCTCGTCCTTGGCGCGCGGCGTCAGCCAGCCCCACGGTTTCGCGGAGAGGAAGACGCCGATGTTGGCCGCCTCGAGCACGCTGAAGTCCTTCGTCACCGACCGCGCCCGCAGTCCGATCATGTCGCGGTAGAAGACGACCGCGGCCGGCATGTTCGACACTTCGAGCCGGATGTGGTCCACGCGCGGCGGCTCACTCCGCGTCGTCGCGCAGGCGCCCAGGCAGCCGACCACGAGCGCCGACGACAAGAGCTTGACGAACGCGTTCATCGTATGCCCCCTTTCCGGTTTTCGCCCCAATGCAGCAAGGCGCCACGCCCTCCAACATAATCCTGTTTCAAGATAAGTTCAACCGCTTCAGCCGAGAAATGCGCTCTACGTGGCGCTTCTTTGATGAGGTCGCTCTCGGTGCGGTCCAAGTCAGGCTCGGGCCGGCGTCGAGCGATGCGGCGCAGTGTCATAAGATTACTCCATGTGAGCCTGTACGTCCGATCATAATCCAACTGTTATCAATTACTTACAGCCAGGATAATATTTTTAGGCGAGATACTTGACAAAGACAATCGAGATAGTGTAACGTAACACGAGTTATCTTGTCGGCTATAGGAACGTGTACAGGTAACGACCGGAGCTATTCCTCGTGGACTCTCATGCGCGGAGCATTGCGAAGGCGCTGAGCTGGCGTTTCCTCGCGACGATCATCACCTTCTGCATCGCGTGGTTCATTACGGGCGCGCTTGCGGGAGCGTTGGCCATCGGCCTGGCCGATACGATTGTGAAACTCGGGATTTACTATGCGCACGAGCGCGCATGGGACCGGGTTTCATTTGGACGGCGCGAACCCACGGATTACGAAATCTAGATGAAAGGAGGCAGAGCACATGTCATTCGCACGGGACTCGGTTGACGTGAAGAGCCTTGTGGACGGACTCAACTTTGCGGAAAAGGTCGAGCGATCGCTGCGCCTTATCGGGGAGGCGTACGACGAATTCGGCGAAAGGCTGGTCGTCGCCAACAGCCTCGGCAAGGATTCCTGCGCGGTCTGGGACCTTGCCAAGAAGGTCAGCCCCAGGATTCGCGGGTTCATCGTGACGACCCGCTACAAGCCGGCCGAGACGGTTCAGTTCATGAGCCAGATGGTGGCTGCGTACCCTGAGTTGAAGGTGTACGACAACCCCGATCCGATCCCCGATCGCCTGTACGAGACCAAGCCGGACGAGTGCTGCGACATTCTCAAGGTTCAGCCCACGCGGCGCGCCATCGAGGAAATGGACGTGGCCTGCTGGGTGACCGGCCTGCGCTGCACCGAGGGCCGCACGCGGGTGGACTTTCAGGAAATCGAGGAGCGCGACGCCGGGCTCGTCAAGCTCAATCCGATCCTGATCTGGCACGAGCGCGAAGTCTGGCAATACCTGGCGCTTTATCGCGTGCCGGTCAACCCGCTCTATGCCCAGGGATACCGTTCGCTGGGCTGCGCCCCATGCAGCAAGATCGCCAACGGTCCCAACGAACGCGCCGGACGTTGGATCGGCACGAGCAAGTGCGGCGGCGAATGCGGCATCCACACCCGGCCGCTTAAGGTCGGCCAAACCGCGCGGGCGCAGGCATCAACCGGGCAGCGAGCAAGGAGCATCTTGACAAAGACAATCGAGATAGTATAATCTAATACAAGTGAACCTATCGGCTATAGGAATACGCCCGGATCTGCCGGCTTCACGCACTGCACATGCGCGGGGCCGCCAAGGGTGCCGGGCGACAAAACAGGGAGGACGGAACATGTCGAAGTGGTATGCAGACAATTCGCTTTCCATCGGCAAGACGCCGCTGGTCAAGATCAACCGAATCACCCGGGGCGCTGCGGCGACCGTCCTGGCCAAGATCGAAGGGCGGAATCCTTCCTATTCGGTGAAGTGCCGCATCGGGTCGTCCATGATCTGGGACGCGGAGAAGCGCGGCGCGCTCAAGCCGGGCCGGGAAATCATCGAGCCGACCAGCGGCAACACGGGCATCGCACTGGCGTTCGTGGCGGCGGCCCGCGGCTATGCGCTGACGCTGACCATGCCCGAGACGATGAGCATCGAGCGCCGCAAGCTGCTCAAGGTGCTCGGGGCGCAACTGATTCTGACCGAGGGCCCGAAAGGGATGCCCGGCGCGATCGCGAAGGCGGAGGAGATCGCGGCCTCCGACACGGCGCGGTACTTCCTGCCGCAGCAGTTCAAGAACCCGGCGAACCCGGCGATCCACGAGGCGACCACCGGACCCGAGATCTGGGACGATACGAACGGCGCAGTGGACGTCCTGGTCTCCGGCGTCGGCACCGGCGGCACGATCACCGGCATCTCGCGGTTCATCAAGAAGACGAAGGGAAAGAAAATCGTCTCCGTGGCGGTCGAGCCGGCGAAGAGCCCGGTGATCTCGCAGAAGCTCGCGGGCCAGCCGAACAAGCCGGCCCCGCACAAGATCCAGGGCATCGGCGCGGGCTTCGTGCCGGACGTGCTGGACCTGACTCTGGTGGACCGCGTGGAGCAGGTGAGCGACGAAGAGGCCATCGAGTTCGGGCGCCGACTGGCGCGAGAGGAGGGCATCCTGTCCGGCATTTCGTCGGGCGGGGCGATGGCGGTCGCCGCGCGCCTGGCCCGCGAGCCGGAGTTCACGGGCAAGACCATCGTGGTTATCCTGCCCGATTCGGGCGAGCGGTATCTCTCGACCGCATTGTATGAAGGGCTATTCTAAGAAAGGAAGGTTCCGCTATGAGCGCTTCGAATTACCATTTCGGCACATTGGCCCTGCACGCCGGCCAGGAGCCGGACCCGGCGACGACCGCGCGGGCGGTGCCGATTTACGCGACGACCAGTTACGTCTTCAAGAGCACCGACCACGCCGCTAACCTCTTCGCGTTGAAGGAGTTCGGCAACATTTACTCGCGCCTGATGAACCCCACCAACGACGTCCTGGAGAAGCGGCTCGCGGCGCTGGACGGCGGCGCGGCGGGGCTCGTTCTGGCCAGCGGCCAGGCGGCGATCACGGCCGCGATCCTGACGATCGCGCACGCGGGACAGAACTTCATTTCGGCGACGAGCCTCTACGGCGGGACCTGGACGCTGTTCACGCAGACTTTCCCGAAGCTCGGCGTCGAGGTGCGCTTCTTCGATCCCAGCAAGCCGGAGACTCTCGAGAAGCTGGTGGACAAGAACACGCGCGCGGTTTACCTCGAGACGCCGGGCAACCCGAAAAATGATATTCCGGATTACCGGAAGATCACCGCCCTGGCGCACAAGCACGGGCTGCCGGCGATCGTGGACAACACCGTGCTGACGGCCGCGCTGTTCCGGCCCATCGAGCACGGCTTCGACATTGTGGTCTATTCGACGACCAAGTTCATCGCCGGCCACGGCGTGCACATCGGCGGCGCGATCGTGGACAGCGGCAAGTTCCCCTGGGCGAAGGAGCCGGCGAAGTGGCCGGAGTTCACCGCGCCCGACCCGGCCTATCACGGCGTCATCTTCGAGGAGGCGCTGCGGCCGATCGGGAACATCGCGTACATCATCCACATCCGCACGCACTGGCTGCGCGACACGGGCGGCTGCCAGAGCCCGTTCGCCTCGTTCCTGACGCTGCTGGGCGTCGAGACACTGCACCTGCGGCTGGAGCGGCACTCGAAGAACGCCCTGGCCGTGGCGCAGTACCTCGAGAAGCATCCGGCCGTGGCGTGGGTGAATTATCCGGGCCTGCCCAGCCATCCCGACCACGCCCGCGCGAAGCAGTACCTGCCGGACGGCGCCGGCGGGATCGTCGGCTTCGGCATCAAGGGCGGCAAGGAAGCCGGCGTCAAGCTGATCAACCACGTCAAGCTGTTCAGCCACCTGGCGAACATCGGCGACGCGAAGTCGCTGATCATCCACCCGGCGACGACGACGCATTCGCAGCTTACGCCCGAGGAACAAGCGAAGACCGGCGTGACGCCGGAGTACGTCCGGCTGTCCATCGGGATCGAGGATGTCGAGGATATCAAGGCGGACCTCGATCAGGCGCTGAGGGCATCGCAGAATTAGTACGTTCTCGACCTCGTCCTCGGCTTTCTCGTCCTCGTCCTCGAACTTCCGTTATGAACGGCCGAGGACGAGGACGACGACGAGGACGAGTACGATTTCGCAGGCGAAAGGAATAGTGCCGAGATGCCGAAGCCCTCTTTCGACAGCAGCGACAGCGTCCGCACGAGACGGCCGCTGAAGCATGCCTTGAAGGCGACGCTCAGCGGCGGCCTCGACCTGGAGATGGGCGGGCGCCTGGAAGATGTCTCGGTGACGTACGAGACCTACGGACGGCTGAACCGGCGCGGCGACAACGCCGTGCTGATCTGCCACGCCCTCAGCGGCGATTCGCACGTGGCGAGGCACGATCCGAAGGACGATCCCGGCTGGTGGGACGTTGCCGTCGGTCCCGGCAAGCCCATTGACACCTCCAGGCAGTTCGTCATCTGCCCGAATGCCCTCGGCGGCTGCCGCGGCACCACCGGCCCGAGCACCCGCAACCCGCGCACCGGCAAGCCGTACGGCGAGGACTTCCCGACGATCACGACCGGCGACATCGTGGAAGTCCAGCGCCGGCTGGTGCAGCGCCTGGGCATCCGGAAACTGCGCGCGGTCATTGGCGGCTCGATGGGCGGACACCAGGTGCTGACGTGGGCCACGCGCTTCCCGGACCAGGTCGAGGCGGCGGTGGCGCTGGCGACCTCGGCGCGGCTGACCGCGCAGGCGCTGGCGTTCGACGTGATCGGCCGCAACGCCATCCTGCGCGATCCGCGATTCCACGGCGGCCAATACTACGGAAAGGACGGCCCGTCGGTCGGCCTGGCCCTGGCGCGCATGCTCGGCCACATCACCTACCTCTCGCCGGAGGCGATGAAGGAGAAGTTCGAGGCGGACCGCCTGCGGCCGCGGAACGTGCCGACGGAGTTCGAGAAGCGCTTTTCGGTCGGCTCGTACCTGGCGTACCAGGGCGACAAGTTCGTCGAGCGCTTCGACGCGAACAGCTACATCAAGCTCTCGCTGGCCATGGACCTCTTCAACCTCGGCGCTACGTCGGAGGAACTGGCGGCGAACCTCGACCGAAGCCGCTGCCGCTGGCTGGTCGTCAGTTTCAGCAGCGACTGGCTCTTTCCGGCGGAGCAGTCGCGCGAGATTGTCGAGACGCTCATCTCGCTGGAGAAGCCGGTCTCCTATTGCAACGTGGCCAGCTCGTGCGGGCACGATGCGTTCCTGCTCCCGGACGACCTGCCGGTTTACGGCGAGATGGTGCGCGCGTTCCTCGAACCTCGCGATTCGGCGCGCGCGAGGCGCAACGGGGACGACGACGACTTCTACGCGCAGAGCCCGGCCAGCATTTTCCATCCGCAGCGGCTGGACTACGAGCTGATCGCGGAGCTGATCCCGCCGTCGGCGAGCGTGCTGGACCTCGGCTGCGGGCGCGGCGGACTGCTGGCGCGGCTGCGGAAGCGCGGAAAGGAGCGGCTGGCCGGGATCGAACTGGAGGAGCAATCCGTGCTGGCGTGCATCCGGCGCGGGCTGGATGTGACGCAGGCCGACCTCAACCGCGGCCTGGTCGCGTTCAAGGACGCGCAGTTCGATTTCGTGGTCCTCTCGCACACGCTCCAGGCGGTGCGCAACGTGGAGCAGGTGATCTCGCAGATGCTGCGCGTCGGCGGCCGGTGCATCGTCAGCTTCCCGAACTTCGGTTATTACAAGCTGACGCGGATGCTTCTGCGCAAGGGCCGCGCGCCGGAATCGCCCGGGCTGCTCCGGTACAAATGGTACGACAGTCCGAACATCCGGTTCTTCACGATCCGGGACTTCGAGGAATTCTGCCGCGAGCGCGGCATCGCCGTCCACCGGCGGATCGCGCTCGACACGGAGGCCGGCGCGCAGGTCCGCCGCGACGCGAACCGCCGCGCGGACATGGCGATCTTCGTCATCAGCCGAAAAGAGAAAGTCCTATGAGGGCTGTCGTGCTGCGGGTCGGTTCATCGGGAGTAAAAAATGGTCTCGCAGAAATGCCAATATGCGCTCCGGGCGGTCTTTGAGCTGGCCAAGCGGCATGGACAGGGTCCGGTGCGGATCAGTACCGTCGCCAAGGCGCAGGCGATTCCGCCGCGCTTTCTCGAAGTGATCCTCAACCAGCTCAGGCAGGCGGGCTTTGTGGAATCGCGGCGCGGCAATGAAGGCGGCTATCTCCTGGCGCGCGCGCCGGAACGCCTGACGGTCGGCGAGATCGTCCGGTTTATCGAAGGGCCGATGCGCCCGGTAACGTGCACGCCCGATTCCACCGAAACCGCGTGCTCGCTCCACAGCCATTGCGTCTTCCTGCCGATGTGGGAGAAGATCCGCACGGCGATTTCGGACGTCTATGACCACACGACGTTCCAGGACCTGGTGGACGAAGAGACCCGGATGAGTTCGGACTACACGCCGACGTTCACGATCTGACGTCCGCTTCGCCGCGCCGGCCGGCTTACATATGGTCGGCCAGGTCGCCCCATATCGTCTGGAGGTAGTCAATCTGCGCCGCGTGGTTGTCCATGTGCCTGCCCGGCAGGTGCACCCAGACGGCCATCGGCAGCGGGCCGAAGGGGCTGTTCGGGGAACTGGCGAAGCGCTCCGCGGTCATCGTCGCGAGCGCGGCGACAACTTCCTGGCACGTCTCTTCAAGCTGGCGGACGGCCTCGGCGCGATCGCGGACTGTCGCCTCGAATTTCCGCGACGCCACGCCCACCTCCTCGGGCGTCGGCATCGGCGATATAGGCTCGCCGCGAATAATCTTCACGAACATGCGATTGGCCAGGCAGCAATGCGCCACGATGGCCAGCGAAGTCCGCGCGGTCTTCGAGGGCGACCAGGTCAACTTATCGTCCGGCACGAAGCTGAGGGCCTTGCCGAGTCGCTCCGCCGCCGCCTTGACGCGGGCCTGGCATGCGGCGATGGGCTCTTTGAGGCGGGTATTCGCGGCTTTGGCCATGGCACAACCTCCTCAATAATGTTTACCGGTAACGAAACCGTCAGGCATTCCCTTTCACCGTTCGCAGATCGGTCCCGTGGAGCACGTAGGCCTTCAGATAATCCAGGAACGTCGTCCAGCCGCTGCAGTTGTCGAAGGCGTTTTCCAGGTCGGCCGGCTTCCAGCCGCGCTCGTGGATCTCCAGCTCGACGAGCTTGCCCTTCCTCTTCAGGGTGAACGTCACGGTCGTCAGGTACTTGCCCTTGTGGTCCGCCCAGCGGAACTCCAGCTTCCTGTCCTTCCGCACGACCGTCGGCAACTGCGCGTGGCGGCCCCACTTCTTCCACTGCCACAGGACCGGCGTCAGCTCCGGCGTGAAATCCCCGCGCACTTTTTCCACGAAGAACCTCTGCGTATGCGCGCCCTTTGTGACGGCCTCCCAGAGCCGGCTCGCCGGAACCGGATAAGAATTCGAGACCTTGAACCCGATCTTTCCCGTCCCCAGCGGCAGCTTTCGCGCAGCGGCGGCCAGCATGGACAGCCCTCCTCTCAGTGCCTCGCTGAGATGCCCCGTGAACGATCCCACTCTATCGAGTATACCACCGCGCGGGGAGTTGTCCAGCGACGAATTCACAATCGCGGCGCAAGATGGCGGCGGCGATGAGGCGCGGGGCTTATTGCGAAGAATGGTCGAAGCGGCGGGCGTCCGGTGGTGTGTTTGCGATCGCGGCCATCGGGCTACGGCAGTTGATCCGGGTCATTAGAGCAAGTATTCAACGCGGTGGGAATTCAGCAGTCTCAAGAACTCTCTGAAGTCGGCTGGTAGTCGGATCATAGCCGAACGCAATCTCCCGCAGATATTCCAGGGCCTCAAGGCGATCCAGCGGCGTCTTGCTGAGCCAGAACGCTTTCTCGTCAGAATCGCCGAAGGCGCTTCCCACGAATACGACGGAGCGGTCCACCCGATGAGGTTCGGGAGACACGCGGCTTGACAGACGGTGTCTCATACTTGCGCCTTTCAGCAATCCGAGCGCCTTCTGAGGAAGCCCGAACCGAGCTTTCTATCCGCCTATTATAAACCATGGGTATGAATGAAGAAAGCCCCGCGCCTCACCGGCGCAGAGCTTCTTGCAAAGGTTGGTCGGGGCGGGCGGATTTGAACGGCCAGCCTCTGCGCTAGGCGTTCTTGCGGGCGGAGCGGGCGGAGAGGCCGGCGAGGAAGACCTCCAGGCGCTGGTTCATGCCCGGCTCGCCGTCGTAGAAGAGGCTGATAATGGGGACTCCGGTCTGCGCCTGGATCTCGCGGCAGAGGGCCGAGGTGATCGTGCCGGGCATGCAGCCGAACGGGGCGACGTTGACGATCAGCGAGGCGCCCTGCCGCGCGAAGATCACCGCGCGGCCCAGCGTGATCAGGGCTTCCCCGGAGAAGTTCATCGGAAGGAATTTCCGGCCCTCGGCGACGACTTCCCGGATCGGCGGCTCGCGGCGGTCGTCCAGGAACGGCGAGGCGATCCGCGCGGCTTCGTGCTCCTGCCGCTGAATGAAGAAGTTCTTCAGGTGCGCCGAGGCCAGGCCGGGCAGGTCCAGCGGCCGCCGCCCGGCGACCCAGCGCTGGAACTCGGCGGTGTACAGGACCCATTCGCCCAGCGGCGCCAGCCACGCCTCGCCGCCGAACCGCTCGATGGCGCGGATGACTTCGTCGTTGGAAAAGACGTTGCAGCGGACGTAAATTTCGCCGACGATGCCGACGAGCGGCCGCGTGCCGAGTTTCTCCGCGGGCACCGCGGCGACGCGCCGGACCGCCCGGCCGAACGCGGGACGGAAGTCCCGGCCCTTCTCCATGATCCGCGCGACTTCCTCGACGCCCTCGTGCATCGCGCGGTCGGTGGCGCCGCGTTCCTTCTCGTACGGGCGCACTTTGCAGCCGGCTTTCCAGATCGTGTCGGCGCAGAGGATGCCGTGCCAGAGCATCTGCCGCGCTTTCTGGCTGAGGCCCTGGTACGAGTTCTTGCAGCTCGGCGAGAGGATGGCGACGTCGCCCAGGCCGAGCCGGTTGACGATGAGCCGCTGGAGGACGTTGTACTGGCCGAACCGGCACGGCCCGTCGGAGCTGGGCATGAAGAGCGCGTTGTCTTTCGGGTCGAGCCCGCGCGAGCGCATGACCTGGACGAACGCGCCGGTGGTGCAGGCGGTCGGCAGGCATTCGCTGCCGCGGGTGAGCGAGCGGCCGACCTCGAAGGCCTCGTGCGTCTCCGGCGGGAGCGATTCGGCGCGCTCGAACCCGCCGGCGCGCAGCCCCGCCGCCATGAGCGGGCCGCCGATCGGGTGCATGTTCGGGATCCAGAGCGTCCGCTTTTCGAGGTTCTCCAGCGGCGTTTCCGGCACGGGGACGCTGAAGCGCGGCTGCTCGCGCGGCGTCCAGGCGCGAATGACGTCGAGGAACGCCTCGATGCGCGTGAGGTAGCCGGCGTCGCCGCCGTGCTCGTCCAGCTCGAGGGCCAGGAACGGCTTCGCGCCCATCATCTCCTCGGCGAAGCTCAGCAGGAAGCTGTCCGGCCCGCAACTGAAGTTCGTGAAGTAGATGCCGTAGAGGTTCGGATGATGCCGCACGAACTCCGCCGCCGCGAGCATCTGCTGGCCATACGCCCAGAACATGTTGCCGAAGTGCGGATGCAGCTTCTCGATGTCGTACGGCAGCATGTCCATCGGGATCACGGTCAGGCCGAGGTCGGCGATCTTCTGCGGCAGGGCGAGGTTCGCGCCGAGGTCCAGCGTGTTGTACGGGCGGCCGAGGATGACGATGGCCGGCTTGCCGCTCGCCTCGACTTCCTTGAGGATGCGCGCGCCCTCCTCGCGGTTGCGGCGCTCGAACTCCGCCTGCGCGGCCTGCGCCTTGCGCCAGGCTTTGCCGATCCGCGCGCGCGTGACGCCCAGGCGGCCGGCGAGGCCGTCCTCCAGCTCGGCGATCTGCATCCGCGGCCTGAGCGAGAAATCCACCACCGGCGTCAGCAGCCGCGACGCGTCCACGCCGTGCACCGCCAGCGCCGAGCGCTCGATGCTCGGGAACGACTGCACGTACGGGCAGAAATAGCTGTTCGTGGTCTGCGGGTTGGGCTGGGCGCAGATCGTGTGCGGCATGAAGATGAAGTCCACGTCCTTGCGCCGCGCCAGCGACGCGGCCTGGCCCTGCGCGACCTTGATGGGGAAGCAGAAGTCCGCCGCGGAAAGCTCGTTGCCGAGCCGCACGGTCTCCGCGTCGGTCCGGCCCGAGAGCGCGACCTTGAAGCCGAGTTCGCGGAAGAACTCGCGCCACAGCGGGTACAGGCTGTACGTGGTCAGGCCGCGCGGGATGCCGATCGTTTGGGCAGATGACGATGGACGATGGACCATGGACGATGGATTGCGCCCGGCGCGTGCCGTAGCTCTATCGTCCATCGTCCCTCGTCCATCGTCTGCCGTTTGCGCGGCGAACAGCATCGCGAGGCGCTTCTGGAACGGCGCGAATTCGCGGTGGACGCGCACGCGCTCCTCGCCCGGATCGCGGCCGCACATGTAGCCCCAGCTCGGCTGCTCGGATTCGCCCTCGATCTCGGCGAAGGTGATCTTGCAGTGGTTCGCGCAGAGGGTGCACGGCTCGCTGCGCAGACCGACCTTGCGGCGCGAGAGGTCGAGGCCCTTGAACCGGCTGGCCTTGCCCGCCATGGCGCGCTTCACCAGCAACGCCGCGCCGTAGGAGCCCATCACGTGGCAGTAGGGCGAGACGACCATCTCGACGTTCATCAGGTTCTCGAACGCCGCGACCAGCCCCTTGTTGCGCGCGGTGGCGCCCTGGAAGAAGATGCGCTCGCGGCTGACGCGCCGGCGGCCCACAACCTTCGTGAAATAGTTCTTGACCACCGAGCAGAGCACCGCGGCCATGCACTCCTCGCGCGTATAGCCCTGCCGCAGCAGGCGGTCCACGTCCTGCTCCATGAACACCGTGCAGCGGTCGGAGGTGACCGGCGGGGCGATGCCCATGACCACGTCGCCGATCTCTTCCAGCTTGAGGCCGAGTTTCTTGGCCTGCTCCTCGACGAACGAGCCGGTGCCGGCGGCGCAGACGTAGTTCATGTTGCTGTCGAAGATGCGCCCGTCCTTCGCGCAGATGTACTTCGAGTCCTGCCCGCCGATCTCGAAAATCGTGTCCACGTTCGGGTCCACGTGCGCCGCGCCGCTCAGGTGCGCGGTGATCTCGTTCACGACCAGGTCGGCGCCGATGACGTGTCCGACGAGCTTGCGCCCCGAGCCGGTGGTGCTCGCGCCGAGCACCTTCACCTCGGCGTTGCGGCGGCGGCCCAGTTCCTGGATCGCGGCGAAGAGTTGCTTGGTCGCTTGGATCGGGTCGCCCGAGGTCCGCCGGTAGATGTCGGCGAGCACTTTCTCGTCGGCGTCCATCAGCACGACCTTGGTGCTCGTCGAGCCGACGTCAATGCCGAGGTAGACCGCGACGGTCTTCGTATCGGGCCAGGCGGTGACGCGCACCTCGTTGCCGGACTCGTCGGCATAAGCCTCAGCGATGTCGAACGAGGGATAATGCGTCTTGCGGAACTCCAGCCGCGGGCGGCGGGGCGCCTCGGCGGCGCGCTGGCCGGCGTCGCGCAGCGAGCCGATCGTCGCGGAAAGGTTGTCCACGTGGCCGTTGGTCATGTGCGCCGCGCCGACCGCGCACGAGTAGGCCGCGTCGTCGAACGTGTGCACCTGGTCGCCGTACCGCGCCTTCAGCCAGTGCAGCACTTCCCGGTTCTGCGACACGCCGCCGGTCAGCACCGTCAGCCCCTTCAACGGCCGGCCGCGCAGCAGCGTATTGAGGAACGTGCCGGTCATGCTCTTGCACAGTCCGCACCAGAGCGCGGCCTTGTCGTAGCCTTCCTGCTGGCGATGGATCAGGTCGGACTTGGCGAACACCGAGCAGCGCGTCGCGATCGGCGGCGGCGTGTCGGTGTGCTTGAAATCCTTCAGCTCATCGTACTTGATCCCGAGCCGGTCGGCCTGCTGATCGAGGAACGATCCGGTGCCCGCCGCGCAGAGCGAGTTGGCGCTGTAGTCCATGAAATTGCCGGCGGCGTCGAGCTGGATCAGCGTCACCGACGAGCCGCCGACATTGATCACGTTGCGCACGTCGGGGAAGCGCTTGCGGACCGCCTTGATCTCCGCGTTGACCAGGTCCACCGGCACCAGGTTCAGGCCGCCGGCGACGAGGTGCGCGTAGGCGCCGGTGATGCCGACGGCGACGGGCCCGGCGATGTTCAGCCGGCGGAACTCCTCGCCGACGACGCTCACCGGGTTGCCGTGATGCCGCCGCGCCACGCGGTGCGTCACGCGGCCTTCGGCGTCGAGGACGACGGCCTTCACGAACACGCCGCCGACGTCCAGGCCCACGCGGGAAGTAGACGATGCCATGCGGACTTTCTTCTTTGGGGAAGTTCGCTGATAATCGGGAACACTCACGCCTGCCTCAGGGCAGTAATCCATTATATTCTCCGATGGCGCGGCAGTCAAGAACGAACCAACGGCAGGCCGATACAGACTATTGTCTGTGGCCTTTTCGACGGGCTGCGGATATCCTTGCGCGCCATGGTAGGAAATGAACTCCGCAAAGCGCGTCGCGCGGCCGGTTTGACGCAAGAGCAGCTTGCATCGAAGGCGAGGCTGCATCCCACCTACATCGGACTCCTGGAACGCGACAAGCGGTCGCCCAGCCTTGACGTTTTCCTGCGGCTTTGCGTGGCCCTGGAAGTATCTCCTCTTACTTTTCTGAAGCGCGTGTTGGCGATGCGCGACAAGAAGCTGAGGAAGTGACATGGACACGGCGCTCGGCAGCATCCATGCCGCCTATGTTGACGCGAAGCTTGCCTGCGACAGAAGCTACGTGGCGACGGAGACCGGTGAGGCGATTAAACGCCTCGCTGAGATTTCATTGAGGTTTCTCACGGATGAATGTAAGGTTGTCGCTCTGAAATCGAAGGTCCCCGGAAAGGAATACTTCTCTTTTGCGCGCCGGGGAAACAGGCGTCTTGTGGCGAGACCGGCCAATGCGCACTTGTTCATTCGAGACCCTCGAAAAATCTCGCTTTCCTGGCGTGAATGGGAACGCGGCAGAATCGCCCCAAGAAGCTTCGCGCGGTTCTCATACACCGTTGTACTGGCCCCTTGCCTTGCCATGGAGCTGTTCGACAGGCAGAACAAGAAAGCGCCGGCGACATACTTTGAGTGCCTCATCGGGCACATGTTCGCCCGGGAGCTCGGCGTCAACCCTCAGAAGCAGGCGTCCATAAGGGTGCAAGGGAGAAGTGTTCGCCTGACTATGGACTTCCTTTTCGCCGGGCAAAGCGGGCGACAGATACACCTGCCCGTGAAGATGTCCACGCGCGAGCGGGTGGTTCAGGCCTGGGCGCACCAGCGTATTCTGGACAGTGCACATGGAGAGAACGTGTTCAGGGGGATAATGGTTCTTTTTTCGGAAACAAAACTGGATTCCCGGACTCGCGAAGTTGTCGAGATATGCGTCCCGGACCAGTGGCTTGTGTACCAGACGCTCTTATCGAAAATGGAGCGCATTTACTACTTCGACGTTCCATGCCGATACAAGACACTGACAGAGAGCTTCCCGGAAGTGATTCAGATCAAGCAGTTCGGCGAGTTCTTCAAGGAAAGAGCGTCCTTGTTCGGACGCCGGGGCCGACGCAGGCAGACCTGACCTTTGGCGTTTCCTGCACTTCAAGACGCGCCGTTGAGTGAAGGCCAGCCCAACGTTTGCGCCCTCGGGGTTTCAAGAAGACGAGAAAGTATGAATGACTTTTCCGCGCGTGAGCCTGCTTCAGAAGGCGGCTGACGCCGGGCCTCCCATTTCGCACAACGACAAACAAATCCTCAGCGACAAAACCGCGCCTCGCGTATTCGTTAATTATTTCGACATGGGTCAGGCGCTGGACGTTGGCGCAGACCTCATCCTGGCACTTGACGATATAAGCTCCGCCGGGCCGCAGAACCCGCCATGCTTCAGCGGCCGCGGTGAAATAAAGGTCCAGCACCGCTTCATGGTACTTGCGCTCTGACAGAGCTTTGTTGTTGCGGTAGTAATTTTCGTAATTCTGATGGTTCGCATGTGCGCTTCCGCCGGGCGTGTGCATGTAGGGCGGATCAAAAACAACGCAGTCTATTGAATCGGCCTGATACGGCAGATTTCGGCAGTCCACGCCGCTTGAAAGGTCCGTCGCCAGGAGCTTGTAGCTGTCGGCATGGACCTTTCGCCAAAAAACTCCCTTGCCGTAAGTTACATCTGCAACGGTGCTTCCTTTGGCCACATAGAGCGAAAGGACGAACGGGAAAACCTCGTCGTTGGTCCCAACATACGAACTAAACACGAGGTCGTTCGTCGCCACACCTGCAGGAGACTTACGTTTCTTCGCCTTTGCCGTAGCCGTGTCCATCGTGGCGCTATCAGGCATGCGCAGGTTCTCGTTTCAGACCCGGAAAAATGTCTTCCGGTTGACGCCCTGTCGCCTTCAGGTACAGGGCGTCCGGGCACAAGTCCAGATCGTCTCCCCAGGCCAACTCTCCTGCGGGACCTATCTTGACCTGGCGGAAGGCCTGGTAGTCTTCCCATTTTCGGAAAACGCCTTTCCCGACGAGGTGCGATAAATCTACGGCCCCGCGCGCCCCGTCTTCAAACCGCAGGTCTAACCTGTAACGATCGAGTACGTTGACTTCGATGACTTTGTGCATGGACGTTCTCCCGATTGCTGCTTCAAGATTACCACATTCCTCCGAAGGTCGCAACGAGGGCTGACTTTCTGCGTGGCTATCTTTACGCGGCGGCTGGTGATAAAATCACATTTTTGCGCGCGGGCATCTCGCAGCGGAATCGGAGGCGTCATGGGCGGTTTCTTTGCGGTCGCGGCCAGGTCGGACTGCGTGTCGGACCTGTTCTACGGCACGGACTACCATTCACACCTGGGCACGCGGCGCGGCGGGCTGGCGGTGCGCTCGAACGGCGGCTGCACGCGGTTCATCCACGACATCACCGGCACGCCGTTCCGGTCGAAGTTCGAACCCGACCTGCCGAAACTGCACGGGCGCTGGGGACTCGGCATCATCAGCGACTACGAGGACCAGCCGCTGATCATCGGCTCGCACCTGGGCCAGTACGCGATCGTGACCGTCGGCCGCATCCTCAACGCCGACGCGCTCGCGCGGCAGGCGTTCCGCCAGCGCGCGACGCACTTCTCGGAGATGAGCGGCGGCCAGATCAACCCCACCGAACTCGTCGCCACGCTTATCAACCAAGAGGCGAGCTTCGAGGAGGGCATCCGCCGCGCGCAGGAGACGATCGAGGGCTCCTGCTCGATGCTGCTGCTGACCGAGAAGGGCATCTACGCGGCGCGCGACCGCCTGGGCCGCACGCCGGTCGTCCTCGGCGCGCGCTCCGGCGCGTACGCCGCCGCGCTCGAGAGCTGCTCCTTCCCGAACCTGGGCTTCGACCACGAGCGCGACCTCGGGCCCGGCGAGGTCGTCCTGATGACCGAGGACGGCGCCGAGACCCTCCGCGCGCCCGGCCGGCGCATGCAGATCTGCACGTTCCTCTGGGTGTATTACGGCTATCCGGCCTCGAACTACGAGGGCGTCAACGTCGAGGTCGCGCGCAACCGCTGCGGCGCGGCGCTCGCGAAGGACGACGACGTCGAGGTGGACTTCGTGTCGGGCATCCCCGATTCCGGGACGGGGCACGCGCTCGGCTACGCGAACGCGCGGCGGCTGCCGTACGAGCGGCCGTTCGTGAAGTACACGCCCACCTGGCCGCGCGGCCTGATCGGGCAGGACCAGTCGGTGCGGGACCTGGTGGCGCGAATGAAGCTGATCCCGATCGCCGAGATCATCCGCGGCAAGAAGATGCTCTTCTGTGAGGACTCGATCGTGCGCGGCACGCAGCTCCGCGGCGCGATCCAGCGGCTCTACGATTGCGGCGCGCGCGAAGTGCACATGCGCGTGGCCTGCCCGCCGCTGGCATACAGTTGCAAGTTCCTGAACTTCTCGCGCTGGCGCTCGGAGCTCGACCTGGCCGCGCGGAAGGCGATGAAGGAGCTGGCCGTCGGCGCCGAACCGGACCTGCGCGAGTGCGTGACCTGCGGGTCGGAGAAGAACCGCGCCGTGGTCGAACGCGTCCGCCAGATGCTGCACCTGAGCACGCTGAAGTACCAGCGCCTCGAGGACCTCGTGGCCGCCATCGGGCTACCGCGGGAGAAGCTTTGCACGTACTGCTGGGACGGAACGGAATGAATTGCCGATTGCCGAATGGCGATTGCCGAATGCTGAAATCGGGAGGGTGACATGGATCGGAACGGGAGCGGCTCGAATTGGCTGCTCGGCGCGCTGGGGATGGCGCTGGGCGCGGCAGTGGCGGTGCTGGTGCCCTTCGTCGTGCTCAAGTTCGGCAGCGGAGTCGAAATGGGCAGTTTCGCCGCGACGATCCTCTCGCTCTGCGGCATCACCGGCGGGACGATCATCGCCGTCGCGTCGGCGTTCTTCGCGCTCGTGATCCCGAAGAAGAACGGCGAGTGATGAATACCCGCCATACGAACGACGGGCTTGCCCGCCGTTCCGCCTGCCTCAGCTCTTCGCCGTGAACTGCTCCAGGTCGGCGATCTCCATCGCCGCTTCGATCTGCGCCACCTGCGCGACGGCCTTCTCGAAGGCTCCCGGCCCGAGCGTCTCCCGCTCGCGTTCCTCGAGCAGGTCGCTGAGCCTGGTGAATTCCCCGGGCGGCATCGCCTGGCGGAACGCCGGGAACACCACCGTATCCTCGCGCGCGTAGTGCGGCCGGTACATGCGCGCGAAACCGCGCATCAGCGCCGCCAGCTCGCGGCGCGTGTCCGGCACATTGAACGGCTGCGGCTCGAGCCGCTTCAGGATATTATCGGTCGCGTCGCGCCCGGCCTTGTGTTGCGCGCGGAGGACCGCCGTCAGCGGCGCCAGCTTGCCGGCCTTCTCCAGGCGAGGGAAGATGTCCGACTCTTCGCGCTTCTCGTGGAAATCCTCGATGAACGCGCGGACGATCGCCACCGCGCCGGCGAGGTTCTCCGGCAGCAGCACGTCATCCGTCTCGATGCGGCGGACGCCTTCCTCGTAGATCAGCAGAACGCGCTCGAGCACGCCGTGCTGGCGCATCAGGCCCTCCGTCGCCGCGACGCCCGCTTCGCCTTCCTCGAGCTTTTTCTCCTCCGGCCTCGCCGCGATGCCGCTGCAGCCGGTCAGCAGCAGCCCTGCGCCCACCGTCCCGGCGGCGACGAGAAAATCGCGCCGCGTCTGACGCGCCTCAATATCCATTGGCCGCCTCTTTCAATAACTATACGTTCGGCAGTACTTATCGGGGCGTCGCGTCGGGCAATCCGCCGTCCACCGGGATCGTCGCGCCGGTGGTCGGCGTGCGGCGGGCGACCAGGAACAGCACGGCCTCCGCCACGTGTTGCGCCGTCACGCGCGCCTTCAGCAGGTTCCGCTTTCGATAGTACTCCTGCAGCGCCTGCGCATCCAGCCCCTTGTCGCGCATGCGGTCGGGGCCGATGGCTTCCCAAAGGCCGGACTTGCGGTCGGCGTCGCCGAACACCGCGTCGGGCGCGACCATGTTCACGCGCACGCCGAACTCCGCCATTTCCAGGCTGGCGATGCGGGCGAGCTGGTGCGCGGCGGCCTTCGTGGCGCTGTATGCGCCGAACCGCGCGCCCGGGCTGAAGACGTTCTTGGTCGAGATCAGGACGATGTCGCCTCCGGTCCCCTGGAGCCGCATGCGCCGGCCGGCCTCGGCGAGCGTCAGCAGCGTGCCCTCGACGTTGACGCGTTCGAGGCGGCGGAAGTCCTCGAGGCGCATCTCCACCAGCGAGGCGATCAGCGGGATGCCCGCGTTGGCGATGACGATGTCCACGCCGCCCCATTCCAGCGTTGCGCGGTCGAAGCCGGATTTCACGGAGCGCTCGTCGGTCACGTCGAGCGGGATGCCGGCGATGCGGCCGGGCGCGGTCTTCTGGAACTCCGCCGCCAGGCCGTCGAGGCGTTCGCCGGGCAGATCGGTCGCCGCGACGCGGCAGCCCCAGGCGAGCAGCTCGCGGCAGATCGCCGCGCCGATCGCGCCGGCCGCACCGGTGACCAGCGCGGTCTCGTTCTCCAGCGGCCGGTGCGGGTCCGGCGCGTCCGTGAGGACGCGGAAAATCCCGGCGCCCGGCAGCAGGATCGCCTCGGGCCGGCGGGCCGCGAGCGCGGAAGCGATCCGCTCGCGCAGCGTTTCCGGCGCGGCGTCCGGGTCGAGCGCGTCCAGCCGCAGCGCCGCCGGCTGCGGTTCCGGCCGCGCCGCCGCCTCCGCGCGCGATTGCACGATCACGCGCCGCCAGGGCCTGTCGTCGTCGCCCGAGGGCGTCGCGAGCAGCCCGCGAACGATCGGCGCGATGGATGCCAGCCGCGCTTCAGCAGACCGCGCGGTTTCGCCGGGATTCACTCGTTTCTCCTTCTCCGAGGCAAGCGTGGAAGCCGGCCATCTGCCCATAATCTTACGCTGCTGCCGAATCGGCGGCAAGCGGAACGACGCGTCCTCGTCCTCGTCCTCGTCGTCGTCCTCAGCCTCGGCCGTCAAGAATGGCAATTCGAGGACGAGGCCGAGGACCAGGACGAGGACGAGTGGTTGCGCTGCGCCGAGCGTTAATCCAGCGTCCGCCGATAGCGCGTGACGGCGACGGCGAACGCGGCTACGGTGAACAGGGCGATCGGCCAAATCTCGCCGGCCACTTCGGCCAATCCGTTGCCCTTGAGGAGAATGCCGCGGACGATCCGCAGGAAGTGCGTCAGCGGCAGGAACTCGCCGATCGCCTGCGCCCAGTGCGGCATGCCGCGGAACGGAAACATGAACCCCGAGAGCAGCATGGAGGGCAGGAAGAAAAAGCTCGCGCTCTGCGCGGCCTGGAGCTGGTTGCTGGCGACGGTGGAGAAGGTGATGCCCATGGCGAGGTTGGCGGCGATGAAGACGAGCGCCACGGCGAGCAGCAGGACCAGGCTGCCGACCATCGGCACGTGGAAGAAGAGGCGGGCGCAGACGAGGATCAGCCCCACCTGGATGTAGCCGACGAGGATGTACGGGATGATCTTCCCGGCGAGCACTTCCGCCGGCCGGGTGGGCATGGAGAGCAGGTTCTCCATCGTGCCGCGCTCGCGCTCGCGGGTGATCGCCAGCGCGGTGATCATGACCATGGTCATCGTGAGGACGACGCCGAGCAGGCCGGGGACGATGTTGTACTGCGTGACCGCTTCGGGGTTGTAGAGCGCGTGGATGCGCAGGTCAATCGGGCTGTCCGTCACGGCCAGGAAGGCGAGCGATCCCTTGAGGTCGTTCTGCAGCGCGCCGTTGAGCAGCAGGGCCATCGCGCCGAGCGCGTTGCTGGTGGCCGCCGGGTCGGCGGCGTCAGCTTCGATGAGGACGGCGGGCCGGTCGCCGCGCAGCAGGTCGCGCGAAAAATGCTGCGGGATGTTGACGACAAACTGGACTTCGCCGCGCGCCAGGGCGGCGCGCCCGGCCGATTCGTTCTCCACCTGCCCGACGAAGTCGAAGTACGCGCTGTTGCGCATGGCATACAGGAGTGTCCGGCCCTGCGGCCCGTCGTCGGCCAGGAGGACGGCGGTCGCCAGGTGTTTCGGGTCGGAATTGATGGCGTAGCCGAAGAGGATGAGCTGGAGCAGCGGGATGCCGATCATCATGCCGAACGTGAGGCGGTCGCGGCGCATCTGGACGAACTCCTTGACGAGGATCGCCCAGAACCGCGCCGGGGAAAATGCGGGATGGTTCTTCATGCCTGCACGTTGTCCCGCGACTGGTCCATGAGGTGGATGAAAACGTCCTCGAGCCCCGGCTCGATACGCCGCCATTCGCGCGGGCCGGCGCGGAACTCCGCGATGGCCTGCTCGAGGGCGGCGGGATCGTCGCCGCTGACGTGCAGCTCGTTGCCGAACGCCGCGGTCTGCTGCACGCCCGGCCGCGACTGAAGCTGCTCGGAGAGCGCCGCGAGGTCCGGGCCGGTGACCGACCAGGTCGCCAGGTGCGCCGCGGCGACCACTTCCTCGGCCGTGCCGCGCGCAAGCAGCCTGCCGAAGGAAAGGTACGCCAGTTGGTGGCACCGCTCCGCCTCGTCCATGTAGTGCGTCGCGATCAGGAAGGTCAAGCCTTCGGCGGCGAGCCGGTGGATATGCTCCCAGAAATCGCGGCGAGCCTTCGGGTCCACGCCGGCGGTCGGCTCGTCGAGCAGAAGCAGTTTGGGCTCGTGGATCAGGCAGGCCGCGAGCGCCAGGCGCTGCTTCCAGCCGCCGGAGAGTTCGCCGGTCAACTGGTTCCGCCGCGTGGCCAGCCCGAGCCGGTCGAGGCTCCGGCGGACCGCCTGGCGCCGGTCGGGAACCGAGTACATCCGCGCGACGAACTCCAGGTTCTCAGCGGGAGTCAGATCCTCGTAGAAACTGAACCGCTGCGTCATGTAGCCGACCTGCCGCTTGATCGCCTCGCTCTCGGCGACGACGTCGAGGCCCAGGCAGCGGCCGCTGCCCTCGTCGGGGCGGAGCAGGCCGCAGAGCATGCGGATGAACGTGGTCTTGCCGCTGCCGTTGGGCCCCAGGAAGCCGCAGATTTCGCCCGCGCGCACCTGCAGGTCAATGTGGTTGACGGCGACGAGGCTGCCGAAGCGTTTGGTCAGGCCGCGCACGTCAATCGCGAAGTTCTCACCCATCTTCAGGGACCGAATTCCACATCCACAGGCTGGCCGGGATGGAGGCTCGCGGCGACCGCCGGGTCGAACGTCAGCTCGATCATGAAGACCAGCTTCGACCGGCTCTCCTCGCTGAAGATGACCGGCGGAGTGTACTCGGCCTGGGGCGAGATGAAGCTGATCCGCCCGGCGAGCGGCTCGGGCACGCCGTCCACGATGACGCGCGCGGCGTCGCCCGCATGCAGCGCGCCGACGCGGCGCTCCGGCACGAAGACGCGCACCTTGATGGAGGCCGGCGGGAGCAGGACGACGACGGGCCGGCCGGCGGCGACCCATTCGCCTTCTCGGTAGAGCGTGTCGAAGACCAGCCCGGCCTGCGGGGCGGCCTGGCGTCGCTGGGCCAGGGCCCATTCCGCCTGCGCCAGGACGGCCTCGGCCGCGTGCGCTTCCGCCTCGGCCGCGGCGACCTGGTCTTCCCGCGCGCCCAGGCGCGCCGTGGCCAGGTCGGCGGTCACTTGCGCCACGCGCTGGCGGTCCTCGTCGCGCGCGGACCGCGCCCGGTCGAGCGACTCGGCAGTGGTCGCGCCGCCGGCGACCAGGTCCGCCTCGCGCTGGTATTCCTTCTCCGAGAAATCCAGCGCCGCGTGCGCCTGGGTCAGTTGCGCCTCCAGCGATTCGATTTCGGTGGGGCGTCTTCCCTTCTTCACGTCTTCCAGCGTGGCGCGCGCCTGGGCCAGGCGCTGGGCGGCTTCGTCGCGCGCGTGCTGTTCGCGGGCGCTTTCGAGGGCGAAGAGCGCGTCGCCGGCGTTCACCTGCCGGCCCCGCTGCACGGTCAGGGCTTCCAATTGCCCGGACGCAGGCGCGGCGACGTACACATACTCGCCCTCGACGTAACCCTGCACGCGCGGGCTTTCGGTGCGATTGCAGGCCGCCGGCATGGCCGCGATCGCGAGCGCCGCGGCGATGCGCAGAATCCGCCGGCGCCGCGCCGCCGCTTTCGCGGTCCGACACTCAGCGGCGCTCATCGCCGTGGCAAAACTCACTCGCTGCTCCTTCGCCGGAAACAAACCGCTGAGTCTCTCTTCGGGCGCGGCCCTCTGCGCGGGCTATTCCCAATGCCCGGGAACGTCCGGAGTGGTATAGCCGGGCGACCATTTGTCGGGCACCCACTTGGCGCCCGGGTGCGGCGGAATCACCCAGCGGCCGGGCGACCAGACGTAGTAGCCGTTTCGCCAGATCCAGTAACCGGGAATCCAGACGTGCTCGTCCGAGGGTGCGTCGGGAACGGTCTCGTGCAGCGGCGGCGGCGGCGTGATGGGCTTAAAGTTGACATCACCGCCCGCCGTCGGCGGCACGACCTGCTGCGGAACGGGCCGCCAGAGCGAGGCACAGCCGGCCGCGCAGAAGCAGCTCAGCGCCAGACCCGCGACCCACATTTTTCTGCCCTGCGCCACGGAGGGTTTCCTAACGATTTCAAATCAGGCCAGGTAATCCTGTTATTCTATCAGGTAATTCCCTCAGACCGTTCACTGCATATCCGGCGCGCCGAAGAGGCTGAGGCCCCAGACGACTTCCGGGTCGGCGCCGAAGCCGAAGCTGACGACATTCCACGACTCCCTCGCCTGGTAGGCGAGGAATTTCCCGAACGCCGGGCCGTTGACATAGTCGAGCTGGATGTAAATCATCTGCGTGGTCGGCGAGATCGAGACGATGCGGACGACGTGGAAGTCCTGGTAGACGCCGAACTGGCCCTCGAAGGCCCGCAGCGCGTGGACCTGGTGTTGGGGCTCCTCGCTCAGCGCGATCGGGCTGCCGATCATCCACGCGTTGACCGCCGCCTGCGCGCCGTCGGCCTTGTACTTGGCCAAGCCGGAGCGGATGATGGGCGGAAGGCTGCCGGCATCCGGCGCCGCCATCGCGCACGTCGCAAGGACCGCTGCGAGCAACAGTGCGAGCAACTTCGTCTTCATCCCGCGCTCCTTTCGTGGCCCGTGTCTTCACCCATCGGCGCGCCGGCGCTTCCGGGTCAAGGCCGTTTCCGGTGATCGCGTTTCAGCGTTTCGTAAAGTTCCAGCGCCTGCTTCGGTTTCAGGCCGTCGTGGACGACGGCGTTGACGGCCTGGATCATCGCCACGGGCGCGTCGCTCTGGAAGACGTTGCGGCCCATGTCCACGCCGGCGGCGCCCTGCTGGATGGCGTTCCAGGCCATGGTCAGCGCGTCGAGCTCGGGAATTTTCTTCCCGCCGGCCATCACGATCGGCACGGGGCAACTGGCGGTGACGGTCTCGAAGTCCTCGGCGAGGTAGTACGTCTTGACGAATTGCGCGCCGAGCTCGGCGCAGATGCGGCAGGCCAGCCGGAAGTACTGCGCGTCGCGCACCATGTTCTTGCCGACGGCGGTGACGCCGAGGACGGGAATGCCGCAGCGCAGCCCCTGGTCCACGAGGCGCGTCATGTTGTGGACCGAGCGCGTCTCGAACTCGCCGCCGATGAACACCTGGATCGCCACGGCGGCCACGTTCATTCGCACGGCGTCCTCGATATCCACGGCGATCTCCTCGTTGGAAAGTTCCTTGAGGATGCTCGGTCCGCCGCTGGCGCGCATGACGACGGGCTTGGTCGTCGCGGGCGGGATCGTCGTGCGCAGGATGCCGCGCGTGAGCATCAGCGCGTCGGCATACGGGATCAGCGGCACGATGGTGACGTCCACGCGCTCGAGCCCGGTCGTCGGCCCCTGGAAATAGCCGTGGTCAATCGCCAGCATCACCGTCCGCCCGCTGCTCGGCCGGAAGATGCGCGCCAGCCGGTTCTTCATCCCCCAATCGTACGAGCCGGCGCCCTTGAGGAAGAACCCGGGCGTCACCACCGGGATGTCGAGAAAGAACTCCTTCTCCTTCGCGGCGTGGTCGGCTTCCGGCATGGCGCTCTCCCTCAAAAACCAGAAGAACGGGGCGAAACCCACGCAATCACCATACAATATTGTGCGCCGGTTTTCCATCGTTTGCTGATTATGGTATTGTTCGTGAAAGGAACACGGCTTGGAGATTGGGAGATTGGGAAATTAGGACGGCCGCGTTACCGAATCCCAATTTCCGAATTTCCTAATTACCCAATCTCCGCCGTTCTTGGTGTCTTAGTGTCCGGGTGGTGAATCCAAAGGTTATAGAAAAAGCGAGAAACTATGCGTCTGGCGCGTGTTCGGACCGCCGGCGGGAAAATTCTGCACGGCGTCGTGCGCGGCGATTCGCTTGATGTGATCGAAGGGGACCTGTTCGGCCCGCGGCGCGAAAGTCCTTCCCGGGTCCTGCCGCTGAAGGAACTGCGGCTGCTCGCGCCGATCGCGCCGGCCAACCTGCTCTGCCTCGGCCGGAACTATCGCGCGCACGCGGCGGAGGGCGGCGGCGCGCCGCCGAAGGCGCCGCTGCTCTTCATCAAGGCGACCTCGTGCGTGATCGGGCCGGACGACCCGATCGTGATCCCGTCGGCGGCGCCCGGCCAGGTGGATTTCGAGGCGGAACTGGCGGTGGTCATAGGCAAGCCCGCCCGCCGAGTGAGCGAAATGGACGCGCTCGATTGCGTGCTCGGCTACACCTGCGCCAACGACGTGAGCGCGCGCGACTGCCAGGCCGGCGACGGACAGTGGTCGCGGTCCAAGTCGTTCGACACGTTCGGCCCGCTCGGCCCGTGGATCGAGACGGAACTGGATCCTGCGAACCTCCGCATCCGCGGCCGGCTGAACGGGCGGACGATGCAGGAGGCGAACACCTCGGAGCTGATCTTCAGCGTCCGGTCCGTGATCAGCTACCTCTCTCGCGGGATGACGCTGCTGCCCGGCACGGTGCTGCTGACCGGCACGCCCGCCGGAGTCGGCTTCGCGCGCAAGCCGCCGGTCTGGCTGAAGCCGGGCGACTCGTATGAGGTGGAGATCGAGGGGATCGGCACGCTGCGCAATCCGGTGGTCGCGGATTCATGACCGGCGAGTGATGAATGCGGACTGAGGGGTTCGCGAATGGGCTGAATTCACCACCTAAACACAAAGGTATCAGCTTTTAAAGCATGTATTGTGCCGGCCATTTTTCTTGTCAAGGCGCGCCGGAGAGGATGGCGTTGCCTCGGCTCAAACGGGGGTGGAAAGGAACACGAACTCCTGAGAACGTAAGGAGCGCTTCATGAGCCGGAAGTCATTCTTGATAGGCGTCATCCTAGTCGTAGTATTCGCTCTGTCCGCTTTCATTGCAATTTCTATTCTCCGTCCCCAAAGCGTGGACCAGTATCGCGCGGCCGCAGAGAAAGGCGACGCGGAGGCGCAATACAACCTCGGTGTCTGCTACGACAATGGCGAAGGTGTCACCCAGGACAAGGCCGAGGCGGCGAAGTGGTACCGCAAGGCCGCAGAGCAGGGCCTGCCGCAGGCGCAATACAACCTCGGGCTCTGCTACGACAATGGCGAAGGCTTCGCCGAGGACAAGGCCGCCGCGGTAAAGTGGTACCGCAAGGCCGCAGACCAGGGCGACGCAGCGGCGCAAGTCAACCTCGGGAACCGCTATTACAATGGCGAAGGAGTCACCCAGGACAGGGCCGAGGCGGCGAAGTGGTTCCGCAAGGCCGCAGACCAGTGCTTCGCGGCGGCACAATACAACCTCGGCCTCTGCTACTACAATGCCGAAGGCGTCGCCCAGGACAGGGTCGAGGCGGTGAAGTGGTTCCGCAAGGCCGCGGACCAGGGCGACGCGGGGGCGCAATACAACCTCGGGGTCTGCTACGACAATGGCGATGGCGTCGTGCAGGACAAGGCTGCGGCGGTGAAGTGGTATCGCAAGGCCGCAGACCAGGACTACGCGCAGGCGCAATGTAACCTCGGGAACTGCTATTACAATGGCGGAGGCGTAGCCCAAGACAGGACCGAGGCGGTGAAGTGGTTCCGCAAGGCTGTAGACCAGGGCGACGCGGGGGCGCAATACAACCTCGGGGTCTGCTACGACAATGGCGGAGGCATCGAGCAGGACAAGGCCGTGGCGGTCAAGTGGTATCGCAAGGCCGCAGACCAAGGCTACGCAAAGGCGCAATTCAACCTCGGGAACTGCTACTATAAAGGCGGAGGCGTAGCCCAAGACAGGGCCGAGGCAGTGAAGTGGTACCGCAAGGCCGCCGACCAGGGCTACGCGGCAGCGCAATACAACCTCGGGGTCTGCTACGACAATGGCGGAGGCGTCGTGCAGGATAAGGCCGAGGCGGTGAAGTGGTACCGCAAGGCCGCCGACCAGGGCAATGTTGAGGCGCTAGAGGCGTTGCAGAAGATTGAGAAGGCGACACCCTGAGCGTGGGGCCCTGAATCGGTGGAACTGCTAAGGCGGGCGGTCGTCATCTCTGCAATAAATGTGTGGGGGATCGTGGGCCTGCTGAAAAAGGCGCCTTTTCACTCCCTGCCTGCGGCGGCCAGGCCGCACAACGAAAAAGTGGATTCCCGCTTGCGCGGGAATGACGTTACGAAGACGCGAGTCGAAGCGAAAACCTCGCGCCCTGCTCCACGGCATCGCCTTGCAGGGCGCGAGGTCTCGAGAACGGCTCCCAGCCCGCGCGATTACTTGGCGGTGCCGCCGGAGCAGGAACTCTTCGGCTGCGTAGTATCGGTCGTGGCGGGTTTGCCGCCGCTGCACGATCCGCCGCTGCAACTGCTCTTGCAGCCGCCCGCGAGGACGAGGCCCGCCGCCACGCTCACCACCGTCACTGCGGCCAGAACTTTGCGAAGATCGGTCTTCTTCATCGTGCCCTCCATGATGGCAAATTACCCATAACCCCTGCGGAAAATGCCTCAGCGGCGGCTGCCCTCAGCCGCCCAAGTCGCAGGAGTGCGACGGCGACCTCAGCTTTGGCTCACGCGGGCCTCCTTCCTGCGTACGCGCACGATGGAAGTGGATCAGTGCCGACGGAACCCCCTCTCCGATTTGCCGATTTTCCCCATTCCACACCCCACACTGAAAGTATAGCAGCCTGCAAAAGCCGATTCAAGGAATTTCGCGGCGCGGGTCTGCCTGGGAAAAGGACCGCCGGTGTGGTAGGATGCCGATATGCTACCGTGCGTGGATTTCTGCGGGTTGAAGGTCACGCGGCTCGTCCTGGGCGCGAATCCGTTCGCCGGGTACAGCCACCAGAGCCCCCAGCGCGACCAGGCGATGCTCGCTTACTACACCGTCGCTCGGATCCGCGAGACCTGGGACCGCGCGGAGGCGGCCGGCATCAATACGATGGTGACCAACAACACCACCCCGAACGTCCTCCAGGCGGTGCGGGAGTATCGCAGCGCCGGCGGCGCGCTCCAGTGGATCGCCCAGATCGCCTTCCGCCCCGGTCAGAGCATGGAGGAGGCGATTGACGAGGCGGTGCGGATCGGGTGCCGCGCGATGTATTTCCATGGCGGGCTGGTGGACGAGGCTTACCAGCAGAAGGACGAGGCGAAGGTCCGCGGCTGGTGCGAACGCGCGCGCTTGCTGGGCGTGCCGGCCGGCGTGGGCGGCCACGCGCCGGAGGTGCATTTCTGGGCGGACGAACTGGGCGTCGCCGACTTCCACGCCGTCTGCTTCTTCAACTGCGGCAGCCTGCACGCCGGAAAAGGGGACAAGTTCAGGCTGAGCGACGTCGCGCCGGCGGTCGCCTGCGTCCGCCGCATCCGGAAGCCGTGCATCGCGTACAAAATCATGGGCTCGGGGCGGCTGGACCCGCGCATGGCGTTCGAGTACGCCTTCGAGAACATCAAGCCGGCCGACGTGGTGAACGTCGGCATGCACCGCGGCGATAAGGACGGCGTGGTCGAGGAGAACGCCGCGCTCGTGCGCGAGATCCTCGGCCGCTGAAATGGATCAAGGCCGCCGCTGAGCCGCCCCGGCTCGGGGCATCATTCCGCGCGGCCCGGCAGGCGCAGGCGCGCCCGAGTGATTGGACGCGGTGGCTTTCAAAGCGGCCTGGATCTCCTGGCGCAGGTCCGCGATGAAATCGGCATCAATCTCTTCAGACGCCGGTTCCTGCGCTTTCGCCGGCGCCGGTTGCCGGTGAAGCCGTTCGATTTCCACCTCGGCCGCCAGGCGCCCCGCCGTCTCCTCGTGAAGCTTGCTTTGAAGCAGGGCCTGCTCCTGTGCGCGCGCCTGCGCGTCCGCGGCCAGGACCTCGTTCTTCTTCTTCAACTCGCTCGTGAGAAAGCGCAGCTTGCGCACGCGCTCGTCCTGCTCGATATTCGCCTCGCGGGCGATGCGCAACTCCTCGGCAAGCTTGCGGACTTGCTCCTCCGCCACGGCCATATCCTGGACCCGCTTGGTGAGCCGCTCTTCCGTCTCGCGCAGCGCGGCCGGGTTCTTCTGGGTCTGCCGGTAGGCGGCCATCTCCTGTTGAAATTGCGCCATCTTCTCCTGCGCGAGCCGCCGCCCCTGGACTTCCGCATGGAGCTTCAGGCGCAAGCTCCGCAGTTCATCCGCCGTTTGCGCGGCCTCCTGTTCCAGGCCTTCATGCGCACTGCGTTCAAGCTCGGCGCGCTCCTGCACCCAGGCTTTCTCCGAGGACTGGGCTTCGTCCTTGCTGCGGCTCAATTCGCCGCGCACCTGTTCCAGTTCCTGCGCTTTCGAAGCGGCCTGCTTCTCCGCCTCTGCGGCTTTGGCCTCCTGGGCCTCCGCGAGCCTGGCGGCTTCGGCCGCTTCCTCGCGCGCGCGGGCCAGCGCCTCGGCATGGCCCTGGGCTTCGCCTTTCAGCTTCTCTAACGTCTCGGCCTGCTCCGACCGGGCCTGTTCTGCGGCGGCCAGGTGCTGCCGCAGCTCGGTGATCTCGCGTCGCAATTCCTCGCGCTCGGCCGTGGCGGCGGAGAGTTCGGATCGGAGGGCATCGCGCGCGGCGGTCAATTCGCTTTCGCTCCGGGCGCGGTCGGCGAGGTCCTGCGCCAGACGCTTGTTCTCTTCGAGGAGCTTCGCGACCTGCGCGGATTTCTCCTCGGCGCGGACGGTGAGCTGCTCCATCTCGCGCTGGAGCGCCTGCCATTCCTGCCGCAGCTTGGAATGGGCCTGCTTGGATGCGGCCGCAGCGGCGCGGGCTTTCTGGAGGTCGGCCCGCGCTTGCCGGCGCTGCGCGACTTCCGCCTCGGTCTGCTGGTGCGCCAGTTCGAGCGACGCCGCCAGCGCGGCGGCGCCGGAGACGAGCCCGGCTCGCTCGGCGACGGCGGCGGAGAGTTCGGATTGGAGCGTCTCGGCCTGCGCGGATTGCTCTTCTTCGCGGGCGATGCGCTGCTTCAGGTCGCGCCGGAGCGCCTCCAGTTCCTGGTTCAGCGCGGACTGGGCCTGCTCGGACGCGGACGCGGCGGCGCGGGCCTTCTCGAGATCGGCTTGGGCTTGCCGGCGCTGCGAGGCTTCCGCCTCGGTCTGTTGATGCGCCAGTTCGAGCGACGCGGCCAGCGCGGCGGCGCCGGAGACGAGCCCCGAGCGCTCGGTTTCCCATGGCCGAGAGGCTTCGGCCGATTTGCCCGCTTCCAGCTTAAGTTCCGAGCGGGCCTGCTCCAGTTCGGCAGTCTGAGACGCTTTCGATTCCTCGCTCTCGCGCGCGACCCGGGCCAGGTCCGATTGAAGCCGGGCGTTTTCCTGCGTGACGTGGTCCAGTTTCTCCTGCACGGCGCGGGCGTTTTCCTGCGCCTTGGCGCGGGCGGCAGACTCGTCCGCAAGTTCCGCCTGGAGCTTGGCCAGCGCCTCGCTGGGCGCGGCGGGCGGCTGCTCCGCCTCGGGCTGCCGGGCCGCGGGTTCCTCCGGCGCCTGCTTCGGCGTCGCGCGCTCTTTCTGCAGTTCCTGGATCATGACCAGATACGGCGTCACGTTCGAGATCGAGACCTGCATGGCCTTTTCGCCGAGCCATTCGATCTCGCCGAGGCGGACCTTGAGAATCAGGTCGTGCCCGTTCTGGAGCTTGAAGTGCACCTGGGTGATCGGCCCCATCTCCGGATGGTTGCGGACGTGCGCCGCCAGCCGCGCGTCGAGTCCTTCGGCGAGCAGGTGCCGGGCTGCGCTGTTCATGAAGCAGATGTTCCCCTGCTGGTTGACGATCACGATCGGGTAGAGCAGTCCTTCAAGGGTGGAGTGATTATGGATCAGCGAGCTGGCCGGCTTTGAAGTCTTCCGGGCCGCGTCCACCGCGTCCGATCGAACCAGCAGTGCAAAATCACTGGGATGCATGGTGCCTTACTCCTGAAAGAAAACCGGATGTCTCAGTGGATCTCAACCTGACTTGAAAAGGCACACTAAAACTCGTTCTTGTCCAATGCTGGGACAATACCATGGCGGATGCAGTGTCCGATCTCAAGTCACAACTCCTTTTGCCGCAGTCTGTTAAACCGGCATGCTTCAGAAGGCTGATGTGCGCCGGTTGAACTGCGTTGGCGTCGTTGGGGAGAATTGCAATTAGCGTGCCGAATGAGGGCGCCGAGGCGATTGCCGATTGACCGGGTGAGGTCACAATCGGCAATCTGATAAGGCAGGATCGTTCAGTTGCGGAAAGAGGCGGTCACACGTAGGTGCGGAACGCCGCGGTGGCGGCCGGCCACATGACTTCCCAGCCGCGCGTGCCGAAGCACTGGCAGAGCGCGCCGCTGCGCGGAAGCCTTCCTTCGACCTTCACGCGCCAGTCGCAGACAGTCGTCGTCTCCAGGACGAGGGCGTACTGCTGCCCGGCGGTGATGGCGATGACGCCGGACGGCGGATGGAAAACGTTCCAGCCGTCCGACAGCGGGCGGACCAGCTCCGTCAGTCCGAGGAAATCGTCGAATTCCTGCGCCGGAAGTCCCTCGGCGGCCTTCCAGATGGCCACGCGCGCCGAGCTCGACTCATCTGAAACCGACAAGTTCAATTCGATACGGCGGAGCATGCCCGAAATTCCGGCGACAAATGTCTGCGCACAGTCGTAGCCGAGCCACGGGCTCACCGTGGCGTTGAAGACTTCCTGGCATTGGTCAACGCGCGGCAGCGAAACGGGAACGATCCCGTTATCGCCGTACGGAATAGGGTCCAGCCAAAATCTGCTCACTTGCTGAGTCTCACTTCTGGTGCTGCTGGCGGTCGGAAGACATTAAGCAAACTACGTGCCCGAAAAGACACAAACCTGGCCAGCACGCGCCTTGCTGCAACATGCTGTAATACAACCAGTTACTACGCAGGCTTAACTTGCTCCGACTTTGCGTACCAGATATCTGTCCATTAAAATCAACACCGATGATGCGATAGAGCGACATTGAAAACGATCGCTTCACTCGCCGATGCGTTCCGAGTTGATAATAGATGCTATTGCAAATCTTCTATACGTATCTAGTTGTGCAACAGTATGTTATATCTGGCTCACCGCTCGGGACGACATGGAACGATTCCAGGTTGATAATTCCTCTGCCGTTAGCGCCCGAACCATTTTGTTATCTTGCGATAATACTATTATACGTAAGATACTTACCCACAGCATCTTAGAGCAAATCTCCCAGTCGTAACCATATAGGTCTTCCGTCGGCATCGCTTTTGCTTTTCTACCGGCAAGGAAGGAAACACTGATATGGCATCCAATGCGGTCGTGATGGTCGTGGACGATGACGCGCAGCTCCGCTCGCTGGTCGGGACGGTGCTGGCGCGCGCCGGGCACGACGTGGTCGAAGCCGCCGACGGCGAAGAGGCGCTCCGGCTGCTCGACGAGAAGCTGCCCGACCTGGTCCTGACCGACCTGGCCATGCCGAAGATGGACGGCGCGCGGCTGATCGAGGAAGTGCGCAAGCGCGACCCGATGCTGCCGATGATCGTGCTCACCGGCCTGGCGACCGTGGACGCGGCCGTCGAGATGATGCGCAAGGGCGCGTGCGACTTCATCGCCAAGCCGTTCAAGATTGACCAGCTCACCGACTCGGTGAAGAAGGCCCTCGGCCGCCAGTTGTTCCGGCGCGACGTGCTCCGCCTGCGCTCCGAGCAGTGCCTGCGCCTGGGCGAGGCGGGCGCCACGCTCATCGGCGCCAGCCCCAAGATGATCGCGGTCTACCGCATGCTCAAGCAGGTCGCCCACAGCCCGACGACCACCGTCCTGATCCAGGGCGAGAGCGGCACGGGCAAGGAGCTGATCGCCCGCGCGATCCACCTGGCCTCGGACCGCCGCGAGAAGTGCTTCATGGACATCAACTGCGCCGCGCTGACCGAGTCGCTGCTCGAGGCGGAGATCTTCGGTTACGAGAAGGGCGCCTTCACCGGCGCGGCCAACAGCGGCAAGCCGGGCCTCTTCGAGGTCGCCAACGACGGCACCGTCTTCCTCGACGAGATCGGCGAGATGAGCCTGCCGCTGCAGGCGAAGCTGCTCCGCGTGCTCCAGGAGAAGCGCTTCAAGCGCGTCGGCGGGGTCGAGGACGTCGAGGTGGACGTCCGCATCATCGCCTCGACCAACCGCGACCTGGAGACGCTCGTGCAGGAGGGCAAGTTCCGGCTCGACCTCTACTACCGGCTGCGCGTGATCCCGATCCTGATCCCGCCGCTGCGCGACCGGGCCGAGGACATCGCCCCGATCGCCCGGCACTACGTCGAGTTCTTCAGCGCGAGCCTCTTCAAAAGAGTCACCGAGCTGAGCGCCGAGGCGCTCGAGGCCCTCGAGGCGTACTCCTGGCCGGGCAACGTCCGCGAGCTGCGCAACGTGATCGAGCGCGCGGTCATCCTCTCCGCCGGCGCCCCGATCGGCCCCGAATCGCTCCTCTTCGCCGGCGCGCCGCAGTTGGCCGACCCGCAGCTCGAAAGCGCCACCGGGAACCTCTCCATCGCCGAAATGGAAAAGCGCCTCATCAGCAAGGTCCTCGGGAATACCTCCTGGCGCAAGACCGAGGCCGCGCGGATCCTGGGCATCAACCGCACCACGCTGCACAACAAGATCCGCGAATACGAGCTTGCGCCGGGTCCCGCGCAGTCTTAGCAAGGAGATCCAGATGAACCGGAAGACATCGGGCGCCTCGCACGCGACGGCCACCGCGGAGTGCAACCCGCCGGCGAATCTCACCGCGGCGATGGACGCGCTCGTCCACGGCTACCGCGCGGAGCTGGAGATCTACTCGACCGTCCGCGCGCTCACCCGGCGGCAGCGCGACACGCTCTGCGACGGCTGGGGCTGGGACCTGGACCGGTTCGGGGACCTGCTCGACGAGAAGGAGGACCTGCTGCGGATGATCGAGCAGGTCGAATCGGTGATGAAAGGCGCCAAGACGCTCGTGCTGGGTCGAAAGCTGTCACCATGCCCGAACCGCTGGCAGCTCGAGCGGCTGCTCGACCGGCTCGCCGCGATGATCGAGGAAATCCGCGCCCTCGAAGGCGCCAACGCCTCGCTCCTCGAAACCGCGCTCGCCGCGGGCTGACGCCGGCTCTTACCACGACGGCACGACGAGCACGACGTACGGAAAAAGAGGTTAACAAATCTTATCCGTACGTCGTGCTCGTCGTGCCGTCGTGGTGAAAGATTACTTGCGCTCTGTTCGATAACGGGTCAAACTTTGACCGCCAGGGACTTGGACTGGGCTTTGACCTCGTCGGCGGTGACTTCGTGGCCGAGCTTGTCGGAGAGGTAGATCGCCTCGCTGATGAGCATGGTCTGAAGGGCCAGCTCGGCGGTCGGGAGCAGGGGCACTCGGCCCTGCTGGGCGGCGATCCAGTGGTGCTGCGAGCCGTCATAGGCCGCGTAGGTCGGCTCGGTCTCGACCAATTGGTGCCAGCGGTAGTCCACGTAATTGAGGTCGAAGGTCGAGTCCTGGTCCACGTCGGCGAGGGTGGTGTGGAAGCTGAAGGGCTGCAGGCGGACGCCGCCCAGGCTGCCGACGACGAAACTGCCCTCGAAGGGGTTCATGTTGATCGCCCAGGACTCGATGATGTCCAGGGTGAGGCCGCCGGCGAACTTCACGAACCCGAGGCCGAGTTCCTCGACGTCGTAACCGCTGATCTTGCGGCGGTTGGCGTCCATGTCAATCTCCTGGTAGACCTTGCCGCTGACGCGCTGGATGGCGGGCAGGCCCAGGAGGTAGAGCATCTGGGCGATGTGATAAACGCCCATGTCGTAGAGCGCGCCGCCGGCGGAGATATCCTTCTTGACGAACGACGCGGTGCCGTAGCCGTCCACGTAGGGCCGGCCGCGACGCCGATGGCCGGTTGAACGGGCGTGATAGACCTTGCCGAGCTTGCCCTGGTCAATCAGGCGCTTGGCGACTTTCGTTTCCTTGGAGTACAGCGTGGCGAGCTGAATGCTGAGCTTGCGGCCGGTCTCTTTGGCCGCGTTGAACATGGCCTGCGCATCGGCGTAGGAGCCGGCCATGGGCTTCTCGCAATAGACGTTCTTGCCGGCGCGCAGGGCCGCGATGGTCATCGGCGCGTGGAAATTGTTGTGCAGGCACACGTCCACGGACTGAATGTCGTCGCGCGCCAGCATCTTGCGGAAATCGGTGTAAACGTTCGGGATCTTGAAATCCCCGGCCACTTTCTTGAGTTCCGCCTCGTTCACGTCCGCCGCCGCCACGACCTCCGCGGCGGGGATCTTCGCGTACTCCTGCAGGTGATGCTTGCCGATCTGTCCCACGCCGATGATGCCGATCCGAATCTTGTCCATTGGATTCCAACTCCTCCTTCCCGAAAACCTCTGCACGGTATCGCGCCGTCACCTGGACGCCCAGGTTTAGCAGCCTCCCAATCGTCCTCGTCCTCGTCCTCGTCGTCGTCCTCGTCCTCGTCGTCGTCCTCGGCCTCGAATATCTGTAACGAACGGCCGAGGACGAGGCCGAGGACGAGGACGAGTCGCCCGAATCACATCATGCGCCGCTGAGCAGCCTCACTTCGCTCCCAGACGGATCAGGGCCTTCTCGAGTTCGGCGAGCTGGCAGGCGACCTCGGCGTACTCGTTCTTCGCGGTGTGATGCTCGACGCCCCAGTAGCCCTGGTAGCCGGCGTCGAGGAGGAGCTTGATCTTCTCCTCGAGGCACTCGCGGGTGGTGGCCTGGTCTATGTGGGTGTGAATGGCCCAGCGGGCGGCCATCCTGTCGCCCTCGTCGCTCTTGCCGGGCACCCAGTGGCGGATGTGCAGCAGGATGCCGTAAGCGGGGTGGTCCACCGCTTCATAGACCCGCTTCATGTTCTCGGGGACCAGGGCCGGGCCGAAGTGCGTCTCCGGGCCGATCTTGAAACCGTGGTCGCCGGCGAAGCGGGCGTACTCGCGGAACCGCTTGACGATGGTGTCGAACTGCTCGCTGGACATTTCGCTCTCGCGTCCGCCGAAATCTATCCGCACCGTCCTGGCGCCCAGGAGCACGGCCAGCCGCAGGTGCACGAGGGCGTTGCGGTAGTTCTGCTCGCGCACCTCGGGCTTCGGGTCCCAGACGTGGACGCCGTCAATGTGGTAGTTGACGCAGACGATCTCCTCCTGGTCCATCGCCTGGCGGACTTTGCGGACGACGCCTTCGTCGGTGGAGCCGATGGTGTCGTTCCAGAAGTCGGCCGTGTTGAGCCGGTAGCGGTATTTCATGTCCTCCAGATATGTGAAGGCGTTCATCCGGCCTTCGGCCAGAAGCCCGTGGAACGAATACGACGCAATCGAAATCTTCAAGTTCCTCTCCTTTCCTTACTGGACCGCCTTCATTTTTACCACCAAGTCACCCAGACACCAAGAACGGCAACGGATTTGGGAACCCCAGATGCACACAGATGAGCGCAGATAGAAACTTCGTTCTTGGCCTGGTCTGTGTTTATCTGTGGCGACAGGCAGCGCTCGCCGGCTCGCGCTATCGCTCCGTGGTTAAGTCTCTCTTGGTGTCTTGGTGCCTTGGTGGTTATTCAGCCCCAGGAACGCGGCGGGCCGGCCCATTGCGGGCCGGCCCATCGCGCGCTAACACAATAACGGCTCGTCAACACTTACGGAGTATCGTTGGTCGGTCCCCACCAATTGACGCCGGTGCCATCGCCGAGATAGAAGCCCGGGACGGCCTCGTTGTTGAACTTGTCGTCGAACATGGTGAAGATTCCCATGCCGTAACCGAACGTGCCGCAGGCGCCGCCAGCAAAGTTCGGGCAGCCGCCGTTGATGTCGGTTGCGCAGTTCGCAATCACGTCGCCCGAGAAGGACGGCGGGGCTTGCGTGGCATTGTGACCGTATGCGGAACAGTGCATGTTCTTGTTGAACGACCAAGCCCACCACTGCTGCGGGTCAGCATCCCAGGACACGTGGCCGTCGCCGAAGAGGACGTTGTATCCGACCTTGTGTCCGTAAGCGCCCATGCCGGCGATCGGGAACGGGAACGGGTTGGCATACCACCTGTCGCCGCCACCCAGGTTGAACGTGTACATATGGGTGTCGAAACGGTCAGACGCGACGGACAAGGAACCGAGCTGCTTGGTGGTCTTCCGTTCCGGGCAGGTGTTCTGAAGCTGCACGAACCGCGGAGACGGCATCCTGTCGTAGAAGTGATTGACGCCGGTCGGGTCCGCTGCGCCGCTGCCAGGGATGTAGAGGCTGGGGAAGTTGCCGTTAAGCTGAGCGCTGGTAGTACGGCAGCTCCACAGGTTCTGGGTGATGTGAAGACCACTGCTGCTGTGCGCCGTGCCGCGATAGGCATAACCGCAGCCGATCACGACACTGTTCCCGCTTCCGCCATACGCCACGTACGTGCCGGTAGCCGTGGGGGGCGTTCCGGCCGGCGGTTGGACATACTGGTCCATGCCGCCGTAATTGCCTGACCACGGGAACAATGAGCCGTAGTCGGCGATGGACCTGCCGTTTGAGCAGTTGTGAGCAACGGAGGTGAGGTCGCCGTGGGTGAGGTACTTCGAGTCGGTGCCGCCCAGCAACTTGAGGTTCTGGACGGAGGTGTTGATCCACATGCCGCCGCTCTGTCCGGCTGCGGACTCACCCGAGTACCACCATTCCGGGCTGTTGGAGCACCACCAAGCGGTGCCGCTGCTCAGGTCACTGCCCGGCGGGATGCTCGCGTCATAGGCCTGGCCGGTGGGGCAGTAGAGTGTCTGCAGGTCCCCGATGTAATTGCCCGAGGCGAGCAGGCCGAGACCCGTCGGTCCCAGGGTGCAGTTGCCCGCAACCCAGTTGGCGGGAGTGTCAATCATGTTCGTGTTGCCGTCAAACACGCTGTCGCGGTTATAGGCGATCACGCCGTAGAAGGAGCCCGGGTTGTCAAACATGGGCCCGCCATAACCGCCGCCGCCCTCTTCCCAGCCCATGGTGATCTGAGTCTGCGGGCCGGAGCCGGAGGAGTCGGTGTACATCCCGAGCCAATAAGCGCCATACTCACTAGCACCGCAATCTATCGGCGGCCCCATCCCGACCATCCCCTGAGAATACGGGATGCACAGGCTTGAGCAGTCGCCGCCGATCTGAGCATCGTCGGCGAAGTGACAGGCATTCCCCGCGCCCCAGTTGGGGTCGCCGGGCAAGTATTCGCCATAATCGCCGGAATACGCGGTGAGCGCGAGACCGATCTGCTGCAGACGGGACATGCAGCTCGCCCGCCGTGCTTTCTCGCGTGCGCCGATCAGCGCCGGCAGCAGCAAAGAGGCAAGGATTGCGATAATGGCGATCACGACCAACATCTCAATGAGCGTGAACGCGCTCCACCTGAACGACGACGGCTTTCGAACCATCGCGACTCCCTCCTTCCGCAAAAAGACACCGTTTCCCAACACACTGTCAGCGACACCATGCCGCACGCAGAACTATAGCACCCGGTCAATGACGTGTCAAGGATTTTTTAAGAAATTGTGAATTGTTGCTGTGCCCTTCAGCCAGGGCTTCAAATTCATGCGAATTCCGGGGGATTTTCGTGAATTCGGGGCGAATTCCGGGCGAGGAATTTCGGGGGAGTTCAGCGTGTAAAGTGCGGAGCGCGGGTGCGGAGTCAACGGCAAGCGCTGTGCAGAAGTTGCTCCAGCTCCGCGCCTGCCCTTGCCAGCGGGGGGAATTTTTGCTATGGGTGAATCGGGATAGGGATAAAAGAAGTTGTCAAGATCGGATGATCGGAGTTCAGATGCTGCCCGACTCAAAAGGACATTTCGGACCCTTCGGCGGACGGTTCATCCCGGAGACGCTGATGCCGGCGGTGGTGGAGCTGACCGCGGCGTACCAGGCCGCTCGGCGCGATCCGCAGTTCCGCAAGGACCTGGACTACTACCTGCGCGAGTACGCGGGCCGGCCGACGGCGCTGACGTTCGCGGAGCGCTTCACGCGGCATTGCGGCGGGGCGCGGGTCTACCTCAAGCGCGAGGACCTGCTCCACACCGGCGCGCACAAGATCAACAACACGCTCGGGCAGGCGCTGCTGGCGCGGCGCATGGGCAAGAAGCGCGTCATCGCGGAGACCGGCGCGGGGCAACACGGCGTGGCCACCGCGGTCGTCGCGGCGCTTTTCGGCTTCGAGTGCGCGGTGTACATGGGCGAGGAAGACATCCGCCGGCAGGCGCTCAACGTCTTCCGGATGCGCACGCTCGGCGCGCGCGTGGTGCCGGTCGGCTCGGGCGCGCGCACGCTCAAGGACGCGATGACCGAGGCGATGCGCGACTGGATGGCTTCCTCCGCCACGACTCATTACATCATCGGCTCGGTCGCCGGGCCGCATCCGTACCCGATGATGGTGCGCGATTTCCAGACCGTGATCGGCCGCGAGACGCGGCGCCAGATGCTCCGCAAGGAAGGCCGGCTGCCCGATGCGGTCGTCGCCTGCGTCGGCGGCGGCAGCAACGCGGCCGGCATGTTCCACCCGTTCGTCAAGGACAAGGCGGTCCGGTTGATCGGCGTCGAGGCGGCCGGGCTCGGCCTCGACAGCGGCCTGCACGCCGCCACGCTGATGAAAGGTTCCGTGGGCGTCCTCCACGGCAGCCGCTCGTACGTGCTCCAGGACAGCGAGGGCCAGACGCTGCCGGTGCACAGCGTCTCGGCCGGGCTGGATTATCCGGGCGTCGGCCCCGAGCACAGCTACTGGAAGGAGACCGCCCGCGCGCGGTATGTCTCGGCGACGGACCAGCAGGCGCTGGACGCTTTCGGGCTGCTCTCGCGGCTCGAGGGGATCATCCCCGCGCTGGAATCGGCGCACGCCGTCGCGCACGCCGCGGAACTGGCGCCGAAGATGAGGCCGGAGGAGATCCTGGTGATCTGCCTCTCCGGCCGCGGCGACAAGGACTGCGTCGAGGTGGCGGAGAAACTTGGACAAAAACTTTAACATAGTTAACCACCAAGACACCAAGAACGGCAACAGTTATTGCAACCACGGAACACACTGAAGACACTGAAGCTGTTTAGGAAAGTCATTCAGTGTGCTCCGTGTATTCCGTGGTGGAAGCCGTATGGCGCCTAGAGCGCCAACTGATATTGCTGCCACGGAACACACTGAAGACACTGAAGCTGTTTAGGAAAGTCATTCGGTGTGCTCCGTGTATTCCGTGGTGAAAGACGTATGGCGCCGAGAGCGCCAACTGATATTGCAACCACGGAACACACTGAAGACACTGAAGCTGTTTAGGAAAGTCATTCGGTGTGCTCCGTGTATTCCGTGGTGAAAGACGTATGGCGCCGAGAGCGCCAACTGATATTGCTGCCACGGAACTCACTGAAGACACTGAAGCTGTTTAGGAAAGTCATTCGGTGTGCTCCGTGTATTCCGTGGTGGAAGCCGTATGGCGCCAACACCGCCAACTCATGTTGCAACCACGGAACACACTGAAGACACTGAAGCTGTTTAGGAAAGTTATTCGGTGTGCTCCGTGTATTCCGTGGTGAAAGACGTATGGCGCCGAGAGCGCCAACTGATATTGCTACCACGGAACACACTGAAGACACTGAAGCTGTTTAGGAAAGTCATTCAGTGTGCTCCGTGTATTCCGTGGTGGAAGCCGTTGTCTCTTTGCGCCTTGGTGGTAAGAATGAAGGGGTGAGGTTCGATGAACCGGATTGACGCAGCGTTCCGGCGAACGCGGGCGGCGAACGCGGCGGCGCTGATGCCGTTCATCACCGCCGGCGACCCGGACCTGGCCGCCACGGGCGCGTTGATCGAGGAATTCGCGCGCCGCGGCGCGGACCTGGTCGAAGTGGGCATCCCCTATTCCGATCCGGTGGCGGACGGGCCGACGATCCAGAGTTCCTACGTCCGCGCGCTCGAGAAGGGGCTGAAGGTCCAGCCGATCCTGGAGATGGTCCGCGACGTGCGCAGGCGCTGCGACGTGCCCATCCTGACGATGGTCTCCTACAGCATCGTCTGGCGCATCGGGCCGGAGAGCTATTTCCAACGCGCGGCCGACGCCGGCGTGGACGGCGTCATCATCCCGGAGCTGCCGGCCGACGAGGGGAAAGAGGTGGCGCGGCTGGCGGAATCCCACGGGCTGCATCCGGTCTTCCTGGTGGCGCCGACGACGCCGCCGGAGCGGATGAAGGCCGTCGCCGCGCGTTCGCGCGGGTTCATCTATTATATCGCCGTCGCCGGCACCACCGGCGCGCGCCATGAACTGCCGCCCGACCTGGCCGATCACATCGCCAAACTCAAGGCGGTGACGGACAAGCCGGTGGCGGTGGGGTTCGGGATTTCGCGTCCGGAGCAGGTCGCCGCCGTGGCCCGCGCCGCCGACGGGGTGATCGTCGGCAGCGCGCTGGTGCGGAAGATCGCGGAGCTGTCCAGCCGCCCGCGCGCGGAATTGATCTCCGGCATGGGCGATTTCCTGGCCGAGCTGGCGGCGGCGAAAACGCGGCGGCCTTCGTAACCCCGGTCATTCTCAAACCAGCCAAGCGTCAACACGCAAGAACGATGGAACGGGGAAACACCGCGCTGTTGAGAAGGGCGTCGGGAGAGATTCCGCTCGTCGTGCGCCGTGGTGTTGATTCGCCGCCTGCCGCGCTTTTACGACGCCATCCGGATTCAACCACAGGTTCGAAGGCATAACGCCCTCGGGAGGACGGTCGAATGGGAAATCCCGACTGAAAAGGAGATTGCCGTGAGCAGCGCTGATCGGCCCCGGCCGCGATCGGCCATAGCGCGCGAGTTCGCCTCCCCCGGCGCCGCCTGGCGCGGGAAGTCGTTCTGGTCGTGGAACGGGGAGATCGAGCCGGAGGAACTGCGCCGGCAAATCCGCGTCATGCGCCGGATGGGCTTCGGCGGGTTCTTCATCTACCCGGGTTGGGGCCTGGCGACGCCGTACTTGTCGAGGCGCTGGTTCGAGTGCGTCAAGGCTGGCATGGACGAGGCGAAGAAGCTCAAGATGGAGGTTTGGCTCTACGACGAGGAGCGCTGGCCGTCCGGCTCGGCCGGCGGACTGGCGACGAAGAAACCCTCATGTCGCAGCCGGATGCTGCGCTTCTTCGAGTGGGATGACCCGGCGGCGTTCCGGTGGACGCCCGCGACGCTCGCGGCGTTCACGGCCGTGGTGCGAGGGCCTGCAGCCTCGTCCGTGCGGCCGATCCCGAAGGGCCGCCGCCCGCGGCTCGCGAAAGGGGAAAAGATCCTCTCCTTCGAGCTGCGCCTCGCCGAGCCGTCGAGCTGGTACAACGGCCAGACCTATCTGGACACGCTCAACCCCAAAGCGGTGCGCGAGTTCATCCGCGTGACGCACGAGGCTTACCGCCGCGAGTGCGGCCGAGAGTTCGGACGGACCGTGCAGGGCATCTTCAGCGACGAGCCCAACACCGGCCTGATGATGCGCCACGGAGGCGGGATCGGCGAGACCAACGCGCTCCCCTGGACTGACGCGCTGCCGAAACTCTTCCGCGAGAGATACGGCTACGATCTACTGCCGCACCTGCCGGAACTCTGCTACGATATCGAGGGCCCCAGCACGCGCACGGCGCGCTACCATTTCCTCGACTTCGTCACGCACCTCTTCGTGACCGCCTTCTCGAAACAGATCGGCGACTGGTGCGCGCGGAACCACCTGCTCTTCACCGGTCACGTCCTGATGGAGGACACTCTCTCGCGACAAGTCGCGTTGATCTCGGCGCCGATGCGGTTCTACGAGCACATGCAGGCGCCGGGGATGGACCTGCTGACGGCGCGCGCGCGCTTCTACGACACGGCCAAGCAGGTCAGCTCCGTCGCGCGGCAGTTCGGGCGCAAGTGGCGCTTTACCGAGACCTATGGCTGCACCGGCTGGGACCTTTCCTTCGCCGGCCTGAAGGCGGTCGGCGATTGGCAGACGGCCCTTGGGATCAACCTGCGCTGCGAGATGCTGTACTGGTACACGATGAAGGGCGAGATCAAGCGCGATTACCCGACCCCGGTCGGCGCGCAGTCGCCCTGGTGGACGCATTACGCGAAGCTGGAGGACTACTTCGCGCGGCTGAATGCGGCGCTCACTCCGGGCGAGGAAGTGCGCGACTTGCTCGTGATCCACCCGGTCGAAAGCACCTGGCTCCAGGTACGGAAAGGTTGGAGTAAGGAGGCGCTCTGCGCGCGGCTGGACGAGGAGTTCGGGAAGCTGCGCGACGAACTCCTCGCCGGGCATCTCGATTTCGACTACGGCGATGAGGAACTCCTCTCGCGCCACGCGCGCGTCTTCCGGCGGAACGGCGCTCCGACGCTCCGAGTCGGCCGCGCGACCTACAAAGCCGTGCTCGCGCCGCCGATGACTACGATGCGCCGGACGACGCTGCGCCTTCTTGAGCAGTTCCATGACGCCGGAGGCAGGGTGGTTTTCGCGGGCCGGCTCGCGGCCTGCGTGGATGCGGTGCGCGATCCGGGGCCGGCCGCATTGGCGGGGCGATGCCCGCGGACGCCGGCCCGTGGGCCGAAACTCGCCGCCGCGCTCGACCCGCTCTGCCGGCGCGTGTCCATCACGGACGCCGCAGGGAACGAGATCGGCGGCGTCCTCTACCTGCTGCGGGAAGATCGCGACGCCTTCCGCCTCTTCATCTGCAACACCGGCTACACCTCCGCGCAGTGGAGCCGCCTGGGCTTCAACGAAGAACTGAGCCTCCGCGAGCGACGCGCGGCATGGCCGGCGGTCCGGGTCCGCGGCTTCGCCGAGTGCGCCGGCGCGCCGGAGGAATGGGACCCGTCCACGGGCCGGCGCTTTGCCGCAAACGCGACACGGGCGAAAGACGGCGCATGGGAGATTGCCACCAATCTGCCCGCACTGGGCAGCCGGCTGTTCGTTTTGCCCAAGGGAAAAACGCGCGGCTCGCTCGCGAGGCGGCCGACTTCAACCCTCGTGCGCCGAATCGCGATGGCGGCCCGGCCCTGGGAGATCGCGCTCTCCGAACGGAACGTTCTCGTCCTCGACAAGGCCCGCTGCCGCATCGCCGGCAGGAGCGGAGAAGGCGAGGTGGAAATCCTCCGCCTCGACCGAAGGATCCGTCGGACGCTCGGCGTTCCCGCGCGCAGCGGCGGGATGGTCCAGCCCTGGGCGCGCAAACAGCCGGCGAGGAAGAAGTCCGTCCCGGTCGTCCTGGAGTACCGTATTCACGCGGACGCGCTGCCGCAAAGCGAACTCCTCCTTGCGCTCGAATCGCCGGAACGTTTCACGATTGCGATCAACGGCCATTCGGTTTCTTCGGACGCGACGCGCGGCTGGTGGGTGGACCCATCGTTGAAACTGCGGGCGCTCGATCCTGCCTGGCTGCATCTCGGCGAGAACCGGCTGCGCCTGGACATCGCCTATACGGAGAACGACGGGCTGGAGATCATTTATCTTCTGGGCGACTTCGGCGTGAAGCTGGCCGGCGGCGAGGCGTTAATCGTCGCCGCGCCCGAGCAATTGAAGATCGGCGACTGGACTGCACAGGGCCTGCCATTTTACGCCGGCTCGGTCTGCTACCGGCGGGCCATGGCGACGCCTCGGCTGGTGGATGGCGAGCGGCTTTTCGTCCGCCTGCCGAGCTACCACGGCGTGGCGGCGCGCGTCCTGGTCAACGGCAGGGAAGCCGGGTTCATCGGCTGGGAACCCAACGAGGCGGACGTCACGGACTTCATCGAGGGGGAAGCCTTCGAGCTGGGCATCGAGGTCCTCGGCCATCGGCGCAACAGTCATGGCCCGCTTCACTACGCCGAAAAGTCACCGCCCTGGGTCGGGCCGGAGCAGTTCATCAGCCAGGGCGAACAGTGGTCCGACGCCTGGAACCTCGTCCCCTGCGGACTCATGGAAAGCCCCCTGCTTGAGATCCGGCGGCCGTGCCTTCGGCTCTGAGGCCCAGCCATGGCCCATCTCGGCTTCTATCTTGCGACGATTTCGTCGCATTCACTAAACGCGGGAGAACTATCCCGGCAGCGACTATGCCAGCGGCAAGGCCGCATCTCGATTGAAACGAGGTCTGTCGAAAGGCTGACTCCGAAACGGGACTCGCTGATGTCCAAATCTGTCTAAACGGCGCGCGAAGTGTTGTCTGTTCTCGACATCACGTTTAGGCGCGCAGATGGAGCCGAATAATTCCCAATTTTGAACACTGCGCCGTTAAGGTCATTACATTAGCTTACATAGCATGTTACGCGCATGGTCAGCCCCGGAGATGTCAAATCAGTGCACACATCGGGAAGCAGCTTTTCGATTGTAAGGGTGGCATGAGGTTTGCGGGCGGTTCGGGCAATGTGTCGGACTGTTTCCGCTAAGCCTCTTGCGGTGCAAGCAGTGGCGGCGTCAATTTTATTGGTCTCTACAGACACGGAAGTCATTGCGGCGGTGCAGAGAGCCATTGCCACGATGGGGTATACTCTGCGCATCGCCGACTCGCTCGAAGAAGCAGGCCGAGTTCAAGAGAAGAAAGCCTTCGGGGCGCTGCTGCTCCAGACCGACGCGCCGAACGGGCATGATCGTCACGGATGGGATGAAGGAGTTCTCTTCGGGGCCAGGCCGCCGGTGATCGCCGTGGGGCGGGAGCGTTCGATCCGCGACGCGGTGCACTCGATCCGCGCCGGCGCCAGCGACTACGTTTCGGTCTTTCCCCTCGACGAGCCCTCGCTCCGGAGCGCGCTCGCCCACGCCCTGTCCGCCGTGGAAGAGGCGCCGGGCGCGGCTCGCACGCCGCCCTGGCAAAAGGAAGCGCCGGAGGAATTCTTCACCGCCGACGAGCGCACGCTGGCGCTCTGGCGCCTGGTGTTGAGCGCGGCGGACAGCCGGATGCCGTTCCTGATCGAGGGCGAAAGCGGCGCGGGAAAGAGCTTCCTGGCCAGGAAGGTCCACGATTGTTCCTGGCGCCGGCTCGGGCCCTTCGTCGAAGCCAACTGCGGCATGCCGGCCGAGGCGCTGCTCGAGAGCGAGCTCTTCGGCCAGGCGCGCGGGACGCCGGAATCCAAGTGCCCGGAGCGCGCGGGCAAGTTCGAGCTGGCCGACCGGGGCACGATACTGCTCGACGAGATCGAGAACGCCTCGCCGGCGCTCCAGGAGCGGCTGCTGGGGACGCTCGAGTCGGGCGAGTTCCATCGCGTCGGCGACACGCGGATGATCCAGAGCGACGCGCGGCTGATCGCGGCGGCGAACACGCCGCTCGAGGAGGCCGTCGCGCGCGGCCGGTTCCGGGAGGACCTCTATCGCCGCGTGAGCACGCTCAAGCTCCAACTGCTGCCGCTGCGCGAGCGCGTGGCGGACATCCCGCTGCTGGCGCGGCAGTTCCTCCAGCACTTCGCCCTGCAGCACCGGCGCCGGGTGCGCGGGATTTCGCCGAGCGCGCTGGAGTGCCTGGTGCATTACCCGTGGCCCGGGAACGTGAGGGAGCTGCGGCACGTCATCGAGCATGCCGTGGTGCTGGCGCGGGGCGAGATGCTGCTGGCGGAACACCTGCCGTCGTGGGTGCTCTGCACGAAGCCTTTCCCGGCGGAGGCGGCGCCGCGGCACAAGCCCCGGCCGCTGCGCGAGGCGATGCACGAGCCGGAACGCCAATGGATCATGCGCGCTTTGAACGTCGCCGGCTGGAACAAGCGGAACGCCGCTTCCGAGCTGGGGATCAGCCGTTCGACTCTCTATAAGAAGATGAAAAAGTTCGATCTGGAGGAGCTTGAGCCGCGCGGAATCTCGAGCGGAGCGCCGATTCGCGCCATGGCGGGCGCGAAACGGCGTTTCAATCTTGACAAATGGGCCTGATCCGAGTAGATATACGCGCGCCCAAGTTGCCGTCCTGGGCTGTGGCCTTACATTCAGCAACTGAAATGGGTCAAAAACGGTGGCAAGCTCATGCGCAGCGGGGGGCGCTGATGGCGTGGCGAAGAGCGACACTGACCGGCGCGAATCACCCAGGCTGAACCTGCGACTGAACGTCGAGTATCTCCGAGAGGGCGAGAGCCGCACCGCCCAGCGGATCGGCACATCGGGGAATGTCTCCGCCGGCGGAATCTACTTCCTCGCGGACGAGTGGAAGGACCTCAAGGTCGGGCAGGAGCTGGGGATTCGGCTTTCCGGCCTGTCCGGCTATGGAACCGGCCCGCTTTTCCGCAGCCTTCGCGCCCGAGCGACCGTGCTCCGCGTGGAAAGGCCCACGGAGAACAGCACCGCGTACGCGAAGGCGGGCGTCGCCGCCCGGTTCAGCGAGCGTCCGTACTTCGAGGTGTACCGCTGGCTGGAATGACCGCGAAGCCCCGCCGCTGTCCGTGATGGTCCGCTTCCCAGACGCAGTTCCTGTTGCGCCGTCATTCTGAGCGAAGCGAAGAATCTCATACACAGCATGCCTGCAGGCCGAAGCGTGTGAGATGCTTCGCTGCGCTCGGCATGACAAGCCCCTCGTGAGCCACGCGCGTTATGCGATCTCGGGAATAACTTCGGCCTTCGCCGCGCGTCACGCCTCCGAAATCGCGTGCTCGCGCATCTTGTTGTAGAGCGTTGTGCGGTTGATTTTCAGTTGCTTGGCCGCTTCCTTGCGGTTCCCGCCGGCGGCTTTCAGCGCGTCCAGGATCAGTTGGCGCTCCCAATTCCTCATCGCCGCTTTCAGCGGCAGGGTTTTGCCGTCGGCCGGCAGCGAGGGCCCTGAGCGGGGGGTCATCTTGGGCGGCAGGTCCACGGGGGTGACCGTGGAGGTGCGGCAGAGCACCACCGCTCGCCGGATGACGTTCTCGAGTTCGCGCACGTTCCCCGGCCAATTGAACTCGGTGAGGACGCGCATGGCCTCGTCGGAGATGCCTTCCACCGGGTGGATCGCCTCGTGGCGGTACTTCTGGATAAAGTGGTTCGCCAGCGGGGCGATGTCCTCGCGCCGCTCGCGCAGCGGCGGCAGGAAGACGTTCATGACGTTGACGCGGTAATAGAGGTCCTCGCGGAATTTCCCCTCGCGCACGAGATCGGCCAGATCCTGGTTCGAGGCCAGGATCAGGCGCACGTTGACTTCCTGGGTGATGTTGGAGCCGACCGGCTCGAACTTGAAGCTCTCCAGGACGCGCAGAAGCTTCATCTGGAGCGACGGGCTGGCGATGGAGATCTCGTCGAGGAAGATGGTGCCCTTGTTGGCCGCTTCGAACTTGCCGCGCTTGTTGGCGATGGCGCCGCTGAACGAGCCCTTGGCGTGGCCGAAGAGTTCGCTCTCGAGGAGCGTGTCGGGCAGCGTGCCGCAGCCGACCTCGACGAACGGGAAGCCGGCGCGCTGGGAATGCGTGTGGATCGCCCGCGCCGCCAGCGTCTTGCCGGTGCCGCTCTCGCCGGTGATCAGCACGGTGGTATCCGTGCCCGCCACGACGCGGATCATCTCGAGGGTCCGCTGCATCATCGGGTCGCGGCAGACCATGTTGTCGAGGTGGTAGCTCATGTTGAGCTGCTGGCGCAGGTTGCGGTTCTCTTCGAGCAGGCTCTGCTGCTGGAGCGCGCGCTCGATGGAGAGCTTGACCTCTTCGTCGGAGATCGGCTTGGTCACGTAGTCGAAGGCGCCCATCTTGATCGCGCGGACGGCGTCCTCGATGCTGCCGTAGCCGGTGAGCATGATGACGGCGGTGGAGACGTTGAGCGTCTTGAGGTGCTGGAGGAAATCGAAGCCGCTGCCCTCCGGAAGGCGCACGTCGGTCAGGGCCACGTGGAAATGGTCCTTCTCGAGGAGCGACATGCCTTCCTGCAGCGACTGGGCCGGGCTGACGCGGTAGCCCTCGACGCGCAGGTATTCGCACAGGCTCTTGAGGACCAGCGGATCGTCATCCACCACCAGGAGAGATGCGCTCTCGTTCGGCATAGATTCAACTCTCCGACATGGGTTTGATCGGACAGACCAGTTGGAACGCGGCGCCGCGCTCGGACGGGACCAGGGTGATTTCGCCGCCGATCCGGCGGAGGGCGTCGCGGCAAAGCGCCAGGCCGAGGCCGGTTCCATGGCGGTCCTGCTTGGTGGTGAAGAACGGCTCGAAGATCTTCTCGCGAAGCTCTTCCGGTACGCCCGGGCCGGTGTCGGAGATGGTGATCGTCACCCGCTGGTCGTCCTGAACGGCGCGGATCGTCAGCGTGCCGTTTTCGCCCATCGCGTCGAGGGCGTTCTTGACGACGTTGCCGATGACCTCCCACAGTTCGTTGCTCGGGCAGGGCGGCAGGTTCGGCGGCACGTCGAGCCGGATCTGCGTGTGGCACTCGCGCGCGCGGTGCTCGTACGGGGCCAGCGCCTGCTGGATCACCAGGCTGAGGCTGGCCACGGTGGCCGGCTCGCGGTGGCTGCGCGAAAAGACCAGCAGTTCCTTGAGGATGTTGCTCATCCGCAGCAGGCCGATGCGGCTGTCCTCCAAGTACGCCCGCGCCTGCTCCGGCTTGTCGAGCTGCCGCATGGCCAGGTTGAGGAAGCGCAGGATGCCGTCGAGCGGGTTGTTGAGCTCGTGCGCCACCTTGGCGGCCAGCTTGCCGACGAGCGCCAGCCGTTCGGCCGAGGAGAGCTTGGCCTCCATCTCCAGGTCTTCGGTCACGTCCTGCACGGTCAGGATGCCGCCGACGGTCTGCCCTTCCGGGTCCGTCAGCGGCGAGCAATGGATGTCCAGCACCAGCTTGCGGTCGCCGGTTTGGCCGCCATCCGTCGGGCGGGCGCGATAGCCGACGCGCTGGAGCCGGAACTTGCGCCCGGCCTCGATGACGCTCAGGAGCCGGTTGCGCCAGAGCGCCTTGTCCAGTTCGACGCCCTGCTCGAGCGGCGCGGGCCCCGGCTCGGAGGCCGCCGGCGTCTCGATGGCGAAGAGCGACCGGGCGACGCGGTTCGACGACCGGACGCGCAGTTCGCGGTCGTACGCGATGATGGCCATCGGCACGCTCTCGAGGATGTTCCCGCTGAGGACGCGCAGCGATTCCACCTGCGCGTCCTTCTTGATTTCGCTGTCGCTGGAGGACTTGAAGGCGCCCAGGAGCCGCTCGCTGAAGCGCCGCAGTTCGGAGAGCACGCTCAGCGGCCGGATGGCGCTGGCGAGCTTCTGCGAGAGGGCTTGCGCCAGGCGCAACTCCTCCGGGTCGAACGGCTCGTTGTCCTTCGGCATGGTCAGGCAGACGATGCCGAACAACTGCCCGCCGTGCGTGATCGGCGCGGCGATGCAACTGAAGTTGCTGTAGCGGCTGCTGACCCGGCCCTGGAGCTTGTGCACCTTGCGCGAGTCGGTGACGAGGATCGGCTCGCCGACCTGCGCCACCCAGCCGGCCAGCCCTTCGCCAAGTTTCTGGCGCAGGCCGACCCGCTCGTGCTCATCGGCCCCGTGCGCGGCTTCCAGGATCAGCGTCTCGGTGTTCTCGTCCCAGAGATAGATGCTGCCGGCGTCGCATTGCAGAATGTCGAGGTAGCGCCGCAACGCCTCCTGCAGCATCGGCTGGAGTTCGGTGTACCGCGAAAGGTCGCTGGCGAACCGATGGATGCTGCGCAGCTTGTCCTGCCGGCCCTCCGGCAGGCTGCCGGTCGCCGCCAGCAGCGAGTCGTCGTGGTCGGCCGCGCCGCCCAGGTCGCTGGCCCAGCTATAGCCTTCGCCCCGGAGGAAACGGCGAATTTTCTCAATGTTCTTCGAGAGAGCGATTTCGCCCTCGAGCCGCAGCAGCCGGCCGGCGAGCGCCTTCTCCAAATCGCTCGAGATCACCGTCAGGGCGCCGTCGTCCATGGCGACGAGGAACTTCGCCGCCGGAAGCTGTTCGGTGGCCTCGCGCAGGAGCGCTTCGACCTGCTTGCTTTCGGGCAGTCCGGCCAGGAAAACCACCGCGCTGCATGCTTTCGGGCCGTGTTTCGCCAGGCCTTCCTGCAACGTCGGGGTGTGCGTGACTTTATACCCCTCCGCCGCGATGGTATCTTCCAGCATGATATCCGACGGGCGGCCCATGGAAATAACGAAGATATGTTCAGCCCCGCTCATCAGAGCAAGTCTCTCCGCGCTGGAAATCGGTATTTGTAAGTCTCAGCGCCATGGCAGATCGTCCCATTCCGCCTGGCAGCCTGGCCCCCGGCATCGTGTTGCAGCGGCGCAACCGATGCGATTTAACCAAGTATACCCCGCCTTCCGCGTCGTGTCAAGAAATTCTACATGTTGATTTTTCGAGATACCCCCGGCTGTAGCGCGATTTCAACACGGTTTTACGCGGGTCAGCGCACCGGAGGGTGTTCCGCCGAGGCCGGGCCGACCGCGCCGGCGCCGATCCGCGCCCAGACGTCGTCCATGACCTCCATCACGCGCAGGCCCTCTTCCGCGGTGACCGGCGGCGGGCGCTTTTCCTGGAGCGAGGCGTAGAACTCACGGATGAGCAGGTCCATTCCCTCGTACTCGGACCAGCTTCTCTGGAGAATGCGGATCGCGCCGCCGAAGGTGCCGCCGAGGACGGCGCGGCCGTGTTGGAGGTTCATCATCGCCCGCGAGATCGGCCTGGGGATGCCGCGCGCGGCGCGCTGCGGAATGATCCACTTGTTCAGCAGGTCCGCGAAAAGCGCCATCTTCGTGCCGAAGATGTTCAGGTACATGAAGCGCGGGCTGGCGGCGATCGAGACGGTGGCGATGCCGCCGGCGCGCGGCGTCTCGAGCAGGATGCGCAGCTCGTCGGTCGCCGCATGCGGCAGCACGCGTCCGTAGCGGGCGTGCGCCTGCACCTGATCCGGCGGCCCGAGCACGTCCAGCGCCAGCGAAAGCGGATGCGGCGCCAGGTTTTGATACATCCCGCCGGGAAGCTGAAACGTCCAGTGCTTCTCGCCGCCGGGAAGCAGGTAGCGGTTCGCCGGGGACGAGCCCAGGTCGAAGCCGTAATAGCTCTCCACCCAGAGAATGTCCCCGAACTCCTTCTGCTCGATGAACCGCCGCGCCTGGACCATCACCGGCTCGTAGAGCAGGTTGTGGTCCACGCAGAGCGTCACGCCGCGCTCTTTGGCGGCGGCGGCCATGAGCCGCGCCTCGGCGGCGTTCACGGCCATCGGCTTCTCGACGAGCACGTGGCAGCCGTGCTTCGTGGCCAGCTCCGTCAGCGCCGCGTGGGACTGCGGCGGCGTGACGATGTGCACGACCTGCGGCTTCTCCTTGATCAGCATCTCCTCCGGGTCCGTGTAGGAGCGCAGGAGCATGAATTTCTCCGCCGTCCTGCGCGCGACATCGGGATTGGAGTCGCACACGCCGCGCACCTTCACGCAGTCCAGCCGGTTGAGGATTCCCAGGTGCACCTCGGCGATCGCGCCGCAGCCGATCACGCAGGCGGTGAGGGGCTTCTCCACGTTCGCAGGCGAACTCCGCAGCAGCGCCAGGTCCGCGCGCCGGCTGACGCGCTCGCCCTGCGCGAGGAACCGCATCGTCCGCGCGAGCGCCTCCTCCTTCGCGATCTCCGGCCGCCAGCCCAGCAGCTTCTTCGCGCGCTCGTTCGAATACCTCACGCGCCAGCGGCAGATCGTCAGGTACGTCGTGCGGATCGGGCAGGGCAGCTTGAGCCGCTTGCCCAGCGCCTCGCCGATCGTCGCCATGCCGTACGCGAGCGCGTACGGGAAGCGCACGATCTTCAGCCGGGGCCGCGCCTCCTTCCGGAGGCGGCGCAGGAACTCGATCGTCGTGAACGGCTCGTCGTCCACGATATTGAAAATCCCTTCGGAAAGGTCCGGCTTCTCTGCCGCGAGCACCGCCGCCTTCGCGCAGTTTTCCACGTAGCAGACCGGCAGCGGGTTGCTCCCGCGGCCGATGACGACGTACCGGTTCCGGCCGAGCGGATAGCCCATCCGCGGCAGCGTCCACTTGCCGCCGGGGCCGTAGAGGATTCCCGAGCGGAGGACGATCACCTGCATCTTGCCGTGCCCGCCGAACTCGACGGCGGCGCGTTCCGACTCGAGCTTGGACCTGACGTAGACGCTCAGGAACCGCGGGTCCTCCTCGAGCGGCCAATCCTCGCTGATCTGCGTGGTCCCGCGGCGCGGCCGGATCGCGTAGATGCCGACCGAGCTGATGTGGACGAAGCGGCCGACGCCGGCGGCCTCGGCGGCCTGGAGCAGCGCGCGCGTGCCCTGGATCGTCGCCGCCTCGAATTCCTGCGCGGGCGCGTCCACGCTGGCCGCCGTGTTGATCACCGTCTCGATGCCGGCGACCGCGTGCTGAAGCGACTCGGCGTCCTTCAGGTCGCCGCGGAGAATTTCCACGCCGAGCTTCTCCAGGCGGTCGGTCCGGCTGGTGTTCCGGACCAGGACGCGCACGGTGTGCCCGGCTTTGACGAGCGCCTCCGCGACGTAGCCGCCCAGGAACCCGCTCGCTCCGGTGATCAGCGCTTTCATGCTTCAGTCTCTCCGTTTCCCGAAAACCCCATTCTCACCACCAAGGCGCCAAGAACGTCAGCTGATATTGCAACCACCGAACACACGGAAGACACTGAAGGTGTTTAGGCAATTCATTCCGTGTGCTCCGTGTTTTCCGTGGTGGAAGCTGTTGTTTCTTTGTGCCTTGGCGCCTTGGTGGTTAATCCTTTATGTTCCGCGACTGCCGCCAGCAGCCGCCGGGCGTTCGCCGCCCAGGTGTGCCGTTCGAGCGCGTCCTGCCGCGCCCGCGCTCCGAGCCGGCGCCGGAACGCCTCGTCCTCGACGAGTTTCGCCAGCGCGCCGCTGAGCGCCGCGGCGTCCTCCGCGCGGAAGAGCATCCCGTTCACGCCGTCTTCCACGACCTCGGCGATCGGCGGCACGTCCGGCATCACGACCGCGCGGCCCATCGCCATGTACTCGAAGAGCTTCATCGGCGAACCGAACAGGTTCGAATGCGGCATCACCGCCGCGTCCATCGCCATCAGATACGATGGGATCAGTGAGTGCTTCACCGCGCCGGGCAGCCAGAATTTTTCCGCCAGCCCGAAGTCGGCCAGCATCTTCTCGATCCGCGGCCGCTCGACGCCGTCGCCGACCAGCAGCCAGCGCAGGCGCGGATATCGCGGCGCCAGCTCGCGCGCCGACTCGACCATCAAGTCCACGCGGTGCCACGGCACGAACGCGCCGACGTAGCCGGCGATGAAAGCCTCCTTCATTCCGGCCGGGCGCGCGGCGGGCTTCACCGATTCCGGGGCGAACTCCGCCGGGTCAATCGCGTTCTGGCAGACCAGCATCTTCTCCGCCGGCCAGCCGTCCTCGGCCAGCATGCGCTCGAACGCGCGGGAGACGGTCACGATCACCGCCGCGCGCCCGTAGACCCAGCGCTCGATGCGCTGCGTCGTGCCGCGCAGCACCAGCGGCCGCAGCCGGCCGATGCGCGTCGTCACGTTCACTTCCTGAACGATCGGGACGTTCCACCGCCCGGCCAGCCACGTCGGCGCGAAGCTGTTCGACGTGGCCCGCTCGAGGATCATCTCCGGCCGGCCCGTGGCAAAACGGCGCCGCAGCATGTCGAAGAGCGAATACGCATTGTACCCTAGTTCGGCGGCCTCGAAAACCCACGGCGGCGCCTTCCGCGCGAACCGCTTCAGCCGGCCGCGCAGCGCCCCTTCCTGCGGCGCGTGGCCTTCCGCGCGTTGCGGCTCCGCCGCCTTGCGTTCCGGGTTGCAGCCGGGCGGGCTGGAAATCTCGACGGTGTGTCCCATCGCGCGCAGCGCGCGCACGATCCCGAGGATGTGCACCGCCTCCACGCGGTCGCCGGCCGTCCGATGGTGATACAATACGTGCATGCTGCCGCGCCCAGTTTAACCACCAAGGCACCAAGACACCAAGAACGAATCCTTTGAAGTTAGCCTGACTCTCCGTCCTTGGTGCCTTGGTGTCTTGGTGGTGAATCAGAATGTTCGCCGCCGCGAACACGGACCACGCGCGCCGGGATGCCGACCGCCGTCGCGCCTTCGGGCACGTCTTCCACGACCACCGCGTTCGCGCCGATGCGCGCGCCGTTTCCGAGACGAACGCCTCCGATCACTTTGGCGCCGCCTCCGATAAAGACGTTGTCGCCCAGCGTCGGCGACTGCTTCTTCTCAGCGCCGAGCGTCACGCCGCCCTCCAGGATCACGTTTTCGCCGCCGCGCACCGCCGTGTTGACGATGACGCCGACGCTGTGCAGGATGATCAGCCCCGGCCCGAACTCCGCGCCGCGCCCGATGACCGCCCGCGTCAGGAACGCATTCAGCTTGTACACCGCCGCGGCCAGAGGGCCGAGATGCATCCGCCGCAGCGCGCGCATCAGCCGGTACAGCACGGTGCAGAGGCTCCCGTCGCTCATCAGCATTCGCAGGCCGTCGAGCCGGCCCTGCCGCTGCGCCCCGTAATACCAGACGGCCTTCGCGCGCATGTCGGCGCGCAGGTCGGGAAAGAGCCACGGCCGGCGGCCGCCGTTCTCGATTTGCACTTCCTGGAACTGGTCCGTCAGAAACTTCATGCGCTTTCCTCGGAACTGGGAGATTAGGAGATTGGGAAATCAGGAAATTGGGTGACGCGGTTATCCGTGACCCAATCTCCCAATCTCCTAATCTCCCAATTTCCCAGTTTCCAAATCTCCCACTCTCCCAACCACCAGCGCCAGCATTTCATACAGCGCCCGCGCGTTCGCTTCCCAGGACATTCCTTCCACGCGCCGCCGCAGCGCCGCGCGGTCCCAGGGCCTCGCGAGCGCCCGCTCCAGCGCCGCGGCGAACTGCGCGCGATCCTCCGGCGGCACGATGATCCCGCTGCTTTCGTCCAGCAGGTCCGGGACCGCGCCGACCCGCGCCGCGACGACCGGCGTGCCGCAGGCGAGGGCCTCAAGCACGACGTTCGGGCAGCCCTCGTTCCGGCTCGGCAGCGCCAGGACGTCCGCCGCGCTCATCAGCCGGGCGATCCTTTCCCGCCCGACGTGGCCGAGCAGCTTCACCGAGCCGCTCAATCCCTCGTCGGCCATGCGCCGGACGATCCAGCTTCGCTTCGGCCCTTCGCCGGCGATCAGCAACTGCGTCTGCGCGAAAAGCGCCGGGTTCCGCGCGCGCATCGCCAGGAACGCCTCCATCAGCACGTCAATCCCTTTCACCGGCAGAAGGCTCCCGACGAAAAGGACCAGCTTGCCGATTTCCGGCAGGCCGAGTTCTCGCCGCGCGCCCGCGCGGTCCAGCACCTGGAACGCCGCCGCGTCAATGCCGTTCGTGAGCACGCGCACGCCGTCCGGCTTCGCGCCGAGCTGCAGCGCGATCTCGGCCAGGGTCCGGCTGACGGCGACGACGCCCGCCGCGCCGCGGATCGCCTCGCCGGTCAGCTCGCGGCGCGCGCCGGAGGCCGGCAGCGAGTGCAGGTCGCTCCCGCGCGCCTTGATCAGGTACGGCACGCCCATCCGCTCCGCCAGCCGTTTGGCGGCCAGGCCGTGCGGATAGGCGAACGTCGCCAGGATCACGTCCCAGCGCGCGTCCGGCTCGCGCTTCAGAGCGCGTTCGACTGCGGAAGCCACACCGCGCCACGTCCGCCCGCGGCCGAGCACCGGCAGGTACCAGAAGACCGGATGATGGATCGTCATCCCGTCGAGCACGCCGTCAGGCCGCGCCGCAAGCGCCCACGCGCGCCGGTCCCGCAGCAGGCGCGGCCAGGGCATCGGGTCCATCGCCGTCACGCGGCAGAGCCGCGCGAGGCACTCGATCTGCCGGCGGTTGTACGGGCCGCGCCACGGCTCCAGCGCGCTGGGGAACGTGTCCGCCAGCACCAGGCAGCGCAGCGGCGAATTCGGGATCTCTTTCGTCAGCGGCGGCCTCCGATCTTCGCCTCCAGCAGCCGAAGGAAGAGCGCCTCGTAGTTGCGCACCGTGTCGGCGATGTCGAACTTCTCCTCGGCGACGCGCCGGTTCACCGCGCCGACGCGGTGGAGCAGGTCGCGGTCTTTGATCAACCGGCCTAGGGCCTGCGCGAGCGCCGCCGCGTCGCCGACCGGGACCAGGAAGCCGTTCTCGCCCTCCTTGACCAGCTCGAGGAACCCGCCGACCGCCGTCGCCACGATCGGCAGTGCGCAGGCCATGGCCTCGATGACGGTGATCGGCATTCCCTCCGTGGAGGACGGCATCGTGAAGAGGTCGGCCTCGCGCAGGAGTTCGGCGACGTCGCCGCGCATGCCGAGCAGGCGGACGGCGCCCTCCAGGCGCAGGTCGGCGATCTGCTTCTCCAGCGCCGGGCGCGTCGCCCCGTCGCCGACGATGGACAACTCGAGCGCGAGCCCGGAATCCAGCAGCCGCCGGACCGCCGCGAGCAGCACGTCGTGCCGCTTCTCCGGCGAGAGCCGTGCGACGCAGATCAGCGCGGTCTTTTCCGCGCGCCTCGGCGGGTCGGCCGGGCGGAACCGCTGCATGTCCGCGCCGTTGTAGATTACGCTGGAGCGCTTCTCAGGAAGCCTTCCGAGCCGCGCGGCGGTCTCGCGGACCTCGTTCGACACCGCCGCGAAATGGTCCACGAACGGGATGGCCATCCGTTCGAGCAGCCTCGGCCGCCCGCGGTCGCTATAGATCGTCGGCGCGGCGTGGCGCGTGCAGACAATCACCGGCACGCCGGCCAGCCGCGCGGCGGGCACGCCGTAGACCGTCGCCATGGAATTGTGACAGTGCAGCACCCTCACGCGCCGCCGCCTAAGCGCCCCGGCCAGGCGCACCACGCCGCCGAGGTCCAGTCCGCGCCCTTCCGCGCAACCGAGCATGAGCGTCTCGATCCCGGCCTGCCGGAAGCGCGGCTCCATGTCGCCGGTGTGCCTCAGCGCGATCGCGATCGGCTCGAAGCGGTCGCGGCTCGCGCGCGAGGCCAGCTCGAGCGCCAGCGCCTCCGCGCCGCCGACCTGGAACGAACTGATGACTTGTGCCACGACGAACTTCACCGCCCGCGCTCCTATTTCTTCAGCTTGGAGACCACCATCTTGTACTTCCCGGACATCAGCGTTTCCAGCTCGTCCACGAACTCGAACTCGATTTTCATCGTCGGCCCGAGATATCGGCGCAGTTGCTCCTCCATGAAGCCGAGGATCGCCTTATCGAATCCCTTTTCCAGGACCAGCCGCACGCGCAGCCGCCCGAGTTCCTCCTGTACGAACTGGAAGCCGCGGATGTGCGCGAATTCCTTCATGAAATGCGGCATCATGATCCCCGCGCAGATGTTCCCCTCGGGCGTGTGGATCATGTCCATCTCGCGCCCGAGGACCTCGCCGATGCGCGGCAGGCCGCGTCCGCACGCGCACGGTTTTTCGATCAGGCTGGCCAGGTCGCCCATCTTGTAGCGGATGAACGGCATGGCTGTCGAGTCGAAACTGGTGACCACGACCTGGCCGACCTCGCCGGGCGGCACCGGCGCGCCCTGGTCGTCGGTGATCTCGACGTAGAGGCTGTCCGCGTTGATGTGCATGCCGTCGTGCCGGTCGCATTCCTCGCCGATGTTCGTGAATTCCTGGCAGCCGTACCGCTCGAAGACGGGCGACCGGAACACCTTCGCGATGCGCTCCTTCTGGTGCGCGAAGATCTTCTCGCCTGAGACGATGATGCCCCGGACCGGCGGAGGCTCCAGACCGGCCTCTTCCAGGAGCGCCGCGACGGTGTACATGGCGTTGCCGATGCCGTAGATCGAGCGCGGCCGATACTTGAGCAGCTCCCGGTGATATAGGTGAATGCGCTCCGGGCTCAGGCGCGTGACGGTGAGCGTCTTCCACCGGAGGAGACGCCAGTGCAGGTGCTCCTTCCAGGCTTCGGTCTTCCGGCGCTCGCCGACGCCGGTGCCGACGCCGAGCCAGAACAGGATGTGCCGCTCGCCGAGGTCCCATCCGGCCCATCGGTCGGCGCGATACCAACCGGCGATGCGGCGGTCGTAGTAATCGCGGTCGAAACGGAACTCGACGGGTGTGCCGGTCGAGCCGCCGGAGTGCGAGACGATGAGCGGCTTGCCGCGAAAGCGGTCGGCGATCATCTCTTCCAAGTGCTCGCGCAGGTCCGACTTCGTCAGGAGCGGGATGCGCCGCCAGGTCTCCGGCTCCAGGCAGCGCGCCGGATCAATCCCGAGCGCGTCGAACCGCTGACGGTAGAACGGCACTTCGCGGTGTGCATACTCCACGATGCGCCGGCGCCGCTCGGACTGCCGCGCCAGAACCTCGCGCATCGGAAGCCACTGCGTCCGTTCGAGTTCCGACAGGTAGCCGGGCGTCTTCCGGCCGTGCAGCCGCTCCCAGACCGGCCAGATCAAATTGCGGAAAACCGGGCCATACATTTTAATGGCTCCCTTGACGTGCAACGGATGGCGTGGACCGATCGAGCATGAACACCTCGCCGACGCCGTAGATTCCACCGCCGCGGAGTGTCGCCGTATAGTTCGGCCGGACGAGGCCGAGCATTTGCGTCAGCTCGTCGCTGTTCCCGAACTCGTCGGTGCAGTCGCTCACGTAGACCGCGCTGGGACCCAGATCATTGAGCCAGGTATCCGGCTTTTTGAGCAGATCGCTCACCGGCGCGGCGAAGACCACCATGTCGTCCGGCGCGTGGATGAACACCCTCGGGAAGAAACCTCGGACCGGATCGTCGCAGAGAAGGCGGGCGCGCCCGGCGAAAATGGGCGCAGGATCCGCCGCAGGCGACCGCTGCCAGACATTGGCCGCCTGCCAGAGGCTCTGCGCCGCCAGCAGCGCGAGGAACACTCCCGCGACGAGCGCCTTGCGCCGCGGGACCAGCCGCAGCAGCAGCGCCGGAATGAACGCGCAAAACGGCCACGCCGCCGCCAGGTACTTGCCGCCCATCGCTAGGGCGTGGCTGAAGAAGGCCATGTAGAGCAGGATGATCAGGCTCCCCACGAATGCGAAGTAGTAAACCGGGATCAGCGCCGCGGCGTTGGCCCTGTAGAGCGCGAGGGCCTTCTCGCGGTGCCGACCAACCCAGACGGCCCCGGCGACGAAGCCGACGATCAGCGCCGCCAGCAGCGCCGCCTTCAGCAATTTAGGATAGGCGGCGAACCCGAGGAGCGTGGTGCCCACGCGGTAGGCCCGCACGGGCAGGTTCTCGGCCTGGAAGGGCGGAACGGTCTGCTGCTGCCGGCCGACGGCGCCGAGCGCTCCCGGATGGACCGCGAAGAGGAGCAGGCAGCCGGCCGCGGACAGGGCGATCCAGAGCGCCAGCCGCCGGTTGTCGCGCCGCGCCAGCCGGACGAGCGCGTAGAACCCGGTCGCCGCGATCACGAACGCGAAGTAATAATGGGTCAGCATCCCGGCCAGCGCCGTGACCAGTATCGCCGTGCGGTTTCCCCAGCCTGCGGTCGGGTCGTTCCGGATCATCCGAAGCGACTGCCACACGAAGAGGACCGCGATCAGCGCCTTGAGTTCGTACGGGCGCGCCTCGAACGCGACCGACACGACGATCGGGCTCAGCGCCCAGGCCGCGGCGATGAAGGCGGCCTCCCAGTGGCTGCCGGTCAGGAAGCGCGCGAAGCCGTACAGCGCCGCGGTGGTCGCCATGGCGATCGCCGTGTTGAGCAGCACGCCCGACCAGGGCGTCACGCCCATCAGCAGCATCCACACGTGCAGCAGCGAGAAATAGAGCGGCGGATGATTGTCGTAGAAGGCGCACCCGTAGCGGATGGCGGCGAAGCAGAACCGCTGGTCCACTCGCAGGAAGTCCTTCCAGACGCGCGCCGGCACCCATTGGCCGGCCGGGTACGCGCCCTGCTGCGCGTGGAAGTATTGCGGCGCATGGCCGAGCGCGAGCACGAAGGCGTCGCACTCGTCGTGAGTCAACTGGGCCTTTCCGGCCACCATCACCATGCGCACCGCTGCGCCGGCCAGGACGATGGCCAGGACGATCGCGACGCGGGCCGCGAGACTCGGCGCCGGTTTCGGTTTTTCCTCTCCGTTCATCATGCCCCTTTTCTTTTCAGGCGGCCTCTGGCGTGATTCTCGAGGACCGCGTCCATGAGTTTCGCCAGCCGCCCCGTGAGCGCGCGGCGCTCGAACTGCCGGATATAGTCCCAGTCCGGCGCGACGCGGATGCCGCCGCCGGCGTGCTCGCGCTGGAGGCGTAGGAGCGCGTCGGCGAAATCCTCCGGCGAGTCCGGCCGGACGAAGATGCCGGTGCCGGCGCGTCCGAGCGTGTCCTTCAGGTCGCCCTCGGACACGGCGGCGAGGACGGGGTTTCCGGTCGCCATGTACTCGTACAGCTTCAGCGGCAGCACGCCCATGCGCGCGCCGTCGCGCCAGCGGAAGAGCGGCAGGAAAAGCGCATCGGCCTGGAAGAGTTTTCGCAGGCATTGGTCGTGCGGCATCGGGCCGGGCAACCTGACGACGTCGCCGAGGCCGAGCGCCTCGACCTGCCGGCGGACGCTGGGATGCACGCGGCCGATGAACTCCAGCCGGATTCGCCCCGCGGCGGGATCGCGCCGTCGCGCGAGCGCGAGACCTTCCAGGAGAAAGCGCGGCCCGGCGACGGCGGTATCGAGCCCGCGCGGCGAGTACCGCAGCCGGCCCAGCGTGGCGTCGTAGGCGCACTTGAGCGTTGCGCTCAGGGCGGTCCGGTCCTGGCGGCCCCACGTGTCGTAAAATTTTCCGGCGTGGACGATGCGGAGCAGGCCGTCGGCGGGCCGGTCGCGCAGCAACTCCTCGCGCGACGGCAAACGGCTCGAATCGTAGCCGTTCGGGAAGACGACGACCTTCGCCGGATCGAGTTCCGGGTGCGCCTGGAGCAGTTCCGCGCGATAGGTGTCGCCGCGCATGCTGATACCGTCCGCCTTGGCCAGGACGCGCGATTCCATCCGGCGTTCCAGCGCGAAATGCAGCGGCGTCGGCCAGACGCCCAGCGCCCACTGCGTCCATGGATCGTTGATGTCGTACACGAGCGGCTTCTGCAGGACCGATTTCAGCACGTAGCCGGTCGCCGACGTGCTCCAGGGGCCGAGGTTCTGGCAAATCAGGTCCACGTTCTCGCTCCGCGCGACGTCGAGCCCTTTCGCGATCGCCGCCAGCGACCAGGTGAGCCGCTCGTCGGGCCGCGCGAAGAAATGGAAAACCCAGAGCAGCTTCAGTTTTTTCAGCAGGCGCAGCAGCTCGAACGGCTCGCACGGCGGCACGCGGTAGACGCGCACGTCGCGCGGGATCTCGGCATCGCCCGAGTGGTCCACGCCCAGCGACAGCGGGTCCTCGGCGAACGTCCGCGGCTCCGGCGCGAGGACGATCGGCTCGTATCCGAACTCGCGCAGGTACTTCGCGAAGGGCGCGGTGCACTTCGCGGCCGAGCCGGCCGAGGGCGGAAAGAAATAGGATATGAAAAGCACCTTCTTCATTCGAGCCGCTCTTCGTCCCCTGGTGTCCGAGACATGAAACCCCGCCTTCAGGCTTGCTCGAACCGGCGCGCGAACTCTTCGAGCTTCGAGGCCGGGCAGGCCAGAATGTTGATCTGCTCCTCGAAGAGAAAGCGGGCCTCTTTGCGGAGCCGGAACAGGCCGAGGTCCAGCGCGGCGTAGCGCCGCTCGCCCACGCCGGAAGGCAGCGCGCAGAGGACGCCGTCCTTCTGCGCGAGGAGCACCGGCACAAAGAAAACATAGCCGAGCGCCTCGAGGACATTCAACGGTTCCACGGCCTGGGCCGGGTTCTCGTAGCCGGCCTGGTTCTCGAAGACGATGAAAGGCGCGGCGGCGGTCAGGAGTTTCCGTCCGCCCTCGAAGACCTGCGCTTCGTGCCCTTCCACGTCCACCTTCATGACCGCCGGCGGAGGCAGCCCCAGATCGTCCAGCCTGCGCGTGGTCACGGGGACGCCGCCGCCGGCATTGCTCAAAGTCGCCAGGCCGGACCGGAGGCCGTCGGGCAGCGTCATCGCGCTTTCGGCGCGCGCGTTCGACAGCGCGAAGTTGTGGCAGGTCGCGATCTCCTGCAGGCCCGCCTGGCGGACCGTTTCCTCGAGGTCCTTGAAGGTCGCCGGGAACGGCTCGAAGGAGTGGATTTTTCCCTGGAATCCGGGCTGGCTCGCGACGTGGAGGGTATAATGCCCCCAGTTGCTGCCGATGTCGTAAAAGACATCCCCGGCGCCGATCAGGGCGTCCAGCAACGCCAGGGTTTCCGGCTCGTACGCGCCGACGAGGTGCGGCATGTAGATGCTCTCGAACTGAATGTTGCGCGCGTTGAAGCTGAACGGCCGGACCTGGCCGCCGCGGCGATAAAGCGCCCGGCCGCGGCCGCCGACGCCGGCGGAACGGAGCATCTTGTAGAGCAGTCGGAACGGGCGCTTGCGAAGAGCGGTCGCCAGGCTTCGCTTGGGGTAATGGCGATATCCCTGCATGAAGGTCGCGGCGAGCAGCGGCAGCGACTCGACCTCAAAGGGATTCCACAATTGAACGCCGGACCGCTTCAGAAATTCCATGCCCGTGTCCTTTCATGCGCGGCCTTCGCCGGCGGAGTCATGCCTCGGCCGCGTCCGGAGCCGGCCGCGCTGCCGGCGTGTCGCCGCTGAATTCACGGATGACCTTCGCGGGGGTGCCGGCGGCCACGCAGTTCGCGGGGACATCCTTGTTGACGAGGGAACCGATGCCGATCACGGAGTTGTTCCCGATCGTCACGCCTTTCAGGATCTGACAGCCTCGGCCCAGCCACACGTTGTCTCCGAGGGTCACCGGCCGGGCGCTCTCGGCGGGAATGGCCTGGCCCTGGCCGCGCTGCTCGGGGTTCAGCGGATGGCCGTCGTTGTCGCGAATGGAAACGCGAGAGGCGAGCAGGCACCTCTGCCCGATGGTGATGCGGCTGGCCAGCGAAAAACTGCACCCGGTCCCGATGAACGTTTTGTCGCCGACGACGAGCCGCGGCGCCTCGGCGAACCGGTCGTTGAACGTGATGCCGATCTTCCCGCTGATCCGCACATCGTCGCCCAGCTCGATGATCCCGGCGCCGGTGACGTAGGGCAGTTGCTCGAGTTGCAGCCGCCGGCCGACGCGGCGGCAGCGGGCTATGAACATCGGCTTCCACAGGATTCCGGCAATGACCCGCCGCCAGACCTCGGCGCCGGCGTGGCCGCTGTAGTACAGCGCCAAGTAGAACCATTTCAGCGGCCCCACCGGCCGGATGGAGAAGTTGTAAACGAACAGCACCGCGGCCCGGAGAAGCCGGGTGAACGGCGTCTGAGGGTTCCGCAGCTTGTCCTTCATTCGTTGCACGAGGTTCATCCGCGCACCGAGCCTCCTCGATCTGATTCAGCTCCGCCGGAAGCCGCCCTCATCGCGCCGCTCCGCCGGTCGCCGAGCAGGTAGCGCAGCAGCAGTTTCAACCGGATGAAACGCGTCCGGCCGAAGCTCGCTCCGGCCGGGAGCGGGAAGAGGCAGAACGATGCGACCAGCCGGGCCAGCGCCTTCCCGCGGTCTCCCTGGACGAAATACACCCAGGAGCAATCCATGCAGGCATTGCTGCGGGCCTTCGCTTTGAGGACGTAGCGGCGGCGCGCCTCGGGCCAGTCGAAGGCCTTGTCCAAGACGCGCAGGAAGTTGCGTTCCATGGTCGCGGCGTTCTTGCTCATGTTCCCGGGATGGTGGCGGATCGTCACGTAGTCGCCGACGAGCACGCCGATCTTCCGCCGGCCACGGGTCAGGCGGAGCATCATGTCGCGGTCCTCGACGCTCCGCAGGGTCTCATCGAACTCCCCGACCTCGTTGAAAAGCGACTTGCGCATCAGCGCCGTCGAGCCGAACCCGGGGCCGGAGAAGAAGCAGTCCTCGAAGCCGAGTTCCTCAGCCGCGCCTTTCGGCCATGAGGTCCGGCAGACGACGGCCGGGTAGCCTTTCGCGCTGACCAGCGACATCTGCGCGGCGATCTTCTCCGGCTTCCACGTGTCGTCGGAGTCCAGCAGCGCCACGTACTCTCCGCGCGCCGCGCGGATGCCGGCGTTGCGCGCGCCGGAAAGGCCGCGGTTCTGCTGGTGGATATAGCGGATGCGCTCGCCGTAAGGCCGCAGGCGCTCCGCAGTGTCGTCCGTCGAGCCGTCGTCCACGACGACCACCTCCACCGGCGACCAGGTCTGCGCCAGGGCGCTCTCCACCGCCTCGACGACGAACCGGCCGTAATTGTACGTGGGTATGATCGCGCTGACCAGCGGATGCGCCTCCGCGATCATCGGCGATTCTCCCGCGCAATCACTTCGCGATAGAACTCCACCTGGCGCCGGGCCGTGTGGTGGATGGAGTAAGTCGCTTTCGTCCAGCGATGCGCCTCGCGTCCCATCGAATTGCGCAACGCGTCATTCGACAGGAGGGCGATCATTGCCTTCGCAAGCTCCTCGGGATCGGAAGGCGGAACCAGCACGCCCGTGACGCCGTCCTTGACCACCTCGGGCACTCCGCCGGCGCGGCAGCCGATCACCGGCTTGCCGTAGCGCATCGCTTCAATATAGGTCAAGCCGAAGGATTCGTACAGCGCCGGGGCCACGAACAGGTCGGTGGTTCGGTAGGCGTTGTCCAGTTCCGCATCCGAGGCCACGTCGCAGAAGGTCACCCGCGCCTTCATCGCCGGCGGGAACTCCTGCTCGAAATACTGCCGGAACGTCCGGCCGCCGGGCGCATGCCGCCGGTCCCGCCCGATGATCGTCAGGTCGAAACGCGGCGCGCGGTCCACGACCGCCGGCAGGGCCTGCAAGAGATCGAATATCCCTTTGCGATGCTCCAGCCGCCCGACGAAGAGGACCTTGAGCGGCGCATCCGGCGCGCGCGCGGCCGGCTCGGGGAACTGCTCGGGCACTTCGATGCCGTGCGGGACGAGGCCGATCCGCTCTTCGCGCACGCCGAGTTCGGCGACCATGGTGCGGCGATGCGCCAGGGTATGGGTCATCAGCGCGGTGCTGTCGAGGGCGGCCGCGCGCTCGCTCCAGAGCGCGAAACGCTCCGACGGGCCGAGCTGCAGCTCGTCAATCCGCCGCGTCTCGGCGAACGAGGTGGACAAGCGCGTGACGCTCGGGGCGGGCTTCCACCAGTTATAAATCAGGTTGGGCGCCTCCCAGTTCGGGAACTCCACCACGTCAATGCCATACCGCCGGTGCACCCGCCAGAGGGCGCGCGCGATCTGAGCGCTCTCCCGCACTCCGGGGAACCATCGCCCGACCACGGGAAGCCAGCGGACCTTGACCACGTGCAACCGCACGTTCGGCGGATCGGTCCAGTCCGCGTCCGGTTCATGGTCGGTCAGGATGTGGATCGAGTGTTCACCCTGCGCGGTCAGCTCGCGCGCTATGCGCAGGACATAATACGAAATGCCGCCGCGCAGCGTGGTCGGAAACAGGGAGAAGCAGTGAAAGCAGATGTTCATGCGGACTCCCCGACTTCAGCGCGCCGCCCCAGGACTCCCCGGACCAGCTCTGCGGACTGCCGGTAGCCGACCAGGTGAACGCAGGCCGCGGCGTAGACGACCGAATAGGCCGCGCCCATGAGCAGAATGCCGGCCCACGTCGCCGGCCGATGCAAGGTCACCATGCCCCACAGGATCGCCGCAGGAACCAGGGCCGTCAGGGTCGGCCGCACGAGCGTGCGGATGAAGTAGCTCCACAGCGGCAAGTGGAGAAGATGGCAGGCGTAGATGACCCCGATCGTGGGAAGGAATCCCCCGATGAAAACGGCTTTGGCCACCGCCAGGCCTGTCAGGCCGTACTGCAGCAGCATGTAGGAAGTGCCGATGAGCAGCAGCGCGGCGGCGACCCGGACATAGGCGAGAATCCTGTGCTTGGCCATGCTCAGGATGATGTTGGTGCTGACATTCTGGGCGGCTCCGAACAGCGCGCCGGCGGCCAGGATGACGAGGATCGCGTGGAGATGGCCGTAGGAGGGCCCCATCCACCGCACGATCAAAGGCCCGCCGAGAAACGCGAAGCCGATGAAGAAATACAGGCTCAGCGCGAACATGTACCGGCCGGCCGTGACGGCCAGGTTCTGCTGGCGCGCCAGGTCGTTCTTGGCGTGGAACTTGGTCGCGATGGGCGTGAGCACGGCGGCCGCGTCGCAGACGAATTGCGTGGCGTAGTCGCAGAGCCTCTGCGCGATGCTCAGGCCCGTGACGGCGGCCAGCGCCAGGTAGTGGCCCGCAAATGCGGCCGTCAGAAACGAGCTCAGCCGGCTGCCCATGGCGTTCATGAAGCTCGAGAGGCCGAAACTGAACAGCTCCCGGACCGATTTCCGGCGGAAGAACCTGGGATGGATGACCATTTCCGGATTCTGCCGGAATGAGAGCACCGCCTTGAGCCCCGCGTTGGCGATCGTGCTGGCCAGCGTCAGCACGGTCAGCATCACCAGGCCGTATCCCCTCCAAAGGAACAGGAACATCGCCCCGGCCCTTAACAGGTCGGTCACGATGTTGACCGCGTTGATCTGATCGAACCGCTGGTTCGCCCAGAGGGTGGCGTCGAACACGCTCAGGGGGAACCTCAGCGCCATGTTGAGCCCGATGGCCAGGAAAGCCAGCCGCGCCATGGTCTCCGTGCCCGGCGGGACCTGGAAGACCCGGTAGAACAGGAACTGCGTGACCAGGAAGATGAGGAAGGACACGCAGGCGGCCGTCAACAGGATTACCATGGCCGTGCTGAGGATCGAGTTGACTTCTTCCGGCTGGCCCCGCGCGCGGTGGAACGCAATGTACCGCCCTACGGCGTCGCGGACGCCCAGGTCCAGCACGCCGAAATTGCCGGTGAACAGGGAGAGCAGCATCCAGAGCCCGTACACAGCGTCGCCGAGCTTGTGGATCGTGTAGGGCATCAGGAAGAACCCGGCCATCATGGTGAAGGCCGCGCCGATCCAATTCGCAGCGACGTTTCTGACCGCGATATGTTTGTCGCTCACCGGACTGCGTCTCTCCAGGATGACCTCGTCACAGCGCGAAACGCAGGAACAGGTAGAAGAACGGGATGCTCGCCAACTCGATGAGCAGGACATACTTCAGGTCGCGCCGAATCATGCCGCCCTTGAGTGCGCCGAATTGCCGCTCGTAGGCGGCGTGCAGCGCCGCAATCAGCCCGAACATGAGGAACAGCAGCGGCGTGTACGTTCGACTCAGGAACACGGACGCCGCTATATATCCGATGAACGAGGCGAGCATGACCCGGGCCAGGCGGCCCATCTCGCGCCGCTCGGGATCGTCTGAAGTCAGGTCCTTCCCCATCGCGTAACAGTCCTTCACCGACGCGAACAGCAGCGCCAGCCAGAAGAAGTAGCCGAACAGGCCCAGCTCCCCGTAGCAATGCACGAAGGAATTGTGCGCCACCCGGTTGCCTTCGGCGAAGTCGGTGAACCGTTCATAGCCGACGCCGAAAATAGGCGAACTCTTCAACATGCGGTTGCCATCGGTCCACGCCACCATGCGGCCGCGCGCGGATTCGTCATGACTGCTCATCGAGGATGAGGAGACGCGCCCGGGCGCCAGCATCATCAGCCCGACCGTAAACAGGATCCCCGTCACGACCGCGATCTTCTTCATGCGGAAGTTCAGCAGCAGGTAGCACATCGTCGTGATGGCCAGCGCCAGCCAGCCTCCGCGCGAGTTGGTGAGGAAAATGGCATAACCGAGGACGCCGGCGATCCCCAGGCAGAGCAGCCGCGCCGGAGCGGAGGACCCCGGCCGGTGAATCACGTTGATCACGAACGGCAGCGCCACCACCAGCGCCAGCGCCAGGTCGTTCGGGTCCGCGAAAAAACCGAAAGCCTGGATGCGCTGCGTGTGCTCGTACACCATGTTCAGCGGCAGCGCGGAGGGGCTGTTGACGCCTGCGCCGAACCCGGAGCCGGTATGGATCTGCAATATCCCGTGGATGGACATGAACAGGCAGCCGATGATGACCGCCACGATCAACCCTCTCACCTGCCTTGCCGTCCGGAGGTTGATCGAGATGAGGAAGAAGAAGAAGACGACCTTCCCGAAATTCGTGAAGGCGAACAGCGTAGGGCGTTTATTGAACGGACTTTCGAAGCACAGCAGGTTGCTCACGAGCACGGCAACGAAGAACCAGAAGACCAGCACGTTCTGCGGCGCGTTCTTGAAGCGCCACTTGTTGCTGGCGATCCCTATCAGGGTCGCGAACACCGCGAAGCCGGCCACGAAAACCATGATATTCAGGTTCAGCATCCACGACACCCACTCCTGCGGGCGGATGAAGAGGATCAGAACGTAGGCGATCAGCGAGGCGTACGCCAAGAAGGTCCCTTTTCCCGAAAAGAACAGAGCATCAGCCGACAGCGCGCCGGCTGAATAGTTACAGACTTAGCAAAAGTTGTGCCCCTCAAAAACGAAAATGTATAATCTGCGCGAATTCGCAACATGCCTTATACCAATGCTTTACAGCTTGGGAGCCTCTTCCTCGAATAGCGCAGTGTCCTAAAAACTATACACTCTTGTGGCGTTTTATCAACTGCGCTTGAGAAATGTCTAAGGAATCAGCGTCGGCAACACGCCATGCAGCCGCAAGACTGCCCCGCCTGGCTTCTTGCCGATTGGCTACGCCCGGATCGAAGGAGAGACCGGAACGGGCTTCAGGCCGCGTCTGAGCGCCACCAGTACGCCCACCCCGACACCCCACGCCAGCAGCCCGATCACGCCGAAGCTGTCCGTGGGGAGCAGATGCGCATTCAGCAGGTTGGCCACCGGCCCGGAAAGCAGGATTCCGCTGAAGGCCGCAAAGTTCGACGCGGCGATCACCGCCCCTTTCTTCTCCAGCGCCGGCCGCAGCTGGATGAAGCTCTCGCACGGAACCAGGACGATGCCGCCGCCGATGCCGATCAGGCAGATCAGCGCGAACAGCGCGGCCGGCTGCATCGCAAGGCTCAGGCTCGGAACCCAGGGCATCATGGACATCAGCGCCGCCATGCCCAGCGCCCCCGGCACCAGCACGCGGTGCCATCGTTCGCCGGCGGCCAGCTTGCTGCTGATCCCGCCGCCGAACGCGAACCCGACCAGTTGCGCCACGACCAGCCCGCTGGTCGCGTACTCCCGGCGCCCGCCGAATACGGCCTGGTATTGGTACATCCCCATTTGGTTGATCACCAGCATCAGCACGGTGCCGGCGAACCAGATGAACACGTCGGCGATGATCGTCAGGTACAGCAGGAAATCCTTGCGGATGGCGTTGAGTTCGCGGATGGTATCCAGCGGCCCGCTCCACGGGAATTTCAGGGCGGGCGCCGCCGCCGAACGGCGCGGCGCACCCAGGCTGGCCAGCACTCCGACCACGGCGACAGCCACCACCGTCACCGCCACGGTCAGCCGCCCGCGCGGAATGCCGTAGAGCGCCGCGCCGGGCCGCGCCAGCGCAAAGCCGGCCAGCGCCACGCCGGCGAGCACGTTGCTCGTGATGATCGGCCGCAGGACCGCGTTCGCCTTCAGGACGCCGGCGGCCGGATAAAGCTCGGCGATGGAGGCGTTCAGCGCGGGGTTGATGAGCGTGGCTTGCAACCCCATTACGCCGAGCATGATCAGGATGAGCGTAACGTTGATCTGCGGCATGCAGATGCCGATCGCTCCGCAGATCATCGCCGCCAGTTCGAGCACCTTCGCGCTGATGACGATGTTCCGTTTCGGGAACCGGTCGGCCAGCCAGCCGGCCTGCGCGGCGAAGAGGAGGAACGGCAGCGAAAAAATGGCCGTCGCCCAGCCCTGCATCGAGCTGCGGCCGATAGCGATGGCGATCAGCAGCGCCGCCTGCTTGAAGAAGTTATCGTTGAACACCCCCAGCGAGAACGCGACCGCCATGGCGATGAAGTGCGCCTGGGCATGCTGGGCGCGGTTCGTGACCGTTTCGTCGCTCACGCGGTTTCCTGGGCTGATTTCACGGTGAGCCGGATGGCACGGCCCTCCCTGGCGTTCCTGCGCCCTTCGAGCGGGCGGGAATCCGCTCGTCCGATGCGCCCCTCGGCTGGGGCGGCGGCGCCTCAATGACGCCCAATTATCGGAGAGTTTCATCCGCGTGTCAACGGCATCGAGATGGAAGCGCTGCCGGAACAAGGCAGGCACGGATGCAGATCGGGCAGTCCTGCCCGAAAAACATCTCGGAAGGGAAACGGTCGTCCGGGAAAACTCCCGGCCGTCAGGCGCGCTTGCGCGCCCTCAATCGGGCCAACGCCGCAGAGCCCGCCGCGCAAAGGAACAACAGGCCGGTCGCCGGTTCGGGAAGACTGGCCGGAGGCGGATCGTTGGCAGGGGGATCTCCGCCGAGCGGGCCGTTGCCCAAACTGACGGGGTCCGAAGGCGGATCATTAACGGGATCACCGACGAGCGTGGTGCCGCCGGAACCGCCGGTGGAGCCCGGAGGCGGATCCTTAATGGGATCTGTCGCGAGCGCGGTGACGCCGGAGCCGCCGGTGGAACTCGCAGCAGGATCATTCGAGCTGCCGCTCGAACCAGGCGTGCAGCCGATCAGCAAGAGAACGACAGCGCCGACAAGAACGACCGACAATTTACGCGCAGCTTTTTCAGACATGACATGCCCTTTTTCTGATCTACGTTTTCCTCATCATGCTGAGCCCCAGCAGATGATGGCGCAGATTCGACAAGTCGAACTGCACAATGAAATCTTAGCAATTGCCATACCATGCCATGTCGCGACGCGGCCAAATCGAGAAGTGATGTCCTATATCACTGTCTGAGCGCACGATATGACGGTCGCTTAACGCTACAATATGCAGGCTGTGCAGACATGAAACGTTATTTACGCAAAATGGGACAGGCTTTGTATAAGAAAGTCCACACCGTCGCCTTCGTTCTGTTGATATTCCCGTACACAGCGCAGATCATGCGCGTAAGCATGGCCTGCTAAGATGGTTATATCCGCCGGCCTGCAGCCAGACGTTGACTTGTCCGGGCCGCTCAGGGTAAGATTTGCCGGCGCCGCCCGATCGTTCATACGGCGCCATGTATCCAACCGACGCAGCCGGATCCGCGAGGCGCGGCGCGTTCGTCCCGAGAGGCGGAGCGCACCGGAATGGAGGCCCAAGTGACGCACGCCGGACCGGCAGCCCCGCTGGTCAGTGTGGTCATCCCGGCATTCAACGGCGAGCGCTTCATCGGCCAGACCATCGAGAGCGCCCTCGCACAGACCTACTCCAACGTCGAGATCATCGTCGTGGATGACGGCTCGACCGATGCCACGCCGGAAGTCGTGCGCCGCTTCGGCGACCGCGTCCGATACCTCCGGCAGAGCAACCAGGGCGGGGCCGCGGCGCGAAACCAGGGCATTGCGGCCGCGCGCGGCGACTGGGTGGCCTTCCTCGACCAGGACGACCTCTGGCTGCCGGAGAAACTCGAACGGCAGGCCGCCGTGTTCCTGGAAGAGCCGTCCACCGTCGTCTGCTTCACCCGATGGAGCCACATTGACGACCAGGGAAAGCCCATGACGCACGGTTCAACGGCTGAGCGGGATCGCCTGCTCGATTCGGTGAGCCGGCAGGCAAAACCGCTCGGGCGAGGCGCCGTGCTGCTTCCCGAAAAGCCTTTCACCGAGGCCCTCGTGAAGCGGTGCCTGGTCAACTCCTGTTCCGGAGTCATCGCCCGGAAGTCGGTCCTCATGGAGGTCGGCGGTTTCGATGCCGGGCTTCGAGGGCCGGACGATTGGGATCTCTGGATGCGGCTGGCCGTCCGGTATTCCTTCGCGTACATCCCGGAGGCGCTTTACCAGTACCGGCATCACGCGCGGCAGCACACGCAGCACGGAGGAACGCAGATGCTCCGCGACCTGCTGGTGGTGATGGAGCGGTGGCTCCGGTCGCCGGAAATATGCCGGCAGGCCGGGCGGCGGACCATCCTCTCGAGCATGGCCCGGCTGCACGACAACTGCGCGACGGCGCGGGTGAACCAGGGCGAGATGCGCGAGGCGCGCGCCCATTACATTGCCGCGCTGCGAGCCCGGCCGAAGCCTGCAACGCTGGCATTGTGGAGCGCCACGTTCTGCCCGCCGATCGCGGCGAGGCTGGTCTCGTGGAGAACGAAACGCTGGGATCGCAGCGGGTCGGCGGAGGAGCGCGATCCGGGCGGGTGAGCGCGCCGTTCGGCGCATCGCATGCCCGGCCGCGCGCGGGGTCGGTTACTTCGCTTCCGGCGCGACGGGCGCGGGCGGCGCTAACGGTTCCTGCTCGGCGCCTTCCGGCGCTTCGAGCGTGCCGATGGCCTGCTCCAACTGAAGTCGCGCCAGCTCGTGGTTGTACACCGCCGTCGCGTAGGTCGCCTGGGCGCTGGTGAGCGCGCGCTGCGCGTCGAGCACCTCCACCTGCAAGCGCACGCCTTGGCTGAAACCGAGCTCGGCCAGCCGCTGCGCCTCCTGCGCCTCCTCGACGTTCGCCTGCTGCGCGGTCACTTCCTTCGACGCGTCCTCGATGCTGAGGATCGCCTGCTTGATCTGCAAAAGCGTTCGCTCCTCCGTGTCGCGCAGCGTCACCTCGTACTGCTCCAACTGCGCCTCCGCCTGCCGCACCTGCGAACGCGTCTTGAAGCCGTCGAAGACGCGGTACGTCAGCGTCACCCCGGCGCTCCACGCGCTGCCCCACGCGGTGTCCGTCTCGTTATTCGGGTTCGGCTTCGCCTCCTCGGTTTGGGCGAACGCGTCCATCTGCGGGTAATATCCGGCGCGCGCGACGTTGACCGCCTCGCGCTGGAGCCGGATCGTGAGTTCGGCCTGGAGGATATCGGAGTTCTGCGTGAAGGCCATATGCACGGTCTCCTCGAGCACCGGCGTCAGGGGCCGGTAATGCAGCGGCTCGGACAGCTCGATCTGGCTCTCCTGCGAGACGCCGAGCACGTTGAGCAGCGTGGTCAGCGCCACGTGGTAGCGGTTCTCGTCCTGCACGTTCTGCGCGATGAGGGTCTTGAGTTCCACCCCGGCGCGGAGGTGGTCGAAATCGGAGAGCTTGCCGGCCTTGACGTTCTTGTCCACGTCTTCGAGGTGGCGCTGCGCTACGCTGACGGCGTCGGCACTGGCGGCTTTGAGTTCCAGCGCCAGGCGCGCGTCGTAGTAAGCTTTGCGGGCGGCGAAGATCACCGCCTGCCGCGTGCCGCGCATTTCCTCGTCCACGAGGACGGAGTAGATTCGGGCGCCGCGGACGCCGGCGGTGATCGCGCCGCCGCGATAGAGCGGCTGGCTGACCTTCGCCGTCAGGGCATAGTTGTCCAGCGTGCCGACCGTAATCGTGTTGCCGTTGAAGCTGACCTTGGGCGCCTCGCCGAGGCGCGTGTAACTGGCGCCCAGGTCCAGGTCCGGCAGCGCCTGCGACCACGCCTCCTCAATGCGAGCGCCCGCCTTCACGCGTTCGAGCACCGCAATTTCGATCTGCCGGCTGTTCCGCAGCGCGGTCAGGATGCCGTCCTCGAGCGAAAGCTGGCCCGAGAGCGTCGGGCGCTGGGCTTCCTCGCCGCGCTTCTCGGAGCGCCAGCCCTCGTACCGGCTCTCGCGGCCGGCCAGGACATCCGACTTCAGCCCGGTCGTGTCGAAACAACCGCCCGCGAGCGACACCGCCAGGGCGGCGACGAGGATGGCGCACGGCGTGCGAAGTGGATCCGGCATCGGGGCGCTCCTCCCGCGAACCAGCGGCCTCAACGAAAACATCCTCATCCTCTCACCACGAAGCACACGCTTTTACCACGACGGCGCGACGAACACGACGTACGGAAAGTTAGATTAATGGTTCTAATCCGTACGTAGTGCTCGTCGTGCCGTCGTGGTGAAGCATGACTTATGCTCCGCGCCATATTCCCGCCGACGGCCAAAAATACCCGCCGGCGCGGCCCGTGTCAACTCCCCGGACCGCCTGCGCGGCCGCCGCGGTTGCATTTTGGCGGCGGCGCGCCTATACTCGGCCCTTGCCTGCTTCAAGCGCGATATCGCCAAAAACCGGAGATCCCTGTGAATCGAGCGCCGCATTGGAGCCTTCGCGGGCTGGCGTCGCTGGCCGGCCTGGCGTTGATCGCCGGCTGCGCGCATCCGACCGGCTATGTGGATATCCGGTCCGTGCTGACGCCGCTCGGCGAGAGCCGCGTCACGAATGCGCCGCTCGAACGGCCGCTGCGGATCACGCGCGAGATCTCCGAGCGCAACGCCGTCCTCGAAGTGCGCGTCGACCTGCTCGAGACGACCATCGGGCCGGCGCAGCTCGAGCGGTTCGGCAAGCCGACGTACGTTCCCTGGCGCTGGTATCATCCGCTGGTCAAGCTGCCCATCGCGGTGACGATCTTCCCGCCGTTCTTCCTGGCGTTCCATGATCCGACCACGTACGGCGGCGGAACCTGGACGCGCTGGGACTATTTCCACGACGTGGGCGCGTGGTTCAACCTCTGCTCCGCCGTGCCGATGGGCGGCCGGGAAGTCCGAATGCAGGAGGAGCGGATCCTCCTGGAGCAGGTCGTCGCGGTGACCCGCGAGCGGCGCGCGCCGGTCGCCGGCCGCGACGTGACGCTGAGCCTGGACGGCCGCCCGCTCGCCAGCGGCGTCAGCGACGCGGAGGGCACGGTGCGGTTCGACCTCGCGCCGTTCCTCACGCCGGACCTGGCGCACGCCGGCCACACGCTGCGGATCGTCAGCCCCTCCGCGACCGGCGAGCCGGCGGAAATTTCGCGGAGCCTCGAGGGGAGAACCGTGCAGCAGTTTCTTGAAAATCGTCCGACCGCTCCTCAGCCGGCAATCCCGCCGCGATCACCCTGATCCGCCGCGGAGCGCAGGCGTCGCTGGTCGTGGCGCCGTAAGGCGCTAATTCGTATGCCCTGACGGGCACACTACCAGCGGCTCACTTGATGCAACTCGGCGTCGAGACGCGCGAGTAGGCGACGGTCGGCAGGTCGCCGGGCGTCCTCGGGCCGATCTTTTCGAGCCGGACCTCGAGCTCGGGAATCTCCGGGACCTTGCCGCTGAGGTAGGCGTACAGCCGGTCGGACAGGCTCTCCAGCCGCGCGCGCAGCCCGCCGTAGCGCTTCTCGATCACCTCCAGGCCGAACGGCTTGTACGTCGCCAGCCACATGTCGCGGTGGCATTTCCAGAGTTCGTCCACCGCCTTGCGGAGCGCGACCAGGTCGCCCTCGTGGATTCGTCTGAGCTTCCTGCGGTTGCCGGCGGCGTACGCCTCGGCCAGGTTGCGGCGCAGGTCGCACTTGAGCGCCAGCGCCCGCGCCAGCCGCGCGGGGAAGATCAGCCGGCGCGAGGCGGGCGTCTCCTTCGCGGCGCGGAAGAGCGCGGCGGAGAGCTTCTCATAATGCCCGCGCAGCGAGCAGCCCTCGAGTTCCGGGTCCATCAGCGCGAGCATCGGGTCCTGCCAGAGCAGCCACTTGCCGACGTTCGTGCGGCTCTTCGCGCGGTCGGCCAGACAGGGGACGGAATCCACGCCGGACGCCTGGACCCAGTCGTCGAGGACGGCGTCGCACGAGCCGCGGAAATTCGCGCGCAGCAGCGCCGGGTCCACGGCATCCGCATAGCCGTGCTCGGCGAAAAGCTGCAGGCCCGGCAGCGCGGAGAACACGTCGCACTCCATCCCGTCGTCGCCCCACATCGTCATGAAGACCTCGCGCAGTTTTTCCTCCCGGCACGCGCGCATGCAGGCGTTGACCACGCTGAAGCTGTGCGGCAGCGCGGCCCAAAAGTGGTTCCACGTCCAGACGCCGCCGGCCATGACCGGCTCGGAGCCGAGTGCGCGGTGGCGCCGGATCATGCCGCGGTAGAAGTCGGTCTCGTAATGATAGTAATCCCAATACACGAGCTGCACGTCCCTGGGGATTTTCGCGACGACGTCCGGCGGGATAACGCAGTCGCGGTCGTAGTAGTCGCCGGATTTGGAGCCGAGGTGGAAGTACATGTCGCTCCAGATCATCGGCCGCAGGCCGCGCTTGCGGCAGAGATCGCGCACGCGGGCGAGGTGGTCGTTGAGGATGTCGAACGGGCGCTTTTCGCCGTGGAGTTCTTTGAACCGGCCCGAGCCGATGCCCCAGGCCTCGTCCATCCCGAGGTGGATGCGCCGCGAGCGGAACGGGGCCGAGGCGGCCGCGATCATCTTGTCGAGCAGCGCGTAGCTCCTCTGCTCGCCGGCGAGCACCACGTCGCCCGTGTCGCGGTATTCCGCATAAGCGGGCCATTGGAGGACCTGCTGCAAGTGGGCGAGCGCCTGGATGCAGGGGAACATTTCGATGCCGAGCGCGTCGGCGTAGTCGTCGAGCGACTTCATCTCGTCGTGCGTGCAGCGCCCGCGCAGGTAGCCGAAGAACGGCTCGCCGGGGACTTCGTAGGTATCCTCGGAGTAGAGGATCGCCATGTTGAGGCCCATCAGCGCGCAGCGGCGGAGCATCGCCCGCGCCGCCTGGGGCGTCAGGACGCCGTTGCGGGAGATATCAATCATGATCCCGAGCAGATCGAAGCGAGGCGTCTCGGAGAAACTCCCGCGCCGCGCGGCGCCGTCGGCGGCCTCGCCCATCAGCCGGCCGAGCGCGCGGAAGGCATCCGTCTTGCGCCCGTACCGAACAGCGCAGGCCGAGCCGCGCTTCGCGACCGCCAGTCCGCCGCCCTTGAGCGCAGGGTCCTGCTCGAACGTCAGCGCCGTGCCGAGCCGTTTCGCGCGCGTGAAGCGCTTCGGATATTCGGCAGCGATTTCCGCCAGCCCGCCGCGGAGTTCAGCGGGGCATTCTTCCAGATCCATCCAGAATTTTCGCATGGGTTTTCACCTTACTGATTCGCGTCGGGCCAAGCCGGCCGCTTCATCTTGCGGACTTCAACTCGCCGATCCGGAGGCCCAGTTCCTTCATCTTCGCCCAGACCTTTTTCATGTCCTCCCAGACCTCCTTCTTCTTGTTCGGGTCTCGCAGGAGGTACGCGGGATGGAAGGTGGGCATGAAGAGGATGCCGTCGCGCTCGACGAAGATGCCGCGCGTCTTCGTGATGCCGACGGTGGTCTGGAGCAGCGTCTGCGTCGGGACGTTGCCGAGCGTCACGATGATGCGCGGGCGGATGATCTCGATCTGGCGTCGCAGGTAGGGCAGGCACAGCGCGGACTCTTCGGGCAGCGGCGCGCGGTTTTTCGGCGGACGGCACTTGACGATGTTGGCGATGTAGACCTCGTCGCGCGTCAGGCCGATCGCTTCGATGATCTTCGTGAGGAGCTGGCCGGCGAGTCCGACGAACGGGATGCCCTGCTCGTCTTCCTGCTGGCCGGGTCCTTCGCCGATGAACATCAGGTCGGCGTCCGGCCGGCCGACGCCGAAGACCAGGTTCGTCCGGCCCTTGCCCAGCTCGCAGCGGCAGCACGGCTCGAGTTCGCGGCGGAGCTTCTCCAGCTCAGCGGCTTTTTTCGCGGCCGTGCTCGCCCCTGCGGCCGCGCGGCGCCGGCCGCGCAACTCCTTCACGCGCTCAGGGCTGAACGGCAGATGCTCCGCGCCGAGCGAGCGCTCCATCTCCAGGTGCATCCGCGCCGCCGCGATGATCCCGGTCAATTCGTCGCGCGGGTCTTCGGCGGAGCAGCGCGCCATGGTCTCTCGCTATTCTCGCTATAAATGATCGCCGCCGGCGCCGAGCAGTTGCGTCAGCTCCGCGATGACGGTCTTTTCGACCTGGTCCATTCCGCCGGGCACCTCGCAGCCGGCGGCCTGGCGGTGGCCGCCGCCGCCAAGTTTGCGCGCGACCGGCTCGACATTCACGCCGGTGTGCGCGCGCAGGCTCACCTTGACCTCCGCCGGCGGCCCCATCTCGCGGAGCAGCACGCCGATTTGCGCGCCGCGGACCGAGCGCGGCTCGTCCGCCAAGTCGTGCGTGTCAATCGGGTCCACGCCGGTGCGCGCGAGCATGTCGAGCGTCACCCGCATGACGGCGATGCGCCCGCCCGCGTACAGCTTCAGCGTGCGCAGCGCCTCGCCGCGCAGGGCGATGAACGCGGGGCTGTTCTCCTGGTAAATTTTCTCCGCGGCGAGCACGTGCTGCGCCCCGCGCTCCACCAGGTCGGCCGCCGCGCGCAGCGAAGCCGCCGTGGTGTTCGAGAACGCGAACCGGCCGGTGTCCGTGAGAATGGCCACGTAGAGGCAGGTCGCCGCCTCGGCCGGAATCGCCCAGCCGGCGGACGAGGCGAGGCGATAGACCATCTCGCCGACCGAGCTGCACGAGGGATCCACCCAGTCCACGTCGCCGAGCCGCTCAATGGGCGGATGATGGTCTATGGCCACCGCCGGCAGCTTCGCCGGCAGCCGCTCGCGGATGGCCTTCGCTCGGCTCCAGCTCGGGAGGTCCAGGGCGATCACGAGATCGTAATCGTCGCGCACGTCGGCGGCGGAAGTCCCCGCTTCGTTCACGCCCGGCAGGAACCGGTACGCCTCCGGGATGGCGCTGTCATTGACGATGTGCGGCTGCTGCCCGCGCGCGCGGAGGATGCCGGCAAGGCCCAGCTCGCTGCCGAGCGCGTCGCCGTCCAGCCGGATATGCGCCACCAGCAGCGGCCGGCGGCACGCGGCCACGCGGCGCTGCACCTCCAGCGCCGCCGCCGGAAGCGGAGAGTACGACGGATGATTGATATTCATGCTGACCCGGGTGCCGTTCGAGCCGGAGGTATTGTTCATCGCGTTTATGGCTGCACGGATGAGGGAATCACGAGAAGGTCGGCCACGTCATATTGTCGCAGCGTCATCGGCTCCATCGCGTGCACGTACTGCCGGTCGCCCACGAGCACAATCCCGCTGACGAGCGCGTATTGCAGTCCGACCTGCCGCAGCGACCAGGCCAGGGCGTCCTGCGCGCGGACATCCTTCAACTGCAGGGTGATCGGTTTCTCCGCGAGGTCCGATGCCGAGCTGTCCAGCACCACGTTGATCTCCAGCCGCTGACGGAAGAACTGCAACAGCTCGCCCAACGTCGTCCCCTGAAAATTGACGTCCATGCGGCTCGCGAGCTTTTCCCGGACCGGCAGGTCCTTCAGGGGAATTGAGCCTTCCTCGGACGCGCAGGCCATCGCCGGCCCGAGGACCAGCGCCGCCAGCAGCACCGCGAATTTTGCCCCGCGCATTCGGTCACTCCTGAAACCCCCAGGATTATATCCGCGCCCGACGGACCAGTCAAAGGCCGCGGTTGACTTCAGGATCGTGCGCGGTTAGCCTTCCGCCTGTGGCCGGTAACGGAGTCGTCCATGCCGTCCACAAAGTCCACCCCGTCCATGCTGATTAAAGGAGTCCGCGCGATGCCCGGCCATGAGCCTTTGATCCCCAAGCACGGCGGCTATCGCAAGCTCAAAAGCTTCCAGATCGCGCAGTTGGTGTACGATGTGACGGTCCGGTTCTGCGACCGCTACATTGACCGCAGGAGCCGCACTCACGACCAGATGACGCAGGCCGCGCGCTCCGGCGTTCAGAACATCGCCGAAGGCAGCCAGGCCTCCGGCACGTCGAAGAAGACGGAACTGAAACTGACGAACGTCGGCCGGTCGAGCCTGGAGGAGTTGCGGCGCGACTACGAAGATTTCCTGCGGCAGCGCGCCTGGCGCAGTGGGACCGCGACGACCCGCGCCGAGCGCAATTGATCGCCCGCCGCCCCGCCACCGCCGACGAAGTGGCCGTCTGGGTCCGGGAAGTGCACGGCAGCGCTGTGCCAAAGGACAAGCGTGGACAGGGTGGACAGAATGGACAAAGTGGACCGTCCATAAAGTCCACATCGTCCACAAAGTCCACAATTCGGCCCGCCTACGCCGAAGCCGCCGCCAACGCCGCCCTGGTTTTAATCACCGTAGCATGCAGCCTGCTGGACCGCCAACTGGCCGCCCAGGCGGCCGCGTTCGAGCGCGACGGCGGCTTCACCGAACGGCTGTACCGAATCCGCCGGCAACGCAGAGGCGGCGACGATCTGTAGATTGGCCAGGTTACGGCGCCTTCGCCGCCGCTGTCCGTTCCACGCGCCAGGCGATGTCGTCGGCGGGCGATTTCGGGGGTGTCCCGTCCCGCGACTCGTCGTTCACTCCTCCATCGTCCTTCCCATTGGGGCCGACGCTATAGATGAGGACGCCGTCAGGCAAGGACTTGAAGAGCAGCGGCTGCCCGCTGAAGGTGTCGTTCGGCAACGCGGCGAGGTACTTCGGCGTCAGGGCCTCCAGGCTCTTGGGATAGGCGCCGTGATCGAGCCGATACAGCTCCGCCGCGATCCCGCACTCCGCCACATCACGGCGGGCGATATCCTTCTTGGCCATACTAAGAAACGGGTTAACCGACTGCAGGAGCAGCCACGACAACGGACGCGAAGATCGGGGATCCGCATAGTAAGAGGGATTGTCAGGAACCGTTGGCGAGGTCTCGGCGTCCTTTTGGAAACTCTGGAGCTCGGCGCGCGTTAATGAAGGCGCCCGCGCTGCGTCTTCGACGAAACGATTCATAACCGACAGGTAATAAGCCTCATCCGGCGGCAGCGTATTCAATGCCCGCACCTTGGCGGCGACAAGAATGCGCATGAATCGCATCCAGCCCGTAAGCGTGCCGCCCTCCACAGCTTGGAAAACGCGGCCGAAGCCCTCCTTCCGGGCCAATTCAAAGAGGTCTTCGCCCGTGGCGCGGTCGCTCTCGGCGGCCAGGCGGTAGCATGCCGGATTGCGCGACTGTAATTCAGCCAGGATCAACCGCAAATCCGCCTCCTGCGGTTGGAGGGCAGGCAGAATGCGCTGCAAGGCGCCCAGCGCCCTGGAATCCCAATCCATGCCGCCGACTTGGCTCATCTCGAGAGGCGCGTTCTCTACGGCATGCCTGATCCTGAGCCAGGCCCAGACCGCCTGCAAAGCTTTGTGAGGGTCGCCCTGTTCGGCGGCCAGCCAGGCTTCCAGACTGAGCAGGCGCGTCCCCAACATCAGATGTATCATAATAGGGGACAGGTGAAGCCGGTAGCCTTCGTAGTAGGGCAGTTCGAACCATGCGCGTTCATAATGGGCGGCTTGGTGCAGCAGTTGAAGCGGCACGGCGCTGTCGCGCAGCCAGGTTTCCAGTTCTGCGCGTTTCTCCGACACCTGTTTGGCCTTCTCGCCCGGCTTAGTCATGAGGAAAGCATCGTAAGGGGCTATTCCGGGCGTGCTCGGGTCGCAGCGCATTTCCAGCAGGGGCCCGGCTGCCTGATATAGGAAGGCCGCGTTCTCGTACTCCGGCACCGGCCTGAGATCTTCGTCCTTCATGCCTGGGTCTAATGTAACGCCCGCGCAACGGGCAGCCAGCTCCTGAAGGCTGAGCGAACTGCCCTCCGCGCGCACCTGCGCTTTCAGGTTCCGGAGCTTGATGCCGTAGATGACGCTGACGGCGGCATAATAGACCAGCCACAGGATGAACAGGCCCACGACGGCCATCAGCAGAATGCGGTACTTTCGTGCGAGTTTCATTGGGTGCTCCTTAATAGATCATGGCTGAAGAATTCGTGATTTCGCGCAGGCGCCTCCGTCGGGGAAAGTTGCGCGATGAGCCGCCGCTCCAGCACCGGGCCGTCGCCCAGCGACGCGGCGAGTTCCTTGGCCGCCGCCACGACGATGGGATCGGCCGCGACCTGCGCCGCGTTTCCCGGTGTCGCTCCGGCGGGCGCGACGAAGATGGCGACCAGGCAAACCAGCACAACGGCCGCGGCCGAGCGCCAGAACGCGCGCGACTCCCACAGCCGGTCCAGCCAATCCCGCCTCTCCGCGGCTTGCTGCAACTCGGCGCGTGCGGCGGCCAGCACCCTTTCGCGCGCGCCCGGCGGCGGGGACTGAATCTTCAGTTTCCGAAGCAGCTCTTCCATGTCATCTCTCCTGCAGCAAATCCGGCGGCAGAAGCGCCCGGAGTTTGTCGAGCGCATAGCGGTACCGGCTGGTCGCCGTATTCGCCGAGACGCCGGTCACATCCGCGATTTCAGGGAACGTCATGTCCTGGTAAACCTTCAGCAAAATCACTTCCTTCTGCTCCGCCGGCAGCCTGGCCAGAGCGGATTCAATGTCTGCGGCCGCGCCTTCAGGCAACCCAGGCGGTCCGGGCCGTTGGAAGATCGCGGCCGGATCAACGCTGAATTCACCCGCTGCGTTGCGGCGCAAGCGTCGCCAGATCGCATTCCGAAGCATGACGAAGAGGTACGCCCGGACGGAACGGACGTGTCCGAGCTTGCCGCGCGAGCGCGCCAGGTTGAGAAAAAGCTCCTGCAATCCATCTTCAGCCGCCTCCGGCCGGCCCAGCATCCCCAAGGCATATCCGTAAAGCTGCGGCGCAAACTTGTCATAGAGCATCTCCAGGGCGGAAGGATCGCCTTCCGCTAATCGCTCCAGCAAAGGGCTGGCTCCGTCATCCTGGTCGGCGCCGATCACTTCCATCACCCAGATAGAGTCGCGCGGCTGGGAAATCCATCTATTCGGCGAGAAAAATATAGCACCAAGTCGAGCGAGAGGGAACGCCCTTCCATGAATCTCCAAATTTTCTTTGCCGTCGGCCTGCCGCGTCGGAAGGGCATTCTTGACAACAACTGCCGGTTGTGGTGTTATCTCCGAACGACAGGAGATAGAATCCAGAAGATAGTAGAATGAAGCGGTCGGCTCTCAGCTTCGCGGCTGAAAACCGCTTTGACGGAGGTTTCATGGCGATCCTGGTGACGGGCGGAGCGGGGTTTATCGGCTCGACGCTGCTGGATCGGCTCGTCGCGGAAGGCGCCGATGCGGTCTGCTGGGACGATTTCAACGATTACTACGATCCCCGCCGCAAGCGCGCCAATATCGCGCCGCTGTTGGAGCGGAAGGAGATCCGGCTGTACTCGGGCGATATCTGCGACGTGGCCCTCGGCGAGGAGATTTTCCGCAAGGAGCGGATCGAGACGATCGTGCACCTGGCGGCGCGCGCGGGCGTGCGGCATTCGCTGCAGCATCCCCTGCTCTACGAGCGGGTCAATTGCGGCGGCACGACGGCGCTGCTGGAACTGGCCCGGAAGAACGGGGTGAAGCGGTTCATCTTCGGCTCGACGAGTTCCGCGTATGGGGCGACGAAGCGGATCCCGTTCACCGAAGATGACCCGGCGGACGCGCAGGTTTCGCCCTACGCGGCGTCCAAGCGGGCGGCGGAGCTGCTCTGCCGCGCCTGGCACGAGATTTACGGGCTGCCGGTGATGTGCCTGCGGTTCTTCACGGTGTACGGCCCGCGCGGCCGGCCGGATATGGCGGTGTTCCTGTTCACCGACGCGATGGTGCACGGGCGGCCGATTGATGTGTTCGGCGACGGGTCGAGCCGGCGCGATTACACTTTCGTGGAGGACATCGTCTCGGGCATCGTCGGCGCGGTGCGGGCGGAGTTCGGCTTCGAGATCGTGAACCTCGGCGAGTCGCGCACGGTGGAGCTGCGCCGCCTGATCGAGCTGATCGCCCAGGCGACGGGCAAGACGCCGCAGATCAACCGCCTGCCGCCGGCGCCGGGCGACGTGCCGATTACGTTCGCGAACATCGAGAAGGCGCGCCGGCTGCTGGGCTACAACCCCAGCTTCCCGATCGAGAGCGGCGTGCCGCTGTTCGTAGAGTGGTACCGCAAGACGATGCGCGACGGCTGAGTTTAAACCACGGCAAAGCTTGAACCACAGATGAACACAGATGGGCACAGATAAGAAAAACGGATTAGTCCGTATCTGTGGCGATAGGCAGCGCTCGCCAGCTCGCGCTATCGCTCTGTGTCCATCTGTGGTTCCACATTCGTTTCCGTTTTCGCGCTTTCGCGTTTTCGCGGTCAAAATGAATTACCGTTTCCGAGGTTGAGTGACATGATCGCGCCGGATGTGAAGCTGGGCAAGGATGTGGCGATCCGGCAGCCGGACCTCGTCAACCTCTACGGCTGCACGATCGGCGACGAGACGAAAATCGGGGCGTTCGTGGAAATCCAGAAAAACGCGGCCGTCGGTCCGCGATGCAAAATCTCGTCGCACAGCTTTCTCTGCGAGGGAGTAGTCCTTGAGGCGGAAGTATTTGTCGGACACGGGGTTATGTTCATCAATGACCGCTATCCCCGCGCGACCGCGGGCGGCCGATTGCAGACGGAGTCAGACTGGGCGGTGGCGCCGACGCGCGTGAAACGCGGCGCTTCGATCGGCAGCGGCGCAGTGATTTTGTGCGGCGTGACGATCGGCGAGGAGGCGATGATCGGCGCCGGCGCGGTAGTGACGCGCGACGTGCCCGCTCACGCGATTGTGGTCGGCGTGCCGGGCCGCCTGCGAGGCGACATGCGCGAGCGCAAATAATTCTTCACCACGACGACACAACGTGCACGACGTACAGCTTGGAATTGTTAATCTGCCTTTCCGTACGTCGTGCCCGTCGTGTCGTCGTGGTGAGAGTCGTCGTTGCGTTTACAGATGAGGGATTTGAGGAGAGGCGGTTATGGTTCGAGTCGGGGTGATCGGTTACGGCTATTGGGGACCGAACCTGGTGCGGAACTTCGCGGAGACGCCCGGCTCGGAGGTCGTCGCCGTGAGCGACCTGCGCCCCGAACGCCTGGCGCTGGTGCGCGCGCGCTACCCGGCGATCCGCACGACGCAGAACGTGGACGAATTGCTGGCCAACCCGGCCGTGGACGCCATCGCGGTGGCGACCTCCGTCTCGTCCCACTTCGACCTCGCCATGAAGGCGCTCGCGGCGGGCAAGCACGTGCTCGTCGAGAAGCCGCTCACGGCGACTTCGGGCCAGGCCCGTCGCCTCATTGACGAGGCCGCCCGCTGCAAGCGCGTCCTCATGGTGGACCACACGTTCGTCTTCACCGGCGCGGTGCGGAAAATCCGCGACCTGGTCGTGGCCGGCGACCTCGGCGACATCTATTACTACGACTCCGTCCGTATCAATCTCGGCCTGTTCCAGCACGACGTGAACGTGATCTGGGACCTGGCCGTCCACGACCTGGCGATCATGGACTACGTGCTCGGGCAAGTGCCGTCGGCGGTGTCGGCCGAGGGCATGAGCCACGTGGCGCGCGCGCCGGAGAACGTGGCGTACCTGACGCTCTTCTTCCCGACCGACCTGATCGCGCACATCCACGTCAACTGGCTCGCGCCGGTCAAGGTGCGCCGGACGCTGATCGGCGGCAGCAAGAAGATGATCGTCTACGACGACCTCGAGCCGAGCGAAAAAGTCAAAGTCTACGACCGCGGCGTGACGGTCGCCGACGACACGGAGAACCTCTATCGCGTGCGCATCGGCTACCGCACCGGCGACATGTGGGCGCCGCGGCTCGACGGCAAGGAGGCGCTGGCCGCCGAGGCGGCGCACTTCATCCGCTGCATCGAGACCGGCGAGCGCCCGCTCACCGACGCCCACGCCGGCCTGCGCATCGTCCGCATCCTCGAGGCCGCCACCGAGTCCATCAAGGACCGCGGCCGGCCCGTCCAAATCCAGAAGGAGGCCTGACGCGTGATCCCGCTCGTGAACCTCAAGCTCCAGCACCAGGCCATCCGCGCCGAACTCGACGCCGCGCTGGCCCGCGTCCTCGACTCCTGCCAGTTCGCGCTCGGCAGCGAGGTCGCCGCGTTCGAGGAGGAATTCGCCGCGTACTGCTCTGTCAAACACGGCGTCGCGGTCAACTCCGGCACCAGCGCGCTGCACCTGGCGCTGCTCGCCGCCGGGGTCGGGCCCGGCGACGAGGTCATCACCGTGCCCTTCACCTTCGTCGCCACCGTGGCGGCGATCGGCTATACGGGCGCGCGCGCGCGGCTGGTGGACATTGACCCGCGCACTTACACGATGGATCCCGCGCGCCTGGAGGCCGCCATCACGCCGCGCACGAAGGCGATCATCCCCGTGCACCTCTACGGCCAGCCCGCGGACATGGACCCGATCCTCGCCATCGCGCGCAAGCGCCGCCTGGCCGTCATCGAGGACGCCGCGCAGGCCCACGGCGCCGAGTACAAAGGCCGCCGCTGCGGCAGCCTGGGCGACCTCGGCTGTTTCAGTTTCTATCCCAGCAAGAACCTGGGCGCGTGCGGCGAGGCCGGCATGGTGACCACCGGCAACCCGGAATTCCTCCGCACGCTGCGCATGCTCCGCGACTGGGGCGCGGAGGCGAAGTACCAGCACGTCCTCAAAGGCTTCAATTACCGCATGGAAGGTTTCCAGGGCGCCGTCCTGCGCGTCAAGCTGCGCCACCTGCCCGCGTGGACCGAGGCCCGCCGCGCGCGCGCCGCGCAGTATGGAAAACTCCTCGCCGGCTCCGGCGTCGAGCCGCCCGTCGAAATGCCGTACGCGCGGCATGTCTATCACGTCTACGCCGTCCGCGCGCAGCGCCGCGACGCGCTCAAGGAGGCGCTCCACAACGACGGCGTGGACTCCGGAATCCACTACCCGATCCCGATCCATCTCGTCAAAGCGCACGCCGACCTGGGATATAAAGAGGGCGATTTCCCCGAGGCCGAGCGCGCCGCCAGGGAAACCCTGTCGCTGCCGCTGTTCGCCGAATTGACCGAAGAGCAGGTCCGCACAGTCTGCGAAGCGGTGCGGAAAGAAAGCGGAAGAAAGTAAGAAGTCAGAGTGATGAGTGATGAAGTGCTCATTCATACTTCTGACTTGAAAAGAGCTTTTATGAACATCGCCCTCATCGGCGCCGGAAAGATGGGCCTGCCGCTCGCCTGCGTCTTCGCCGACCGCGGCGGCCGGGTCATCGCCTGCGACGCCAATCCCCAGGTCGTCGAGGCCATCAACTCCGGCCGATCGCCGATTGACGAACCCGGCGTCCAGGACATCCTCCAGCGCGCCGTCCAGGCCGGCCGGCTCAGCGCCACCACCGACACGCCTGAAGCGGTCGCGCAGAGCGAAGCCGTCGTCGTCATCGTGCCGGTCCTCCTCACGCTCGAGAAGAAGGCCGACACGCGCATCATCGAAAGCGTCACCCGCCAGATCGCCCTGCGCCTGCGGCCCGGAACGATGGTCTCTTACGAAACCACGCTGCCCATCGGCGGCACGCGCGCGCTGCTGCCGATCCTCGAATCCGGCGGGCTCCGCGGCGGGCGGGACTTCGACCTCGTCTTCTCGCCTGAGCGCGTCAAGAGCCAGCTCGTCATCGAGCGATTGACGAAGAACCCGAAGATCGTCGGCGGCCTCACCCCCGAAGCGGCCGCGCGCGCGGCGGCGTTTTATGGAGAGTACCTCGGCGCGCCGGTCATCAACGTCGGCGCCCTCGAGACCGCCGAGATGGTCAAGCTCGCCGGAATGGTCTACCGCGACGTCAACATCGCCCTCGCCAACGAGCTGGCGCGGTATTGCGAAGCCGCCGGGATCGACTTCCCGACCGTCGTCCAGGCCGCCAACAACGACGGCGAAGCCAGCCTCCTGCACGCCGGCATCGGCGTCGGCGGACACTGCACCCCGGTTTATCCGCACTTCCTTTTCCAGGAGAGCGAGCGTTTCGGCGTTCACGCCCCGCTCGCCGAACTCGGCCGGCTCCTCAACGACCAGCAACCCGCAAAAGTCCTCGACCGCCTCGAGCGCGAATGGCAGCCGGTCCGCGGCAAGCGCGTGTTGATCCTCGGCCTCGGGTTCCGCCCGCAGGTCAAGGAAGACGCCTGCTCGCCTGCCTACACCCTGGCCGCCGAACTCGCCCGCCGTCGCGCGCGCGTGGAACTCCACGACCCGCTCTACACGCCCGACGAGATCAGGAACCGCGGCTTCAGCCCCGGCGCGTTTGCCGTCAAAGGCGCCCGATGGAAAACCCTGAGCCGGGAGGAAAGCCCGATGCACGAACTCCTGATCCTCAACACCGCCCACGCCGCGTACGCGGACCTCGACTTCAAGAAACTCGCCGCCCTCGGCCTGAAAGCCGTCCTCGACGGCCGCAATTTCTGGAAGGCGGAGCAGGTCGAAAAGGCCGGGCTGTTCTACCTGGCCATCGGCCGGCCGTAGCCTGCGCGCGGGTCTTGTAAAAAATCGCGTCGGGGTTTATACTGGACTTGTTGTCGGTCTCAGCGCGTCGGCGGGCGAATTCCGATTCTTTGAGCAGGCAAAGGAAGTCATTACATGGACTGTACGCTCGAGGCCAACAAGGAAAAGTGCGCGTGTCCGAACACCGACTGCGAGCGCCGCGGCATTTGCTGCGAGTGCCTGAAAAACCACCTGGGCAGACGCTCATTGCCCATGTGCATGCGCAAGCTGGATTGGATCAAAGTCACGCCATAGAACCGGGCGACGCCGAACTCCGCCGCTCCGCGCCTCCCTACTTCTTATAAACGCTTAGTATCGGAATGCCGTTCCCTTCCCTGATCGCGAAGACTGGAGTCTCGTTCGAGTAGTAATAACTCCAGGCGACCTCGTCAAAGCTGCCCTCTCTCGCAAGTATGACAACATAGTCTGCGTCTTTGTAGGCACTGCCTTCGACAGACGTGCTTAATGTCCCCAGCGCCTGGTGAATCATCAGATGGTCGCCCATAACAGGCGCATAAAGCTTGATATGAGGATGTTCATTCAGCCACGGTACAAGCTCCTGGTAGGCGCAGTTCTCATACTCGGTCTCGAAGGCCGCGTCCGTATGGCTGACGGCGACTAGCTCGTTGTAATAGCATTCCTGGTACCTGTGATATTTGCCTATCGCGAATGCAATGGAAAGGCATAACAGGACACTGAATATTGCCAGCTTGGTATGCGTATATCTCTTGAAGAATTCATAGATTCCCAGCGATGCCAGCATGGCGATAAAGGGGAACGCGGGCAGAAACAGCCTTACACCGTCGTTCTTGCAAGGCGAAAAGAATGCGATCGCCGCCGGCGGTATCAAGGCGCCGGCAATCAGGAAGTAATCTACCGCTCTCTTCCTCGCGGCCACTCCATAGTACACTAGCGCCAGCAGGATGATGCAAGGCAGCGTGGCTAACATTAGCACAAACGGATAGTGCCACGGGCTGTTCCCATAATATATCTGCCCCAGATAGTACAGCGGTATAGGACGATGATCCTTCAATCGAATGAAATAACCGAGGATCCTCGCCACAGGATGATGCCACAACCAGGGCCACAATAAAACAAAAACGACGGGCGGAAAAGCTATCAATGACAAGATGTACCACAGCCTGTCCCTCAACTCCTTTCTCCAGGCTATGACCAGCCAGAAAATGAGAAAGACATATAGAAAAGCGCCGTTGATTTTTGTGACTAATGCAAGCCCTGTCAGGATGGAAGCGGTAATGATATGCTTCGGATCGCTCAAGCCTTTCCAGAACGCATAGGATGCCAGGAAGATCAGGACCGTGACAGGATAATCCAGCATCCCGATGTGCGCGCTGAAGTACATTCTGGGGAGAAAACACGCAACGAGGACAGCGGCAATCGCCATGTATTTATTGGTGAGTTCCTGCATCCACCAATACATAATGAAACAGAACGCAAAACAGTAGATCAGGTTCTGCAGCCTGAAAGCTTTGACTAAGCCGACTGTGCCCAGCTTATCATGGAATATATAGCAAGTGAGCCCGCCCAGAACTTTTCCAAAAGAAGGATGCTCCTGGCCATACATCCAGTAGGAATCCAGATTATGCTTTATGGGATGCTCAGCCCATACAATATAGGTGCGCCCGGCAGTTAGGTACACCGGCTCATCCAGGGTAACGCCATAAAGATTCATCGTGAGGCACAGGATGGCGCAAAGAAGAAGGCTCAGGTAGACCGGAATGCGGTACTTGGTATCTATCAGCATGGTCTTATGCCGTAGAAGTCAACAGTGAACCCTTTGACGCTCTCTGTCGTTAATCCGTGCAATCCGTGGCAAAGACGTTCGTCTTCACGCCGCGCCGGCCTGTTTGGCTTTTTTCTCTTTGTGCAGCAGCATAAGGTTGCGGATATAGACCAGGCTGTTCGGGGCGAAGGCGAAGATGACCACGAGGTCGCCCGTGTGGAAGGCGTAAACCGCCAGGATGACGCTGCCGACGATGCTCATGTACCAGAACTGCACCGGGATGATGCTCTTCCCCGCGCGCTCGGAGGCGATCCATTGGATCAAGAACCGCGTGGCGAACGCCGCATTGCCCGCGTAGCCGATCAGCTTCCACAAGCCCCACTGCTGGCCAAGCCAGGTCCAGATCGCTGCCCAGTCCACTCTCATTCCTCCCTGCTTTCGTATCGCAGCCAGCGTGATTGCATCCACCGAACGCCGAACAGGTCGTACAATCCGCGGAACACGCGGTTCCAGACGCCGTACTTGGAATGGCCCTTGAGGCGCGGCCGGTGATTGACGGGGATCTCCGTCACGCGCGCGCCTTCCATGCGCAGGAGCGTCGGCAGGAAGCGGTGCATGCCGGTGAAGAGCTTCACTTTTTTCGCGTAGGAGGCGCGGACGACCTTCATCGTGCAGCCGACGTCGGTGATGCTCTCGCGCGTGAGCTTGTTGCGCGACCAGTTCGCCACGCGCGACGAGACGCGCCGCACGAACGAGTCCTCGCGCTTCGTGCGCACGCCGCAGACGACATCCCAGTCGTTCATCATCGCGACCATTTTCGGGATGTCCGCCGGATCGTTCTGCAGGTCGGCGTCCACCGTGGCGATCAACTCGCCGCGGGCGGCATGGAAGCCGGCGTCGGTGGCCGCCGTCTCGCCGGAGTTCTTCAGGATGCGCACCACGCGCAGCGCCGGGAACTGCGGCCTGAGCGCGCGCAGCCGCTCGGGCGTCGAGTCGGTGCTGCCGTCATCCACGACGACGACCTCGTACGCCTGTCCCAGCCGGTCCATCACCGAGCAGACCTCGCGGACGCAGTCGCCGATGCACTCTTCCTCGTTATACGCCGGGATCACCACGCTGAGTTTCGGCGCCGCCATGAGGGCTCCTGAGTTCGACGTGCTGGACTTCTTTGACGTGCGCACATCTTAGGAGCCGGGCGGCGCGCCTGTCAAGGAGGGCAAATTGAGTGCGGCTTGCCCGCCGTAGCTTTAGCGAAGGCGGGAGTGTAGAGCGCAGAATTAGAATCGGCCTTTCGTCGTGCCTGTCGCGCTCGTCGTGCCCGTCGTGGTGAGGAATGGATAAGAGTGCGGAGATCAGTCGCTCCAGCGTCCGCCGCGGGCGGCGCGCCAGATGGGATTGCACCAGGCCTTGCGGCCGGCGGCGTCCACGATTTCCAGGCGCAGGTATCTGGAGCGGCCGACGAGGCGCTGGAGCGCGAACCGGCCTCGGCTGCGCGTCCCGCGCTTGGCGATGAGGACCTCGCCGTGAGGCCCTTCCGCGTGCCAGACGATCTTCCGCGCGGGCGAGCAGGTCAAGTGGACGGTCCCGCCGCTCACGCGCAGCGACCGGATCACCGGCCCCTGCGTGGCGTAAAAATGCCCCTTGCGGATCGCGCCGAGGATGGCGCGCCGCGTCAGCTCCCGCGCCTTGACCATGATCCATCCGCCGAAGGCATCGCGTGCGAGCCGGTGCGTGTCGTCCACCGCGAACGCCGTCCAGCGGATGCCCGCCGACAGCGCCTGGTCGAAGTGCACGCTCGAATCGCCCAGGCCGTCCATCGCCTCGCACACGGAGTTGAACACCTCGACGCCGAAGGCGCGCTTGCCCTGGCGCATCAGGTCGAGGTCATGCCCGCACCAGTACGGATGGGCGTACACCGGCACGCCGCCTTCGCGCTCGATCCAGCGGATGACCGACGCCGCCGTGGCCTTTTTCACCCACTCGGGCGCCGGCGAACGCTCCACGCCAATGCCGACGATGTGATACGGCTCGTCGCGCCGGCGTCCGGGCGCCGGCGGATGCAGCTCGATGCCGTTGATGACCAGGAAGCGGTCGTCGCCCAGGCCCGAGAGAGTTTCCTGCGCGCGCCCGTGATCGGTCAGCACCACGAAATCGTATCCCTCGCGCCGGTACGCCTGCGCGGTCTGCGCGGCGCCCGCTCTGCCGTCGCTCAGCAACGTGTGCGTGTGGCAGTTGCCGCGGAACCACCGGCCGGGCGCTGAGAACGCGCCGAAGGTCGCCATCTTTCCCTCCGCAATTCAAGAAGCGGGAACCCGGAAGTCGCCCTGCCGCGCGGTGACGCGCTGCCGGTCCAGTTCTTCGAGGAACGGGAGCAGGTACTTGCGCGAGGCGCTGAGCAGATCGCGCGCCTGCGCGATATTCATTCGGCCGTTCTTCGCCAGGAATTCCTTCACCCGGTCGCGCGCGCCGCTGAAACACTCGGGGTGGACATAAATGCCGGGGGCGAGCAGGACTAATTCGCCCGCCTCGGCCAGGGCGTCGAGCGAGCGCCGGCAGTCCGGCTCGGACAGCCCGACTCGTGGCGCCCATTCGGCGACGGCCGGCACGGCCAGGCCGCTCTCGCGGGACTGCGCCAGCAGCTTCTCGCGAACCGCCGCGTAGCGGCCGACCCACTGCGGCTGGTGAGTCGCCAGGCGCAGCCGCTCGCCGGCGGCGATCACTTCGCCGCGGTCGCGCAGTCCGTCGAGCGCCAGGCGGAAGCACTCGCGCGACTCCGGCGTGGGCGCGGCGCCGGCGGAGACCTGGTTGAGCGCGGCGAACGGGCGCAGCGGCTCCTCGGCGTGCAGGCGCGCCAGCCGCGCGGTGATCGCCGCCTGCATCTCGCGGAGCGCGCCGGCGCTGAACCAGACATCGCGGCGGCCGTCGGCGGCGAGCGCGTCCGTTTTCATCCCGGCCAGCGCGGACCGGAGCGCGTCGTCGCCGATCCCGCAATGGATCCGGAGCCGGGCGAACTCCACCCCGCGCGCGCCGGCGCGGTCAAGCGCGTCAAGGATCACATCGGCGACCGGTGAACTCTCGCGCTTCGCCACGTCCTCCGCGCCGGCGGCTTTCCGGCGCTTGGGCGGATGCGGGTCCACGACGCTGCCGCCGCCGATGACGAACATCGGCGAATACGAGCGGACGACGAACGGGTCGCCGGCGGCTGCGACCAGCGGCGACTCGAAACGCAACTGCACCAGCGCCGACTCGCCGGCCGGCAGCGACTCCCGGTCGAGCAGCACCACGCGCGCCATCAGCTCGCTGGTCCCGTGATGGATGCGCACCCGCGCGCGCTGCGCCAGCGGCTTCGGCGACCGGAGCGAAAGCTCCAGCCGCACGTCGGCCATCAGCGTCGGCGCCAGCATGCCCGGCGCGGCGAGGACATTGCCGCGCTCCAGGTCCTCCTTCGACGCGTCCGCCAAGTTGATCGCCGCGCGCTGGCCGGCGAAGACCTCCGCCGCCGCCTCGTTGTGCACCTGGAGCCCGCGCACGCGCAGCGCCGAATTCTGCGGCAGGCAGGCGACCGTCTCGCCGGTCTTCAGCGAGCCGGAGATCACCGTGCCGGTGACGACGGTGCCGACGCCCTTGAGCGTGAAGACGCGGTCAATCGGCAGGCGGAAGATCCCCTCGGCCGAGCGCGCCTGCACGCGCGCGGCGATCCGCGCCAGCTCTTCCTTGAGCGCAGGCAGCCCTTCGCCGGTCACCGACGAGACCGGGATGGCCCGCGCCTTCTCCAGGAACGTCCCGCGCACCAGCTCGCGCGCCTCCTCGGTCACCGCCGGGATCAGGTCCGGCGATTTGTCGGCCTTGGTCAGGACGATGACGCCTTCGGAGATGCGCAGGCAGCGCAAGACGTCGAGGTGTTCGACGGTCTGCGGCATCACCCCTTCGTCGCACGCGATCACGAGCATCGCCGCGTCAATCCCGGTCGCGCCCGCCACCATGTTGCGCAGGAACATCTCGTGCCCGGGCACGTCCACGATCGCGACGGCGCCGGCGATCCCGGGCAGCGGGAGGAAAGCGAAGCCGAGATCAATCGTCATCTCGCGCGCCTTCTCCTCGGCCAGCCGGTCCGGATCGGTCCCGGTCAGCGCCAGGACCAGCATGGACTTCCCATGGTCCACGTGCCCGGCGGTGCCGAAGATGATGTGGCGCGGAGGAATATCCAAGTTCTAATTTCCAATTTCCAAAGTGGTTCGTAGCTCAATATTTCTTCAAGACTATCTTGATAGGCTTCGGTTGATTTACGTCAACGAAGGGCGACGCGGTAGGCGGTCGCTTGATAGGCTCCGGCTGATTCACCTCAACGTTCAGGACCGGCAGGTTAAAATACTTCGGTTGATTCACGTCAACCTTGTTCATCCCCGAAGCCCATACGAAGGCATAGCCTTGTTTTGCCACCGAAATCCACTTGATCTCTTGCAGGGCCCAGGGAATCGAAGCGCCTCCTCGCCTATCTGTCGTTGTTGGGCCGCTGATTGAAAGAGAGTGGTACGTTATCGAAGCACCTGCCACCGGAACGCCTTCATCGTCAACTACGACAATATCCGGCGTCATGCATCCACAAAGGAATAAGACGATCGGCAGGACTGCGGAAAGTCTTACAAGTGTCCTCATTGCTGGACCTTAGCCCCGATCCGCTTCAGCGCCTCGACGATGAGCCGCTCTTCGCCGGGAAGCATGGTCCGCACGTCGAGGAGCACGCAGCCTTCGTGGACGCGGGTGAAGATCGGCGGGTCGGACTGGCGCAGGCGCGCGGCCAAGTCGTCGGGTGAGAGGCCCTTCGGGCTCAGGCGGACCACGACGGTCGGGATCGGATATCCGGCGAGCGAGCCGCCGCCGATTTCCGATTCGCCCGCCTGCGCCTCGGCCGCCAGCCAGCCGGCGCACGAGGCGGCGATTTCCTGCGCGAGCGACTCGGCGCGGCGGCGGATTCCTTCGAGCGGGGCCGTCAGCAGAGACATAAGCCGGTGCTTCTCGAGCAGCGTCTCCGGCTCGAGGAAGAGACGCAGCGTCGCCTCGAGCGCGGCCAGGGTCAGCTTGCCGACGCGGAACGCGCGGTAGAACGGGTTCTTGTGCATCGCCGCCAGCGGCGCCTTTTTGCCGAGGAGGATGCCGCACTGCGGTCCGCCGAGCAGCTTGTCGCCGCTGAAGAGCGTCACGTCCGCGCCGGCGGCCAGGCTCTCCGGCGCGGTCGGCTCGTGCGGCAGGCCGTAGGCGCGCAGGTCGAGCAGCGCGCCGCTGCCGAGGTCGTGCGCGCAGGGAATCCCGCGGGCGTGCGCCAGCTCGGCCAGCTCGCGCACGGGCGTCTGCTCGGCGAACCCGACGATGCGATAGTTGCTCTGGTGGACCGAGAGGATCAGCGCGGTCTCGGGCGTGAGGGCGCGCTCGTAATCGCGCAGGTGAGTGCGGTTGGTGCAGCCGACCTCGACGAGCCGGCAGCCGGCGAGCTTGAGGATTTCCGGGATGCGGAACGCGCCGCCGATCTCGACCATCTCGCCGCGCGAGACGATCACCTCGCGCCCGGCGGCGAGCGTGTTGAGCGCCAGCACGGTCGCGGCGGCGTTGTTGTTGACGACGAGCGCCGCCTCCGCGCCGGTGAGCGCCTGGAAGAGGCCCTGCACGTGGTCCTCGCGCTCGGAGCGGCGGCCGGAGCCGAGGTCCGCCTGCACGTTGCAGAACCCGCCGGCGACGTCGGCGAGCGCCCGCTGCGCGGCGTCCGAGAGCGGCGCGCGGCCGAGGTTGGTGTGGAGCAGGACGCCGGTGGCGTTGACGGCGCGGCGCAGGCTGCGCGCGGCGGCGCGTTCGAGGATCTCCGCGGCGCGCGCCGCGACGGCGTCGGCGCTCGCGTCCACCGCGCTTTCGCCCGCCAGAAGCCGCGCGCGCGTCTCGGCCACCGCCTCGCGCGCGGCCTTCAAAGCCAGCGCATGCGCCGCCGGAACCGCGGCCATTCGCGGATGGACGAGCAAGTCGTCCACGCGCGGCAACTGGCGCAGGAGCGCGGAATCGTCCGACATTCAGCTTGCCTCCGGCACAGAAGAACCGCTTAGCCGCAAAGAGGCGCAAGAGGCACGGAATTTCAATGATCCTTGCGCTTCTTGCGCCTCTTTGCGGCAAAACTTACCGTCGTTCGACCGCGCCACGCGCGGTCATTCGCCGAGCGCTCAGGAGAAGCAGAAATTCTCTGAGGCGTTCTGGCGCACGTAGCCCGCGTCGCCCTGGCTCAGGCCGTACGTCAGCAGGGCCGCGAACAGCAGCGTCAGCGCCGCGGCGACGATCCAGTCTCTTCTACTCACGGGTCCTCCCTTCGCTGACGGAGAAAGATTTCCCGCCCATCCGCGCGGAGAGCGCGCCTTTCTCCGGGCAGTTGCGGACGCAGTCGAGGCACATCACGCATTCGACGGTGGCCTCGGTCTTGAACTGCTTGAACGGCAGATGCCGCGCGTACGTGGGACAGACTTTGACGCAGCGCATGCAGCGCGTGCAGAGCTTGTCCTCGGTGTGCAACTGCATCATCGAGACGCGCGAGGTGAGCGCCATCAGCGCGCCGAGCGGACAGAGCGCGCGGCAGAAGCTCCTGCGCGCGACGACCGTCAGGCCGAGAATGCCCACCGCGAGACCGATCTTGCTCCAGGTTCGCCACGAGGCTTGCGCGCGCACCGAGGCGCTCGCCGCCAGGACCGGCACGCCGCCTTCGAGCGTCCCGGCCGGGCAGACCAGCGAGCAATAGTCCAGCGCGCCGGTCTTCTCGCCGGTGATCCGGTCCTCGGAGCCGGTCCGCTTTCCGCCGCCCATAATCAGCGGCAGCCCCAGCGCCAGCACGACCAGCAGCGCGTACTTCAGCGCGTTCGCCGCGCGCGGCAGCCGGAACTTGAACGAGCGGATGCGGTACAGCAGGTCCTGGAAAAGCCCGAACGGGCAGGCCCATCCGCAGAACGCGCGGCCGACGGCCACTCCGATGACACCGAGGAGTCCCAGGGCGTAAAACGGGATCCTCCGCGCCAGCGCGAACGCCGTCAGGCTACCGATCGGGCAGGCGACCGTTCCGACCGGGCAGGCGTAGCAGTTCAGGACCGGCAGGCAGAACCACTTTCCCGGCCCGCGCCAGAAGTAACCGTTGAAGGCGATCAGCGAGACGATCTGCGTCGGGAAGCGCCGACCCCATATTCCGATTTCAGGTCTTGGCTTCATTCACAAGGCTCTCATCAGAGGATACGACGCGCGTTAATCGCAACCTATCGTAATCGTCCTCGTCGTCGTCCTCGTCCTCGAATCGCCGTTCTGAACGGCCGAGGACGAGGACGACGACGAGGACGAGTACGATGCGCTTATAATTGCCGCTGCGCCGCGCGGACCATCGCCCGCAGGTTTTCCGCCGGCGTCGTGGGGACCAGGCCGCAGGCGGGCGAGAGGATGTCGAAATCGAGCGCCGCCGCGCGCGCCACGCGCTCAACCGTTGCGACATCTTCGCGCTGCAGCAGGAGCGCGTCCACGTTCCCGACGCGCACGACCTCCGGCAGCGCCGCCTGCAAGTCGCGCCCGCTGACCATCGCGTCCACGCTGAGCGCCAGCGGCGCGTCGAGCTTGCGCGCGATGAGCGCCACCTGCGGCAGGATCGGCCGCAGGTCGCCGCATATATGCAGTATAGGCGATGCCCCGCCGTCGCGCAAGGCGCGGAGGACGCGGACGAGCGCGGGCGCGGCGAGCTTCTCGAAGTGCTTTCCGCCGAGCACTTCGCCGGTGGCCGAAGGCTCGGCCACGGTGACGCAGTCGGCTCCGGCGGCGTGCTGCGCGAGCGCGAACCGGACCACGACCGGCTCCAGGGCGGCGATGAATTGTTCGGCGGCGGCCGGGTCGCGCCGCGTCAGGCGCAGGAAGAGGCCGGCATCCATGATCATCGCCGCGAGCGTGACCGGGCCGAGCACGCCGCCGAGGACCGGGGCGCCGGCGCAGGCGCTCTTCAGCCGCTCGATCGCCTCGAGCACCACCGGCGCGCGGCCGGAGCGCTCCGGGTTGAACTCCGGCAGGCCGCCGACCTCCGCCGGATCGCGGATGCATTCGACCGCGACGTGCGGGAGCACGGTTGCGCTGCCCATGTCCACGGTGCAGCCGAGCGCTTCGGCCTCGACGGTCATGCAGAACGGGACGGCGAGGCATTCGAGCCCGGTCTCGTCGCGCGTGGCGAGGACGATCTCGGCCATCGCGCGCGCGTCGGAGTGCGCCGCCGGCCAGGCGCGGCCGACTCGGCGCATGGCGGATGCGGTGGCCATGGTCATCATGCCGCCGGGGCAGATGACCGGCGGGCGGTCCACCGGTTCGCGGCGAAGGGCGCCGGTAAGCCGGCTGCGCGCTGTGAAGGACATAATGGGGCCTATGTGATTGATGGGAAATATGGGACGTATTTCCGGCGCCTTGCTACATTCTCCCGTATTCTCTGACGCCGGCCATCATGGCGTCTATGTTCTCCGGCGGGCTGGCGATGGGGACTTCGCAGCCGCTGCCGAGGATGAAACCGGCCTGGCATTTGCGGCCGATGTCGCACAGGTCGCGGACCTCGCGGAGGACGTCTTCCGGCTTGCCCTTCAGGAGCGTCTGCGCGGGCCGGACGTTGCCCATGAGCGCCACGCGGCCGCCGACGCGGTCGCGCGCCTCGGCCATCGAGATGTCGTCCAGGCTCAGCAGCGCCGCGCCGGATTCGGCCATGGGATCGAGCGTGCGCGCGGTCTGTCCGCAGATGTGCAGGACCACCGGGAACCCGCGCGCGGCGACGTGCGCGTGAAGCGGCTTCAGGTACGGCAGCGCGAACTCCTCGAACTGCCGCCGGCCGAGGACGCTGCCGGTGGCGACCGGGTCCACGACCACCGGCACGCCGCCCGAATCCATGATGCGGCCGGCGAACTGCTTCGCCGCTTCGAGCGCGAGGGCGAGCAGTTCATGCGCGAGCGCCGGGTTCCGGTAGAGGTCGCGCGCGAGCTGGTCGGTGCCACGCAGGCAGGCGGCGGTGGTGAAGGGCGCCGGGACGCAGCAGCCGATGGGCGCTTCGCCGTGGAGCGCCTCGGCCGCGACGCGGATCGCCTCGTAGAAAACCGGCAGCTTGCCCCGGTCGGCCCAGTCGGCGGTGACGAGCCGGCTGCGGTCCTTCGGGTCGGCGAGCGCGGGCCGCTCGACGCGCGGGACGTCGTCCTCCGGATAGTAAAGTTCCGTGCCCATCGCCTCGGCGACGATCGCGGTATCCGAGAAGATCGCGATCATGTCGTGCCCGTAGCGCCGGTACGCCGCCGCATGGCATTCGCCCATGAGCCGGCCGTCGCGGTTGTACCGGCCGACCTTCACGCCGAGGACGCGCGCGGCATGGTTGAGGATCAGCGGCACGCACAGGAAGCGGTCCATCGGCTTGCCGCTGAGGAAGGCGGTGAAGCGTTCGGCGGGCGACATCTTGTCACTGGGCATTTCAGTTCCTTGCTGATTCACAACTGGAGATTGGGAGATTAGGAAATTGGGAAATTGGGTGGCGAAAATCGCCAAACTCAATCACCCAAGCTCCTAATTTCCTAATCACCTAATCTCCCAATCTCCTAATCACCCAATTTCCCGGACAACCGTTCCGCGAGTTCGACCGCCTCCCTGGCGTTCCGCCCGAACCCGTCCGCGCCGATCTCGCGCGCGAAGGCCTCCGAGCAGGGCGCGCCGCCGAGCATCACGCGGAACTCCTTCCGCAGCCCGGCGTCGGAGAGGCCGCTGACGACCTTGCCCATGTTCTCCATGGTGGTGGACATGAGCGTGGAGAGGCCGACGAGCCCGCGCTTGGCCTCGCGCGCGGCCTGGACGAAGCGCTCGGCGCTCACGTCGCGGCCGAGATCCACGACCTGGAAGCCGGAGGCGTCGAGCATGATCTTGACGATGTTCTTGCCGATGTCGTGGATGTCGCCCTCGATGACGCCGAGGATGACGGTGACCGGCTCGCGGCCCGGCGCGCGGCGGATGTGCGGCTTGAGGACGGCGATCCCGGCGTTCATCGCGTCGGAGCAGATGAGGATTTCCGGGACGAAGTATTCGCCCGTGTCGTAGAGCCGCCCGACCTCGCGCATGCCGACGGCGAGCCCGTCGTTGATCGCCACGTACGGGTCCACGCCGCCCGCGAGCGCCTTGTGCGCGGCGGCCACGGCCCCGGCTTCGTCCATCGCCACGACCGTTCGGGCGAGTTCTTCGAGGATCTTGTCGCGGCTCAAGGCAGTTTCTCCCATTGGCGCTGTCCGGTTTTTTCCATCGTCCATCGTCCCTCGTCTATCGTCCATCGTCATTAATGTTGGCGGGAGCGTGTGGGAATCGAACCCACCTAGGACCTTATCAGGGCCCCGCACTCCGTTTGAAGCGGAGCAAGATCCACCAGGACCCATCCGCTCCCGCGCCAGTCGTCCTCGTGCTCGTCGCCGTTTTCGTCCTCGTCCTCGTCCTCGTCCTCGAACGGCCGTTTCGTGCGGCCGAGGACGAGGACGAGTACGATACACGCCAGAAACAAAAGGGCGCCGGCCGAATCAGCCAGCGCCCTTGAAATGTCCGAAACCGTCTCGCGCGATTACGGCACAGTGACCGTCTTTTCCGCCTTGAGCGGGGAACCGGCGCCGACTTCCACCGTGGCCGTGCATGTATAAGTTCCTTTAGCTACTCTCACGGAGTAGCAGGGGCCGTTTCAACTGAACCCGAAGTCGGCCAGCGTCCCGACTTTTGAAGCGATCTCGGCTCCGGAGGCGTCCGCCACGACCATCTTCACCTGGACCGGCTTGCCGTTCTTGCGAACGTCGGCCATCGCGGCGCCATAGAGGGTGAGCCTGAGGCCGATGGAAAGTTTTCCTGTGGCGGGCGTGGCTTCGAGGCTGGCCTTCACATCAGCCGGATCGGGCAACTTGATGCACTGCGCGTGATCCCAGTTCACCCTGGCCGGGACGCTGAGCTGTGACACGTACTTCCATTCCGCCTTCTGGTCATCGGTCCGGAAGACCGTGAGCTGGCCGACAACCGCGGCGTTTTCGCCCGACTGATACTGCGTCAGCAACAGGCTCGCGGTGATTGCCGTGACGCCGGCGGGAAGTTGATCGGCCGGAACGGGCAGCGCGAATTCGGAGCCCGCCTTGACCGGCGCGGCGGCCTGCACTCCCTGGTCGCTCATCGCCGCGCGGACTTCGCCGCCTTGAATCTGAATGCTGACGGCGCAGTTCTCCGACAGGGGGATCCGGGCAAACGCCGGCGCCTGCGCGGTCTGCACTCCCGCGCAGCCGGCCCCGATCAAAGCCAGCGCCGCGGCGCACGCCGCGACGGCCAGCCCCCTGCTGCAAACCCTCAACATAACCCACCTCCTCTTTCGCGCCTCGCGCGACACGTCCTTGTTTATAGCGCCGCCGCCGCCGAAACACAAGCCCGGACCGAAGAATCCCTCGCTAGGGGACGACGGCCGTCGCCGTTGCCTTCAGCGGCGAACCGGCCCCGACATCCAGCGTGGCGGTGCAGGTGTAAGTCCCTTTAGCTACTCCCACGGAGTAGCAGGGCCCGCCTCAACTGAACCCGAAATCGGCCAGCGTGCCGACTTTTGAGGCTATCTCGACGCCGGAGGCGTCCGCCACGACCATCTTCACCACCGCCAGGTGCCCGTCCTTGCGCACGTCGGTCAAGGTCGCGCCGCCGGCAGTGACCCGAAGGCCGACGGCCAGCTTTTCTCCAGTGACCGTGGCCGAAAGGCTGGCGTCCAACTTGTCCGGGTCAGGCAGCTTGATGGATGGAGCTTTCTCCGCGTTCGCCCCGGCCAGGCCGCCGCCGGCCGACACAAATTGCCATTCCGCCTTCTGGTCATCCGCCCGGAAGATCCTGAACGTGCCGTTAATGTAGGGCGCCAGCGCGGCCGACGCGGCCGTCTGAATCTGCATCAGCGCCAGGTTCGCTTTGATCGCCGTGACGCCGGCGGGCAGTTGATCGGCCGGAATCGGCAGCGTGAATTCGGTGTGCGTTTTGACCGGCTCGGCGGTCTGCAAGCCCTCGGCGCTCATCGCCGCGCGGACTTCGCCGCCTTGAATCCGGATGCAGACGGCGCTCTTCTCCGACAGGGCGAGCCGGGCGAACGCCGGCCCCTGCGAGACCTGCGCGGAGGTGCAGCCGGCCCCGACCCACATCAGCGCCGCAACGCCCGCCACTGCGACGATCAGCCTCTTGCCGCAAGATCGCAACATAGCCTCGCCTCCTCTTCCGCACCTCGCGCGACAGGCTCGTACTTATGACGCCGCTGCCGCCCAAGCGCAGGCGCCGGACCCGCGCAATCTCTCGTTACGGAGCCGCAGCCGTCGCCGTTGCCTTCAGCGGCGAACCGGTCCCGACATCCATCGTCGCGGTGCAGGTGTAAGTCCCTTTGGCTACTCCAACGGAGTAGCACGGGCCGCCTCAACTGAACCCGAAGTCGGACAGCGTCCCGACTTTCGAGGCGATTACGGCGCCGGAGGCGTCCGTCACGACCATCTTCACCTGGACCATGTGGCCGGCCTTGCGCACGCCGGCCAGGAGCGCGCCGCCGGCGTTGACCCCCAGGTTCACTCTCAGCGTTCCTCCACTCACTGCGGCCGCCAGGCGGGCGTTCACTTTGTCCAGGTTGGGCAGCATGATGGACGGCGCTTCCTCCGCGTTCGCCCCTGTCAGCACCTCGCCGGACGACGCGTATTGCCATTCCACTTTCCGGTCATCGGTCCGGAAGATCCTGAACCTGCCGCTAATACGGGGCGGCCACTCGGACCGCAATGTGGATGGCGGAATCTGCATCAGCGTCAGGGTTGCTTTGATCGCCGTGACGCCGGCGGGCAGTCGCTCGGCCGGAATGGGCAGCGTGAATTCGGGGGACGCGATTACGTAGGCGGACTCCGCGGTCATCCTGACCGGCGCGGCGGTCTGCAAGCCCTCGGCGCTCATCGCCGCGCGGAGTTCGCCGCCTTCGATCTGAATGTAAACGACGCTATTCTCCGACACGGCGAGCCGCGCGAAGGCCGGCTTCTGCGAGGTCTGCGCAGAGCTGGTGCCGGCCCACAGCCACGCCAGCGCCATGGCGCCCGCCATCGCGACGGCCCGCGCCCTGCGGCCGCATAGAGACATGCGGGCACCCTTCGCCAAATGCCCTGTTCGGCTCACAAGCGTAAGCGTATGGCACAAAGTCGCGTCTGTCAAGGAGTAACTTCAGAATGCGCCGCGCCCGCCCCGCGAAGCGCGCCCCCTCATCCGTCAGCCTGCCACTAGATACGATACGTAACTAGCGTTGCGCCGCGGGTGATCCTGCAACCGCTCGCTTGCTTCAGCCGCCGCTAGATACGATACGTATCTAGTCCCTCATCCGGCGCAGCGCAACCGGCTCACGAAAGGCGACCGCCAGACCCGGCACTCGACTAGGTGCGATACGTATCTAGTGGAGCGGGCCGCGGAATCTCACGGGCAGCTTATAGTGGCGCCGTCAGGCGCTGCTTCGTATGCCCTGGCGGGCACACTACGAGCCAGCGGGCGGCTACGGCACGACGACCTTCGCCTGGCCTTTCACGGCGGACCCGAACGGCCCCGCGTCGAGAGTCGCGGAAACCGTGTACGTGCCTTTCGCCACTCCGACGGAGCAGCAGGGGCCGCCTCAACTGAACCCGAAATCAGTCAACGGCCCTTTCCGCGCGGCCACCTCTTTGCCGGCGGCGTCCGTCACGCTGACCTGGACCGGCACGGGCTTTCCATCCTTGAGCACGCCGGTCACCGGGTTGTCGCCGGCCGCGAGCCGCACACCGATGCCCAGTTTCCCATTCGAGGGCGCGCCCGTGACAACCAGCGCAAGCGTCTCCAGGCTTGGCAACTGGATGGCCGGCGCCGCCTCCGCATGATCGCCGGTCCCCGACAAGATCCCTGCGTCGCATTGCCAGACGACTTTCTGCGCGTCCGTCCGGCAGATTCCCATCTGGCCCGAGACATTGCTCCCCGTCCGCGTGAAGATCCCCTTGACGGCGCTGACGCCTGCGGGAAGCTGATCGGCCGGAATCGGGAGTGTGAACTCCCTGGACTGCGCCGCCCGGAAATTCAGCGCACGCAGCGGCAGCGGCTCCGCGGTCTTCAGTCCCTCCATGCTCGCCGCGGCGCGCAGGGCCGCGCCTTCAAATTCAAGGTAGGCGGCGCTCTTGTCTGAGACGTTGATCCGGAGATAGCCGGGCCCCTGCTTCCCGCTGAACAGGCCAGCCCCGGCCAGTGTGAGCGCCATAATGCCCGCGATGGCGACGATGACCAGCACGTGATTTTTTCCGAGGGCCATGTTCCGCTCCTTTCTCCGGCGGTTGCCGGTCAACGATCAGCACTCAGCCATCGCCCGTCATCCGTCCTTCGGCCCCTTCTCCTTCCAGAACATCATCGCCTTGCAGCCGCCGAACACGATGCCCATCCAGGCGGCTTCGCGGATTTCGTCGGGGCTGATGCCCATGCTGCGCGCCTTCTCCAGGTGGATCTTCAGGCATGGCTCGCACTGCACGGCGACCGAGAGCGCGATGGTCATGATCTCCTTCTGCACCGCGTCGAGCGCGCCGGGCGCGAAGGCCTTTCCCATGAAATCCTGGAACGCCTCCTGCGGCGAGCCGGCGGAGCCGGCAGGCGCTGATTCCGTCGAGCAGCACTTTTCGGCTGCGGCGTGTCCTTCGACAGGCTCAGCGCCGCGAGCCGCGTCGGGCGGCGGAGTGCGGGGTGCGGAGTCGCGTTTTTTCGCCACGATGATCCCTCCTTTTGATTTCCCCAGAATGCGGCCGACGACGGCCGCGGAAGAACAGCCTTCGGCGCGCAGTTCGGCGACGGTCCGCCCGGCGGCCTGCTCCGGCACGAACATCAGCAGCCCGCCGGAAGTCTGCGCGTCGTAGAGCAGGTCCATTGCGTATTCCGGCACGCCGGCGGCGACGGTCACCGCCGGGCCGGCGAACTCGCGGTTGCGCTCGGCCGCGCCGGAGACGATGCCCTGCCGGGCGCATTCGAGGGCTCCCGGCAGCGCCTGGACCGCGTCCCACCAGAGTTCGGCCGTCACGCCGCTCTCGCGCGCGACCTGCCAGAGATGGCCGAGCAGGCCGAAGCCGGTGACATCGGTCCCCGCATGCGCGCCGGCGCGGCACATGACCTGCGCGGCGCCGCGGTTGAGCGCGGCCATGCTCTCGCCGGCGGCGCGCAGCGCTTCGGCGGAGGCGCGCCCGATCTGCGCGGCGAAGGAAATGATGCCCGTGCCGACCGGCTTGGTGAGGATCATCGCGTCGCCCGGCCGCGCGCCGGAGTTCGCCACGATGGCGTCCGGCCGGATGGTGCCGGTCACCGCGAACCCGAACTTGATCTCCTCGTCGTTGATGCTGTGCCCGCCGACGAGGATGACGCCCGCCTCGCGCAGCTTGTCCATGCCGCCTTCGAGCATGCGGACGAGCCACTCGTCGCTCAGCGTGTGGATCGGCCAGCCGACGATCGAGAGCGCCGTCAGCGGCGCGCCGCCCATCGCGTACACGTCGCTCAGCGAATTCGCCGCCGCGATCTGGCCGAAGAGGTACGGATCGTCCACGCACGGAGCGAAGACATCCACCGTCTGCACCAGGCAGAGATCCGGGCTGACCTGGAAGACGCCCGCGTCGTCGGCGGTGCCGAGCCCGACGAGCAGGCGCGGATCGCTGACCGCCGGCAGCCGTGCCAGGATTTTGGCGAGTTCCGCGGCGGGAATTTTCGAGGCGCAGCCGGCGTTCTTGACCAGCTTCGTCAGCGCCGCGTTCGGCGCGGCAGTCCCGCGCCGTTCCGCCGGCAGCCGCTCGCCGGCGCAAAGGCAGACGTCCTTTTCAATCAGCAGGTTGCAGGGGCAGGCCTTTCGCGGGTCGCAGATGCAGTGTCCGAGCTTCTTCGACCGCGCCATCACCCGCGCGCGCTTGGAATCTTTCAGGGCCATTCGATTCTCATCCATCGGCATTCGGCGATCGCCCCTCGGCATTCGATAGTATCACCCGCCCCGCAACAGGGTCAAGCGGCGGGCTCGCAGTGCGCGCGCAATGGCATACGCAGCAGCGCCGGACGGCGCCGCCGCGAGCAACGCAATCGCACCGGCGGGAGCGGGGCCCTCGAATAGCATTATCTGCATATGCGGCCGGCCTGCGCAGATTTATGACAACATTCTCTCGGCTAAACTGTTACATTAACGTAGGTTGCGGGGCCTGTCGGCCCGATTCGCAAAATGGGGTGTCGGCCGCCTGGCCCATGAGCTTGTTGCGAACGCTGCATATACGTGATAGGATAAAAGGAGTTGCGCCGCTGGCCGCACCCTAGCGCCGGCGCAACCGACGGAAATTCCGCAGCATGTCACGCAGCAGGCTCCAGGGTCGGACGTCGTCCGCGACCCGGACGGCAGGAAAACACCCTCGGTAAGACCGTTTTCTTGCGTCCAGCAAGGAGCCTGTGCTGTGCCTCGAGTTCGTACCCTTCGCGCCCGGAAAAAAGAGAAGGTCTCCGCCTCGCGCCTGGCCAAGCCTTCGTCGCCGCGCCGCGATCAACTCCCCGCCGCGAAGGATCGCCTCCGGCAGCGCAATCAGGAACTGACCGTCCTCAACGCCGTGGCGTCGGCCGCCTACCGCCACCTGGAACTCAAGACGGTCCTGAACGTCGCGCTGAAAGAGACCCTGGCGCTGATGCGCATCGGCGGAGGAATCATCTACCTCTACGACAAGGCGAGCCGCCGCCTGGCGCCCGCCACCCACCGAGGTGTTTCCGCGGCCCTCCTTCGCGAACTCTACGGCTTGCGATTGGGCGAAAGCTTCTCCGGCGCCGTCGCCGCCTCCCGCAAACCGCTGGTGATTCCGGATTTCCGCAAAGACGCGCGGCTCCGCGGATCGCCGGCCGCCCGCCGCGGCCTTTGTGCGTACGTCGGCGTGCCGATCCTCTCCAGGAGAAAAGTCCTCGGCGTGTTCGCCCTCCTGGATCGCCGGGCGGACCAGTTCACGAAAGAGGACGTCGCACTGATCGGCCGCATCGCGAACCAGCTCGGCGTGGCCATCGAAAACGCCCGGCTTTATGAGGAAGTCCACCGCGAACTCGCCGCGCGCAAGCAGGCCGAGGCCGCGCTCCGGGAGAGCGAAGAGCAGTTCCGCGTCGTCTTCGAGCACGCCGCCATCGGCATTGCGCTGGTGACCTTTCAAGGCCGCATTCTCGACGCGAACCCGGCGTTTCAGGGGATGCTCGGCTACACGGCCGACGAGCTGCAAGGAAAGAGCATCCCCGCGATCACTCATCCGCGCGACATGAAATCGGAAACAAGCCTTTTTCGGGCTGCGGTTGCGGGAAAACAACCGCGCATGCACGTGGAGAAGCGCTATGTCAGCAAGGACGGCCGGATCGTCTGGGGCGAGCTGAATTGCTACCTCCATCGCGACGCCGCCGGCAAGCCGCGCTTCATCATAGGCATCGTCGAGAACATCACCGAGCGCAAGCGGATGGAGGAGGCGCTGCGGCAGGAGCGCGACCGCGCCAAGCAGTACCTCGACATTGCCGGCGTGATGATGCTGGTGGTCGGCGCCGATCAACGAGTGGTGATGATCAACCGAAGAGGGCAGCAGATCCTCGGATACTCCGCCAAGGAGATCGTCGGCCGGAACTGGTTTGATGTCCTGCTCCCGGCGGACGATCGCGAGCGCGTGCGGGCCGCGTTCTTCCAGTTGATGGCCGGAGAGATCAAACCGGTGGAGCGCTTCGAGAACCCGATCGTCACGAAAGCCGGCAAGGAACGCGCCATCGCCTGGCACAACACGGTGCTGAGAGATGAGCGCGGCAACATTACCGGCGTCCTGGCCTCCGGCGAAGATATCACCGACCTTCGCGAGAAGGAGAAGGCGCTGTCTTCCCTTCTGATGTTCCAGAATGAAATGCTCGACAGCGCGGCGATCTGGATCAGCATGCTGGACGCGCGCGGGAACGTCACGTTCTGGAACCGCGCCGCCGAGCATGTCTCCGGTTACTCCCGAGAGGAGGTCGTCGGACACACGAAACTCTGGAAATGGATTTTCCCCAAGCCGGCGCAGCGCGAAGAGCTGTACTCCCGGCTCAAGGAGCTTGCCCGAAAAGGCGAGCGTGTGGAGAATCTCGAGATGCCCATCCGCTGCAAGGACGGCCAGCGCAAGATCGTCTCGTGGCACTCGAGTAACCTCGTGGACGAAAGCGGCCGGCTCGTGGGCGGCGTGCTCCTGGGCGCCGACGTCACCGACCGCAAGCGCGCGGAGGAGCGCTTGAAAACCTACCAGGAGCGCCTTCGCTCGCTGGCCTCCCAGTTGGCGCTGGCGGAGGAGCGCGAGCGGCGGCGCATTGCCACCGCCCTGCACGACGAGGTCGGCCAGGCCCTGGCCCTCGCGCGGCTCAAGCTCGGCGAGCTGGCCGGCGCTTCGCCCCGCCAGGAATTCACTGTGCTCATCCGGACGGTTTACGACATGATCGCGCAGATCCTCAAGCGCACGCGCTCGCTGACGTTCGAGCTGAGCCCGCCGGTCCTCTACGAGTTGGGCCTTGGCGAGGCGGTCGGCTGGCTGGTAGATGAATTCCGGAAGCAGCACCCGATCCGCTGGGAGTTTCGAGGCGAGCGCCATTCGCCGCCGCTGCGGGACGATGTTCGCGTGACGCTGTTCCAGGGTGCGCGGGAACTGCTCTTCAACGCCGTCAAGCACGCGCGCGCGAAAACCGTGAAGGTGCGGGTCGAGTGCGATCCCCGGGAAGTGCGCATTCGGATCGAGGACGATGGCGTCGGCTTCGCCGCCGACGAACTCTGGTCGAACCTCAAGGCCATGGACGGCTTTGGGCTTTTCAGCGTGCGCGAGCGGCTCGAAAGTCTCGGCGGGCGGCTGGAGGTGGATTCGCAGCCCGGCCGCGGCACGCGCGCGACGCTCGCCGCGCCGCTGACATCGAACGACGTTCCGCCGAAGGGAGCTTGAGATGCCGATTACGATCCTGCTGGCCGACGATCACCGGATGATCCGCGAGGGACTCCGCGCCCTGCTGGAACATCAGAGCGACATGAAGGTCGTCGCCGAGGCGGACAACGGCCGGTCCGCCGCGGAATTGGCGCGCCGGCACAAGCCGTCGGTCGCCGTCCTCGACCTGGCCATGCCGCACCTGAACGGCATTGACGCGGCGCGGCAGATCGTCGCCGCGTTGGGAGATTGAGCCGTCGGAAGCTCTTCCGGCAGGTTTCTTGATCCTCGAACGCAGTGCGAACACTCTTCGATCATCTCCGAACACTGTTCGATGTTGTCCGAATTCCGTTCGATCTCAGTGGAGTGATTCACCATCGCTAAGCCGTCAGGCTTAGGGATGGTGTCTTCCTTCAAAGCGAGCGCAGCGAGAGTGTTTTTCTGCGTGTTTTC
>JBEKCB010000012.1:0-116035 GCA_050015075.1 Candidatus Brocadiia bacterium | reverse complement strand
GGAGCAGATCCGGGCGGCGGACGCGGAGGCGGAAGTGGGGCCTGGGACGGACATCTACTCCCTGTGCGCCACGTTTTACGAATTGTGCACGGGGACGAGGCTGTACCATCACGACCGGGAAAGCGCGGAGACGGTGAGGACGCAGAAGCTGGCGGGACGGATGCCGGAATCGCCGCGGAAGCAGGTCAAAGGACTGCCGTGGGAAGTGGAGACGATCCTGCTGGGAGGACTGGAGCCGGAGCTGTCGGACCGGTACCACACGGCGGCGGAGGTGGAGCGCGACGTGCGGCACTTCCTGGCGGACGAGCCGATCGAGCACAAGCGGCCGTCGGCGGTGCGGCGCGCGAGACTGGCGTACCGGCGGAATCGAACGGTCTCCAACCTGGTGGCGTGCTTTCTGATATTGGCCGTGGCCGGGACCATCTTCTACATCCACCGGATCAAGGCCGAACAGGCAAGGACGGAAGAGCAACGGCGGAGCGCGGTGGAAAAGGAGAAGACGATCCGCAGGAACGCCGTCCAGTCCGATTTCCTGATTGCCGCCGAAAAAGTCGAGCAGGGGCGCCCGGATCAGGCGCTGGCGTACCTGGGGCGGGCTTTAAGACTGGACTCCGGCCACACGCCGTCTCAGGCCAGGATGTTCACCCTGGTCGCACAACGGCGCTGGAACGCGCTCCTTTGGCGCGCACAATTTGGGGCCGACATCCGCTCCACCCAGTTCAGCCCCGATGGCCGGTGGGTAGTGATGGCGTCGAATGACAACACCGCGCGCATCCGGGAGGTGGCCACGGGCAAATCGGTAGGCGAGCCGATGCGGCATGAGAATGGGGTCGAATCTGCGCAGTTCAGTCCCGATGGCCGGTGGGTGGCGACGGCGTCTCAGGATAATACCGCGCGCGTCTGGGAGGCCGCCACGGGCAAACCGGTGAGCGAGCCGATGCGGCATGAGGCTTTGGTCTGGTCCGCGCAGTTCAGCCCCGACGGGCGGTGGGTGGTGACGGCCTCGACGGACAAGACCGTGCGCGTTTGGGAGGCGGCGACGGGCAAACCGATCGGCGATCCCATCCGGCATGGCCAGTTGGTCGCGTCGGCGCAGTTCAGTCCGGACGGCCTGTGGGTGGTTACGGCGTCCTGGGACAAGACCGCGCGCGTCTGGGAAGCGGCGACAGGCAAACCGGTCGGCGAGCCCATGCAGCATGGATCGTACGTGCAGTCCGCGGAGTTCAGTCCCGACGGGCGGTGGGTGGCCACGGCGTCGTATGACGGGACCGCGCGCGTCTGGGAGGCCGCGACGGGCAGGCCGGTGAGCGAGCCCATGAAGCATGGAGATATTGTAAGTTCCGCGCACTTCAGCGCCGATGGACGATGGGTGGTGACGGCGTCTGAGGACAAGACCGCGCGCGTCTGGGAAGCGGCGACAGGCAAACCGGTCGGCGCGGCCATGCGGCATGAGGATAAGGTCTGGTGCGCACAGTTCAGTCCCGATGGGCGGTGGGTGGTGACGGCGTCTTTCGACAAAACCGCGCGTCTCTGGGAAGCCGCGACGGGCAAACCGGTGGGCGAGCCGATGCGGCATGAGGCAGGAGTCTGGCGCGCGCAGTTCAGTCCCGATGGGCGATGGGCGGTGACGGCGTCGGCCAACACCGCGCGCCTCTGGGAGGCCGCGACGGGCGCACCGGCCGGCAAGCCGATGCGGCATGCGGACGGAGTGGAGTCCGCGGAGTTCAGTCCCGATGGGCGGTGGATATTGACGGTGTCGGGTGACAACGCCGCGCACGTTTGGGAGGCGACCACCGGCAAACCAGTGGGCGAGCCGATGCGGCATGAGGAGGCTATCATGTCCGCCCGGTTCAGCCCGGATGGGCGCTGGGTGGTCACGGCGTGTTGGGACGGGGCCGCGCGCGTCTGGGAAGCCGCCACGGGCAAACCGGTCGGTGAGCCGATTCGACTCGGAAGCATCGCGGAGTTTGCGGAGTTCAGCCCTGATGGACGGTGGGTGGTGACGGCATCGGCTGACAAGACGGCGCGCATTTGGGATGCGGCCACGGGCAAGCCGATCGGCACGCCCATGCGTCATGAAAGCAGAGTATTGTCCGCGCAGTTCAGTCCCGACGGGCGGTGGGTGGCCACGGCGGCGATGGATAACACGGCGCGCGTCTGGGAGGCGGCCACGGGTAAACCGGTGGGCGCGCCGATGCGGCATGAGGGCGTTGTTGCATCTGCCCAGTTTAGTCCCGATGGACAGCGGGTGGTCACGGCGTCTTCGGACCGCACCGCGCGCGTCTGGGCAGCCGCCACCGGCAAGCCGGTGGGCGAGCCGATGCGGCATGGAGACAGAGTAGTGTCCGCGGAGTTCAGTCCCGATGGACAGTGGGTGGTGACCGCGTCCTGGGATGCGACCGCGCGCGTCTGGGAGGCGGCCACGGGCAAACCGGTGGGTGAGCCTATCCGGCATGAAAAGACGGTCGCGTCGGCGCGGTTCAGTCCGGACGGGCGATGGGTGGTCACGGCGTCCTGGGACAGGACCGCGCGCGTCTGGGACGCGGTCACAGGCAAACCGGTCGGCGATCCCATGCGGCATGCGGACGATGTACGGTCCGCGCTGTTCAGCCCGGATGGGCGATGGGTGGTGACGGCGTCGGACGACGACACCGCCCGCCTGTGGCCCTTTGCCGAATACAGCCCGTCGGCGGACGTGGCGGCTCTCATTGCCATGGGCGAGTACTGCGGCGGCCTGACGCTCGACCCGGAAAGCGGCCTGTTGCGTCAGCCGAGCGATCCCGAACTTGCGGAGCTGGCCCGCCGCTTCGCGGACATGCGCCAGGATCCCCTCTATGGAAACCTGGTGCGCTGGGTCGTTGACCCGCCGGACCAGCGACCTGCCAGCCCGTTGATGGACCAGCCGGCCCCCAGCGTCGGTCAACCTGCGAAGTGAATGCTGCAGCCCCGAAACGGCCCGCCGCCGATAATCGGCTTGACAAGTTGGGCCCGGAGCGTCAGAATAGGAAATCCGATGGCTCGCTGCCATGCGGACGAAGGCCATCTGGGAATTTCCGATCAATACCTCTGACGGCCCACATGCTCGATTCGCTTGAGAACCAGACGATTTATATCGTGCGGGAGGCGTACTATCACTTCCCCCGGATGGCGATGCTCTGGTCCATCGGCAAAGACTCCACCACGCTGCTTTGGATGGTGCGCAAGGCGTTCTTCGGCAAGATTCCGTTCCCCATCCTGCACATTGACACCGGCTATAAGTTCCCGGAGATCTACGCGTTCCGGGACGAATACGCGAAGAAATGGGACCTGGACCTGCGCATCGTGCGCAACGAGCAGGCCATCGCCGCCGGAGTGAGTCCGCACTCGGAGAAATTCGCCTGCTGTTCGGCCCTGAAGACCGAAGCCTTGCGCCAGGCCATCGAGAAGTTCAAGTTCCAGGCGCTGCTCCTGGGCATCCGCCGCGACGAGCACGGCATCCGGTCCAAGGAGCGCTATTTCTCCCCGCGCGACGAACAGTTTCAGTGGGACTACCAGAACCAGCCCCTCGAAATGTGGGACCAGTACAAGTCCCAGGCCGAAGGCGGCACGCACGTGAGAGTCCATCCGCTGCTGCACTGGCGCGAGGTGGACGTCTGGTCGTACGTCCGCCGCGAGCAGATCCCCATCGTCAACCTCTACTTCGCCAAGGGCGGAAAGCGCTATCGCAGCATCGGCTGCGCGACCTGTTGCGAGCCGGTGCCTTCGACGGCCGAGACCCTGGACCAGATCGTCGAGGAACTTCTCACCACGCGAACCTCCGAACGCAGCGGCCGCGCCCAGGACAAGGAGGCCGTCTACACCATGCAGAAGCTTCGCGCCCTGGGCTACATGTAGGAACGGACATGCCGGAACGGGAAACCCTCAAGCTGGTCATCGTCGGCCACCTCGACCACGGAAAATCCACGCTCATCGGCCGGCTCCTCAGCGACACCGGCTCTGTGGCGCCGGAGAGGTTGGAGGAAATCCGGCAGGTCTCCAAAGAGCGCGGGCGCGAAATGGAGTACGCACACCTGATGGACCACCTGCAGGAAGAGCGCCGGGATGAAATGACCATTGACACCGCGCAGGCCTTCTTCCGAACGCCCCGGCGCGACTACGTCATCATAGACGCGCCCGGCCATCGGGAGTTGATGCGCAACATGATCACGGGCGCCGCCCAGGCCGAAGCCGCCGTCCTGGTGGTGGACGTGTGCGAAGGGGTGCGCGAGCAGACGAAGCGGCATGCCCATTTCCTTTCCCTCATGGGCATCCGGCAGGTGCTCGTCTGGATCAACAAGATGGATAAAGTCCATCATGACTGCGCGCAGTTCGAGGCCGTGGCCGAAGCGGCAAGGCAGTATCTCAAGGCCGTGGGCCTGGTTTCCGCGTCGTATATTCCGGGCTCGGCCCTGCTGGGCGAGAACGTCGAGCATCGTTCCGACGCCATGAACTGGTACGACGGACCCATCCTTCTGGAAGCGCTCGATGCATTGCAGGCGATCTCGCGATCGGCCGAGGGACCGCTGCGGTTCCCGGTTCAGGATGTTTACGCCCTCGATGGGCGCAAGCTCCTGGTCGGCCGCATCGAATCGGGGCGCTTGCGGGCGGGGCAGGAACTTCTGTTCCTGCCTTCAGGCCTAAAGACGCGAGTGACCGCCGTCGAACTCTTCGGCCAGCAACGCAGCGAAGCGGTCAGCGGCGAATGCATCGGGCTGGCGCTCGATTCCGCCCGGTTGCCCTCGCGCGGGGACGTGGGCTGCGCGGGGACGCTGCCGAGCCCGACGAGCCGGTTCCGCGCCAGCGTCTTCTGGATGGCGGGCGATGCCTGCCGGAAGGGAGAACCGCTCCAGGTGCGCCTTTCGACGCAGGAGATTCCCGGAAGGGTCGAGTCCATCGAGCGCCGGATGGATTCGGCCTCGCTGGAAACGCTGGAAGCGCCGGCGGAGCGCCTTGAGGAGACGGAGCTGGGCGAGGTCGTCATCGCGCTCGACCGGCCTCTCGTCGCGGAGCTTCCCTCCTGCGTTCCGGAACTCGGCCGGCTGATCCTGACGCGCGGCCCGGAGACGGCCGGCGGCGGCCTCGTCCAGGAGGTGAACGCCTGATGCGCCGGCGCTCACTTCGAGTGAAGCTGATGCTGGCCATCCTCCTGATGGCATTTCTCGGCGCGCCGAGCGCCTTCGCCTATATTGATCCGGGCACCGCGCAGCAGGTCTGGAGCACCTTGGGACCCGTGATCGGGATTATTATCGGGTGCGTCTCCGCCGTGTTCCTGGTGTTCTGGGCGGTGGTGCTGCGCGTCACGGGCTACTGGAGAAAGTTCCCGGTCATCAAGGGCATGAAAGGCCGCACCGTCGCCCTGATCGCGGTCGCGTGCGGCTTGATCGTCCTGGGCCTGGGGCTTGTCGAGCATCGCGGGCGTGCGTCGGTTGCGCTTGCAACGAAAGGGAGCGAGGTGGCGTACAAACGGGTGATCGTGATCGGGATTGACGGACTGGACCCGCGGCTGGTCGAGCGTATGATGGACGACGGCCGGATGCCCAACTTCGCCAAGCTCGCGCGCGAAGGGACGTTCTCCGCGCTGCAGACGGCGATTCCGCCGGAAAGCCCGGTTGCCTGGATGTCCGCCGCGACCGGCATGAACCCCGGCCGGCACGGCCTTTTCGATTTCATCCGCCGCAACCCGGAAAACTACCTGCCCGACCTCTCGATCCTGAAGACCTCTTCCAAAGGCTCCTGGAGGCGATCGGGCCAACCGTATGTCCCGCCCTCGGCGCAGAAGGCATTCTGGGACATCCTGGGCGAGCAAGGCATCCCGACGGTGGTCCTGCGCTGGCCGGTGACTTTCCCCGCCCAGCCGGTCAACGGCAGGTTGCTGAGCGGCCTGGGCACGCCCGACGTGACCGGCTCTTTGGGCCGGTACGCCTTCGTCACCACAGCGTCCCTCGCCGCCGACGACAAGGCGCCGGACCGCGTCGTGGAGGTGAAGTGGAACGGGTCGGCGATCCAGACGGAACTTCCCGGCCCGCTGGTCATGGCGTTCACCGGTCAAAAGACCAGCGCCGTTCCCTTGAGCATCGAGCGGGTCCCCGGGCAGCAGAAAATCACGCTGCGTTGCGGGAAGAACGACCCGCTGGACCTGGCGCCGGGACAGTGGTCGGACTATATTTCCATCTCCTTCCCGGGCGGCCTCTCGCGCGACTGCCCGGCGATGGTGCGATTCTATCTGACGAGCCTGGAGCCGGAGTTGAAGCTCTACGTCACGGCCCCGCAGATTGACCCGAAAAGCCCCGCCTTTCCCATCAGCCACCCGCCGGGCGGCGCCGGCGAACTGGCGCGGGCCATCGGCTCCTTCTCCACGCTCGGCATGCCCGAAGACACGCAGGCCGTCCTGCACGGGCGCATTCCTCCGGCCGCATTCCTGCAGTTGTGCGACCGCCTCACGACCGAACGCGAGGCGATGTTCGACCAGGAACTGAAGAAGTTCGACAAGGGACTCCTGGCCGTGGTCTTCGACACGAGCGACCGGATAGAGCACATGTACTGGGAAGACGATGACGCGGCCCACACGCGGCCGGTGACCGAACCCAGTTCCGCGCCGGCGATTATCGAGCACTACAAGCGGATGGACGCCGTCCTCGGCAAGGCGCTGGCGAAGGTGGACAAGGACACGGCGATCTTCGTCCTCTCCGACCACGGCTTCACGAGCTTCATCCGCGCGGTTCATCTGAACCGCTGGCTGATCCAGAACGGGTTCATGCATCTGAAAGACTCCGACGACGCCGAGGGAGCGCCGCTTCTGAAGAACGTGGACTGGTCGAGGACGAAAGCCTACGCTGTGGGATTCTGCAGCCTGTACCTGAACCTCGCCGGGCGCGACGGGCAGGGCATCGTGAAGCCCGGCGAAGAGGCCCGGCAGCTCCAGGACGAGCTGGTGCAGAAGCTCCGCGCGTGGAACGATCCGGAGACCGGCAAGCCGGTGGTTCGCAACGTGTACCGTAAGGAAGACGTCTACAAGGGTGAATGCGTCGAGGAAGCGCCCGACCTGATCATGGGCTATCACCCCGGTTACCGCGGCTCGTGGCAGACGGCCGTGGGCGCCGGGCCGGCGGGAGTTGCGGTCGTGGCGAACAACGAATCATGGGCCGGCGACCACCTCGTGGATGCCCCGTGCGTGCCGGGCACGTTCCTCACCAACGTGCACTGCACGTCCCAATCGCTGTCCCTCGTGGACATCGCCCCGACCATCCTGCGCGCGTTCAATGTCCCACTGCCCGAAGGATTGGACGGCAAGCCGCTGTTTTAAGCGAGAGCAGCGGAACGCCGAATCGCGGGAACCTCCATCGTCCTTGCGCTGTCTTGAAAGGGCCAATATGTCACATAAATCATATGGCGGCGCGATCTGCGGACTGCTCCTCGCGTGGCTGCTTCCGTGCGCCTTTTCCATCGCCCAGGACCGGGCGAAGAACGCGGCGACTGCAGGGGCCGCCCAGGCGCCAGCGCGCATGGATCCGGCGCTCGCTAGGGAGTGGATGCAGCGCTGGAAGGAGACCATCCTCCGCGAGAGCCGCACCCGCTGGTGCGACCAGGTCATGGGCGAGGCGATCGCCGACGTGGTCGGCGCTCCATTCCTGAGCGGGTTCTACCAGGGCTACATGGCCACGGGCGACCGCGAGTGGGTGGACCGGTTCATAGACTGGACCGACTCCGTCGTGAAGCGCGGGGTGAAGGAGCCGGACGGGTACATCGGCTGGCCCCGGGAAGAGAACGGCGACGTCCTCGAGTACCTTCCCGGCGGCATGAAGGAGCGCTACACGGACACGGAGGTGGGCGATGCGTGGTTTTTTCGCCCCGTGGTGCTGATGTCCGGCGAGATCCTCAAGACGCCGGCCCTGAAGAAGGAGTACGGAGCGAAGGCCGAGGAATACATCCGGCTCGCCGAACGAACATTCGAGAAATGGGATTCGCGCGGCGCCTGGCGCGAGACCAAGGACGGCGGCGGGCTCTGGGTCATCCCGCCCTTCGGGCTTGACCGCCGGACCGGCCAGTGGACCGAGGGATATGAACAGAGAAAAACGGACGGCGTCTCCATGCCGGACAACAAGGAAAACTCGATCACCCTGTGGATGATCGCCATGTACGACGTGACGCAGAAACCGATCTACCGGGAACGGGTCGAGAAGTGGATGCGCGTGCAGAAATCGCGCATGAGGCTGCGCGAAAACGACAAGTATTTCGTCTGGAATTACTGGGACCCAGCCGGGCCGTGGGACTACAAGCCGGATGGCTCGCTCAAGCACTGGGTGGGCGTTCACCCGAACGGCCGGTACTACCGGCTCGACGTGGATGCGATCGCGGCGGCGTGGGAGCATGGCCTGGTCTTCACGAAAGAAGACATCGCCCGCCTGATCGCCACGAACCGGGATTTCATGTGGAACCAGCAACTCAAGGACCCGCAATTCCAGCGGATTGACGGCGAAAGGCCCGCCGGGAACGTGCCGCCGGGGCTGCTCTGGACCGCCCTGGCGCCCTATGACCCGACGCTGCGGAAGCTTTTTGAAGCCGAAGCCACCCATGATCCGGCCAGTTGGGAGGGCCTGGGCTTCGTCGCCACGCCCGCATGGGTCGCCCGCTTCGGCAGAGGGGCCGCGGCCGGCCGGTGATCTGCCGCGCCTCGGAGAAATTCGGCCTTCCATTCCTTGACAGGTGATTCGAGCCGGCGTAGGATGCTGCCCGTTTGACCGGCTTTTGGGACGCGACCGCCGCCCTCGGCAGGGATTCCTTGGAGGAGACAGCATGAAACTTTCTTTTGCCACGCTCGGATGTCCCAAGTGGACGCTCGAGCAAATTGCCGCGAATGCGAAGGCGATGGGATTCGACGGCGTCGAATTGCGCGGCGTCGCCGGCGAGCACATCGGCCCCGAAGAAACGCCTGCGGAGCGCGCGCGCATCCGCAAGCTCTTCGACTCGCACGGCATCCAGATCGCCGCCATCATGGGCTACAGCAGCTTCACGATGGACGATCCGGCCAAGCTCAAGGAAAGCATCCGGCTCGCCCAGTGCTTCCTGGAGACCGCGAAGGACATCGGCTGCCCGACGCTGCGGCTGTTCGGCGGCGTGTTTTCCAAGCAGCTCGACGAGAAGGCCAACATGGCGCGCGTGGCCGAAGGGGTGAAGCGCGTGGCCGGGGCTGCCGAGAAGACCGGCGTCAACATCGCGCTGGAGACGCACGACGACTGGACGAACGGGGCTCGGCTGAAGGCCCTCATCGCCTCCGTCGGCTCGCCGCGGGTCGGCGCCTGCTGGGACGCGGCCAACGGCTACTTCTCGGAAGCGCCGGAGGTCACCTGCGCCGCCCTCCGCGATTGCCTCATGCACGTCCACTTCAAGGACGCCGCCATGGTGGACGGGAAGATCAAGAGCAAGCTGCCCGGCACCGGCCAGTTGGACCTGAAGAAACTGCTCGCGCTGATCATGAGCACGGGATACGACCGGTACCTGTCGTTCGAGTGGGAGAAGAAGTGGGAACCGGACCTGGAAGAGCCGGAGGTCGCCTTCCCGACCTACGTCAAGCTCACCCGCAAGCTGCTGAAGGAAGCGACGAAGGGAAAGGCGAAGAAAGCGTAAAGCATAAGGCGCGCGCCCGGTAGAGTTCGTCCTCCGGCCGGGCGACCAGCGCCTACGTCATGCGGCCGTATTTCTCCGCCGTGATCTGCGCGACGACCGGCTTGCCGGTGCAGAACGCGCGGATGTTGGCCGCGGCGTAACCGGCGGACTCCGCGAACATCGCCTCGCCCACCTCGCAGATGCTGTGCGGATAGCAGATGACGTTGTCCATCTGCAGCAGCGGCGAATCCTTCGGCAAAGGCTCCTGCTCGAAAACGTCCAGCCCCGCAAAAACGTCCGGCCTGGCCCGGAGGAACTCGATCAGCTCCTTCTCCCGCACGATCTTGCCGCGGGCGGTGTTGATGAAAATGGCGTTGCGCTTGAGCCGGTCGAGCAGCGCGCGCCCGACCAGCCCGGTGGTCTCCTCCGTCAGGCCAGCCTGGATGGTGAGGACGTCGGACTGCTCGAAAAGCTCCTCGAGCGTCCCGCAGCGCGCGACCGGTTCGGGCAGCGCGGCGACGTAGGGATCGTACGCGATGGCCTTGACCTCGAACGGCGCGAGCAGCCCGAGCAACAGCCGCCCGACCGCGCCGAACCCCATGAAGCCGACGATCTTCCGGCGGAGCGTCGGGTAGGGCGAGGCGTAGTTGTACAGCCACGTCGGCTGCTCGAGCATGTGGCGGCGCAGGCGCGGCATCTCGCGCGTGCAGGCCAGGATCAGCGCCAGGTTCCCTTCGGCCAGGTACCACATCGGCCCGTCGCCCCAGTTCGTCACCAGGATTCCCGCTTCGATGTATTCCTTCGGGATCCAGCCCTTGAGACCGCCGGAGACGTTGCAGACGTACTTCAGCCGCCGCGGCTTGTCGCGCAGGATGTCGAGCGGCAGGCGCGGGCTGCTCCACGCCGTCAGCGCGACGTCCGTTTCACGCAGGATCGGGATCAACTCCGCGGTGTGATCGCTGCCCCCGTCGAACGGGTGCGCGGTGTAGCTGCCGAATTCGGCCATCACGCGGCGCAGGTCGTCGCGCACGAACAGCTTCTCGATGCCCTGCGGCATTATGCCGCTGAAACGCATCTTCATGCCGGACTCCTTAAAATTGATCCGCGTCATGTTACGCCGCTTGTCCATACCTGTCAACAATCGGCGGATCGAATTCGCGCCGGAGCGGGCGATGCCGGTTGTTCTGCTGCCGGCCGTCTCGGCCGGCCGAGTCGCTCTAACCGAAGGCGCCGAATAGCCCGTTAAAAAGAAGACGGCTCGACGCTTTCACGCCGAACCGCCTTGCTTCGATCCAGCCGCCCGGGTTCGCCCCCCACATCTTCCCGCAATCCCTTGCGACCGGCTCTCGCCCCGCACTGGGCATCATATCAGACCGGCGGCGGCGATCAATCGGGCACGCGCCCGTTCTTCGCATAGGGAAAATTCCTATGCGGCGCGGCCCTCTTGAATAATCGGCAGCCTGCGGTTAGTATCCGGTCCGGCAGACACTTGCCTTTTGAAAGGGCCACCCTATGAAATTCGGCCGGATACCGGGCATCGAAGCGCCCGTCTCGCGCGTGGTCATGGGCGCGATCCAGGACCCGGCGCGGGCGGAAGTGATCTACGACGATTTCGTCAAGTCCGGCGGGAACTGCTTCGACACCGCCTGGATCTACGGCTACGGGGCGTGTGAAAAAACCCTTGGGCATTGGGTGAAGAGCCGGAACATCCGCGGGCAGGTCATCATCCTCGATAAAGGCGCCCACACGCCGTTCTGCACTCCGAAGGCCCTCACCATTCAGTTCATGGAGAGCCTGGAGCGCCTTCAAACGGATTACGTGGACATCTACATGTTGCACCGCGACAATCCGGAGGTCCCGGTCGGCGAATTCGTGGATGCGCTGAACGAGCATCTGAAGGCCGGGCGGATGCGCGTCATCGGCGGATCGAACTGGAGTATCGAGCGCGTCGAGGCCGCGAACGAGTACGCGCGGTCGCGCGGGCTGGCCGGCTTCGCGGCGATCAGCAACCACTTCAGCCTCGCGCGGATGGTCGAGGCGCCGGTGAGCGGATGCCTCGCTTCGTCCGACGCGCGCTCGCGCGAGTGGTTCCGACGCACGCAGATGCCGCTCGTGTCCTGGTCGAGCCAGGCGTGCGGCTTTTTCGCCGGCCGCGCGAGTCCGGAGAACCGCTCGGAACCGGAGTTCGCCCGTTGCTGGTACAGCGAGGACAACTTCCAGCGGCTGGCACGCGCAAGGGAGCTGGCCGCGAAGCGCGGCGTTCAGCCGATCAACATCGCCCTCGCCTACGTGCTCTGCCAGCCGTTCCCGACCTTCGGCATCATCGGGACGGGCTCGCTCGACCATCTCCGCGGCGCATTGCAGGCGCTGGAGGTCCAGCTCGCGCCGGCGGAACTGCGCCACCTGAATCTCGAGGATTGACTCGCGCTGTGGAGCGGACCATGCTTTCCAAAGCTCACGCCGTCAAGGCCGACGCCGTAAGTATCGGCTTCGGCCGAACGAGCCTGCGAGGCACGTGGGCGACGGATTTGCCGTTTGAAGACGACATCGAGGCGAGTGCGGTGGTCCTGCGCAGAGGCCAGGGCCCGCCGGTCGCCGTCATGAACTGCGACATGCTTTCCATGCTGCCGGCGACCTGCCTGAGAATCAGGGACCAGGTTGCCCGGTCAATCGGCACGACGCCGGAACAAGTGGGCGTGTTCTGCACGCAGAACCACGGCGTTCCATTGGACAGCCCGGTTGAGTTCGATCTCGATCGGCTCGCGGCGCGGTTTGCCGAAGCCGCCGAGCAGGCTCTGCGCGCGGCGCAGCCGGCCTCAATGGCTTATGTTGAAACGGCGCCTCGCCCGGCCGGCGTGGTCAAACGGCGGAAGAGATTCAACGGCGTCGGCTCTTTTACTTTCTATTACGGTTTTGACGTGCGGCCGGACGGCCGGGCCGGCTGCGCGGAGTTGCTGGAACTCGCCTTGAAGGGGCTGATGGTCGGGCCGGAGGTGGCGCTGCGCCATCCTTATCCCGCCTCCGCGCAATGGCCGACGTTGCACGATCGGCTGCCGGCCGTGCCTCGGGATTTGACCTTGGACGAGCCGGACGATCCGCTGATTCAGGGGATCTTCTTCAGGACCACTGATGGCCGGCCATTGGGCAGCATCAGCCGCTGGGCGGCGCATCCGATAACGGCCAACGTCGCGCGCCATGGCAGGAGCGTCCATCACAGCGGCGATTATCCGTTCTATCTGCGCCGGGCGCTGGGGCGCCAATTCGGCGGCGAGGCGGTTTTCTTCACGGGTCCCTGCGGCGACCAGGCGCCGCTGGTCGGCGAAAAGTCGCGCGCCCTGGCGGAACGCACCGGGGAACAGGTCGCGCGGCAATTGCTGGAGGCGCTGCGGACAGCGACGTGGAAGCCGGTGACGGACGTGCGCGCCGATTCGGCGAATGTCGCGCTTCCGGTCCGGCATGATTATCCGCGCTCGGTGGAACAGGCGAAGAAGACCCTGGAAACCGTTCGCCGGGAGTTCCATGAAGTGCGGACTTCAAGCATTCCGGATAAATGGCAGCGGTTGAAATCGCTTTCCGATGAAATCGAGCGCCTGAGCTATGCGGCGGAGGACACGCATCTGAGCTGGACCGGCTTGACGGTCGAGGCGCTCGCCCGCGGAAAGGTTCGGCATCCGCTCTTTGCGTTGCGGATCGGTGACGTGGCGCTTGCCGGCCTGCCGGGCGAACCCTTCGGCGCCTACAGCGTGGAACTCAGAAAACGCTGCGCGCCGATGCGCGTGATCGTCGCGGAGGAGTGCAACGGATATCTCGGTTATCTGCCCACCGCGGCGGAATTTCCGCTGGGCGGGTACGGCTCCAACTCGGCCATCTTCAGCCCGGATTCGGAGGCCTTATTGATAGAGTTGCTCGCTTCTCTCATCCATCGTATCGGCAATCCGGCGGCGGCTTGACTCTCCCGCAGCCTTGTGGTAATCACAAAACGAACTTGCAGCGCTTCTGAAAGGGCCGATGTGTCACATAGATTGTATCGCGGCGCGATCTGCGGACTGCTCCTCGCGTGGATTCTTCCGTTCGGCTTTTCCACCGCCCAGGGCCAGGCGATGGATCCGGCGCTCGCCCGGGAGTGGATGCAGCGCTGGAAGCAGAACATCCTTCGCGAGAGCAAGGACCGCTATTGCGACCGGGAGATGGGCGAGGAGATCGGCTGGCTGGTCAGTCCGTTCCTGAACGGGTACTACTACGGCTACATGGCCACCGGCGACCGCGAGTGGGTGGACCGGCTGATGGATTGGGGCGACTCCGTCATCAAGCGCGGCGTCAAGGAGCCGGACGGCTACATCGGCTGGCCCAAGCCTGCGGACGACGGCGTCGTCGAGTACCTTCCGCCCGGCGTGAAGGAGCGCTACACGGACGTCGAGGTCGGCGATGCGATGCTCCTTCGTCCGCTGGTGCTGATGGCCGGCGAGATTCTCAAGTCGCCCGCCCTGAAGGAAAAGTATGGCGCCAAGGCCGAAGAGTACATCCGGCTTGCCGAGCGAACCTTCGAGAAATGGGATTCGCGCGGCGCCTGGCGCGATACGCCGGAAGGCGGCATCTGGGTCGTTCCGCCCTTCGGGCTGGATCCCCAGACCGGCAAGTGGACTGAGCCTGGCGGATATGAACGGAGAAAGACGGACGGCAACTCCCTGCCGGACAACAAGGAAAACATCATCGCCGAGTGGATGCTGGCCATGTACGACGTGACGCACAAGCCCATCTACAAGGAACGCGCCGAGAAGTGGTTCCGGGTGATGCGCTCCCGTATGAAGCTCCGGGACGACGGCAAGTATTTTGTCTGGGACTACTGGGACCCGGGCGTGCCGTGGGACCATAATGCGGATGGGACTTTGAAGCACTGGGTGGGCGTACACCCGCACGGCGAGTACTACGGGATTGACACTGGGGCGATTGCGGCGGCGTACGAACATGGCCTGGTCTTCACCAAGGAGGATATCGCGCGCCTTATCGCTACCAACCGCGACTTCATGTGGAACAAGCAGGTCAAGAACGCGAAGTTCCAGATGATTGACGGCGGCCGGCCCGACCCGCGCTGGCCGGATGAGCCTGGTGAACTCTGGGAAGCCCTGGCGCCCTTTGACCCGACGCTGCGGGAGATTTTCATGGCCAACTATGATCCGGGCAGTTGGGGCGGCCTGTGGACGCCGCGATGGGTCCTTCGCTTCAGCGGAAAGTCCGAAGCCGGTCAGTGAGTTGTGGTTACCGTCGGGCAACCTGTTTCCAGGCGATGACAATGTCTTGGGAAATCCCGCAGATCAGCAATGCCGAGAAGGAAGCCGTTTGGAAGGCCTTCAATGAGCGTAAGCCGATTCGCGTGCCGGTGTCCATCTCCAGCAATCCGCGCATCGTTGTGCTCGACCCGAAGCTCAACCGCACAGGGGTGACGTTCGAGCAGATCTTCAATGACCCGCGCGTGATGATGGAGGCTTGGATCGGCCACGAGCACCATCGCCGCATGGTCATCAACCGCTATTGCGACTCGCCCACGGGCCTGCCGGAGCAGTGGACCGCCTCCGTGAGCTGGCTGAATACGCACGAGGCGGCCTTCTTCGGCGCCGCTTGGCATTTCCGCGAAGGCCAGATTCCCGATACGCAGCCGTTCCTCACCGCCGTCAACAGGGAAAGCATCTTCGACGTGGACATTGACCGGCCGATCGAAAATCCGCTCTCCAAGCGCGGCCTGCGGTTCTACGAGGAGATGGGAAAGATCGCGAAGGACTACGTCTTCCACGGCCGGCCTGTGAAGGTCGGCCGGTACGAGCAGGCCGGCACGGACGGGCCTTTGACCACGGGCATGAACCTGCGTGGGACGGACATGATGACCGATATGGCCGAAGACCCGGAGTACGCGGAGCGGTTGCTCGACCGGCTCACCGACGCCGCCATCAAGCGGGTCCACGCCTGGCGCAAATACTGGAACGACGAGAGCCTCGGCGGCGGGCTGGCCGACGATTCCATCCAACTCATCAGCACGCCCATGTACAAGCGGATGGTCATGCCGCGGCACAAGCGATACCTGGACGAATTCGCCCCCGATAAGCCGCGCGGGATTCACCTCTGCGGCGACGTCATGCGGCACATGAAGACCCTGCGCGACGAATTGAACGTCCAGACGTGGGACAGCGGCTTTCCGGTTGATTTCACCCGCATGCGCAGGGAACTCGGCCCCGGCGTGCAGATCAACGGCGGCCCGGGCATCATGCTCCTGCGCCACGGCACGGCTCAGCAGGTCTATGATCGCACCTGTGAGATTCTGGACAGCGGCGTCAAAACCGGCGGGCGATTCGTCCTCACCGAAGCCAACAACCTTCCGCCGCGCGTGCCCGAGGAGAACCTGGCCGCGATGTACAAGGCGGCGCTGGATAAAGGCCGTTACGACGCCTCCTGAAAACCGCGGCAGACCGCCGAAGAATTACTTGACCGGAGCGAACTCAGTCGTCAGAATGTGGCCTTTCGTGCGGCTCCTGGAACGGAAAGGGTGCAAGCATGCGCAAGCGCGACTACGGTCAGGAATACCTGAAGGACGTGGGCGCAAAGCTCGCCTCGGTCGAGAAGCGGAACGCCGCGAAGTTCGTGCGCGCCGGCGCGATGATCGCCGACGCCTATGAGCAGGATCGGCTGGTGCATGTCTATGGCGGCGGCGGGCACACCTGCCTGATGATCTTCGAGATGTTCTTCCGCGCCGGCGGCCTGGCCAACATCAACCCGATCATCGGCCACGACATCACGCCCGTCTGCCAGGCGCTGAAGTACCTGGAGGTCGAGCGCACCACCGGCTACGCCAACTGCCTCATCCGCTACTACGGCGTCGGGCAGGACGACCTGCTGATCATCTTCCACAACATCGGCATGAATCCCACGACGATTGACGCGGCGGAAGAGGCGAAGAAGCGCGGGGCGAAGATCATCGCGATCTCCTCGTCGAATTGGCGGCGCAAGCTGCCGCTCGATCACCCGATCCGCCATCCCAACAAGAAACACCTCTTCGATTATGCCGACCTGGCGATTGACGATCAGAATCCCTACGGCGACGCGGCGTTCAAAGTGGAGGGATTCAACGTGGCGCTGGCGCCGACCTCGACCATGGTGGACGCGTACATCGCGCATCGCATGGTGATCGAGTCGGTGACGGAGATGCTCCGCCGCGGGCTGCAGCCGCCGATTTTCCGCAGCGCCAATCTGCCCGGCGGCGATGCCTTCAACAGCGAGATGATCAAGCGCTACCGCGCCCGCGTCAAAGACCTGTAACCGAAACTTTCTTCAGGAGAACGTTCCATGTCACGAGCAGCCCGGAAGACCGCTCACACCCCGGCGCAGGAATTCCTGGCCGAGGCGCGCCGGCGGACCGCCGCCGTGCGGCGCGAGACCGCGCATTTCACCCAGTTGGGCGAGAAGATGGCCCAGCCGCTTCTGGCCGGTGGAGATATCAGCCTGCCACCGGTGGGCAGTTTCTCGCGCTCGGAGTTCTCCGGCCGAGCCGGCGGGCTGATGGGCATCCGATGGGCGGAAGGGCTTGGCTCGAGCAGGGACGTTGCGTTCTTCGGGCTGCCCGATCCTCGGCGCTGGAAGCCTGCTGAGGACGAGGCGTTTCAGAAGCAACTGAACAGCCGGCGGCGGCTCTTCGTCATAGGGCGCCCTGACGAACTGGAAGCGAAACTCCGCCACCGCATCTCCGGCTTCACCGGCGGAGCGCGCGCCGAAGAAGGGCTGTATGCGATGGGCGAGCATCGGCCGCTGGCGTCGTTTCGCCCGTTCGAACAGCTTGTGCGCGGCTGGCTGACCGCCGGTGAGTTGATCGCCGCGTGCACCCGCAAGGGCCTGATGCCGACGGTGTGGATGAGCGTCTGGCTCGAGGGCGCCCTCGCGCGCAACACCTCGCTCACCAAGCACGAGAGCAACCGGCGCGAGCCGTGGCTCGTGCCGCTCTTCCACAGCAAGGACTGGTACGTTCCACCGCTTCCCGCCGGGCACGTCGCGGCGGAGTATCTGCAGTTGGTTGACTCCATGATCGAGACGCTCGACCGGCAGTCGCGCGCGCTGACGCGGGCCGGCGATTGGATGGTCCAGGCGCACCGCGCCGGAAAGCGCGTCGCGGCGACGGCCGTCGGGCATTCCTATCCGCAGATCCTCGGGCTGCCCAAGGAGAGCAACTACCCGGTCCGCTGGGGAACGACCAACAGCGACCTGGCGACCGCGACCCCGGCTGACCTCGGCAAGGGAGATGTGTACATCCACCTGGGCTATGCGCCGGTGGATGTCCAGAAGGTCGGCGCCATCCTGCGCCGGGGAATCCGGTTCATCTACAGTTCTCCTTACGGGCGGCCGGAGGCGCTGAAAGATCATGAGGGGCTGCTCTGGCTCGATCTGCCCTGGCGGCCGGGCGATGCCGCGATTGACGTGCCCGGCTACAGCGTGCGCATCCTTCCGCTGAGCGCCGTCGCGCACACGCTGGCGTACTTCAGCCTGATGAGCGAGATGGCGGGACGAATGGGCTGGAACAAAGGTTAATTTCGACCGTAGTGCGATACGTGGATTTTGCCGGCTGAGCGATCCGAAGACGCGCGGCGCAACCCGCCGCGCGTCGCTTCTTAACGTGCAAGCAACGGCATCGCGCTTTTCTCCGAGTACTTCCACAGACGCGTCCCACCGAGCTAAAATGCAACAGCAGTGTGCACAAACTGTGGATAACTCTCGCCGCAGGCCTACTATTTTTGGTTAAAATGTCTCATTTTGATATAATGCCGCGCGTTCGGCAGAACACGACTGATAACTCCCACGCGGGAGATTCGAATATAGACGTTGCTGCATGTTGGTCGTAACTTGCGCAGGGGCGATCAGTCGCCGGAAGCCGAGCAGTGTCCGTATCGGCATCCCGCGCACTGAAACGAGGCCGAAGGGGCGCCCATGCGCAAGGCTATTTCCGCCTGCCGGTCCTGGATCACCGTCAGTCTCGCCGTCATCAACCTCCTCGGGCTGCTTGCGGTCTTCCGGTCGCTCTGCTGCGGCGACCTCGGCGCTCGGTTTTAGAAACCCAAAATTGAAAGGAGACCATTCATGTCCGAGACCAACAGCAAGCCGGCCAATCTGCCCGAAAAGATCGTCGTCACGCTTCGCGCCGGCGGCGTCTTTTTCGCCATTGCGAATGTCTTATGCGTAGCCATCCTCTGCTGGTGCTACCTGGCGGTGAAGCTGGAGCCCAAGACGCTGGCGGTCACCGGCTCCGCGCGCAAGGCCATAGTCTCCGACCTGGTCACATGGTGCGGCACGATCACCGCAAAGGACCCGAACCTCGTCAAGGCCTACGACGATCTGAAGAGCGCATCCGACAAGACCAGGGCTTTCCTGATCGCCGGCGGCATCCCGGAATCGGACATCACCTTGTCGGCCATCAACACCTCGCGCCGGTTCCACCAGGATATCGTCCCCGCAGCTCCCGCGGCCGCAGGCGCGACTGCCGCCGCGCCGACGATCATCACCACCGACAAGGTCGAGATGTACACGCTCACGCAGTGCGTCCGCATCAGTTCCACCGACATGAAAAAAGTCTCCGACGTCTCGCGCAACGTCACCAGCCTGATCAAGGACGGCGTCGAGATTGATTCGGATGCGCCATGCTACCTCTACACGAAACTCTCCGAGCTGAAAATCAACATGCTGGCCGACGCGACCAGGGACGCCACGGTGCGCGCGGAACAGATCGTCAACAACGCCAACGGCCGGCTCGGCAAGCTGGTCGAGGCGCGGATGGGCGTCATGCAGATCAACCCGAAAGGCGTCTTCGCCACTTCGTCGGAGGGCAACAATGACACGAGCTCCTACGAGAAGGAAATCACCGCGATTGTCAGCGTCAAGTTCGAGGTGAAGTAGCCCTGCAACCTTGACGGCGACCATGCGACCGTTTAGTCTCATGTCCTTTGGCGAACGGTCAGATGGGGAATCCGGGCCTATGGGAATCCGAACGCTGCTTGTCGGGTTGGGCAAAGGCGGCAGCGCGCTCCTGCCGCACCTGCTGGCCGACCCGGAGTTCATACTGATCGCGGTCTGTGATCGGAGCGATCAGGCGCCCGGCGTCAAGGCGGCGGCCGAGCGCAGACTGCCGATCTACAAGGACGCGGCCGACGCCGTCGCACAATCGCGGCCGCAGTTCGTCATTGACGTCACCGGCGACCCTGCCATGTCCGGTATCATTCGCCGGGTTCTGCCCGACGGCGCCTCGGTGATCACCGGGGATCCCGCGCTGCTGCTCTGGGACCTCTTCTCGGCCGTCGAGGCGCATCGCCGCTCCGAGGAGCGCTTCAGCCGGCTCGTCTCCGACATGCGCAGCGGGCTGGTCGTCGTGGAGAACTCCCGGATCGGCTTCGTCAACCGCGCGTTCTGCGCCCTGCTCGGCCGCCGCGCGGAAGAACTGCTCGGCCGCGAGTACGGCGAAATCCTCGACGAGGAAGTCCGGCAGCGCGACCTGAACGTCTATCACGCGCGCGTCTCCGGCGGCGGCGCGCCCGAGGAGTACGAGACCAAGTTGCTCCACGCCGACGGCTCGATCCGCGAGGTGATCGTCTGCGCGCGCCGCAGCGAATGGGAAGGCCGGCCCGCCAGCGTGGCCGTGATGAGCGACGTCACCGCGCTGCGCCGGTTGCAGCGCGAGCGCGAGCAATTCTTCCGCTTCATGGTTCACGAACTCCGCGCGCCGCTCTCGCCGCTGGCGATGGCCATCCCGCTCCTGCGCGACCCGAAAATCCTCGCCGACCGCGCGCGCCTCGACGCGCTGGTCCGCCTGCTGACACGCTCGACGGACCGCATCCAGTCATTTGTGGACGACTTCCTTTCGCTCTCGAAGCTCGACCAGATGACGCTGGTTGTGACGCAGGAGCCGGTGGACTTGAAGGCCGTCCTGGAAGACGTGGTCGAGAACCAGCGCATCCTGGCCGAGGACAAGGGGCTTTCGATCCGGATCGAGCCGTGGGAGGAATTCCCCGTGCGAGGCGATCCGTTCGTGGTGCGGACGCTGGCGCAGAACCTGGTGAATAACGCCATCAAGTACACGAGCGCAGGCGGCGTCAGAATCTCCGTCACGCGCGATGCGGCCGGCTTCTCCGTGCACGTCGCCGACACCGGCGCGGGCCTGACGCCGGAGGAACGGGCGAACCTGTTCCAGGAATTCGGCCGCATCCGCCGCACCTCCGGCGTGAAGGGCACCGGCTTAGGGCTGGCGCTGGTCAACAAACTTGTCCAGTCCTGCCGTGGCGCCGTCCGCGTGGAAAGCAAGGGGAAAAATCAGGGCTCCACCTTCACCTTCTCCCTCCCGCTCGTCTTTGGCGAACCGGACAAGAAGCCCTGATTGGGGCCGACGCATGACGTTGTTTTCGTTGACAATGCCTCTATCGCTGGGTAGATTCTGCTTGGGCAACACGGGTGCAGTCCGAGAGGACGCAGCGGACGAAGGAACCAGGTCATATGTCCTCGCAGCTTCACGGGAATTTCAATGGGATGGTCCGCTTCCGTAACGACAGGCTACTGCGCTCATAAGGCTGAATTGAAATGATGAGGTTGCAACCGGAAGAAACCGAGTTGGTCGGGAAGTGGTTCGTGCTAAATGGCCAGGTTCGCGGAGACGCCACATACGAGCGGGTACAATGGCTGGCCGCTAACCACTTGCGAAGACTTGCGATCAGCAAAGAGTACGGCGCTTGGGAAACGCTCTTCCAGGATCCCGATGATGGACGTTATTGGGAGCAAACGTATCCTGAAGGCTACACGCACGGAGGCGGCCCTCCGGCGTTGAGATGTCTTTCGCGGGAAGAGGCCAAGGCGAAATACGGTGATGAAAAGTCATGGGGGTCTGAAATAAGTAGCGTCGGGGAAGTGCGCTCGACTTACGAACCGCCTGACTTTGCCAAAAGGCGCGAATAACAGGTTGAATGGGGACAGGCTCTGTTTTCCCGAGAGTCCATAAGACGGCGCCTGTCCCTGTTATTCCTATTATTCGGAGTTCGAATACGCCGGAATATGCCCCAAGATGAAGTTCATTGATAAGAACGCATTTGACCGGCTGTGCCTGCTGTCTGGAATCATCGCGCTGTTCGCGTACCTGCACCTTTGGCCCTGCGCCTATCTTTCGACTCACCTGCCGCAACGCATGTTTTTCCGAATGGAAGTTCTTTCCCGAATGGCGGACGGCACCGGCGACCTGGGCGACGTGTTTCAAGACGTTATCGGCTTTCGGTGTCTCTGCGAGAGGCGAGACGCGTATCCCATTCTCAATGACGCGTTGGGAAAAATCGGAATCCAGACCAGCGAGATGCCCTTCGCGAGCACTCATCCGCCGACGGCATTTCTCTTTGCCGCGCCGATTGCATATTTGCCGTTGTTGAGAGCCGCCCAAGTCTGGTTTTTCCTGTGCGTGTTGCTCATTTTCCTCAGCCTGCTGTGCTACGGGATACGATGGATGCCGGCCGTCGGCTTCTCGCTCTGGGCGGGTGTTCTGTGGGAGCCGTTCAACGGCTCTTTTCACCAACTCACCCCGATCTGGCTTGCCGGTGTCGCCATGGCATATCGGTATCGTTTTCACCGAACGCTCTGGTCCGGCATTGGAATCGGAATTGCCTCGTTGACCAAGCTGCTCCCAATCGGCATCGCGGCGTACTTCCTGTTCGCCCGGAAATACCGCGCCGCCATCGGCATTCTGATCGTGTGGACATGCGCCGTTGCGGTTGTTCTCTGTCTCAGTCCGGCGGCCTTCTGCCAGTATATTTCCATGTCCGGGCAGGGAAATACCTGGGGACAATTCACGCGAGCGGATAATATTTTCCCGTTCGCTCAAGCCTGGTTTCGCTTCGGCGTCGGCGGCTTGGCAGCGGTTGCCGCATATATCGGCCTGCTGATCTGGCGGAACCGGATGCCTCTTTTCAGGCCGATGGCATCGCCGGATTATTCTTTCTTCCTGTACAGCTTTTTCGCCGTCATGTTTTTGCCGCTCTGCTGGAATTACGCTCTCATGCCGTTGTTCCCTGTCCTGGGTTATTTCCTGTTACGAGGGCGCGCCATCCACAGACTGATCGCGACCATCGTTATCGCCGGCCTGGTTATCCTTCCGCCGAGCAGCAGGCCCGGAACAACGACGTTGCTCCTTCTCTTGACGAGCAGTTTGTTTTTCCTGCGTTCGCCGGAGTCCTCCGGGGTTGCGCGTCCGCCGGGTTCCGGTATATAATTCCGCAACCCGATGGTGGCCGGGAAACTCGCCCCTCGAAGAGCGCAGGCCCGCCGGTTTGTCTCTGCTTGCCGTGAGGAATGCCCGATGGACAGTCCAGTGACGATCCAGTACCAGAAGTTCGCCGACGAGGCCGAGCGCGCGCTGGCGGCGCGGGAGGATGCGACGAAAATCCGCATCTCGGTCGGCTCGGCGACGTGCGAGAACGCCTCCGGCGCGGCGGAGGTGCTGGCGGAATTCCGCAAGCACATCGCCACGTCCGGCCGACAGGATATCGTCGTGCGGCAGACCGGTTGCACCGGCCGGTGCAGTTGCGAGCCGATCGTCCGCGTGCTGATGCCCGGCCAGATCCCGGTGAAATATCAGCGCGTGGACCGCGAGGCCGTCCACGATATTTTCACGGATCACATCCTCGGCGGCAAGCCGCGGCTCGACCACGTGCTCGACAGCTTCGCCGAGGCGCTGCCGCTTCAGGAGTTCCTCTTCTGCTCCGGCCAGCGCTGCGGGCGGAACCTGGAGCAGAACTTCAGCAGCCTTCTGCTGAAAAAGCTCCGCGCCGCCGGGCTCGACGAGCGCCGCTGCGCCGTTTTATCCGCCGGCTGCTTCGGACTCTGCGGGCCCGAAGAATCGGGGAAAGTCACGCACCTGCTCGTCCTGCCGAGCCGCATCCTGTATCGCATCGCCGACGAGAAGGACCTCGACGAGATCGTCAAGAGCCACGTCCTGGCGAACAAGCCGGTCGAGCGCCTGCGGCTGAAGGGGCACACGCTCAGCCAGCGGTTTTTCAACCTGTACGGCGACGTGGCGTTCTTCAACCGCCAGTGCCGCATTTCGCTGCGGAACAGCGGCGTGATTGACCCGGACAACATTTTCGAGTACGTCCATTACAAGGGCTTCCATTCGCTGGCGAAGGTGCTGGAGAAGCGCGACCCGAAATGGGTGATCGGCGAGATCGCGCGCTCGAAATTGCGCGGGCGCGGCGGGGCGGGCTATCCCACCGGGCAGAAGTGGCAGATGGCCGCCGCGGCGAAGGAGCCGGTGCGCTACATTATCTGCAACGCCGACGAGGGCGACCCGGGCGCATTCATGGACCGCAGCATGCTCGAGGGCGACCCGTTCAGCGTGATCGAGGGGATGATCATCGGCGGTTACGCCATCGGCGCGCAGCGCGGATTTTTCTACATCCGCGCCGAATACCCGATGGCGATCCAGCGCGTCCAGAACGCCATTGACCAGTGCCGCAAGCACGGCGTCCTCGGGCCGAATATCTTCGGATCGGATTTCAGCTTCGACCTCGAAATCCGCCTGGGCGCCGGCGCGTTCGTCTGCGGCGAGGAGACCTCGCTGATCCACTCGATCGAGGGCGAGCGCGGCGAGCCGCGCATCCGGCCGCCCTATCCGACGCAGAGCGGCCTGTGGGGCAAGCCGACGGTCATCAACAACGTCGAGACGCTGGCCAACATCGGTGCGATCATCTATTACGGCGCCGATTGGTTCAGCCGCATCGGCACGGCGAACAGCGGCGGGACGAAGGCCTTCGCGCTGGCCGGCAAGGTCGAGCACACCGGCCTCGTCGAGGTTCCGATCGGGACGACGCTGCGCGAGATCGTTGTGGACATCGGCGGCGGCTCGCCGAACGGCAAGCGGCTCAAGGCCGTCCAGACCGGCGGCCCCGCCGGCGGCTGCGTGCCGGAGAAGCTGCTCGATACGCCGGTGGACTACGATACGCTCGCCAAGGTCGGGGCCATCATGGGCTCCGGCGGCATGATCGTGATGGACGAGGATGACTGCATGGTGGACATCGCGAAGTACTTCCTGACGTTCTCGCAGGACGAATCGTGCGGCAAGTGCACGCCCTGCCGCGAAGGGACCAAGCGCATGCTGGAAATCCTCCAGCGTATCACCTCCGGCCAGGGCCGGCCGGAGGACATCGAGCGGCTGGAGCGGTTGGCGAAGCTGATGCGCAAGGCCAGCCTCTGCGGTCTCGGCCGCAACGCGCCCAACCCGATCCTCAGCACGCTGACGCACTACCGCGACGAGTACGTCGCGCACGTCGTCGAGAAACGCTGCCCCGCCGGGAAATGCGCCGGCCTGCGCCGCGGATAGCAACGCGCCGTCGCCGCTTTGGGAGTGGAACGATGAGCAAGAAGATGATCGCGCTGACTCTGGACGACCAGAAGATCTCCGTCAAGGAAGGCACCACGATCATGGAGGCGGCCGAGACGCTGGGGATTCACATCCCGCGCCTCTGCTACCATCCCGACCTGAGCCTCGCCGGCGGATGCCGCGTCTGCATCGTGGACGTGAAGGACATGGGCTTCTACATGGCCGCGTGCAGCTCGACGGTCTGGGAAGGGATGATCGTCCAGACCAATTCGCCCGAGATCCGGCAGGCGCGGCGCGACATCGTCGAACTGCTGCTCGACAACCATCCGAAGGACTGCCAGACTTGCGAGCGCGACGGCAACTGCGAGCTGCAGAACCTGGCCTACGCGTTCGGCGTCCGCGAGCGGCTCTTCGAGGGCGAGCGCAAGCGCTTCGCGATCGAGGACGAGAGCGATTCGGTCGTGCGCGATTCCGAGAAGTGCGTCCTCTGCGGCCGGTGCACGCGCGTGTGCGCCGAAGTCCAGGGCGTGTACAACCTCAGCCGCCACTGGCGCGGTTTCTCCGCCGTCGTCACGCCCGCGCACGGCTCCACGATGCGCGACTCGGTCTGCATCCAGTGCGGGCAGTGCATCAACGTCTGCCCGACCGCGGCGTTCCTGGAGAAGCGCGCGACGGAAGAGGTGTTCGCGGCCATCGCCGACCCGAAGAAGCACGTCGTCGTCCAGACCGCGCCCTCGATCCGCGCGGCCATCGGCGAGGGTTTCGAGCTGCCGCCGGGCACGCCGGCCACCGGCAAGCTGGTCACCGCGCTGCGGCGGCTCGGCGTGGACCGCGTGTTCGACACCGACCTGGCCGCCGACCTGACGATCGTCGAGGAGGCGCACGAGTTCCTCCGCCGGCTCAAGGGCGAAGGCCCGCTGCCGATGCTGACGAGCTGCTCGCCGGGCTGGGTCAACTTCCTCGAGAAGTTCTATCCCGAACTGATCCCGAACGCCTCGAGTTGCCGCTCGCCGATGATGATGCTGTCGGCGCTGATCAAGACCTACTACGCGCAGAAGGCCGGCCTGGACCCGGCGAACATCTACGTCGTCGCGGTCATGCCTTGTGTGGCGAAGAAGTACGAGTCGCGCCGGCCCGAGCACTATTTCGTCAAGGGCGTCCCCTACACCGACGCCGTCCTGACCACGCGCGAGCTGATCTGGATGATCAAGTCCTACGGGATTGATTTCGTCCATCTGCCCGACGGCGAATTCGACGCGCCGCTCGGCATCGCCACCGGCGCCGGCGACATCTTCGGCACCACCGGCGGCGTGATGGAGGCCACGCTCCGCACCGCCGGCGAACTCACCACCGGCAAGCCCGGGCACCGGGTGGAATTCAAGGAGGTCCGCGCGGTGGAAGGGCTGCGCGAGGAAACCGTCGCGATCGGCGACCAGCTCCTGCGCGTCGGCGTCGCCAACGGCCTGACCAACGCGAAGACCATCCTCGACGAAGTCCTCCGCGGCGAGAAGCAGTTCCACATGATCGAACTCATGGCCTGCCCCGGCGGCTGCATCGGCGGCGGCGGCCAGCCGTATCCGCCGCGCGGCGTAAAGGCGCTTGATCCGGCCCTGCTCGCCGCGCGCGCCCGCGCGCTTTACGCGATTGACGGCGCCAAGACCCTGCGCCGCTCTCACGAGAACCCGGCCGTCCAGCAGCTTTACAGCGAGTTCCTCGGCGAGGTCTTCTCCCCGAAGGCGCGCGAACTGCTGCACACCACCTATTCGGCGAAACTGCCACGAGGGATCCGATGATCAAGAGCCCGACCGATAACCGGCGCCAGGTTGAGAAAGTCAGCCGCGCCGCGCTGCCCGAGCCCATCGTCAAATACATCGAGGAGGTGCTCCGCGGCCCCGAGCCGAAGAGCCAGTTGATCAGCGTGCTGCACAAAGTGCAGGGGCATTTCGGCTACCTCGGCCGCGCGCAGATGGACGCCGTGGCGCAACTCCTGCAGATACCGACGGCGAAAGTGACCGGCGTCGCGAGCTTCTATCACTTCTTTCGCCTGCGGCCGTCGGGCAAATTCATCATCAATGCGTGCCTCGGCACCGCGTGCTACGTCAAAGGCGGCAGCGAGATCGCGGCGCGCCTCAAAGCGGAACTGGGCGTGGACTTCGGCGAGACGAGCAAGGACGGCATGTTCACCCTCGAAGCCGCGCGCTGCCTCGGCACCTGCGGCCTGGCCCCGGTCGTGATGGTGGACAACGAGGTCCATGGCCGCATGACGCCCGAGCAGGTGCCGGTCCTGCTGGCGAAGTACCGCGCGAAGTCGGCGGAGAAAAAGGTCGCGGGTTGAAGGCGGCGGCGACGGTTTGACTTCACCGCGCCCTTGTGATAATCAGACACGAACGCAGCGGGATTCGAGACACAGGCAAGTTCCATCGTCCTTGCAGCTCCTCTGAAAGGGCCAACATGTCACATGGATTGCATTGCGGCGCGCTCTGCGGACTGCTCCTCGCGTTGGTGCTTTCATGCAACTTCTCCGTCGCCCAGGGCCAGACGAAGGACGCGGCCACGGCAGCGGCCGCTCCGGCGGGACCCGCCATGGATCCGGCGGTCGCCCAGGAGTGGATGCAGCGCTGGAAGCAGAACATCATCAGCGACAGCCGAAACCGCTATTGCGATAAGGAAATGGGCGAGGAGATCGGCTGGCTGGTCACTCCGTTTCTGGACGGCTTCTACTATGGCTACATGGCCACCGGCGACCACGAATGGGTGGACCGGCTGATAGATTGGGGCGACTCCGTCATCAAGCGCGGCGTGAAGGAGCCGGACGGATACATCGGGTGGCCCAAGAAGTTCGCGAGCGAGCAAAGCCAGGCCGGCGTCGAGGGCGCCGACACGATTACGGACAGCCAGTTGGGCGAGGAGATGTTCCTTCGCCCGCTGGTGCTGATGGCCGGCGAGATTCTCAAGACGCCGGCCCTGAAGAAAGAGTACGGCGCCAAGGCCGAGGAATACCTCCGGCTTTCCGAACGGACGTTCGAGAAATGGGATTCGCGCGGCGCCTGGCGCGAGACGAAGGAAGGCGGACTCTACGTCACACCGATCGTCGGGCTTGACCCCAAGACCGGCAAGTGGAGCGCGGGATACGAGGATAGAAACAAGGGCGGCATCTCCCTGCCGGATAACAAGGAAAACCAGATCGTCCTGTGGCTCCTTGCCATGCACGACGTGACCCACAAGGCGATCTACCTGGAACGCGCCGAGAAATGGGAGCGCGTGCAGAAATCCCGCATGAAGCTCCGGGACGACGGCAAGTACTTCGTCTGGGATTACTGGGATCCGGCCGGGCCGTGGGACCACAAGCCGGACGGCTCTCTCAAGCATTGGGTGGGCGTGCATCCGAACGGCGGGTACTACTCTGCGGATGTCGCAGGGATCGTGGCGGCGTACGAGCATGGCCTGGTCTTCACGAAGGAGGACATCGCCCGCCTGATCGCCACGAACCGGGACTACATGTGGAACAAGCAGATCAAGGGCGCGAAGTTCCAGCGGATTGACGGCGAAAAGCCCGACCCGCGCTGGGCCAACGGGCCGGGAGTGCTTTGGACCGCCCTGGCGCCCTATGACCCGACGCTGCGGAAGATCTTTGAAGCCAACCTTGATCCGGCCGGTTGGGGCGGCCTGGCCGGCACGCCGGAATGGGTCGCGCGCTACGGCCGAGCTTCCGAAGCCGCCCACTGAGCAGCCGCGCGCTTCAGGGGCCTGCTTATCGGACGAACTCCGCAACGTTGCCGACGAGGCGCTGAACGTTGACGGGCATCCGGCCTGCGGCGCGCGCCAGTTCTCCATCCGGTTGCAGCTCGCCGGTCAGGTTCTTGACGGTGGTCCCGTACTTGCCCAACGTATCCTCCACTACCCAGTAGTCGAAGCCCGGCAGGACCGGCTCGAACTCGCTTCCGGTCCATCGGCTGCTGCGGCCGCGGAGGGCCACGTCGAGCATGGTGACCACCTGCTCGTCCAGGGGACTGTCCGATTCGAGGGTGATGGCCCCGTAGAACTCCTGGCATTCCGTATAGCCGGCGTTGTGGGTGCCGGTGTACGGTTTCAATCGCGACAGGCCCGGGCCGATGCCGGCGAGCGCCTCATGGAGGTGCATGTGAACGCGCCGGGCCGCCGCTTCGCCGAACTGCCGCCGCACGACCTCTAGAGCTTCGAGCGTGTGTTCATTGAAGAAGTCCACCAGGGCCTGCTCCTGCTGCCTGGCGGCCTGGCGATTTCGGACCACATTAACATAGGCGTCGAATCCCACGCGGAAGGCGGCCTCGACCAGGTCGCGGAAATAGGCCTGGCAGGGTGGAATGTCGGCGGAAGAGAATACGCTCCGGCGAACGCAGGCCGTCAAGCCATCGCGCTTATAAGAAACGCCCAGGTGCAAAGGCGCGTTCTCCTGGATCGGCCGGTTCAAGGCCGGGCCAATCATGGTGACGCACGCGCTGTCGGAGCCGACGATGGTCTCAAACCCCTTGCGCTCGCAGCCCATCCACTTGGCGAGCATATCCCCGAAAGCGGCCACTTGCGTCTCGTCCATCCCCGGCTCCGTCACCGCGAGCATCGCCCGCAGCGCCAGCGAAGAGACATAGGCGGCGTCCGCCAGAAGCTTCATCTCCGCATCGGACTTCAGGTTCTTGACCTGCTGGAAGGGACGCTGCACGTCCACGACGTTCTGCGGCCCGACAAGACTTTCGAGATGGGCGACCACTCCTTCGGGAATCACCTGGCGCGGCGTCAGCAGTCCGATGCGCCGCGGCTCTTTCCCGGCGATTCTCTGCAGGATGTCCTTGAGGGAGAAGCCTTCGACCGGGTACTTCTCGTCGGCCAGTTGGAGCGATTCGGTCGGATAGACGGCCACGCCCGCGCGCGGGGCCAGTTGGCCGGCGACATAGACGCCTTCAAAGCCGGCGATGATGCCGGAACGGAACGGGTCGGGGCCGAGGCCGAAGGCGACTTGTTCGATGGAGTAGTTGGTGTTCCCGCCGAGATAGGGGACCTCGCCGCTGTAGTGCTCGTCGGAGAAGGCAAAGGCCACGTCAACCTCGGCCTGGTTTTGGACGGCTGTCCAGACCTTCCGGCGGCGCGCGACGAACTCCTCGCGCGAGATGCCATACCGCCGTTCGATCCCGGGCGCGCGTTCCACGATGATTTCCAGCTTGCGGAGTTTCTCGGCGAAGGATTCAGTCATACGAGTCTCCAACGGAAACACTCGGGCGGATTCTGGCGTCTATATAACCCCGCGCATGCGGAGTGTCAAGAATTTCCGCCTCGCGCGAGCCCTGTTGCGGTTGTCAGCGCCTCGTGGTAGAGTCCTGCAAACGGCCGCTGAGTTCCCGTTCTGAGCCACACGGACCAAAGTATCGTGTCTCCACTTTCCGCAAGCGGCTATTCTAAGCTGGACCGCCGGGACGGCTATGTCCTGGCCGGTTTCCTCCTTTTCCTCCTGCTCTTCTTCCTCGGTGTGCTGGCGCAGCCGGGCGAACGATGCCTGGGGGCTGCCGGTTCGGATGCGCAGAACTTGTTCTACGGCGCGCGCGCGTACGGCTTCGGCGAAGTCCGCGCCGGGCGGTTCCCGCTCTGGAATCCTTATGAGTTCCTCGGGATGCCGTTCGTCGCCACTCTGCAGTCGGCGATGTTCTATCCGACGAGTTGGCTTTGCGCCGTGCTGCCGCTGTGCCTCGCGATGAATCTGGGGATCATCCTCAACCTGTTTCTCTCGGGCCTGTTCACGTATCTCTGGGCGCGGCGGTTCGGGCTGAGGTGGATCGGCGCGATCGTCGCCGCGGCGACGTACGTCTTCGGCGCGCCGCAGATCCTCCACATCTTCGCGGGGCACTGGGACTTCCTCGCGATGATGCCGTGGATTCCGTGCGTCCTGCTCTGCGTGGAGATGTTCGTCTCCGGCGGGTTTCAGCCGCTCGCCATCGTGCTCGGCGCGGCGGCGGTGGCGATGGAGTGGTTCGGCGGAAATCCGCAATATGCCTTTTACGGCGGGATCGCCGCCGTGCTGTACCTGGGCGGTCGGCTGTGGCAGCGGCGCGAACTCGGCCTGCGCGGCGCGGCGCGCGTGATCGGCAGCTTCGTGCTGATCTACGTGCTCGGGTCGGTGCTGGCGGGCGTGCAATTGATGCCGGCGCTGGAGCTCTTCTCCGTCTCCGCGCGTCGGGGCCAACTCAGCTATGGCTGGGTCCGGCAATACGCATTCGTGCCGGAAGGGCTGCTGAGCTTCCTCGTGCCGGATATTTTCGGGAACGACGTCGGCGTGCGGTTCTGGGGACGATGGAACCTTTGGGAGATGTCGCCGTACGTCGGCGTCGTGGCGTTCGGGCTGGCGTTCATTGCGCTTCTCCGGGGCAGGCGAGGAAGGGCCTTCCTGCCCGGTTGCATCGCGCTGATCTGCCTGCTGCTGGCGATGGCCGGTGATGCGGTGTTTTTCGGGCTGCTCCCGGGCTTCGACCTGTTCCGGGCGCAGGCGCGCTGGCTGTGTCCGGTGAGCCTCTTCATCGGCCTGCTGGCCGGGCTCGGCGCGGACGGCATCGCGGCATCGGCTGTGAAGGCTGAGGGCCGCGCCAACGGCCACGGCATGTGGATCCTGGTTTGCCTGGCGATGCTGCTGGTCCTGGCCGGCGGGGCGCTGTGTTCGGACGTCGGGTTCGGCCGGACGGCGTGGGTGCGGTTCATGGACTCCATGCTCAAGATCGCGCCCAGGGAGCGCGTGTACCTTCACTGGTGGACGCCGTCGGCGGAGTTCAAGCTGGCGGCGATGCGCGCCGCTGGCCTGAGCATGCTGCGCGCGGGACTCTTCCTCGGCGCGCTGGCGGGCCTGATCCGGCTCGCGCGGTCGTCGCGGGTCAAATTGGGCTGGATCGCCGGGGCGCTGCTGCTGCTGCTGGCGATTGACGCCTGGACTTTCGGACAGCGGTACCTGGCGACCTTCGACCCGCGGCGGGACGGCCTCTCGCCGGGCGCCGTGGATTTTCTGGCGAACAGGCCCGAGCCGTTCCGTTTCTGCCGCGGCGCCTGCTTCGAGCTGCCGCCGTGCGAGGGTATGACGCATCGCTTCGCCTGCATCGAGGGGGTCCAGCCGAATGCCCCGTCGAGATTCCGCGACGTCTTCTGGTCGCTGCAGAGCAAGGAATTGTATGAGCAGATGAAGCGCGGGCAGCTCAGCCCCTATTGCATTTTCAGCCTTCAGACGGCATTGCGGATGCTCAACCTGCGCTACCTCGTCGCATATGCTTCCTCCCCTAAACTACAGATCGAGGGACTCCGCACGGTTTACCAGGACCCGCAGATCCGCATTGACGAACTGCCCAATCCCTGGCCGCGCGCCTGGCTGGTCCACCGCTATGCCGTGAGACGCGACAGCATGGAAGTGCTGGCGCTGCTCTCGCGGTTCGATTACAAGAAAATGGCGCTCTTCGAGGACGATCCCGGCTGCGCCGTCGAGGAGCCGTCGGCGGCGGAGACCATGCCGGAGATCGTGCGGTACGAGCCGACGCGCGTGGACATCAAAGTCCAGGCCGCCGCGCCGGCGTTGCTGGTGCTGAGCGACCTTTTCTACCCCGGCTGGGAGGCGACGGTGGACGGCCATCCCGCGGAAATCCTGGAGGCGAATTACGCCATGCGCGCGGTGCCGGTTCCCAAAGGCGCGCACGAAGTCCGGTTCCTCTACAGGCCCGCCAGCTTCCGCGTGGGCGTGGCGGCGAGCGCGGCCGGATGTCTGGCGGTCGCATTGCTGATTTCCCTGCGCTTGTGGACGCGGAGGCGCCATGGGAATACTTGAGCCGGATTCGGCGAAGCGCGGCGGCGAGCGCGACAGGAAGCTGAGGGAGGCGCCGGGGCGTCCGCCTGCGCCGGTCTCCATCACCCGCCGGGACGTTTTTGTCCTCGGGGGCTTCCTCGTATTCCTGTTGATTTTCTTCAACGGCATCCTGACGATGCCGGGCGAACGATGCCTGGGGCGCGCTGGTTTGGATGCGCAGGACCAGTTCTACGGATGGCGCGCCTACGGCTTCGGCGAGATACGCGCGGGGCGGTTCCCGCTCTGGAATCCCTACGAACTCCTCGGGATGCCGTTCGTCGCCAGCCTGCAGTCGGCGATGTTCTACCCGACCAACTGGCTTTGCGCGGTTCTGCCGCTGTGCCGCGCGATCAACCTCGGGATCATCCTCAACCTGTTTCTCTCGGGCCTGTTCACGTATCTCTGGGCGCGGCGGTTCGGGCTGAGGTGGATCGGCGCGATCGTCGCGGCGGCGACGTACGTCTTCGGCGCGCCGCAGATCCTCCGGATCTTCGTGGGGCACTGGAGCGTCCTCGCACCGATGCCGTGGATTCCGTGCATCCTGCTCTGCGTGGAGATACTCGTCGGCGACGGATTTCAGCCGCTCGCGATCGTGCTCGGCGCGGTGGCGGTGGCGATGGAGTGGTTCGGCGGAAATCCGCAATACGCCTTCTATGGCGGGATCACGGCCGTGTTGTACCTGGTCGGGCGGCTATGGCAGCGGCGCGAACTCGGCGCGCGCGGCGCGGCGCGCGTGATCGGCAGCTTCGTGCTGATCTACTTGCTCGGGTCGGCGCTGGCGGGTGTGCAGTTGATGCCGACTCTGGAACTCTTCTCCGTTTCGTCGCGCCGGAGTCCGCACAGCTACGCCTCGGTCGCCGAGTACTCGTTCGTGCCGGAAGGGCTGTTGAGCTTCGTCGCGCCGGATTTCTTCGGGACGGACGTCGGCGTGCGATACTGGGGACGATGGTACCTTTGGGAGACCTCGCCGTATGTCGGCGTGGCCGCGTTCGGGCTGGCGCTCATCGCGCTTCTCCGTGGCAGGCGGGGAAAGGCTTTTCTGCCCGGCTGCATCGCGCTCATCTGCCTGCTGCTGGCGATGGCCGGGGACGCGGTTTTTTTCGGCCTGCTCCCGGGCTTCGACCTGTTCCGCGCGCAGGGGCGTTGGCTGTGTCCGGTCAGCCTCTTCATGGGCCTGCTGGCCGGACTCGGCGCGGACGGCATTGCAGTATCGGCCGCGGAGCCGGAGGGCGTTTCGGTGGAGGCGGAGAAGCGCATCACGCGCGCCAACGGGCACGGGATGTGGATCCTGGCTTGCCTGGCGGCGCTGCTGATCCTGCTCGGTGGGGTGCTGTGCTCGGAAGCCGGGTTCAGCCGGGCGGCGTGGGTGCGATTCATGGATGCCATGTTGAAGGCCGCGCCCAACGCGCGCGCGTACTTGCATGAGTGGACGCCATCGGCGGACTTCAAGCTGGCCGCGATGCGCGCCGCCGGCCTGAGTCTGCTGCGCGCGGGACTCTTCCTCGGCGCGCTGGCGGGCCTGGTCCGGCTTGCGCTTCAGTCGCGCGTCAAGCCCGCCTGGGCAACCGGGGTGCTGCTGGCGCTGGTGGCGATTGACGCCTGGACGTTCGGACAGCGGTATCTGGAAACCTTCGACCCGCGGAAGGGCGGCCTCTCGCCGGGCGCCGTGGAGTTCCTGGCGGAGAGATCCGAGCCATTCCGTTTCGCGCGCGGCGGCTGCATAGCACTCCCGTCGTGCGAGGGCATGACGCATCGCTTCGCCTGCATCGAGGGCGTCCAGTCGCTTGTCCCGGGGAGATTCCGCGACGTCTTCTGGTCGCTGCAGAGCAAGGAACTGTACGAGCACATGAAGGGCGGGCTGCTCACCGCCTACCGCATTTACAGCCTCCGGACGCCCTTGCGGATGCTCAACCTGCGCTACCTCGTCGCCTATGCCTCTTACCCGATGCTGCAGATCGAGGGTCTCCGCACGGTTTACCAGGACGAGCAGATCCGCATTGACGAACTCCCCGACTCCTGGCCGCGCGCCTGGCTGGTTCACAGCTATGCCGTTAGACGCGATGACCAGGAAGTGCTGGCGCTGCTCTCGCGGTTCAATTACGAGAAAATGGCGCTCTTCGAGAAGCAGCCCGGCTGCGCCGTCGAGGAACCGTCGGCGGCGGAGGCCATGCCGGAGATCGTGCGGTACGAGCCGGCGCGCGTGGACATCAAAGTCCGGGCCGCCGCGCCGGCGCTGCTGGTGCTGAGCGACCTTTTCTACCCGGGCTGGGAGGCGACGGTGGACGGCCGGCCGGTGGAAATCCTGCAGGCGAATTATGTCATGCGCGCGGTGGCGGTTCCCAAAGGCGCGCACGAAGTCCGGTTCCTTTACAGGCCCGCGAGCTTCCGGGCGGGCGTGGCGGCGAGCGCGGCCGGATGCCTCGCCGTCGCGTTGCTGATTTTATTGCACGTGCGGACGCGCAGTCGCCGCGGGGACACTTGACGAGGGTAAGTTCAATCGTCAGAATGTGACCTTCGCCGACCCCGGTTCGCAGAATTCACGCAGAAAGGTGAGATCATGGATCCCGTACGGCTTGGCGTGATCGGATGCGGCGTGATTGCGCAGCATCATCTGAGAGCGGCGAAGGCCTCGCCGCAGATCGAGGTGGTTGCAGTAGCCGACGTGCGCGAGGAAGTGGCCAAGCAGACGGCGGCGGCCTTCGGAGTCCCGGTGGTCTACACGAATGCCAACGCGCTGCTGAAGGACAAACGCATCGAAGCGGTGGTGCTGGCGGTCCCGGCGGCGCCGCGGCTGAGGCTGGCGCTGAAGGCCTTCGCCAGGGGCAAGCACGTGCTGACGGAAAAGCCGGTGGCGATGAACGCGCGCGAGGTGAAGAAGCTGATCGCCGCGCAGGGCCGTCTCGTGGCCGGGTGCTGCTCGTCGCGCATGCGGTTCCAGCCGTCGGCGCAGGCAGCCGCGCAGTACATCGCCTCCGGCGCGCTGGGGACGATCCGCGCGGTGCAGTGCCGCTGCATCGGGCCGGACCATGGGACGCCCAAGAGCGCGCCGCCGGCCTGGCGGCTGATCAAGAGCCTCAACGGCGGCGGCATCCTGGTCAACTGGGGCTGCTACGACCTGGACTATCTGCTGGGCCTGTGCGGATGGACGCTGAAGCCCAGCGTCGTCCTCGCGCAGACCTGGACGATTGCGCCGGAGCTTCTGTCGCACGTGGCGCCCGGCTCCGACGCGGAGACGCATTTCGCCTGCATCATCCGCTGCGAAGGCGGAGAGATGATCTCGTTCGAACGCGGCGAGTACTGCGCGGCGGCGACCGAAGATTCCTGGCGTATCGTCGGCTCGAAGGCCTCCCTGCGCCTGCACATGATCCCCGCGAGCGAGAAGAAAATCCTCGCTGACGAGTCGTCCCCGGAGACGGGCGTTTCCACCCGCACGCTCTGGCAGGGAGCTGAAGCCTGGGACACTCCTCTCCATAGCCCGGTCCAGGATTTCGCAGCGGCCATCCGCGAAGGGCGCGCGCCGAAGACTTCGCTCGAGCAGGCGCTGGTCGTGCAGCAGATCACCGACGCAATCTACGCCTCGGCGGCGAAGGGAAAAGCGGTTGCGATCCGATGAGCACCCCGAATGCCGTAATTCCCGCGCGGCTGCATGCGTCGGGTTTTGAGAAATCGGACTCCAATTTCTACTCCCTGTCGCTGGCGAGCGACGGGAACGTATATTACACCCTCTGCTCGCACGACTTGAACACGCACGGCCGGGTCTATCGCTACGAACCTTCAACCGACCGGGTGACGCTGCTCGGCGACCTGGGCGAGGTGACCGGCGAGGCGGGGCGGAAGACGATTCCGCAGGGCAAGTCGCACGTCCCGTTCTTCGAGTGCGACGGGAAGTTGTATTTCTGCACGCAGTACGGATTCTTCCAGTCCTCCGGCGACAAGGAACGGCCGGCGGGAGTGCCCGAAGGATACAAACCTTATCCCGGCGGGCATTTTCTCTCATACGACCTGGCCACAGGGCGATTCGAAGACCTGGTGATCGGCGCGGCGGAAGAAGGCATCATTTCGATGCAACTCGACCCCGTGCGCAAGCGCATCTACGGGCTGACCTGGCCGAAGAGTTACTTCCTGGTCTATGACATCGCCGCGCGCCGGCTGCGCAACCTGGGCAAGGTCTGCGGCGACGGCGAGATCGGCGAGGGACAGAATTACTTCTGCCTGTGCCGCAGCCTGGGCCTGTGGCCGGAGACGGGCGACATCTTCCTCACGAATGCCGAGGGCGAAATCCTGCGATACAGCTTCGCGCGGGACCTCGTGGAGCCGATGCCAGGCGTCCAAATGAAACGCGACATCTTCGGCGCGTGGGACCCGCACAAGCCCGGCCACCAGGGGTACAACTGGCGCGACATCTTCTGGCATGAGGCGGACCATGTCTTCTACGGCGTCCATCCGAAATCCGCATGGCTATTCCGCTTCGATCCCGCCGCGCCCCGGCTGACGGTGCTGGACCGGATCTGCGCGCAGGAGGTGCGCGAAAGCGGGCAGTTCGAACCGTACCGCTATGGCTATCTCTCGCTGCGGCTCGGCCTCGACGGGCAGACCGTCTATTACCTCACGAGCACTTACGGCTTCACCGCGGAGGACGGCCGGCGGGTGAAGGAGGCCGTTCACGTGGTGACGTACCATCTGCGCACCGGACGCCACGCCGACCATGGCGTGGTGCGGCTGGCCGACGGCCGCTATCCCACGATGGCGCACACGCTCGCCGTCCACCCGAACGGGAAACTGTACTCCTGCCCGTGGATCGAAGCCTCTCCTGCCGGACTGGACCGCAAGGCAGCACCCATATGCGACTTGATCAGCTTCGATGCGCCCGGTGGAAAGCACGTCAAGGAGAGACTGCGATGAAGGCTCTGCTATGGAGCCCCTTCTGCGTGGCCGTGTTCTCGGCGGTCACGCTGCATGCGCGCGCGGCGCGGGCGTCCGTGTACGTGGTGGACCAGGCGGCGCCCGGCGCGGCGGACACGAACCTTGGCACGGAAGAGAGTCCCTTCAAGACGATCCAGCGCGCGGCCGATGTGGTCAAGCCGGGCGACACCGTCTGCGTCATGGCGGGCCGGTACGATGAGCGGGTCAAAGTCAAGACCAGCGGCTCGAAGGGCAAGCCGATCACGTTCCGGGCCATGCCGCGGCGGTCGGCCGTCGTGAGCGGGTTCGATCTGCCGGCCAGTTATATCCGCGTGGTCGGTTTCGAGATCACGGCCGGGAAGCCGGCCGACGCGGTGGTGCTCGGCGGGAATTACTGCGAGGTGCTGGACAACTACATCCACGAGATGATGGTGGGCGTCAACGGGACCGGCGGCGCGCCTTCAGCCGATGGCAAGCGGGACTACTCGACGGTGTCGCACAACCGGATCGCCTATAACAAGGTCTATCACAGCGAGTACGGTTTCAACATGTGCGGGAACGACTGGCTGCTGGAGAACAACGAGGTGAACCGGCTGTGGATGTACAGCCCGGGCAAACAGTATGACGATTGCGACTACACGCGGTTTTTCGGCCGGGGCTGCGTGGAGCGGTACAACTATTTCCACGGCAGCGCCCAGAAGGAGATTAAAGTCGCGCACGTGGATTGCCTTCAGACGTTCACCGTCAATGGCGAGATCGCCAAGGACCTGGTTTTCGAATACAACACCTGCTTCGATTTCCACCAGGGGTGCATGGTGGAAAGCGATCCGCACATCGGCAGCGTGCGCAACTGGACCTTCCGGGGCAACATCTATTCCGCCAACGGAGCGCCGAAGTTGCTGGGCGGAGGCTGGGGCCCGGACATCTGCCAGACGCTCGATGTGACGATCGAGAACTGCACCATCTCCACGGTGCGTTGGGCCTGCATCGGCCTGCGGGGCAAGGAATCAACCAACGGATATATCCTCAACAACATCCTCTGCGATGCGGAGAGGGCGGTCGTCGTCGGCGACGCGGATGAGGGTGGCTTAACGGAAGGTTTCACGCCCGCCAAGCCGGTGATCGAGTACAACCTGACGTACCGGGCTCGGGCGCTCGCCGGCGAGACGAACATCAACGGCAAGGACCCGCTCCTTGTGGATCCTCAGGAACGCAATTTCCGCCTGCGCAAAGGCAGCCCGGCCATCGGCGCGGGCAAGGGCGGCGTGACGATTGGGGCCATGGAATGGCCGAACATCTGGTACGTGGACCCGCGTCATCCGGCGGCGGCGGACGAGCCGGCATGGGGCTATCCGGGCGTGCCGCTGGCGACGGCTTCCAAGGCGTGCGCGATTGCGCAGCAGGGCGAGACGATCGTGCTCCGCGGCGGCGTGTATCGCGAGATGCTTCGGCCAGCCAGCGACGGCGTGACGATCCGGGCGATGAAGGATGAGAAGGTGACGATCAGCGGCGCGGACGAAGTCGCCGGCTGGACTCGCGGCGAGAATGGAGCATGGTGGGCGCCGCTGTCCGCCGAGCCAAAGAAACTGCTCCGCGATGGCAAGCCGTGGAGCGAGTTCACCTACGACGCGGCTGGTAAACGGATCATGGTGAAGATTGGTGGCGATCCGCGGCTGCACCTCTTTGAGACGATGGTGCGGCACGCCGGGATTGATCTGGCGGGCCGAAAGGGTGTGAAGGTCGAAGGCTCGATTGAGACGGTTGATAGTCTAGGTGAGGCCGCGTCGGGCGCGAGGTAGGCCGCAGTAGCGCGCGTGCTTCGCTTCAAGGAGAGACTGGATGAAGGTTATGCGCTGGAGCCCTTTCTGCCTGGTTGTGTTGTCGGCGATCTCGCTGGTCGGGCGCGAGGCGCGGGCGTCCGTGTACGTGGTGGACCAGGCGGCGCCCGGCGCGGCGGACACGAATCCCGGCACGGAAGAAAGCCCCTTCAAGACGATCCAGCGCGCGGCCGGCGTGGTCAAGCCGGGCGACACCGTCTGCGTCATGGCGGGTGGGTACGAGGAGCGGGTCCAGGTCAAGACCAGCGGCGTGGAGGGCAAGCCAATCACGTTCCAGGCCATGCCGCGACGGTCGGCCGTCGTGAACGGGTTCAATCTGCCGGCCAGTTACATCCGCGTGGTCGGCTTCGAGATCACGGCGGCGAAATCCGCCGTAGCGGTGGAGCTGGGCGGGAGTTACTGCGAGGTGCTGGACAACTATATCCACGACATGGGGATAGGCGTCACCGGGGACGTAGGCGAGGCTAAAGTTGATGGCCACCCGGACTACTCGACGGTGTCGCATAACCGGATCGCCTATAACAAAGTCTATCACACCGATTTGGGCTTCGTGATGAGCGGGAACGACTGGATGCTGGAGAATAACGAGGTGAGCCGGCTGTGGATGTACCCTCCGTACGGCGACTGCGACTACTCGCGGTTCTTCGGCCAGGGCTGCGTGGAGCGATATAACTACTACCACGGCAGCACCCAGAATGAAATCGGGGTCGCCCACGTGGATTGCATTCAGACGTTCGCGGACAACGGCGACATCGCGAAGGACCTGCTCTTCGAGTACAACACCTGCTTCGATTTCCACCAGGGCTGCATGGTGGAGAGCGCGCCGCACATCGGCAACGTGCGGAACCTGACCTTCCGGCACAACATCTATTCCACCAACTGGTCGCCGAAGTTCCTGAGCGGAGGCTGGGGCCCGTGCATCATGCAGGCGCTCGACGTGACGATCGAGAACTGCACCATCTGCACCGTGCGATGGGCCTGCATCGGCCTGTGCGGCGCGGAATCCACCAACGGGCAGATCCGCAACAACATCCTCTGCGACGCCGAGAGAGCCGTTGTGGATACGGACAAAAAGATTACCCCCTCCAAGCCGCTGATCGAGTACAACCTGACGTACCAGACTCGGGCGCTCACCGGCGCGACGAACATCAACGATAAGGACCCGCTCCTTGTGGATCCGCCGAAACGCGATTTCCGCCTGCGCAAGGGCAGCCCGGCCATCGGCGCGGGCAAGGGCGGCGTGACGCTTGGGGCCATGGAATGGCCCAACATCTGGTACGTGGACCCGCGTCATCCGGCGGCGGCGGACGAGCCGGCGTGGGGCTATCCGGGCGTGCCGCTGGCGACGACTTCCAAGGCGTGCGCGATTGCGCAGCAGGGCGAGACGATCGTGCTCCGCGGCGGCGTGTACCGCGAGACGCTTCATCCGGCGAGCGACGGCGTAACGATCCGGGCGATGAAGGATGAGAAGGTGACGATCAGCGGCGCGGACGAAGTCGCCGGTTGGACGCGCGAAGGCGGAACGTGGTGGGCGCCGCTTGCCGCCGAGCCGAAGAAACTGCTCCGCGATGGCAAGCCGTGGAGTGAGTTCACCTACGACGCGGCGGCTAAACGGATCATGGTGAAGACCGGCGGCGACCCGCGGCTGCACCTCTTCGAGACGGTGGTGCGGGACGGCGGGATTGACGTGGCCGGTCGAAAAGACGTGAAGGTCGAAGGCATCATGGTGGTTGATACTCTGGGTGCGAATTAGGCCGAAGGATACGATCTCTGTCACGCGCCGCGCGAGCGGCCATTGAATAAAAGGAGGAGGAAGCATGAGGAAGCCGATTGGGCTGTGCGTTGCCGGGCTTTTGCTGGCGGCCGTCTGCCAGGCGCAGACCACACCTCCGGCCATGACGCTCACGAAGATGGACGAGGCGAAGCAAAAAGACTGGCTCGCCCGCTGGGACAAGAATATCTCCGGCGAAGTCAAGGGCTACCGCGTGTGCGAAAGCGCCGTGGGCGAGGACATCGCCTGGAAGATGACGGGCGTCATGGACGGCTTGTACTACGGCTACATGGCCACGAAGAACACCAAGTACGTGGATATGCTGGTGGACTGGGCGGACCACTTGATCAAGCGGGCCGTGAAGGAGCCCGACGGCTACTTCGGCTGGCCATCCTTCGCGGCAGCCGGCACCGACGTGGACAACCTGGATAAGACCTTCGACGCCGACAGCATGCTCAGCGACGCGATGGTGTTCCGCCCGATCGTCCTGATGGCCGGCGAGATGATCAAGAACCCTGCGCTGAAGGAGAAGTACGGCGCGAAAGGCGTGAGCTACCTCAAGTTCGCCGAGCAGCTCTACGAGAAATGGGCGAAGCGCGGCGGCTGGCGGGAGACCAAGGATGGCGGGATGATCTCCGTAGTCCTGCCCTACGGCCTGGACCCGACCCGCACGAAGTGGATCGGTTTCGACACGCGGAACGACCCCGGGCACGGATTCTCGCACCCTAACAACAAGGCCAACGAGGTCGCCATGTGGATGCTCGCCATGTGGGACGTCACGGGCAAGCCGGAATACAAGGAACACGCGGAGAAATGGTTCAAGCTCATGAAGAGCCGGATGCCGGTTAAGGCCGACGGCACCTACGAGATTTGGAACTACCATCAGCCGGCCGGCCCGTGGGATTACAAGCCGGACGGCAGCACCAAGCACTGGGTGGGCGTCCATCCCAACGGCGGGTATTACCAGATTGACACCACCGCCATCGTCGCCGCCTATGAGCATGGCCTGGTCTTCGACAAGGCCGACATCGCGCGCCTGATCGCCACCTCCAAGAAAACGAATCGGCGGTGGTCCGCGCTGGCTCCGTATGATGTCGAGATTCAGAAAGAATTCGAGGCAAGCGCGAACCCGGATAACTGGGGCGGGCTGGGCCTGTCGCACTATCTCATGCTCCAGGCGAAGTTGGCCGGCAAGTAGGGCTTTGCCGCGGGATTCGGCGCAGGGATCGTTTCCTGGCGGGCGGCCATTGAAGAACGGGAGAGGAAAGCGTGAAGAAGATGATGATCGGGCTGTGCTCCGCCGGTATTGTGCTCGCGGCGTCTCTCTGCCAGGCGCAGACGGCGTTGAACCCGGCCATGACCCTCGTGAAGATGGACGAGGCAAAGCAAAAGGAGTGGTTCACCCTCTGGGACAAGGAGATCTCCGGCGAATCCAAGGGCTACCGCACGTGCGACCGTGAGATGGGCGAAGGCATCGCCTGGGGAATGACTCCCATCATGGACGGCTACTACTACGGCTACATGGCCACCCATGACACCAAGTACGTGGACATGATGGTGGACTGGGCGGACTCGCTCATCAAGCGCGCCGTGAAAGAGCCCGACGGCTTCGTCGGCTGGCCCTCGAAGGGAGCGGCCGGCAGTTGGGTGGACAACCTGGACGACTGGAACGCCGACAGCATGCTCAGCGAGGCCATGGTGTTCCGCCCGATCGTGCTGCTGGCCGGGGAGATGATCAAGAACCCCGCGCTGAAGGAGAAGTACCGCGCGAAAGGCGAAAGCTATCTCAAGCTCGCCGAGCAGCTCTATGAGAAGTGGGTGAAGCGCGGCGGCTGGCGCGAGACCGGCGAGGGTGGATTGATCTCCGTGGTCATGCCGTACGGGATGGACCCGACCAACCAGAAATGGATCGGCTTCGACACGAGGAACGCTCCCGGTCACGGCGCCTCGCACCCGGATAACAAGGCGAACGAGGTCGCCCGCTGGATGCTAGCGATGTGGGATGTGACGGGCAAGCCGGAATACAAGGACCACGCGGAGCGATGGTTCAAGGTGCAGAAGAGCCGGATGAAGCTCAAGAGCGACGGCACCTACGAGATCTGGAACTACTGGCAGCCGGCCGGCCCGTGGGATTACAAGCCCGACGGCAGCCCCAAGCACTGGATCGGCGTCCATCCCAACGGCGGGTATTACTGGGGCGACACGCGCGCCATCGTCGCCGCCTACGAGCATGGCGTGGTCTTCGACAAGGCCGACATCGCGCGCCTGGTCGCCACCGCCAAGACCAGTTGGATGGACGGCAGCCCCGGCAGCGCGATGACCGGAATGGCGGTCTCGGTCCAGCCGGCCGGCGACAAGGCGAAAGCGATTAACGCCTGCTTCCCGAACTCGATGACCTCGTTGCCGCTCTCCGCCGGCCCCGGCGCCTTTAGCGCCATGGTGCTCGGCGTAGATTGGGACGATAAAGCGAAACAGGGCAAGATCGTCGTCATGACCGGGGCCGCGCAGACGCAGGCGGCCCGGGTGACGCTCGCCACCGACAAGGACACCAAGGTCCAGCTCCTGCGGATGTGGCACGGGCTGGTCCCCTATGATGTCGAGATTCAGAAGAACTATGAGACAACCGAGGAGCCGAATAGCTGGGCCGGGCTCAGCGAGACGCCGCACTATCTCATGCTCCAGGCGGAGCTGGCGGCGAAGTAGAGCTTTTACCCAGGAGAAGAAAACGTGAAGAAGATGATTGCGCTGTGCGCCGCCGGGCTTGTGCTGGCGGCGGCTGTCTGCCAGGCTCAAACTGCGCCCCCGGCCATGACGCTCACGAAGATGGACGAGGCGAAGCAAAAGGAGTGGCTCGCGCGCTGGGACAAGAATATCTCCGGCGAAGCCAGAGGCTACCGCACGTGCGACCGCGCCATGGGCGAGGACATCGCCTGGGGAATGACGCCCGTCATGGAGGGTTTCTACTACGGCTACATGGCCACCCATAACACCAAGTACGTGGATCTGATGGTGGACTGGGCGGACTCCCTCATCAAGCGCGCCATCAAGGAGCCGGACGGCTACCTCGGCTGGCCCGGGGTTGGCGCGTCCGGCACGTGGGTGGACCACATGGACGACTACAACGCCGACAGCATGCTCAGCGACGCGATGGTGTTCCGCCCGATCGTCCTGATGGCCGGCGAGATGATCAAAAACCCCGCGCTGAAGGAGAAGTACGGCGCGAAGGGCGAGAGCTACCTCAAGCTCGCCGAGCAGCTTTACGAGAAGTGGGCGAAGCGCGGCGGCTGGCGCGAGACCAAGGACGGCGGGCTGATGTCCGTGGTCATGCCGTATGGGCTGGACCCGGCCAACAAAAAGTGGATTGATTTCGACACCCGGAACAACCCCGGGCACGGCGCCTCGCACCCGAACAACAAGGCGAACGAGGTCGCTCGCTGGATGCTCGCGATGTGGGACGTGACCGGCAAGCCGGAATACAAGGAGCACGCCGAGAGATGGTTCAAGGTGATGAAGAGCCGGATGACGCCCAAGGGCGACGGCACCTACGAGATCTGGAACTACAACCAGCCGGCCGGGCCGTGGGATTACAAGGCCGACGGCAGCCCCAAGCACGGGGTGTTCATCCATCCCAACAGCGGCTATTACCAGCTTGACACGCTCGGCATCGTCGCCGCCTACGAGCATGGCCTGGTCTTCGACAAGGCGGACATCGCCCGCCTGATCGCCACCGCCAAGACCGCCTGGGCGGGAGTCAGCCCCGGCGCTCCGGCGGCCGGAATGGAGATCTCGATCCAGCCTTCCAGCGGCACGGCGAAAGAGGTTTACGCCTGCTTCCCGAACTCGAAGACGCCGGAGCCGATTTCCGCGGGACCTGGCGCCTTGAATGGCAAGGTGGTCAGCGCGCAGTGGGACGCGAAAGCGAGCAAGGGCAAGATTGTTGTCCAACCGAAGGACGCGCAGGCGGCCCAGGTGACGCTCGCCACCGACAAGGACACGAAAGTCCAAACTCTGCGGATGTGGGCCTCGCTGGCGCCCTATGACGTCGAGATTCAGAAATACTTCGAGGCGACCCAGGACCCGGACGGCTGGGGCGAGCTGACTAGCGTGGCGTATTATCTCATGCTCCAGTCGGAGTTGGGCGGCAAGCAGGGTTTGCGGTAGAATGAAACGAAGGCGCGGCGGCACGACCGGCTGCGCGAAATCAGCCGGCCGTGCGTCGCGGGAATGCCCCGAGAGGCCGCATGAGCAAGTCCCTGACGTCCAAGGAACGCGTCCGCCTGGCACTGGCCTGCCGTGAGGCCGACCGTGTGCCGATTGACTACGTCAGCAACCCCGGCATAGACCGCCGGCTCAAGACGCACTTCGGCCTGAAGGCGGACGACGATGAAGGGCTTCGGCGCGCGCTGGGAGTGGACTTCCGGCACGTCGGCGCCGCCTATGCCGGCCCTCGGCTCCATGCGGAATTGCCCGGACGGCGCGTTGATCCGGTCTGGGGAATTCACACCCGCTGCATCGAGCACGACAGCGGCAGCTACTGGGACTACTGCGATTTCCCGCTGAAAACCGCCGACGAGGAAGCCGTCGCCGCGTGGCCGCTGCCGACGGCGGACGACTACGATTACAGCACGATCCCGGCCCAGTGTAAGACGTACCGAGAGTACGGGCTCAACGGCGCGGGCGGCTTCGGCGACATCATCAACGGCAACGGGTTCCTGCGCGGCATGGAGCAGACGCTGATTGACCTCGTCACCGATGACCCGGCCGGGCTGCTGCTGGCGGACCGCCGGATGAAGCTGCAGGTCGAGGTCACCGCGCGAATCCTGGAGAAGGCCGGCGGCGCGGTGGACTTCATCTTCCTGGGCGAGGACCTTGGCACGCAGATCGCCCCGATCATCAGCCTGACCACCTTCCGCAAGCACATCCGCCCGCGGTTCCAGCCGTTCTGCGACCTCGCCCGGGCTTACAACGTCCCCATCATGATGCACACGTGCGGGTCGAGCAGTTGGGCTTACGAGGACTTCATCGCCATGGGCATCCGCGCCGTGGACACCCTGCAGCCGGAGGCGAAGGACATGGCGCCGGCCTATCTCAAGAAGCGGTTCGGCGGACGTCTGGCCTTTCATGGCTGCATTTCCACCGCCGGCCCGCTCGCGTTCGGGACGGTGGACGACGTCGTGCGGAACTGCCGCGAGACGCTTGACATCATGATGCCCGGCGGCGGATACTGTTTTGCACCGACACATGCGATCCAGGACAACACTCCGCTGGAGAATGTCCTGGCCATGTACGAGACGGCGAAGCGCTGGGGGCGGTACGCCTGATCGGCGAGAGTGAACCGAGGGACTTGGGGCCGCGCGTGCGTTCAGCGTGGGGCTGACGATGCGCGCCGGAAAGGGGGCGTGGGTCATGAAGCGTTCAATCCCGGCCGCTGCTTTCGTGGTCGTCGCGGCGCTCGCGGGCGCCGTGCAGGCACAGACTTTTTCCTATGGCGACTACGCCGACGCGCTCAAGACGTACGTGAACGATAACGGTATGGTGAACTATGCAGAACTCAAGTCCCACAGCGAAAAGCTCGATTCGTTCGTAAGCTCGCTCGCCGGGCTGAACCGCGCGACTTACGACGGCTGGACGGAGCCGGCGAAGATCGCCTTCTGGCTCAACGCGTACAACGCGTGCACGCTGCAGGCGATCATCACCCACTACCCGATCCAGTCCTCGTTCCTGACCAGCCTGCGCTACCCCAAGAACAGCATCCGCCAGATCAGCGGAGCCTGGGACGGGCTGCAGTTCTCGGTGATGGGCCAGCCGATGACGCTGGATGGGATCGAGCACGGAGTGCTGCGCAAGGAGTTCCACGAGCCGCGCATCCACATGGCGCTCGTCTGCGCAGCCATGGGCTGCCCGCCGCTGCGCAACGAGCCGTACGCGGGCGACCGGCTCGGCGACCAGTTGGACGACCAGGCCAGGCGCTTCCTGTCCAACCCGCTGAAGTTCCGCGTCGCCGCGGACGGCGGCACGGTTTACCTCTCTTCGATCTTCAAGTGGTTCGGCGAGGACTTCGTGGCCAGGTACGGAGTGGACCAGGGCTACGGCGATCATTCCGCCGCGCAGCGGGCGGTGCTCCACTTCATCAGCGGATATCTGGGCAAAGAGGACGCGGCGCGCGTGTCCTCGGGGAACTATTCGATTTCCTACCTCGACTACGACTGGTCCCTGAACGAACAGAAATGATACCGCGAGGGTGACATGCCCGAGAGCAAGGGTGGCACGAGCGCCTGGTGGCGGGTGGCCGTCGTGGTCGTGGTGGTCGCCGGCCTGGTGGCGGCGGGTAAGTTCCTGCCGCTGAAGGAGTATCTCCTCGCCCTGCTGGCGTGGACGCAGAGCCTGGGATTCTGGGGGCCGGTGGTCGTCGTGCTCTTCTACATCGTCGCGTGCCTCCTGTTCCTGCCCGGGTCCATCCTGACGATCGGCGCCGGGTTCCTCTTCAAGCTCGCCCTCGGCACGGTGACCGTCTCCATTGGCGCCACGCTCGGCGCGTGCGCGGCGTTCTGGGTCGGGCGCACGGTGGCGCGCGGGTGGGTGGCGAAGAAGATCGGCGGCAACGCGAAGTTCGCCGCAATTGATGAAGCGGTCGGGCGCGAGGGCTTCAAGATCGTCCTGCTGACGCGCCTCAGCCCGGTCTTCCCGTTCAACCTGCTCAACTACGCCTTCGGCTTGACGCGCGTGCGGTTCCGCAGCTACGCGCTGGCCTCGTGGATCGGCATGCTGCCGGGGACGGTCGTGTACGTGTACATCGGTTCGGCGGCGCGCAGCCTGGCCGACGCGGCGGTCGGAGGCGGACCGCAGTCGGCAGCGCAGCGGATTTTGTTCTGGGGCGGACTGGTCATCGCCGTGGCGGTCGGCGTTCTCATCGTGCGCATCGCGCGCAAGGCGCTGCGGCAGGCGGCGGGCGGCAAGCCGGCCGCCGTTGAGGAAGGGAAAGACGGCCATGGATGAACCCGTTGCGGTGCTGCCGCGGGACGCGCATAACGAGGCGCTCGTCGCCAACGTGCATCCGCCGGCCTGGGCCAATCCCGCGCCCGCGCCGCGCTATAACCTCGTGGTGCTCGGGGCGGGCACGGCCGGGCTGGTCACCGCGCTCGGCGCCGCCGGGCTGGGGGCGAAGGTGGCGCTCGTCGAACGTCATCTCCTCGGCGGCGACTGCCTGAATGTTGGCTGCGTGCCCTCCAAATGCCTGATCCGTTCCTCGCGCGCCGTCGCCGGTCTCCGCGACGCGGAGGCCTATGGAGTTCGAGACGGCCGGCCGCAGGCGGACTTTGCGGCGGTGATGGAGCGCATGCGTCGGCTGCGAAGCCGGATCAGCCTTCACGATTCCGCCGAACGGGTGCGCAGCCTCGGCGTGGACCTGTTCTTCGGGCAGGGGCGCTTCGTCTCGGCGGATGCCGTGGAGGTGGAAGGCCGGACACTGCGCTTCCGCAAGGCGGTCATCGCCACCGGCGCGCGTGCGGTGCATCCGCCGGTGCCGGGATTAGTGGAGGCCGGGTTCCTCACCAACGAGAACGTCTTTTCGCTCACGGAGCGCCCGGCGCGGCTGGCGGTGTTCGGCGCGGGCCCGCTCGGCTGCGAGCTGGCGCAGGCGTTCCAACGACTCGGGTCGGAGGTGACGATCATCGAGCGGCACGGCCAGTTCCTGGCGCGTGAAGACCCCGACGCGGCGCGGATCCTCGCCGAGTCCTTCCGCCGCGATGGAATCCGCATGCTCCTCAACACCGAGGTCCAGCGCGTCGAGCGGTCGGCGGCGGGAAAAGTGCTCCATACCGTGACCGAGGGCCGGCCGCAGGACATCGCGGTTGACGAAATTCTCGTCGGCGCGGGCCGCGCGCCGAACGTGGAGGACCTGGGCCTGGAGCGCGTCGGCGTGCGCTTCGACAGCCGCGCCGGGGTGGCCGTCAACGACCGCCTGCAGACGGCCAACGCGCGGATCTACGCCGCCGGCGACGTCTGCCTCAGCCACAAGTTCACGCACACGGCCGACGCCAGCGCGCGCATCGTCATCCAGAACGCCCTCTTCTGGGGCCGCAAGCGGTTGAGCGCGCTGACGGTTCCGTGGTGCACCTACACCGATCCGGAAATCGCGCACGTGGGCCTGTACGAGCGCGATGCGAAGGAGCAGGGGATCGCGGTCGCCACCTTCAGCGTTCCTCTCGACGACGTGGACCGGGCGGTCCTCGACGGAGAGACGGAAGGGTTCGTGAAGATCCAGGTGCGGGAGGGAACGGACCGGATTCTCGGTGCGACGATCGTCGCCCCGCACGCCGGCGAGATGATCAGCGAGATCAGCGTGGCGATGGCCGGCGGGCTGGGCCTGCGGGCCATCGGCGGCGTGATCCATCCCTATCCGACCCAGGCCGAAGGGATCAAGCGCGCGGCCGATGCGTGCAGCCGCGCGCGGTTGACGCCGTTCTGGAAGGGCCTCTTCGCGAAGCTCATGGCGTGGCAACGGTGAGTTCGAGAGAGTCGGAGGAGCCTCAGCCGTCCTCCGGACCGACCTCGACGCCCTCGGGCAGTGCATTGCCCGCGGCGGCGGCGATCTTGGGGCTGACCCACACGACGCTGCTCCATCCGCCGTGCGCCTTGAGGAATTTCGGGGAATGCAGGTACGAGGGCGCGGCGCCGGCCAGGCCGGCGGTCTGCTTGCCGCCGAGGGCATAGTGCAGGTCGCGCCAGGTCCGGCCGTCCGGCGCGCGTCCGCCGTAGCCGCTGTTCATGATGCCGATTCCGGGCCGGGGCAGCTCGGTCTTGAACATGATCATCCGGAAGCAGCCGCAGCCGGTGTGGGGAAATCCTTCGAGGGAGTGCAGGCGGATGCGCGTGGTGCGCCCGCGGCTGAGCTGCGCGGCGGCGGCGTTGAGTCCTTCCCACTCGCCGTGGACCAGGTCCAGGCAGCGCCCTTTTTCAACGACGCGGAACGAGTTGATCTCGCGGTGCAGCGCGCTGTGGTGGATGTTCGTCACGTCGTCAAAGCCGTAGAGCGCGCCGGTCTTGATCATCTCGTAAGGCCGCGCGCATTGCGGGGCGCGCTCGGGCGTGAGGCAGCAGACGTGGTCCGGGGCGAAGGGCGAGCAGCCGACGCACTGATAGAAGCGGTCCGCGTTCTCCTCGGTGGCCGCGGCGATCTCGCGGGAACGCTGCGCCTTCTCGGCGCGGACGAGCGGCTCGGCCAGCTTCAGCTCGGCAGGATCGAAGATCACCTCCACCTGGACCCGGTCCAGGCGCGGCCAGGTTCGGCGGATGGTCGCGATCAGCGTATCGCCGATCTGGACGGGCGCGAGATCGGTCCCCTCGGCAAGGTCAATGGCGAACGAGTCGCCGTCGAGCCTGGCCTTGACGCCGCGGATCATGGAGAGCGCGCCGAGCATCATGGATTCGATGTAGCGCCGGTCGAAGGCGTCCATCGGCTCCGCCTGGATCGTCACCACGATCCCGACGTTGCCGTTGGGCTTGCCGCGCACGCGCACACCGGTGGATTTCACGCGGCCCTTGCGGACCACGCAGAAACTCTCCGGCGTTCCGCCCCAGGTGAGATGGGGCCGGAACTCCTGTTTCTGGTTTTCCGGGTCGCAGTAGTCCGGCAGGGGCGGGAGTTCGGGCATCGGGAGCAGCTTGCGGATGTTCGGAAATACGGTGACCGCCTCGGCGATTTCCTCCGGGTCGTCCGAGCGGACGGACCGTCCGAGCGGGAAAGGATAGGCCGCCGGGACGATCGCGGGAATGCCCATCTTCATCGCCGCGAGCGAGAGCGTCAATTCGAGGTCGCTCATCGCGCCGTGCGCGACGATGAGGCCCGGGGTGAATTCCTCCACGAAGTGCGAGAGCGCGTGCACGTCGCCGAAGGGGATGCGGCCGTACACGAAGCCGTATCGCGCGAGCATGCTCAGCAGGGCGTAGATGCCGGTCGGCGCCGGCCGGCCGCTGAAGAATTTGAATTGCCAGCGGCGGTTGATCGCCGTCTCCATCGCCGTGCGGTCCATCGCGCCCATCAGGGCGATCCACCCGTTGCAGCGCTTCGAGTTGAAGCAGGTGTGGATGAACGGCATGTCGGCCAGGAAGTGGTCGGCGATGTCGGCTTGGTTGCACTCGTATAGTTCGAGCAGCGCCAGGGCGTATTCCAGGACGCTGACGGGATCGGAGCGCAGGCGCGACCGGACATCCGCGCGGACGGATTCCGGCGACGGCATCTCGGCGTAGACGGCGCGCGTGAGCGGGAAGGGATAAATGTCCGAAGGCAGCGGGCGATATTCCATGCCGTCGGTCAGGCGGAGGAGTTCGTCGAGCCCGCGCTCCAGGATGCCTTGCGCCGCCGCGGGCAGGTGCGTGCCGGCGGAATGGGTGTGGGAACTCTTCTCGCGGGCCGGTCCGTGTCCGTCCATGAATTGCATCTCCTGATAGGCAGCGACAGAGGTATGCGCAACGGTCGCGCGTCCGATATCCATTTTGACGGCAAAGGCCGGCCGCGTCAAGTTCAGCCCGTGGCTTGACTTCGCCTTGGCCTTCTGGTAATCACAGGCTGACGGCAGCGGATTCAGCCGGAGGTAAGTTCCACCTTCCTCGCAGCGCTCCTGAGAGGGCCAATATGGCAGGTGGATTCCATCGCGGCGGGTCCTGGCGCTCCGCAATCCCGGTCACATTTATGAAAGGCATATCATGCGGCGAAACACCTTCCTCGCAGCGGCGCTGTTGATCGGCGTAATGCTTTCCGGCTGCGCGATGGCGCCGGTCGTGCCGCCGCGCGGCATTCTTTATAACGACCAGAAGGCGCCGCTCTTCGGCGGGAAAGAGATCGGCAGCAAGGAAGGGCGCGCCTCCACCTACACGCTGCTCTTCCTGGTCGGTTGGGGCGACTCCTCCGTCACCGCCGCCGCCCGCGATGCCGGCATCAGCGAAGTCAAGCAGTTGAACTACCAGATGTTCAGCATCCTCGGCCTCTATCAGCGATACACCACCATCGTGCGCGGCGACTGATCGCGCGGATCGGAGAATGGAGATGTCCGTAACGATTCGATGTCTGCTGCTCCTGGCGCTCGGGACAGCGGGATCGTTCCTTGGCGGATGCGCCGCCACCGAACATATCGGGGTGACGCCGGCTAAAGGTTTCATCTTCACGCACTACCGCGCGCCGATGACTTGCCGTCTGGAGGAAGCGCCCGGCGGCGTGCCTTGCGGACCGGACGTGAAGCATGGCGAGACAACGGTGCATGCCTTCATCCTGCCGATAGTGGACACCTTCCACATCCTGAGCGCCGGCTGGGGCGATGCGGCCCTCGACAGCGCCGCGCGCGACGCCGGCATCGAGACGGTCTACTACGCCGACTATGAGCTGCTCGAAATCCTCGGAATCTACAAGTCCGCGACTGTGCACGTCTACGGCAAATGACCCGCCGAAAATTCTTTGACACCGGCGCTCCCGTGGCATACTCTTTTATTAGAAAGGCAACTGTCCGTGGGAGGACAGGGAAATGAGAAACTCAGGATTGACGCGGGTTTTCTGAAAGGAGAACCCCCATGATTACTCAATTTCGTACCATAGCCGTAGCACTGATCGTCGCCGCAACCGCATGGGCTCAACCGATGACATCGCCGCCGGTCGCATTGGACCCCGGCCAGAAGCCCGCAATGGAGGGCAAATGTGAGGCGGGAAGCTGCCGCGGCGATATGATGGGCGCAAACTTTTTCTGCCCCGAACTGGTGATGCGCTATCAGAAGGATCTCGGCCTGACGCCCGACCAGCAGAAAACCATCAAGTCGGAGATGGTGAAGTTCGCAGAGCACAAGACGGAACTGCGGTGGGACCAGAGCATTCAGAAGGGCATGCTTGCGGATCTCCTGAAGGAGGCCAAGCCCGACGAGAAAGCCATCCTCGCGCAAACAGAGAAGGTGCTGAAGATCGAGAACGATCTCAAGCTCTCGACTCTGGGGATGCTCATCGGGATCAAGAACGCCCTCACGCCGGAGCAGCAGACGAAGATGTCCGAGCTGCAGAAACACCTCGAGCATCATCACCCGTGGCGCGGACACATGATGCAGCATGCATGGGGCGGACGCATGATGGGGCATGGCCCCATGGGTTTCCCCGGCGGACCGCCTCCGGCTAATCCTCCGGCTAATCCGCAGTAACTTCACAAAGGACCGGCAAGGTTTCTGAGCCTTGTCGGCCCTTCCCTTAAAAACTCCCGCCACTTATCCCGCATCGTCGCTTGCCTCTATACTTGCATTCACTTTTCTGGTAATATCGCACGAATTCCTATTGGGAAAGTGAGGCGCCCATCCGGGAACATTGGGGACTGAGCAACTGCGTACGGTATCAACGACCGCACAAACCTTGATCGTCACTCCAAGCGCATGCAGGCATCGAGCGAGGTTGGTTACGGCACGTGAACAAGCTGGCTTCAGGGGCAGACACATTGCGATACGTGAGGTTCGCCGGCCGGCCGGCTGCCACGGCTCCCCGGCACGCCGAGCGGTCCAATGCCCCTTTGCCGCAGGCCCTCCCTGTTGCTGCGAACTCTTCTGAACCGCCCGGCGCATTCGCCTCGTGGGTTTTCGAGCGCGCCGGCCTGGCCGTCGAGGGGTATCGCGGCGAACCCCTGCGGCGACGGCTCTCCGCCTGCCTGCGGGCGTTGCACGCCCATACCGAGGCGCAAGCCCGGCGGATTCTGGAAGAGCGGCCCGAGTTGCTGCCCGTCGCCGTCAGCGCGCTGCTGATCGGCACAACGGAATTCTTTCGCGATGCCCCGGTGTACGAAACGTTGCGGACCGAAGCGCTGCCGAAGCTGGCGCGCCGCAGCCGGCCGTTACGGGTCTGGAGCGCGGCCTGTTCCAGCGGCGCGGAGCTGTACAGCCTTGCGATTCTGCTGGCGGAGGCCGGCCTGCTGGAGGGCAGTTTCCTCCTGGGCAGCGACTGCCGCCACGATGCGATTGAAGAGGCAGCGGCGGCTCTATACAATTCCCACGACCTGGGGAAGGTCGCCGCGCCGGTCCGCCGCAAATACTTTGAGGCGGCCGGCGGCGCATGGCGGCCGGTCGAGCCGCTCCGCCGTCGCGCCCACTGGAAAGTCGCGGACCTGGGCCGGCGCATCGAGCAAGGCCCTTGGGACGTGATCCTGTGGAGAAACATGGGCATCTACCTGAAAGCCGACGCGGCCGCGGCGGTGTGGCAGGGGCTGATTTCGGTCCTCGCGCCCGGAGGCGTGCTGGTGGCGGGAAGAGCCGAGCGGCCGCCGGCGGAATTGCCTTTGACCTATGTCGGAAGGTGCATTTACCGCGCTTGCCCCTGCCACGGCGGCCGCACCTCCGGTCCTCGATCGCGGCCGGCCAACCGGAGGAGCCTGATGGTCCTGGAGGACTCGAAATGAAACTCGGAGCGAAGCTCACCGTCGCGTTCGTCCTGGGGCTGCTGATCATCGGCGCCGTGGGAATCCAATCCTACCGGGCCATCCAACGGCTGACCGAGACGAACCTCTGGGTGGTCCAAACCCACGAAGTGCTGGAGAACCTCGAGCGCGTCCAATCGGCGCTCAAGGATGCCGAAACGGGCCAGCGGGGCTTCGTCCTGACCGGCGACGAGCGCTACCTGGAGCCGTTCAACGCGGCTACCGGAGAGATACAGAAGGACATCGCCTCGGTGAGGTCCCTGACCCAGGATAATCCTGAACAACAGGAGCGCCTCGATCAACTTCAGAAGCTCTCCAGCGACAAGCTCGACGAGTTGCGGGAGACCATCAAGCTTCGCAGGGAAGGCGGCATGGAGGCGGCGTTGCCGGTCATTCGCACCGACCGCGGCAAGGCCATCATGGACGATTTTCGGACACTCGTGGCCCGGATGGAGCAGCGCGAGGGCGACTTGTTGGAAACGCGGAATCGCGCCGCCGGCGAAGTCGCCCGGCAAAGCACGCTGATGCTGGGTTTCGGCGTGCTGCTGTCGCTGGCGATTCTGGGGATTTCCGCGGTCATCGTCATCCGCACAATGCGGCTGGCGGGGCGCAGCATGCGTCTCGGAGGCGCCGGCAGGAAATGGCCCGGAATCGCTGTCCGATACGCGTTCGCGGTGGCGGTCGTTGCGCTGGCCACGTGGCTGAAATCCTGGTTGGAGCGGAATGTCGGGCCGATGCCCATCTTCGTCACGTTCTATCCGGCGGTTCTCCTCGTGGCGAGCGTCGCCGGCGGCGGGCCGGGAATAGCGGCTACGGTCCTTTCGGCGCTGGCGGCCGATTACTGGTTCATCGAGCCGACAGGGCAGTTCGGCATCGCGAATGCGAATGACGCCATGGCGTTAGGCATTTACTCCGGCTCGAGCATCTTCCTGAGCATTCTGGCCGAGCGTCTGCGCCGCGCCCGCGGGGCCGAGGCCGTCAGCGCCGCGCAGGAGCAGGAACTGGCCCTGCTGAACATGGGCAATCTCATGTCCCTGGACCTGGACCACCGCATCGTCCGCTGGAGCGAAGGCAACCGCCGGCTCTATGGCTTCGACGCCGATGAGGCCCAGGGCAAACTCACCTACGAATTGCTCCAGACGCATTTCGACCGGCCCCTGGAGCAGATTCACGGCGAGCTGCTGGGAAACGGGCAATGGGAAGGTGAAGCGACCCGGCGCAGCAAGGACGGAACTCAAATGTCCCTGGCGCTCCTCTGGGCGCTGCGCCGCGACGAGCGCGGCAAGCCCCTGGCCATCCTGGAGGTCAGCACCGACATCACCCGGCAGAAGACCGCCGAGGAATCGCTCCGGCAGCAGACGGAGGAACTGGCCCAGCAGAACGAGGAGCTGACGCGGCAAACGGAAGAGCTGGCGCAGCAGTCCGAGGAGTTAACGCAGCAGAACGAGGAACTGGCGACCCAGTCGGGGGAAATCCAGGCGCTGAATACGGAACTGGGCCACCGCGAGAACATGCTCCAGGCGCTGCTGGCTTCCGCCCGCTTGCCGCTGGGCGAGCAGGACGCGCTGGAAAAAATCTGCCAGGCGGCCCTGGAGATGTTCGGTCTCGGCGCCGACGGCGCTGTCATCTGTGAACGGCGAGGCGAGGAACTGCATATCCTCGCTCACGCGGGATTCGACGGCGCGGAGGTTCCTCGTTCCTGGCCGATGAAGGCATCGTTCACCGAGCTGGTGCTCCAGCACGACCGCACCGCATCCCTGGAAGATATTGCGCTCAGGCCGGACTTGAAAATGCTGCCGGTCGCCGGCCACCCGCCATTCGGCGCCGTGCTGGCCTCGCCGCTGCAGTTGAAGGACATGCCCGTCGGCGCCGTCACCATTTACAGCAACACAACGCAGGAGTGGACCACGGAACAGTTCCACCTGATCGAGTGGCTCGCCGCGCAATGCTCGCACGCATTGGACGCGCTGCGGCTTCAGGCGGAAGTCCGGGAGGGCCAGCGGCAGAATGAGTTCCTGGCGGGCATTCTCGAACGATCGTCTCAGCCTTTCGTCGTGGGATACCCGGACGGGCGGTTGGGACTCGCCAACGACGCCTTCGCGCAGCTCACCGGCTATAGCCGCGAGGAACTGCAATCCGTTGACTGGGCCAGGACGCTGACTCCGCCGGAATGGCTGGAGATCGAACTGCCGAAGCTGGAGGACCAAATCCGCACCGGCCGGCCGATCAATTATGAGAAGGAGTACGTCCGGAAGGACGGCACGCGGGTACCCATCGAGCTGCTCGTCCACCTGGTGAAGGATGCGGAGGGCAAGCCGCTCTACTACTATTCCTTCCTCGCTGATATCACTGAGCGCAAGCGGGCCGAAGGCCTCACGGAGGCGCGGCTGCGGATGATGGTTGCATCCAACGACCCGGCGCTCTCCCTCGACGAGACGCTTCGGATGCTGCTCGACGAGATCGAAGCCCGGACCGGCAGCGTCATCGGCTTCTACCACTACATGGAACCCGATCAGGAAACGCTCTCGCTCCAGACCTGGTCCACGAACACCCTGCGGAACATGTGCATGGCCGAGGGCAAGGGGCGGCATTACCCGGTCTCCGACGCGGGCGTCTGGGTGGAGTGCGTCCGCCGGCGGCGCACGGTCATTCACAATGACTACGCCTCATTGCCGGACCGCAAAGGACTGCCCGCCGGGCATGCGCCGGTCATCCGGGAAATGGTCGTTCCGATCATGCGCGGCGGCCGTATCGTGGCGATTATCGGCGTGGGCAACAAGCCGACCAACTATGACCCCACCGACGCGGATACGGTTTCGCACCTTGGCGACTTCTCCTGGGAAATCGTCGAGCGCAAGCGGGCCGAGGAGGCGCTGCGGCAAAGAGAGCAGCTCTTGCAGAACGTGATAGATGGCAGCACGTCCCCCATCTTCCTCAAGGACCTTGACGGGAAGTTCATCACCATCAACGCGTCGTTGGAGAGAATGCTTGGAATATCTCGGGACAAACTGAAAGGCAAGACGGACTATGACATTGCCCCCAAGGAAGTCGCCGACTACTGGCGGACACACGACAAACAGGTGATGGCGACTGGCAAGGCCATCCAGATTGAGGAAGTGGCTGATCTCCCGGACGGTCACCACATCTTCCTGGCGAACAAGTTCCCGTTGGTGAATGCGGATGGCCACACATACGGCGTTGGGTCCATCTCTCATGACATCACCGAGCGCAAACGGGGCGAGGAGGCGCTGCAACTGTCCGAGGAGAAATTTGCCAAAGCCTTCGCCGGCAATCCGGCCGGCGTTGCGCTGACGCGCCTCGACGACGGCCTGTTCCTGGACGTGAACGATGCATGGGCGGCGATGAACGGCTACAGCCGGGAAGAGGCCATTGGACATTTCGCCAGGAAAATGCACATCTGGCCGACGGACGATGCCGCGGCTCATTTCGTTCAAACGTTGCGCGAGAAAGGCGCCGTGCGCGGTTGGGAGCAGCAGTTCCATAAAAAGTCCGGCGAGGTTTTCGTCGCGGAGTTCTCCGCGCAGCTCCTGACCCTGGGAGCCGAGAAGGTTATCCTTACGATTATGGTGGACATCACCGCGCGCAGGCAGGCCGAAGAGGCACTGCGGCAGAGCGAGGCGCGGTTCCGAACGCTCTTCGACACCATGAGCGAGGGCTTCTCCATCAACGAGATCATCTGCGACGACAGGGGAAAGCCCTGCGACCTGCGCTACCTGGCGGTCAATCCGGCTTTCGAACGTCACACCGGCCTGAAAGCGGCGGATATTGCCGGCCGGACCTGCCTCGAATTGTTCCCACAGGCCGAGCCCGAATGGTTCGAGCGGTACGGGAAAGTGGCCCTGACCGGGGAACCGGCGCATTTCGAATCCGCCTTCGGCCCTCTCGGGCGGTGGTTTGAGGTCAGTTCTTATCAGACCGAACCGGGCCGTTTCGCCGTGGTGTTCTTCGATATCAGCGAGCGCAAGCGGGCCGAGGAGGCGTTGCGCGAGCTGAACCTGTCGCTCGAACGGCGCGTGACCGAGCGCACGGCGGAGGTGCAGCAGCAGGCCGACCAGCTCCGCGCGCTGGCCGTGGATCTCTCCCAGGCCGAGCAGCGCGAGCGCAAGCGCCTGGCGGGCATTCTGCACGACCACATCCAGCAGTTGCTCGTGGCGGCGCAGTTGCAGTTGAGCCTGATCGAACGCGCGGACCCCACCACCGTTCGGTCCACCGCGCAAGGCATCAACTCCATCATCGCCGAGGCCATTACCGCATCGCGCTCGCTCACGGTGGAGCTCAGCCCGCCCATCCTCCACCAGTCGGGCCTGACGGCGGCCCTGACGTGGCTGGCCGCCCGCGAGGAGGAAACGCACCTTTTCAAGGTCCATGTCCGGGCCAACAGCGATGCCGAACCGGCCGATCCGGACGTGCGCGCGCTACTCTTCAGCTCGGTGCAGGAACTGCTCCTGAACGCCGTCAAGCACTCCGGCGTGCGCGAGGCGCAGTTGATCATGCGCCGCTCAAAGGAGAACTGGACGCAGATCATCGTCGAGGACAAGGGCAAGGGCTTCGATCCGTCCGCGATCGCCGCCCACCGCGGCGGAGGCTTCGGACTCTTCAGCATCCAGCAGCGCCTGGCTTATCTGGGCGGACGCATGGAAGTGGACAGCGCGCCCGGGCGCGGGGCGCGGTTCGTCCTGATGATCCCCATCGGACAGGCCGCAGCGAAGGAAGCCGCCTCCGCCGCTCCGACGGCGCCGCCGGCGGCGATGGCCCCCGTCCACACGAAGGGACGCAGAATAAGCGTGCTGCTGGTGGACGACCACAGGATCATGCGCCAGGGCCTCACCAGCCTTCTGGAATTCGAGGAGGACATCGAGGTGGTGGCCGAGGCCGAAAACGGCCGGCAGGCCGTGGAACTCGCCCACCAGTACGTGCCCGACGTGATTATCATGGACGTGAACATGCCGGTGATGAATGGCATCGAAGCCACGCGCATTCTGAGCAAGGAACTGCCCGAGGTCAAGGTCATTGCCCTCTCGATGCACCAGGAGAGAGACACCGCCGAGGCCATGCGCCAGGCCGGCGCGGTGGCCTACCTGACCAAGGGCGGTCCGTCCGAGGACCTGGTTGCCGCCATCCGCGCATGCAGCGGGTCGCGGACGACGGAGTCGTGAGCTTGTGGTGGCGCCGTCAGGCGCTGCTCCGTATGCCCTGGCGGGCACAGTGCGAGCGACAGCTTGACTATCGCGTAACCGTGTTGTAATCTGAGCCGTCGCTGCGGAAGATTATCGAAGCCAACCATCAGCCGGCCAGCGGAGGCGGGCTGAGCAGCATGCATAAATGAATCGCCCGCTTCGGCCGAATGTCCGAGGCCGGCCGGTAAGCGATCGCGCGCTCCGCATGTGGCTCTGCAAAGCCCCTCAAACCGGGGCCGGTTCAATCCCGTGCATATCCACAAGGCAAGAATTTCATGATGACGCTGTTCAACGAACTGCTGAAGGTGATTGACGCAGAATGGCTTCTGGAGAACACCGAGAAGCTCTGGAAAATCGAGCTTGGCCAGTGCCATCGGCATAACCGCGAAGCCGCCAAGTTCACCGAACGCCTGATGAGCGAATCGGGCCTGAAGCAGGTGGAGCGCATCCGCTTCCCGGCCGACGGCCGAACGTGCTACCAGGACAAGACGACTCCGCTCGCCTGGGACGCCACGATGGGCCGGCTGACGGTGCTCCACTCTCCCATGCCGTTCGAGAACCCCGTGGTCGCGGACTTCCATCGCCACCCGTTCCACCTCGTCCGCGGCTCCGTCAGCACGCCGGCCGGAGGCGTCGTGACCCGGTTGCTCACCGAAGAACAGTTTTCCGGCGGTTGCGAGACGGCCAACGCCATGCTGATCTCCAACCCGGAAACGCGCCCCAGAGGCGATCTCTATGCCAGGGTCTGCGACCTGGGCGGGCTGGGAATCGTGAACGACTGGCTGCAAGGGCGATACGAGACGCCCGACTCCATCATGTGGGTCAACGGCTTCGGGGACGGCCCGCAGTGGCATGTCCTGGCCGACGACCGGCCCATCGTCGGATTCAGCGTCAGCCCGCGCACAGGCGACGCGCTGCGCGCCGCGGCGCGCGCGGGCGAACTCCTGGTGCGCGTCGAGTCCGACGGCCGCCTGTACGAAGATGAAGTGGACCTGGTCACCGCGATTCTGCCGGGCCGCGAGACGCGAGAGGTGTGGACGCTCGCCCACCTCTACGAGCCGATGAGCAACGATAATTCCGTCGGGGTCGTCGCCGGCATAGAGATCGCGCGCGCGCTTCAGAAGATGATCCAGGCGGGGACCATCGCTCCGCCGCGGTTCACGCTCAGGCTGGTCTGCGGCCAGGAGATGTACGGCTTCTCCGCGTACGCGGACCGTCGCGGCGGGCGCTTGCGCGACCAGGTCATCGGCGCGGTCAACCTCGACGCCGTGCCGGTCGCGAAGGATGCCCGTCCGGCCCGCGTGAACGCCGCGCCGCCCGCGCTGGGGTTCTTCGGCAACTATCTCCTCGAGCGGTTGTATGAACAGTACCGGGGCCAGGCATCGCCGGTGCTCGGCAGCTTCGGCGAGTTCGGCACGTATGGCGACGATACGTGCCTTTCGGATCCGACCGTCGGCGTTCCAACGGCCTACGTTACGGACGGGTATAAGTTCTGGCACAACAGCGTGCAGGACATGTCGCTCATTGACAAGAACGTGATCAAGCGCTCCACCGCGTTGATCGGCGCCTGGCTGGCCAAGTTGCTCCTCCTCGATCCGGCCGCGGCCCGCATGGAGATCGCCGCGGCCGGTTCAACCGCCCAGGGCCATCTGCAACGCGAGGCCCGCCAGGTCCTGGAGGAAGCGGCTGCGCAGCCGCCTGGCTCCGAAAGCGAGTTGATGGAGCGCGCCCGCCGGCGGATGGAGTTCCGGCTGGCCCATGAGTCCAGGCAATTCTCCGACTTCAAGCGGGTCGGCGACTGCCCGGAGATCGAGGAGACGCTTTCTCTGCTTCGAAAAGAAAAGGAGCAGGTCTTTCTGGCCCTCGAGAAACAACTGAAGGAGTGGTGGAAATCGCAGAATCCTTCCCAGAGTCCCGCGCCTGAAAATCCCTGGCTCGAATACGCCGCCACGATCGTGCCCTCGCGCGCGACGGTCGGCCTTCCTCACGATTTGCAGCGAGTGCCGAAAGCCGACCGGCGGCCGCTCCCGGACGAGTGCATCTATGGGCCGCTCTCGCGCATCCTTGCGAACATGGACGGGAAGAAGACGCTGAAGGATCTGCTGATCGAGACGGAGTGGGAGACGAAGAGCCGTTTCAATCCTTATCAAGTCAAACGGTACATCAACATCGTCGGCTATCTCGGCGATTGGGGCTATCTCGGTGTGCGCTATGCCTCAGAAATCACGCGCGAGCAGATCGTCCAAGCCTTGCGGCAGGCCGGGCTGAAAAGCGGCGACCTGGTCCTGGCGCACACGGGCATCTCGCACTTCGGCCGGATCCGCGGAGGCGCCGACACGGTCCTCGACGCGTTCCTGGAAGTCCTGGGCGAGAAGGGGACTCTTCTGCTCCCCGCCTTCGATCGGCCTTCCATCTTTTACGAGGGATTCGGGAGCAAGAACCGCCGCTATCGGCCGCATGAGGCGGACCGGACCGACTCGGTGGTCACGGGCCGCCTGGCACAACATTTGATGAAGAGGGCCGGCGTGATCCGCAGCAGGCATTGCAGCCACTCCGTGGTCGGCATCGGACCGCTGGCGGCGCAATGCCTGTCCGAGCATCGGGAGGACGATCCGCCGGCGTGCCGTCGGAGCCCCTTCGGCAAACTCCTCGATCATGGCGGGAAAATGGCCTGGTTCGGCGCCGGCCTGTACTCCACGACCTTCTTCCACTTCCTCGAAACCGAACTGGACGCGCCCTGGCTCAGAAGCGCCCTGTGTTGCGTCAAGGAGGGCGGCCGCGTCCGCACGGTGTTCGTCCCGAAGCATCTTCCGGGCCATCGCGACTTCTACCGCGGGGAAGATTCGAAAATGTACAAGCGGCTCCTCGCCATGGGGCTGGAGATCCGGAAAGCCACGCTCGGCCTGGGAGCGATAAAGGTCATCGAGGCGCGCCCGATGTACGAATTGGGGATGCGAGCGCTGCGCGAGGACCCGAACCTGCTGCTTTGCGACGCCGAAACTTGTTTGTTCTGCAGCGCCTACAGGAAACGCGCCGCTTCCGCGCGGTAGCGGCTCATCTTGTGCGCTGGCATCGGAATAACTTGTATAATGCGCGGTCGTCATTCCGAGCGCAGCGAGGAATCTCATACGCCGCTTGTAGTGGCGCCTCAGGCGCTACTTCGTATGCCCTGACGGGCACACTACGAGCGGCATGACGCGTGCTGAGTTTATGCATGTGATTTTCGACTGACGTTTCATGGAGCGCTCCCATGCGAGAGCCTCGTTTGCCCGGATGCATGAGCAAGTTCTGTCGAGAGACCATCCCGCTGCTGCACGGCGCCATCGCGGGCGGGCGGATTCTCAACTCCGTCAAGGCGATTGTCGAGACGGACCGGTGGAACTCCTTCGACCGGTTCCACGATACGACCCGCACGATCTGCTGGGGATTCGAGCGGGCCGGCGCGGCAACGGAGGTATACAGCATCCAGACCGGCGGCGTGCCGGGTTCGGGGCGGTGGACGATCCACGAAGCCGCGGACGTGCTCGGGGCGACCGCCGACATCGTCAAACCCATCCGGCGGCGGCTGGTTGACTATCATAAGAACCCCTGGCAGGTGGTCCAGTGGAGCACCAGCACGCCTGCGGAAGGAATGACCTGCGAGTTGGTGGCCCTCGACTCGAAGGAGGCGTACGACCGCGTCCCGCCGCGCGGACTGCTCGGGAAGATGGTCCTGACGCGGCTCGGCCGCGAGGCCGGATTTGAGTTCTTCAAGAAAGGCGCTGCCGGCCTCATCTACGATCTGCCGGTCCGCGACCGGCCCGAGGCGACGGCCTGGGCCAAGTTCTCGTGGGGCAGCATCAAGATTGACGAAGCTTCCGGGCGCCTGGTCGGCCTCTCCATCTCCGCGCGCGAGGGCGACGAACTGCGCCGCATGATCCAGGAGCGCGGGCCGGTCCTTCTGCGCGTGCGCGTGAACGTCCGGCGTTATGTGGGATCGCACGATGTCGTCAGCGGACTAATCGCGGGCGAAGGCGATCCGCAGGACGAGGTCTGGTCCATCGCCCACAGCGCCGAACCCGGCGCGGTGGACAACGCATCCGGCGTCGCCGTCTCCATGGAGATCGCCCGCGCCATCTGCAGGCTCGTGGCGGCAAAGCGGTTGCCGCCCGCGCGGCGGACCATCCGCCTGCTGGCCAGCTACGAGTGCTACGGGTTCTTCAACTACGTGGAGCACCGCATGCTCCCCCGAACGCCGTTGGCGGGCGTGTGCATGGATGGCGTCGGCGTCAAGCCGGCCCTGTGCGGGCAGGCATTGACCTGGCACGAAACGATTCCCATGTCCGCCGGATTCGTGAACGACGTCGGCGCCGCCATGGTGCGCTCGGCGCTGAGCCTGGGCAACCCGGGCTATCGTTTCGCGTTAGGCCCCTTCGTCTCGACGCTCGACACCCTGCTGGGCGACCCGCAATATGGATTTCCTTGTCCGTGGATATCGAACAGTCCTTACACGACCTATCACAGTTCCGCCGACACCCCGGACGTGCTCGATCCCAAAGGAATGGCCGCCTGCGCCGCGGCCATGGCCGGCTATCTCTACTTCCTTGCCGCGGCCGGGACGCCGGAAGCGGCGCAGATCGCGACCTGGCAGACGCAGAAGGCGATCCTGCGTCTGCGCGCGCCTGAGAAGAAGCCGACGCGCGAGCAGATCGAGTATATCCGGCAGCAGCATGCCGTTTCTCTGGAACGGCTCAGGCGCTGGCTCTCGGGACCCGATCGCGATTCGGCCCTGGCGCATTTCAAGGACTGCGAGCGCCAGGTCGGCGCGGCTGCGAAAAACCTTCCCCAGCGCCGCAAGCCCCGGAAACCGGTCAGCCGGTCCATGGCCGCCGTCGCGAGCCTGGTCCCGCGCCGCAAGGCGCTGCTCGTCCCCACGCATGAGAACCTGTGGCCCGACGCGAGGAAGCGCATACAGGATTCCGGCGTACGCGCGCCGTGGGCCTTGTTCTGGGCCGACGGGAAGCGGTCGCTCGCCGAGATCGCCGAGGCCATCTCCGTCGAGACCGGCAAGGAGGTATCGCTGGAAAGCGTCGCGAAGTTCTTCGAGGCCCATGCCGACATCGGCTACGTTGACCTGACCCGGCCGAAAGAATGAGCAGCGGCGCAGGCCGCGGTGAGGCGATGCCGCTTGCAGAAAACTGCAATTGCGATTATTGGATTCTGAAGCCTGTTCTACCAGCCCGCCGCGTATGCCGGCTCCTGCCGCGGCGAGGCGGCGGCGCGGCGCACGCCGGTCGTTCCGTCAATGGCTGCCGCGAGCGTGTTGCCGCCGGCCCACGCGCCCATGACCTTCACCAGGTGCCCGCGCGCGGCCAGGTTGTCGCGCACGCGCTTGCCGATCCGCTTCTCGATGTACAGCGATCCCGGCTCGGCGGCGCGCGGGTAGAAGGACGACGGAAAATGGCTCGTCCAGAACGTCGGCGCCTCCACCGCTTCCTGCAGCGACATGCCGAACTCCAGCACGTTCATCAGGAACTGAAGCGCCCACTGGTCCTGCGCGTCGCCGCCGGGGCTGCCGAAGACCATGAACGGCGCGCCGTCGCGCATGGCCAGCGATGGTGTCAGCGTCGTCCGTGGGCGCTTGCCGGGCGCCAGGCAGTTCGGGTGCGTCTTCGTCAGCGAGAACATCTGCCCGCGCGTGCCCAGCGGGAATCCGAGTCCGGGAATGACCGGCGATGAGGGCAGCCAGCCGCCGCTCGGAGTGGCGGAGACCATGTTCCCCGCCGCGTCAATCACTTCCAGCTTCGTCGTGTCGCCGTTCGCGCCGCCGGAGCCCTGCGCCAGCGCGGCGTCAACATCGGTGACGTTCTCCGCCCGCACCGGGGCATGATCTCCGGGCCGCAGTTCCAGCGATGCGCGCTCCGCGTCCACCAGGCGCCGCCGCTCCGCCGCGTATTCCTTCGAGAGCAGCCGGTCCATCGGCACGTCCGCGAACTCCTGGTCGCCGTAGTAGAACTCGCGGTCCGCGTAGGCCAGCTTCATGCACTCGATGACCGTGTGAATGTACTCCGCCGAATTGTGCCGCAGTGCCTTCAGCTTGTATCCCTCGAGCAGGTTCAGCGTCTGCAAAAGCACCGGGCCTTGCGTCCACGGGCCGCACTTGTGGACCGCGATGCCGTGATAGTCGGTGCGCGCCGGCTCCTCGAGTCGCGGGTTGAAATCGCTGAAGTCCTCAAGCGTCAGGAGGCCGTTGTGCGCCTGGCCGGAGGCGTCGCGGATGTGCGAGGCTTGCGCGAAAGCGACGATGCGCTCCGCGATCTCGCCGCGATAGAAGGCGTCGTAAGCCGCGCGCAGACCGTCGTCGCGCTGGCCGTGCTTCTCGTCCAGCACCCGAAGCCGGTCGAACGTCGCCGCCCAGTGCGGCTGCCGCCAGATCGTGCCCGGCTTCGGCGGCTCGCCATTGACGAGGAAGACTTCCGCCGATGACGGCCACTCGTCGCGGAATCGGTTCGCGGATCCGGCGATGCTCGCGTGCAGGGAGTCGTACATGGGGAAACCGATGCGCGTCAGCTCGATCACCGGGGCCAGCAGCCGCGACAGGCGCAGGCTCCCGAATTTCCGCAGCAGCAGAATCCAACTGCCGAACGCGGGCGGGACCAGCGCGGGCAGGAAGCCGTCTCCGGGGATGACTCGAATCCCCATTTCCAGGTAGCGCTCGATCGTGGCGGCACGCGGCGCAATGCCGTGTCCGCTCACCGCCCAGACCTTCTTGGCCGCGGCGGAATAGACGACCATCGGAACCTCGCCGCCGATGCCGTTCTGGTGCGGCATGAGCACCGTCAGCGCGAAGCCGGTGGCCGCCGCCGCGTCGAACGCGTTGCCGCCGTCGCGCAGGACGTCCAGCCCGATCTCCGTCGCCAGGTAATGGCCGGAGCTCACCACTCCGCGCGCGGACATGATCATCGGCCTGCCGCCGCTGGATCCGGTCGTGGTTTTCATGAGATTCCTTTCTGTCAGGTTGTTTCAAAACCTCGTAATCGTGATCGCCGTTTTCTGTGCCAGTATCGCCTGTGCAAGCGCTGCGGTTGTGGTGGCGTCGTCCGCTCGTAGTGTGCCCGTAAGGGCATACGAAGTAGCGCCTGACGGCGCCACTACAAGCTCTGCGCGTAAAGCCGCATCGGATCATCGCTCGTGAGGCAGACGGGGCGCAACCGCAACCGGAAACGCATCTGCTTCGGCTCGATCAGGTATTCCGCCAGCGGCTTGGGGCCGCAACTGGCGCTGCCGAGCCCGCAGTGCCGGTCATCCAGGTACAGGTACGTCCGGTTCTCCCGGACGAGGTCGAACGTGTGCCGCGCGGCGTTGAGGTTCTCCGGGCTGTAATGGTGCGCGGTGACGATCAGGAGCGGCTGCCCGATGGCCAGCAGCCCGACCCCGCGCCGGTCGGTCAGCGCCGCCCAGCGGCAGTCGCTCTTCGCGCCGAAATCCTGCGACCGGACGTACGGGACGTACTGCTCCTGCACCGTGCCGCGATACCGCCCGATGCGCGCGCTTTCCTTCCGGTCCACGTAGTTCTCGTGCGGCCCGCGGCCATACCATTCCAGGCGGTTCAGCCGGCCGTCGAGAGCGACCTGCATGCCCACGCGCGGGAGCGCCGGCAATCCCGCCGCCGGGGTCAGCGATTGTTCCAGGAGTATGTCGCCGTCGCTGCGGACGGTCCAGCTCGTGACCGCGGTAAAGGCCGGCCGCAGCGACTTGGCCGCCAGGGTGAATTCGCTGGTGAAGCGCAGCGTGTGGGCATCCAATCGCTCGGCCTCGGTCCGCGAGACGCGCGAAAGGAGGCGGTCGAGACCGGCCTTGCGCCAGTCCGCGACGATCCACGTATCGTTGTCCGTCGGGGCGCGCCAGAGATTCAGCCGCGGCCCTTGCTCCAGCAGCGAAAGTCCCCGGAATTCCAGCGCGGCCAGCGTGCCGCTGAAACGATCGAAGCGCGCTCGGAAGGACTTCCCTGCGACGCAAACGGCGCGTTCGTCCTCCCGGACCGTCAGCTTCGGCAGCGTGCTGCGCCGAATGGCCGGCAAGGCCGGCGAGGGAATCGGCAAGTCGAATTGAGCCCATGCGACCCAATGCCCGCGCGGGGCCCAGGGCGTGTCGGCGGCGGTGACGAAGCGCAGTTCCAGCCGGTACGCAGCGCCCGGCTCGGGCGGCGGCGGAGCGAAGGGAATGGAGACCTCGGCCTCGCCGCGCGCCGGGACCGCCGGCAGCAGAAGCGGTCCCTGTTGAACGACCCGGTCGTCGCGCATGAGCAGCCACTGCGCTTCCAGGTGGTCGAGGGCGAGGAAGTCGTACCGGTTGCGGATTCTCACGCGCCCCTTCGCCAGATCCACCGCCTCAACGGCGACCGGCTCCAGGATTTTCTTGTACTCCAGCAGCGCCGGATGCGGGCGGCGGTCGGGGAAGACGAGGCCGTCTATGCAGAAATTGCCGTCGTTCGGCTGATCGCCGAAGTCGCCGCCGTAGGCGAACCATTCCACTCCCTTCTTCGTGCGGCGGCGGATGCCGTGGTCGCACCATTCCCAGACGCAGCCGCCCATGAGCCGCGGGTGCGCCCGGATGACGTCCCAGTACTCCTTCAGGTTGCCCGGCCCGTTGCCCATCGCGTGGGCGTACTCGCACATGAAGTAGGGCCGCGGGTCCTTCTTGCGACCCTGTTCGAGGAGGAAATCCACGCGCGGGTACATCACGCTCTCGATGTCCGCCACCTTGGGCCCGTTGTAGCCGGCGGAATAGTTCTCCGATTCGTAATGGATCGGCCGCGTCGGGTCGGTGCGGCGGATCCGCTCCGCCATGGCGTAGTGGTTCGGGCCGAAGCCGCACTCGTTGCCGAGCGACCAGATCACCACGCAGGGGTGGTTCTTGTCGCGCTCGACCATGCGCTCGGCGCGGTCCACAAACGCCGCCTTCCACTCCGGCGCGCGCGGAGGAATGTCGTCGCGGTTGTAGCCGAAGCCGTGCGTCTCCAGGTCCGCCTCGTCCACGATGTACAGCCCGTAGCGGTCGCAGAGATCGTACCAGCGCGGATCGTTGATGTAGTGCGACGTGCGCACGGCGTTGATGTTGTGCCGCTTCATCAGCTCGATGTCGCGCACCATGGACTCGAGGCTCACCGCGTGGCCGGTGTCCGGATCGCTCTCGTGGCGGTTCACTCCGCGCAGGAGGACCGGCTTGCCGTTGACGGTGAATCGCCCGTCGCGGATTTCCACCTGGCGGAAGCCGACGCGGAAGGATTCGACCTCGACCGTGTTTCCCTTCGCATCCAGCAGCGTGAGGAGAAGGGTGTACAGGTTCGGCGTCTCCGCCGACCAGAGCGCCGGCTCGGCGACGGGGAATCGGGCCTCGAGCAGTTTCTCGCGGCCGGCCGCCAGCGAGCCGACCCGGCCGACCTCGCCATCGAGGAACGCGCGGCCGTCGGCTGCCAGAAGCTGCGCATGGACCCGGTGCGCGCGCGCCGCCGCGCCGTAGTTGCGCAGCCGCGCCTGCACGTGGAGGACGGCATGGCGGCAGTCGCGGTCGAGCGGCGTGCGGATGAACACGTCGCGCAGGTGCAGCGGTGGCGTCGAGAAGAGGGACACGTCGCGGAAGATGCCGCTCAGCCGCCACATGTCCTGATCTTCCAGGTAGCTCCCATCGGACCACTGGAAGACCTGCACATCGAGCGTGTTCACGCCCGGCTTGAGCAAGGACGTGACGTTGAATTCCGAAGGCATGTGGCTGCCCTGGCTGTAGCCGACCTGCCTGCCGTTGACCCAGCAATAGAAGGCGCTGTCCACGCCGTCGAAGACCAGGAAGACCTGCCGCCCCTTCCAGTCCGCCGGGACGGTGAACGCGCGGCGGTAGAGGCCGGTCGGATTCTGCTGCGGCACGCGCGGCGGGTCAATCGGGTAGGGGTAATTGACGTTGGTGTACTGCGGGATCCCGTAGCCGTGCATCTGCCAGTTGCTCGGGACAGGGATGCGGTCCCAGCCGGTGGCGCTGACATGCGGATACTTCGCCGGCGTCTCGGCCGGGGACGCGAGATAGCGGAAGGCCCACTCGCCGCTCCTCAGAAAATGCGCGCCCGGCCCGCATTTTCTATTCATGCACCAGCCGCGCACCGTCGGCGCGGCTAATGTGCTCAGCAGGCGGAAGAAGGGCGAGGCCGCGCGCTCGCCGCGCCGGGCGGACAAGGCGTCCGCGTACGGCAGCAGCGTCGCGTGAGCAGGCTCGCGGTTGCGCTGCAAAAGGTTCAGATTCTCCCAATCATGCGGGGCCGGATTGCCCATGGAACTCCGATCCTTTCAGCCTGTATTTCCGGATGACGGGCGGGTCATACCCATCGTGAAGCCGCGTGCCCGGATTGTACCTTCCCGGGATGAAATTGCAACCGAGTTTTCTGCCCGCGCCTTCGTCAGCGCTGCTCAGCCAGCCGGAGCAGAGGTCCTCTTTCGCCGCGCGAATTTTCCTTGACAAGTAGAATTCTGGTGGTCAGAATCGGATATTCGATGGCTGACTGTCGTGAGGTGTGGCGGCCATCTTCTGAGATTCCGGATTGCATTGCGGATGGGACTTGGGCATCCCCTGCAGTGCATTTGCCTCGGGTGGGTCTTTCAGCAAGGTCGCAAGCCCGCCATCCCAAGCGCGAGGGTGGATCGGGACGTGAGAACGGATTCTGGAATGAGTATGCTCTCTCTTCCGACCCACAAGCGAATTCTCGCGCTCACGGGATCGGCACTCCTGGTAATTCTGGTCGGTTGGGCGGACTACGCGACGGGTCCGCAGGTCGCCTGGTCCTTTTTTTACTTGCTGCCGGTCGGCCTTGCCGCTTGGGTGGAATGCGTGTGGGCCGGGATCTTTATGGCCGTAGTCAGCATCGTGGTCAGGGAAGGCGTGGAAACCCTTTGGCAGGTCTCGTATGCAACGCCGTTTATCCGCTATTGGAACGGCGGCGAGCGACTCGCGCTGTTTGTCCTGGCTGCGGTCGTGGTGAGCGCCGTGCGACGTAGCCACCAGGCCCTGGAGCGCAAGGCGACCAGCCTGAGCCAGGAAGTCGCCGAGCGCAAACGGGCCGAGGAGGCGCTCAAGGTCACGCTGAAGGACCTGGATCACCGCTCCACGCAGCTTTACGGGCTGGCCCTGGAGTTGACGCAGGCCGAACAGCGCGAGCGCCAGCGGGTAGCGCAGCTGCTTCACGATCACCTTCAACAGACGCTCGCGGCGGCCAAGCTGAAGCTGATTCTTGCAGGCAAGGAGACGACCGCCGAAAAGCGGCAAAGCGCGATCGAGGGCGTCCATGACCTGCTGGATCAGTCGGTCCGCACCGCCCGATCTTTAGCCGTCGAACTGAGCCCGCCCGAGCTTCATAACCGCGGCCTGGTCGCCGCCCTGCGACAGCTTGGGCAGCAGATGCAGGAAGCGCACGATCTGGCCGTCGAGGTGGCTGCCGACTTGGAGATCCCGCCCGACAACGAAGGAGTGTGCATTCTGCTGTATCAAGGGGTCCGCGAGGTGCTGTTCAACATCGTCAAACATGCCGGCGTAAAATCGGCGCGGGTGTGCGTCACGCGGTCCGGTGCGGGTCCGGCCGAGATCGTCGTAGAAGACCAGGGGGCCGGGTTCGATTCGGCGACGCTTGGAAGGCACCTGGGTTTCGGCCTGGCCAACGCTCGCGGCCGAATCGAACTGATCGGCGGAAAGCTCGACATACAGAGTGTGCCGGGACGCGGAACGCGCGTGACCCTGGTTGCCCCATTGCGCGCGACCGCAAGGCGCGCCGGAACAGCCGAGTCATCGGCAAGGGAACTCGGAGGACCCCGTGCAGCGGAAGCCGCGCATAAGATACGCACTCTGATCGCGGATGATTACGAAAACCTGCGGCTGCTGCTCGTCACTCAGTTGCAGCACGAGGCAGACATTGAAATCGTCGGCCAGGCTGCGAACGGAGAAGAAGCCGTAAGGCTGGCGCAGGGCACGCATCCGGACGTCATCCTCATGGATGTCAGCATGCCCGTCATGGACGGCGTCGAGGCGACGCGGCGCATCCTGGCCGAAATGCCTGATATCCGCGTGATAGGTCTCTCCGCCTATGGCGACGCAACCCAGAATGACGCAATCAGGGCGGCAGGCGCCTCGACTTGCCTCGTCAAGGAATCCTCGCTCGAAAACCTTGCCGACATCGTCCGAGCTTCCTGCGCGAACCGGGCGTATCGCTCGTAGCGTGCCCATCAGGGCATACGAAGCAGCGCCTGGCAGCGCCGCTACGGGGAAAGCACGCGCACGCTGCGCGTCTTTTCGAAATCCGCGCCCAGTCTTGCGCAGACGTCCCGCCAGCGTCCCTCCATGTCCGGCGCAAAGAGGAACGGGACGTATCCGAGCTTCAAGTAGACCTTGATCGCCGCCAGCCGGAAATCATCCGTGCGCAGGTAGATGTTGCGGTAGCCGATTTCAAGCAAGCGCCGGGTCGCCGCGGCGCAGACGGCGTATCCCAGGCCCTTGCCCTTGTGTTCAGGGTCGCCGGCCACCCAACTCAACTCGCCGCCACAGGGAAGATATGCCAAAGGTTGGTGGTGTGCCATGGCGGTCGCTGCGAGCCGGCCGCTCGCGTTGTGTTCGATGACATAGAACCCATCGGGCAGGCACTTATCCATGGCCGCGGCGAGCTGCTCCTGGCTCCAGTTAGCGAACCCCGCAGCGTGCATGAGCCGGACGTGATCGGCGGCGTCGCCGGGGCGGAACGTGCGGAGCGTGTAGCCCTCCGGCAGCGAGCAGGCCGGCGGGCTGCCGAGTCGCTCCTGCGGCCAGACCATGTGGAGCTGCTGAGGCGGCGGTTTACTCTCCGGTGTAGCCGACACTCTTCCAGACCTTTCGCGCAAAGGCCATATCCTTCTTCGCGGGCTTGAGGTCGCCCAGAATGCTCGCCGGCGGCTGCCCGGGCGCGGCGTGGCCCGGCCAGGGCGACCAGTGGTCGCTCTCGTAACGCTTTCGCAGGTTCTCGCTTCTGAAATCGGGCACGTCGAACGGCTGCCCGTCCTGCAGAGCGCTTTTCCAGGCAAGGATGCCGACGGAGGACATGGCGACTCCGCGGTACACATTCAGGAACGGCTGCTTGCCCGTCCGGATGGCTTCGGCGAAATGGAAGGTCGTCCAGAAATCACCGCCGCCGTGCCCGGCCTTGCGGGCGAGGTCGGCGTGTTCACGCCACTCCGGCGCATAGGTTCGGTCCAGCGGGTCGCCCGGACGGCGGTTCCACTCCTCATGCCATACGCGCACCTGCTCGGGACCGAAGTAACCGGGCCCGCGCGCGATCTCCATGGCGCCGCGCGTGCCGTGCACGCGGTACCAGTTGCTGTGTCCCGGCAGGAACACGCCGAGAATGCGGAACACCGATCCGTTGTCCATGCGGCAGAGGATGACCGATCCGGGATCGCCGCGGTGGGTCGTCAGGTCGTCCACTTCGCGGCAGGCGATGGACAGCGCGTTCAGCTTGACGGGCATCGTCTCGGTAATGAAGACGAGCGGCGCCAGCGCATGGGTGCAATAATACGTGCTGGGCAGCCAGTTGCGCCAATGGTTCACGCCGCACGCGATGGCGTTCCGGTCGCGCGGCGACATGGGATGGTTGTACTCGCCCTCGGCGTAGGTGACCTGCCCGATTTCGCCGGAGCGGTAGAGGTGGCGCATCTCCATGTTGAAGGCGGTGTAGGGATAGTTCTCGGCGAGCATGTAGATGCGGCGGGTCCTCTCCACAGTGCGGCAAAGCTCCACGCCCTCGGCGAGTGTGGCGTTGCAGGCGGTCTCGCTCATGACGTGCATGCCGGCGTTGAGCGCCTTGATGGCGAAGGGCGCGTGTTCGTGGAAGAAGTTCGCCAGAACGACGGCGTCCATGTCGTGCTCGAGGAACTTGTCGTAGTCGGTGTAAGTGGCGACCTTGAGCTGTTTGCCGAGGTTCTTCAACCGCTCTTTCCATGCGTCGCACAGCGCCACCAGCTCGACGCCCAGGTGCGGGCCGGCGCCCCTGGCGAAGGTTGCACCGCGTCCGACGCCGACCACGCCAAGCCTGATTTTCTTCATCCTGGCCATAGCCGAGACCTCCGATATGACTGACGATCACAGCCATCGTGAACCTGCTTCGCAGTATCATACCTTCCGCTGACCCAAGAGCAAAGGCGGACCGCCGGCGGCCATTGACATTAGCGCTGCGAGGGCGTAGTTTAAGCCCTCTATGTCCTTTCGCGGGCTATCACTTTGAGGGGAGAAACGAAGATGATCGGCCAGGGATTTCTGACGGCAGCAGCTCTCCTATTGGCTGTAACCGTTGCCGCCGGCGCCGACGAAGCCAGTCCCTATGCGCAATGGAAGAACGGGCCGCCGAAGGATGACACCTACTTCCCCATCGGCGTCTGGCTGCAGAACCCGGTGCTTGCGCCCGAGTACAAGAAGGCGGGCATCAATGTCTTCATCGGCTTGTGGAACGGGCCGAGCGAAGCCCAGCTCGCCGAGCTTAAGAAAAGCGGAATGCAGCTCATCTGCGATCAGAATCGCGTGGCCCTGGCCCATAAGGACGATCGGACCATCGTCGGCTGGCTGCAGGACGACGAACCCGACAACGCCCAGGCGCTCCCGGGCGGCGCCGGCTATGGGCCGCCCATTTTGCCGGCGAAGATCGTCGAGAGATACGAAGCGTTCCACAAGGCGGACCCCACCCGGCCCGTGTACCTTGGCCTTGGCCAGGGCGTGGCGTGGGACGCCTGGTATGGCCGCGGCACGCGCACGAATCATCCCGAGGATTATGCCGAGTACGCCAAGGGAGCCGACATCGTCGCGTTCGACATCTACCCGGTGGCGCACGATAACGCGCAGGTCAAGGACAAGCTGGACATGGTCGGCCTCGGCGTCGCGCGGCTGGTCAAGTGGACCGAAGGGCGTAAGCCCGTCTGGAACACCATCGAATGCACGCGGATCGAGACGAATTTCAAGGCCACGCCCAAGCAGGTCAAGGCGGAATTCTGGATCAGCCTGGTGAACGGCAGCCGCGGAGTCCTCTATTTCTGCCATGAATGGAAGCCCAAGTTCGCCGACCACGCGCTGCTGGACGATCCGCAGATGCTCGCCGCCGTGACGGCGAACAACAAGCAGGTCCATGAACTCGCGCCCGTGCTGAACAGTCCCACGATTCAGGACGCGCTGAAGGTGGAATCGTCGAACAAGGACGTGCCCGTGGAGACCATGGTGAAGAAGCACGGCGGCGCGACGTACGTCTTCGCCGTCGCCGCCAAGCCCGGCGACACGGAAGTCGCCTTCACCCTCGAAGGTCTCCCTGTCGGCGCGCAGGTCGAAGTCCTCGGCGAAAACCGGAAGATTCAGCCGGCGGGCGGCAAGTTCCAGGACCATTTCGGCCAGTGGGACGTGCATCTCTATCGGATCAAGTAAGCGATGGGAATGGCCGAAAAGACATGACGCCACGCGAACGATTCATCGCCGCACTGAACCGCCAGCCGATGGCCGGCCGCGTTCCCCATTTCGAGCTGGTGTTTTTCCTGACGATGGAGGCCTTCGGCAAGGTCCATCCGAGCCACCGCGCGTACGGGCAGTGGGACCAGATGGAACCGAAGGAACGCCAGCTCCACCGCAACGAAATGGCCGATGTTTTCGTCGCCACGGCGGAGCGCTTCGAGCACAGCGCCATCTTCCTGCATCCGAACCCGTCAAGCCGCGACGAATGCATCCGGCTGGTGGACCTCGTCCGCGAGAAGAGCGGCGACAAGTACTTCCTCATGCTCGAAGGCGACGCGACGTTCAGCATCCCCTCGGGGCAGAACATGAGCGACTTCGCCGCCCGGCTGGCCGAGGAGCCGCAGGCGCTGCATGCCGAGGCCGCGCAACGCGTTGATCGCGCCCTCGCGCGCGCGGAGCAGTTGAAGAAGCGCAGCAGCCTGGACGGGTTCGCCATGTGCTCCGATTACTGTTTCAACACCGGGCCGTTCCTGAGCCCGCGGCAGTTCGGCGAGTTCGTCACGCCGTACCTGGCGCGGCTCATTCAGGGCTACCGCGACATGGGGTTCTACACCGTCAAGCACACGGACGGCAACATCATGCCGATCCTGGACCAGCTCGTTCAGGCGCATCCCCACGCGCTGCATTCTCTCGACCCGCAGGGCGCCGTGGACATCGCGGAGATCAAGCGCCGCTACGGCGACAAGGTCTGCCTCATCGGCAACGTGAAGTGCTCGGCGCTGGACACCGGCGCCGACGAGGAAATCATCGAATCGGCGCGCTATTGCCTGCGGCACGGCATGCCCGGCGGCGGCTACGTCTTCTCCACGAGCAATTGCATCTATACCGGGATGAAGCTGGCGCGCTACGAGCTGATGCTCGATGTCTGGCGCAAGGAAGGGAACTACTCCGCGGCGTAACTCGCGGCCGGCTGTCATCACTGCGGCTTGGGACCTTTGCCAGCAAGCCTGCCGAGTTCCCTTAGATAATCCTGCGGATAATCCATGTCCGAGAGCACGGAGGCGCTGTCGGCCGGGAGTTCCAGCACGTCCTCCGGATGCGCGCGAAGGAGCCCGCGGAGGCCGAGGTCGTCATGGCGGATCAGGACTTCCTCGGAGTAGCGCGCGGAGAAGAGGATCGGATGCCCACGCTTCCCGGCGTAGACCGGGACGACGATGCCGTGGCCGGAGGCGCCAAAGGCGTGGACGATCCGCGTGACCAGTTCGGCGGTGATGGAGGGCTGGTCGCCGAGCGCGACCAGGATCGCCTCGCACTCAGGCGGCAGCGCCCGAAGCCCGCACCGGACGGAGCTGAGCATGTCACCTTCGGGGGCAGGATTCGTGATGAAGGAAAAGGCCTCTTTGCGTGAAACGCGTTCGGTCTCGAGGGCCGCGGCGACGCGAGCGCCGTCCGCTCCCACGACGACGAACGTCCGCGCGACGGGGCTGCGCAGGATTTCTCCGGCGATGCGGCCGATCACCGTCCCGCCGTCGAAGGGCAGCAGCAGCTTCTGCGCGCCCATGCGCCTGGATTGGCCCGCGGCGAGGATGACGGCGCAGATCGTCGGGTTTCTATCAGCGGCCATCAGGCGTGAACCTGCGCGGCCGGGAACCGCGGCGCCACGCCCTTCCTGCAGACGGCGATCAACTGGGCGACAATGCTCGCGGCAATCTCCGGGACGGTCTCGGCGCCGATGTCCAGGCCGATCGGGGCGTAGACTCGGTTGAACTCTTCCTCGGTCGCGTCGCCGGATTCGACGAGGTCCTTGCGGATCAGGGCGACTTTGCGGCGGCTGCCGATCATGCCGATGTAGGCGGCCGGCTTGCGTATGCAGGCCGCGAGGGCGGCCCGGTCGTGCTGATGGCCGCGCGTGACGATGGCGATGAACGTGTCCGCGGCGATGGGGAAGCCGGCCAGTTCGCCGGCGATGTCGCAGCGTCGCGTGACCACACCCGCAGGATAGAGCGCGGGATCGGTGAACTCGGGCCGGTCGTCCAGGACCGTGACTGCGAACCCGACGAGACCGGCCTGGAGGGCCAGCGCCTGGCCGATGTGCCCGCCGCCGGCGATGACCAGGAGCGGCGGCGGGATGAGCGGCTCGACGAGGACCTGGAGTTGCGCGCCTGCCTGCGGCTCATCCTGGACAAGGAATTCCGGCGTCTGCCGCGCGAGCGCCGCGCGGACGGCGTCGCTCCCGGGGAAACCCATGTCGGCGGGTACGGCACCCTCTGCGATCCACAGCACGGCGACTTTCGGCGCGGGGCCAACGTGCGTGCCGGAGGGCTGCAGGGCGCTGGTGCGGACTGAGGTGAGCAGGACACCGCGTCGGCGCAGGCGCTCGGCCTCGGCAGCCTTGGCATAGGCGGCGGCATGGGCGGCAGCGGTGGGATCAATGAGGATGCGCATCGAGCCGCCGCAGATCGGCTGGTCGTCCTCCGCGCTGCCGCCCTCCAGTACGAAGTCAAACGCCACGGGGCGCCCGGTGCGGATGGCTTCAATCGCGAGGCGCTGGGTCTCGGCCTCGACCTTTCCGCCGCCGATGGTGCCGCGGATCGAACCATTGGGCTCGATCAGCGCCTTCGTGGCGGCCTTGCGCGGCGTAGAGCCTTCGTCCCTCAGCACGATCGCCGCGGCAAAGGCTCTGCCGCTGTCCGCAAAAGCCACGATGGCCCGGTGGATTTCCCCTGCGGAAGACGGCCGAATCATGAATGCCCTGCCTCGGCGGTCTTCTCGTCTTTGGCCAGGCGCATGGGCATCTGGTGGATCGGCCGGCCCGTCGCATGGAAGACGGCGTTGGCGATGGCCGGCGCGATGACGATGATCGGAGTCTCGCCGGCGCCGGCCGACGGAAGATCGGGCCGGTCGAGCAGGTGAATGTCCAACTCGGGGACGTCCCGGAACCGCGGCACGAGGTATTTCGAGAACGACGCGTTGAGGACGGCGCCCTTCTCGAACTGCATTTCCTCGCGCAGCGCCGGCCCGATTCCCATAAGCAGGCAGCCGTGGACCTGCGCGGTGAGGTTGCCGGGGTTGAGGACGGCGCCGCACTCGAAGACCTCGCACGCGCGGCGGACCACGATCTCGCCCTGCTCGACGGCAACCTCGGCGCACGCGGCGACGCAGGATCCCTTCTCGGTGCCACAGGCGAGTCCCACGCCGACGCCGGGCTCTCTCTTCCCGCGGCGGCCGGCCCAGTCGAAGCGCTTCGCGGCGGTTTCCAGGACGGCGCGGAGGCGCGCATCGTCCGCCTTGTCCAGGTGGGCCAGGCGGAACTCGAGCGGGTCGCGCCCGGCGGCGGCGGCGAGTTCGTCCATGAAGGCTTCGCGCGCGAAATTATTGGCCGTTGCGGCCAGCGCGCGGTACGAGCTGGTCCGCAGCGGGGAATCGGCCTGCACGGCCTGCGACTTGGCCTTGCCCACGCGGTACGGCGTGCCGACGGCGGAGCCGCCGAAGTTGCCGCCGCTGATGTTGACGTGGTACCACGAGGTGATCGTCCCCGCGGCATCGAGTCCGGCCTCGATGTCAATGACGCCGGCGGGGCGGAAGCAGGCCCAGGTGAATTCCTCGCGGCGCGTCCAGCGGACGAGGACGGGCTTGCCGGCGGCGCGGGCGAGGCGCGCGGCCTCGACGCCCTCTTCGCCGGTGTGCCGGCCGCCGAAGCCGCCGCCGAAATCGGGAACGATGACGCGCACGTCCGTGGCGTTCAAGCCGAGGGCGCGCGAGATCTCGTTCCGGCACCCGAACGGGTTCTGCGTCGTGAGCCAGACGGTGACCTTGCCGCCGTCCCAGGCCGCGAGCGCGGAGCGGGGTTCCAGCGGCGCATGCTGGACGTAGGCGACGGTGTAGGTCTGCTTGAGGGACTTGGCGGCCGCGCCGACGTCGGCGGCGTAGGGGTTCGGCTGGACAGCCTCGTGCGTATGCTGGCGCAGATAGTCGAAGATCGTCTTGCTGCCGGGCTGGTCCGCGGTCTCCCAGGCGGCGGTCGGGGCCAGCGCGGCCACGGCGCGCTCGGCGGCGAAGGTCGTCGGGGCGACGACGCCGACGAACGAGTCTTCCCGGACGAGCACCGCGCCCGGAATCGCCTGGACGGCGGCGGGATCGAGGTTCGTCAGCTTCGCGCCGTAGGAGGGCGCGCGGAGCATCCTGCCGTAGAGCATACCGGGCGCCGTCATGTCCGAAGGGTAACGGTGGGCGCCGGTGACGATGTCGCGCGCGTTCGGCCGGGCGACCGACTGGCCGAGCGCCTTCCACTCCTTGACGGGCGTCAGGACGACGCCTTCGGGCGCGGGCTGCTGGAGCGCCTTGGCTTGGTCGGCGTCGGCGGCGAGGTCGGCGTAGGTCAGCTCGCGCCGGGTGGCGGCGTGGACGGCCTTGCCGTCGCGGACTTCCACCGCGCCGGCGTCCACGGCCCATTGCTTGGCGGCGAACGCGATGAGGAGTGCGCGCGCCGCGGCGGCGCCGTGGCGGACGGCGGGCACGGTGCGCGGCGTGCTCCCGCTGCCGGCGGTGATGCCGTCGTCGGGGACGAGATCGGTGTCGGCCATGACGAGTTGAACGCGGTCGGGCGGCAGGCCGAGTTCCTCTGCGGCGGCCTGCGTGAGCTCCGTGCGCGCGCCCTGGCCGCCCTCGACTTTGCCGGTCATGACGGTGATCGTGCCGTCTTTGCCGATGTGGATCCGCGCGGCGACGCTGACGCCCGGGCCTTTCTCGCCGCGGCCCCGGCGGAACGTCTGCCCGAGGACCTCCAGCGGCATCACGGTGATGAGCAGGCCGGCGCCGACGTACTTCAGGAACGTGCGGCGCGTCATGCCCTGTTCGGCCGGCGCGTAAATTGCCTCGGATTCGGGGTCGCGTTGTTCAGCGTCGCTCAGCGCGGCCTGAAGCTTGTCAAATGCCCCCGGTTTTCCGTTGGTCATGAGGTTCACCCTCCTGCTTCGGCGGCGCGGTGCACCGCCTTGAGGATCCTGGGATAGTCGCAGCAGCGGCAGAGGTTCCCGTTGACGGCGGTCAGAATCTGCTCGTCGGTCGGGTGAGGAGTCTCCTGGAGCAGGGCCACGGTGGTCATGATCATGCCGGGAGTGCAGTAGCCGCACTGGAAGGCGCGCTCGGCCAGGAACGCCGCCTGGACGGGATGGAGAGCGGCGCCTTCAGTCGCCGACGGCGGCTTGGAAGGCGCGAGGCCCTCGATGGTGAGGACTTCCTTGCCCGCGACGCTCGCCGCCGGCGTGATGCAGGACCGGACGCGCTTGCCGTCAACCAGGACGGTGCAGGCGCCGCAGCGCCCCTCGCCGCAGCCATACTTGGTCCCGGTCAATTGCAGCTCTTCGCGCAGCACGTCCAGCAGCGGCCGCTGGGGATCCACGGTGACGGTCCGCTGCCGGCCGTTCACCGTGAAGTTGATCGTCGCGTCCATGGAGACGCCTCCACTGAAACTTTTCCGGCGAGCGCACCGTCACGGTTCAATATAACCCTCGCGCGCCGCCAAGTCCAGATGCAAAATTCCCTTACCCGCGCCGCCGATAGCCGGCGGCCGTCTCGTACATCGCCAGGATATTCTCCAGCGGCGAGTCCACCTGGATGTACGTGTGGCCCGGCCCGAGGATGTAGCCGCCGTCTTCGCCCAGGATGTCAATCAGGCGCTTCACTTCGTCCGCGACCGCCTGCGGCGTCCCGTGAACGAGGATCTGCTGCAGGTCAACGCCGCCGTAAAAACAGAGGCGCCGCCCGAAGTCTCTCTTCAAGCCCGCCGGGTCCATGCCCGCCGCGCGAATCTGGATCGGCTCGAGCATGTCCACGCCCGCGTCGAGGATCATCGGCAGCAGCGGCCGCACCGCGCCGCAGACGTGGAGGAGGAGCTTTTTGTCGCTGGCGTGGACGCGGTCGGCGGTGGCGCGCAGGTACGGGACGACCAGTTCCTTGAAGAGGGCGGGGCTGAACATCGGCGCCAGTTGGGAGCAGTAGTCGTCGGCCATGTACACGATGTCAACCCCGTCGCCGGCGGTCTTCAACAGGTTGTCCACGTACATCAGCGTCCTCTCGGAAATGGTCCGAATCAGGTAGTCGGCGTACTCCCGCCGCATGGCGAAGTCCATCATCAGGTCTTCTATGCCGCGGACGAACGTGGCGATGAAATACGCTCCCCAGGTGAATGTGCCGATGATGGCGCGGTCGGCATGGGCGGCGGCCTGCGCCGGGCAATGCGTAAACGTCAGCGCGTCGGGGCCGGGCCAGGGATGATTCCGGATGTCGCTCAGTTCGTTCTTTCCGGCCAGCGGGCTGTAGACCAGTTCGTTGTACGTCCCGCCCGAGTACGCCGTGTCCTTCGTCCGGTATCCCCACATCGAGACGCCATTATCGGCCTTGGCTTCCGGCCTGGGTTCCGGAGAGCGGGGCCCGATCATCCATGTGTCCACGTTCAGCCGGTCGAACAGTTCCTCCTTGGAGCGCGTGCCCAGCCGATTGTGCAGCGCGGCATACACTTCCTTCTCCGCGTCGAACGTAATGGGAATGCGGTCCGTGGCGCGATGGTTCACGCCCGCCAGCACGCGCTCTTTCGAGGTCATGGATGTCTTCTCCGGTAATGAGCGTAAATGCGTCCGCGATCTACTTGCAGCCGACTACTATATACGCCGCTACAATGCGGGGCGTCAAGAGACCGGCGGACCGTCGAAAATTGCTTGACGGAGGCAACCGCTCTCGTCAGAATATGAGACTTGATGTCCGGCCGTCGCGTGGAGGCCGGGCCGTACCGCACATAACAGGAGGTGGAAGCCATGAAGGTCGTTGGAATCCTTGGGAGCAGGAACCCGGAAGGCCAGACCGCGCGCGCGGCCGACTCGCTGCTCAAGGCGCTGGCCGGGCGGGGCGTCGAGGTGAAGCGGGTGTACCTGCCGGCGATGAAGATCGAGCGGTGCCGGCAATGCGACGAGGCGGGCTGGGGCCTCTGCCGATCGGAAGGGCGCTGCATCATCGAGGACGATTTCGCCGCGCTCGTCGCGCAGATCCGGTCGGCCGACGCGGCGATCTTCGCCACGCCGGTTTACTTCGGCGACCTCAGCGAGAGCATCAGGGCCTTCCTCGACCGGCTCCGGCGCATCGCCCGGCACGCGGATGGGAAGAAGGGCATCGAGGGGAAAGCGGCGATCGGCATCTGCGTGGCGGGCGGCGGGGGCGGCGGCGCGCCTTCGTGCGCGGTGAGCCTCGACAAGGTGCTGAGCCAGGCCACCATGGACCCGCTCGACGTGGTCCCGGTCCGGCGCCAGAACCTGGAGATGAAGCTCGGCGTCCTGCGCGTCACCGGCGACTGGCTCGCGCAGCAACTGGCCAAGCCGAAAGGATGAGTGGCGCGCGAAGAAGCATCTCCGGGTGAGGCAAACGCATTCACCATGAAGCGGCCCGACACCGCCTGGCAGCAAGCCGAACTGGCCGAACTCTTCACGAGTTTTGTTCGCGGCGGCATTCCGCTGGCCCAGGAGCAATTGGACCTGATCCTCCGCATCGTTCGGCGCCTCGTGCCGAAGGTCCAAACCGTTCTCGATCTCGGCTGCGGCGACGGCGTGCTGGGAAGAATGCTGCTGACGGAGTATCCGCAAGCGCGATGCGCGTTCCTGGACTTCTCGCAGCCGATGCTTGACCTAGCCAGGAAGGCGATAGCCAAGGATGGCCAGGAGCAGCGGTCGCAGTTGCTGCTGGCGGACCTCGGCGACGCCGCCTGGACGAAGGCGGTGAAAGCTTCGCGTCCGTTCGACCTGGTGCTGTCCGGGTTCTGCATCCATCATCAGCCGGACCGGCAGAAGCGGCGCATCTACAGACAGGTCTTCGAGCTGCTCAAGCCCGGCGGGTTGTTCCTTAACCTGGAGCACGTGGCCTCTGCCTCGGAATGGGCTCACGGCCTGTCCGAGGAACTCATGATCGACTCGCTTTACGCTCATCAGCATCGTCTGGGCAAGGGAATGTCCAGAGAAGCCGTAGCCGCCGAGTGGGTCCGTCGGGCCGACAAGCAGGCGAATATCCTGACGGGCGTTGATGTCCAGTGCGCGTGGCTGAGAGAAGCGGGATTTGCCGACGTGGATTGTTTCTTCAAAGCCTTGGAGCTGGCCCTGTTCGGCGGCCTCAAGCCCGTCGAACGATCGCAATAGCGTGCTGTCCCGGAAATAAAATGCATGAGTCCAGCCCGTGTCATGCTGAGCGCAGCGAAGCATCTCACACCTTAAACCATTGCCGAAGCGCGGCGTATGAGATTCTTCGCTTCGCTCAGAATGACCGCGCATTATGCAATTTTTTACTGGGACACCACAATAGGATGTCTTTATGAACACCCGAAAAACCGCCGCGCGCATCAAGCCCTTGACCGCCAACGTCGGCGTGCTCGGCGTGGGACATTACGCTTACTGGAAGCAGTTCGACGGGCTGCTCGATGAGATGCGGCGCAAGCTGGCCCACCTGGTGAAGAAGTTGCAGGCGCAGAGCCTCAGCGTCACGGAGTTCGGCCTGGTGGACTGCGCCGAAGGGGCCTACGAGGTCGTCCCCAGGATCAAGGCGGCAGACCTGGACCTGCTTTTCGTAGACATGGTGACGTATGCGACCTCCTCCACGTTCGGCGCGGTGGTCCGTTCGCTGGACGTGCCGATCGTGCTGGTGGCCCTGCAGCCGCTGAGCGCAATGGACTACGCGAAGGCCACGACCTTCATGCAACTATGCAATGACGACTTCTGCTCCGTGCCGGAGTTCATCGGCGTGGCGCTGCGAATGGGAAAGCGCGCGCCCGACGTGATCGTCGGGCACATGGAGGACGACCCGGCGGCGGAGGCAGAGATCGCGCAATGGTGCCGCATCGCCCGGGCGCTTCATGACTTGAAGCGGGCGCGCATTGGCCACATGGGACACGTCCTCGAAGCGATGCTCGACATGCACACCGACCCGACGGCCCTGACCGCCGCGTTCGGATGCCACGTCGCGCAGATCGAGCCGGATGACGTGATGAAGCATTTCAAGACCCTGGGCGGCGACGATGCCGACGTCCGGTCCAGGAAACGCGAAATCCTCGATTTCTTCGATACGCCCGACCCGGTTTCCGACCCGATTACGAGCCGGCTGACCGAGGCGGACCTCGACCATGCGGCGCGCGCGTCCGTGGCGCTTGAACGGATGATCGCGGAGAAACATCTCGACGGGTTGGCTTACTACTACGAGGCGGAGGAAGGTTCGGCGATGCGGACTCTGGTGAGCAACCTGATCGTCGGCAATTCGCTGCTCACCTCGGCGGGCTTCCCGATGTGCGGCGAGTACGACATCAAGACCTGCATCGCCATGCTGATCATGGACCGGCTGGAGATGGGCGGCAGTTTCGCCGAGTTCCATCCCATAGACTTCGAGCGCGGCACCGTTCTCGTCGGGCACGACGGCCCGCATCACATGAACATCGCCGACCGCAAGCCGGTGCTGCGGAGCCTTAAGAAGTACCACGGCAAACCCGGCTCCGGCGCGAGCGTGGAGTTCAGCATACGGACCGGGCCGATCACGCTGCTGAGCATCGGGGTGAAAGCCGACGGCCACTTCAAGTTCGTCATCGCGGAAGGCGAGTCGGTGGCCGGCCCGATCCCGCCGACGGGGAACACGAACACGCATGGGCGCTTCGAGCCGGACGTGCGAACGTTCCTGCGCCGGTGGGTTGCCGAGGGCCCGACGCACCACTTTGCGCTGGGCGTGGAGCGGCGCGCGCGGGAACTGAGCAAAATCGCCGAGGTCCTCGGCATTGACAGCGTCGTGGTTACGGACTGAGCAGGCTCAGGCTAGTGCTTCCTTGCGGAAATAGGCGTCCTATTTCCGCAAGGAAGCATGACCGCAATAAACCGCGTCGTTATACCGAGTTATGAGTTCCGTTGGGCCGTGTTTAGTTGCGTAAATTGGTACGCCAATTTACGCAACTAAACACTAGAACGTCCATTCGAGTTGTACGCGATAGGTCGTCGCTTCAACCGTGTTCCGCCCCCACAGCCCCTCTTGCACGCCGACCATGAGTTGAACGCAATCCTTGAGGGGCATCACCACGCCGACCGTTGCGGAGATCAGGTCCTGGTCCGAAATGTGCTCGGTGAATTCGTGCGCGTAATTCAGTTCGACTTCCGGCTGCAGCCACGGAAGGACGTGATATCCCAGGGCCGCGTCGCCGTTCAGCACGCCGATCACGTGCTCGCGTCGCCCCCGAGCGCCTGAGAGTAGCCGATGTCCGCGCCCGTTGTCCAGTGTCCCCAGTCCTTGTTGAGGACCAGCGTGTTGTTCACGCTCCAATACTCCTGGCTCGTCGAGATCAGCTCGTATTCCTTTTCGAGGGCGGGACTGCCCATGGGCGCGGTCACACCCCCGATGTACGCGATGGACAAATGGCTTTCCGCGTCGTTTACGAAGCGATATCGCAGGTTGACATTCAGGTCGTCGGGCCCTCGTCATCGAAACGGGTCGCCTCGTCCCTGACCCACTGATAAGAGCTGGTCAAGTGGAAGTCGAGATCTTGCACAATGCCGGCGCCCACCGACAACGCTGCGGCGCTGTCGCGCGCCATCGGCTGAGTGTGTTCGTGCCCAGAGCTGTCCCAGAAACGCCGGATGTCTGTGAATATGTAGGAAGATTCAATCTCAAAGTAGCCCACTTCCACAGGATCGGCATCCGGGGTGTTGAGCTTTTTATGCTCGGGGCAACACGCCGCTTCCTGTTCCGCTCCGCCTATCAGCGCGGTTGTGTCCTCCGCCGAGTATGCGGGCACGATCCACAGGGGAACGATCAAGGCAACCAGAAGCAGACTGCGCATCGCGCCGCTTTCTTTTAGAACTCGACATGCACCCGGAGTCCAAAGATCGAGACCGGTCCGCGGTCGGCATTATACGCAGGATTATTCACGAATTGGAAGTCAGGCGTCACGGACACGTGGTCCACCACCTTCCAGTCGTAGTAGACCTCGACCACCTCCTCCGGCGAGTAGGATATCCTGCCGTCCCCGAGCTCGAATCCCAGGCCGCCCGCCTCCAGGTATTCCCGGTGCTGGCTGGAAAGTCCGCTGATCACGCCCGCGACGCCGACCACGTCGTTCGGCCTTCCCCAGCGGTTGCCTTTGAGGCTCAGGCCCACGCTGGCCGTCTCGTCAACCTCCGTGTACGCCCACGTCTCCGTGTGGCCGTCGTTCCAGCCGAGGCGGCAGAAAGCGCCGAGATCGTCCGTCAGAGCCTGCTCCCCGTTGAGGCCGAAACCATACTTGATGTGATAGCCGCGCGTGGCCGTCACGTCGGGCCCGTTGGGGCCGGGATGCTCCGTGGCCTTCTGGTAGACTCCCATGTCCGCGCTGTTGAGGTAGCTGAGCAGGCGGACGACGCCCGGACGGTTCTCGATACTCCAGCGCTCTTCCAGCTCCAGGGCCTGGCCGACCGCCTCGGGCAGATGCCAGTCGAAGTGCGGCCCGTTGGAGGCATCGGGCTCGGTGAAAACGCCGTAGCGGAGCGCCCATGCCGGCTGGTTCAGCTCTATCACCACGCCATTCGTATACCCGCGGGTATCGGCGGGATAGTCCCACGCGGTGTTGGTGATCAGCCCCCAGTTCATGAACTGGTTGCGCGGATCGTGCGCGTACGTATTGTTGTCGAAGAAGTCGGTGGCGGAAAATATGCCCGCAGACAGCGTGATCCTCGAGACGTCGCGCGAACCGGCCAATTGGTTTTGATCGGACGTGACCTGTTCTCTGTCGCCGCCCAAGCCGAAAACCTGCTGGTAATAGAGCCGGGCGATATAGGCCTCGGGCGTCGGTGTGCTGACCCGCTCGATCTCGCCGTTGGAGGGATCACCAAGCCCCGACACGCCGCTGAGGCCTTGGCCGCCGGACATCTCCGGATCGAAATAGATTGCGCCGCCTTCCCACGGCATGCGGACTCCGGTAAAGAGCGTTGCGGTCACCGAATCGGCCTCCGGCTCGTCGCGTTTCAGGCTGTTCGGGCCGGAATAGGGCGAAGTAAAGTGGTCGTGTTTCTGCGCAATGTAGGTGCCTTGGGCGTGGACCGTGTAGTTCTCGGTCGCCGGATTGTTCGGCGGCGGCGCAGCCGCTGTTTCTGCGGGCGCGACAGGCGCGGAGGGTGCGACAGGTGCGGAAGGCTCCAGCTTCGCCAGGACTTTTGCCTCGACGAGCTTCTCGGCCAGTTGCCGGCGCCTGACCGTCGCCTTGATTTTTACCTCCACGAGGCCGTCCGGATTCTTTTCCTGGCTGACGATGTCGTACTTCTCGATGTACGCGTCGCTGCGGGCCAGGACTTGGTCCCGGATGACCTGGTCGTTTTTCACGATCGTGTCCGCGTCTGCGACCAGTCCGACCGCCTGCTGGATGGCGTTCGAGAAGGCGCTCTTCAGCGCCTTGTTGGCGTCCACGCCGATTCCGCTGGCCACCACCTGGACGGTCGCTTCGTCGGCGAGCGCCTGATGTGAAGCGAACGCCGCAAGGAAGGTCGCGGCCACGAGCATGGGGAAGAAGTTGCGGTTATTCATCGCGGATGCCTTTAGAATGTGGACCGTATAATCAGCGGCGGTTGCGACCGCTCTCCGCGCTACGCGAGGTAGCGATGCTTCAGGTTCATGACGTCGCGGTAAGGCACGATGCCGAGGAGTTTGCGTTGCGGGTCGGTGACCGGAAGGATGTGAAAGCCGTAGCGCGCGAAGGCTTCGGAGGCGTCCCGCAGCGTGCCGTCGCGGTCGAGAGTCACCACGTTTTTCTTCATGATGTCTTTCAGCAGGGTTTCATCGGCGGCGCGCAGGAGGTCAATGGCGTCGGCGACGCCGATCACCCGGTCCTCGGCATCCACGACGAAGATGCACTGGGCGGCGTCGCGCGTGCGGGTTTGCTGGCAGCGCCTGCGCGTCTCCAGCACGGAGATTTCGGGCGTCAGCTTCACGAACTCCGGCACGAGGTAGTCGGAGATCAGCGCCTCGTGTTCATCGAGGATGGCCTGGACACGGCCGGACTTGTGCGGCTCCATCAACTCCAGGATCGCGCGGGCTGCCGAGGCCGGAAGCGCCGCCAGCACGTCCGCCGCCTGGCCGGGCGTCATGGCGTCAATCAGCCGCGCGGCTTTGCCCTTGGGCATGAAGGGGATCAACTCCCGCTGGGTCTTCGGATCGAGCTCCTCCAGGGCCTCCGAGGCGCTGTCGGGTTCGAGTCCCTCGAGGATGGCCAGCCGCTGATCGTGGCTCAGCTCCTCCAGCACCCGCGCCATATCCACCGGCGGCATCTTGGCCAGCTCTTCCTTGAGGAGCTTGAGCTTGATGTCCCCGACGAAGCTGCCGAGCTGGTGCGGCAGCGGTTCGACCAGGTTCCACGCGACGGTCTGCGAACCCGCCTGTTGCTGTACGCCGCGCATGGACCTGGCCAGCCATCCGAAGCCGAGACGGCGGAGCAGGCTGTACCGGCTGAAGTCCACGGCGATCACGTAGAGGTGGATGCGAATGATCGCCAGCGTGACGTCGTAGACGACCTCCACTTCACGCCCCTCGACGTCCAGCACCTTCTTGTCCACGATGTAATCGTTCAGCAGCACGGCGCCTGCAGGGGCGGCGCTGAACGACCGGAGGTCCGCCGCCGCGTCGAGGATCACGCCTTCGGGCGAGAACGACTTCACGTTCACCCACGGAACGTAGTACGGCGGATTTCCGAAGGGCCGGCCGACGCACACGTGCGTGACCTCCGCAACGATGTCCTTGTCCTCGATCACCAGGTCGGCCAGCCAGCCAATCTTCTGGTCATTGTGGTACACAGGCCGCTTTCGCAGGTCGCTCAGTTGATAGAGTTTCTCGGCGCCGAAGGCGTCGCGAGAGGAAATCGCAGGCATGGCTCCTCCGTATTCTCTCTAAACCGCCGCGACAATGAACTTGAATATCATCAGCCCGATCAGGACGAACAGGTAGATTCGCAAGCTCAGCAGGCAGAACTTGGCGAACCGTGTGGTCTCGATTTCCGGCTTGACGTACTTGCGATGCACGCCGCGGAACTGCTCCCGGGTGAGGTGCAGGAAACGGCCCAGCCAGCGCCGGCCAAACCAGGCCGCCGTGCCGCGCCCCAGGGCGCCGAGCCAGCTTCGGCCCGCCGCGGCGATGGCGGCGCGAATCGCGGCGCCCGCAGGAATCCGCGCGACTCCCTTGCCGGCGTTGGCGATGGCGCTCCATCGCGGCCATCGGCCGGTCCGCCAGAGCAGGACGAGCTCTAACGCAAGCGCCGCCGCGATGACCGCCGCGGCAATGGTCACCGGCGTCCAGCGCAGATAGGCGAAGATGACGGTCAGCCCTTCGGGGCCGACGAAGAAGTCAATGATGCCTTGCCATGCGGCCTTCGGGTCGTTGAGGATGGACGGGAATACCGCGCTGATGCCGTAGAGCGTGGAAGTGATGATGACGAGGATCACGATGGCGATGTTGACGATGTTCTCCCACAGGCTGTTGCAGTAAATGCCCATCGTCTTCTTGTCGTTGAGCAGCAGGATCAGGAACACCAGCGCCGCGGGCATCAGGGTGGTGGCGATCACCTGCACGAAGAGGGTGATCAGCACCAGCGGCGCTTTCGGGATCAGCACCACGGTCCCGGCCAGCAGCAGATCGAAGAAGTAGTAGGCGTAGAACCAGGGGGCTTCCCTGACCTTGTTGTTCAGCGAATGCGCCCACCCGAACACCTCGCCGAACGCCCAGGAGCTCGCCAGCGAGATGCACACCGCGCCCAGCAGGCCGGCGTCGAACAGGCCGATGGCAAAGATCGTCCCGATCCACTTGCTCGTCGGCATGATCGCCTTGGCCGCCGCCGCTGCGTCCTGGATGTCCTGGCCTTTCAGCAGCGTGCCGCAGACGATGATCAGCACCACCGCCACCAGCACCGTGAAGAAGGCCCCGATCAGCGTGTCAATCTTGCCGCACCGGATGTCCTTTTCCGTCAGCCCCTTGTCCACCACCGAACTCTGCTGGAAGAACAGCATCCACGGCGCAATGGTCGTGCCGATGTTGGCCATGAGCATGAAGAACAGCGCGTTCGTGAGCCCGCCCGGCGGCAGGTTCGGGATGCAACTGTACCTGATCACGTCGTGGACCGATGGGTGCACCATGAACGCGGCGGGGATGTAGATCATGTTGAGCACGCAGAGCCCGAGCGTGATCTTCTCCCAAGTCCAGTATCTCCCCGACATGATCATGCTGCCCATGATGATCCAGCAGCAGATGACCGTGACGAGCGCTGGGATGTGGAATATGCCCATAGCCGCGGTCATGCCGATGTACTCGGTGATCATCGTCAGCCAGTCGGTCATCACCAGGTCGAGCAGCGAGAACCAGCCCCAGAAGCGGCCGAAGGCCGTGAAGATCGCCTCGGCGTGCCCGCGCTTGGTCACCGCGCCCAGGCGGACGGTCATCTCCTGCACGTAGTACGCCACCGGCCCGAGCAGGATCAGGAACCACAGCAGGTACATCCCGTACTGCGCCCCGGTGACGCTGTACGTGGTGATTCCGCCGGCGTCGTTGTCCGCCACCATGACGATGATGCCCGGCCCGGCGATCATGCAGAACAGCCGCAGCGCTTTGGCGATCCGGCGCGAGCCGTAGAAAGACTTGGAAACTAAGTTCATAGTTGAGTTCCTGGTTCAACGTTGGTCCGGTTGTCGTCGAAGCTCCAGCCCGCAGAACGCCGGGCGCGGAGCGACGGTCACTGATAGTGAGATACGAAGGTTGATTGTCGCGGCGGAATCGCCGCATCGGATTACGACTGGGGAATGGCTCGCGGAGGGGAAAGTTCGGCGCTGCACGAGAGGTAGTTCTGCGGCCGGGTCCAACGCGGCCCATCGCTCGCGCGCCAGGCGCGGCCCGCGGCCCTTGCGAGCGTTGCTGCTGCGGCAGTCATGGCGATGACTCCAATGCACATCGCCCTGACCGCGCAAGCGGTCCGGCGATGCTATCCGACGATCTTCTCGCTGTCCGGCCGCGCCGGGACGACACCGCTGGGTGACGCTTCGCCGCCTTGCAGGTACAGCACCTCGGCCACACGCCGGGCCACGTGCGCCTGCTTGTTGCCCACGCGCAGGGTCACCGGCCCGTCGAACGGGGCCACGCTCTCGAACACCACCGGCGCGCCCTGCTTCAGGCCGAGTCCGTGCAAGTACTTGAGCATCTCCGCGTCGTCGGTTGTGATTCTCGAAATCTTTCCCGCCGCGCCCGGCGGCAGTTTCAGCAGCGGACTGTCGGCCACCTTCGGCCAGACCGCCTCGCGCGTGGGAATCGGGTTCCCGTGCGGGTCGAACTGCGGCCGGCCCAGGAAGTCGTCGAGCCGGTCCTCGAACGTCGTGTCCACCGACATCTGCAGCGCGGCCGCCCGCGCATGGCATTCGTGAAGATCGAAGCCGAGCACCTTGTGCAGGAAGATCTCCAGCAGCCGGTGCCGGCGGACGACTCGCAGCGCGCGGTGCATGCCCTCGGTCGTCAGCCGCGCGCCCTGGTACGGCTCGAGCACGACCAGCTTCATGTTCGCCAGCCGCCGCATCATCTTGCTGGCCGCCGCCGGCGACACGCCGACCTTCTCCGCCACATCGGTCGTCTCCGCCTGCCGACCGCTGTCGGTGAGCAGCAGAATGGCGTGGAGATACCGGTCGCCGGCCGATCCTTTAGCCCGCTTAACTCGTAATTTAACCACCATGGCGGACAGTTTAGCCTCGATTCATATCCGTGTCAAGTAAATTATCCTATGGTTTATATTTTATTTAATCGCGGGATTTCCGGCGGCAAGTCGCCCGTCTTGACAGGTGCGGGCCACGCGATATAATATCTTACAGGAAGTACGAGTTGAGAGATGAAGGAGGGCGGACCATGCGTTCCAAATCACTGATGATATTCCCGGTATTTTTCCTTCCGTTGGTCCTGGGCTGGGGCGCGGCGAGGGCTGCCGACCAGCAGGGCGCCGGCGATTTCAGCGTGCTGCTCTCGGACGGCAGCATGGTGAAGGGCGCGGTTTCCCTCGTCATCAACCTCGACACAGCCTATGGCAAAATTAACATACCGTCGAGCGCCCTGGTATCCGCGCAATTTGACGCGGAACAGAAGTGGGCGGAGATTCAGTTGAACGACGCGCAGTTGAAGATGAGGTATAACCCCGCTTCCAGCGACCTGAAGGCCACGACGGCAGTGGGGCCGCTCACTATCGCGCTGGCGAATGTGATCAAGGTCGCCAAAGGCTCGGTTCAGGTTGCAAGCGAGACCGCTCCGCAGGCCGCGAGTCCGTACGTCGTGCAGCCGCAGCCCAGCGTTCCGCCGCCGGCAACGGGTTACACTCAGCAACAGCCGCCGGCCGCCGCGGCGCCGCCGACGGTCGTCTATCAGTACCCGTACCAGTACCAATACGTCCGGCCGGCGCCGTACTACTACTCGCCGTACTACTATTCATCGTCCTACTACTCACCGTACTATTACGGATGGCCCGGCCCCTATTTCGGGATCGGCATCGGCGTGGGGCGCGGCTACGGCCGATTCTATGGCGGCTTCCCCGGATTCTTCGGGTTCGGAATCCGAATCCGATAAACGTGCGCCGCGCTCGGCCGTCTCTGTTCCGGCGCCGAGCGCAGCAAGGGGCGCCGGGGTAACACAGCCTCGGACTTGATTGCGTCCAAGCGTACTTCGCGCGTCTATTCGCGGTCCTGCCGTCCCTGCCCCGAATTTCTGCGCGGCAACGGAAAGAAGCATCATGAGTGAATTGCGTGTCGAAGCATACGAAATGCCCGGTGTCCAGCTCGGACCGGAGAATCCGCTTCCCAACCTCCGCAACCGCCTGAAGCACGGGCCTCCGCCGAAATTCTCGGACGATATTCCCGAGGAGGACCGGAAAAACATCGGCTATGGCTGCGATGCCGGCCCGCTCCCGCATCGTTTGCAGGACAGCTACAACCGCCGCCGGCGCGTCCGCTCGTTCAAGGCCCTCGTTCTTGAGAACGACATCCTCCGGGCCACGTTCCTCATCGAACTCGGCGGCCGGCTCTGGTCGCTCTATCACAAACCCGCCCGGCGCGAATTGCTCTATCTGAACCCCGTCTTCCAGCCGGCCAACCTGGCCGTGCGGGACGCCTGGTTCAGCGGTGGAGTGGAGTGGAACGTCGGCATCTACGGCCACACGCCCTATACCTGTTCTCCGCTCTTCGCCGCGCGCGTGGACGGCGGAAACGGAAACCAGATCCTTCGCATATACGAATGGGACCGCGTCCGCGGAACTCCCTATCAGATGGACTTTTCCCTGCCGGAAGGTTCCCCCTGGTTGTTCGCGCACATGCGCATCGTCAACCCCAGCGACGTCGAAGTTCCCATGTGGTGGTGGTCCAACATCGCCGTGGCCGAGCGCCCGGATGTCCGCGTCATCGTCCCGGCCGATCATGCGCTCCTTCACGGCCAGGGCATGCTGCTCCGCGGCGAGATTCCGGTCCACGAGGGCGTGGACAAGACGTATCCCACCAACATGAGTTCGGCGGCGAGCATCTTCTTTGAGATTCCGCGCGGGCACCGGCCCTGGGTTACCGCGTTGGACAAGGAAGGGCGCGGCCTGGTTCAGACCTCGACCCGGCGCCAGCCGGGCAGAAAGCTCTTTGCGTGGGGCACCGGTCCCGGCGGGCGGCGCTGGGCGGAGTTCCTTTCCGTGCCGAACTGGCCGTACATCGAGATCCAGGCCGGCATCGCGCGCACGCAGGAGCAATGCGCGCCCATGCCCGCAGGCGCGGAGTGGACCTGGACCGAGGCGTATGGCCTGATGGAAGCCGACGCGTCGCTCGCCCACGGGAGCGATTGGTCGGCTGCGCGCCGCGCCGTGGAAGGCCGGCTGGAGGCGGCCCTTCCGCAGGCGCAGCATGAATCCGCTCTCCGGCAGGGCGACAAGGCCGCTCTGCTGCCGCCGGCGGAAATCCTCCATCGCGGTTCCGGCTGGGGCAGCCTCGAAATGCGCCGCCGCGCGCGCGCCGGGCAGCCGCCGTTCTGCGGCGGCGAGACGCCGTTCGACGACGTCACGCTCGGCAACGATCAGTCGCCCTGGCTGCAGCTCCTGGAAAAAGGGGAGTTCCCTTCCGGCCGGCCCGAAGATTCTCCCGGCGCGTGGATGATCCAGCCGGAGTGGCGTTCGCTGCTGGAGGAGTCCGTCCGCGCAGGTCGTTCGGACCACTGGCTCGCCTGGCTGCACCTGGGCGTCATGTACTACGAGAGCGGCCAGGCCGAGAAGGCGCGCGACGCCTGGAAGAAATCCATCGCGCTGACGCCTTCGGCCTGGGCGTGGAGGAACCTGGCGGTGATGGCCCGGCACGAGGAAAAACTTGCCGAGGCCGCCGACCTCTGGCGCACCGCCTACCGGATGCTCCCTCAGTGCATTCCGCTGCTCCTGGAAAGCTCGGCCTCGTTCTTGGATGTCGGCCGGCCGCGCGAACTCCTGGCCCTTCTGGCGGAACTCGCTCCATCCGCCCGCGAGCTCGGGCGGGTCAAGATCCTCACCGCCAAGGCGGCGCTGGAGGCGGGAGAGCTGGACGCCGTCGAGCGCATCCTGCGCAGCGACATCGAAGTCTCCAACATGCGCGAGGGAGAAGTAGTCCTGACCGATCTGTGGTTCGGCTTGCACGAGAAGCGCATAGCCGCCGCAGAAAATATTCCCATAAATGATGCGCTGAAGGCGCGCGTGCGCCGCGAATTCCCGCCGCCGGAGAACCTGGATTTCAGGATGTCGGTCGCGAGCGGCTAAGGTTCATTGCGATACATCGTTTCAAGTTGCCCCATCGGAAAACCGGAAGGCGGATTGCGATCATGAAGACGACTCGGTTGGGACGGACGGGATTCTCGGTCACGCGGGTCGGCTTCGGCGCGCTGCCGGTGCAACGCCTGTCGCTGGAGGATGGCGCCCGCCTGCTGCGCCGCGCGTACGATGCGGGGATCAACTTCTTCGACACTGCGCGCGGATACACCGACAGCGAGGAGAAAATCGGACGCGCCCTCGCCGACGTGCGCTCGAAGCTCTTCATCGCCACCAAGAGCGGCGCCGGCGACAAGGCGACGGTCCTCCAGCACCTCGAGACCAGCCTGCGCCAGATGAAGACCGACTACGTGGACATCCTGCAACTGCACACCCCGCGCCAGTTGCCGGACCCGGCCGACCCGAATTCGAGCTATGCCGCGCTGGCCGAAGCGCGGAAGCAGGGCAAGGCGCGCTTCGTCGGGATCAGCAACCACAGCCTCGCCGTCGCGCGGCAGGCCGCCGAGTCCGGGTTGTACGACACGATCCAGTATCCGCTCAGCGCCATCTCGTCGGCCGCGGAACTCCGCTTCGTGGAGGAATGCGCGGCGCGCGACGTGGGAGTCATCGCCATGAAGCCGCTTTGCGGCGGCCTGCTGACGAGCCCGGCACCTTCGTTCGCGGTGCTGCGGCAGTTCGAGAACCTCGTGCCGATCTGGGGCATTCAGCGCGAGCGGGAGCTTGACGAGATCGTGGCGCTGGAGGCGCACCCGCCGGCGCTCGATGCGGCGATGCGGGCGGAGGTCGAAAAATTGCGGCAGGAGCTGGCCGGGGAATTCTGCCGCGCCTGCGGCTACTGCCTGCCCTGCCCGGCGAACATCCCGATCCCAATGGCCGCCCGCATGGGCTACCTGCTCCGCCGCATGCCCTGGCAGCAGTTCCTCAGCAAGGAATGGCGCGAGAAGATGGCGCTCATTGACCAGTGCCAGTCCTGCGACCACTGCCGCGAGCACTGCCCGTACCAGCTCGACCCGCCGAAGCTGATGCGGAAGATGTACGAGGACTACAAGTCCTTCTGCGCGGAAAAGGAAAGCGGATAATCATGCCGCCTTCCCCGCGCATGCTGCCGTTCACCACTTTTCGCCTCCTCTTTGTTTTCCTGGTTCTTCTGGACATCCTCTGGTGGCTCTGGGCGGATCGCCGCCTGCGGCCTCTGCGTGCGGCCCGCTGGTGGCGCGGGCTGCTGGCGCTCTTCATGGTGGTGGTGATCGCAACGATAGCCATGCCGATCGGCTGGCCGAGCAGGGGCTACGGGCTGGACGGCGCGATGCCGATGGCGTTGCGGATGGTGCAAATCCTGTGGCACCTGATCGTCCTGCTCCCGTTCATGATCGGGCTGACGATCGTCATCCTGCTCAGGCTCATCTGGCGGGGAATCCGCTGGGCCGGCGTGAAGATCGCGGCATGCTTCCGTACGACTGCGGCGGAACCGCCGGCGGCTGTCCCCGCGCAGCCGCAGATCAGGTTGACCCGCCGGCAACTGCTCGCCGCGGCCGCTGTCGCGCTGCCGCCGCTGGCCCTGGGCGCGGCCGTCGGCGCGGCGATGTGGCAGCGGGACCGGTACCGCATCCGCCGGATCCGCGTTCCCGTGCCCGGTCTGCCGGCCGCGCTCGACGGCCTGAGCATCGCCCACGTGACCGACACCCACATCAGCCGATTCCTGCAGATGGACGACCTGCCCGGGATCATCGCCGACACCAACGCGCTGGGCGCCGACCTGATCCTCTTCACCGGCGACTTGATTGACTCCGGATTCGGCGACCTGCCGGCTCTGACGGCCGAGCTGAAGAAAATGCGCCCCGCCGCGCCCGATGGGCTGGCGATGTGCGTGGGCAACCATGACGTCATGCGCGACGGCACTCACTTCGTGCGCGAGGTCAAGGCCTCGGGCATCCCGCTGCTGGTGGACGGGGCCATGAGCCTGCGCGTCCGCGGGACCGGCGTCCAGCTCCTGGGCCTGAACTGGTACCGCAGCGACGCGGACCTCCGCTCCGGCCTGCGGCGCACGCTCTCGCGCTTCCGCCGGCCGGACGAGTTCCCGATCCTGCTGGCCCATCACCCCCACGCCTTCGACGCCGCCGTCGCCGCCGGGCTGCCGTTGACGCTTTCGGGACACAGCCACGGCGGCCAGATCATGCTCACGGACCACATCGGCGCCGGGCCGGTCCTTTTCCGCTATTGGTCCGGCCTCTATCGAAGGAACGGCTCCTCGCTGGTGGTGTCGAACGGCGTCGGGAACTGGTTCCCGCTCCGGATCGGCGCCCCGGCCGAGATCGTGCTGCTGACGCTGGAGCGCGCCCTCGCGTGACCTCCGGCGATGCCTTGCGCGACGCGCCGTTTTGCGGTAAAAGATGTCTTTCCATGCAGGGTCCAAGGACCACTCTGGAGGCAATATGGCCAAGTTCAAGGTCGCGATGGTGGACTACGATTACGATTCACTCGCGCCGATTCAGGCGGAAGTGGAGAAGCTCGGCGGCGCGTTCGTGCATCGCCGCTGCAAGGACATCGCCGAGGCCATCGGCTGGGCCGGCGACGCGGATGGCTGGATCATCCAGTACCTCTCGCCGATCGGCGAGCAGGTGTTCAGCTCCTGCCCGAAGCTGAAAGCGGTCGGCCGCACCGGCATCGGTTACGACGTGATTGACGTCCCCGCTGCCACAAAGCACAACGTCGTCGTCACGAACGTCCCCTCGTACTGCGAAGACGAGGTCAGCGACCACGCGATGGCGCTGCTGCTCTCCTGCGCGCGGCGCACGGCGCTCTACACCGCGGCGGTCAAGGCCGGGACGTGGGACTGGAAGGTCGGCCGGCCGATCCTGCGCCTGCGCGGGCAGACGCTCGGCCTGCTCGGGTTCGGGAAAATCCCGCGCACGCTCGCCCCGAAGGCGAAGGCGTTCGGCATGACGGTCATCGCCTACGATCCGTACCTAAAGCCGGAACAGGCGAAGAAGGAGGGCGTCGAGCCGGTGGACCTCGACGCGCTGCTCCGGCGGTCGGACTTCATCTCCATCCATTGCCCGCTCACCGCGGAGACGAAGGGGCTTTTCGGCCGCGAGGCTTTCGGCAAGATGAAGCGCACCGCGTTCCTCATCAACACCGCGCGCGGCGGCATCGTGGACCTGCCCGCGCTCACGGAAGCGCTGCGGACCAAAAAGATCGCCGGCGCCGGGCTGGACGTGCTTCCGCAGGAGCCGCCGGCCGCGGGCGAGGCGCTCCTCAAGCTCGAAAACGCGGTCCTGACGCCGCACGTCGCCTGGTATTCCGAGGACTCAATCGTGGATCTCCAGGCCAGCATCGGCCGCAACGTGGCGCTGGTCTGCTGTGGGAAGAAGCCGGGCGCGGTCGTCAACCCCGAGGTCCTCTCCAAAGTCAAGCTGGTCTGACACTCACGAAACAGGAGGAAGAATCATGGCAAGGTTCAGCCGGATGGATACGCTGCGCGTGATTATGGACGGCGGGCTCGTCCCGGTCTTCTACCACCCGGACCCGGCGGTGGCGATCAAGATCGTGGAGGCCGTCGCGGACGGCGGCTGCCGCGTGGCCGAAATGACCAACCGCGGCGACCGCGCCTACCAGGTCTTCCGGGCGCTCGAAGAGCATTGCGCCAAGGCGAAGCCGCAGGTCATCCTCGGCGCAGGGTCCATCGTGGACGCACCGACCGCGGCGCTTTACATGGCGCAGGGGGCGAACTTCATCGTCGGCCCGACGACCTGCGCGGAGACGGCCCGGCTCTGCAATCGGCGGAAGATCCCGTACGCGCCCGGCTGCGGCAGCGCGACCGAGATTCAGGATGCGCACGACCTGGGCTGCGAGATCGTGAAAGTCTTCCCGGGCGCCGAGGTCGGCGGACCGTCCTTCGTGAAGGCCATGCTCGGCCCGTGCCCCTGGACGCGGATCATGCCGACCGGCGGCGTGGATGCGACCGAGGAAAGCGTCACGACCTGGATCAAGGCCGGCGCGGCCGCTCTCGGCATCGGCGGCAACCTCATCACCAAGGAACTTCTCGCGGCGAAGGACTATGCCGGCATCAGCGCGAAGGTGAAGCAAGTGATGGGCTGGGTCCAGAAGGCGCGCGAGGGGAAGAAGTAGAGGCCCGATTACGCCGCAACGAGATGGCCTACACGAGAGAGAAAGATATAGTGCTGACCATCTCTCGCCCATGAGTAGCTTCTACGGCTGGAACCACATCCAAAAGTCCAGCGCGAGCTGCATCTCGCCGTTCTTCGCCCAGGGCTTCGTCGCGGACGAAGCAGCATGCCGCGGCGGTTTGTTCGGCTAGTCGCCTAGGTTGTATGTCTTACCGTGTATCCGTATATAATCGAGACTGCCTTTCGTGTGCCGTTCACCCCTCTGCTCTTAGCAGCGCAGAGACACGTTGCGCCTCCTCACGGGCATCTTCCTCGCGATCCGCCGCCCACAACAGCACTGGGCCTTCGGTACAAGAGAGGAATACACCCCAAACCCGCCGCGTGCCCCAGCTGCCCGTCGTATACGCAACACGTTCGGCAGTGGGCTCCGCCGCCTGCAGCACCGCAAAGGTTCGCCTTTTTTCGCCCAACAGCCCGCGCTGCCACATTGTGACCGTTCGGTGGCGCGCATCAAGCGACAGTTCATAGCCGTATCGCTCGTCCGCGATCCCCGCAACCACCACCCAGAGAACAAGTAAACCGCCGAGGATCACACCGAGAGTATAGCCGCCATTCCAGTGCTCGGCATGCCAAAAATAGCAGACTAAGCCACAGAATCCCCCAAAGATCAGCAACCATGTCAGCAATCTGCCAGCTTTACGCTCGAAGCGATATCGAGCCACGCCCGCAATATAGGGCGCGCGTCGCAAGTTCTCCAGATACAATTGCTGATAGAACCACTTTGGAACATTCACTGCGTTACGCAGGACGCGCCCCTCCGGACCGTTTATCCAGAGGTCGCGGAATTCCCTCCACTTCCGCGTTCGCCAAGAGGCCGGCCCGGATGACATGGCACTCAATCCGTTTCCGAAGAATCAGGGACGGTGGCGCTGTTGAAGAAGTCTTTTTGTCATCTCTGAAAGCGCGACTGTCAAGCGGTCGAGACCGTTTTTCGTTCGGGTCAAACCCGAGTCATCTCTTCGCCCTCAAAGGGGCATGAAAATGTCCGAGAGGTGTGTCGCATTCATTCCTCGAGCCGGAAGGCTCATGACACAACCGCGCTTACACCTCCCTGGTTCGACCTGGCGCCAAAGCTTGCCCGCCCTCCGTGTGGAGGGCCGGGTCTCGATACGGCTCCTTTTTGCTCAGGACATAGTAAGACGCCTCCGCGAGGTGTCGGGCCACCGCGCCTACCGCCTTGTAATGGCCCCGACGCGCGCGCAGCCTGCGGTAGAGCCGGCTGACATGACGTTCGCTGCGGCGCTCGCTGTTGAGCGCCGTCGAGTGGCCCGCTTCGATGAAGGCCCAGCGCAGATAGCGGTTCACGTCCGGCCGCAGGCCGCCGTAGCGCGTCTTGTCTCCGCTGGAGTGCACGCGCGGGGTGGTCCCGGCGTAGGCGGCCAGGTGCTCGGCGCTCGGAAAGCGGCTGACCGCTCCGATCTCCAGCGCGCAGACCGCTCCCAGGATCACTCCGATCCCCGGCAGGCTCATCAGCAGTTGGATTTCCGGGGTGATCGGCACGAGCGCCCTCAAACGTTTCTCCTGCTCGTGAATTTGCCCCTCGACAAAATCGAGCTGCGCGCAGAGTATTTCCGTGACGTACCGCGCCTGCGGAGGCAGTTGGGCGATCTGCCGGTTCATCTCCGCGCGCGCCCGCTTTCCATGCGGGTCGCTGAAGCCTTCCACGACAAGCCCGTACTTGCTCAGCGTCGCCTGAATCCGGTTCTTCATCCGCGTGCGATGCCGGGCGAGCACCATCCGCACGCGCGTCAACTCCCGCAGGTCTCGAAGCTGCGCCGGCGGGATCCACACCGTCGGCAGCGTGCCGTTGCGCTGGAGCCGGTTCAGCCCGTGCAAGTCGAGAGAGTCGGTCTTGTTGATCAGCCCCATCATCAGCTTCGCCTTTCGAGGATGGACCAGCAGCGGCCGCAATCGGGCCTCCTCGATTTCCTCGACGATCCAGTACCAGTTCGCCGTCGCCTCCACCGCCACCGGCGTCCCCGGTTCACATCGGCGCAGATACTCCCGGATCGCCCCGCGCGCATGAGCGATTCGGCACTGCCGCGTCCGTCCGGTCTCCACGTCCTCCCGCTCGGCCAACGTATAGTGCTTGTGCGAGTCGAAAGAGATATACTCTTTCATGGCGCGACTCCTTACCTCTTAGAAGGTGATGACACCCGTGAGTTTACCTCACGGGCAGGAGTCGCGCTTTCATATTTTCATTCCCGCGAATGCGGGAATCCATACGCCGAAAGCCTGGATTCCCATTTGCGCGGGAATGACGTAGCGGAGACACGGGGCGAGCGGCCTCTCTTCCGATGCCTTTTTCAACAGCCCCGCAGTCACCAAATTATTGCCTTCCCCTTTCGCCTTCCGATGACGTTTCCGTCGTCGGCTGTCCTTCCCGCCGACAGCATTTTACGCTTATAGCGCCCGCTTTCAAATGGTTTTGTGGCTGCTCTGGAACACGATACGCCCATGCGCGGGCCTCACGCGCCTGAGGGGACAAGAATTCTGACCGGCTTAGCCAATGGCCGGAATGGACAGCCCTCCGTTAGCCGGCGCCAGAAACGGCCTTGCGCGAATTCGCCGATTTCCGGCGGCTGGTGTACTGTCCGATGAATAACACGCATCAATACAAGCCGCGTCATGCCGAGCGCAGCGAAGCATCTCATGCGCTGAACCGTCGCCGGCGTGGTGCGTGTGAGATTCCTCGCTCTGCTGGGAATGACGGAGTACAAGCCACGGCATGCCGGTCGTAGCGCATCCGTAAAGGTATACGAAATAACGTCTTATGGCGCCACTATGAGCGCGTATTTTTCGCTTGCATTTTTATAACCGCTCGGTTATGATAGGTGTCAAAGGAATTACTCATGTCCGAGCGAAACCCTGAAATTCGCGGTCGCGATCCTGAAGCCAGCCGGCGGCGCCTGCTCGAGGCGGGCGTCGAAGTCTTTTCCGAGCGCGGTCTGGACGGCGGCTCCGTCTCGATGATTGCGGCGAAAGCCGGCATCAACCGGCGGATGCTCTATCACTACTTCGGAAGCAAGGAGGGCCTCTACCGCGCCGCGCTGCGCCACATCTACGAGCAGTTGTCCTCCCAGGAGGTCGCGCTGGCCGATATCCTGCTGGAGGTGGAGGAACTCCTGGAGCGGCTGATCCGCGCGGAGTACGCCTTCCTCGCCGCGCACCCGCAGCATGTGCGGCTGCTGACGTGGGAGAACCTGCGCCGCGGCAAATCGGCGCCGGAGGCGAACCTCTCCTCCTTCAAGGCACCGATCCTCGAGGCGCTGCGGATCGCGCTCGACCGGGGCCAGCGCGAGGGCCGCTTCCGCGCGGACGTGGACGAGAAACAGTTGCTCATCAGTTGCCTGGCGCTGAGCTTTTTCTATTTTTCCAACCAGTACACGCTGGGGCAGGCGCTGGGTTTCGACCTGACGACGCCGGAGGCCATCGAGACGCGCATCCGGCATGTCGTCAGCCTGCTGCTCGACGGGATTCGGGAACGGAATCTGAAACCGCATCGGAACATGGACGGACGCCGATTAGTTAAAGAGGGAATAGCCAGATGAAAGTGGACCTCGACAAGATGTACCTGCCCGTGAAGGTCGGCGGGCTCACGTTTCGCAATCCGTTCTACGTGGGTTCCGGCCCCACGACCAAGTCCGTTGACCACCTCATCAAGGCCGCGGAGAACGGCTGGGCCGGGGCGAGCATCAAGCTGACGTTCGACCCCGAACCTTACGTGAGCCTGGAGCCGCGCTACGGCTGGTTCGACGACCAGGGTTTCCTGTCGTTCAGCGCCGAGACGCGTCTGACCGTGGAAGAAGGGCTCCGGCTGGTCGAGGAGGGCCGGCGGCGGACGAAGGACTTCCTCATCATGGCCAACATTACGTACGTCGGCGACAAGCCGGGCGTGACCGGCTGGGTGAACATGGCGCAGCGATTCGAGGCCGCAGGGGCGCACATCATCGAGCTGAACATGTGCTGCCCGAACATGAGCTATAACGTGGCGGTGAGCGGCAAGGTGCAGACCGCGCATCAAACCGGCGCCAGCCTCGGCCAGAACGCGGAGGCGATCGGACACATCGTCCGCGAAGTGACCCATGGCGTCAAGATTCCGGTCTTCGTGAAGCTCACTCCCGAAGGCGGCCGCATCGCGACGGTGGCGCAGGCCGCGTATGCCTCCGGCGCAGTGGCGGTGGGCGGCGCCGCGAACCGGCTGGGCGTGCCGATGCTCGACATCTACAACCCGCGCGGCGGCATGTACAAGCTCCAGAAAGAGCCGAGCATGAGCTGCCTCTCCGGCCCGTGGATCCGCCCGCTGGCCTTCCGCGACATCTACGAGATCCGGAAGCTCAACGGCCGCGAGGTCAAGGTCACCGGCGCCGGCGGCATCATGACCTTGCAGGACACCGTCATGGCGACCATGTGCGGCGCGGACCTCTTCTGCGTCTGCACCGGCATTCTGCTCAAGGGGTTCGAGATGCTGCCGCCGCTCATCGCCGAGCTGAAGACCTACATCGCGAAGATGGGTTACAAGGAGCTTTCCGACGCGCGCGACCTGCTCGTCGAGGAGATCGCCCCGGCCACGAAGTTGACGCTGCGGAAAGGGTACGCCCGGAAGAAGAATCCGCTCCTGCGCGGCCCATGCCAGGCCGCCTGCCCGTTCGAGGTGCCGGCGCAGGACTACGTGACGCTCGTGGCCGAGGGCGACTTCCACGAAGCGTTCCGAATGATCACCGAGCGCAACCCGCTGCAGTCCATCTGCGGCTGGGTCTGCAACCATCCGTGCGAGACCGAATGCACGCGCGGGGAACTGGATGAGCCGATCCGCATCCGCGACCTCAAGCGCTTCGTCATCGAAAAAGCCGCCCGCGAGAACTGGGCGCCGGAGATCTCCAAAGGCCCCGCGAAGAAGGACAAGGTCGCCGTCGTCGGCTCCGGTCCGGCGGGCCTGAGCGCCGCTTATCACCTCGCGCGCGCGGGGTATCCGGTGACCGTCTTCGAGTCGCAGAAGAAGGCCGGCGGCATGCTGCGCTGCGCCATCCCGCGGTTCCGCCTGCCCGAGAAAGTACTCGACGCGGAGATCAAAGCGATCCGCGACCTGGGCGTGACGTTCGTCTTCGGCAAGGCGCTCGGGAAGGACTTCACCGCCGCGAGCCTCAAGAAGGAAGGGTACAAGGCGGTCGTGCTGGCGGTGGGCGCGGGCGCGGGACTGCCGCTGGGCGTGCCGGGCGAGGACGGCGGCGGATGCATGACGGCGCTGGAGTTCCTCGCCGACCTGAACGCCGGGCGGAAGGCGGCCTCCGGGCGGCGCGTGGCGGTGATCGGCGGCGGCTTCACCGCCGTGGACAGCGCGCGCACCGCGGCGCGGCTGGGCGCGAAGGAAGTCTATCTCCTCTACCGCCGCACGCGCGCCGAGATGCCCGCCACCTCCGAAGAGGTGGACGAGGCAGAGGCGGAAGGCGTCAAGGTCATGTATCTCGTATCGCCGAAGGAGCTCATCCGCTCGAACGGGAGCATCCAGTCGCTGCGCATGGTCAACCACGTGCTCGGGAAGCAGGATGCCTCCGGAAGGCGCCGGCCCGAGGAGGTTGAGGGCACCGAGTTCACACTGCAGGTGGATGCGGTGATCAGCGCCGTGTCGCAGGGGATCGGGAAGGACGCCGGCGCGCTGGGCGTGGAGGTCAAGAAGGACCGCATCTCGACGACGGCCGGCGCGGCCACGTCAGTCGCGGGCGTGTTCGCCGCCGGCGACGCCGTGACCGGCCCGGACAACATCATCGGCGCCGTGGCCGGCGGCTACGAGGCGGCGGTCGAAGCCGACCGGTTCCTCTCGGGCGACGCGCATTTCCTTGAGTCCAGCCCCGAACTGACGCCGGCGGACAAGGACCTTGTCCTGCTGCGGAACCGCACGACGGCCCGCCGGGGCCGCGTGAAGCCGCAGTTGCGCGCGGCCGAGGAGCGCAAGCGCGATTTCGAGACATGCCTGGCCCCGATGTCCGAGGTCGAGGCCATCGCCGAAGCGGCGCGATGCCTGCGCTGCGGCTGCTCGGTCACGTGCGGCCTTTGCCATCGCATCTGCTCCTCGTTCGCGATCTCGCTCGAGAAGGACGGCTACGACATCGCCAAGGACAAGTGCCATGCCTGCGGCATGTGCGCGCAGCTCTGCCCCAACCGGAACATCGAAATCCTGGCCGAGGAAAAGGTGGAAGCATGAATAAAAGGAACGCAGCCATGAAGAAGAAAGCAGCCGTCCCCGCCGTCAAGCACAAAGTGCGCATCGGCATCGTCGGCTCGAAGTTCGCCGCCGGCTTCCACGCGGATTCCTACCGCAGGAACGAACACGCGGAACTTTCCGCCGTGGCCGCGATTGACAACCTCCCGGAATTCTCCAAGCAGTGGAAAATTCCGCATGTTTACGCGGACTACAAGGAGATGTTCAAGCGCGACGACCTTGACCTCATCTCGGTCTGCGTGCCCAACTTTCTCCACCACGGAGTCGTCCTCGCCGCGGCGCGGGCGGGCAAGCACATCGTGTGCGAAAAGCCGTTCGCGACTTCTCTCGCCGACGCGGAGGAGATGATCAAGGTCTGCCGGCAGAACGGCGTCAAGCTCTTCTACGCCGAGGACTGGGTCTTCACGCCTGCGTTGAGGCGGGTGGAACAGGTCATCAGCGAAGGCGGCATCGGGAAAATCTTCTACGTGAAGGCGAAGGAATGCCACAACGGGACGCACAGCCCGTTCGCGAAGAAAAAGGAGACGTGCGGCGGCGGATGCCTGATCCACCTGGCGGTCCACCCGGTCGGCTGGGTGCTGCATCTCCTCGGCGACGGCGGCCGCAACAAGGTCGTCGAGGTCACCGGCCAGGTCAACGGCGGGCTCCAGGACAACTACGTCCACAAGGAGAACGGCGGCGAGGATTTCAGCCTGGGCGTCATGAAGTTCGCCGACGGCCAGCGCGCCTTCGTCGAGGGGAATTACATCACCCTCGGCGGCATGGAGGACCAGGTCGAGATTTACGGCAGCGCCGGGCTGATCAAGACCGACCTCACTCTCAGCTCGAACGTCGAGGTGTACAGCCGGCCCGGCTATTCGTACGCCGTCGAGAAAGCGGATAATACGGTCGGCTGGACCCGGCCGGCGGTGGACGAATTCTACAACCTCGGCTACGTGGACGAACTGGCCTACGCCGTGGACTGCGTCCGCACCGGCCAGGATCCCAAGTACGGCTGCAGCGGCGCGCTGGGCAAGGCGTGCATCGGCATTATCGAGGCGATGTACAAGTCCAGCATGGCCGGCAAGACCATCCGCGGGGAATGGGGCTGAGGCGTCGAATTCCGAACCGCTGACTACGCTTGAGTTCGAATCGCGGCCAGGAATTCCTCGGACGCGACCACCGTCGCCTGCATGGGAAATACCTTCTCGACCAGGCAGCGATGGACTTCCGCGTCGCGGTCCGCGCAGCAGTCCTTCAGGACGATGCAGCGATAGTCCGCATCGGCGGCGTGCCGAAGCGTGGACAGGACTACGCCGCTGGTGGCGATTCCGAGCAGGACCAGCGTCTCGATCTCCTTCGCGCGCAGGATCATCTCCAGGTCGGTGCCGGAAAACGCGCTCACACGGTGCTTGACGACCGTGATGTCTCCGGCTTGAGGGGCGACGGCGGCGTGCACCTCCGAACCGGGCGCGTTGGCCATGAAACGCCCGGTCTGCTTGATCGCGCCGAACCTCGAATTGCGCGGGCTGATTTCGGGATAGTCCGCGCGAAAACCCACCACGACGTAGATCACCGGGATTTTCGCGTCGCGCGATTCCTGGAGGACGCGGGCTGCGCGCTTCAAGAGCGGCTCCTGCTGCGCCCCCACGTAACCGACGATGTCGGTCTGGTAGTCCATGATCAAGACGGCCGTTCGGCCGCGCTCAACGCTCAACTTGTCCGGCATGTTCCCTCCTGAGCATCGCTGTCCAATGAACTCCGGGGCGCCGCTGCGCATGGATTATGGCGGCGCAGGATGGGGATGTCAATGCCCGCTCGCCGCGGTGCGATCAGGCCTTCGAAGGCCATGTCCAAGTCCGTGTCACTTTGTCCGTCCGGCGTCGTGGTAAAGCTGCTCGACAAATCTGGGATCCGGGCGGCCGCCCAGTTGCTCATAGGTCTTCAGGTCGGCGAACGCCTTGTCGTACTCTCTCATCAGGTACCAGGCGGACGCGCGGTTAATGTAGGCATCGGCGTAGCCGGGCTGCAGCGCGATGGCCCTGCCCCAATCGGCCAGAGCTTCGATGTACCCGCCGGCGCGCAGGCGGAGTACGGCGCGGTAGTTGTAAGCTGCGGCGAATGTGGGGCTTAATTCGATGGCCTTATCGAGGTCCCGGGCCGCCTCGACGAGGCGGTTGATCCCCATCAGGGCAATGCCCCGGTTGCCGTAGGCCTGGGCGTAGTCGGGCAGCAGCGCGATGGCCTTGTCGCAGTCGGCCAGAGCTTCGTCGTACCGGCCGGCGCTCAGGCGGACGGCGGCGCGGTTGTTGTAGGCCGCGGCGTATTCCGGCTTCAATTCGATAGCCTTGTCGAGGTCCCGGACCGCATCGGCAGGCCGGCCAATTTTGGCGAAGGCGACTCCCCGGTTATTGTAGACTTCGGGGTAGTCGGTCTTCAGGTCGAGAGCCTTATTGAAACAGAGGAACGCGTCGTCGGCGCGGCCCCTCTCGGAATAAGCATAGCCGAGATTGTTCAATGCCCGCGCGTTCCCGGGCAGCTTCTGAACCGTATCCTGCCAGATGGAGATCGCGTCGCGGTAATCCGTGTTCCGCTCGAACGTCTGGTAGCCCAGTGCGGCCGCGGCCGACAAGAGCGCTGCGGCCGCCAGGAGGCCTCCGAGGAGTTTCCGCGTCGCGGCAGATTCAGCCACGCCTCGGACGAATTGTTTGCCGATCCAATACAGCGCGAACACAGCCGCCGCAACAACGGCCGCCAGCGGCAGATACATCCGATGCTCAGCGGCGACTTCCGTCACGATCGGCAGGAAGCTCGAGCTGGGCGCCAGGATCAGGAAGAACCACGCGCCGAAAAACCCGAGCACGGGCCTCCGGCACAGCGCCCACAAGGTCCCGGCCAGCAGCGCCGCGATGCCGGCCGCCGCCGGGATGATCTGCCAGGCGCTCGTCGCGATCGGCCAGGAGTAGTCGAAGCATAGCGAGTTCGGCCAGAAGCTCAGCCGCAGGTAGTGCAGAATGACCCCCGGCTGCGTGCGCGCGTATTCCCACGCCCCGATCCCCAGACCGAACCCCGCGCCGCCGGACGCTTCGTACAGCAGGAGGATCGCGCCGAGAACCAGCCACGTCGCCGCCAGGCCCAGGTAGAAGAAACGTCGCCGGCGGAACGCTTCGCCGAACGAGCCGGACAGGAACGCGCGGTCATAGAGCAGCGCCACGACCGGCGCGGTGACCATGGCTTCTTTCGCGCCCATACCGAGGGCGCAGGCGGCGATGGCGGCGCCATACCATCGCCAGGGCTTTTCGCTCGAGGCGCCGCGGGCCAGGCAATAGAGCGTGAGCAGATAGCAGAGGCCCATCAGCGACTCGAACCGCTGGGTCATGTACGTCACCGATTCCGTCTGCAGCGGATGCACCGTCCAGATCAACGCCACGGCCGCCGCCAGCGCGACCGAGACGCCGGCGAATCGGTCGCGCAGCGCCGGCAGCAGCAGCGTGCGCCGAATGAGGCCGAAGAGCGTCAGTGCGGCCAGCAGGTGGATCAGCAGGTTCCCTGCGTGGTACGTGCGCACGTCCAACCCGCTGAAGGCGTAATTGAGCGCGAAGGTCAGATTCGTCACCGGCCTGCGCGGCCAGTTGTCTCCACCTTTTCCGGGAGGGACCAGCGACTGCAGGGGACTCCGAAGCGCCGCATTTTCCTGGATGGCCGATACGTCGTCAAAGATGAACGCGCCGTTGAAGCTATTGGAGTAAACGGCGATTCCGGCGGCCACGATCGCCGCGCAGGCCAGTGCGGCCCACAGCCGCCGGCGCGGCGCGGCGAGGTCTGCGGATCGCGGGTCTGGATTCATGTCATCCGGAAATTGCCCCAGGGCCGCCCTTCGAAGGGCGGCAGAGGGCCGGTTCACGCGCGTGTCATGCCAGGTGCGGCGCCGCAGTCATTCGGCGGCGTTTCACTTGCCGTGCTGCTCGGCGACGCACTTGGTGATGTACGCGACGGCCTCGCCGACGGACGGGACGTTGAGCGCCTCGTCCTGGTCCATCTCGATGTTGAACTCCTCCTCGAACGCCGCGACGAGTTCGATGCTCTGGATCGAGGCGGCGCCCAGGTCCTGGACGAACCGCGCCGAATCCTTCACTTTCTCCGGGTCCACCTTCAGCAGTTCCGCGGTCACATTCTTCACGCGCTCGGCGATGCTCTCGGCCATGGGGGTTCCTTTCTCAGCGCAATCCTCGCTGGATCATCATCTCTTTTCTGGACTTCTTAATCAACTCGTCGCGGTCGTCCTTCGTCAGGTCGAACAGGCGCTGGATCAGCGCCTCTTCCTGGGGCGTCATCGTCACCTTGCGGCGCCCCATGGCCGTGCGCGCCGTCCCGGTGAGCTGCTTGAGGCCGGCCTTGTAGAACTTGTTGTCCATGAACATGACGAAGCTCGGCACGCTCTTGGGCAGCAGGCATCCGGCGCCGAGGATGTTGGACATCATGCCGAGGACGGTGCCGCTGTTGATCAGCGTGCCGATGCTCGTCTTCGTGTGGTCGCCGATGAAGCACCCGACCTTGGTGCTGCCGCTGTCGAAGAGCTGTCCTTTCACTTTGATCTCGACGGTGGAGTAGTCGTTCTTCAGGTCGCTGTTGGTGGTGAGCGCGCCGAGGTTGACCCACTCGCAGACGTAGGCGTGGCCCAGGAAGCCGTCGTGGTACTTGTTGCTGTAGGCGTGGATGATGCTCTCTTCGACCTCGCCGCCGACGCGGCAGACCGGGCCGATGGTGGTCCCTTCGCGGATTTTTCCGCCGACGACCTGGGTATCGCGGCCGATCGCGGCGGGCCCCTGGATGCGGCTGTGCGGGTTGACCCGGGCGCCTTCCTCGATGATGACCGGGCCTTCCTGCGTGTCAATGACGGCACAGGGTTCGACGACCGCGGTCGGGGCGATATAGACCTGGTTCTGCGGCCCCCAGATGACGGCGCTGGGGCCGAGCGTGCCGTGGACGCCGCTCCGGCCGATCCTCTTGAAATCATCGCGGATCGCCGCACCGTTCTCTTCGATCAAGTGCCAGGGATAGCCCAGGAGTTTCAGTCCGCTCTTCGCCGCGGGGACGGCCTTGGCCGCAGCGGCGAGGAAGCCGGCGAAATCGGCCGCCTGGATTCTGGCCGCAGTGTGTTTCGTCAGCGTCGCGTAAACGATCTCCGCGCCGGCCATGGCGCACGCGTCGCGGCCGGCGGGCGGGAACTCGTCGCCGATCCACAGGCCGCGCCCGTTGACGAGGACGAGGTCGTCGCCCGCGAGCGCGCCGAGGTCGTTGACCTTCGCCGACGTGCGGACGGCGTACGCCTCGCGCAGCCAGTCGCGCACGAACACGACATCCGCCTTGCGGCCGAACGCGCGCTCGATTTTCTCGCGGAGCAGCGTGCTGCCGCAGCGCAGATCGAACGTCGGCCGCATGTACGTCAGCGGGTAGAACTGCTCATAGGATGCGTCCTCGAAGATGACCAACTTCATTCGTTATCCCTCCATTCTCTTATGCCCGCTCCCAGTTCAGCGTCAGCTTCGTCGCGGCGTCCGCGGTCACGACGAACGTCACGCGGGGATGGAGCTGGAGAGCGCTCGCCGGGACCGTGGCCGTGATGGGGCCTTCAATCGCCCGGGCGACGCAATCGGCCTTCCTCGGCCCGTTGGCCACCAGCACGACGCGGTCGGCGTCGAGGATCGTGCCGATGCCCATGGTGATGGCCTTCGTCGGGACATCCTGTCGCCTGTTGAAGAACCTCGCGTTGTCGTTGATCGTGCTCTCGGTCAGCCCGGTCATGTGCGTCCGGCTCGCCAGCGACGTGCCCGGCTCGTTGAACCCGATGTGCCCGTTCGACCCGATGCCCAGCACCTGGCAGTCCACCCCGCCGACGTCGTCCATCATGTCCTCGTACTTCTCGCACGACGCCTCGACATCTTTCGCCATGCCGTCCGGGACGTGCGTATTTTTTTTATTGATATTGACGTAGTCGAAGAGCTGCTGGTTCATGAAATAGCGGTAGCTCTGGTCGTGCGTCGGCGCCAGGCCCACGTACTCGTCCAGGTTGAACGTGATCGTCGTCGAGAAGTCCAGCGCCTTGCTCTTGTTCAGGCGGATGAGTTCCTGGTAGAGCGGGATCGGGCTGGTGCCGGTGGCCAGTCCCAGGACGAACGCCGGCTTCTTCTTCATCTCCGCCGCGATGAGGCCCGCGGAGACCTTGCCCAACTGCTTGGTGTCCTTCACGATGATCACGCGCATCTTGCGGCTCCTTCCATGCAAAATCCAGTGAACCCGACCACGCAAAAACCCGATCCGGCCCGAATCCCGGAGCGAAATGGCGGATGCTCAGCGCCGGTCCATCATGAACCCGGCGGGCAGCATTCTACACAATTGGGCCAGTTCCGCAAGTCGAATCAGCGGTTAGAGCGGGCAAGGCAGAGAGAAGAAAGGCGGTCGTGGATTATTCCGGCGACTCAGCCGTGGTCGTTCATTCACAAGGAACCGGTTCCGCCAGGACCACTTTGGTCTCGTACGTCTTGTCGCCCCGCAGCAGCGTCAGCGTGAGTTCCGTTCCGGCGGGCCGAGTCCAGAATTGGCTGGCACGGACACGCGGATCGGTTCGCCACTTGGTGACGTCAACGTCGCCGACCCTGAGCAATATGTCGCCGTCCCTGATCCCTGCGTCCCAAGCCGGGCTGGATATAGGAACGTGCGCGATGAGTTCGTCGCTCTTCTCGGGATCCTTCGGGACAAACAGGGCACCCAGCCGGTTGTAGTCGTACTCGGCCGATGACTTTTCAATGGGCCGGGTGTATAGAACGCCGTTTTTTCCATCAATAATGAGCTGCAACCGTGTTAGGGCAAAAACCCCTAACACTGCATCGCATCCGTGAAATGCGAGTTCCGCTTGCTGAGCGAGCACGGTCACCGGCACATCCGGCAGGGTGATCCCTCCGAGAGTGATGGTCTTGGCCCTCAAGACTTCGGAAATCACAAGTCCGGAACCTGGTGTGAGCTTGGCGTCCATCGTCGCGGCAGGGGTGGCGTGTGCGGCGCGCCACTCCTTCCAGCGTTTCGCGCTGAGCCCGACGCCGTCTTGATCTCCGGTGTCAATGCCTATCGTCACCGCTTCGGCGCCGTTGGCGCACTCGAAGATCAGGAAGTCAGAGTCAGCCTTCAAATTCCATTTGTTCCACCCGCCGAGGTCAGGTGGAAGCGCATCGGTTATCTGTAAATGGACGTGGTCGAAATCAATCTGGACGACGGAATTCTTCCACTGGCACCAGGGGATCACGCCGTCGAAATCTGGATTTACATAGGAAGGAATCGCGACGACCGCGAAGGTTGTCTCATACGGCTTGATTTGGCCGAGCGCGAGAGTGAACTTCTCAGTGAGGCTGGCGAGAACCTTGCCAGGCGGGACAGGCGGCGCATCTGCGGGCGGGGCAATGACTTTCAAACCGAGCCGTGCCGCCGCACCATTCGTCAAGGTTGCCGTGTCGGCCCCTGTATCCAATACAAGCTTGACCGGTTGTCCGTTGATCTTCGCTTTGAAGATGAGGCGGTTCCCTGTGGCGCGCCTTTCGAGAGCCTCCGCCTCTTGCACGCGGTCGGTTTTTCGATAGAGCGCCGCCAGATTCTGAAGGCTCATAGCCACATTGGGGTGATCGGGGCCAAGGGCCTTCTCATAAATCGCCAGCGCGCGCTTCAAGAGCGGTTCGGCCTGCGCGTACTGGCCTTCGGCGTCATAAAGCTCCCCGAGGTTGTTCAGGCTCTGGGCTACGCCCGGATGATCCGCGCCCAAGACCTTCTCCCTGATCGCCAGCGCGCGCTTGTAGAGTGGTTCGGCCTGCGCGTTCTGGCTTTGGGCATGGTACAGCTCTGCGAGGTCGTTCAGGCTCGCGGCCACATCGGGATGATCCGGGCCGAAAGCCTTCTCCCTGATCGCCAGCGCGCGCTTGTAGAGTGGTTCGGCCTGCGCGTACTGGCTTTGGGCATAGCAAAGCTCGGCTAGGTTCATCAGACTCGCGGCCACATCGAGGTGCTCCGGGCCGAGAGCCTTCTCGTAAATCGCCAGCGCGCGCTTCAAGAGCGGTTCGGCCCGCGCGTCCTGGCCTTCGGCGTGCCAAACCTCCGCGAGGTTGTTCAGGCTCGCGGCCACACCGGGATGATCCGGGCCGAGGGCCTTCTCCCTGATCGCCAGTGCGCGCTTGAAGAGGGGCTCAGCCTGCGCGTACTGGCCTTGGGCGTAGTATAGCAGCGCGAGGTCGGTCAGGCTTGTCGCGACATCGGGATGCTCCGGGCCGCGCGCCTTCTCATAAATCGCCAGCGATCGTTTGAAGTCCGGCTCGGCCTTCGCGTACTGGCCTTGTCCATAGTACAGCCTTCCGAGCACGGTCAGAATCAGAGCCACATCGGGATGATCCGGCCCATGGGCCTTCTCTTCTAGCGCCAGCAGGCGCTCGAAGAGCGGCTCGGCTTGTGCGTTTTGGCCTTGGGCTTCGTATAGCATCGCGAGTCGGCCCAGGCTCGCGGCCACGTCGGGATCGTCAGGCCCTTTGGTTTTCTCGGCGATTTCAAGCGCCTTCTTTGCGACTTCGACCCCGCGTTCATACTTTCCCTGCTGGAAAAGCAGCGAGGCCTCGTCGTTAAGCTTCTTCCATTCCTCGTTATCCTGTGCAAAGGCCGGTGTGCCTGTGAGAAATGCTACAAGCACAAGCAATCCTGCTGTTACGAGCCGTTTCACGTTATGACCTCTGACCCTGTCAGGCAAGATACTTGACCAGAAAACGCTCCAGCGCGGTGACGAAGGGGCCGGTGAGATCGTGCTCGTGGACCTCGAAGCGGAAGTCCACGCGGTCCTCGGCGCCGTAGAGCTTGTAGATTTTCCGCGTGAAGGTCTCGACGCGGTGGAACCCGCTGAGCGGCCACCACTCGTCCAGCAGGTTCGACCGCACCAGGAGCGGACGCGGGGCGATGGCCGCGTGAAGATGCTCGACGTCGCAGAGGTTCAGGATGCCGAACGGGAAGGGCGAGGAATCGCCGTTGGCCATGTAATTGGCCATTTCGCCCATGTGGACGGCGAAGGTCGTCTCCGCGCAGATCGGCGCGGCGGCGCAGAAGCGGTCGTCCAGCGCGGCGGAGAGCCACGTGTCCTGGCCGCCCTGGCACAAGCCGCCGACGGCGACGCGCTCCGGGTTGACGTCCAGTCGCGACCGGAGGTACTCGCCGGCGCGCATCGTCTCGCAGGCTCGCAGGGCAAGCTGGCTGATGCCCAGCAGATGGCCCATGCCCATGACGAGCGTCATCCGGACCTGGTTCACCGCCTGGAACTCGTACGGCGCCGCCTCGCCGAACGGAGCGTGGTCGGGGATCAGCACCACGAATCCCTTCCGGGCCATCTGGCAGGCGAACTGGTGATACGACCGGGACCACTTGCTCTGCGGCCAGCCCGGATTCCAGACCAGCGCGGGCATGCGGCCGGCGGGCGGCTGGAGCGGCCGGAAGACGAAAGACGGAATGGCGTAGTCCTCGTCCATGTAGACGTCCACGCGTTCGCAGACCGCGTCCTCTCCGACGCGCGCCGTTCCGCGCACGAGCGACTCCCTCAGCGGCGGCAGTTCGGGCACGCCGATGATGCCCGGCAGCTCGGCGCGCAACTTGGCGCGGAACGCCTCCCATTCCGCGCGGGACGCGAAGTCATGCGGAAGCTGCGCGGCTTTCCGGATGATTTGTTTCTGGAGCCAGCGAATCGAGTTGGTCCTCTGGCCGAGCGGCTCGCCCTCAGGCGCCGCCCACAGGTTTTCGTCGGCGCACATGGTCTCAGTCTCCTCAAACAGGGTTCAGGCAACCGCGCCGATCAGCGCGCGCAGCCTCGGCAGGCTCCGGACGGCCTGCTCCAGCGTATCGCATTCCACGCCCAGCGTCCCGTCGAAGCCGGCCGCCGCCAGCACGGCGACGACGCCGGCGAAATCAACGACTCCGTCGCCCACGGCCACGCCGACGCGCGTCCCCGTGACATGGCCGCGCTCGTGAAGTTGCGAGGCGGGAATCTCCTTGGCGTGGACGTGGATGACGCGATGCGCAATCGGCTTGAGCGCCTCCACCGGATCGTTTCCGGCCAGAAAGAAATTGCCCGTGTCGAAATTGATTCCCAGGTCGCCGGGGCCGAATCGGTCCAGGAGCCGCGCGAGATATTCCGGCCGCGTGGTCAGCGCGTTGTGCAGCTCGACGGCGACGCGGACTCCCTTCGGCCCGGCGTAGCGGATGACCGCCTCGAGGCTGATGCAAAGGATGTCAAAGCCGCGCTCCAGCGGCATCCATTCGGCCGGCAGCGGCCCCTCGTCGGACATGACGATCGGGCAATTCACCTCGGAGGCCAGGTCAATCGCCTTCATCAAG
>JBEKCB010000011.1:0-123208 GCA_050015075.1 Candidatus Brocadiia bacterium | reverse complement strand
TGTAGAGCGTCTTGTTGCCGTCGCCTGTGGTCGAACCGATGGTCAACGGACGTATCGGCCCGGAATTTACGCTGAGCGTGTAGGTGTTCGGTGCGTACTGGGCGAACGCCGTTGTGTTGGCAGTCATCGTGAACGTGATGGACTTGGAAGGCTGCTCCGCGCCGTTCACCCCCCAGAATTGGAAGGTGTATCCGGGCGGGTCCGTCGCCGGAGCCTCCAGGTTCACGAGCGTCCCGTACGCGACCCTCGGCACCGTGTAGAGCGTCTTGTTGCCGTCGCCTGTGGTCGAACCGATGGTCAACGGACGTATCGGCCCGGAATTTACGCTGAGCGTGTAGGTGTTCGGTGCGTACTCCGCGTCCGCCGTTGTGTTGGCAGTCATCGTGAACGTGATGGACTTGGAAGGCAGCGCCGCGTTGTTTACCGTCCACTTCGTGAAGACGAACCCGGGCGGGTCCGTCGCCGGGGCCACCAGGTTCACGCTCGTCCCGTACGCGACCTTCAGTACCGGGTAGTTCGTCGTGCCGCCTTGACCCGTGTTGCTCGAACCGATAGGCAACTTGGTCGGCGGCCCGGAATTCACGTTGAGCGTGTAGGTGTTCGGTGCGTACTCCGCGTCCGCCGTTGTGTTGGCAGTCATCGTGAACGTGATGGACTTGGAAGGCAGCGCCGCGTTGTTTACCGTCCACTTCGTGAAGACGAACCCGGGCGGGTCCGTCGCCGGGGCCACCAGGTTCACGAGAGTCCCGTACGCGACCGGCGGCACCACCGTGTAGCTCGTCGTGCCACCGTGGCCCGTGGTCGAACCGATGCTCAACCTGGTCGGCGGCCCGGAATTCACGTCGAGCGTAAAGCTGACGGTCGGTGTGTAGAACGCCTCCGCCGTTGTGTTCGCAGTCATCGTGAACGTGATGGACTTGTCCGGCAGCGCCGCGCCGTTCACCGTCCAGTGCGTGAAGATGAACCCGGGCGGGTCCGTCGCCGGGGCCTCCAGGTTCACACTCGTTCCGTACGCGAGGGGCTGAATACTGTAGGGGGTCGTGCCGCTCTGGCCCAAGTTGCTCGAACTGATGCTCAAGTGGACCGGCGGAGCGGACTGCACGTTCAGCACATACCCGTTCAGTGCGTACTGCGCCACGGCAATCGTGGCTCCGCTCATCGTGAACGTGATGGACTTGCCGGTCTGTGCCGCCCCGTTCACCGTCCACTGTGAGAAGGTGTACCCGGGCGGGTCCGTCGCCGGGGCCACCAGGTTCACGCTGGCGCCCGGCGCGACGTTCGTATTCACGTAGTAGTCCGTCGTCCCGCTCTGGCCGGGGTTGCTCGAACCGATGCTCAAGCCGGTCGGCGGGGTGGATTCCACGGTCAGCGTGTTGCCGCTCAGTGTGTACTGCGCCTCCGCCGTCACGCCCGCATCCATCGTGAACGTGATGGACTTCTGCCCGGCGGGCTGCGCCGCGCCGTTCACCGTCCACTGCGAGAAGATGAACCCAGCCGGATCCGTCGCCGGGACCTGAAGGTTCACGCTCATCCCATACGCGATCCCGGCGTGTGTGTAGGGCGTCGCGCCGTCGTGACCTGTGGTCGAACCGATGCTCAACGGAGTATTGGCCGGCGGCGTGGACTGCACGGCGAGGTTGTAGACGGTGTTCTTTGCGTAGTGCGCTACGGCGCCCACGGTCGAATCCATCGTGAACGTGATGGACTTCTGCCCGGCGGGCTGGGCCGCGCCGTTCACAGTCCAGTTCTGGAAGGTGAATCCGGCCGGGTCCGTCGCCGGGACCTGGAGGTCCACGCTCGCCCCGTACGTAACCGGCGACGGCGTCCCATAGGGCGTCGTCCCGCCGTAACCCGCACACGAAGTGATAATGATCCCGGGCGGCGGCGTGGAACTTACGGAGAGCGGGAAGCCGATGTTCGGCGCGTAGCGCGCGACAGCGGCCGTGGTCGCATCCATCGTGAACGTGAGGGACTTCACCCCGACGGGCTGCGGCGTGTTGTTCACATCCCAGTACAAGAAGGTGTATCCCAGCGGGTCCGCCGCCGGAGCCTGAAGCTCCACGCTCGTCCCGTACGTGACGTCGGGAATCGTGTAGTCCGTGGGCCCGCCGTGGCACGTGGTCGAAGTGATAACGACCCCCGTCGGCGGCGTGGAGCTCACGTAGAGCGTGTACCCGGTGTTCGGCGCGTACCACGCCACGGCGGCGGTGGTCGCATCCATCGTGAACGTGAGGGACTTCACCCCGACGGGCTGCGGCGTGTTGTTCACCTCCCAGTACAAGAAGGTGTATCCGGCCGGGTCGGTCGCCGGGGCCTGAAGGTTCACGAGCGTCCCGTAGGCGACGCCGCCAGGCGCCCTGTAGTCCGTCGTCCCGCCGTGGCCGGTGGTCGAACTGATGGCCAGCGTGACCGGCGGGACAGAAGACACGTAGAGCGTGTAGACGGTGTTCGGTGCGTACTGCGCCACGGCGGCCGTGGTCGCATCCATCGTGAACGTGACGGACTTCACCCCGACGGGCTGCGGCGTGTTGTTCACAGCCCAGTACAAGAAGGTGTATCCGGCCGGGTCCGTCGCCGGCGCCTGAAGGTTCACGGGCGTCCCGTACGCGACGCCGCCAGGCGGCAGGTAGTCCGTCGTCCCGCCGTGGCCCGTGGTCGAACTGATGGCCAGCGTGACCGGCGGGGCAGAAGACACGAAGAGCGTGTAGACGGTGTTTGGTGCGTACTGCGCCACGGCGGCCGTGGTCGCATCCATCGTGAACGTGACGGACTTCACCCCGACGGGCTGCGGCGTGTTGTTCACATCCCAGTACAGGAAGGTGTATCCGGCCGGGTCCGTCGCCGGGGCCTGAAGGTTCACGCCCGTCCCATAGGCGACGCCGGACAGCGGGTAAGGCGTCGCCCCGCCCTGGCCCGTGTTGCTCGAAGTGATGCTCAAGCCGGTCGGCGGCGTGGATTCCACGTTGAGCGTGTAGCCGGTGTTCGGTGCGTACTGCGCCACGGCGACCACGGTCGCATCCATCGTGAACGTGACGGACTTTACCCCGGCGGTCTGCGGCGCGCCGTTCACAGCCCAGTGCAAGAAGGTATACCCGGCCGGGTCCGTCGCCGGGGCCTGCAGGTTCACGCTCGTCCCATATGCGATGCCGGACAGCGGGTAAGGCGTCGTCCCGCCCTGGCCCGTGTTGCCCGAAGTGATGCTCAGCCCAGTCGGCGGTGTGGACTCCACCGTCAGCGTATAGGTGGTCACCAGGTACTGCGCTACCGCCGTCGTGTCACCGGTCATCGTGAACGTGATGGACGTGGCCGGAGTGCCCGGAGGCTGCGTCACGCCGTTCAGCGTCCACTGCAAGAACGGCTCCCCAAACTCGTCCGTCGCCGGGGCCACCAGGTTCACGGTCGTCCCCGACACCACGGCCGGAACCGGAACCGTGTAGTTCGTCGTCCCGCCGTAGCCCGTGCTCGAACTGATGCTCAGCCCGGTCCCCGGCGTGGACTGAACGGTCAGCGTGTAGGTGTACACCGCCACCGCCGTCGTGTCACCGGTCATCGTGAACGTGATGGAGGTGGGCGGCGTGCCCGGAGGCTGCGCCACGCCGTTCAGCGTCCACTGCGAGAAAGTATACACCCCGCTCGGGTCGGTCGCCGGGGCTTGCAGGTTCACGCTCGTTCCAGTCGCGACGCTCGGCAGCGTGTAGTTCGTCGTCCCGCCCTGGCCCGTGTTGCTCGAAGCGATGCTCAGCCCGGTCGGGGGTGTGGACTGAACGGCCAGCGTGTAGGTGCTTGCCACGGCCGTGTACTGCGCCACCGCCGTCGTGGCTGTCCCGGACATCGTGAACGAGGCGGACTTGTTAGACGGAGTGATTGCCGATCCGTTTACCATCCAGTATTCGAAGGTGTATCCGGTCGGGTCCGTCCCGGGCGCCACCAAGTTCACGCTCGTCCCCTCCGCGACGCCCGGCACCGGGTAGTTCGTCGTCCCGCCGTCGCTGGTGGACGAAGTGATGACGATCCCGGTCGGCGGCGTGGACTGGACACTCAGCGTGCTGACCGGTATGTACTGCGCCACCGCCGTCGTGGCCGCGCCCGTCGTGAACGTGATCGCCTGCTGCCCTGAAGTCTGAGGCACGTCGTTCACCCACCACTGCGAGAAGACGTCCCCCGTGGTCGGGTCCGTCGCGGGGGCTTGCAGGTTCACGGTCGTTCCAGCCGCGACGCTCGACACTGTGTACTGCGTTGTCCCGCCGTCGCCCGTGCTCGAACCGATGATCAGCCCGGTCGGCGGCGTGGACTGCACATTCAGCGTGTTAACGGCCGCGGTCACCGGGGAGAGTTCGTAAACCGTGCCATCAAAAGGAGAGACGGCGCCGCCGACGGGGGCTACGCCGTAGAGATTGCCGCTCCCGTCCATGATCACGCCCGACCCGAGGGTGTCCCCGTCGGTCCCGTTAAACGACGCGAGCGGGGTGACTGTCCTGGTCCCGGATGCTATTTCGAACACCAGGCCGTAACCATTACCGCCGAATTGAGTCGTTCCAAAGAGATTGCCGCTGCCGTCCATGAGAAGCCCGTCAATGGGCGATCCTTCGTCAGCCCCGCCGCCAAACGAGCAGAGCGTGGTGATCGTGGGGCTGCCGGCCGCGATGCTGGCGGCCGTGATTTCGAACACCGTGCCCCAGGTACTAGGGCCACCGAACGAAGTGGTGCCGTAGATATTGCCGTTGCCGTCTACGACGGGCGTCCCCTCGGGCGTCTCCCCGGTGGGACTGAAAACCCCCCCGCCAGCGAACGACACGAGCGCGGTGATCGTGTGGCTCCCGGCCGGCAATTCGTACACCGTGCCGATGCTATTAGCGCCGCCCTGCCATGCCGTTCCATAGAAATTGCCGAACTTGTCCATGGCGAGCCCGCCATGGCAGCCTGTCCCGTTGGCTCCGTTGAGCGAGGCCAGCGTGGTGATCGTGCCGCTCCCGGCCACCAATTCGAACACTGCGCCGTTGTTACTGTCACCGCCCAGATAAGTTGTCCCGAAGAGGTCGCCGCTGCCGTCTATGAGCAGTCCGCCGAAAGAGCCTTCGGATCCGCTGGCGAACGAGGCGAGCCGGGTGATCGCGTTGCTCTCGGCCACCACTTCGAACACCGTGCCGGCGTTACTGGCGCCGCCCTCCGTCGTCGTTCCGTAGAGATTGCCGAAGCCGTCCATGACCATGGCGCCAAAGGGAGCGGCGCCGTTGGTATCGTTGAACGAGGCCAGCGTGGTGATCGTGGGGCTACCGGACGCGATACTGGCGGCCGTGATTTCGTACACCGTGCCGTAGCCACCACCGCCCCGTTCCGTTGTGCCGTAGAGATTGCCGCTGCCGTCCATGACGAGCCCCGGCGAGGGCCCATTTCCGTTGGTTCCGATGAATTGCCCCAGAACTTTGAGATTATAGGTGGATGGCGGCGCCGCAGGCGTCACGGTGAAGATCGCCGAGGTGGCAGCGGTCAACGCGCCGTCAGTTGCCTGAAGCGTATAGGTGGTCCCTGCTGCGGTGACGGAAAGGGTGTTGAAGGTCGCCACGCCGCTCACGGCCTTCACGGTCAGCGTCCCCTTGAGAATTCCCGGCCCCGTGACGCCCGGGCTGACGGCCACCGTCACGTTCGAGGTGTCGGTCGTGACCACGCTGCCGCCGGCATCCTCGACCGCCACGGTCACCGACGGGGTGATCGTGCTGCCAGCCTGCGTGTTGGTCGGCCCCTGGACAAAGGCCAGTTGCGTCGGCTGACCCTGTGCCGTGAGGCAAAGGAGGCAGACGCCCGTCACGAAGGCGAGCATGGGCGCCAGTCCGATCGGCCGCGGGCGCCGGCCGGCTGAGAGACCTTGTAAACGTCGCCGATAATTTCCCATCGCACTCGCCTCTTTCTTATGAAAAGACGCAGTTTAAGGATACTGGCTTGTTGGTCATTCCGACCGCTATTCGCAAATGTTGCCCCTGGGCCACCTGCTGATTTGCATCAATTATCCCCATCTATATTCTGTACTTCTCCAGAGCCCTCGAGTCAAGAGAATTCCGGATCGGCTTATTGACCGGCGAGCGGCATGGGGCGTCTATCTGGTTCAGCTAATGTTCCTTCTCCGGCTGAGGCGATGGAATCCGGCGAGGCGGAAGAAGAGCGCGGTTGCCCGAGCCGCGGTTCGGCGGAGAGTCTTGCACAGCGTGTCGCCGCATCTTCGCCAACGTGCCCCCCTCCACGACGGACCGCACATCCTCGGCCGGGATCGTCGTGAACCAGCCTTCTCCCGGTCCGCAACGCCTTCCGCACCCGGACCGGATGCTCTCCTCTTGACGCAATACCTTATACCACAGCGTGGTATACTTCCCGTTTTATACTCCTGCGGCGCGGCACTGTCAAGGAATTCTCCACACGAGTGTTCCGGTCAGTGGGCGGTCTTTCAAGTCATTTTGAAAGCGATGACCTGTGGGTGAGACGAGAATGAAGCGCCGAGGGCGGAGACCCAGGCGGAAGCAGTCTGCCCCGAAAAGTGACTTGACAGGCGGGAGAATCAGGGTCAAACTCTGGCATCAGATGGCGGAATCGCTGCGTGGGATAGCAGCGAGGAGGGAAACGAGCCACCAGGCGCGGGGAGTATAAGAGTGAGCACTGGAAAGCAGGTCAAAGCGCGTAAGAACAAGCCAAGGCAAAGGGCGCGATCAGCGGCGCTGTGGCCGGTGACTTGTGTGCCCCCGGAAGAGATCGGCTTGAGCGCCAGCCGGCTCGGCCGCGTGGACGAGATGGTGCGCCGGTGGCTGGATGAGGGAACTGTCGCCGGCGCCGTCACCCTGGTGTACCGGCGCGGGCGCATCGGCCACCTGGCCTGCCACGGTTATCTGGACTTGGAGACCCGCCGACCGATGCGCGAGGACGCGATCTTCCGCATCTACTCAATGACCAAGATCGTTACCAGTGTCGCAGTCTTGATGCTTCTCGAAGAAGGGCGGTTCCTTTTGACCGATGACGTATCGCGATTCATCCCCGAGTTCAAGGATCTTCGCGTGGCCGTCACAGGCGCCGACGGCAAACCGGAACTGGTCCGGCCGCGTCGGGAAGTGACCCTGCACGATCTGCTGACGCACATGGGCGGTTTGACGTACGACGGCTGCAGAGAGGCTGCGGCTTACGGCAAGACGCTGCAGCAATTCGTCGCCGACTTCTGCAAAATACCTCTTTGCCGGCATCCGGGTGAGGCGTGGAACTACAGCGCCTCGGTTGATGTTCTCGGTCGCGTGATTGAAGTCGTGACAGGCCGGTCATTCGACGTTTTTCTTCAAGAGCGGATTTTCACGCCTCTGGGCATGACCGACACCGCTTTCTGGGTGCCGCCCGGGAAACGCGACCGGTTTGCCACCATGTACAAGCCCGGCGCGGATGGCCGGCTGGTGGCCTGCGACGATCTGCCGAGCTTCCCCGACCGAAAGACGCCGCCGTACACCGAACCGCCCGCCTTTCTGAGCGGCGGAGGCGGGCTGGTCTCGACCACCTCCGACATGCTGCGTCTGGGCCTCATGCTTCTGGGTGGCGGGCAATGGAACGGCGTGCGCCTGCTGAGCCGCAAGACGGTCGAATTGATGACCGCCGATCACCTGCCGGCCGGCCATCCTCCGATCCAGCCTTTCGGGTTCGGCTTCGGTCTGGGAGTGTCCGTCGTGCGCCGGCTCGGCGAACTCCGCAAACTCGGTTCCATCGGTGAGTTCGGCTGGGGCGGAGCCGCGTGCACCCAGATGTGGATTGACCCTGTCGAGGACATGATTCCAGTGATCATGCTCCAGTACCAGCCCGTTTCAAGTTCGGGTCTCGTAACGGACCTTTTCAAACATGTGGCCTACCAGGCGATCAACGACTGAGCCCAATCGTTAGGGTGCCGCACTGCGTGCCGCGGGTTCTCTGGGCAGGTCAAAGAAACATCAAGGCTGCCGAGCGTATGTCACTCGGCAGCCTTGACTTGCATCTGGTGGAGATAGGGGGAGTCGAACCCCCGGCCTCTAGAGTGCGATTCTAGCGCTCTCCCAACTGAGCTATATCCCCGAAATGCGCCCTAACGACGGCCGCGACCGAACGCTCGCGCGGCCCTGATTTCCTGGCGACCCCGAGGGGATTCGAACCCCCAACATCCAGATCGACAATCTGGCACTCTAACCAATTGAGCTACGGGGCCGCGCTTTTTATCGCCTCTCAAGTGGGCGATACCGGACTCGAACCAGTAACCTCTTGCTTGTAAGGCAAGCGCTCTAGCCACTTGAGCTAATCGCCCGGCAACAGAGCAAATATACTACGGAAACCGGGCGATTGTCAAACTCCGCCGATGCGCAGCCGGCGCCGTCTGCTGCGGCTTCCGGGAATTGGCGCTTTCTTCGGCGTTCTTGGTATACTCTCGCAGTCTCATAAATTGCAGGCCGCTCGATGCCCCGTGAGCGGGCGGACGGCTTCGGGAGGGAATCCATGAAACGCTCCGAAGTGAATGCGTTGATGCGCGAGGCGATCCGTTTCGTCCGCGCCCGCAAGTTCATGCTGCCGCCCTTCGCGTTCTGGTCGCCGGCGCAGTGGAAGGAGAAGGGACACGAGGCGGACGAGATTCGCGACTGCATGCTCGGCTGGGATATCACCGACTTCGGGCTGGGCCGCTTCCACAAGTTCGGGCTGATCCTCTTCACCATCCGCAACGGCCGCCCCGCCGACCGCCGATATTCGAAGTGTTACGCCGAGAAACTCATGATCGTCGAGGAGCGCCAGCTCACGCCGATGCACTTCCATTGGAGCAAGGCAGAGGACATCATCGTCCGCGCCGGCGGGAACCTGGTGCTCCAGCTTTTCAACTCGACGCCCCGCGAAGGTCTCGCGCGCACGCCGTTGACGGTTTCAATTGACGGCGTCCGGCATACATTGAAGGCCGGCTCGAAGGTCACGCTCACGCCGGGCGAGAGCATCTGTCTGCCGCGCAGGCTCTACCACAAGTTCTGGGCCGAGCCGGGCAAGGGCAAAGTCCTCGTCGGCGAGGTGTCGGCGGTGAACGACGATCAGAAGGACAACCGGTTCTACGAGCCGATCGGACGATTTCCGACGATTGAGGAAGACGAGGCGCCGCTGCACCTGCTCTGCTCGGAATATCCGCCCGCGCCTCGGGCGCGTTGAGGAGCCGCCGCGCCGGCCGGTGCCTCGAGAGCGCTTACTTCCGCGCCCGTCCACGGCGAGCTTTCGCCTTTTGCGCCGCTTCGAGATCCTCGATCACCGTCGTGTATTGCTCATGGACGATCTTCGCGTCGAACCCCGTGAACGCCCGCAGCAACTCGCCCTGCTCCATCGAGCTGAAGTAGTCCATGCACGGAACGAAGAAGTGCTTCTCCTCCAGCGCGATGTGCTTCGGATAGAGGTCGGCCAATTCATGGAGATCCTGTTCCATCGCTCTCAGGCCGGCCTTGTCTCCCTTCACGCAGCGGTCCTCGTCGAGCATCAGGCGGCCGACCAGCTTTCGCGCGAGCACGTGCTCCTCCGTCAACCGGTCCATCGTCCGGCGGTGTTCGTCGGACAGCGGCTTCGACGCCAGCGCGCGGAAGAGAATGTCCTCCTCTTTCCCGTGGTGGCAGCGATCGGTGTACATCCGGAAGAAGCCGACCACGGTGACGATCCATTCCGCACTCATCTCGCCGCCTTTATGGAGCCGAAACACTTCCTTCGTCAGGATCGGTATCACGCGCTCGATCAGACGATGTTCCTTCACCAGCACATCTGCCGCGACCATGACGGACTCCTTCCAGAACATTCTCTAGTTGCGTCTCATAATCGCACGCCCCAAGGTTCCTGTCAACCGATTCGTTGACAGCCCCGCGCCCCACTGCTAGAATCCAAAATTCGTGCAGGCCGCCACTCGCGAGCTTTTTCCGGGATTGCGCCTCATGGCTGGAGTACGCTACAAGCCGGACCTCGACGAATTCGTCGCCCTGTCGAAGCAGGGCAACGTGGTGCCGGTCTGCCGCACGCTGCTCGGCGACACGCTGACTCCGGTGAGCGCGTACGAGAAGTTCGCGCGCGGAGAGTACTCGTTCCTCCTCGAAAGCGCGGAGGGCGGCGAGAAACTGGCGCGGTACAGCTTCCTCGGCACGAACCCGTTCATGGTCTTCCGCGCGCGCGGCAGCGAAGTGGAGATCGAGAGCCACGGCGCCGCGCGGAAGTTCCGGTCCGAGGACCCGCTGGCCGAGCTTCAGAAACAGGTGTTCGCGTTCCGCGCCGTCGGCGTGCCCGGGCTGCCGCGATTCTGCGGCGGCGCCGTCGGCTACGCCGCCTACGACGCGATCCGCTACATCGAGCGTCTGCCCAACCCGCCGCCGGACGCGCTCGGCCTGCCCGATCTCTTCTTCGCGTTCTACGACCTGATGGTGGTCTTCGACCATCTGCAGAAGACCGTGCTGGTGATCTGCTCGGCGCGCGTCGAGGGAGATCCGCGCCGCGCATACGAGTTGGCGATCTCGCGGATTGACGAGGCGGTGGACCGGCTGCGGACGCCGGTCATGAAGCTCAGCGACGACATTACGCCGCGCGGCGAGATGACGCTTCAGTTCCGGAGTCATTTCGCGCCCGAGCACGGCAAGCCGGGACAGGCCAAGGTCGAGTTCTGCCGAGCGGTGGAGAAGTGCAAGGAGTACATCCTCGCCGGCGATATTTTCCAGGTGGTGCTCAGCCAGCGCCTGTCCGCGCTCACGCAGGCGGAGCCGTTCAACGTCTATCGCGCGCTGCGCGTGATCAATCCTTCGCCGTACATGTTCTACCTGCACCTGGGCGAACTGCGGCTGGTCGGTTCGTCGCCGGAGGTGATGGTCAAATCGGAGTCCGGCAAGGTGACCGTCCGCCCGATCGCCGGCACGCGGCCGCGCGGCGCCACCGACGAGGAGGACGCCGCGCTCGCCGCCGAACTGCTCGCCGATCCCAAGGAACGCGCCGAGCACATCATGCTCCTTGACCTGGGCCGCAACGACGTCGGCCGCATCTGCCGCTACGGCACGGTGAAGATCGAGGAGGAAATGATCATCGAACGGTTCAGCCACGTGATGCACATGACCTCGACAGTCACCGGCCTCCTCGACGACGGGAAGACCTGCTTCGACGCGTTCCGCAACTGCTTCCCCGCCGGCACCGTCTCCGGAGCGCCGAAAATCCGCGCGATGGAAATCCTCGACGAACTCGAACCGGTCAAGCGCGGCCCCTACGCCGGCGCGGTCGGCTACGTGGATTTCCGCGGCAACCTCGACACCTGCATCGCCATCCGCACGCTCATCTTCGCCGGCCGCGAGGTCATCGTCCAGGCCGGCGCCGGCATCGTCGCGGATTCCGTCCCCGAGCGCGAGTACGAAGAGACGCTCAACAAGGCGCGCGGCCTTTTCCGCGCGATCCAGGTCGCCGAGTCGCTGGAGCCGGCATGAATGTCCTGGGAATCGAGAGCAGCGGCCCGATCGGCTCCGCGGCGGCTTGCCGCGATGACGCCGTCCTGGCGCACCAGGAGCTCGAGCATGGCATGGAACATGGCCGGCTGCTGGTGTCGCTGGTGGACCGCGTCATCGCTGCGGCGCGCTGGGACAAGCGGCGCGACGTGGAATTGATCGCCGTCAGCCAGGGCCCCGGTTCCTTCACCGGCCTGCGCGTGGGCCTGGCGTGCGCGAAGACGATGGCAATGCTGCTCGACCGGCCGCTTATCGGCGTCTGCAGCCTCGACGCCATGGCCGAGAACGCGCCCGCCGACACCTCGAATATCCTGACCGTCGTGGACGCCAAGCGCGGTCAGGTCTACGCCGCGCAATACCAGCGGGTGGGCGCCTCGCTGCGCCGCGTGCTCGACCCGGTCATACGCACGCCCGCCGAACTGCGCGCCGCCGTGGTCGCGCCGGTCTATGTCATGGGCGACGCCGTCCGCGCGTATGCCGCGGATTTCGCGCAGCCGGGCTACACACTCGCGGCCGAGGAGCTATGGCGCATCCAGGCGAGCCACGTCGCGCGGCTCGGCCTGACGCTGTTCCGCGCGGGCCGGCGCGACGACCCGGCCGCGCTCGAACCGATCTACCTTCGACTGGCCGAGGCTGAAGAGCGGCGGCTGGCCCGGCTAGCGGCGCAGCCGGCCGAACGGGGTGCCTTGTGAAGAGCGGCGACATCTCCGCAATAGTGGGCCGATTCCGGCCGGCGCTCTGGCCGTTCATCTGGGCGCATGCGCTCGCCGGGTTCATCGCCGCGCACGGAAAAGAGGCGCTGGGGCTGGACGCGGAGTCCTGGCTGCAGGGACTCGTCGCCGGCGGGCACTGGGCTGTGCTGCTCGGCGGATCGGCCGCCGCGCTCACGGCGGTCTTCAACGGAGAGTGCGGACTGCAGGCCGCAGAGCGCGGAGCGTCGAATGCCGAGCCCGATTCTCAACTTTCAGTCCCCACTCCGCGCTCCGCACTCCGCACTCCGCACTTGGTGTTCTGGGCCGCGCTCGCGCTGCTGCTCATCGGGCTCGGCACGTCACCGGTGCTCGCCTGGTGGTATTTTGACGCGTATCTGATCGGAGTGATCCTCGTCGCCGCCTATGCCGCGCCCCCGCTCCAGCTCTCGGGACTCCGCATCGGCGGCATCGCGGCGCAGGCGTTCGGATTCGGCGCGCTGACGTTCTACAGCGGCTACGCCGCCAGCAATGACCCCGCGTTCCGCGCGGAATTCTCGCCGCTGTATCTTATCGGCTTCATCCTCCTTTTCGTGGCGCTGCGGCTGGCACTGAAACCGCCTTCGGCGAAATGGGCCTTCTGCCTGTACTGGCTGTTCCTCGCCGGCGCGTTCGGCTGCCTGGCTGCGGCGGAAATCCGGCTTGGGAACCGCTTCGGGACAGCGCTGCTGATCGTGCCGCTGGCGGGCTGGTGCGTGCCGGGCGCGCGGGGCGACCGCGCGCAGGCCGAAGAGCCGCCGCTGAGCCTCGCGGCCGGCCTCGGCCTCTGCCTGGCTACGGACGCCGCCGTGGCGCTTACGTCGCTTCTGCGGTAATGGAACGACGATAGACCACCGAAATGTCAGAGAAAAATCCTCCGGAAGAGGCAAGGCTTCTGAAGCTGGATGAAGGGCTTCGAGAAGAAGCTGATCGAATGCTGAGCGCTTCAGGGCTCGGAGCGATGCTTCGGCGCGAAGGGTTTGTGTCCGTCGGTTCCTACGCGATGCGGACCATGACTTGGCGGGACCTTGACTTTGAGCGCATCGAGAGCGAGCCGGACTGGGGCCTGCATTGGAGACTCGGCGCAATGCTGGCCGAGTCGGACTGGGTGTGGAAATTCAATTGCACCCATGCATATCGGCAGCCGGCCGGCGCCGATGAGGGCTTGTATTGGGGACTGCGAGTCTCCGATCCCGCTGGCGGCCAAATCTGGAAGGTGGACCTCTGGACGGCGCGGGCAGAAGAGTTTGCTCGAGGCTGTCCCAACCGCTCCCGATGGGCAGGCCTGTTGACCGATGAAGCCCGTATTCGCATTCTGGCCATCAAGGAAGCGGTGTGCAATCTGCCGGAGTACCGCCGCGAAATGCTCTCGGTCCATATTTATGAGGCGGTCCTCGACAACGGCGTTCGCGGGGTGGAGGAATTCAAGCGCTGGTGGCGGGCGCGAACTCAACATCTGAGCGAATGCTAAGCGGGACGGCAACGATATACGATAAGCCTGCGCGCCAGCCCATCGTCTATGGTCCATCGTCCATCGTCGTGTTAATCGGTTCTCAACTGCCCATGCCGAGCGCCTTCATGACCACATATCGTAAGATCCAGTACCCGATGCCCGCGTAAACCGCCGCGGCCACGTCGTCGAGGACGATTCCCCAGCCGGCGGGCAGCCGCTCGATGCGGCGGATCGGGAACGGCTTGGCCACGTCGAAGGCGCGGAACAGGAAGAACGCCGCCGCGATGGACGGCAGCGTATGCGCGGAGAGGTCGGAGAGCGGGACGGAGAGCAGCGTCAGCCACTGTCCCACGACTTCGTCCAGCACGAACTGGCGCGGGTCGGCGGACTTGAAATGGTCCTCGGCCCACCGTCCGAGGCCGATCCCGATCGCGGCGGCGATCAGGAGCAGCGCCGGCACGATCCACCGCGTCGCCGGGCCGAACGCGAGCCAGACCAGATAGAAGATGATCGCGGCGGCCAGCGAGCCGTATGTGCCGGGCATCGCCGGCAAAAGCCCCGCGCCGCCGAAGCTGACGATCCAGCGTCTGTACATGCCGATGCCTCAATAGAGTGCGGAGTGCGGACTGCGGAGTGCGGAATGGAAAGTGGATCGGGCTTCGCCCGCACTTTGCGCGCTTCGCGCGAAATAGTTCCGGCGAAGCCGGCTCCTCTTTCTGCTCCGCACTCTACACTCCGCACTCCGCACTCTGAAATCCGCACTCAGTTCAAAGTTTTCCGCTTCGCCAGATCGCCACCGCCAGCAGCATGCCGAGAACCCCGGCGAAGAGGAACCCGCCCAGGCCGAGCATGGAGGTCTCCGGCATGTGCGCGGTAAAAAACGCGCCGCCGAGCCATCGGGGCAGGCTGCTCATGAACGGGTGGATCTTGGCGTGGAGCAGGATGCTTGATCCGACCACGATGCCGGTGACCACCACGCTGAACGCCAGCCGGTTCGTCGCGCGGTCCAGCTCGCGGATCATCCCGTCGAACTCGCGCAGGTGGAGCGTCACCTGCAGGCTGCCGTCGAGCAGCTTGCGCGAGAGCGTGCGCAGATCCTTCGGCAGCCGGCGCAACCCGTGGCCGATGAACCACGCCTCCCGCAGGATGTTCTGCGTGACGCGCCCCGGCGAGAGCTTGTCCGCCGCGAGCGAGAGCGCGTACGACTTCGCCACCGGCGAGAGAGCGAAATCCGGGTCAATCTCGCGCGCCATCATCGCCATCGTCACGAACGATTTGCCCAGCAGCACGAAATCGCGCGGCAGCAGGATGTGGTGGTCGCGCGCGAGCCGCAGCACGTCGTTCAGGCAGTGCCGCACGTCCAGGCGGCGCGTCGGAATTCCGTAGTACCGGTCCAGCACCTCCTGCAAGTCGCGTTTCAAATGATCTATGTCGGTGTCCGGCGAGACGGCGCCGATTTCCATGTAAACATCGGCGATGACGTCCAGGTCTTTTTTCGTCAGCGCAATGAAGCTCGTCGCCAGGTGGACGCGCAGATCCTCGCTCAGGCGGCCGACCATCCCGAAATCCAGCAGCCCGATCCGCCCGTCCGGCGTGACCAGGATGTTGCCGGAATGCGGGTCCGCGTGGAACAGGCCGGCCTTGAAAAACTGGTACAGGAAGACCTCGAACAGGTCGCGCGCCAGCCGCTTGCGGTCAATGTCCAGCGCGGCCAGCTCCGCTTTCTTCGTCAGGCTCACGCCGGCGATCCGTTCGAGCGTCAGTACGTCGGAGGTCGTCAGATCCCAATACACCGCCGGCACGCAGACGCGCTCGTCGCCGGCGAGTTGCTCCTTCATTTTGGAGGTGTAACTCGCCTCCGTGACGAAGTCCACCTCGCGCATGACCGAACGGCGGAATTCGTCCACCACCATCGGCAGGCGCAACGGCTTAAGCTCGTCGAGGCGGTCGGCGAGCGGCGCAGCGAACTCGAGCAGGTCGAGGTCGGCCGTCAGCGCTTTCTCGACGCCGGGCCGCTTGACCTTCACGGCGACGGGCGTGCCATCGTGCAGCCTCGCGTAGTAAACCTGCCCGATGGAGCCGGAGGCGACCGGCGCCTCGCCGAACTCGCTGAAGAGCTCGGCGATGGGCCGGCGCAATTGGTCCTCGACGATCTTCCGCGCGACGGCGGTATCGAAGGGCGGCACGTCCTCGGTGAGCGTGCGCAGCTCGACGAGGTACCTTTCCGGCAGCAGGTCGCCGCGAGTGGAGAGCGTCTGGCCGAACTTGATGAAGGTCGGCCCGAGTTCCTGGAGCGCGATCCGGACGCGCCGCGGCGCGGTCAGCTCGTCTCCGGGCTGGTGGTGTGAGTAGCGCAGCGGGACGAGGTGCGCCAAACCGGTCCGCTGGACGAAGTGCCCGAAGCCGTGCCGCACCAGCACGCGCAGGATGGGCACCAGGCGGCGCACCTGCTTTCGCGTGCGGGCGAGTTGTCTCAGGCTGAAAGGCATGCCGGCCCCTTAACCCGACGTGCTCACGAACCGCCAAGACACCTGGCCGGAAGCGGAGAACTATGAATGATGAGCCATGAAGCGCCTCTTCCTTTATCCTTCGCAGCTATGCGATCCAGCAACTTGGCGGCGAATGAATCGGATTCACCGCAATGCTCGCCGAACTCCGCCTCTCCGATGCTTTCGAGTTGTCCGCCGAGGCGCAGGTGGAGGGGCCCGCTCAGCCCATAGTAGTTCGGCGAGTCCCTTTATCTTTGCCCTTCCTGGAAGAAATCGCTCTCCCGCGATGAATCCTATCGCTTCCTTCCCGTCCTGAAGCTCCGGCTTGGACTCTATCGCCCTGATGTCCTCGAAAACCCAGCGGACTACCTGCCTGTAAATATTCCTGTAAGCCAACGGCTTTTCGCTGCGGAGGCGCGCCATGACCTCATCCAGCGAATCGGAGTCAAAATATCTGACCTGATAGTCCACGCTGTCAAACGGCTTGCGGGCGATCACGCAGCGATAGGCGGCTACGACAAGAATGGACATTGCCGGCCTTCTCACCGAATTGACAATGGATGCCAGCTTCGGCGCGATGTTACTGCCGCACGCCCCGCAAGTCAACCGCCCGACGTCGCCGATTTCTCCAGCAGAGCGCAATTCGACCGGACGCTTTCGGCGGAACGGCGCAGCGCCGCGCTTTCCGTCTCCGTCAGCTTCAATTCGATGATCGCCTCGATGCCGGCGCGTCCGAGCCGCGCGGGCACGCCGACGAACACGCCCGAAAGCCCGTATTCGCCTTCCAGCAGCGCGCAGACCGGCAGCACGCGCTTCTCGTCGCGCAGCACCGCGGCGACCATCGCCGCCGCGGCGGCCGACGGCGCGTAGAAGGCGCTTCCGGTCTTCAGCATCGCCACGATCTCCGCGCCGCCGTCGCGCGTGCGCTGGACGATCTCGTCGAGCCGCTTCGCGGGGATCAACTCCGTCACCGGCACGCCGGCGACGGTGGTGAAGCGCGGCAGCGGCACCATCTGATCACCGTGTCCGCCGAGCACCATCGCGCGGATGTCCTTGACCGAGACGCCGAGTTCCATCCCGATGAACGCGCTGAACCGCGCGGAGTCGAGCACGCCGGCCATGCCTATGACGCGGCGCTTCGGGAACCGCGTCCTGCGGTGCATCAGCCAGGTCATTACGTCGAGCGGATTGCTGACGACGATCACCGTCGCCTCGGGCGCCTCCTCGGCGATCCGGTCCGCAATGCCGCCGACGATAGCGGCGTTCTTCTGCAGCAGGTCTTCGCGGCTCATGCCCGGCTTACGCGCCAGGCCGGCGGTGACGACCACCACCTCGCTTCCGCGCATGGCGGTGTAGTCGTTCGAGCCGATGAACCGCGCGTCGGCGCCGAGGATCGGCGCGGCTTCGGCCAGGTCGAGCGACTTGCCCTGCGGAAGTCCTTCGACGATGTCAATCAGCGCCACGTCGGCCAGCCCCGCTTCTCCGATTCGCTGCGCCGTCGTCGCGCCGACTTGCCCCGCGCCGACAACCGTCACCAGCGGTCGAGACATAGTGCGCCCCTTTGCTTGAAGATCATGATTCATTCGGGAATCCAACCCGCAGAGAACGCCGGCGAGAACGAGAATCCCTCGCCACCTCTCTTCGAGGACTTCCTCCTCGTCCTCTGCATTCTCCGCGGCGACGAACCGCTGCCCTACACCGCCTCGACGGAGGCGACTTCAGGAATGGCTTCCTTGAGGATGCGCTCGACTCCCATCTGGAGCGTCATGCGCGCGCCGGGACAGCCGCAGCATGCGCCGCGCAGCCGCACCTTTACCAGCCCTTCCTTCGTCACGTCCACCAGTTCGATGCCGCCGCCGTCCATCGCCAAACGCGGGTCAATCTGCTCGGAAAGGACTTTTTCGACTTCTTCGCGTGTCACCATCGGATGCCTCCTTATCTAATGTACCTGAATCTATTGTAACAAGCTCGCGCGCCGGCGGCAAGAACCCAGTTGCTTTCTTCCGCGCCAGGGTAGTAGACTACTTTTTGAGGCAAGAGACCGGGCCGCGGCCTTGGATTGGGGGTGCAGAACGAAGCCCTTTGAGATCGTCAAGGACGTCTTCTGGGTCGGCGCGCTCCACCCGGAACTGAAGATTTTCGACGACCTGATGCCGACGCGCCGCGGCACCACTTACAATTCCTACCTGGTCCGCGGCGACCGGATCGCCGTCATTGACGCGGTCAAGGGCCTTTTCGCGGAAGAGTTCCTCAAGAACCTGTCGGCGCTCGTGGACCCGAAGCGCATTGACGTGATCGTCCTCAACCACACCGAGCCGGACCACTCCGGCGCGCTTGAAGCGCTCCTCGCCGCCGCGCCCCAGGCGCAGGTGTACGCCTCGAAGGCCGCGCGGCTCTACCTCGGCGACCTGCTCAACCGCCCGTTCGAGTGCTTCGCCGCCGGCGAATGTCCCGAAGTGCCGCTCGGGAGGAAAACCCTGCAGTTCATCTCCGCGCCGTTCATCCATTGGCCCGACACCATCTTCACGTACCTGCCCGAGGACGGCATCCTCTTCCCGTGCGACGGCTTCGCCACGCATGACTGCGATGAGCGCATGTTCAACGACCTGGCCGCCGACTTCGAGGAGGACTTCCGCCTCTACTACGACAGCCTCATGCGGCCCTACCGCGACAAGGTGCTGGCCGCGCTCGACGCGATCAAGCCGCTCGACATCCGAATGATCTGCCCGAGCCACGGCCCGATCCTGCGCCGCGACCCGAAACATTACATCGAGAAATACCGCGAGTGGGCCACGCTCAAGCCGCGGGCGAAGCCGTGCGTCGCCATCTTCTACCTGAGCGCGCACGAGAATACCGCTCACATGGCGGCAGCCATCGCCGAAGGGCTCCAGCGCGCCGGCGCCGACGCCGACCTGCTGCACCTGACCGAGGCGGACGACGCGCGAATCCGCGATGCGCTCGAGTCCGCCGACGGTTTGATCTTCGGGTCGCCCACCATCGTGCGCGACCTGCCGCCGGCGATGTGGCGCGCCCTGTCGCTGCTCTCGACGGTCAAGCTCCGCGCGAAAAAAGCCGCCGCCTTCGGCTCCTACGGCTGGAGCGGCGAAGGCGTCGCCTTCATCGAGCAGCGGCTCAAGGACATGCGCCTCCCGCTGGTCGAATCCGGCCTGAAAACCAAATTCACCCCCGCCGCCGAGGACCTCGAAGCGTGCCGCGCCTTCGGCGCCCGCTTCGCCGCCGCCGTCGCCGGCGGGTGAACGAACGAGAAGTCGCAGTGTCAAAGCGGGAGGAATGCAACTCATAGGGAAGGTACACTTATTGTGCTGTCCGTGAGATAAGTTGCATAATGGCTGGTCATTCCGAGCGGAGCGAGGAATCTCAGTCGCCGCGCGCGCCGACAACGGTTCAAGGTGTGGGATGCTTCGCTGAACTCAGCATGACGCGGGCTAGCCTTATGTATGTTATTCTCGGGACTCTACATCTATGAAAACGAAGCCTAACGTTCAGATCAGGCACGATCTCAGGCCGGAATACGACTTTGCCCAAATGAAAGGCGGAGTAAGAGGCAAGTATGCGAAAGCCTACCGCAAAGGGACCAACTTGGTCCTGCTGGCGCCGGACGTCGCCAAGCAGTTTCCCGATGAACGATCCGTGAACAATGCGCTCCGAGTTCTCATGCGCGTTTCGAGGCGAGTCGTGGCGCGCGCGCGCCAGACGCCCCGCCGCCGTCGCCGGCGGGTGAACGGAAGTTTATCCTGATGCAAGGTGGGGTTTGTTCGCCGAGAGAAAGATGCTTTTCCCCAGTTTCGGCATGCTCTTTCAGGCGGCGCTGCTCGCCGGCTCGATATGGCTGTTGGTTAAGATGGGCGGGCGCTTTCGCAACGACCTGGCCACGCTGCGGCAGAAGCAGTACAACTACCGACACCGGAACGACCCGGCCGTCCTCGAGCGCATGCAGACCGACGAGCGGCGGCGCCACTATCGGGAGACGTGTGTCCTGGAGTACCGCTCCGAGGCGGTCACGCTGGGACTTCTCTGGGGCCTGACGCTGATCGCCGGGCTCTAGGCGCTCGCCGCGAGCGTGGGGATTGTTCGCAGGATCCTTTCGGCGTTTCTGGCGCGAAATTGCTCCTTCAGCAGCAGGTTAAACGCGGAGGACCGAATCATTTCCCCAGACTTCGACAACTTCCGGCAAGCGCTTCGACGCGCCGGAGTTTTTCTCGCGGCGGCGCTGCTTATCGCCGCCGGGTTCACCGGCTGCGCGGGCGGCTCCGGGAACGGCGGCGCCGCAGTACGGCCGGCGGCCGTCTCGCTGGCCAATCTGCCGGAGCCGGGGCGCGAACCGGGCAGGCAGGTCCCGGACGGCGCTTTTCCGGGCCGCATCAGCCCGAGCGAGCGGGTCTTCATCGGCAAGGTGCTGAACATCCAATGGGGGACAGGCGACGTCAGCCGCATGGGCGCGCCGGGCAAGGCGGAAGTCGAATGCGTGCGGGCGTTCCGGGGCGTCCAGGCCGGGCAGCGGGTCATCGTCACGGTGTTCAAGCCGCTGTGGCGCGCTTACGGCGAAGCGACGCTGGAAATGACCATCTTCAGCAACGGCGGCGCGGACGTACGCCCGGGCGATCAATGGCTGTTCCTCCTCGGCGGATTCGAGAAGACCGATTCCGCCAATCCGGATATCCCCGGCGAAACGCAGGTCGGCGCGCTGGCTTACTGCCCGAAGGGCGATGAGCCGGTCATCGCCGAGACGGAGCAGGCCATCGCCCTCGACTCTCTCGCGCCCGCGGAGCGGTTCGCCGCGCTGGCCGCTCTGCTGAAACGCGGCGGATTGACCAGCGCGATTGTCGGGCCGTATGCCGTCTCGCAGATTTTCGCCCTGCGCGCGCTCGACGGTCCGGCCGCGGCGCGAACGCTGGCCGCGGCGCTCCGCGACGCCACGAACGGCGTCGAGCTTCGCACCGAGGCGCCGCCGCTGCTGGCCGAACTGGCCCAGGAAGCGCTCTCCGCTCAGCCCGGCGCGAAGCCGGACACGGACTTGAACCGGCTGGCTCGGCAGTTGCTGCTGGAGTCCGCGCCGGACCTGGAGAAGGCCGAAGCGGAGATCGCTGAATCGTATGCGTTCTGCGTTGCTGATATGGGGCCGCCGAACGATCTGCAACTGGCCCAACCGGCGCTGCTCGCCGCCGCGCTGCGGGCGCTCGTCCAGCGTGACGACGTCGCCGGGTATCTGCGCGGCGCCACCGTCGGCACCGCCGCCGGCGTCCACACGCAGTACGAGGCTTTCAGGAAGGTGCTCAACGCCGTCGCCGGCGAGTGATGGACGCAAAACGCAGGAAAATGAAATGATGTTCCCGACCTTCGTTCTGCTCCGGCAGGCGGCAAAGGCCTTGACGCCAGCATCTTGATGCGCTATTATGATGCTGTGATGCGAGGCGCAATCGGAGGCAAGCAGATGCGAACGACGGTCAATATTGACGACGCTTTGCTGGCGGAGGCGAGGCAGCGCGCGGCCCGCGAGCGGCGGGATATCGGGTCCGTCATCAACGAAGCGCTGCGGGAAAACTTCGCCCGCCGGAAGGCAAAGTCGTCGCCGGCCCGAAAGGAACCCGTCGTCACCTTCCGCGGCAGCGGCATACGTCCGGGCGTCAACCTCGATTGCATGTCGGAACTCCTCGATATCATGGATGGAACCTCGTGATCTTGCCCGACGTCAATGTGCTGGTGTACGCACACCGCGAGGAATGCGAGCGGCATGTCGAATATCGGCGCTGGTTGGAGAACCTTTGGGCCGCTCCTTCCACTTTCGGGATATCAGACCTTGTCTTGAGCAGTTGCCTTCGCATCATCACGCACCCGCGCGTCTTCACGACGCCCACGCCGTTGAAGACCGCGCTCCATTACGTCAATCAGATACGCCAGCAATCCAATTGTGTCGTCCTCTCTCCAGGCGCCCGTCACTGGACGATCTTCCTCGACCTCTGCCGCACGGCTCAGGCGCGCGGCAATCTGATGACCGACGCTTATCTTGCGGCCCTGGCGATCGAGTCCGGCGCTGAGTGGATCACTACAGATCGCGATTTCGCCAGATTCCCGGGTCTGAACTGGCGGCATCCGCTGGACCGGTGAATGAAGGAATTTGAGCGAGCGAATCCGGCCAGTTCAGCGGTCCTGACGCAATCCGGCGCCGGCGCTGTCAGTGCATCTGCAGGAGGCGTTCTCGCCGGCCGGCGTCACGGAGCAACCTTAAAGCCGAACGCGCAATTCTCCAGCCCATTTTGCCCGTTTTCAGCTTGCGTTTCGCCGCGTAGTTAGTATAATGTTAATAGACGCGGTGAAAGGCGGCAAAACATGGAAAACGGCTTCATCCATCTGAACGTGCACTCGAATTACTCGCTGCTCTCCGGCGCGGGGCGGATCGAGGATCTGCTCGGGCAGGCGCGCGAGCTGGGATTCGATACGCTCGCGATCACCGACACGAACGGGCTCTATGGCGCCATGCTGTTCCTGTCGAAGGCGCGCGAGATCGGCATCAAGCCGATCCTGGGAGCGGAGATCGAGTGCGCTTCCGGCGGCGCGGTCTGCCTGGCGCGCGACCGCGAAGGGTACGCCAATCTCTGCCGCGTGATCACCGCGCGGCAGCTCGACGAGAATTTTTCGCTCGCCGATGCGCTGGTCCGGCACCAGGAAGGGCTCTTCATCCTGACGCCCGATGCCGCCCTGCTTCGACGGCTGGCCGGCGCGATCGAGGGCGGCCGGCTCTTTCATGAAATCCGGTATTTTGCCGATCCGGCCCAGCCGCGGTTCGAGGGCGCGCCGCCCGTCGCGACGAACAACGTCCACTTCGTCTCGCCCGGCGGCCCATTCGACCTTGCTCAGGGCCGCCCTGAGTTCAATCGAATGGGCGGACGCGAGATGCACCGCCTGCTGACGGCGATCCGGAAGAACAAGCTGCTCTCCGAGGTCGGCCCGGACGAGGTGGCGCCGCCGGACGCCTGGCTCAAGAGCGCCGACGAGATGATCAGCCGGTTCGCCGGCAGCGCGCTCGGCCGCGAGGCCATCGCCAATACGCGCCGGATCGCCGACGCGTGCAACCTGCAGCTTGAAACCGGCAAGCCGATCTTCCCGAAATTTTTCTCGCTCAAGGAGATTCCTCCCGAACTGGCCGGCGAATCGCCGCGCACCGCGCTCCGGAAGCTGGCGCTCCGCGGGATGCGCGAGCGCTATCCTGAGAGTGCGCCGCGTTCGGCGCATGACGCTCCAGCGCCGGAGGTCGCCCGGCGGCTGGATTACGAACTGGCGGTCATTGACGACCTGCACTTCTCCGAGTATTTCCTCATCGTGTGGGACATCGTAAATTTCGCGCTCCGGAAGGGAATTCCCATCGTCGGCCGCGGATCGGCCGCGAACAGCCTCGTGGCGTATTGCCTGGGCATCACCAGCGCCGACCCGCTCGCGCACGACCTCTATTTCGAGCGCTTCCTCAACCGCTCGCGCACCGATTGCCCGGACATTGACCTCGATCTCTGCTGGCGGCGGCGCGACGAGGTGCTCCGCTACGTCTACGAGCGCCACGGCGCAGAACGTGTGGCGATGGTCAGCAACCACAATACCTACCAGGCGCGGTCGGCGTTCCGCGACGTGGCGCGCGTCTTCGGGCTGCCGATGGAGGAGATCAACCGCCTCTCCGCGATGCTGCCGCATTACTCGGCCGAGAGCATCCGCGACGCGAAGGCGCTCTTCCCCGAGGCGCGCGATTTCCCGCTCGACCGCGAGCCGTACCGCACCATCGTCGCGCGCGCCGAGGCGCTCGACGGGTTCCCGCGCCACCTGAGCATCCACATCGGCGGCATCGTCATCGGCGACCGGCCGCTGACCGACTACCTGCCGCTCGAGCGCGCGACGAAGGGGATCGTCATCACGCAATTCGAGATGAACGCCGTCGAGGCGGTCGGCCTGGTGAAGATTGACCTGCTCGGCCATCGCTCGCTCTCGCTCATCGCCGATACCGTCGTCGCCGTGAAGCGCAACCGCGGCGACGCCGTCGCCCTCGCGCAGATCCCCGACGGCGACCGCGAGACCGCCGCCTTGCTGCGCGCGGGGCGGACGATCGGCTGCTTCCAGATCGAGTCGCCCGGTATGCGCAGCCTGCTGCAGATGATCCGTGCCGAGAGCCGGCTCGACGTGATCCACGCGCTTTCGCTCATCCGGCCCGGCCCGTCCGGCAGCGGCATGAAGGAGCGCTTCGTCCGCCGCCGCCTGGGCGAAGAGCCGGCGGCGTATCTCGATCCGCGCCTGGAGAAAGTCCTCGCCGACACCCACGGCGTGATGCTCTTCCAGGAGGACATCCTCAAGGTGGCGGCGGTGATCGCCGGGTTCACGCTCGAGGACGGCGACACGCTGCGGCAGGCGATCTCGAAGAAGCGCTCGCCCGAGCGGATCGCGGCGCTGCAGGAGCGCTTCCTGCGCGGCGCAGTCGGGCGCGGCGTCCGGCCCGAGACGGCCGTGGAAATCTGGGGGCTGATCCAGAACTTCGCCGGCTATTCCTATTGCAAGGCGCACGCGGTGACGTACGGCGCCATCTCGTACCAGGCGGCGTATCTGAAGGCGCACTACCCGGCCGAGTTCCTCTGCGCGGTCATGGCGAACCATGGCGGATTCTACGAGACGCGCGAATACCTCGAAGAGGCGCGCCGCTGGGGCGTGCGGATCCTTCTGCCGGACGTCAACCTGAGCGGCCTCGAGCACCGCGCCAGCGCCGGGGAATCGTACTCGTCCTCGTCGTCGTCCTCGTCGTCGTCCTCGTCCTCGGCCGTGGTCGTGCGAAACGACTCAGAACGGCAATGCGCGGATCGTCCGGCTCTGCTCACGGCGAGCGACGACGAGCGCGATAGAAATACCGGCTGCATCCGCATCGGGCTGGCGCAGGTCAAGGGCATCTCGCAGCGGGCGTTGAACTCCATCCTGCACGCGCGGGCGCAGAGGCCGTTCGCCTCGCTGCGCGATTTCTATTTCCGCACGCAGGTCAACGATTCCGAGACGGAGCGCCTGATCCTCTGCGGCGCGCTCGGGAACTTAGGCCGGACGCGCCCGCAACTCCTCTGGGAACTGCGCCTGCTCTCGAAGGACATCCGCAAATCGTTCGCCGGCGCGATGGGCGATGAACTCTTCGGCCCGGAACCGGCGCCCGACCCGCCCGGAACCGTCCCGCCGCTGCCCGAATATCCGGTCGAGGAGCGGATCCGCCTCGAGCAGGAAACCCTGGGCCTCTCGGTCAGCGACCATCCGCTGCGCATGTTCTCCAGGGAGCTGGCCGAGCGCGACCTGGCGCGGTCCGATCAGCTCCCGGCGAAAGTGGGCCGGAGCGTCACCGTCGCCGGCTGGCTGGTGACCATGCGCCGCGCGGTCACCAAGGACCGGCAATACATGAAGTTCCTCACCCTCGAAGATTGTTTCGGGACGATGGAGGTCATCCTGTTCCCGCAGGCGTATCGCCGGTTCGGACATCTCATCCGCAGTTACGGCCCCTACCTCGTCCGCGGCCGCGTCGAGCAGAACCACCGCGCCATCGGCATCACGGCGGACTGGCTGGACATGATCAATTGAGCCGCCGACGCCGGCAGGGCGCGGCGGAACTTTCGCAACTCCGACTCAGTTGACCTGTCCGCCGCGTTGCGATAACATGATTCGGGCATCTATGGAATAAGCTGCGCCGAAACGTCTTATTCGCGCCGATCCCCGGCGTGACGGAACCCGGTACGAGGATTCCAATGAGCAAGCAGGCGGCTAAAGAGCATCCGCACAAAGCGGAATGGACGAATTACCTTCGCAAGATGATGATGATCCGCGCCTTCGAGGAGAAGGTCTTCGACCTGCTCGGGCGCGACGTCCTCAAGGGCGCGTCGCACGTCTACGCCGGCGAGGAAGCCGTCGGCGTCGGCGCGTGCGCGGCCATCGGGCCGGAGGACTACATCACCAGCACGCACCGCGGCCACGGCCATTGCGTTGCGCGCGGCGGCGAGCTCAAGTACATGCTCGCCGAACTCTGCGGCAAGGCCACCGGCTACTGTAAGGGCAAAGGCGGCTCGATGCACATTGCCGACGTGAAGGCCGGGAACCTCGGCGCGACCGGCATCGTCGGCGGCAACATCCCCGTCGCCACCGGCGCCGCGCTCGCCTGCAAGCTCAACGGCAAGGGGCAGGTGGTCCTCTGCTTCTTCGGCGACGGCGCCTCGAACAACGGCACGTTCCACGAGTCCCTGAACATGGCCGGCGTCTGGAAGTTGCCGGTCATCTACGTCTGCGAGAACAACCTTTACGGCATGTCCGTCTCCACCGCGCGCGCCTGCGCCGTGCAGGACATCTCCGTCCGTGCCTCTTCCTACAACATGCCCGGCGTGACGATTGACGGGCAGAAGGTCCTCGAGGTCAAGGCCGCGGTCGAAAAGGCCGTGGCGGCCGCCCGCACCGGCGGCGGCCCGATGCTGGTCGAGTGCAAGACCTATCGTTATCGCGGCCATTCTCGCAGCGATCCGCGCAAGTACCGCACAAAGGAAGAGGAGCAGTACTGGCATGACCGCGATCCGATCACGCTCTTTTCGCAGCACGTCATCTCCCAGGGTGCGCTGACCGAGGCCGAAGTCGCGGCGCTCCAGAAGGACGTGGACCGGGAACTGGCCGAGGCGGAGGATTTCGCGCTCAACCAGAGCCCGTACCCGGATCCGAGCACGCTGCTCGAGGACGTTTACGCGGAGTGGATCGAGGGGAAATACGGCCTGGAACCGTACAGTCCGGCACACTGAAACCAATGACTTCAAGAGACCTGAATCTGGAAACAAGACATGGCTGAGATTTGTTACTGGCAGGCGGTCCGTGACGCGTTGCGCGAGGAGATGATCCGCGATCCGCGCGTGTTCATCATCGGCGAGGACGTGGCGATCTACGGCGGGGCTTACGGCGCCACCCGCGGGCTGTACGAGGAATTCGGCGCGGAGCGCGTGCGCGATTCCGCCATCTCCGAGGCGGCCATCGCCGGCGCTGCCGTCGGCGCGGCCATGTGCGGCTACCGGCCCGTCGCCGAGATCATGTACATGGATTTCATGACCATCGCCATGGACCAGTTCTGCAACCAGGGCGCCAAGAACCGCTACATGTTCGGCGGCAAGACCTGCGTGCCGATGGTCCTGCGCACGGAAGGCGGCGCCGGCCGCAGCATCGCCGCGCAGCACTCGCAGAGCCTCGAGGCGTGGTTCCTGCACGTGCCCGGAATCCTGATCGTCTGCCCGTCCACTCCCTACGACGCAAAGGGCCTGCTCAAGGCCGCCATCCGCTCGAACGACCCGGTCCTCTTCATCGAGCACAAGATGCTGTACGGCACGAAGGGCGAGGTGCCCGACGGCGATTACGTTCTGCCCCTCGGCCAGGCGGCCATCCGGCGCGAAGGAAAGCAGATCACCGTCGCCAGCTATTCCCGGATGGCGCTGCGCTGCAACGCGGTCTGCCAGAAACTCGCCGGCCAGGGCGTGGACGCGGAGATGATTGACCTGCGCTGTCTCCGGCCGCTCGACCTGCGCTGCCTGCTTCAGTCCGTCAAGAAGACCGGCCGGCTGCTCCTCGTCTCCGAAGGGTGCACCGAGAACAATGCCGTCAGCGAGATCGCTTTCCGCGTCAACGAGCACGCCTTCGATTACCTCGACGCGCCGATCGCCCGCCTCTGCGCGGCGAACGTGCCCGTCCCGATGAGTCCTCCTCTCGAAGACGCCGCGATTCCCAACGAGGCGGCGATCGAGAAGGCGATCCGCGAAACCCTGAAGTAGCGCCCGGCCCGCAACGATGAAGGAAGAGATGCCGCCATGATTCAACAGATCCTCCTGCCGAAGCTCGGCGAGACGATGACCGAGGCCTCCGTCGAGAAATGGCGCAAGGCCGAAGGCGACCCGATCCGGAAAGGCGACGTGATCCTCGAGATCACCACCGACAAGGCCACGCTCGAGGTCGAATCCTCCATCGTCGGCACCCTGAAGAAGATCCTCGCGCCGGAGAAAGTCACCCTGCCGGTCAACACCGTCATCGCGCTCGCCGGCGAGCCGGCCGACGCGCTGCCGGACAACCTCGCGGAACTCCTGGCCGCCGCGCGCGGCGAAAAAGCCGCCGAGGCGTCGGCCGCGAAGCCGGCCTTGGAAGGCGCGTCGGTCGCTGCGTCTGCCGGAGTCGAGGCCGAAGTCGAGGCGATTCCCGGTCCGTCCGGCCGAATCCTCGTCTCCCCTCGCGCGCGCATGCGCGCCAGGGAGGCGCGCGTGCCGCTCCAGATCCTCCGCGGGAGCGGGCCCGGCGGCCGCATCGTCGAGAAGGACGTGTCGGCGTATCTCGAGCGTAGAGAACAGGTCCGCGCGACGCCGACTGCGATCGAGATCGCCTGCGAGCGCGGCATTGACCTGACGGCGCTGCGCGGAACCGGGCCCGGCGGAAAAATCTCGAAAGAAGACGTGCTGGCCGCCCAGGCGGCGCCGGCGCGCCCGGCGGCCGCGCGCGAGCGGCGCGTCGAACTCACGCCCATGCGCCGGATCGTCGCGGAACGAATGGCGAAATCCAAGCGGGAAGCGCCCCACTTCTATCTGACGATGGAGGTGGACATGACCGCCGCGGCGGCCCTCCGCGCGAAGCTCAACGCGGACTCGCCCGCGGAAGCTTCAGCGAAGGCGGGAGGAAAGACGCGCGTCGGATTCCACGACCTGCTGATCCGCGCCTGCGCGAAGTCGCTCGGCGAAAATCCGATGATGAACGTGATCTGGGGCGGCGACCACATCCGCGTGCGCGCCGAGATCAACATCGGGCTGGCGGTCGCGCTCGACGAGGGGCTGATCGTGCCGGTCATCCGGAACGCCGACCAGCTCGACCTGGCCGCGACCGCGCGGACTTCCGCTCAGATGATCGAAAAGGCGCGCTCCAAGCGCCTGCTGCCGGACGAATACGAAGGCGGCTGTCTCACCATCAGCAACCTGGGGATGTTCGACGTGGACAACTTCATCCCGGTCATCAACCCGGGCGAGAGCGCGATCCTCGGCGTCGGCCGGATCGCGCAGAAGCCCGTCGTCATCGCCGGCGGCATCCAGGTTCGCTCGATGATGTCCTGCACCCTCAGCGCCGACCACCGCGCCGTGGACGGCGCCATCGCCGCCAGGTTCCTCAAGCGCGTGAAGGAACTCCTCGAAAAGCCGGAAGCCCTTGCGTAAGACGGCCTGAACTTTCTCCTTGACATAATGATACTATTATGGTACTATAACTATGCCGAGGAAGATCAGGGAGTTGATCCGCGATCTTGAGAAAGTCGGCTTCGTTGATCGGGGAGGCAAGGGCAGCCACCGGAACTTCAAACACATGAAAGGCATCAAGATCACGATCAGCGGGAACCCCGGTGGCGACGCCAAACGTTACCAGGAGCGGGATGTGGCAAAGGCCGTCGAGGAGGCGGGACGATGAAACCGAGCGACCGGTATCTGAAAATCGTCGAGTGGTCGGAAGAAGACGGCTGTTATGTCGGGACGTGTCCCGGCTTGATGCTCGGGGGCGTTCACGGCCGGAACGAGACGAAGGTGTACCAGGAATTGTGCGAGGCCGTCGAGGAATGGATCCGCATTCACCAGGAGGATGGCGAACCGCTGCCCGAGCCTACAGCCGGGAGAGAATACTCCGGTAAGTTCGTGGTGCGTGTCGGCAAGGATCTGCACAGAGATCTGGCCATTGATGCTCATCGCCATCGGCGGAGCCTGAATTCGTACTGCGTGGACATCCTCCGCGAGCGCGAGGCAAAGTACAGCCATGGCGATCGCACTCGCCCGGCGAAACGCGTCATGCCGGGGCCCCGACGACGAAAAATGCGCGCTGCCAGATAACCGCAAGAAGTCCGCTATCACTTCCCTGCCGGCCTGAGCACGTCGGCCATCGCGTACATCCCCGGCTTCTTCCCGACGAGGAACTTCGCGGCGCGGATGGCGCCGCGAGCGAAGGTGTCGCGCGATTCGGCGCGGTGGACGACCTCGACGCGTTCTCCCAGCCCCGAGAATAGGACCGTGTGGTCGCCGACGATGTCGCCGGCGCGCACGGCGTGGATGCCGATTTCGCCCGGTTTCCGCTCCGCGGACGCGCCGTGCCGGCCATAGACGGCGTCCTTCGCCAGGCTCCGGCCGGTGGCGGCGGCGATTTCCTCGGCGATGCGCAGCGCGGTGCCGCTGGGCGCGTCTTTCTTGAACCGGTGATGCGCCTCGATGATCTCGATGTCGTACTCCTCGCCCAGCGCCGCGGCCACTTCAGCCGCAAGCCGGAAGAGCAGATTGACGCCGACGCTCATGTTCGGCGAGTGGAGCACCGGCACTTTCTTCGCGGCGGCGGCGATGGCGGCTTTCTGATCGGCGGTCAGCCCGGTGGTGCCGATGACCAGCGCAACGCCCTTGCCGGCGGCCTCGGCCGCGCGCGCCACGGCCGCGGCGGGCAGGCTGAAATCAATCAGGACGTCCGCGGGCGCCGTCCAATCGCTCGCGAGCGAAACGCCGAGCTTTCCACAGCCGCACAGCTCGCCCGCGTCGCGCCCCAAGTCCGCATGCCCGGGCTGCTCGAACGCGGCGACGACCTTCATCCCCTGCTCGTGCGACACCAGGTCCACCAGCCGGCGGCCCATCCGCCCCGCCGCGCCGTTGATTGCAACGCGTATCATGGTCACCTCCGTTGCCTGCGCTCACCGCCTGTCGCCCGGCCGCCGGAGCGGCCGGGACTTCATGAATGTAACTCCAAGACGCCCGGTTGTAAACTGTCCGACGGGATTCGAACCCAGGAACCGAGGCGGGCTCCGTTCGCGACGGGCAAACGCTCGGCACGGAATAGTGTGAAATCGTCCTTGACAATCCAGCGTTTTCGCGGTATACTGGTTCCAGTAGTTAGGTTTGGCCCGTAAGGGCCGCAGCGGACGAGAAGACTGTAGAAGGGCTTCGTGGTGCAGAGGTGGACACAAGGCGCGGCGGGTCGCGTGGCCTGCCCGTGCCCGTTGGTTGGCTCAAGCGATGCGGACGTATCCTCGCTGACCTGCCTATTCCCTTCCCCGTTTACCTTGCACATGTTCTATCGCAGGCATTCTCCCGACTGTGCGTGTAACGGCGCGACCTAATCGCCCGGATGGCGAATCGTCCTCGTTCCGGCGAATGGGCCCCGATGTGGCGGCTCACCGAATGAGGATTCGTGCCGAGGCAGGCGCATGAGAGGAAAGACACATGGCGCAAGGTAAGGTGAAGTGGTTCAGTGATCAGAAGGGCTTTGGCTTCATTACGCCGGACGACGGCAGCCCGGACGTGTTCGTTCATCATTCCGCGATTCAGGGCAGCGGCTTCAAGAGCCTGGCTGAGAACGACGTCGTGACGTTCGACGTCGAAAAAGGCCAGAAGGGCCCGCGTGCCACGAACGTGTCGAAGGTGAGCTAACAGGCTGACAGCCTGATAGACGCGATAGCCGCTGCTGTGGAAGGGACACAGCAGCGGCTATTTGTTTTAACGCGTGCGCGTCGTTCTCGTCCTCGTCGTCGTCCTCGGCCTCGGCCGTTCAGAACGGCAATTTGAGGACGAGGACGACGACGAGGACGAGTACGATTTGCGTATTCCCCCGACCGCCGCAGGAAACAAGAGCGCCCGCCGATTATTCGTCGGCAGGCGCATGAGTTTTATGGCGCGCCCGGCAGGACTTGAACCTGCAACCTTCGGGTTCGAAGCCCGCGACTCTATCCAATTGAGCTACGGGCGCGCTCTGTTCGTTACGATTTGCAGTGTACCGCGCCGGTGGCCGGCAAGCAAGCCTTCCCGCTCGGCGTAAGCCCTGCCAGTTCGAGCCCCTGCTTGAATTTCGCGCGGGTCTGCGCGCTCAGGCCGACTCGTGGAATCAGCAGCCGGGCGAGTTCACGCAACTCTTCCGCGCTCCCCTGCTGGATCTCGATTTCCACTTCCGCAAGGCGGCGTCGCTTCAGGCCGGCAATCAGCGTGAAGTCGTCGAGACTGACGAGCGCGCGGAGGCGCTTGCCGAACCGCACAGCGTACGTATCGCGCCGGTTCCGAATCCGGAAGATCACGCGCGCCTTTCGTCCGTCGAGGATGCCCAGGATTTTTGCGCCCAGGTCGCCCTCGCGGCGCAGCGCGGCGGACAGGCCGCGCCGGCAGCGGCTCGACGGGACGACCCGCTCCAGTTCCTCGCGCATGCTGACGCCATGCAGCGGTCGCCGGAGCGATTTGAGACCGAGTACGGCGCGGCCGGCCGGACGCCGCGATGTCCTGCGGATGCGGCAGGCGTAGCCGGCGCGGTACAGGCGCCAGTCGGGCGTTTCCAGGTAGGCGTCACGGATCACTTCGCGCCCGAGATGACGTACGCTCGAACAGATTTCCCGGAGCGCCTGATGCACGCCCGCCAGCGCGGAGGCGTCGCGCGCGATCAGCTTGCATTCGATCTCGATGTGCGGCTTCTTCATGGCCTGCTCTCCAGACAACGATACGACTGTTTTGACCGCGAAAGCGCGAAAAACGGCTTCTGGATTCGCCTTCAGTTCTCTCCGTCCCGCGGCACGAAACAATGGACGCTGAGTGCGCCAACCGGCGCGGCGCCTCGATCTTCCCAGATCTTCGGATCGCGCATTCCTTCTTCGGCTCCGGGCCTCTCCACGACAAACAGCGGCGGCTTCGGGAAACGGGCCGCTTCGGGTTTCGCGGGCCGGCGGCTCCGCAGCCGGGTGACGAGATAGCCATAATCTGCGGCATCCGGCTCGGGATGAGAGTGATCAACCAGCTTGAACCGGCCGTCGGGAACCTCGCCAATCAGGTAGCTCGCGACCGCAAGCTTCTCGCGGTAGCAGACGCCGTATTCGCCGAGCGTGCCGTCGTTCGCGGAGACGAAGTCCAGCAAATCGCGCGTCGCGCTGACCTCTTCCCAAGCCAGCGCGGCCAGGCCGAGCGCGACGAGAACCGCGACTGCGCCGCTCCAGGCGACAATCCCCGGCGCCCGGCCTTGCAGCCACTGCCAGACCGATTCGCCGAAGAGCGCCGCAAGCAGGAATGTGACGGGCCAGCAGACGATGAAGTAATGAAACATCACCCGGTGAATGGAGAGAAGCACCGTCGGCAGGAGGAACCACAGCAGCGGCAGCCATAATTCGGGCCGTGCGCGGAGGCGGAGAATCGCGGCAGCCAGCCCGCCGACGATCAGTATCATGCACGCGACGGTGAACCATGCGGCCGGCGGCATTGGGCCGGAGAGATCCTGCGCCGAGACGCCCAGCAGCGACTCGAATCCGCCGTATCCCATCAGTTGCGCCTGCCACCACATCGCCCTGGCGCCGTGGGCCGGCGTTTCCCGGATGCTGGCCTGGACCGGCCGATAATCGCCCTTCGCAAACGCGTCGCCGCGCAGCACCACCACAGCGAACGGCGCCCACAGGACGGTGTATAGCGCGGCGCCGACTGCCAGTTGCTTCAGCGCGCGCTTCGAACGTCTCCGCCAGAGCAGGAACAGCAGGATCAGCCAGAGCGCCACGCTCGAGTAGTGAATCTGGTTGAGGACCGAGAGTGTGACGGCCATGGCCAGCGCGTGGCGCCATCGCCCCTCGCGCAGCCAGGCGAAGGCGAAGATGAAAAAGAGGACCGTGAAGAACGGCAGCAGGTCCTGCGCCCAGATTTTTCTCGACTCGATGACCGCCCACGGCGCGACGGCGAAGAGCAGCGCCGCAGCCAGCGCGCCGCCGGGCGACAGGAATCGGCGCGCGAGGAAGTACGTCAGCGCGATCGCCAGCGTATTGAGCAGCGCCGGCAGCATCGCCAGCGCAATGGGGTCGCTCGAAACGAGCGCCGGAATCGCGAAGAGGTAGACTGCCATCGGCGGATTCCGCAGTCCCGTGCTCGAGACGAGTCCTGAGAACTGCCACTGCCCGCTCGCCTGCTTTTCAGCCAGTCTGTGCAGTTCCCGCTCGTCGGACTTGAACTCCATCAGGTCGAGCCGGGAGCACCGCAGCCAGCCGCCGAGCAGGACGATCGCGGCGAGGAGCAGCCAGTGCGATCTGGAACGGCAGAAGCCCATCAGGCTCAGCATGGCCGGCGCGCCTTTGCGGATGATCCGTAAGTGCAGTATTTCGCAAGTCCGACTGGACTTCTGAAATGCTGTACTAAGCCGCGCGACAGCGCGCATCCTACCACCGCCGCCGACCGCTCGACAAGGCGGGAATGACGGCCCCGCCGGCCAGTCAGCCCCTTGCGAGGCGAAACGGATTCTGTTAATATAGCCGCGCTCGATCGGGTGCCCGACCATTCTCCATCAGAGGGAACGAACGTGCGGAAAATACTCCTCTCCGAAAACGAAATGCCGAAGGCGTGGTACAATGTGCAGGCGGACCTCCCGAAGCCGCTGGCGCCGGTGCTGCATCCGGGCACGAAGAAGCCGGTCGGGCCGCAGGACCTGGCGCCGATCTTCCCGATGGCGCTAATCGGCCAGGAAGTCAGCACGGAGCGCTGGATCGAAATCCCGCAGCCGGTGCAGGAGGTGCTTTCGCTCTGGCGGCCGACGCCGCTCGTCCGCGCGCTCAACCTCGAGAAGAAACTCGGCACGCCCGCGAGGATCTACTACAAGAACGAGTCCGTCAGCCCGGCGGGCAGCCACAAGCCGAACACTGCGGTCGCGCAGGCGTACTATAACAAGATGGAAGGCGTCCAGCGGCTCGCCACGGAGACCGGCGCGGGCCAGTGGGGCAGCGCGCTGGCTTTCGCGTGCACGCAGTTCGGGCTCAAGTGCAAGGTGTACATGGTGCGCGTGAGCTTCGACCAGAAGCCCTATCGCAAGTCGCTGATGCGCCTGTGGGGCGCCGACGTGGTGGCCAGCCCCAGCCGCGACACCGAGGCCGGCCGCAAGGTGCTCGCCGCGGATCCCCATTGCGCCGGCTCGCTCGGCATCGCCATCAGCGAAGCGGTCGAGGACGCCGCGACGCATCCGGACACGAAGTACACGCTCGGCAGCGTGCTCAATCACGTGATGCTGCACCAGACCGTCATCGGCCTCGAGACGCTCCAGCAGTTGCAGAAAGTCGGCGACAAGGCGGACGTCGTCATCGGCTGCGCCGGCGGCGGGAGCAATTTCGCCGGGCTCATGCTGCCGTTCATTCCCCAGAAGCTCACCAGCCGGCCGGACCTGCGGTTCGTTGCCGTCGAGCCGAGCGCGTGCCCGTCGCTGACCAAAGGCCCCTTCCGATACGACTTCGGCGATACCGCCGGCCTGACGCCGCTGATCAAGATGTACACGCTCGGGCACACCTTCATGCCGTCGGGCATCCACGCCGGCGGGCTGCGCTATCACGGCATGGCGCCCATCATCAGCCACCTGAAGAACCTGGGCATCATCGAGGCGGTGGCGTATCCGCAGAACCCGGTCTTCGAGGCGGCGCTGACGTTCGCGAAGACCGAGGGCATCGTCGTCGCGCCCGAGACGGCCCACGCCGTCCGCGCGGCGATTGACGAGGCGCTCCTCTGCAAGCAGCGCAACCAGTCCAAGTGCATCGTCTTCAACCTGAGCGGCCACGGCCATTTCGACCTGTCGGCGTATGACGCGTACCTGGGCCGCACGCTGGAGGATTACGAGCACCCGGAAGAGGCCATCGCCGAGGCGTTGAAGCACCTGCCTGCGGTCGAATAGCAACGGACGATGAAAACATGGCGCGTGCTTGGTCATTCCCAGCTTGTCGCGGAATCTCATGCGCAGCGCGCGAGCAAAGTTTTGCGGCGTGAGAGGCTTCGCCGTTTTGCCCTGAGCAATGCGAGTCTGCTCATGGCCTTGACCCGTCGAAGGGCTCACGGCCGAAGGGCTGCGCTCAGTATGACGTCGTCAAGTCTCCCATTTGTTGCTGGCGGGAAGAATGGGACACGGACTAGTCACGTTCAGTGGTCTCAAATCCGTCTGGCGCATTTTGGTCGCAATAGCCGTCTGCGACTTGCTTGGTGGTGCGATCAGCCTCTACATCAGCCCGCACTATTCCTCGTTTCTGAATTTTTCGCTCGGTTGCGGACTCGCAACTCTTCCCGGTTTCGCTATCGGGCTGGCATGGCAAGTCAAGGCAAGGCACGACCGACAAGTCTGGATAGGCATGGCCTGCTTTTTCGGTTTTCTTGCCCTCATAACGACAGTAGAGACACTCGCGCGTGATTTACCCAGCATGCGAAGCGAAATGCGTCTCCTCCAAGCCCTGAGTCGGATGCAGACCGAAAACATCCATCAGATTGACGTATTCGATAGTTACGGCAACCAGAAACTTCTATGCATCACAGATCCAGCGTCGCTCAATGCGTTCGCTCAAGGGATTGCAGACGCTGTAGGACATGAGGAGAACCATCCGGTCTACAGCCAAACGTGGTATGTCGTAGTTGAAGGCACGATATGTCGTGAATTTGAACTGAATCTCGACCCAATGTTTCCTCAAAGCGTTATTGGGGAATTCGTGGTAAAGTCCGGCAACTCGACTTCGTACAACGGCACATTTAGAAGCAAAGGCCTTCGGCCATGGTGCGAGGAAAACTTGATAAGAAGGATCTCCAACAGACGAGGCGTGGTGACGCAGTAATCCACGCGCCTCACCTGTGACGTTTCCATGACATGCCACCAGTCATTCGTCATTTCTCCATAATCCCGCCATGCCCATACGACTGCAGAATCTGACCCTCGACGTGAACGAGCCCGGCTCGCTCCTGGCCCGCAAGGCGGCCGAGCGGCTCGACCTGCCCGTCGTGATGATCCGCCACATCCAAGTCGTCCGCCGGGCGATTGACGCGCGGGGCAAGCAGGTGCGCTTCGTGCATACCGTGGATATCGCGCTCTCCGATCCCGCCGCCGAAGCCGAGGCGATCGCGAAAGGCAAAGCCGCCGCCATCGAGCCGGCGGCCGCCGTCAGCCTGAATCCCGGGACCGAGGAAGTCCACGGGCGGATCGTGGTCGTCGGCTGCGGCCCGGCGGGCCTTTTCGCAGCGCTGCAGCTCGCGAAAATGGGTTATCGCCCGCTGCTGCTGGAGCGCGGCGGCCCCATCGCCGAACGCAGCCGCGACGTGGGCCGGTTCCTTTCCTCGCGCGAACTCGACGCGGACTCCAACCTGCTCTTCGGCGCCGGCGGCGCTGGGACATATTCCGACGGCAAGCTCTACTCGCGCATCCGCGATCCGCGCGTGCGATCGGTGCTGGAGACGTTCGTCGCCGCCGGCGCGTCTGAGGAACTGCTCATCGAGGCGCGGCCGCACATCGGGACTGACCGGTTGCATGGCGTTGTGACGAACCTCTGCGGAGAACTGGAGCGCCTCGGCGGCGAAATCCGCTGGCGCGAGCGCGTAACCGAACTGGCCGTCGCGGGCGGCGTCCTGCGCGGCGTGAAGACGGTCCGCGGGACCATCGAGTCCAACGGCCTCGTCCTGGCCATCGGCGGCAGCGCGCGCGACACGTTTGAGGCGCTGCGGCAGTCCGGCCTGGCCCTCGAACCGAAGCCGTTCCAGATGGGGCTGCGCATCGAGCATCCGCGCGAGGTGATTGACCGCGCGATCTACGGCCGGCACGCCGGCCATCCGCGCCTCGGCGCGGCGGACTACGTCCTGGCGGCGGAATCCGTCGCGGCGTTCTGCGTCTGTCCCGGCGGCGTGCTGGTCGCGGCCTGTTCCGAGGCCGGCGCCGTCTGCACCAACGGGATGAGCGCGCATGCGCGCGACGGCGAATTCACGAACGCCGCGCTGGTCGCCACGGTTCAGCCGAAGGCCTTCGGCGCGGAACCGCTCTCGGGCCTTGAGTATCAGCGCCGCTGGGAGCGCGAGGCGTTCCACGCCGGCGGCGGGGACTACTCGGCGCCGGCGCAAGGGGCGAAGGATTTCCTTGCCGGTCGAGTCCGTGCCCTGGGGCGGAGCACGACCTATCCGCTCGGCGTCCGGCCTGCGGCGCTGGAGCGCGTGCTGCCGGCGGCCGTGCGCTCGGCGATCGCCGCCGCCCTGCCCGGGTTCGAGCGCCGGATTCCGGGTTTCGCGGGCGAGGCCGCGGTCCTGGTGGGCGTTGAAGCGCGGGCCTCGTGCCCGGTCCGCATCGTGCGCGATCCCGCGCGGCGCGTGTCGGTTTCCGCCGACGGAGTGTATCCGGCCGGAGAGGGCTCCGGATATTCGAGCGGCATCATGAGTTCCGCGGTGGATGGGCTGACCGCGGCCGAAGCGCTGGTCTCGCGGTTCGCGCCGCCGCGAAGCTGAAGTCATACAAACGCCGGCACAATTCCCTTGAACTCCCGCCCGAAACGTGTTGCAATATCCGTCGGAACTTTCAAAACGCGAAAGAGAAGGCGATGAAGGCGCACTGGGCGCGAATGACAACTGCAGCGTTTCTGCTCACCTCCGCGCTCGCGCTGGCGCCGGCGAGGCTCGCAATGGCGGCAAACGGAGAGTGGGACCACTTCCCTCAGCTCGGCCGCGATGACTTCCTCTCGAACGTGATCACCGCCGTGGCCCGCGATTCCCGGGGCCGCATCTGGGCCGGAACGGACCGCGGTCTCGCGTGGACCGACGACGGCGGCAAGAGCTGGACGCGCGTGGAACTCGCGGAGGCCCAGCCGCGACTGAGCGGCCGCCGGCGCGCGCCGGACACCGCCGCCGCTCCCGCGCCGGCCGGCGAACAAGCCATCCTCCGCAACACCGTGACGTGCATCATCCCGGGCCGCGGCGGCATCTGGGTTGGCACGCTCAACGGGCTGTGCTTCGCCAGCGAGGACTTGACCCAATGGGATCTCTGCGGCTGGGACTCCGGCGGCCCCGGTTCCGAAATCCGGGCTGTCGCCGAATATCTTGGCGAGGTCTGGGTCAGTTCGTCGTCCGGCCTTTACAAGTCGAGCAACCAGGGCGACCAATGGGACCGGCTCAAGGGCGTGTTCCCGCCGAACATCAGCTCCATTACCCTGGGCGAAGGCCCGTCCGGGCGCGCGTGCTGGCTGGGCGGCTTCGACGCGGCCGTTCAATACGGCGGCGCGCCCGACGTCCTCCGAAGCGCCGACGGCGGAAAGACCTGGGTGGTGCTGAAGACCGGGACCGCTTCGGCGGTGGGACATGCCGTCTCGGCCCGCGTGCACGGCATCATCCTCGAAGGCAAGCGGCTCTGGGCCGCCACGAGTCACGGCCTGGCGCAGAGCACCGACGGCGGCGATACGTGGACGACCGTCAGCGTCGGCTCAGGCCTGGGCGCCGACGAAACTTTCGACCTGGCGGCCTCGGAGAGCGGCCTCTGGATCGCCACGAGCGAGGGGCTTTTCCTCAGCGCCGACCACGGCGCAACCTGGCGCCACGAGGGAAACATCTCGTGCCCGGTCCGCCTCCTGGCCCGCGACGGGCGACAGCTTTGGATGGCGACCGGCGGCGGATTGATCTGCCGGACGCGCGGCGGCGACTTTAAGACATTCAGCGTCCGCTCGAACGTCCTTTCGATCGCGGTGACGAAGGATTCCGACGTCGAGACCTGGTGGGTCGGCACGACCGGCGGCCTGGCCAGTTCGCGCGACGGCGGCAAGACCTGGCGCACGCTGAGCGTAGCCGACGGGCTGCCGAGCAATGTCATACTGACGCTGGCCGCCGAAGGCGACCAGCTCTGGGCCGGCACCGACGGCGGCGTCTGCCAGGCGATCGAGGGCGGCGAGGACTGGCGGTGCTATTCCCGCCAGAACGGCCTTCACGGGCTCACCATTCATGACCTGTTGCTGGACAAAGGAAACGTCTGGGCCGCGACGAACCGCGGACTCAGCCTGCTGCGGCCCCGCGCGAGCGAGTGGCGCTCGTTCCAGGTGACGAAGGAGTGGCACCACCTCTGCCTCGCCGGCGACAACCTGTGCGCGGCGGTGAGCGATCCGCAGGATCCCGCGCGCGGGTTCTCCGTGATCCTCGGCAACCCGGAACAGGAGAAATGGCGCACGCTCCGCATCCAGGGGCACCACGGATTGCCGGTCCATGAGATCATGACCGCCGGCGATGACCTCTGGGTCGGCTCGGACAGCGGGCTCTTCCGCAGCCGCGACGCCGGGCAGACCTGGGCGCGCTTCGCGGCGGAATCGCTTTGGTCCTCGCGCGTCACGCAGCTCGCGTGCATCGAGCCGAACCTGGTCTGCGCGCAGGCCACGCCCAATGATCCGCCCTCGACGACGGCCTTTCTGAATTTCACGCGCGACGGCGGGCGCTCATGGCTCGTGCTGCCGACGGCGACGCCCGGCCGCGCGACCGCGGTGAAACTGATCGGCGACCGGATCCTGGTCGGCACCGTCCAGGCGCAACTCGGCTCCCTCCTGACGCGCGGCGGGCTGGCGGCGTATTCGCCCTTCGAGGCCGATCTGCGGCCCGCGCGGACCGGTTGGCTTACCTGGAACCGGATCGCGGGTTTCGCCGCCTCCACCTATCGCACCGACCGGCTCGGCTGGGTCTCCGCCGTGGACCACTTCGCGCTCCACGGGCCGACCGTCTGGTTCGGCTCGCTCGGCTCCGGCGTGATCGAGCGCGGCGTGCCGATCATGGACGATGTCTTCCGAAGCTGGGACGTCACCGGAGTGGCGCCGCTGGACATCGGCCCATTCGCCACGCTCAACGGACAGGATGTCCTGGCGATCGCCGACTCGCCCGACGGGGTGTGGTTCGGCACGGCGACCGGCCTGTTCCTCTACGACCGTCTCGGCCAGGGTCGGAGCTGGCACCCGGCCGCCGGCGGCCTGTGCGCCGCGCCCGTCCGGGCGATCGCCGTCCGCGGAAACGAGGCCTGGGTCGGAACCGATCAGGGGCTGAGCGTGCTCGACCTCTCCAACGCCACGTGGCGGACTTTCGCGGTGGGCCAGTCGCCTCTGCCGAACAACGGCGTCACGGCGCTCGCCTCCGACGGAGAACGGATCTGGGGCGGCACCGCGCACGGCGCCTTCGTCGTGGACCAGGCCGGGAACTGGCGGCCGTTACTCGAGGATGAAAGAATCTCCTCGCTGGCCCTGGGCGCGGCGCGGGAGTACTTCGGCACCGACTGGGGCGTGTACGCCCTCGACCGCGACGGCATGACTCGCCGGCACCTCGACAAGGTCCATTCGTCGCTGCCCGACAACAACGTGGGCCAGGTCTTCGTGGACGGGCCGGACATCTGGGCGGCGACGCCCGTCGGCGTCGGCAAAATCCTGTCCGACCCCGCCGAGCCGCAGCCGTCTGCCGAGGCCGCGGCATCGTCGCGCGGGCCGGAAGGCGTGCTGCTCGTCGTCAACGACAACTCGGACGTCTCGCAGAAGATCGGCGAAAAATACGCCGCGCTGCGCAAGCTGCCGCCGGAGAACGTCTGCCACATCCGGTGCACCGCGGATGAAACCATGGCCCGGGCCGCGTTCGAGGAGGACGTCCAGGCGCCGATCCGAACCTATCTCGCCGTGAAGAAGATCTCGCGAGCCATTTCGTTCATCGTGACGACAACGGGCGTGCCGCTGCGGATTGCGCCCGGCGCCGTCCGGGGCGGCGTCGCGCGGCCGGGGACGGCGGTGGACTCCGAACTGACGCTCCTCGCCCAGCCGCGCACGCTCAGCGGTCAGTTCGAAAATCCCTACCTCAACCGCGACGAGCCGTTCAACTCCACGCTCTTCGGGATGTATCTCGTCACGAGGCTAGATGGGCCGTCGGTCCAGGAGGACGCGCTGGCGCCGGGCCGCGAACTCTCGCTGGTCCGCGACGCGATGGCCGTCGAGAAGGACCACTCGTTCGGCGCGCGCGGGTTCGCCCGGTTCTCCGATTTGCCGTTCGAGGACGAGAACTCGGCAAGCATCAATTCGGCCATCCGGGTCAACTATCGCGCGCTCGCCAAGCTGGACCGGCTGATCGGCCGCGTGGTCCCGCCGGTGAAGGATTCGCCGCCGTTCTTCCGGCCGGACCAGGCCGTCAACACGTTCTTCTTCCTCGGCGCGGGTGTGGGCGAATACAAGCCGGAGGTCTTCTCCTGGGTGAAGGGCGCGCTGGCGGTCAACCTGGACCGCGTGAGCGCCTCGTCGCTGCGCGACCGAAAGGCGTCGTGGGTCGCCGCTGCGCTGGGCGCGGGCGCCTGCGCCGCCATCGGCAACGTGGCGGATCCCGGCCCCGATGGCGTGCCCGTGGTGGCGAACCTCTTCCACTCCATGAAAGCCGACTCCACTTGGGCGGAGACGGCTTACATGTGCATTCCGTACCTCTGCGGCCAGACGATCGTCATCGGCGACCCGCTCTACACGCCGCTCAAGTAGGCGCGCGGCATTTCCGCATTTGCCTTTCACGCGCCGCACCGTTATTATTTGGCTTCGGGAATTTCTTCCCTTTGCCCGAATCCGGCTGACGCGAGGAGAGGTGTCCGAGTGGCCGATGGAGCAGCGTTGGAAACGCTGTGTCCCGCTTGCGGGACCGGGGGTTCGAATCCCCCCCTCTCCGCCATCCTTGCGCAAACACGCTGGTTTTCATCTCCGGGTGATAACCCTGCTAAGAGGATCGAATGATTATCGGCGATCTCGCGCGCCTGCCGGGAACGTATACCTACTACCATCGCGGAACGAACAAGTTCTTCTTTCCCGATCTTCTGCCCGATCGCGGCGGCGTCCGCGGCATCATCCCATTCGCAAAGGGCGGCCTTTTCCGCGCCGGACCTGTAGGTTGGAAAGGCGGCTCGCTCTACGATGTCGGCCTCGACGTGCTGATAGACCTGAAGACCACCTGCTTTATTGACCGCGTCGTCATCAGGCAGGACACGGCATCACCTTCCGCGTTCGCGGGCGTCGAGGCGCTCGTTTCTTCCGACGGCAAAACGTTCCGTACGGCGGGACGTCTCGAACCGGGTGTTAGCGGCATGATCGCCGATGAGGCCGTCGTCGTCCCGCTTGGCGTGACGGCGCGCGTGCTGGTCATGCGCTTCACCGCCTGCTTCCGGAACATCGTGTTCAAGCACATGGCCATTTTCGGCCGCGAGCTTGACGCGCCGGTCATCTATCCCATCCCGGCGAAGATCGAATTCACATCCCGCCGCGGCAATCTGCCGGCGCTAAAGATTGCAGGAATAGTCACCGGCGAAAACGCGTCGGAGGATACGATGTTTGCCGCGCATTTGCTCGCCGAGAAGATCGCCGAGGACTTCGGCGCGCAGATTCCGATCGCTAAAGAGACCGAGATAACAAATACAGCAGGGATGGTCATCCTCGGCAAAGCGGGCGAGATAAAGGCGCTCGGCGGAAGATCATCCGGCGTCAAACCCGAAGGCTATGTGCTTCGCGCGGACGGAAAGACCGTCCGGCTTTTTGCGGCCGACCGCCGCGGGCTGGTCTATGGCGCAGAGACGCTCCTCGCGCTCTTACGGGCGTCCGGCGGCGTGCCTGATGTGCCCGCCTGTGCGATTGACGATTACCCGGCGTCGGAAATACGCGGCGTGCATATTTGTCTGCCGCGGCGACGGGATATCCCGTTCGTCAAGCGCCTGATCCGCCACGTGCTGGCCCCCATGCGCATGAACACGATCTTCCTTGAGTTCGCCGCGGGCATGCGGTTCGACCGGCGCCCCGAGATCAACGAAGCGTGGCTGCGCGCCAACCGCAAGGCGGCGCTCGGTGAGTGGCCGCCCGTGCCGCACGGCGACATGGTGACCAGCGACGGTTGTCTCACCAAGGACGAGGTGCGCGACCTGGTTGCTTATGCCAAGTCCTATGGCCTTGAGGTGATCCCGGAGGTCCAGTCGCTGAGCCACGTCCAGTACCTAACCATGACCTATCCGGAGATTGCCGAGAAGGAACCCATACTCGCCTCGGCCGGCGACGTTGAGATCGAGAAGGCAGACAAGAAACCTGACGAGTTTTACCCGCATTGCTACTGTGCGTTGCATGACAAGAGTTATGAAATCATATTCGACCTCATTGACGAGATTGTGGACGTGGTGAAACCCGCGCGCTACGTGCACATGGGACATGACGAGGTCTACCAGATCGGCGTCTGCGAGCGCTGCCGGAACCGCGCCCCGGCGGAACTCTTCGCATTGCACGTGAACAAAGTATATGCTCATCTGAAGAAGAAGGCACTCGGCATGATGATCTGGAGCGACATGCTCCAGCCCGTGACCACGTATCTAACTCCGCCGGCCATTGATCTCATCCCGAAGGATATCGTCCTGCTCGATTTCATCTGGTATTTTCACGTGGACAAGGACATCGAAGACCCCCTGCTCGAGCGCGGCTTCAAGGTGATCATGGGAAATATGTATTCGAGCCACTATCCGCGCTATGAGACGCGGCGCTCCAAGAAAGGAATCATCGGCGCGGAGGTCTCGACTTGGGCGCACGCGGACGAATCCACTTTCGCGCGCCTGGGCAAGCTATATGATTTCATCTATTCAGCGAACATGATGTGGTCCGCTGCCTATAGCGCAAATCTGCGGTTCACCTATGACGACATCATCTCGGCCATGTTGCCGCGTATACGCTCGCGCTTGCACGGCGAATTGTTCCCCTCACAGGCGGCGCGGCGAACGTTCACGACGCTGAAGGTCGGCGCCGCGCGTGCGCCGCGACGGGGAGCATTCCACGGTGTGCCGTTCAGACTCGGAAGCGGCGTCACGGTGGAAGGCCCGGCGGTGCGCGACCGCAGGCATCCTTCCGAAGTGCGGATCGCGGTTGGGCGGAAATTCGATAGTCTCATTTTCCTGCACTCGGCCGGCGCCAATGCAGAACTTACCAGGTCGGACCGCATGCCGCTCGGCGTCTATATTGTCGAATTTGAGGGCGGCCGGAAAATAAAGGTGCCGATTGAATACGGCGTCACCCTTGCGGCGATCAATCGGCGGCATGCGCAGCCGATGACGCACACTATGTATCGCCACGCGGGTTATATCGCCACGTATCTTGCCGATCCGTTTGCGCAGGAGAAGACGGACGATGGGCGCGACATCACCGTCTATGGCTACGAATGGATAAATCCGCGGAAAGATACTGCGATCAAGGCGGTGTGGCTGGCTGCGGAGGGGACAACGGATGCAGCCGTGACTCTGTTCGGCGTGACGGGCGTTACGGCAAAACTTTAAACCCACTAAGAGACACACTTGACGCGTAATGCGTTTTCAATGAAGTCTGTCTTGGCAAGCGTATAGGCTTCTCGATCCGACTTATATCGTTTCGCCAGATCGGATTTCAGCGTGCCGTATTGTGTCGCGAGTTCTTGATTCGCGCGCAGGCAATCGCGAAAAGCAAGGTGTCGCGCCAGCTCAGGGCTGTCTTCAGGACAGACATAGAGATGGTGAGCCGGCCACGTGCGTTTGCGCCCGGAATGTGGTACGTCCTCCGTCTCGCGAGCAAAAGCCTCACGTCCATGAATACCCAGGTCGCCTTGATGAATATAGCCAAGGCGGGCGAGAATCTCTATGGCCTGGCGCAGGTCCTTAGCTGCAACGACTGCATCCATATCAATGATCGGCTTGGCATCCAACCCCGGCACGGAAGTGCTTCCGACGTGTTCGATTCTCCGGCATGAGATACCGAGAGCATTCTGCAATACGGCTTGAAGTTCCTCGAACATTTGCGGCCAGCGCGGATTGTAACGAACGACTTCCACTGGCCTCTCCGGTATCACCTTGGCGCCCTTTCAGGCTTGCCTTTATGCGCTTCAGCAATCACGAAGTCCACGAGTTCCTGACACTGAAACCAGCCCGACCACATATTGTGCCCCTGCCCTTTGACTACATTAAGTGTCATTACTCCGCCTAATCCGCGATATCGTTCCGCCAATTCGCCGGAGTTCTTCTCGATAGGCACCACGGTGTCGCTATCGCCATGTATATGATAGATGGGGACATGGGCTTTAGCCAGCGGCTCTATGCGGTCAATGGGATTATGCTCAGCCATTTTAGCCTTGAATTGCTCCTCGGTCATGCCGTATGCGGCGGATGCGTTCTTGAGACCCGGGTAAGTGTTAAGATTGCATACCGGATAGATTCCCGCCACGCACGCCACGGACAACGGATGCTCAACCGCCCAGTTATAAAGCATCAACCCGCCGCGGCTTCTCACCAGCAGGCAGGCCTTCTTCGCGAGGTCGCGTTTCAAAGTAAGCTCCTGGTACAAATCGGAAAATAGAGCCCGACCTGAGGGATTGCCATGGGATTCGCCGACATCAATCCCGGCAACCGCAATGCCGGCATTTAGGAACTTCTCAAACATCCACTTCTCTTCCGGACCCGGCAAGCCCGGAAGCGTGGGCGCGTACCATACCCACGGCGTCTTGCCGCCGGCGGTGACTTGTTTCGGCAGAATGAGGAACGCAGTGCAACCTTTAACGCTGAACACCTCTCCCGGAAGCGGCAGTTCCTTTGACGGTGTTGCCATAATTTGTCCTTTTTATAAACCTCGCCAAAAGCTACCATACTGCGTGCCCCAAAGCAAGCACCGGGGCCGCCGCCCGAAGGCGACTTGACAGCGGCAACTCGACCGTCTAATCTCACGTTTGAAAACCGGTTCACTTTTGGAAGGTGGAAAATCCCGGTTCAGTAGGACGACGCCATGCAAGACCTGATCATCTGCAGTGTCGGCTGCCATGCCATGGAAATGGCCGAGATCGTCGAGCGCATCAACCGCGTCAGCCCGGCGTGGAATCTGCTGGGCTTCTTTCCGGAGAAGACCAGGTACGAGAAATGCCGGGGACTGACGCTCGCCGGCTACCCCGTCCTCGGCACGATTGACGACCTGGCGAAGCACCCCAACGCCGCCCTGGCCATCGGCAATGAATTCAAGGACCCGTTTCCGATGGAGCGCGCCGCCGCGATCTTCGACCCCACTGCATTCGTCTCGCGTTCCGCGAAGATCGGCAACGCGTGCGTCATCTATCCCGGCTGCTTCATCGGCCACAATGCCGTCCTGGGCAACCGCGTTTTCAGCCTGAGCGGCAGCGTCATCAACCATGACAACGTGCTGGAGGATGGCGTATGCTTGTGCAGCAACGTGACCCTTGCCGGCGGCGTCCACGTGGAAGCCGGCGCTTACCTGGGCCAGGCCTGCACCGTGCGCCAGTACCTGCGCATCGGCAAGGACAGCTTCGTCGGCATGGGCGCAATCGTCGTCAGGGATGTGCCGCCGAATGCCGTCATGATAGGCAATCCCGCGCACAAGCTCAAGGACAGGTACACAACCTAATCAACAACCTTAGAGGCATCGAGTGACATTATGTTGGGACTGAAATGGAAATCCAACCTCGACGAGACATTGGACAGGCGATCCCGGTTTTTTAAACGCGAGATGCAGGACAGCATTCTTGTCTCATTCGGTTCCGTCTCTGTGGACACGCGCGATGAATGGGATCGCTTTGACCGAAAATGGGGCGTATATGAGGTAGGCAGCCGCCGCGGTTTTCCATCTAATGAGGAAATCTTCGATCGCGAGACAATAGGGATGGCGAAGCGCGGCACGGTGCAGGACGACTGGCTGCCCGTGTCCTACTCAATTCTCGACGCCGGCGAAAGCATGATCCGCGGACTCTTCGGCAAAGACATGGAGTTCCTGCATCGGCGGCATCAGGCGGCCTTCAGTCTGCCGGAAGTTCTCATGCCGGATTATTCGTCCCTGTCGGATTGCAGGTTCTCTTTGGACTATCCGTGGACGCGGAGATTTCTCTCAGTCCAGGAATATTTTACGGAGCACGCCGGCGGTCTGCTTGCCCAGCACCCATGTTTGACGATGGACGCCCTCCATTTCGCCTGCGAAATGCGCGGCGCTACGCAAACCTATCTGGATATCTATGAACATCCGGATGGTCTAAGGCAACTCATGGAAATCGGACTTGATTTCAACATTCGGTTCCAGGAAGCCCAGATGGAGCGCATCGGCGGCTTTGGAAACGGCTGTTTTGTCTGGCTGGGCGATTGGGTCCCCTTTCCCAGGGCGGTTTCCCTCAGCGTGGATGCTTACGTTGTTTGTTCCCCGGAATGTTACGCGCGTTTGGGATTCGAATATCAAAGTCGCCTCATCCGGCACTTCGGACATGGCCTGTTGCATTTTCACTGCAACCGCGCCGACTTGGCAGCGGTGGCGGCCAAGCTGCCCGGACTGGAGCTGTTCCAGTTTGGCGGGGATCCCAAAGATCCAACGCCGGAGATCGAGCACCTGCCGAAAATGCGCGCCGCGGTGGGCGATATTCCTATTCGGACCACGTGCTCTCTGAACGATTTCCTGTCGCGCATGGATGCAGGAACGTTGCCGCCTAACGTCTGGTACGACGTGGGACAATCTATTTCGGTTGAGCAGGCAAACCAATTGATGAAAAGAGTTCGCAACTATCACGTTTCAGGCAAACGCAACTGACCTATTGCCGGTGTCCGGAGGCTGACCATGACGCGAGTTCTCTGTTTGTCCTGCAGCCCTCGTAAAGGCGGAAACACGGACTTCTGTGCGCGGGTTGTCGCCGAGGAATTGCGAACGCGTCCAGCGCTTGAGGTCGAAGTCGCGCGGCTCAAGGATTATGACATCAAGCACTGTCTCGGGTGCCGCAAGTGCATGGAGTTGAAAGACTGCGTGATCCGCGACGACGATTTTCACGAACTCTGGCGCCGCATCATGGCAGCCAACATCATCATCCAGTTCTCGCCGGTGTATTGGCTCGGGCCGCCGGGCAGGCACAAGGACCTGATTGATCGTTCGCACGCCTACTTTGCCTGCGGCCGGGTGCTGGCGGGCAAAACCGGCCACACCGTCAGCGTAGCCGGCGATTCCGGATTTGAGCCGCACGAGGCGTGTGTCGAAAGTTGGTTGAGATGGTACGGCGTGAACGTCCAGGGCCACCTTCGAGTCATCGCCCGGGAAGCGGGCGCCGCGGAGGCTTCTCCCTCAATCGTTGCCGAGTTGCGGCGCTTCGCCAGGGAGATCGCGCCCTGAGAACTCAGCCTGGACTTGCAGTACGTCCTGCATCAGGGTCAGCCGAGCTGGACGGCGAGCATGGAGACGGAGCCGCCGTCAATCCCCTCGACCGGGAAGCGGACCGGCTCGTCTTTTCTCCGCGCGCCGAGCACGTACAGCAGCGGCAGGTAGTGGTCCGGCGTCGGGATTGAGAGCATCGCGTCGCGGCCCAGTTTCTCATAGGCGACCAGGACAGCATCGTTTCCTTCGATCAGCAACTCCCGCGCGCGCTTCTCGAATCGGACCGCCCAATCGAATGGGTTGATTCCCTGCCTGCCCCACGCATACGCATGCAGGTTATGGACGATGTTGCCGCTCCCGATGACCAGGACGCCTTCCTCGCGCAGCGGCGCCAGCCGTTTTCCGATTTCATAATGGAATTCCGGCGGCTGCCTCCGGTCAATGCTCAGTTGCACGACGGGGACGTCCGCCTTCGGGAAAACGTGACACAGCACCGCCCAGGTCCCATGATCGAGCCCCCAGCTTTTGTCCAGCCCGGCGGACACCGGTCCGAGCAAGTCGCTGACGCGTCGCGCGAGCTTCGGACTTCCGGGCGCGGGATATTCGATGTCGTAAAGTTCCTGCGGGAATCCGCCGAAGTCGTGGATGGTTTTCGGCGCGCGGCCGGCCGTCACCGCCGTGGACGAAACATACCAGTGGGCGGAAACGGATAGCACCGCCTGGGGACGCGGAATTGACTTCCCGATCGAGGCCCAGCCGTCGGTCCAGGCATTCCGCGCCACGGCATTCATCGGATTGCCGTGGCCGACGAAGATCAGCGGCATCAGGTCCGTCGCGGAAGGGCCAGGCATGTCAGTCACTCCCGGCAGCCATTTCAGCGCTTCTTGCCGCGCTTCGGCGCAGCGGAGCGCTTCGCCCTGGCCTGCGCAGCGGGCTTTGCGGAGCGCGCGGGACGGCCGGGCGCCTTTTGCGCGGCCTTGGGCGGCCGGCTGAGTCCGCCCATCAGGTCCAGGAAATCGGCCGACTTGAGCGTCATTTTCTCACCGCGCTTCCGGTCCTTTGAGGGCCGCGTGGAGATCGTGAACGTGTACGGCGCGTCCACCCGGAACGGCGTGATTTCAGGGATGCGCCTGACCGCGCGGCAAACGTGCTCGCGGATCACCGCCCTCGCCTCGTTCGGGTGCAGGTGGACGGCGACGGAGTTGAAAACGCTGTTCTGCTCCTTCGTCAGCCCGCTCGCGGAGCCGCGCTTGATGCCCCATTTCACCGGCGCGACCTCGATGTTCGGCACCAGCGACCGCGCCTCGTCGCAGGCGGCCTGGTCGCCGCTGACCATGACGACCGGCACGTTGTAATAGCCCGCGATCAGCATCCACAGTCCGAGTTCGCCGATGGAGCGCCCGTTCAGGCTGTAATCCTCGACGCCGAAACTCATCGTGTGGCAGAGGTGGCCGCCGTCGGTGTTGGTCTTGGCGTGCTGGCCGATGACGATGGAGGCGGCGAAGGTGCCGTCGCAGCCGAACGATGGCAGGCCGGGCGAATACGGCCGCCCGCCGAGCAGTTTCGCGCGCGGGTGCAGCAGCGCCCGTTTGATCGCGCTCGGACCGTGCCCGTCGGCGACGAGGACTTCCGTCGCGCCCGCCTCGAGGGCGCCTTCGACCGCCGCGCTGACTTCCAGCGAGACCAGGTCGCGCGCCTCCTCGTAATACTTCGAGTTCGAGTAAATGTACTCGTTCGCGCACATGACGCCCGCGCAGCCTTCCATGTCCGTCATGATGTGGATCTTCATTTCCGTCATTCCTCCAGAAGAAAGGGCCGCGCCCTGTCCGGCAAAGATTGGATTTGAACCCTGCGTGATGATAACCGAGTTTCGGTCGCTGTTCAAGAGGCGGGTCGTGCGGGTAAAATATGGAGAGGAAGATATCGAACGCCGACGCTTCGACGCAACACTCAGTAAGGTCGCCCATTGCCCATGACACTTCCGCGCGATCAGATTCGGCAAGCCGTCAGGCGCGCCCTGGCGGAGGATCTCGGCTCCGGCGACGTGACGAGCGAGGCGCTCATTCCGCGCGCGGCGCGCGGACGCGCGTTCATCGTCTGCCGCGCACCCGGCGTCGTGGCGGGATTGGCCGTCGCGAAAGAGGTCTTCCGGCAGCTTCGCCCGAGCGCGTCCTTCAAGCCGCTGACCGCCGACGGACGGCGAGTCCGCCGCGGCCAGCAGGTCGCGGAGATCGCCGGGCCGGTCCGCACGCTGCTGGCGGGCGAGCGGACGGCGCTCAACTTCATCCAGCGGCTCAGCGGCATCGCCACGCTGACCCGCCGCTGCGTCGAGGCGGTCGCGGGCCACGACGTGAAGATCCTCGATACGCGGAAGACCACGCCCGGCCTCCGCGCGCTGGAGAAATACGCCGTCCGCGCCGGCGGCGGGACCAATCACCGGATGGGGCTGTACGACCAGGTGCTGATCAAGGACAACCACCTGAACGCGCTGCTCGCCGAGGCGGGTGGCGACAGGGCCGGCGCCATCCGGCTGGCCGTGCTGCGCGCGCGCGAACGAGTCGAAAGGAATACGCTCATCGAGGTCGAGGTCGAGTCGCTGCCGATGGTCGAGGCCGCGATCACCGCCGAGGCCGACATCATCATGCTCGACAACATGACGCCGGCCCGTATGCGCGAGGCCGCGCGGCGCGTCCGCGCGTATCGCAAGAAGTTCGGCGCCCGCCGCCCGATCACCGAGGCGAGCGGCGGCGTGACGCCGGACCGGCTCGCGCACATCGCGGCGACCGGCGTGGACACGATTTCGCTCGGCATGCTGACGCACTCCGCGCCCGCGGCGGACTTCGCGATGGACCTCGACCCGGCGGAGTGGTTTTGCCCAGCGGCGGCACGGAGAGCGGATTGAAGAGCGCGGCGCGGTGAAGCCGCGAGGAATCGTCCTCGGCCTCGTCCTCGGCCGTTCGTAACGGCCGTTCGAGGACGAGGACGACGACGAGGACGAGTACGATATAAAAAAAGGGAAGACGTTGCGCGCCGGTTATACATCGAAGGGCCTGACGGCTTGCGGAGTGGACGTCGGCAGCGTTGCGGCCAAGGCGGTGGTCCTGGCCGGCGGCAAAGTGGCCGGTCGCGGGATGGCGCCGACCGGCGCGGACCCGGCGCTCGCCGCGGAGACGGCATGGGCGAAAGCGCTCCAAGCGGCCGGCGCGGACCGCGCGTCCGTTTCGCGCGTGGTCATCACCGGCTACGGCCGGCGGGCGACGCGGCTCGCCGGCGACGTGGTGACGGAGATCTCCGCGGTGGCGCGCGGCGCGTTCTGGCTCGGCGCGCCCTGGGGCCGCGCTCGAATCGTCGCGGACCTCGGCGGCCAGGACACGAAGGTGATCGTGCTGGACGCGGAGGGCAACGTGGCCGATTTCGCCATGAACGACAAGTGCGCGGCGGGCACCGGCCGCTTCCTCACGCTCATGGCCGCCTGCCTGGAACTGGACCTCTCCGAGATGGGCCGCCTGTCGCTCCGGTCGCGAGCGCCGGTGCCGCTGAACTCGACTTGCGCGGTGTTCGCCGAAAGCGAGGTCATCTCGCTCATCGCGCAGGGCAGGAAGAAGGAGGACATCGTCGCGGGGCTGCACGCGGCGATCGCATCGCGGATCGCCACGATGGTCCGGCAGATGAGCGGGCGCGAGCCGGCCGAGGGGCTGTTCTTCGCCGGAGGCGGCGCGCAGAATGCCGGAGTGCGCGCGGCGCTGGAGTCCGCGCTCGGCCAACCGGTCTACGTGCCGCCCGAGCCCCAGTTCGTCGTCGCCACCGGCGCCGCGCTGATCGCCGCCGGCCTGGGCGGACCGCAGCGCGTCACTTGAGCTGTTCCAGCCCGCTCTTCGCTTCCGCCACGGCGGCCGATTCCGGCCACTTCTCGATGACGCCCTGGAAGAACTCCCGCGCCGCGTCTTTCTCGCCCATCGCCGCGCAAGCCTGACCGGCGAGCACCTGGACTTCCGGGACGCAGTCCGCGTCGGTCGCATATTTCAGCCAGGTCGCCGCCTCCCGGCGGACTTCGCCGTACTTCTTCCGAAGCAACTGCGCCTTGAGCCGCAGCACCACCGGCGGCCCGTCGAGCCGCTTCGTCGGGAAGTTCCACAGCCATTCATCGAGCCGCGCGAGCGCCGCGTCGCCGTCGCCCTGGCGAATCTCGGCCTCGGCCTGCTGCGCGAACCGCCCGTCGGCGATGGCCCGCGGCTCCTTCGGCAGGAAGGCCGGATCGGATTCGGCCTCGAGATAGATCTTGCGCGCCGCGTCCAGGTGGCCCTCGTCGCGTTCGATGTCGCCGATTTGCAGCGCCGCTTGTCGCCGTCGTGTCGCGTCCGATTTCGGCAAGTCGTCCCTGAGCGCGGCCAGTTCCGTCTCGGCCTTCGCCGCGTCGCCGGCGTAGTAAAAATGCAGGGCCGCCAGCTTGAACCGGATGTCCGCGCGGAGCTCGATATCCTGCGGGCCGCACTGGTCGAGCGCCAGCAGGTAGTACTTCTCCGCGGCCTGCCAGTTGCGCAGCGGCTCGGTGTAATACTCGGCCAGGTCCAGCGCCACCGAGTGGAGCTGTGCCTTGCTGAGGTCCGCCCGGCGCCGGTCCAGCTCGACGCCGGCATCGAAGACCCGCCGCGGCTCCTCGACCTCCTTCAGGAACGAGCGGAAGGCGAGCAACTGCTTCGTCGCCAGCTTGTCAACCGGATAGTCCTGGACCCAGAACCAGAATTGCTGTCTCCGCGCGAAACTGAAATCCTGGTCCTGCCGGAGCGGCTCGACCTCGACGGTGAGCGTGAAGCTGTCCGAGCTTTGGTCCGCGGCGTGGGTCGTGTGCGTGACCTGGTAGCGGCCCGGCAGCATGTAGACGTGGATCGGGTCGCGTTCGCGGCTGATCAACCCGTCGCCGAACTCCCAGAACCACTGGGTCAGCGCGCTGGCCTGCGCGCCGCTCTCCGAGGTGAACTGCACGGCGACCATGCGCGCATTGCCGCACTCGAGGTACTGGAACTCTTCCGCGCCGAACGCGGCGCAGATCGGCCGGGTGGAGTCATCGGTCGCCAGCACCGGCACGGCGAACACCGACGGAAACGCGGAAGGCGGGATGATTTGCCACGCGGAACCGCCCGGCGGCATCCACACCGCGGCCATCCGCCGGCCGCCGTCGAACGCCAGGCCGACGTAGCGGAAGGCGTGCCGGCCGGCGGTCAGGTTCTTCTGCCCGTTCTTCTCGCCGTGCCGCGACTCGTCAATGTTGTGCCCCTGGCCGGGCCACTGCGCCACGAGTTCGCCGTCCACCAGCATGAACGAGCCGTCGTCGCTCATCGTCGCGAACTTGTAGATGCCCGACTTCGGGCACTCCAGGAAGCCGTCGTAAACGCTGATGTACCTGGACTGCGGCCCGAAGGGATTGTAGGCGTCGAAGACCTGCTTCCAGAAGTCCAGGCCGAAGACGCGCGCGCGGGCCAGGGACTGCTGGACGCCCGCCCAGGTGGCGCCGTTCATGCCCTGCGGCATCTCGAGCGTCTTGAGCACGAGCCCCATCTGCGGCGGCTTCTGCTCCACCGCGGGCGCGGCGGGATTGCCGAAGTAGACCGCGTAGGTTCCGCCGCCGTGGTCGCCTGTGGGCTCCGAGAAAACGATCATGTGCTGGCCCGACGGCGTCGAGCGGACGACGGCGAAATCCACGACCCGGCCCATCGGAGCGACCACGCGGATGTCCGAACCGTCCGGCTTGGCGCGGTCGCCCGCGAAGATCCACGCGCGGTAAGCGCCCGGCCCCTTGGCCGGAACTTTCAACAGCGCGCGGTAGCGCCAGGCCGCATCCCACCACTCCGGCCGCACCACCTGCGCTGCCGCTGGACGGCCGCTGAGCGCCGCCGCGAGAAGGACGGCGCCGAGGCTCAACCAGTTCGCTCGCTGCGGGGTCATTCGCTCCATCGCCTACTTGTCGAAAACAGGAAACTCGTCGTCCTTCAACGGTTTCGCGGGCTTCGCAGGTTCCTTCGCGGCGGCCGGCTGCGGCGGCGGCTGGATTTCCTCGTGGCCGACGACCTCGATCCGCACATTGTCGAACTCGTAGATCCCGACCGGCCAGAACGCGTAAAGCTCCACGCGCATCCACTCCGGCTGCTTCGCTTTGCCCTCGACGGTGGACTTGGAAAGCGCCGGGTGGAAAACGGTGGCGAACCGCCGCCACTCACCGTCGGAATTATGGAGCGTCCGCTCGACGCGGTAGATGCTGCGCTCGAGGACCTGCTCGCCGGATTCCGTCATCGTGGGCCGGCCGAAGAAGCCCTTGATGAAGACCATCGGCTCGCCGCCGCAGGTGTTGCGCGCGTCCACGCTCAGCCGGTAGATCGCGCCGGGCTCGACGCGGATCAATTCGCACCGGTAATGGATGCCGTGGTTCCCGGCCACGGTATCGTAATAGGGCGCCTTCGTCGGCTGCCGGGCGGGCGGATTCGGGATCGGGTCTTCCGCCGCGGTCTGCGCATCGCCGGCGGTTTGCCTGGCGGCCTGCGCGGCGATCGCGAGCACCTTCTCGTTCCAGGCCACCCACTGGTCGTCCTGCAGGTTCGTGTCAATGCGGATGCAGCGCTTGCCGTCCGTTCCGCCCGCGGCCCAGAACGTCCCGAGCTTGTCGCACGGGTCCCAGCCGACCGGCCACCAGCGCCCGTCCTCGAAGCTGCCGTTCTTGACCAGGTTCCCGCTCAGCGCCTTTATCTGCATCGCGCCGCAGGAATCCCGGTTAAGGTACTTCACGCCGTCCGGCGCCGGCGGCAGGCCGTCGCGGTCCTTCGTCGCGTCGGCCGGGTCCGCGGCCGCGGCGAACCGGACGAGGAGAACCAACGCCGCGATTCCAGCCCCGATCTTCATGGCCCGGTGCCCGCCTCGGAAAGCGCGCGGAAGTAGCCGCTGACCAGGTCGCGATATTCCGGCGGCACGCCTTCGTTCGCCCCGGCGGCGATCTCGTCGCGGATTTCCTTCGGCAGCGAGGCCGAGTTGTCGCGCGTGAGCCGCTTCTGCCGCGAGACCACGTCCTTGAGCTCCGTCAGGTTCGAGAGCACGATGCGCGAACTCGTCCCGGCGGTCGGGATGTCGCCCTGCTCGATGCTCGTCTGAATCTGCTTCATCAGCTCGATGGTCTTCGGGAGTTCGCCGTGCGGGTAGTTGTATTTCCGCAGGCCGTAGTCGAGGTTCTGCGCCTTGTCAATCAACTGCTGCTGGAGCTGCGTGACGCGCTTGAGCTCGCCGCGCACCGTGGGCGGCATCGGACCGCGAAGCCCTTCCTGGCCGAAGCCGCTCGCCTTGCCGCCGCCGGTCGAGCCGCTGGGCGACTCCGCGCTCGAGTCCTTGACCGAGCCGGCCTCGTAGGGGTCCAGCGTCAGCCGCGTCGGCGTGGTGCGGCCGCCCTTGCCGCTGGCGGTGTCCTGCACGTACTGGCCGCTGGATTTCCCGGTGCGGCCCTCGCCGCTGCGCCCGCCGATCTCCTGCGAGTCGGGCAGCACGTTGCCCGTGACGCCCTTGGCGCTCATGTCGGCGATTGGACCGTCCGCGGCGCCCCAGCCGACGCCCTTGTCCATGCTGTCGAGCCAGTTGCTCGTCGCGTCGGCCGCGTCGTCGAGCAGGTCCTGCTCCTGCTCCAGCAGGTCGCCGATGAGGTCCTCGAGTTCCTTGGGCAGCTCCGCCAGCGGCACGTCATAGTCCTGGACGGCGTCCTCCATCTTCCACGCGGTCCGGTCGGGCGACTCCGAGAGCCACTTCTCGATGTTCGTCTCCAGGCTCTTGGCGAGTTCCAGGCCGCTCTGCTCGAGCGGCACCGCCAGCTCGACCGCCTTCTGGTCCGCGGCGTCGGCGGCTTTCTGCACGTCGGTGTAAATCTCGTTGAATTCCTTGGCCTGGGTCGCGAGCGAGAAATCCTGCGGCGGCAGCTTGCTCAGGTCGGTGGCGAGTTCCTGGAAATATTTCGCCCATTTGAGCTCGGAGTCGCTGACCTTCTTGAGGTTCTCCTCGTCGCCCTTCGAGAAATCATTGACCGGCGTGTCCTTGAGCTGCTTGGACATCTTGACCACGTCTTCCTGTTCCTTGATGAAATCCTTGACCGCCGCGAGCATGCGCTCGGCGCGCTCCCGGTTCCCATGGAGCACTTCCTCCTGGTCGGCCTGGCGGGTCTTCGGCGGCGTCGTCAGCCGCTCCCTGGCGAAGGCCTGCGGGTCGCTCAGCAGTTTTTCGAGCAGATCCGCGATCTGCTGTTCGGTCGCGGCGGCGGTGTCGAGCGCCGGCAGCGCCTGCGCTTTTTCCCGGGCGCCGCGGACGGCTTCGAGTTGGTCCAGCGCGCGCACGACTTCGTGCGAGGCGATCGAGGAAAGGCCGTCGAGGAGGTCCACCGCGGCGTTCTCGGCGTTCTCGCGCACGGTCTGGACCGCGGTCGAGTAGATTTCCTCCTCGGCTTTGCGGAGCGGGCTGGCGCGCTCGGCCAGGCCATGCGGCGCGGGCGCGGCGGCTTCCATCCCCGTTTCGGCCCAACCGCGCACGTCGTGCGTGGCGGCGAGGTTGCTCTTCTGCATGGCGATCAGCCGGGTGATCAGCGCGCGCAGCGCTTCGAGCGCCTGCTCCGACTTCCGCTTGACCGCCGCGGCGTCGCCGATGGTCACCTGGTACGTGCGGCTGCGGCCGGCCGTCGCGTCGCGCCCCGGCATGCCGTCGCTCGCCTGGAAGTAGTAGCTCAGCACGGTCCCGGCGGAGAGGTTCAGCGGCTTGAGGTCAAGCTCCAGGCCTTCCGGCGTCTCGCGCGAGGTCGCCTTGTACGACCAGCTCCGGACTTTCTCCCAGTCCTTGTCCGCGCCGCGCTGGATGAAGAAGGCCATTCCCTGAAGCGAGAAATCGTCCTTGGCCACGGCCGAGACGGCGAGCTTCGCGGACGTGTCCAGGGTGATGTCCTTCCCGGGATCGGTCACTCGCACCACCGGCGGGTCGTCCGGCAGCGCCACGATCTGCGCGACCACCGGCTGGTTCGGGACGTCCGCGGCGTCCTGGACGATGATCCGATATCGCCCGCTGCGCGCGACCTCGATTCCGCCCTGGGCGGTCTGTCCGCCCGAGACGGTCATCGGCGTATCCGTCCATTGCCCGTCGGCCATCGTCCCGACGGAAAGTCTCGCGGACTTGATCGGGCGGTCGGCTGAAGCCTCGATGCGGACGCGCGTGCCGACCGGCGCGGTGATGTTCCCGATAGCGCTCGGCGGCTCGACCTGGTCGGGCAGATTCATGTAGCCCGGGAAAACGTACGTGAGCTTGACCTCTCGAACGCCGGGCCGCGTGCGGACGGTGACGGCGTATCGGTCGCTGACGAAATCGCCCGCGCTGACGCGGTAGCTGAAGTCGCTCTGCAGGCCGGCGAACTCATATGAGAAGAAGCCGCCCTCGAACGCCATCGGCTTCGTCTCGCGCCGGCCGGAAGCGCGGTCCTCGAACGTGATCTCCGCCTTCCGGGCGTAGACGCTCGCCGGCCCGCGCGCCTCCACGACCAGCGAATCGCCCTGGAGCTTATCCGCGTTCCCGGGCGTCACGGTCAGGATGACCGCGCTCACCGGCGGGATGTATTTCTGCGGCGCGGCGTAGCGCTGCAGCGCGTTCGAGAAGTAGGCCGGGAGCGCCGCGGCATAGAGGACGGACGCCAGGCAGAGTCCGCCGGCGATCAGGCCCCATTTCCGCAGGCCCTTGCGGCCCGTCGGGTCGGCGGGCGAGAGCGAATCCACCGCGCGCGCCGCTTCGCCGAGTTGCGAGGTGGCCATGCGGCGCGTGATCGGGTCCGCGAATTCGGCCTTCTGCAGCAGGATCGCGTTGATGAGGTAATTGTCGAGGTCCGGATGGCTGTGCTCGACGTGGGCGGCAACCATCTCGTCGGTGAGCCGGCGCATGAGGCGATGGAAAACCTTGAAGCCGAGGAAGTAAACCGCGCCCGCGACGAACGCCAGGCCGAGGACCAGGCGCACGAAGCCGGGAAGCCGCAGCAGGTTGTCCAGCGCCAGGGCGGCGAGGAAGGCGGCGAGGACGACCACCGCTCCGCGCAGGAGGACGGCGGCGACGTCCATGCGGCGCCAGGCCTGCCTCGCGCGGTTCAGCCGCGCCCGGACGACTTCGGCGGCTTCGGGCGATTGACCGTTTCTCGTTTCGTCCGTTATCCCGGCAGCCATGTCCGCCCTTTCAGTTCGACGGCTGAGAAACGGCCGCGTCGCCGCCGGCCAGTTGCAGCGAAAGCGTCAAGTCGCTGCGCTCCGCGCTGACGTTCTGTCCGGCCAGCGCCGGCCGGATTTCCATGCGTTCTCTCGGGATGTCCTTGCCCGCGCTGAGGCCGCGCTGGAGGACGAAGCGCTTCGCGATCACCCACTCGTCCTCCGGCTTCGCCATCAGCCACACCTCGTAGCGGCGGAACATCGTGTCGGCCTGGAGCGTGTTCGCGCGGTCGCGCGCGCGTTCCATGCGGACGAGGACGTAGGCGCGCTCCAGGCTCCCGGCGCCGTATAGCGGGTCGTGCGAGTCGAAGAAATCGCGGACGTTCTTCGACCAGTCGGAGATTTCCTTCAGCGTCCCCGCGCCGAGGCGCGCGCCGTCGGGCGCCTTTTCCGCGCTGAACCCTGCGTAAATCGCCCGGTCCGACAGGACGATCAGGTCGTAAGCGCCGCGCGTGCACTCGGTGAACTTGAACGCGCCGTTCCCGCCCATTTCAGCCGTGAGGCTGGTATCGTCCTGGCAGTTGATGGCGATGACGCCCACCAGCTTTTCGCCCGCGGGCAGGCGCACCGTCCCGCGGATGCTGCCCAGGACGCCGGCGGCTTCGCCCTTGAGCGCGATGCGCTTGACGTAGACGAGGTCGTCGAGCTTCTGGCCGACCTTGCCCTCCATCTGCCGGGTCAGGAAGAGGCGCTCCGGCGCGTCGTCGCCGACTTTGAGAAGCGCCGTGGTGCTGATGATGTGGCCCTCGAGCGTGCGCCCGTCGCCGAACGTCACGCGCGTGTTGAAATAGCGCACGGGATAGACCTCGCCGGTATAGACTTTCTCGTCGCGGCCGTCCTCCTTGAAGAACCACTTCTTCTCCAAGGATTCCTTCTCGACGAGCGACTCGAGCTGCTTCATCTCGGCGAGCCGGACGGTGTACTTCTTCTCCTGCGCGTCGTTATGGATGATCAACTGGTCGTTCACGAGCGCGACCTGCCCGGCGACCGTCCGCCCGTCGCTCAGTTCGACCGACGCGTCGCGCCATGCGAGTTTTTCAGCGCCGAAACCCGTCCGGCATGCCGCAAAGATGAGCAGAAGTCCAATGATACAACGCCGCAAATTTTTGCCTCCGAAGATAGGCAATGGAATCGGAGCGTTAGTCCGTCGTCCATCGTCCATCGTCCATCCAAGTTTAATTCAGCGCATTGCGTTTGCGCAAGAGCCATTCGGCGGAGGCGCACGCCAGGAACACCAGCGCGAAGCCCCACTCGTTCCAGATGTTCTTTTCCTCGTGATACATCACGCGGTGCTGCCGCTGGTCGAGTTCCTCGGGGATCTGCGCGGCGGTCGCGAACGTGTGGAACTCGCCGCCGGTCTCCGCCGCCAGCGTCTGAAGCAGCACCTCGTCCACGTCCACGCGGTCGAATTCGCCGGCGATCTGCCCGACGGAGAACTCGAATTCCACGCGGGCGAACTCGGCGTTCTTGTCCGAGGCCGTCACGATCGCGCGGCCGATCCCGCCGATGCTCGGCGACACGCTGCCGCGATACTGTCCGACCGTCTGAGCGTCGCGGCCGAGGACCGCCTTGGCGGCAGGCGCGTCGCCGCCCGTGCTTTTCGGCGAAGCCTGCGGCGGCGCCGCTCCGCCGGGCGTCGGGTTCTGGATTTCCACCTCCACCTTCGCGTTGTCCAGCGGCTCGCCGTCGGCGCTCTGGACACGCGCCTCGATCGTCATCGGCTCGCCGAGCGCGTACTCCAGCTTGTCCGGCCACGCGATCAGGCGGTCCTTGACGCGCTGGCCGCCCTGGTCCTTGCGCCCGGCCGCCCAGCGGACGGACTGGCGCCAGAAACGATAGTACGGAGAATCCAGCCCATGCCCTTCCATCTGGAATCTCCACTTCCAGGTCGTGTCGGCCGTCAGCGCCAGCACGCGGCCGACGCCGAATTGCTGCACGGCGACGACGGGCATATTCTCGTTGCCGCCCGGAAGAGTCTCCTTCGGGTTGACCATGAGGATCTCCGCGCCGGGTTTGACGCCGACGACGCGGTTCGCGCCGTCGAGCGTCGCCATGGCGGCGGCACTTTTCTCCGCGGCCGCATCGGCCGGGTTCGAGGAGTCCTCGAAGAACTTCTCGCAGCCTTCGAAGACCGGGTGCGCTCTGCCGAGCGGCGTCAGCGCGGGCGCGAAGTTCCCCGCGCTCTGCCCGTCCGCCGGCCCATGGATCTTCAGCGGGAGCAGGTCGGCGACCGGGCTGTCCGCGTAGCCGCCCGGCCCGTACGCGTGATAACCGCCGATGGCCAGCAGCCCGGCCCCGCCGGAGACGTAGTCCTTCAGGCCCTGCAACTGCTCGTCGGTGAACTCCGCGCGCGCGATGTCGCCGAGGATGACGACGTCGAACTTCTTGAAGTCCTCCTTGTTCCGCGGCAGCCCGCGGCTCAGGTCAATGCCCGGGTCGGAATCCTGCTGATAGAACTCCTCCTTGTCCTTCTTGATCACGCTCGTGACCTGGATCGTCGGGTCGCTGCCGAGGACCTTGCGCAGGAAGCGGTACTCGCTGCGGATGACGCCCTCGACGATCAGCACGCGGATCCTCGGCTCCACCACGCGCACGATGAACTCGCGGGTGTTGTTCTCCGTGATCGGCTCGCCCGGCAGCGTCGGCAGCGCCACGGTGAGCTTCTGGACGCCGACCTCCTTGGGCGTGTACTCGATCTCCGCCTCGCGCGAGCCGTTCTGCGCGGGGAACTGCACCGGCGCGGTCGCGACGACCTGGTTCTTGCAGCTCAGCGTCATCGTCATGGCGCGCTCGGCGTCGCTGAGGCCCTCGATGCCGAAGTTCGAGAGCGTGAATTTCAGCTTCCCGATGTTGTTGACGATCAGCTCCAGGTTGTGCGGGACGCCGGCGATGCCGATGTCGAAGAATTTTCCCTTCTCCGCCATCCGGCCGCCGAGCGCGATCGGGAACACGGGCACGCCGAGCGTACGCGCGACCATGCGCGGGTCCTCGCCGGAAGTCGGAACGCCGTCGGTGAGCAGGATCACCGCCGCCGTCGCCGGCTGTCCGACGCGCGCGACGGATTCCTTCAGCGCGTCGCCGAGCGCGGTCGCGCGCTCGTCCGCCTGGAACGCGCCGGAGGGCTGCGTCTCCGCCGTCACGCTGCCGAACGTGAAAAAGCGGACCTGGTGCGTGTCGGAGAGCTTCTCGAGGATCTTGTACGGCGACTCGCGCAGCAGGAAGAGCCCGGCCTCGAGCCGGCTGCGTCCCTCGATGGCGTCGTGGATGCCCATGCTCTGCGAGACATCCTGCAGGACAATCACCTGGCTGCGCTCCGCGGCGTTGCGGCTGAAGCGAAGCACCGGCTTCATGAGGAACAGCGCCGTCGCCACGATCACCAGCGTCCGCAGGACCGTGAGGATAATGAACGCGCGCCGCGACAACTGCGCCCGCTTCGCGCGGTAGAAGAGCAACGTCAACGCGACCGCCCCGAAGGCGATCAGCGCGACGATCCACGCCGACCAGGTTCCCGTGAATGTGAATTCCCAGTTACTCATCGCCGCTTCAGAATAAGGAAGGCCGCCGCGCCAATCATATCTCCCATCTTCCTTCCCATAACTCCCATTTCTTGCGCCTCACCGTTTGAGCACCACGTTCCCAACGAAACACTCGCACACCGCCAGAACGATCGTCGCCAGCAGCAGGTAATCCCAGAGCGGCACGCCGTTTCGCTCGATCCGGACGGCGGGCGCGATCGCCTCGGCGCCGGGGACGAGGACGACGTTTCCGCGGTCGAGGTAGTCGCGCGCCTTTTCGAGCGGCAGCCGCGCCAGCTCGGTTTCCTCGGACGGTGTGTTGACCGCGAAGAGCTGCCGCTGCGCGGCGCCGGTGATGTTGAATTCCGCGCTGTAAATGCCGGGGCGGGCGGTGTCGCGGAGCGCCGCGCGGTTCTCGCCGGCCGTCTGCGCGCTCTTCACCTCGCGGGTCGAATCGGCCTTCTCTTTCGCGTCCTTCGCCGGCAGCGAGAACTCCACCGTCACCGGCGCGGGCGTGTTCGGCAGCTTCAGCAGGTACGGCGTCCCGGCCGGCGTGCTGCGTTCGGCGTCGCCGCCGGTGCGGCTGAGGTAATAGACGATCTGGTGGAGGATCGGCACGAAGTACGGCTTCAGCGGAAGGTTGTTCCACGCGGGCGTGCACGAACTCGTGCAGAGGACCACGGCGCCCGCGCCGAACTTGCGCTCGAGCAGGAGCGGACCGCCGTTCATCTCCACGATCACCGCGGCGCCGCTGCCTTTCGGGACCTCGGTCGAGAGGAAACTCCTGACCCGCGCGGTGCCCAGGTCAGTCTCCGCGCTGATGTCGCGGAAGATCGGGTGGCTCGTGTCGGTGCGCTGGACCTGGAAGAAGGGATGCTCCTTCTCCGAGGCGGTCATCACCGGGCCGAGCGGCGCCGGGAGAAGGACGCCGGCGCCGGCGAGGTCCGGCGTCCCGAGCGCCACGTTGAACGCCGCCGCGTCCACCTTCTCGCCGCAGAAGATCAGCAGCCCGCCGCCGGCCTTGACGTAGTCCTTCAGCCGGTCGGCCAGCCGCTCCTCGACGCGCGGCACGTCGGCGAGGATGATGCAGCGATAGTCCTCGAAGCGCTGCGACGCCGCCTCCGCTTCCGACACGACGCGCGTCTCGATCGGCGAAAGCTTCTTCCCCGCCACCGCGCTTCCCTCCAGCGCCAGCCGGAGAAAAAACGCGCCGTCGCGATACGCGATGACCGACGGCGCGCCGTCAATGACCAGCACCGGGAGTTTCTCGACGACCTGCACGGTGAACCAGCGCCGGTTGTCCGCGGGCAGTTCGTCGGGCTCGACCTCGACATAGCCGCTGAAGTCGCCCATCCGGTCGAAGACGTGGCGGAAGGTCAGCGTCTGCGTGCCGCCGGCGTTCACCGCCGCGGGCTGCTCGGCGATCTTCTGCCCCTCGAGGAAGAGCGAGACCTTGCGCTCCATCCGTTGCGAGCCGGCGTTCTCGACGCGGCACCAGCAGGTCGCGGGCGCGCCGACGACGTTCGCCTTGATGCCGAAGTCCACGTCCTTGACCGCCAGGTTCTCCGACACGTCAGCGCCCACGTCCACGACGAACACCGGCACGCCCTTCGGCGCCTGCGCGGCGGCGTCCTTGAGCGCCTCCGTCCACGCGTTCTTCTGCATGTCGGTGAGGATGTAGATTTCCTTGACCGGGTTCGAGCTGAGCTGGAGGCTGGCGATGGCGCGGCGCAGCGGCGCGCTCAGCTCCGCGGTGCCGTAGCCGCATTCCATCCGCGAGAGCTTGGCGCGCAGTTCGGGCAGCGCGGTGGTGGGCGGCTCGGGCGGGTCGCCGGCGGAAGTCGCGAGCGTCACCACGGCGGAATCCTCGTTCTTCAGGCCGTCGAGCACCTGGAGCGCGCCGTCGCGGGCGCGCGCGAACGCGCTGGAGCCCTGCTTCACCGCCTGCATCGAGGCGGTGTCGTCGAGGAGGATCGCCACGGTGGTCGGGAGGCCGGTTCCCTTGAAGCCGCCGGAGTGGAGCATCGGACGCTCGAGCGCGCCGATCAGCGCGGCCAGCAGCAGCATGCGCAACGCCAGCAGCAGCAGTTCCCGCAGCCGCTGCCGCCGCGCCACGCGCTGGTCCACCATCTGCAAAAAGCGCAGCGTGCTGAACGGCATCGGCTTCGCCTTCCGCCGATGCACCAGGTGGATGATGATCGGGATCGCCAGCGAGAGCCAGAGGAGATGGATCATTCTGCACCAGCTCTCAGAACGGACGAACATCGAACGCTCAACGTCGAACGCTCAACGTCCAAGTGCGCGCTGGCGCGATCATGAGCACTTGGACGTTCGATGTTGGACGTTGAATGTTCGACGTTGAATCCGTTATCCATCAGCCGCGCGTCTCCCGTTTTCGCAGATAGGCGGCGAGCATCAGCTCGAACGGCGTCTGCGTGTTCACGAGCTGGTAGTCAATCTTCGCCTTCATGCATTCCCGGCGATAGCGCTCCACGAACTCGTCGAACTTCTGGCGATAGGCCTCGCGGATCACCTCGGCGCGAAGCTGCATCTTCTCGCGCGTCTCCAGGTCGCGGAACTCGATCAGCCCCTGGAACGGGAACTCGATCTCGGCGTTGTCGAGCACGTGGAAGACGATGATCTCATGGCGCTCGTGGCGGAAGTGCTGGAACAGGTTCATCACCGCGTCCGGCTCGTCCATCAGGTCGCTGATGATCACCACCAGCCCGCGCCGCTTGAGGCTCTCGACGACCGGGTGAAGGCACTGCGCCAGGCCGGTGCGGCCCTTCGGCGCGACGCTCTCGAGGCGGTCGAGGATGTATTTCATGTGCGCCGGGCTGCTGCGCGGCGGGATGCGCTCGCGGACCGCCTCGTCGAAGATCAGCAGCCCCACCTGGTCGCGCTGCTGCACCATCAGGTACGTCAGCGCCGCGGCCAGGTAGCAGCCGTACGCCAGCTTGCTGATCCCGTCGGAGTGATATGACATCGAGCCGCTCGCGTCGAGGACCACCGTGCAGGTCATGTTCGTCTCTTCCTCGTACTCCCGCACGTACTTCCGGTCCGAGCGCGCGAAGACTTTCCAGTCGAAGTGCTTCAGGTCGTCGCCGGGCAGGTATTCGCGGTACGAGGCGAACTCGGCGCTGAACCCCTTGAACGGGCTGCGGTGCAGCCCGCTGATGTACCCCTCGACCACCGTCCGCGCCAGCAGTTGCAGATTGCCGAGCTTGGCCAGGCGGGCGGGATCGTAATATGTGCTATGAAAGGCTTTGGGCATCGTTCGTCTTTTATCGTCCTCGTCCTCGTCGTCGTCCTCGTCCTCGAATTAGTTTTCGTCCTCGTCCTCGTCCTCGGTCGTTCCGTACGGAATTCGAGGACGAGGGCGAGGACGACGACGAGGACGATTGCTATCGCCGCTTCTCCGGCCGAAGGGCGCTTTTCTTGGCGTACGACGCTTCCGACGGCTCCGGCACGCTCTGGAGGAGCTTGGCGACCACGTCGTCCACGCTCACGCCCTGGCTGTCGGCGTTGAAATTGGTGATGATGCGGTGCCGCAGCACGGGCAGGGCCACCGCGCGCACGTCGGCGCAGGAGACGTTGAACCGCCCGGCGATCACCGCGCGCGCCTTGGCGCCGAGCACCAGGTACTGCGCCGCCCGCGGACCGGCGCCCCACTCGACCCAGTCGCGGATGAACTGGAATGTGTTCTCCGAGTTCGGCCGCGACCCGCGCGCGAGGTCGGCGACGTACTCCAGCACGTGGTCGCTCACCGGCACGCGCCGGACGATCTGCTGGACCTGCAGGATCTCCGCGGCGTCCATCACCAGCCGCGCCTCCGCCGTCTCCTCCGTCGTCGTCCGCCGCATGATCTCGATCTCCTCCTCGCGCGACGGGTACTGGATGATGATGTTCAGCATGAACCGGTCGAGCTGCGCCTCGGGCAGCGGGTACGTCCCTTCCTGCTCGATCGGGTTCTGCGTGGCGAGCACGAAGAACGGCGGCTTGATATTGTAGGTGCGCCGGGCGGAGGTGACGCGGTACTCCTGCATGCACTCGAGCAGCGCCGCCTGCGTCTTCGGCGGCGTGCGGTTGATCTCGTCGGCGAGCAGGATATTCGTGAAGACCGGGCCCGGGATGAACTTGAAATCGCGCTGCTGCGTCTCGGGGTCAATCTGGAGAATCTCCGTGCCGGTGATGTCGCTGGGCATCAGGTCGGGCGTGAACTGGATGCGCTTGAAGTCCAGGTTCATCGTCCGCGCGAGCGTGCGCACGATCAGCGTCTTCGCCAGCCCCGGCACGCCGACGACGAGCGTGTGCGCGCGGCAGAACATGGCGATGAGGAGCTGTTCGAGCACCTCGTCCTGTCCGACGATGACGCGGCGGACCTCCTTGAGCAGTTTCGCGCGCACCTCGCCCAGCCGCGCGATGAGTTTCTCCTCGTCCTCCACCAGCGGCTCCGCGCGCGCCGGAGCTTCGGCGCGCAGATGAGGCTCAACTACCTCTTCATTTTCCACAGGGATACCTCGCTGAACATGGGACTAGACACCAGGAATTAGTTATCGGCAATCTGCCTTCGCCGAGGCTCGGGCGGTCAAGTCGGCATTTTTGTTAACGCGTCATCGCGTAAAAATGTTCACGTCGACCGGGGTCGCGCCGCCGAGCCGATGGAGACGCCTGACCGCCTTGATCTTGTTCAGGACGCTGCAGGCCCGTCGCTTCATCAATGGCCGCCGACCTACGGACAATGCGCAGACGCTCCGGCCTCATTGCGGCCCGATGTGGCGGCATGACGGCGGCATGGCGCGCCAAAGCCTATCAGAAATACCATTATGTTCCACGTGAAACAATTACAGATAAACCCTTATATATTGGGCTTTTCAACCGCCGCCGGCGGCTATTGATCTTTGCGTAAGAAAAGGAAAGGTCTCTCGCCAAGACGCAAAGAGCGCAAAGGACAACAGCATCAGGTTTTTTCGTTCTTGGCGCTCTTGGCGTCTTGGCGAGAGCATTCCTTTCTTTATGCAAACGTCAATAATACGCCGCCTAGTGCGTCATGGCGTAAAGGATGATGTTCACGCCCAGCCGCGTGGCGTCGTCGGAGGCGATGTCGCGGCCGAACGGGTTGTCGAACCCGCGCCAGCCGCCGCCGATGCCGTACGGGCTGTAGATGATCGGCGTCGCCGCGCCGACCGAGACGCCTTCCAGCGGGAGCGCCGGCGGAGTCTCGCCGGTCTTCTCGACGTAGTCGGAGTAGCCGACGCCCTTGATTTTGTTCAGGATGGCATACACCGGATGCTCCGGCGGCAGACGCTCCAGCGGATGGCCCGGCAACAGGTCGGCGATCTCGCGGCGGAACGCGCGGTCGAATTCCCTCGACCCGCACGAAGGGCTCGCCAGGATGAAGCCGCCCGCAGCCAGGTAGGTCTTCAGCGCCCGCTTCTCCACGGCGTTGAGCGTGAAATCGTACTCGCCGGTGATGTAGAGGAACGGATAGCTCTGCAGGTCGCTCTTGCCGAGGTCCACGACTTTGCGCTCGAACTTGATCTCGGCGCTGGTCTTCATCGCGGTGGTCTTGAGCAGGTTGGCGATCTCGTTGAACTGCGAATCCCAGTTCTCGCCGATCCGCGCCTGCGCCAGGACGAACTCGCCGCGCGGGCGCTCGTCCTCCTGGTAATAAATCTTTGCGGCGCTCTGGTAGATGGAGATGGGGTACATCGCCAGGGCGTAGGCGATCATGTTGACGCCGAGCTTGCGCGCGTCGTTCGGGTCCACGTTGTACGCGCCGGCGCGCTTGTGGCCGTCCCAGCCGCAGCTCAGGCCGTAGCGCGAGATCATGATGGCGGTCCGCGCGCCGAGGTCCACGCCGTAGAACACCGGCTCGCCGTTGGGCGCGTCAGGCACGGGCCGCGTGTAGACCACCTGCTTCATCGGGTAATAGCAGTTGAACAGCGGATGGTCGGCGTTGAGGCGGTGGAAGCTGCGGTCGGGCAGGACCTTGCTCATTTCGCGGACGAACGCCTTGAAGAAGTCCGGGTCGCCGAGCGCGGTGTCGCCCCAGATCACGCCACCGGCGCGGACGTAGTCGCGCAGCCGCGCCACGTCGGCGTCGCTGAGCGTGAAGTCGTCGCTGCCGGTGTAATAGTAGATCGGGTACTGCGAGGGATCGGTCGCGAAGGCGCTGAGCGGGCCGGACTTCCAGGTGTAATGGACATTCAGCGCGCGCTCGGCGGCGTCATTGAGCAGGTTCGGGATGTCGGCCGGGTCCTTGTTCCAGTCGTAATAGTGCAGGATTCCGTCGGAGACTTTCAGCTCTTTCAGCGAGCCGAACTGGATCTTGGCGATGAGGACCGGCGGTGAGGGCGGGCGCTTGCGCTCGGTGCGGCGCAGCGGCGTGGCCGGCAGCGGCAGCGGCGGAACGCCTTCGCCGCCTTTGCGGAACTGCGGCGGCGCCACGGGCTTCGAACCGCACGGCCCTCTCGGAATGTCCTCCTGCGCCGCGGCGACTGCGCCGTAGAACAGGCAAACCGCTAACCCCAACGCGGTCATTTTACGGAGCATGACGATTCCCTCCTGCGCTCTGCGCAGAATCCGTAGAGCGCGGCCCGATGAAGATGCCCACTCGCGCGTTCCATCGTATCACCAGGGCAGTGTGAACGCAATAACTTTTGCTCGTGGCGTGCCGCTCGTAGTGTGCCCGTAAGGGCATACGACTTAGCGCCTGACGGCGTCACTACAAGCGATGCACTCGCGCTTAAGGAGACCGCAAACGATATGCCATCTGGCTCGATTATCTTATCATACTGCACTGACGGTAGTTAAGCGCACAGCTGCATTCGCGCAACCTCCGCCTGTGTAGAACTTTCCTACGCAAATCAGGCGGACTTCTGCGTTCCCTTCACATGGCTATCAGGCCGGCGATGACATTGCCTCGCCGGCCACGACTGCACCGAATATCGCACCGCCGTCGCGCGTGAGTTGAAGACGCCGCGCGCATGGCTTACAATGCCGAGTTATGGCAAAAGATTACTACGAGATTCTCGGCGTCCCGCGCACGGCGAGCGAGGAGGAGATCAAGAAGGCCTTCCGCCACCTGGCGAAACAATATCACCCCGACCGGAACAAGGGCTCAAAGACCGCCGAGCAGCGGTTCAAGGAGATCAACGAGGCGCACAACGTGCTGACCGACAAGGACAAGCGCGCGCAGTACGACCAGTTCGGCGAGGCGCGCGCGAAGGGGTTCGCCGGGAGCGAGTTCTGGGATTCATTCCGCAGCCGCCAGGGCGGCCGCCCGCGCAGCGCGCCGCAGGCCGAGGAATACTTCTCCGGCGCCGAGTCGGGCGACCTGGGCGATATCTTCAGCCAGTTCTTCCGGCGCGAGGCGCCGTTCGGCGGCCGCAGCCGGCGCCGAGGGCCGCAGCAAGGCGAGGACATCGAGGTGGCGCTGCAGGTGCCGTTCGAAATGGCCGCGCACGGCGGCGAGACGGAGATCGCGATCCCGAGCGTATTCTCCTGCGACCGCTGCGGCGGCAGCGGCAGCGAGCCGGGCACGCGCTCGCAGGTCTGCCCGGTATGCCACGGCGCCGGAAACGTGCAGGCCGTCCAGGGCGCGTTCGCGTTCAGCCGGCCCTGCCCGCGTTGCTACGGCCGCGGCGAGGTGATCGCCAAGCCCTGCTCGAAGTGCAACGGGACCGGCGAGATCCAGGCCACGCGCCGGTTCCGCCTGAAGATCCCGCGCGGCGTGCGCGACGGGCAGAAAATCCGCCTCGCGCGGCAAGGCCAGCCCGGGCGCGACGGCGGGCCGAGCGGCGACCTGCTGGTGGAAGTGCGCGTCGAGGAGCATCCGCAGTTCAAGCGGAAGGGAGACGACATCTACGGCGGGGCGACCATCAACGCCGTCCAGGCGGCGCTCGGCGCGCGGGTGCATGTGCCGACGATCAACGGCGACGTGGCGCTGCGCATTCCTGCGGGGACGCAGCCGGGGACGACCCTGCGGCTGCGCGGCCGCGGCGTGACCACCGCCGACGGGCGCGCCGGCGACCATTACGTCACGATCCGCGTCACGACGCCGACGAACCTCACGGAGGAGCAGAAAAAGCTTCTGCGGGAGTTCGCGCGCTCGGCGGGAATTCCGGCGGAATAGCACGGCTTGCTCACCACCAGAAGGCACAAAAAGACAACGGCTCCCACCACGGAATACACGGAGCACACCGAATGACTTTCCTAAACGGCTTCAGTGTCTTCAGTGTGTTCCGTGGTTGCAATATCAGTCGTCGTCCTTGGTGCCTAGGTGTCTTGGTGGTCCATTAACGACATTAATGGGCCACTTCGACGAACCGGCTCTCGCGGATCAATGTCACCTTGACCTCGCCCGGATACGTCATTTCCGCCTCGATCTCCTTGGCGATGTCGCGGCACATCTTGGCGGACATCTTCTCATCCACGCGGTCGGCGGTGACGATCACGCGCACCTCGCGGCCGGCGCGGATGGCGTAGGCGACCTCGACTCCCGGGAAGGCGCCGGCGATCTCCTCGAGCCGCTGCAGGCGCTTGACGTACTTCTCCAGCGTCTCGCGCCGCGCGCCAGGACGCGCCGCGGAAATGGCGTCCGCCGCGCTCACCAACACCACAAAGATGTTCGCGGCGGTGATGTCGTCGTGATGGGCGGCGATGGACTCGACGACCTCGGTCGGCTCGCCGCATTTGCGGGCGATGTCGGCGCCGAGCTGCGGGTGCGAGCCTTCGACTTCCTGGTCCACGGATTTGCCGATGTCATGGAGCAGGCCGCAGCGCTTGGCGAGCTGAATGTCGAGGCCGAGTTCGGCGGCCATCGTGCCGGCCAGGTGCGCGACCTCCATCGAATGCTGAAGTTGGTTCTGCCCGTAGCTGGTGCGGAATTTCAGGCGGCCGAGGCATTCGAGTTCGAGCGGGTGGAGGTTGTGCAGGCCCACGTCGAACGCGGCTTCCTTGCCGGTGTCCATGATGACCTGCTCCATCTCCTTCTTGGACTGCTCGACGACCTCCTCGATGCGAGCGGGATGGATGCGGCCGTCGCGGACGAGCTTTTCCATCGAGCGGCGGGCCATCTCGCGGCGGACGCCGTCGAAGCCGCTGATGACGACCACGCCGGGCGTGTCGTCCACGACCACGTCCATGCCGGTGGCTTTCTCGAAGGCGCGGATGTTGCGGCCTTCGCGGCCGATAATGCGGCCCTTCATGTCGTCGCTGGGAAGTTCAACGGCGGCCACGACGCTCTCGACGCAGTGGTCGGCGGCGTAGCGCTGGATGGCGATGCCCAGGATTTTGCGCGCCTCGCGCTCGACGTTCTCCTTCGCCTCGGCCATGCGGCGCGCCACCAGCTCCGCGCATTCCTTCTGCAGCTCGTCCTCGAGCCGGCGCATCAGGAGCTGTTGCGCCTCTTCGCGCGTGAGCTCGGAGAGCTTGTGCAGCGTGATCTTCTCCTGCTCCATCAAGTGCTCGAGCTCGGCCTGTTCGGCGTTGAGCTCTTTGCGCTTGGCCGCCACGCTCCGCTCGAGGGTCTCGACGTAATTTTCCTTCTTGTTCAGCAGGTCGAGCTTGTGTTCAAGGCCGTCTTCGCGTTTGGTCAGGCGCTTCTCCGTCTCGCGCAATTCCCCGCGCTGCGCGTTTCCCTCCGACTCGAGCGCCTCGTGGCGCTTGATGTACTCCTCCTTCGCGGCGACCTCGGCGTCTTTCTTCACGCGCTCGGCCTGCTCGGAGGCGTCGGCAATGACCTTGCGGGCGCGGACGACCGCGCCGCTGGCCCGGAGCCAACTGATGGCATAAATCCCCATGCCGCCCGCGAGGAGGCCGCACAGCCCCGTCAGGAGCAGGACCTTGTCGCTCGTCCAGAAGCCCGTCGCCTGCACCACTTGCGCAAGATTCAACATCGAATCCTCCCGCCTTTCTCAAGTGTGCTGTTCAGGGCGGAGGCGCAGGGGCTGCGCGGAGACGGGATAACCCGAGAGAAGAGGTTTGAGGTGTGCGAGGCGAGCGCGGAATCCCCGAGCTTACGCGTTCGGCAAGTAAACCAGGATTTCAGCCTGTGGCTGCAAAGCCGGCCCGGCCGTCCGCGGCGCAGACGAGTCGAAACGCCGCACGCCGAACAGCCTGGGTCCGATAGTCCCGGTCCAGAACGCGCGCATCAGGCAGCAAATGCTCAAAGCGAACCGAGCCACGACATGTCCGATCAGCCGGCCGACCAGCGCCATCAGGAGGAAGATCGCAGAGACCTTGCCGACCCCCGGCGACGCCCGCCTGCCGACCTGTTCAGACAGAAGGCTCATTTTGCCGATTCCACAAAACGCTCAAACTCGCCCACGGGAGAACACGATCTCAGACTCTCTTCCTCCCGCCTGCGCGGACCAGCCCGCACGCAGCCACGCACTCCGACCGCGTTATGAACTGACAATCCGCAAAAGCTCTTGCATTATACCGACATACGTCGCCTTCGTCAATAAGAAAATTCTCAGCATGTGGCAATTCATTTGCTTTCCTTGCTTCGTTTGAGCGGCCGATGTACGATGGAAACGGGGCGGGCGCTTCAGCGGGCAAGATATCCAGGTGTCACGAAAGACAGGGGCACACGATGCGCAACGACGAAATCGCAGGAATGCTCGAAACGCTGGCCAATCTTCTCGAATTCAAGGGCGAGAACCCGTTCAAGCTGAGCGCCTACCGCAGGGCCGCGCGCGTCTTGCGCGACCAGACGGAGGATGTCGCGACGCTCGTTCGCGAGAATCGGCTGAAGGAACTTCCCGGCATCGGCGAGAGTATCGAGAAGAAAATCGTCCAGGCGCTGACGACCGGCAAGATCGAGAAACTCACCGAGGTCCTGAAAGCCGTCCCGCCCGGCGTTCTCCGGATGATGGAGATCCCCGGCGTCGGGCCGCGGACGGCGGCGCAGGTCCACGAGAAACTCGGGATCAACACGCTCAGGGAATTCACCGAGGCCGCGCGCACCGGAAAGCTCGCCGGGGTGCCGGGCATCGGCGCGAAAAAGGCGGCGGGCTTTCTGGGAGCGATCAAGTTCGCCAAGGCCAGTTCGCGGCGGATGCTGCTCGGCGAGGCGCTGCCGCTCGCCGAGAAAATCGTCGCACAGCTCGAAGAGCGCGGCGTCCGGGGCGCGCTCGCCGCCGGAAGTCTCAGGCGCATGTGCGAGACGATCGGCGATATTGACATCCTCGCCGCGGGAGCGGGCGCCGCCTCCAGCAAGATCATCGGCGCATTCACGAAACTGCCCGAGGTCCGGCGCATCCTCGGCGCGGGCGGCACGAAGGCGAGCATCGTGATGGAGTCCGGCGTGCAGGTGGACCTGCGCGTGGTGCCGCCGGAGGCGTTCGGCGCGGCGCTCCAGTACTTCACCGGCTCGAAGGCGCACAACATCCGCCTCCGCGCGATGGCGCGCGAGCGCGGGCTCAAGTTGAGCGAATACGGCATCTTCAAGGGCAACCGGCGCATCGCCGGGCGGACGGAAGAGGAAGTTTACCGCGCGCTGAAGCTGCCGCTGATCCCGCCCGAACTGCGCGAGGACCGCGGCGAAATCGAGGCCGCGCAGAAAGGCGCGCTGCCGAGGCTGATCGAGTTGGGCGACATCCGCGGCGACCTGCACGTCCACACGAAATGGAGCGACGGGCGCAACACGATCGAGGAAATGGCGCGCGCCGCCCGGGCGCTCGGGCGCAAGTACATCGTGATCTCGGACCACACACGCGCGCTCAAGATCTTCGGCGGGCTCGACGTGGACGGCCTCATGAAAGAGGTCGCCGCGGTGCGCGCCGCGGCGAAAAAACTCCGCGACATCACGCTGCTGACCGGGACGGAGATGGATATCCGCGCCGACGGCACGCTCGACCTGCCCGACTCGGCGCTGGCCAAGCTCGATTTCGTCATTGCCTCCGTCCACAGCGCCTTCCGGCAGGACAAGGAGAAGATGACGCAGCGGATTCTCAAGGCGGTCGCCAACCCGAACGTGGACTGCATCGGCCACTTGACCGGCCGGCTGCTCGGCCGGCGCGAGGGGTACGCGGTGGACGTCGAGGCGGTGCTCAAGGCCGCAGCGCGGAATGGGACGGCCATCGAGCTGAACGCGAACCCGCTGCGGTTGGACCTCACCGACCAGGCGTGCCGCCGCGCGAAGGAACTGGGCGTCCAGGTCGTCATCAACACCGACGCGCACAGCACCGAGGACCTGCAACTGATGCGCTACGGCGTCGCCACGGCGCAGCGAGGATGGCTAGAGAAATCGAACGTGCTCAACGCGCGCGCCACGCCGCCGAAAGGGAAAGGCGCGAGGTGACGATAGACGACGGACGATAGACGATGGATGATCGCCAGCCGCGGGGCATGTGCTGCTCTGCACCGGGTGGCATCCTCCATCGTCTATCGTCCATCGTCGGTCGTCTATCGTCCATCGTCCATCGTCTCTTTCCAAGTCGCCGGATCCTGCTGATAGAACTCCTCAAGCTTCTCGTAAAGCTCCGGCTGCTGGATTCGCAGGTCCACGGGCATCTCAAAGAAACACTCCGTCGCGACGGCGAAAAACTCGGCGGGATTTTCGGCGCCGTAGTCGTCGAGGACCGACTCCCGGCCGCGCTCGACGTCGCGCCGGAGCCGCTCGTAGGCCGCGCCGAGCACGCGCGCCCAGTCGGCGTAACTCTGGCCGCGTTCGAGCGCCGGCGCGCCGTTCGCCTCGCCGTCCTCGTCGTCCAGTTCGTGCGCGAACTCGTGGAGGACGACGTTCGACCCGGTCCGCGAGCCCGACGCGTCAGCGAGCACGTCGTCCCACGAAAGCACCAGCGGCCCGCGAAGCCAGGTCTCGCCGAGCCGCGCTACCGGGCCCTCGGCGATCATGCCGGGCCCTTCCTGCTTGATCGTCTTGGCGACGAAGCTGGTCGGGTAGACGACGATCGAGTACAGGCGCGGGAAGTAATCGGTCTGGCGATGCAACAGCAGCAGGCAGGCCTGCGCGGCGACGGTCACGCGGATCTCATCGGTGATCGCGAGCCCGCCGCATCCCTCGAACGGTTTCTCCGCGACGAACACCTGGACGTGACCGAGCAACTCGCGCCGGTCCGCTTCGGGCAGGCGCCGATAGAGCGCCATGTTCCTCTCGATGATCTCCCGCCATTCGGCCGGAAATGGAGCGGCCTTCAGCTCTTTCCGCCGGCGTCCCTTTAGGAATCCGAACATCCTCCGCGTCCTTCATTGTTTGAACCGTTCTTTAACCACCAAGGCACCAAGAACAAAATTTCTGAGACTGTGTCCCGCTTTCCGTTCTTGGTGCCTTCGTGTCTTGGTGGTGAAGAAGTCGTATCAGCCGCCGAGCATCTCCAGGAACGCCTCGATCCGCGTCTGCGTGCGCATGTCGGGCGGGCCGGGGCGGTCGCACTCGAGCGTGAGGATCGGCAGCCGCAACTCGCGGCGCACGATCGCGTCCTGCACCTGCCGGAAGCAGAAGCTCTGCACGTAGTGGATCAGGCCCCGCACGCGCCGCAGCGCGAGCTGTTCGCGGATGTCGGCCAGGCGGTGGAAGATGTCGTACGGATAGGTGTAGCGCGAGTACTGCTCGACGAGCGAGCGCGTCGGGCCCGGCATGGCGAACTGGCGCGGGATCTCGTTGAAGACCACGCGCGCGCCGTGCGATTCGAGCAGCTCGAAGAATCCGTCGCAGATCGGCGGGACGCCCATGAGCCCCAGGCGAACGGATCGTTCGTCCGGCGGCCGCGCCGCGCACTCGGCGATCCGCTCCGACGCGCGCGCGGCGTAGCGCTCCGGGTCGCCGAAGAAATCGCTGCACGAGATCGTCCAGAGATGCTGCTCCGCTCCGGTGGCGCGGTTCTCGCGCCAGTTCAATTCGTCCATCCGGTGGGCCAGCGAGCGCGCGCGGTCCAGCGGCGCTTTCCAGTCCTCCGCCTCCTGCCGCGTGGCGCCCAGCGCCGCGGCGAAGCGGTCGAGCGCCAGTTCCAGCAGCGCCGAATCCGCCGGCGAATACGGAAACGCGAACGGGACGATCTCGACCGAGTCCGCGCGCAGCATCTCGACGAGCGCGTGCGTGTTCGCGCAGTCGCCCTGGACGACCGCGGCAATCCGCTTCAGCCCCAGCCGGCGCGCGGTGGAGAAGAGGCCCTTGTTCCACGAGCAGGAATTGCGCGGGAAGCCGCTCCGCTCGGCCTCCTCGACGAGTTCGGGCGCGATGCCGGAGGTGATGAAGACGTTGTTGAGATCGAGCGGGCGCAGCCCGGCGGCGAAGATCGCCTCGACCGGGACCGTCGTCGTGATCCCGATCGTGCGCTCGATCTCCTCGGGAGTCATGCGCGCGATGCCGCTCATCCGAGGGTCTCGTCGCGGACCCAGTCGAGGTACGGCGCATGCCCTGCGACGATCGGGATGGCGACGATCTCCGGGACGGTGTAACTGTGAAGGGCGATGACCCGCGCGCGGAGTTTCTCGAACCCCTCGCGCCGCGTCTTGAGGATCAGGAGCGTCTCCTCGTCGCGGCAGATTTCCCCCTTCCAGCGATAGATGGAGCGGATCGGCCCGACGAGGTTGCAGCAGGCGGCGAGCTTCTCCTCGACGAGCGCCGAGCCGATCTTCTCGGCCTCGTCGCGCTTGCCGACCGTCACGAGGACGACGCAGAGGTCGGGGTGGAGATTCGGCGATTGGGTAATTGGGAGATCAGGACTGGCGCTTTTCCCGAAGCCCAATTTCCCAGTCTCCCAATTTCCCAATCAGGACTCGTCATGCATCCGGATATGATCGGCGATGTCGTGGAACTCGGCCGGCTCGATGTCCTCGAGGCGCTTGCGGCGCCGGTCGAGTTCCTCGTTGAACTTGATCGCCTTTTCCTGCATCCGCTCGTGGGTGGGCGCCGAGCCGCCGGCCAGGAGGAAATTTTTCCCCACCGTCACGCGCTTCTGGCCGTCGCCGTCCAGGCCGAGGCCCAGGAGCAAGGCGTGCCGCTCGCCGGCAGACGGGTTTTTCGGTTTTTCCTCTTCGAACTTCATAACGGTATTTTAGCAACTTCGCGCGCCTCTATTCAACTGCTTCATGCCGGGCGCGAGGCGGATCAACTTGCCCGGAGCAGCCGCACACGATACGATCTAGCGTGGCAGAGCGCGGGCCGGCGCATCGGATCGGAGGCGGAGTAAGACATGAATTTTTCGGAGCTGCCGAAACATCTTGCGAGCGGCGAGCTCGACCCGGTTTACCTCGTCGCCGGCCCGGAGGATTTCCTGCGCACCGAGGCGGTCAGGCTGCTCCGCGAGAAGGCGGCGCTCGGGAAAGAGCCGTGCGACACGTTCGAACTCGACGCGGCCGAGGGCGAGCCGCTCAAGCTGCTCGACGACCTCCGTACGCCGTCGCTCTTCGCGCCGCGGCGGCTGGTGCTCATCGAGAACGCCGCGCTGCTCCTCGACCGGGCGCCCGCGCCGCTGCTGCGCTACGTCGAGCAGCCGTCGCCCCGGACGACGCTCGTGCTGGTCGCCGGCGAGGCGCGCAAGTCCGCGCGGAAGCCGTCGAAGAAGCCGAAGAAGGAACCGCCGAAAGCGGCCGCGCAGGACAAAGCGCGCGTGCTCCGCAAAATCACGACGGTGCAATGTCCGGTCGTCCCTCAGAAAGCGCTCGCCGGCTGGTGCGTCCAGCGGGCGCGCGCGCTCGGCAAGCCGATGGAGTCGAATGCGGCCGCGCTCCTGGCCGACCGGATCGGGACGAACCTCGGCCAGATGGACGGGCAAATCCGGAACCTGATCGCCTGCTGCAAAGAACGGCCGCGCATCACCGAGAAGGACGTAGCGGACCTGTGCGGCGGCGACCGCCTCTGGCTGGCCTGGGAATTGGCCGAGATGATCCTCGATCGAAAGACGCCGCAGGCGCTGCGCGCGCTCGATCGGCTCATCCGCGACGGCGACAGTCCGCAAGGGCTGCTGGTCCCGATCGGGCGCAACATCCGCCGGCTGATCGTCATCAAGCAGCTCGCCCGGCAGGGCCTGAAGGAGGACGAAATCGCCCGCCGCGCCGGCGCGCAGCCGTGGCTCATCGGCAAACTGCTCCGCGAGAAGCGGGGCCTGGCCATCCCCGAGCTGAAGGACATGCTGCACCAGGTGCTCAGGGCGGACGTGGATTGCAAGACCGGCGGCGGACGCGACACCTGGATTCTGGAGCGGCTGGTGTTGAAACTTTGCGCCGGGCATTGATTGGGAAATTAGGAGACTGGGTGATTAGGAAATTCGGAAATCAGGCTGGCGGCTTCCCGAAGCCCATTTCCCAATTGCCTGATTTACCAATCTCCTAATCTCCCAATTTCCCAATCACCGATTTCTTCGCGTTGAATGATCCAGCCAAGCCTGCGCCCTCGAATCGCGCCCGATTACAATGACAGATGGCCACCGCCAGCGCGTCGGCGGCGTCTTCGGGCTCGGGCACTTCGCGCAGGCCGAGGATCATGCGGACCATCTGCTGGACCTGCGACTTGTGCGCGCGGCCGTTGCCGACGACGGCTTTCTTGACCTCGGCGGGCGTGTACTGGAATAGCGGGCGCGACTCCTGCGCGACGGCGACCAGCGCCATGCCGCGGCCTTCGCCCATGCGCAGCGCGGACGAGGCGCTCTTGCCGTAGAACGCTTCCTCGATCGCGACGGCGTCGGGCTTCTCCTGTCGTATGACGCGGACGATTTCATCGCGGATGCGCAGCAGCCGCTCGGCATATGGCACGCTCGTCGGGGCGCGGATGGCGCCGAAAGCGATGGCGATAATCCGGTTGCCCTGCGGCTCCACCAGCCCGTAGCCGACGATCCGCGTGCCCGGATCAATGCCCAGAATCCGCATCGGGTCCTCGCGCGGCGAATAATGAATATCGAGAGCAGAACCATCCGCTTGACGCGGAGCAGTCTATATTCCCAGCCGGGCAAAAGCAATCTTTGACAGGCCGTTCCGGGGGCTGATAGAATTGCGCCTGCGCCCGGCGGCGAAGGCCCGGCGGCTGAATCCGGCTGCATTCGCGGCGAGCGACGCCGGCGTGCGATGAATTCACTTCGGCGGTATCCCGGACGAGAGGGATTGATGCGGGCGATCATCAGCGACGTCCACAGCAATATCGAGGCGCTCCAGGCGGTGCTTGCGGACATCCAGGAACAGGGCGCCGAAGAAATCCTTTGCCTGGGCGACATCGTCGGCTACGGCCCGAACCCGGAAGAGTGCATTGACCTGATCGAGAAGTCGTGCCGTTTCTGCCTCTCGGGCAACCACGACTACGCGGTGCTGACCCACGCGGACCGGTTCAACCCGCTCGCCGAGGAGGCGGTGGATTACACGCGCGGCGTCCTCAAACCGGCGGCGCTTTCGAGCGGACGCAAGAAGGCGCGCTGGCGGTTCCTGGAATTGCTCCCGACGCGCATCACCGAAGGCGACCTCTTCTACGTCCACGGCTCGCCGCGCGACGACCGCAACGAATACATCCTCGAGAGCGACATCCTCTTCGGCATGGCCGACAAGATCCGGCAGATTTTCGAGCTGACGCCGCGCCTGCTGTTCGTGGGCCACACACATTATCCGGGAATCATTGACCCGCAGATCACCTTCCGCCATCCCGACGAGAATGCCGCCGAGTTCGACCTGCCGCCCGGGCAGAAGGCTATCGTCAACGTCGGTTCGGTCGGGCAGCCGCGCGACGGCGACAACCGCGCCTGCTACGTGCTCGTGGACGGGAACCGCATCACCTACCGACGCGTCGAGTACCCCTTCCACACGACAATGTCCAAGATGGACCGCGTCGGCCCGATCAGCAAAGAGGCGGCGGGCCGGCTGGAGTACGGACGCTAGTGTACTGGCCCGGAAACAGCTTGCGTAATCTCTGGTCATTCCGAGCGCAGCGAGGAATCTCATGCGCTGCTTGTAGTGGCGCCGTCAGGCGCTATTTCGTAAGCCCTGACGGGCCCACTACGAGCAGCCGGAGCGCGCAGCGTACTGCGCGCGACATGACGCGGGCTCGAGTTGTGCATGTTATCTCCGGGAAAGTACATTAAACGAATTGCTGTATTCTGATGTCTGCGGTTTCGTGATTCCATCCCACTTGGAAAGACTATGAACATGCGATCCCGAAACCCCGCCGTCTGGTCCCAGGCCCTGGTTCTTCTGCTCGGTGCGCTCGTCTGCTCGATCGGGTGCGCGGCGCAGAAGGTCGAGCCGCCGATGCATGACTCGTGGGACATCATCTCGATGTCCGGCGCGCGGGTCGGCTACGCTCACGCGATCACGCGCCAGGTCGCCGAGCCGGAACCGGAGATCGTCACCTCGACCTTCTGCGAGATGCGCATCAAACGCTTCGGCGCGACGCTCGCCTTCCGCACGGCCGAGGAATACTATGAGACGCCCGAAGGGGCGCTGCTCCGCGCGACCTCTTCCCAGTCCGGCGCGATGGTGAGTGACTCGGAGGCGAAAGTCCAGGGCGCCAAGGTGGTCGTGACCACGCATACGGGCGGGACAACGCACGTCAGCGAATCCGTCTGGGACCCGGCGGTAATCGGACCCGAGGCCCAGTCGCGCAAGCTGCGCGAGTCGGGCTTCCCGATCGGCAAGGCCCTCACGTTCAAGCTCTACATGCTCGAACTCCACAAAGTCGTCACGGCGACGATGACGGTCGAGGGCCGCGAGACGGTGATGATCGAGGGCCAGCCGCGCGAGCTCTACAAGGCCGCCTCGGTGATGGATGCGCTGCCGGGCGTTGTGACGCACGTCTGGCTCGATGAGAAAGGCGACACGCTCAAGAGCGTGACGGACATCATCGGCGGCGTCGAGACGACCCGCGCCACGCGCGCGGAGGCGGTGAGCGTGGTGAACTCGCCCGGCCAGATCGAGGACCTGGCGAAACGCTTCATGATCGTCTCGAACGTGAAGTTCGATCACCCGGCCGCGATCCAGGATGCGCTCTACCGGATCGAAGGCGCCATCGCCCAGTTGAACTTCCAGGACCGGCGTCAGAAGGTCGAGAGCCAGGGTCCCGGCTGGGTGCTGCTGCGGGTGAAGGCGCTCCCCGACGCGGCGGAACTTTCGGCGGAGAGGCCCGGGCCGGAATACCTGGCCGCCTCCGCGTACCTGCAGAGCGACGACCCGGACATCCGGCGCATCGCGCGCGACAACGTCACGCCCTCGGCCGCCCCGGCGGTGAAGGCGAAACAGCTCGCCGCGTGGGTGTTCACGAACATCACGAAAAAGGATTACAACGTCGGCTTCGCCTCGGCGAAGGAGACGGTGCTCTCGCGCGAGGGCGATTGCAAAGAGCACGCCATGCTGCTCGCCGCGCTGCTGCGGGCGGCGGGAATCCCGTCGCGCGTGGCCGTCGGCGTCACCTACGCGAAGGGCCAGTTCTTCGGCCACATGTGGACCGAGGCGTTCCTCAACGACTGGACCGCCTTCGACGCCACGCGGCCGGCCGACGTGGTGGATGCCACCCACATCAAGCTGGTCGCCACCGCCCTGGACGGCCCCGCCGCCTGCGCCTCATTCATCGGTCTCGCGCAGGCGATGGACCGCCTCAAGATCAACGTGCAGGAAGCGCACTGAAGTAATTTCCAAAGCCCAATATCCAATATCCGCAAACGGGCCGGAGATCGCCGGCCTTCATTCATTTTGGCCTTGGAAATTGGCGGCCGAACGCCGCCGCCGCTAGTTGACCTCGTTCAAGGCGCCGTTGAGCGCGTTGATGTAGATCATCGCGAACTGGAAGATGTTGTAGATGATGAACGCGGCGATGGCCGCCCAGATGAACCAGGTGAACGCCGAGACTAGCGCCCGCAACGCCAGGTCCGCCGCCTCGAAATAATTCTTCGCCAGCCGCTTGAACGTCTCCGGCATGCTGCCGGATTCCTCCGCGACCGAGATCATCTCGATGCAGTCGTGCGGGAACAGGCCGGACAGCTCCAGGCTCTTGGAGAGCGGCAGGCCGTCCTTGATCTGCTGGATGATCTCCGGCGTCCGCGCCTCGAACGCGCTGTTGGCCGTCGCCTCCATGCTCCACTGGATCGCGTTGAAGATGTTCACGGCCGAGTCGGTCATCATCTCCATGGACCAGCAGAACCGCGCCAGCGCCAGGGTGCGGAAGACATTGCCCAGCACCGGCACGCGGAGCAGCAGCTCATGCACCGTGCGCGAGCCGCTCAGGCTGCGCGTGAGCGCGAAGTACGCGACGATGGGCGCGCAGAAGACGAGGATGCCGAGACCCAGGATGGTCAGGGCCTGCCGAGGCGATCCGTTGCCGTTCGGCAGGAACATGCTGCGGATGTAGGCCACCAGCGCCAGGACGCCGATGGCCGCCCAGTATTCGATGAGCGGGTAAATCAGGCGCGTGATCAGCTTCATCCACATGGCGCGGACGAAGTCGTAATACTCGGCCAGCCGGACGAAGACCTTGTCGAGGTTGCCGACGGCTTCGCCCATGCGGACCAGTCGGATGTAGAGCACCGGGAACGCGCGCCCTTCGCGCTCGAGCGCCTCGGAGACGGTGTCGCCCTCCTCGATGGCCATTCCGACGCGGTGAAAGACCCCCTTCATCGGCGGCCGGGCGCTCCTTTCGACCACCGCCAGCGCGCGCCGGATCGGCAACCCCGCGCTGAGCATGGTGCCCAGTTGGCGGCTGAAGGCCGTCAGATTCTTTAACCCGAGGCGCGAGGTCATTCTTCCGCCTTCATTCCGGAATCTGTCCGTCCACTCCGAAAATGCGCGCGATGAGCGCCGCGCGGATCCACATGCCGTTGCGCTCCTGCCGCCAGTAGACGATCCGCGGATCCTCGACGTAGTCGAGTTCCGGATCAATCTCGTTGATCTTCGGCAACGGGTGCATCAGGCAGGACTTCTTCTTCATCCGCCGCAGGTATTCCTTCTTGAACACGAAGCGCGGGTCGTACTTCGCGTCGCCCGCCTTCGCCCCGGCCGCCTTGTCCCATTCCCACTGGATGCGCGTCATGTAGATCGCGTCCACGATCGGGACGATCGCCTCGATGTTGTCGCTCTCGGTATAGCGGATGTGCTGTTTCTTGAGGAACGCCTTGATGTCGTCGCCGATGCGCAGCCGCTCCGGCGCGACGTAGTAGATTTCCACGTCCCGGTAATTCTTCAGCAGGTACGAGAGCGAGCGGACCGTGCGCCCGCGCATCAGGTCGCCGACCATCGCGATCTTCTTGCCGTCAATCTCGTCGAGCGATTTCTGCAGCGTGTAGATGTCCAGCAGCGCCTGCGTCGGATGCTGGTCCTGGCCGGAGCCGCCGTTGAGCACCGGCAGGCGCCGGTCGGCCATGTTCATCTCATAGGCCGCCAGCTCGGCCGCGCCCTGGTCGGGATGGCGCATGACGATCAGGTCCACGTAGGAACTGAACGTGCGGATGGAATTCTGCAGCGTCTCGCCCTTCGCCTGGGACGAGGTGGACATGTCGCGGATGTCGCTCGTCACCATGCCCAGTTTCTGCTCGGCGAGCTGGAACGACATGAACGTGCGCGTGCTCGGTTGCGCGAACAGGTTCAGCGCCGTCTTGTTCGGCAGCAGCGTGCGCAGCAGCGCCGCGCCCTCCGGCGCCTTGTGCACCTTGCGGATCCGGTCGGCCAGCGTGCACAGCTCATCGAGCATCTTGCGGTCGAACTGCTGCGCGTAAAGCACGTGGAACGGCTCGTTCTCCGCGCCTTCCTTGTTCAAGTACGGAATTCTTTCGCTGACTTCGAGGCCGAGATAGGCTTCCCAGGAAATCCGCTTCATTTTCACTCTCCTCAACGGTATCATAAGGAGCACCCGTTTGAACGCGGCGCCGCGACCGGAGCCGCGCGAATTATACGGACGGCAGCGGCGCGTTGCAAGGCACGTTCTCGAGTGCGGCTTGCCCGCCGTAGCCTTAGCGGAGGCGGGAGCGCGGAATGCGGAGTAAAGAACAAAACCAGGCCGCGAGCGCCGGCGACGTCCGCTGGATGCGGCGGGCGCTGGAACTGGCGGCCCAAGGCCGCGGGCGCGCGGAGCCGAACCCGCCGGTCGGCGCGGTCATCGTGCGCCGTGGCAAGCTCGTCGGCGAAGGCTTCCACGAGCGCTTCGGCGGTCCGCACGCTGAAATCCGCGCGATGGATGCGGCCGCCGGCGCCTGCCGGGGCGCGACGCTTTACGTCACGCTCGAACCGTGCACCGGCCTCAGCAAGAAGACCCCGCCCTGCTGCGACGCCGTCCTGAAAGCCGGCTTCCGCCGAGTCGTCATCGGCGCCGGCGACCCGACGCAGCAGAGCGCCGTTCCCCGCCTCGAAGCCGCCGGAATCGCCGTCGTGACCGGCGTGCTCGAGAAGGAGTGCCTGCGGATGATCGCGCCGTTCCTCAAGCTGCGCGCGCGCGGCATGCCCTACGTCATCGCCAAGTGGGCCATGACCGCCGATGGCAAAATCGCCACCGTCACCGGCGAGTCCCGATGGATCTCCTCGGACGCCTCCAGGGATCTCGTCCACCGATGGCGCAACCAGGCCGACGCCGTCCTCGTCGGCATCGGCACGGTCCTGCGCGACGACCCGCTGCTCACCTGCCGCCCATTCGAGTTCGCTCAGGGCGGCCCTGAACAATTGTCGAAGGACCGCGTCACCGAAGCGCGCAATCCGCTGCGCATCGTGCTCGACGCCGAGGCGAGAATTCCGTTGACCAGCCGGCTCGTCGCCACCGCCCGCGAGGCGCCGTTGCTCATCGCCTGCCTCGCCTCAGTTCCCCCGGCGCGCCGGCGGCGGCTCACCGGCGCCGGCTGCCGCGTCCTGCCGCTCCGTGGCGCGCGCGGGCGCGTGGATGCGGAACAACTCCTGCGCGCGCTCGGCGCCGAGCGGATCACCAACCTCATGGTCGAGGGCGGCGCGGGCGTCCTGGCCGATTTCTTCGACCACCGCCTCGTGGACGAAGTCCGCATCTTCATCGCCCCGAAACTCTTCGGCGGCGCCGCCGCGCCGGGCCCCATCGGCGGAAAAGGGATTCCCTCGCCCGCCGACGCGATGAAACTCCGGGACGCCGTCTGGACTCCGGTGGGCCGCGACATGCTCTTGAGCGCGATGACCGATTTCCAAGTTCCAAGTTCCAGTTGACGCCGCTTGTAGTGTGCCCGTCAGGGCATACGAAATAGCGCATTACGGCGCCACTACAAGCGCAGCAATTCGCTCAATCAAAGAGTCTCTGGAAGAGTTTGTCGAATTTGGCGGCGAGCGGGCGGCCGACGATTCGCTCGATCTGGTTGCCGTCGAGCCAGCGGCCGTAGCAGCCGAGACAGGCGTAATAGATCAGCGGCTCGGGCGAGGCGCGCATGCGGATCAGTGCGGCGCTGCAGCGCGGACAGGCCGGCGGCGCGCCGTCGTCAGGGACAGCGAGGACGTCCTTCGGCAGCAGGTCGTGCAGCGAGTGCGATTCGCGCGCGAGCACGTCGTCGAGTTGAGCGAACTCCAGCCACAGCCCGCCGCACACGCCGCAGCGGTCGAACACCACTTCGTCAACCGGCGTCTTGTTCAGCGGTCGGTGACAGCGAGGACAATCCATAGCCGCACTCCAAGCGCATCATCCAATTAGCCGTCATTCGTCATTAAGCATTCGGCAATCGGCAATCGGCATTCGGCAATTACTCTTCCTCGGTCTCATCGTCCGACTGCCCGTAATCGTCGGCCTCTTCATCGTCGGCGCGCGAGGCGTGGTAGAACTCGTCGAGCGCGTCGCCGGCGGCGTCGCGGATTTCCTCATCCTCGGACTGCGCGCACATCTCCAGCGTCTCGAGCGCGCCCGGGCCGCGCGTGTTCGCCAGCGACCAGATGGCGGCCAGCCGGATTTCGCGGTCCTTGTTCACGGCCAGGTTGCGGAGTTTCGGGGTGGCGATGCCGAGTCCGGCTTCGGCGGCCGCGTTGATCGCCTCGAGCTGCAACTGGCGCTCGGGCGAATCGAGCTCCGCCAGGATGGACTCCGTCCAGCGCGCGCTGCGCGAGCGGCCCATGGCGAAAAGCGCCGTCATCCTCACCTCGACGGCCGGATGCCGGTACGCCCAGTCAATCAGGTCGTGCACGGTCTCGTCGGCGTCGAAGCTGAGCGCCTCGAGGGCCATGCGGCGCACGAGGAGGTTCTCCCGCGGGTTCTGGGCCAGGTCGAGGAGGAAACTGCGCACGCTCAGGTAGCGCGGCTCGTCGAGCGAGCCGTCCACCACGGCCTCGTAGATGTAGATGCCCAGCACGCTGGCGGCCTTCGCGCGGACCTCGTCGTCGGGGTCGCCCTCGGCCATGCGCATCAGCGGCTCGACGTGCCGCGGATCGGCCAGGTCCCACAGCGCCGCCACCGCTTCCTGCCGCACCTGGGGACTCTCGTCCTCCAGCAGCCGCCGGTAGATCGGCTCGAAGCAGTCCTGGCATTCCTCCGCTTCGCCGATCTGCCGGAGCAGGTCGAGCTTCTCCTGCTCCGTCATCATGGAAAGGTCGTCGGGATTGAGCATTGGGCCGTCCAGTCGAGAGAACCGCAACACGCGCTCCATGCAGAATATCAGCGGCGCGCCGGTGTTGTCAAACGTCCGGGCCCCGCGCACGGCGCCCGGCGACGGCGCCGCTTTCGCGACCGGCTCGCGGGAAATCTTCATCCCCCCTTGAAACCGGCGGCATGAGGCGTCTATAATGCGGCGTCGTTTCGGTCCTTGGAGATGGATACCGGTCCCGCGCAAGCGGGATTCAGCGGAGGTGGAACCCCGCCATGCGTAAAACTCTTCTGACGGTCGCGTGCGTTTCGCTCAGCCTTCTCATGTCCGGCGTTCTTTCCGGCGCGGTGCGGACCGCCGCCGCGGACGTGCCCGCGAAGCCCGGCGCCGCGGCGACGCTCTCGCCGGAGCGCGCTTTCGTCCGGCTCTGGCAGAAGCCGGGCGGCGCGTTCGAGAAAATCATCCTCGCCTCCGTGGACGGCCCGACGCTCTACCTCGCCGGCGGGCCGCGCGGCCTCGAAGCGATCGAGACGGAAACCGGCCTCTCGAAATGGATGCATCCCGGAGTGCTGCCGGCGGAGTTCCCGCCGATCGAGTTCGACAAGGTCCTCTACCTGGTCGAAGGCGGCCGGCTGGTGACCCTCAACCCGGCCACCGGCGACGAGTTGACCCGCGTGAGGCCGCGCTTCAGCTTCTTCACGCCGGCCTATCCCACGGAGCGGTACTGCGTCTTTGCCTCGGGAGATCAGTATATCTACGCCGTCACCGTGGACCAGGGAGCGAGGACCTGGCGCGCGGCCATGGACGGCCAGCCCAACGGCAGCACCTGGAATGGCGGCAGCATGATGTTTTTCACGACCACCCGGGGCATCCTGTACGGCGTGACCATCACGGCGCAGGAACTCACCTGGCAGCACCCGTTCTCGCGGCAATCCTTATCGGGTCCCGCGCTGGCCGGCGACGTCGTTTATATCGGCTCGTCTGACTTTTATCTCTACGCGATCAACGCGTTGATCGGCGACGTTCGATGGAGGCTCTCTCTCAGCGCGCCGGTGCTCACGACCCCGGTGGTCATCGGCTCGCGCGTCTACGCCGCCACTACCGAGAAGCTCATCCATGCCGTGGATATCAACGCGCAAAAGGACCTCTGGACCATCCCGGGCGACCGCCTGCTGACCACCACGCCCGAGCACCTCATTTTCCTGCGCAAGGACAAAGACACGAACGTGATCGGCATGGCCGACGTCGCCACCGGAAAAGTGATTTCCGAAATGACCGCTGACCAGTACGTTCTCTTCACCGGGCCGGCCGAGGGCGGCATCTTCTACGCGGTCGACAAGACCGGCGGCGTGCTGGCCATGGGCGACCGCGCCGCCATCGTCGTCCGCGAAGCAGCTAGGGAAGCGGCCCGAAAGGCCGCGCTGACCGGGCCGACCGCGCCGGAAACCGCGCCGTCTGTAGCGCCGACCGCGCCGGCTACCGCGCCGGCCGCAGCGCCGACTGCGCCTGCGAAAGCGCCGCAGTAACCCGATTTCAAGAGCCCAATATCCGATTTCCGACGAGCCGCCGGAGTTCAGCGGCGGTCGTTCACTGGATATTGGAAACTTGTCCGCCGTAGCCCTGAGCGCAGCCGAAGGGGCGAAGGCGGATTGGAATTTGGAAATCAGCCGAGCCTAGGGCAGCAGGTTCGTGGTGCCGGGCGCACCGCCGGTCACGGTGGCTTCGACCCGGCGGTTGCTGATGACGGTGATCGCGCCGCGTTTCGGGGCGAATTCCAGTCGGTCGCCGAAGAGGCGGCTCAGTCCCATCCGCAGTTCGACCGGCGACCCGAACAGCGTGCCCGAGTCGCGCTGCGCGTCCCACGTCAGCCGGTCGCCGCGCGCCACGCGCCCTTCCTCCTCGACGATCACCGGCCGCCCCACCGCGTCGAACGCCTCCAGTTGGTTCTCCGCGCCCACTTTCGCGGTCATCTGCTCCGCCCGCATCGTTCGGACGCCGGCCGACCCGGCGTCCTCGCGGAGCGCCGCATGGCCGATCGCTTTGTATTCCTGGAGCTTCGTCTTCTCGTCCATCGCCGATATCACCCGGTCCGCCGTCAGCGTCCGCGTGAGGTGCTCCGCTGGAACTTCTTCCTGGATCGCCACGTGTCCGGTGGCGTCGAGCCCCTGGGGTTTCCGGTCCGCGCCGATGTCGGCGGACAGGCTGTCGGCCTTCAACGTGCGGCCGGACTTCTCCGCGAGGTACACGCCGCCGGTCGCCTTGAATCCTTTCAGCGCATTCTCGCTCAACTGCGCGGTCAGGCTCTCGGCGCGCAGCGTCTCGGCGCCGTACTTCAGGCCCACGCTGCCCTCGAAGACCGCGCTTTGCGTCGCGCGGCTGAACCGCATCTCGCGCTCCCACGTGATGCTGAACCCCTCGGAATCGTTCTCCGCCTGGCCTTCGAGGACGCCCTTGCCGGCGACGGCGATTTCGGCGTCCGCCGGATGAATCTCCATGCGTTCGCCGCGGATCGTCCGTTGCCCCTGCTGCAGCGCCGCGCCGCCGGAGAGGATCAGGGAGTTCTTCTCCGGGTCGTAGGTCAGTTCCTTGGCCTGCGCGTTCACCGATTCCTGCCCGGCGGCCCCCTGCATCCGCGCCGCCATACGCACGTCGGTGTCGGCCTTGCATTCGAGAATCCGCTGGTTCTGCGAATCGAGTTTCACCGAGAGCGTCTGGCACTCGATCGTCTGATCACCGCGCGCGAAGCGCACGTCGCCCAGGAACAGCGCCCGGTGCTCGTCGGGATCGAGATGGAGCGTCCGCGACCATTTCACGTCAATCGGCTCCGCGGGCTGGGCCGCCTGCTCCGCGGCGAGCCTGAGTTTTCCGGGGACCGGCACGGTGATCACGCCCTTCTGGCCGCTCAACTCGATCCGCGTCGCCTCGATTTCGTTCGGGCCGCGATGGACGCGCGCGGGCCGGCCGTCGAGCAGAAGCTGGTCCTCCAGCGCGCTGCGCTCCAGCCGGTCACAGGAGCCGTCGGCGCCGGCGGCGTTGAAGGTCACCCCGCCCTCGGCGACGAAGCGCTCGGGCGCGCGGCTGTTCTCGGCGAACTGCACCTCGACGTGGTCGGCGCGCAGCGTGTTCTCGCCCTGGTGAATGTGCACGTCGCCCTTCAGGTCCGCCGTCCGCTTGAACCCGTCCGCCGTCGCCGGGCCTCGGCATTCGATCTTCGTCACCGGCGCCTCCGCCGGGGCGGCCTTGCCCGCCGTGGCGGCCTGCGGGAAAATATCGCTCCCGGCGCCGGAAAGTTCCATGCGGATATTCTCGGAGACCACGCTCAGCCGCTGCTTCGAGATGAATTCCGCGCCTTTGCCCCAGATGTGCTGCCGGCCTTCCTTGGCGTCCACGACCATCTCGACCTCATCCGCCGTGCGCCCGGTCGCCTCGTCCGGCGCCACCTCGACCGATGGCGTGGTCATCGTGATCTTCTCCACGCCGACGAACTCCATATGCACGCCGCCGGACATCCGCACGTGCTTCTCCGGCTCCATTTGCAGCGTGCCTTCGCTGGCCTGCACCGACAGGCGCTCTTCTCCCGCGGCGACGGTCTGCTTCAGTTCCAGCGAGGGCTTGATGAGCTCGTACCCGCCGCCCTCCTTCGGGCGCGCCTGGTCGGCCTTCAGAAGCCAGGCGTCTCCCTTGATCTCGAAATCATCTATCGTATCCTCCCTGCGCCCGCCCTCGTTGCCGGTCTTCGAAACGACGGGTTCCGGCCTTTTGGGCGAGAGGACTCCGGTGACTCCCAGGACGAGCACGAGGAAGCCGGCGAGGACGATGAACGCCAGCAGCGCGCGGCGAAGCTTCATGTCAAGTCAGAAGTATGAATGAGGAATGATAAAGCACTTCATCACTCATCATTCAAACTTCCTGCCTCCTTCAAAGTCCGTACCGCGCGATGATCGGGCGCCATTTGCGTTGCGCCTTGAGAATCTTCTCGGCCACTTCGCGCGCCGCCCCGCGGCCGCCGCCCCGCTCAGTCACCCAGTGCGCCGCGCGAATCACCTCGGGCCGCGCCCCGGCCACCGCGACGGCGAAGCCGACCTTCTCCATCACCGGAATATCCGGCAGGTCGTCGCCGACGAAGCACATGCGCTCCGGCGGGACCTTCGTCAGCCGCGCCAGCTTCGCCAGCCCGGCGAGCTTGCGCTTGTAACCCTGCAGCACGTAGCGCGTGCCCACCTCGCGCGCGCGGTGGTTCACGGCCGCCGACCGCCGGCCCGAGAGGATCGCCGTGGCGATGCCGGCGCGCTCGAGGTACTTGATCCCCGTGCCGTCGAGCGCGTTGAACGCCTTCAGCTCGCGCCCGTCCGGCAGCAGGTAGATCGTGCCGTCGGTCAGCACGCCGTCCGCATCGAAGACCACGAGCTTCACGCGGCGGATTCGCTCGCTCAGGTTCCTATGATTTTTCGGCGTGGTCTTTTCTTTCATCATCAGTCATTCGGCATTCGGCAATCGGCAATCGGCATTCACGTCACTTTTCCGCGTCCAGCGGCATCAGTCCCACTTCGAGAAGGTCCTGGACGTCCAGCATCCCGCAGAGCTTGCCGTGGGAATCCACGATGGGCAGTTCGTCAATCTTGTGCTTCTTCAGGATGCGGGCGGCCTCGAGCGCGAGGCTGCCGAGCGGGATGGATTTCGGGTTGCGCGTCATCACCTCCGAGATCGGCGCGGTGAGAAACGCGGTGTCCCGGGGCACGCGGCGACGCAGGTCGCCGTCGGTGAAAATGCCGATCATCCGCCCGGACGCGTCGGTGACGCAGGCGGCGCCGGCGCGGCCGGGCACGCGGTTGACCTGTTCGAGCGCCTCGCTCACCGTCAGGCTCGCGAGCACCACCGCGCACTGGTCCAGCCCGCGCATCACCTCCTCGACCTTCATCAGCTTGCGCCCGAGTTCGCCGCCGGGATGGTAGAGCGCGAACCGCTCCTTGTCGAAGTTCCGCCGGTTCGCCACCGCCAGCGCCAGCGCGTCGCCCAGCGCCAGCATCGCCGTCGTGCTCGCCGACGGCGCCAGGCCGAGCGGGCAGGCCTCCTCGATCGCGCCGATGTCGAGCACCACGTCCGCCTGCCGCCCCAGCGTGCTCTTCGGGTTGCCGGTCACGGCGATCACCTTCGCGCCCATCCGCTTCACCGCCTTGAGCACCTGCACGACCTCCGTCTCGCCGCTGTTCGAGAGCGCCAGGACCACGTCGCCCTCGACGATCCGCCCCAGGTCGCCGTGGATCGCGTCCACCGGATGGAGCGAGTACGAAGGCGTGCCCGTGCTGGCGAGCGTGGCGGAGATTTTCTGTCCGATCAGCCCGGCCTTGCCCATGCCGGTCACGACCACGCGCCCGCTGCACGCGAGCAGCAACTCCACCGCAGCGCCGAACTCGCCGCCCAGCCGCTGCGACAGACCCTGCAGCGCGCGCACCTCCGACCCGATCACCGCGCGGGCGAAGGCCAGATCATCGGATGGCTTTTCAGTCATATTCTCTCGCCACTGAAACCGGTTGCGCGATTAATCGTCCTCGTCCTCGCTCTCGTCCTCGTCCTCGGCTGTTCAGAACAACCATTCGAGGACGAGGACGACGAGGACGAGTACGATGCGTTCACTCGTCAGCCCGCTCCGCAATCACCCAATTTCCCGCGGACTTTCATTGGCAACTGGCACGCTGGGAGATTGGGAAACCGGGCTGCTCACAACTTGCGCATCCACTTCCCGCGCCAGCGCCATATAGTCCTTGCAGCCGCGCGAGTTCCGGTCATAGCCGCTGATCGGCTTGCCGTGGCTGGGCGACTCGGCCAGCTTCACATTCTTGTGGATCACCGAACTGAACATCTTGCCGGGGAAGTACTCCTCGATGTTCGCGCAGACCTCCTGCGCGAGCTTCGTCCGGCCGTCGTACATGCAGGCGATGATGCCGGTGACCTGCAAATCCGGATTCAGCCGCCGGCGGACGACGCGGATCGTCTCCATCAGCTTCGTCATCCCCTGCAGCGCGAAGAACTCCGTCTGGAGCGGGATGAACACCTCGCGGACGGTCGTCAGCGCGTTCAGCGTCAGCAGCCCCAGCGACGGCGGGCAGTCCACCAGCACGTAATCGTAGCCGGCCATCACCGGCGCGAGCGCCTCCTTCAGGATCGTCTCGCGGCCGACCACGCCGACCATCTCGATCTCCGCGCCGGCCAGATCAATGTTGCTCGGGATCAGGTCGAGGTTGGCCGTCTGCGTATGCCGGACGATTTCCTCCGCGCGCGCCTCGCCGATCAGCACGTCGTAAGCCGATTTGGCGTCAGTATATATGTCGAGCCCGAAATGGACGCTCAGGTTCGCCTGCGGGTCAATATCCACCAGCAGAACCTTGCGACCGAGCAGCGCCAGGCAGGCGCCGAGGTTCGCCGCGGAGGTGGTCTTGCCCACGCCGCCTTTCTGATTCGTCAGAGCGATGGACCTCATCGGCCGGGCCTTTGGCATGCGGTAAACGAGTTGTTCACCACGAAGGTCACGAAGACCACGAAGAACGGCACGCAGGGCGTGTCCTCAATCGTCCTCGTCCTCGTCGTCGTCCTCGTCCTCGTCCTCGAACGGCCTATTCTAGCCCCGCCGCGCAAGGAGGTCAACAATGAACCGCGAAAACGCGAAAGCGCGAAAGGCGGAGGATCATTGGCAAAGATGCAGCAGGCAGAGAATGACGGCGGAAACCCCGAGATAAAAAATCAGCGCCGCAACCAGGTTGCGGATCACATGCGCTTTGTCTTTATCCAGGTAATCTCTGACCGATGCGTATTGTCGCTGCGCGGCAAGAAGAGCGGTCAGTTGCCGCCATCGTATAATGTCGCTCACGAACGCCATCGGCGAAGCCAGCCCCAGTCGCGTGACAAACCAACCTGGAGCACGCGCGACGCCCTCATCTACGAATCCATTGCCGCCGGCGGAGCGAAACACTGACCAAAATGCCCCTGCGATGACGGCGCCGAGCCATAGACCAACGAGGGCGCCGATCAGGACGAGTCGCCTGCTGTTGTAGGCCGATGTCACAAACACCATAAGGCATATCAGGACCACACTCACGGCTGCTGCTGCAATCACAAATGCTGAAATGTTCTTGCCGAGAGCAGCGTGCGTATCCATAGCCTGACTAAGCCAAACCGGTTCGCTCTCTTCCTCGGCTGACGGTTTCAATCTTCCACCGGCGCGTCTCCCGACATAAACGCGGGTCTGAGCAACTCTTTTTTTCTAGCCTGAGATTGTACGCTCGAATTGCCCGCTGTCAAGTAGTTGCTCGGCTGCCCTGAACTGGCGCTGGACATGGGCGACCGATGCGGTGAAAGAGCGTTGCAAAGAGGCGGTGTGAATCGCCGCCTGACCTAACCGGAAAAACGAAAAATCTTCTCGCGGAGAGAAAAGTCGTAACCGGGGTCTCGGACGTGGGCTACGACGTCACCTCGCATGTCTGCGCCCTGGAGAGCATAAGATTCCTCTTGACATATAAGAATTATTATGGTATCTTGCCGGCCGCAGGGACAATGAAGGCTGAAGCAGCGTATGCGCTCTTCGTTGCCTGTCTCACTATTCAGGCTGATGCGGGAATGACACGCACCTTGCGCCAGGAAGCGCCGGCATCCGCGCGCGCGAGGTCGCATGATGCTGCCGAGGACGAAGATGGCGCGGATGAGACGATTTGAAAAAACGAACCCAATTTGTCTCAACAGGTTCTTTTGAAATGTCTTATGAATCTACCCGTCATTCCCGCGAAGGCGGGAATCCAGAATCGCAAGCTGCACGCTTGGATTCCCGCCTTCGCGGGAATGACAAAGACAGGGTGTCGCATGAGAAGCCGCAAGGCGGCAGGCGATCAGCGCAACCATTGTCGGTGAGTTTGAAAAAACGAATCCAATTTGTGATACACTCCACCTTGCGGAGGGTGCCGACAACGCCGTGGCCGGTCGAGCAGCGGTACGCACCATCGCAAGGTTCTCCGACAGCGAAAGTCACAACTGCAGGACGCAACTTGATATAATGCGCGCGAGACGATTTGAAAAAACGAACCCAATTTGTCCTAATGGACTGCGGCGCTTATGTTTGCGTAACAGTATGTAGTAACATACTGCGCCGTACGGTTTTACGTGCGGAATCCGTTCTATGGTTGCGATATCGAAAAGCGAGCGTCTGCTCAACCTAGTGTCGTTCCTGCTCAAATCGCGGCGGCCGGTGAGCTTCGCGAAGATCCGCGAGTCGGTCGTCGGCTATCGCGACGAGCGCGGCAACCGCGCGTCGCTCGAGCGGCGGTTCGAGCGCGACAAGGCGGCGCTGCGCGAGCTGGGCGTGCCGCTGAAGTTCGAGGCGGAGGACGAGACGGGCGAGGCCGGCTACGTGCTCCCGCGCGAGGCGTATTTCCTCCCGCACGTGCAGCTTTCGCCCTCCGAGGCGGCGATCCTGGCGCTGGCGGGACGGTTCCTGCTGACCGGCGCGGCCGGGCCGGTCTCCGACGCCCTGCGCTCGGCGCTGCGGAAGCTCCAGTTCGACTCGCCGATCCCCGGCCAGATCCGCGAGACGGCTGAGGAGCATTTCCTGTTCCATCGCCTCGGCGCGCCCGCCGCGGCCGGCGAGCCGGCCACCGTCCAGGACCAGGCGAACCTGCGGCAACTCACGACGGCGGTACTCAACCGGCGCGCAGTGCAGTTCTCGTACTACGCCATCGGCAACGACCGGCTCGAGCGCCGGACGGCGGAGCCGTACGGCATCGGCTTTTCCAACGGCCACTGGTACCTGGTCGCGAACGACCGCGCGCGCAAGGACATCCGCGTGTTCCGCACCGACCGCATCCGCGGCGCCGTGGCGCGCGTGCACCTCGACAGCCTCCAGCCCGAGTACGAACTGCCGCCCGGCTTCCGCGTGCAGGACCACGTCGGGATGCCGCCCTGGCTTTTCGGGAAAGCCACCCGCACGGCCGTCCGAATCCGCTTCGACGCCGACGTCGCGTTCATGGTCCGCCTGCGTCCGTCGCCGGGAGACCAGTGGGAAGAGCAGCAAGAGTGCGCAGCGTACTGCGCGCGACCGGACGGCTCGGCGATCCTGACGCGGCAGGCGACGCACCTCGATTCGCTCCTGCACTGGGTGCTCGGTTTTGCGCATCACGCCGAGGTGCTCGACCCGCCGGAGTTTCGCGCCCGCGTCGCCGAGGCGCTCCAGGCAATGGCGGAGGCGCATGCGATATGAGCGACCAGATCACACGCATCCTCGTCATGATCCCGTACATCCAGCGGCATCCGGGAATCGCGGTGCGCGAACTGGCGCAGTACCTGCACACGACGCCGGAGACGATCCTCGCCGACCTCGACGCGGTGCTCCTCTGCGGCGTGCCGCCATACCTGCCGAACGACTACATCGGCGTGGTGCTCGAAGGCGACCGCATCTACCTCTCGTTCGCGGAGCATTTCAAGCGGCCGGTGAACCTGACGTTCGAGGAGGCGCTGAGCCTGAACCTGGCGCTGCGCGCGCTGCCGCTGACGCATCGCGGCCTGGAGGCGGCGGAGCAGCTTCAGCGGAAACTGGTCGCGCTGCTGCCGACCGGCGCGCGGTCGCTCTGGCGGACGGCGCGGCGACAGGTGGAGGTCGGCCCGCCGCAGCGCGAGGTCCAGTCGCGCGTGGCGCTGCTGGAGCAGGCGATCGAGGAGCGGCGCGAGGTACGCATGGAGTACTACACCGCCAGCCGCGACGAGATGACCGAGCGCGACGTGCGCCCGTACGGCCTGATCGAGCACGGCGGCGAATGGTACCTCGTCGGGCATTGCCTGCTGCGAGACCGCGAGCTTCCGTTCCGCGTGGATCGGATCCGGCGGGCGAGCCTGCTGGAACGGACCTTCGAAGCGCCGCCGTCGTTCGACCTGGAGAAGTACCGGCGTCCGCAGATGTATTTCCCGACCTCGCGCGACCTGCGGGTGAAGCTGCGCATTGCGCCGGAGCTGGCGCGCTGGGTCCGCGAGGAGCACCCGGCCGGCAAAATCCGCGCCCTGCCCGACGGCGGCCTGATCCTGCACCTCTCCGTGAGCCAGCCGCAGTGGATCATCGCCTGGGTCATGGCGCACGCCGGCAAAGTGGAACTGCTCGCCCCCGAAGCCCTGCGCCGCCAGGTCGCCGAGGCGTGCCGGAAGGCGGCGGAGCGATACCGCTGATCCATTCCCCGATCCCGCAGCGGCCGCGATGGCGCCGGACCGCGCGGCTCAAGGCGCTTTCGGGGCGGCCTGCTTTTCCAGCTTCGCCTTGATGCGCTGGACCTCGCTGAGTTCGCGGTCCACCTGCAGGTAGAGCGAGTCGTCCGTGAGGATGCGGTCGCGGACCGCCTGGAGTTTCTCGAGCACGTCGTTGACCTGTTCGAGGGTGTCGCGCGGCATCGAGATGGCGATGTTGAAATCGAAAAGGGCGCTCTTGGACATCCGGGCGAGGCCGTCCTTGGCTTCCTTGCTGGCGGGATCGAGCTTGAGGGCCTCTTCGTAAGCGTCTCGCGCCGCCGGGTACTTGTGGTCCTCGAAGGCCTGGTCCGCCTGGTCAACCAAATGGTGGGCGCCGGCCTTGACCGCCTCGGGCATGTTGTCCAGATTGTGTTTCGCGTCCTGGGCGTAAGCATTGGTCTGCACCGGCTCCAGGCGGAGGATTTCCTCCCACGCGGCTTTGGCCTCGCCGAAGCGTCTGGCCTGGAGCGCGTCGTGGGCTTTGGCTTTGTCCGCCATGACGGTGCGCATGCGGGCGACGGCCGGCGAGTCGCCCAGGCCCGCTTTGACGAGCATATCCACGGCCTGCTCGCCTGAGCCGCTCTCGTACGCCTTCTGCGCGGCCTTGACCAGGTCGCTCTGGCGGACCTGCGTCATGAGCGCCGCGGCCTGCTGCGCGTACGGGCCGGTCGTGCCGATCTTTTCGAGCAACGGGCCGGCCTCGCTGAATTTGCCTTCCTGGACGAGCTGCCTCGCTGCTTCGAGGTTCAAGCGCTGCGCTTCGTTCTGTTCATACTCCGCGATTTTCGGCTGGAGCGATTCGGCCAGGTCCGGCCGCGCCTTCATCAGATCGCTGAGCCCTTTCGCGGCGGCGGTCCAGCGCATCTGGGTCACGTCGGCCGTGACGGTCTTCATGAGTGCGTCGGTCGCCTGCTGGACCAACTCCTCGGCCTCTTTGCCGTATTTGCCGGCCTTGTCCAGGCTGGCGGCATTCTCCAGCGCTTTGAGATACGCGCCCTGCTTGATGGCGTCGCGGGCGGCGACCAGGTAGGTCAGGTCTATCACCTGGCTCTGGAACCAGTCGAACCGTTCCCGCGCGAGGCTGACGGCGGCATCGGTGCTTTCGGCGGATTTGCGGACTTCCTCCCATTTCGCCTCCGCCGACTCGTAGCCTTTTTCAAGATTCTTGACCCCGGCAGCGTCGGCCGCGAACGCCTCCTGCAGGATTTTAGCCAGCTTGGGCTCGCCTTCCGCCGGCCGCTGCTGCAAATCCTGGAGTTGTTCCGCGGCGGCGGCCGGATCGGTTTGGAACAGTTCCACGGCGCGGTCAACCAGCGCGCGGTACTGGGCGCGCGAGAGCGCCGGAATCGGCTTCGGCCGCCTGGAGAGAACCACGCCCACGACGAGGAGGACGGCCAAGACGGCGAGCGCGGCAACGAGAATCCTGATGCGACGCTTGCGGTCGCCCATGAGGGCGCCGAACCTGCCCGGTCCGGGCCCGCGCACGGCGGCGCGCGGCGCGGCGACGGTCTCGTCGCGGCGAATGATCCTCGCGGGCAATTGGGCGCCCGGCGGCGCGGCGGCTTCCGGCCCGGTGGCGCCGTCTTTTTGAAGAGGGACGATTTCGACTTCCAAGCCGGTCTCCGCGTCGCGCAAGTACCACCGGTTGTCGCGGACCACCACTCGCGCGTCGTCGGCGGCGGGACCGGAGGCCGGCGCCGCCTCCTCCACGCTGGGCGTGGGTTCCTCGTCCTGCTCGTAATTCTCCGCGGCCGGCACGCGCGATTCGAGGTCGCCGAGCGGCCCGGGCGGAGTCGTCGCGCCCTGCCCCGTTCCCGGAGACGGGACGAGCGATTCCTCGTTGTCTTCGGTCTCGAACCGAAGCCACACGCTGCCCGCCCGAAGCGGCACGCCCGGCGGCAGCCGCGCGACCTCGATCCGCTGCGAGCCGAGGAAGGTGCCGTTCTTGGTGTTCAGGTCGCGGACGACGATGCGCCCGCCTTCGAGGCTGCATTCCACGTGGCGCCGCGAGAGCATCGGGTCGGGAAAGGCAAGGTCGCACGAAGGGTCGCGGCCGATGACGATGGTCCCCTCGCGGAGGCGATGCTCGCGCCGTTCTCCCTTGAACTCGGCGATCAGCCGCACGGTTATTGCCTTTCCTCGAGTTGGCGGCGGATGAGCGCGCGGAGGGCGCCCTGCGCCTTCTGGTGCCGCGGGTCATTCGGGTCGGGGATCAGCTTCACGGCCTCCTGCAGGAGGTCCATCGCTGTCGCCAGATCGTTGCTGGCGGCTGCCACGCTGATCTTGCCGCGCATCGCACTCCACTTGTCGTCCACGGTCCTCTGCGCCCTCGCGAGCCGCGGGCCGACCTGCAGATAGTACAGGTCGCCCTTGAGCCGGTCCGGCAGCGGCGTGAGCACGGCCCTGGCCTTCAGGTATTCCTGCAGCGCCAGGTAAGGCCTTTCCTTTTCGATGCGGACGCCGTTGTTGAGGAACTGCTCCGCCATCGCTATACGCTCCGGCGCGGGATAGCGCCCGTAGAGCAACGGGTCGAGCGGGTCCTCGAGCCGGCCGCGCACGAGGACGCGCATGGTAAGGACGGAGCCGTTGTCCAGCGTGATCGTCACACCGGTCTCGCCCGGGGACTTTCCGGTGACGAGGATTTCGCCGGGGTCGTACTTCTCCACCTCGGCGAGCGAATCGCCGCCGTTGCCGCCGCCCGAGGGATTCGCCGATTCCTGCGGATCGCCCACGACGATTTCCCGGATATCGCGGTCGCCCAAGTCCGTCGGCGTCCACCAGGTGTCGGTCCCGATCTTCAGGTACTGCATGCGCGAGATCTGGATCCACTTCTTCTCGCCGACCTTGACCAGGACGCCGGGCCATTGCGCTCTGTGAACCTCCGACGCGCTGCCGAGGTAACGGAGGATGAAAGCGCCCAGGCCCACCGAAAGGACCAGCGCCGCGACGACCGCGACGACCATCTTCAGGTTCAGGCCGACGCGCGGCTGGGACTCCGGCGCGCCTTCGGCGGTCTCGGCCCCGGCGGCGAGGTCCGCCGGCGGCGAGGACTGCGCGAGGGCGACGATCTCCTGTCCGGTCAGGATCCGATCCGCGGACGCCGGGGTTTTCGCGGCCGCCGGCTCGCCGGCGGAGACCGGGTCGAACCGCAGTTGGATGTCGCCCACGGTGACCACGTCGCCGGCGTTCAAAACCGCCTCGTGGACCGGCTGATCGGCCAGCTTGATGCCGTTGCGGCTGCCCAGGTCGCGGATGTGGAAGCGGCCGTCCTTTTCCTCGACGACGGCATGCTGGCGCGAGATGGAGACGGCATCGAGGAAGACCTCGCACTCGGTGCCGCGCCCGATGACGGCGGGGAAAAGCAAAATGGGGAAACTCCGCCCCTGGAGCGGCGGGTTGAGCGCGACGAATCGCGCGCGCACGTCCCAGGTCTGCGGGGAACTCATCCGATTTCCTCGATTTTGAGCGCGTCGCCCGGCGCGAGGTCCGTTCCCTCGAGCGCGCCGGCGGCCAGTTCGACGACCTGGCTCGCGCCCAGGGAGCTGGCCATTCGCCAGGCCCGCAGGTCGCGGACCACGCGGCGCACTTCCCAGTCCGAATCCACAAAAATCACGTCCAGCGCGAACTTCATGAAGAACGTGTGGATGCTCCAGCAGCGCTCGATCAGCATCCCATGGCCGGGCGGCAGTCCGCTCCGCCCCAGCAGCCCGCGCATGCGCTGCAGCTCGGTCCGGGCGATTTCCAGGCGCGCGATCTCGCGGCCGGTCCGGACGTGAATCAGTCTAACCACGCCGTTCTTCTCCGTCAATGCCGCGCTCCGTCACTTCAGCAGCTTGAGCGCAATCGGCCCGAAGATCATGATGAAGATCGTCGGGAAGATGAAGAGGATGAGCGGCAGCAGGATCTTGACGGGCGCCTCCATGGCGAGTTTCTCGGCGGCCTGCGAACGGCGGATGCGGAGCTGGTCGGCCTGGATGCGCAGGATCGGCCCGAGGCTCGAGCCGAGTTCGTCCGCCTGGATCAGCGCGCCGACGAGGCTGTTGAGCTCCGGGAGATCCACGCGGCGGCTCAATTCGCGCAGCGCCTGCATGCGGGTGCGCCCGAGATGGATATCGCGGACAGTCTGCCCGAGCTCCACCGCCAGGGCGCTGTTGCCGAGCTTCCTCACGATGCGGGTCATCGCCTGGGTGAAGTCGAGGCCCGCCTCGACCGAAAGGGTCAGCAGGTCGAGCGCGTAGGGCAGGCTGCGGCGGATTTCGTCCTGCCGGTGGCGGATGCGCCCGCGCACCCACAGCAGCGGCAGGTAAAGCCCCATCGCCAGGGTGAGCACGACGATCAGGCCGAACTGCAGTCGCATGTTCAGGGCCAGGCCGAACAGCAGGCCGATGAGCCCGCCGAGCGCGATCAGGCCGAGCATTTCGTCAGCGGTGACGCCTTCGGGATACGCGGCCGAGCGCAGGCGCTTCTCGGCCCAGATGCGCGGCCGGACAAGGTACGATTTTTCCGCCGGGCGGCCCAGGGCCATCTCGATGCGCGCCGAGATGCCGCCGACGTAGAACGCGACCCAGCGCGCCACCGGCCGGAGCAGCTTGAAAAGCAGCGAGGTCGCCGGGCGGCCCATCGCGCGGAGCCGCCGCGCCTCATCGCGCTTCTCCAGGAGCGTGCTCGCCAGCACGTACCCGACGCAGCCGACGCTCACGCCGGCCGCCAGCGACCACAGGATGACCTGCCAGGATGATTGCGACATCGCCGATCTCTCAAATCCGGATGGACACAATCCGCCAGATCATGAGCCCGCCGATCGTCTCCATGACCAGAATCAGGCCCAGCATGCACAGCCCGCGCCAGTCGCTGAACATGGGCGCCATCAGGTCCGGGCTCCAGGCGTTGAGGAAAATCCCGATCATCACCGGCAGCCCGGCGATGACCACGCCCTGCAGCTTGCCCTGCGCGGTCAGCGCGGTGATCTTCCCCTGGATGCGATGGCGGTCGCGGATGGTGTCGGCGATGTTGTCGAACACCTCCGCCAGGTTCCCGCCGACCTCGCGCGAGATCAGGATCGAGCTGATCAGGATGTCCAGATCCTCGCTCGGCATGCGCTCGTAGAGGTGCTGGAGCGCGTCGTCCATGCTGACGCCGAGGCGCATCTCCTGGGTGAGCAGGCGCATCTCCTGCCCCATCGGGTTCTCGGTCTCGCGCGCGATCATCTCGAACGCCGAGGGCAGGCTGTGCCCGGCGCGGAGGCCGTTGCCCATCGCGACGAGCGCGTCCACGAGTTGGACGCCGAACTTGCGGTCGCGCCGCCACTTGAGGAAGCGGATGACGATCGTCGGCGTCAGGAACGCCGCCGCGCCCAGGACCAGGCCGGCGACGGCGTTCATCGTGGTCACGCCGACGACGATGGCGACGATCAGCGTGCTCAGCGCGGAAAGATAGAGGACTTGCTGCGGCGTCATCGTCAGGTACATCGCGTCGAGGGTGCGCGTGGCGCCGGCGACGTAGCGCTCTTCGTAGGTCTTCAGCCCCCTGGAAAAGAACTGGAGCAGCCCGTAGGCGAGCATCACCACGGCGGTGAAGGTGGCGGCCAGCGACAGCACCGCCCAGGGATCGAGGATCGAGGCGGCCACGGGCATCATCCGCCCTCCTCCTCGGTCCGGAATATGCCCATGTCCACCTCAATGCCGCGCTGGCGCAGGTCGTGGACGAACTTGGGTATGGCGCCGGTGGCGTGCAGCGAGCCGAGGACGCGGCCCTTGTCGTCGAACCCGGTCTGCGTGAACTCGAAGATGGACTGCATCGTGATCGTCTCGCCTTCCATGCCGGTGATCTCGGAGATGTTGGTGATCTTGCGCGTCCCGTCGGGCATGCGGGCGCCCTGGACGATGAGGTTGATCGCCGAGGCCATCTGCTCGCGGATGGCGCGCGTGGGCAGGTCGAGGCCGGCCATGAGCACCAGCGTCTCGAGGCGGGCGAGCGCGTCGCGCGGCGAGTTCGCGTGCAGCGTGGTCAGCGAGCCGTCGTGGCCGGTGTTCATCGCCTGGAGCATGTCGAGCGCCTCGCCGCCGCGGCACTCGCCGACGACGATGCGGTCGGGCCGCATGCGCAGCGCGTTGATCACCAGCTTGCGGATGGGGACTTCGCCTTTCCCCTCGATGCTCGCCGGCTTGCTCTCGAGCGAGACGACGTGGTCCTGCGCCAGGCGCAGTTCCGCCGCGTCCTCGATCGTCACGATGCGCTCCGTGTGCGGGATGTAGCCGCTGAGGATGTTGAGGAACGTCGTCTTGCCCGAGCCGGTCCCGCCGGAGATGATGATGTTGCGCCGATTGTGGACGGCCAGCTTCAGGAAGTCGGCCATCGCCAGCGTAATCGAGCCGAAGCGGATCAGGTCTTCGTACGTGTACGGCGTGCGGGCGAATTTGCGGATGGTGATCGTCGGCCCGGTCAGGCAGAGCGGCGGAATGATGGCGTTGACGCGCGATCCGTCGGCCAGGCGCGCGTCCACCATCGGGCTCGATTCGTCCACGCGCCGTCCGATCGGCGCCAGGATGCGGCGGATGACCGCCAGCACCTGCTCGTTGCTCGTGAACTGCTTCTCGGTCAGCACGATCTTGCCGTGGCGCTCGATGTAGAGGTGCTCCCAGCCGTTGACCATGATTTCGTCCACGCTGTCATCGGCCAGGAAGTCCTCGAGCGGGCCGAGGCCCACCGCCTCGTCCACGACCTCCTTGACGAGTACCTCGGCGGCCAGCCAGGCGGGGCGCTCGGAGTCGAACTTCCGGACGGCCGCGCGCGCGGCGGCGGTGGCCTTCGCGTGGACCTCCTCGGCGCTCTTCTCCGTCAGGTCCGTGTGCTTCAGGTCCAGCGTCGCCAGGACTTCCTCGTGCACCTTCTTTTTAAGTTCCACCGGCGTATGGCGGCCCGAAGCGGCCGCGGCCGGCGCGGACTTGCCTGCCATGGCGGGCTTGGCCGCCGCCTTGAGCGCAGCCGAAGGGCCGGAGACGGTGTCGCGCTCGAAAAACGTCAGCGTAAACGGCCCGACCCGAATCGCATCGCGGTCATGCAGCGCCTCGCGCTCGCGGCCCGCCAGCCGCCGCCCGTTGAGATACGTGCCGTTGCGGCTCTCCGAATCCACGACGACGAACCCGTCCTTCTCCTTGAATATCACGCAATGCTCGCGAGAGATGCTGATGTGCTCGAGCACCAGCGCGTTGTGCCCCGACTTCTTCCCGATGCGGAACGGCAGCGGCTGGAGCGCCGCGCGCCGCTCGACGCCGTTTTCGTCTTTAATGAGAAGAACCGCCATCGCTATTCTCGTGCCTCCACACTCCCACCTTCGCTAAAGCTATGGCGGGCAAGCCGCACTCCGCACTGCTCATTGCATCGGCGTCGCCTGGATCGGCGAACTATTCTTCAGCCGGTCCTGCCGGGCCCGCTCGGCGTCTTCGGCGTTCTTGATGACGTTGCTCTCGGTGATCTCGATCTCGCCGGACGGCGGCAGGCTGTCGGCGGGCGGCCGCAGCGCCAGCGTCAGCGTGCCGTACTGCTGGGCGAAGACGAGCACGTTGGCCTCCAGCGAAGTCGCCGCGACCGTGACGGAGCCGTACGTCCGCGAGCGCATGCCGCCGGCGGTCGGCGCGTAGTCCTCATCGCGAATCCGGTTGTCCACCGCGATGATCGTGACGTCCTGGAAGAGCAGCAGCGTGCGGCTGGCGGCCGCGCCGGCGGCCTTCATCGGAGAAGCCGCGCCGGCCTGCTGCGCCAGCGGGAAAGTGCCGATGATGTCCACGTGGCTGCCCGGGGCGATATTCGAGGCGACGCCGGTAATCGCGTCCACCCGCAGCGTAATCGCCCGCTCGCCCAGGTGCAACTGCGTGTCGAGCTTCTCGACCGGCTGCCGGAAATAGCTCACGAGCAGGTCGTCGCCGCGCTCGACGGTGCGGTTGATCGTCAGGCCGATCAGCCGGTCCTCGTCGCCGACCATGATGTTCTCGCCGGTCACCGCCGTCTCCGGTTTCTCGATGCCCAGGAGGACCTTGCCGTCCTTCGATTCTTCGGCCAGCAGGCAGGTCCTGTCAACCACCGTGCCGGCGGGGATGCGCTTGCCCGCGGCGGCCACGCGGACGGTCCTGAATTTCTGCTCGTACTTCGCCTTCTCCCCTTGAATCAGCCGCGCGACGCCATAAACCGCGATGAGGCCCAGCACCACCGCCACGACCAGCGCCAGCTTGTTTCTCAAGTCAGATCTCCTTAGTTCAGCCGCGAAGAGGCGCAAGAGACAGAAGGGAATTCAGGAATCCGTTGTTCCTGCGTTCCTTGCGCCTCTTTGCGGCAAAATTCATTTTCCACCGCTCGGCGGCATGCGCAGAACCGTCACCGCGGTCTCCGCCGCCGGCTGGGTCGAGACCGCAATGATACACGAATCTCCCGCCGCGTTCGAGTACCAGAGCACCGCCAGGCCGGATGCGCCGGGCGCCAGCTTCCGCTCCGTCCAGCCGAGCCGGGGCATTTCGGCGCGATAGAACCGGAGGACTTCCTCCGGCGCGGCCTGGCTGGCGTACTCGGCCAGACTGCGCCCCGGCGCGCCCGCCGAGGACGTCGTGAAGGCGGGTTTCGACCGAGGCGGCGGCGGCGCGTCCGGCGCGCGGGATCCGGCCGACCGGCCGAACTGAATCGGCACCGGCGCGCCCACAACGGCTGGCCCTTGATATGCTCGAAAGCCGTAATGGCCGATGGTGAGGACGACGGCTGCGACCAGCACGATCAGCGCTAACCGGGTGATTTCTGATTTGTGATTTCTGATCTCTGATTTCTGATTGGCCTCCGTCATCGGCGGAACCCGCCTGCGATCTGCCGCATGTTCAACGCGCGTTCTCCGTCAGTCAGAAATCAGCAATCAGCATCCAAACATCGCCATCACCAAGACGCCGACCCTTGCCGAATCGTGAAGGCCGAATTCAGCATCAGGTTGTCCATGCTGTCCGGCAGCGGCAGCGCAGGCTGGACCAAGAGGCCGGCGACGTCCATCAGGAGCGCGGCTGCGGTCTGCGGCGCCTCCTCGGCCCCCAGGCGCGCGGAAGCCGGGTCCGAGTTGCGGAGGGTGACGTCGCAGTCCATCGTCGCGGTCGTCGGCGGAGGATTGGGATTCTGCCAGGCTAGAAAATTCGTGATATTGTTGTCGCCGTTCTGCTGCACTGTGTTGTCCCGGGTGATCCATGGCAAGTACGGCGGGTTATAGGACATGGTGGATTCCACCGTCTGCCGTTGGAACCATGGTTCTCCGCTGGAAGTACCGTTGAGCGCTGCGCAGGTAAATCTCGCGAACAACCCATTGGGTCCGGTGATCGTCGGCGGGGTACCGTCATTGGCGCTGAGCAAACCTGCTCCCGCAACCGGGTTCGCATCTATGTTAAGGTAGCGGGCGAACGAAGTGTAATACGTATTGAAGTTCTGCACGATGCCCGCTCCGGGCACAAAGGTGAACGACTGCGTAGTGGAGCCGAGTGCGTAGTTCCACAGGTCCACGGCTATCCGTTCGCGATCAAAGACCTCGTCGCGCTGCACGTAGCCGGGGATCGTGTAAATGCCCGTAACCAGTTGGGACGGGATGAAGACCGTGCCGTTGATCGTCATGCCGTAGTACTCATCGGTCGGGCGGACCCACAGGCCATTGATGCTGCCGCCGTGAAAGGAGAGGGTCGTGTCGCCGAATGTGGCGCTGGAATTGCCGGGCGGCGCCGGGTTGGGCGTGATCGGCCCGTTCCACAACCAGAACGGGCCGGGGCCGATCAGGGCGCCGGCCTGCTGCGGGGCCTGCTGCGCTCCAGGCTGCCATGCCGCGTAGGCGGTGGCCTTGTCCTGCCGTTGCTGCCCCAGCGTCGCATAGCCGAAATACAGCAGGCCGAGGAGCAGGATCATGTAGAGCGGAAGGACGATCGCGGTTTCGATCAGCGCTGTTGCGCGGGCGCAACGGCGAGTGCAGAATGCAGGGTGCAGAGCGCAGAGTGCAGAACGTTCCCGCGAATGGCTCAGGCCGTTGATCGGACGCTCACTTCTGCATTCTGCATCCTGCATTCTGCATCCTGCCTTCTAATGCTGCACGACCTGGTTCAAGTTCCCGCTGCCGTAGTCGAACGTCGCGCCCTGGCGGTCCTGCATGTTCCTCAGAGCCTGGCCGATTCGCGGGTCGGCCTCTCCGTTGAACCGGTTCATCCAGTCATTGCGGTAGTTATAACTATTCTGCGCCAGGATCGCGCTCCAGAGGTACGAAAGCCCGCTCTCGTCAATCGCGGCAACCGGAGTGCCCTGCAGGATGGCCTCATCCAGGTCGAAGTCGCCCACCTGGTTCTTCGAAGCGAAGAGCTGCGCCTGCACGTCGGCGTAGTAGAGATTCTCGAGCGAGGACTGACACCAGGCTGAGCGGTCGGCCGCGTCGCTGAATTGGCAGAGGTAACTTCCATTGACATTCGGAAGCGCCACGCCGCCGTTCGGCAGGCCCCCGATGGCGACCGGAAGCCCCACGCGCGCGCTGGCGACCGCCACCGTTCCCCAGGCCGGCTCGACCGAACTGGGGAAGAACACCACTTGGGAAAGCGGATCCTGCACGTTGGACAACATCAGGTTGTCCGACTGGCCGCCGTTCGTCCCGGTCCATAAACCGTTGTAAGGATGCTTCCAGACGCCGACGTTCACACCCCATTTGAAGAAGTCATCATACGCGACGAGCGGCAGCCCAGGGGTCGCAATCGCGACGCCGGGGCTCGACGGATTGGGATAATTGGTGACGCTGGTCTGACGGAACATGGGCGCGCTGAGATAGAAATCGTCCGGGAAGATCTGCGCGGCCGGATTGCTCAAGTGGACGACCGTATGCACACTCGTCGCAAGGTCGCCGATGAATACGCGCACATTGGAATAGGTCAGGTTCCCGGCATTGTCCCATCCGTGGCAAACCGGGCAGGAACCCACCACATTGGTGCCGGGAACCATTCCCGTGCCGTTGCAATAAGCGCATTTCGCGGTCTGGTAGTACGCCTGGGGCGCGATAACCGGCGCCGCGTATTGCGAGAGCAAATGGCTGATGCCTTTCCCGTCCGGCGGCCCGAACCAAGTGGGGTCTTGGGGCGCTTGAGTCGAGATATCGTACGGCATCGCGTAATTTTGGGTAGGGTTATTGGGCATCGGGTAGGGAAACGGGTTGAACCAGCCGGTCCAAGTCGGCCACGTGCCGGGGTCGGAAGTGTAGCCGTTGCCGCTGCCCATGAACGCGTGGGCCGTGATGTTGCCGTTCTGCGGCTCAGCTTGCAGCAGCGCCCCGAGCTGCTCCCAATCATACTCCCACTGGTTCGGATTGCCGTTGGCGTCGGTCCCCATGACGACCAGCCGGTTGCGCCACCAGAGTTCCTCGGCCGGGTTATAGTGGTCGTTCCAGCGGCCGTTGGAATTGCCGGGCATCAGGCTGAAGCCGCCGGCGGAGATGTTGAACTGGTTCGGGTTGAACCCCGTGATGTTGATCCAAACCGGGCCGAAGCCGGTCCCGATCGTCGGCGGATTACTCAGAACGATGCGCGCCCCGCCGATGTTCAAGACACTCGGATTGCCGATTTGCGCTGAGCCGCCGCCGGCAAAGTTGATCGTATTCGTGACGTTGACCTGCACGTTCACGCCGCCGATGGTTGTGGTGTTCGAGGTCATCGGAATGTAACTGGACCCGTTCCAGAGGGAGATGTTGCCGTCGGGCGTGCGCATCAGTATTTGTGAAGATCCGCCCTGGCTGATCTGCACACCCTCGTTGTAGCCGAGGCCGGCCGGGTCCACCGGCGTGAACGTGATCGGCTGCATCGGGACCGGCGGTCCGCCGTTCGGGTTCACCCCGGTGCCCGAGATCACCCAGCCAAGGTTCGGCTCGTTATCGACGTTAACTAACTGGACCGGCGTGCCGGCCGGCTGGGAGAACTGAATCGTCCAGCTCGTCGAGTTGTTCTGCGTAATCTGCACTTCCCGGGACGACGTGGCCGAGATCCACTTCATGTCCCAGGTATTGCCGTTGAGCGTGATGGTGAGCGTGTCCCCCGTGCCGAGGTTGGTGACCTGCCATCCGTTGCCCAGGCACGAGATCGCAAATTGCACCAGGCTGTCCGGCGAAGGGAACATGCGGAAGCTGGGGTAAACCGACATGCGCTCGCCGCCCGCGCGGCCGGCGACGGCGAACATCTCTTCCTGGACGAGCCGCGGCGTGACGATGGCGATGGCATTCTCGAGCTGCGAGAGCTGCAGCATCAACTGCTTCGCCTCCGGCAGGCTTTGGCTCACGGTGGAGTACACGGTCAGGTAAGTATTCCAGGAGGGGCCGCCCGGCGTAAAAGGCGGATTCGTGGTGAAATTCATCCGACGTTCCAGCTCCGCCGCCACGGCCGACTCGTTCATGTCCACCGCGTACTTGAGGCTGTTGTAATAGACCTGCGACATGGCGCTGTTGATATAGGCGATGGCGCTCACCGCGTCCGCCTCGACCATCGCGCCGGAATACGCGGCGGCATCGGCGGCGATCTGCGTCTTCGTCCGCCGGTCGAGCAGCCGGCCGAAGTTGAACACGAACGCGACGAAGCCCACCAGAAGCAGCAGCGTCGCCGCGGCGAAGATGATGCCCTGGCCGGATTCGTCCGCGACGAAACGGCCGATTCCTGATTTCTGATTGGAATCCGTCATCCTGCACCCTGCGCTTTCAACTATGTGCCCTGCACATCACTGACCGCCGTTGGTCAAACTCGGCAACACGCACGACGCCGTCATGACCAGGGCCGGCTGCGACCCGTTGGCGGTGCTGACGGTGGTCAGGTACTGCGAATCCACGCCCAGGAAAACCTGGCCGATCTGGTAGTCGAGGACATTCCCGACCGGCACCCGCAGCGGGTAATTGAACTGGATGGTCCAGCCGACGCCGGGCAGCGCGGCATTCGATTGCGATTGGTTGACCGGAGTGAAGTCGGCGTTCGAAGCAGTGCCGCAGCCGGAGAGATACTGCGTCTGGGCCGTATTGTAAAACTGGTTCAACTGCGCCCGCTCCGCGTCGCCGTCAGGGCCGGCCGGGATGCCGGCCAGGATCGCCTGGTAGGTCGCAGAGGACATCGTCCGGCTGCCCCAGCCGGGAAGAATCATGGAGAACGCGTGCGGCGCCGTGGTGTTCCCCGCCGCGCCGGTGAGCGGCGGCGTGCCGGCGCCGTCCAACATCGGATCGGAGCCGCAGATGCCCGAAAGCGGGATGACGGCGGCCGCGCGCGCCTCGTCGTCCGAGAGGCCCACGAGTTTCGCTCGCGCTCCGCAGAAGGCGGCGTACTCGACCACCTGCTTCGCGACGAAAATCTGCGCCAACTGAATGATCGCCAGCGTCATCATGAGTTGAAGCGGAAAGACGATCGCATATTCCACCAGAGCCTGGCCGCGCTCGCCGGCGCGAGCATTGAACACTGCGGATTGAAGATGAGGGTTTGAAGAATTACTTTTTCGCACGAGCGGCGTTCCTTCGAGCGGTCATGACCGATCTCACCAGGATGGCTATAAGCTCGCTCGTCTCCTGTTGGATGTCCTTAAGCTTGACGCCCGGCAGCATTCCTGCTTCCTCAATCACCGCCAGCCAGTAGTCTGTCTCGTACAGCTCCTTGAGACCGATCCGCAGCTTATGAACGAAATCCATCCTGCTTTCGGCGCCGCAAGCCTCTCGGTAGTGCGCGCCTGGCGCGGTGCCGGAACGGAGGATCTGACGGCGAACGTGGAGAGCTTCTTCCGTTTTCGGCAATGCTGCTGAAAGTCGCAGAACGCGGGCCGCATAACAGACAAATCGCCTTGCCAACGCATCCCGCTTCTCCCGGCTGTCCATTCTGAAATCCTCAATGTTCGAGCCGCAGTCTACAATACGCATTCGAGCCAGGCCCAGATGACGCCGATCCCGATGGCCAGGCCGTACGGCATCGTCGCGTCGGGCGAAACCTCCTCGCGGCGCACTTTCCGGAAGCTCACCATGGCGCGGACGCTGTCCTTGAGTCCCTGCCGCAGCCGGCCGCGCCAGATCAGCAGGCCTACGCCGATCACTGCGCCGACCAGCGCGGTATAGAAGAGCGCCCAGAGGATGAAGTCGAAGGTCGCAGCCGGGGCGCTGCGCGTGACGGTCGGCGTCCCCAACGCGCCCACGGCCGCCATCATCTTCACGTCGCCGGCGTCGAATCCGCCGGCCAGGTAGAGCAGGAACAGCACTCCGCCGCCCAGCGCTGCGCCCAGCGCCGCGTTGACGAGATACGTTGTCAGGGGATAATGGAAGTCGGTATGAGGAGCCGCCGAGTCGAGGAAGTACGCCAGCGCCAGGCCGATGGCCAGTCCGCCGAGGGTCACGACGTTGTACAGCTTGCCGCGCGCGAGATCGGTGTAGGCGCAGGTCACCGCCAGCGCCAGGAGGCAGATGTGCCGCGCGAGAATAATCTCACCGAACACCGCTCCTCCTCGCTACCGCCCAGAGATGTGGCCGCGCGCCGGGCCATGTGTCACGACTGCCTCAGCCCCGCGGCCGTACGCGGGATTGAAAGGCCGCCGATCCTGCAGATGCGGCCGGCCCCGCCTTCCGCCTGCCAGGGCCGCGCCGCGGAATCGCCGGCTCAGAATTTGCCGAGGTTGTGCTGGCCAGGCGTGGCGCCCGGAGCCGTATCCAACTGCTGATTCTGCGCGGCCGTGTTGCCGCCGAGCTGCTGGGACTCCGCGCCGATCAGCGCGCGAATCTGGTCGCCGAAAATCATGATGATTGCGATGGAGCAGACCGCCACGAGCGCGACGATGATCGCGTACTCGGCCGTCGTCTGCCCGGACCGCGTCTTCCTCTGCAAGTAACGCATTCCGCGCCTCCTATCTTAATGCCGCCTCTCGGCGGCTGTCCCCTGAGCGCCCATCTACGGGATGGGCAGGCAAATCAACGACGCCAAGTCCTGGTACGAATCCAGCAACGCCAGTTGCAACGCCTTCCAAGCCAGCACGATGATGAGCACCGTCCAGAACGCCAGCAGCGCATACTCAGTCACCGCCTGGCCATGTTCGCTGCGGAGCCGCCTGACCGGTTCTACTATGCTTTTGACGTTCATCGAGCTACCGGAACTGGCTTCCGACGCTTTCATTGTACCACTCTGAGACACCGACCGCAATATACGTCGTGCAACTGGCGTGCCGCTCGGCATATTCTCTAACTTACTTTCTGTAAAGGAGATACGCAGCCGGCATCCAAGCCATTTTGCAGGCGGCCTGTGGCGAGTTCCCACATGAAAACCCGCAACGACGGAAATCCCTACAACGGACTGTACGCGATCAGTTCTGCCGCATCGCGAAGGCTGGCGAATTCGCCCGAAGCGACCGCTGCGAGCAATGCCGCGCCGAAAGCGGCTTCCTCGGTGCTGACGGTCACACGGAGCGGCATCTGGAACGCGGCGGAGAGAGTCTGCGAGAGCAGCGGATTCCTGCGGACGCCGTTGCCGGTGCAGATGAGCTGACGCCGGGGTCTCATGCCGCCGCCGAGCATGTCCGCGTAGTGCAGCCGGACCTGCTCCACGATGCCTTCAATGATGGCGCGCGCGAAATGGCCGGGAGTGAAGTTCGCCGGGCTCATGCCGTTCCACGAGGCGCGCCGTTGCGGATCCGCACGCGAGCCGGTGAACAGCGGCTCGCAGCGCAACCCGTCCGCGCCGGCGGGCACTGCGGCCGCCAGGCTGTTCATCTTCTCGTAGATGTCAGCGTCGCCGCTCGCGCCGAAAAACTCGCGGCCGGCCGCGATGAGGAAATCCCGCAGGAACGCGTACGACACGCCGCCGCACAGCGGCGCGCCGACGAGCAGAAAACCGCCGTCCACGTGAGGCCGGGTGTCGAGGTTCTCGGCGCTCGGACAGCCGGGCACCCATGCCGACACCTGCGCGCCGGTCCCGATGTTGACGAGGATGGATTCCGGCGGCTCGGCCACGCTGCCGGCGAATCCGGCCTGGTTGTCGCCGCAGGCGACGCAGACCGGGATGCCTTGCTTCAGCCCCAGCGCGCTCGCCGCCTCCGCGGTCAACCCGCCGGCCACCGCGCCGGACTTGAGAATGGGCGGGAAGATGTCCGTCCTCAGCCCGAGCTTCGAGATCAACCCGTTGTTCCACGCGCCGGTGGCCACGTCGAGCACGCCGGCGCCGGCGGCATCGGTCGGATCGGTAACCGGCCCAAGGCCGGTGAGGCGCAGGACCAGGTAGTCCGGCAGGAAGCACGCCATGACGCCATCGCGCGCGGGACGCGCGGCGGATTTCGTCACGCGCGTGTTGCCGTTCTGGGCCAGCCAGAACAATGTCGAGGCCATGTAGCCGGTCGCCGGAGTGCAGCCGGTCCCCGCAAATCCGCCCACGCCGGCCAGTTGCATCATCCGGTCAATGTAATTGACGTCGCGTCCGGGGAGCATTTCCTGGCAGCGCCGGTCCTGCCAGCCGATGAAGGGTGAAATGGGCGAGCCGTCCGCGAGGAGCACCATGCCGTGCATCTGGCCGGTAACGCCGATCCCTTTAATCTCACCGCCGCGAGCGCCCCTGACCGCCGCGGCGATGCATTCGAACACGCGCTTCGCCGAGGCCGCCGCGTCCCATTCGCTGCGACCGCGCGCCTTATCCGCGGCGGAGGTCGTCTCCGTATCGTTCGGGACCTCCTTCACCACGACCTCGCGCCCCGAGCTTGAATCCACGACCACCGCGGCGATCTTCGTCGTCCCGACATCAACCCCGAGGTGGAACGCCATAGCGATCTCCTGTTGCGCTGCCCTGGGCGCTATTTTCCTTCGTTCGACAACATCGCGTGGATCGCGCGCGCGGCGCGTTTGCCGGCGCCCATGGCCTCGATCACGGTTGCCGCGCCGGTCACGATGTCGCCGCCGGCGAAGACGCGCGACTTGGAAGTCTGCCCCGTCTCGCGGTCCGCCTCGATCGTGCCGTGCGAGCCGACCTTGAGGTCGGGCGTCGTTTTCGGAATCAGCGGGTTCGGCGTGTTCCCGATGGCCACGATGACCGTGTCGAGCTCGAACTCGAACTCCGAGCCCTCGATCGGGATCGGCCGCCGCCGCCCGGACGCGTCCGGTTCGCCGAGCCGCATGCGGAGGCAGCGCAGGCCGCGAACTAGGCCCTTCTCGTTCCCGAGGATCTCGATGGGATTCGTGAGCATCTCGAAACGGACGCCCTCCTCTTCCGCATGGTGGACTTCCTCGATGCGCGCGGGCATCTCCTCGCGCGAGCGCCGGTAGACCAGGAGGACCTCCTCCGCGCCGAGCCGCACGGCCGTCCGCGCGGAGTCCATCGCCACGTTCCCGCCGCCGACGACCGCGACGCGCCGGCTGCGGATGATCGGCGTATCGTACTCCGGGAAGCGGTACGCCTTCATCAGGTTCGACCGCGTGAGGTACTCGTTGGCCGAATACACGCCGCCGAGGTTCTCGCCGGGGATGCCCATGAAATTCGGCAGCCCCGCGCCGGTGCCGATGAACACCGCGTCGAAGCCTTCCGCGAGCAGGTCGTCCACCGTGTCGAGCTTGCCGATGACGGAGTTCAGCTCGATCTCCGCGCCCAGCTTTTTCAGCGCGTCCACCTCGGCCTGAACGATCGCCTTGGGCAGCCGGAACTCCGGAATGCCGTAAACCAGCACGCCGCCGGCCTTATGGAAAGCCTCGAAGACCGTCACGCGATAGCCCATGCGGGCGAGGTCGCCGGCGCAAGTCAGCCCGGCCGGCCCGGCCCCGACGACCGCGACGCGCCGGCCCGTCGGCGGCGCGACCGTCGGCCGCTCGGTGTCCGGATGTTCGAGTCCCCAGTCGGCCGCGAATCGCTCGAGCCGGCCGATCGCCACCGGCTCGCCCTTCTTGCCGAGGAGGCAGAATTTCTCGCACTGGTCCTCCTGCGGGCAGACGCGGCCGCAGACCGCCGGGAGCGCGTTGTCGGCCTTGATCATCCGCGCGGCGCCGATGAAATCGCCCTCGCGGATGCGCTGGATGAACTCGGGGATTTTGACCTCGACCGGGCAGCCCGCGCGGCACGGAGCGTTCTTGCACTGCAGGCAGCGCGCGGCCTCGGTCCGCGCCGTCTCGGCCGAATACCCGAACGGCACCTCGCGGAAATTCTTCACGCGTTCCGCCGGAGCCTGCTCAGGCATTTTCTGCCGCGGGGCGCGTTTCTTTGAACTGACCTGATCGGCCATTTTTCTCGTCCTGAAGAGGCGGAACGGCAATTTCTGATTTCTGATATCTGAGTTCTGATTTCTGATTTACTGATTTCCCCGGCGCCGCGCGTCCGATAGCGTACATCAGAAATCAGTATTCAGAAATCAGAAGTCACAAATCATCCGTTCGCCGTGGCCTTGCAAACATGCGCCTGCAGCGACTGCTTCTCCATGTCCGTGTACGTGCGCAGGCGCTTGGCGAGGAGGTCGAAATCCACCTCATGGCCGTCGAACTCCGGCCCGTCCACGCACACGAACCGCGTCTTGCCGGCCACGCTCACGCGGCAGCCGCCGCACATGCCGGTGCCATCCACCATGATCGGGTTCAGGCTCACCATCGTCTTGAGGCCGGCCGGTTTCGTGACCTGGCAGATCGCGCGCATCATCGGCACCGGGCCGACGGCGACGACCAGGTCAATCTTCTCCTTCGCGTCCATCATCGCCTGGAGGATCTGGGTCGGGAAGCCCTTGATCCCATACGAGCCGTCGTCGGTGGCGATCTTCAACTCGTCGGAGTGGCTGCGCATGTCCTCTTCCAGGATCAGCAGGTCCTTCGAGCGCGCGCTGATGATGCTCGTCACGCGGTTGCCGGCGGCCTTCATGGCGCAGATGATCGGGTAGACCGGCGCGATGCCGACGCCGCCGCCGATGCAGACCACGTGGCCGACTTTTTCAACGTGCGTCGGCTGGCCGAGCGGGCCGACCAGGTCGAGAATCTCCTCGCCCACCTTGAGCGCGCCGAGGATCGTCGTGCTGCGCCCGGCGACCTGGAAGATGATCGTGATCGTCCCGGCGGCCGGGTCCGAATCCGCGATGGTCAGCGGAAAGCGCTCGCCGGTCTCGCTCACCCGCAGGATGACGAACTGGCCCGCCTTCCGTTTCTGCGCGATTTTCGGCGCGAGCACTTTCATCCGGTAAATGTTCGGCGCGAGTTGCTGTTTTTCTCGGACTGTGAACACTTTGCGACTGGCCTCCGGAGTCTGGGCACGACGGGAATGTCGCGTCTGCTAGCCTGTTTATTGTACGACGATCTGGCCCGGTCTCGCAACCATCGCCTACTCCATACCGATCGAGAACATCCGCTCCAGGTCGAATTTCGAGAAGGCGCGGAACGCGATCAGCGTTTCGGACCGCTCGATTCCTTTGACCTTGAGCAGGTGGCCGGTGACCAGGTCGGCCAGTTCCTCGTTTGTGCGCACGCGGATCACCGCCACGATGTCGAACGGCCCCGCGACGGAGTACACCTCCGCAACGCCCTCCAGCGCGCTCAGCGCCTGCGCCGTTTCCTGGATCAAGTCGCGCTTCGCCGAGATCAGCACGAATGCCGTCACCATGGTTGGATCCTCCGCATTAGGTATCGTCCTCGTCATCGTTATCGTCCTCGTCCTCGTCCTCGTCCTCGATTCAATCATGCGCAGCCAGGCTAACATAATCTGCCAAGGCCCGTCGGTCAAGGCACAACCGAAGCGAAGTTCGCCCTCAGAGATACTGAAAGCCCGTTCGAGGACGAGGACGACGACGAGGACGAGGACGAAGCGCCGCTCATGCGCCGTTGACTGTCAGCGCCCGGTTTGCTAAGATTCCACGATAGGAATTTAGCCGGGCGATTAGCTCAGTTGGCTAGAGCGCCAGCTCGACAAGCTGGAGGTCACTGGTTCGAGCCCAGTATCGCCCACCATCAGGAGACGGCGTTCACCACGACGGCACAACGAGCACTACGTACGACGCCGTCCTGGATAGGAAAATTCGTGCGTCGTGCCCGTAGTGTCGTCGTGGTGAAAACAAGCCGTCGTGGTGAAAGAAGTTGTTGCTTTCGCCGCCAAAGGGGTTTCCCTGTCCCGCAGGCGGCATGAATCCAGGGCATTTCCTGGAAACTAGGGAAACGGATGTCCACAATTGTCCTTGCAGACGGCAGCCGCCGGCCCGCGCCGGACGGCGGGACCGTCGCCCAGGTGATTCAGTCCGCGGCGCCTGAGATGGCCGCCGATGCCGTGGCCGCGCTGGTCAACGGCAAGGTCGGCGACCTTTCCTCGGACGTGCCGGCCGGCGCGGTGATCACACCGATCACCCGCGAATCGCCGGAATCCGTTGAACTCCTCCGCCACAGCCTCTCACACGTCATGGCCGCCGCCATCGTACGGCTGTTTCCGGACGTGAAGCTGGCGATCGGGCCGGCGATCGAGACCGGCTTCTACTACGATTTCGGCCTGGAGCATAAATTCACGCCCGAGGACCTCGCGCGGATCGAGGCGGAGATGAAGCGCGTCGTCGCGGAGAACGCGCCGTTCAAGCGCTTCGAACTCCCGCGCGCCGAGGCGCACTGGAAGATGGAGTCCGCGGGGCAGCCGTACAAGACCGAACTGATCGAGGGCTTCGAGGAGGATCGCGTCAGCTTCTACTCGAGCGGCTCGTTCACCGACGTCTGCGCCGGCCCGCACCTGCCGGGCACCGGCGCCTGCGGCGCCGCCTTCAAACTGCTCAACGTGGCCGGCGCGTACTGGCGCGGCGACGAGTGCAACGCGATGCTCCAGCGCATCTACGGCACCGCGTTCTGGACGCAGCAGGCGCTCGACGATTACCTGAAGCAGCTCGAGGAGGCGCGCAAGCGCGACCACCGCGTCCTCGGCAAGCAGTTGCAGTTGTTCCATATCAGCGACGTCGTCGGCCCGGGCCTGGTGCTCTGGATGCCCAAGGGCGCCGTGATCCGCGGCGAACTGGAGAACTGGATCCGTACCGAGCTGCGCAAGCGCGGCTATCAGAACGTCTACACGCCGCACATCGGCAAGCTCGGCCTGTACCGCACCAGCGGCCATTACCCGTATTACCAGGATTCGCAGTATCCGCCCATCGTCGAGCGCGAGACGCTCGAACTGCTCTCCAAGGAGAACTGCTCCTGCGCGACGCTCTGCAACCGGATGGAGAAGGGCGAGGTGGACGGCTACCTGCTCAAGCCGATGAACTGCCCGCACCACATCCAGATTTACCAGGCGAGCCCGCACAGCTACCGCGACCTGCCGCTGCGGCTGGCGGAGTTCGGCACGGTGTACCGCTTCGAGCAGTCCGGCGAACTCAACGGGATGATCCGCGTCCGCGGCTTCACGCAGGACGACGCGCACCTGTTCTGCACGCCCGATCAGCTCGAGGGCGAAATCGCCTCGTGCGTCGAACTGACCAAGCTCATGCTGACGACGCTCGGCCTGACCGACGTCGTCGTGCGCGTGAGCCTGCGCGACCCGAAGTCGGACAAGTACGTCGGCTCGCCGGAGAACTGGGCGAAGGCGGAGCAGAACCTGCGGCACATCGTGAAGCGGCTCGAGATGAATGTCGTCGAAGCCGTCGGCGAGGCGGCCTTCTACGGGCCGAAGATTGACTTTATCGTGCGCGACTGCATCGGCCGCGAATGGCAGCTCGGGACGGTGCAGGTGGATTACAACTTGCCGGAGCGGTTCGGGCTGGAGTACATCGGCGCGGACAACGCGGCGCACCGGCCGGTGATGGTGCATCGCGCGCCGCTCGGCGCGTTCGAGCGGTTCGTCGGCATCCTGATCGAGCACTACGCCGGCGCGTTTCCGCTGTGGCTCGCGCCGGAGCAGGTGCGCGTGCTGCCCATCGGCGAGGCGCAGGCCGACTACGCCGGCAGCGTGCTCGCCCAGTTGCGCGCGGCCGGCTTCCGGGCCGAGATCAATTCCGCCAACGAGAAGATCGGCGCGAAGATCCGCCAGGCCACCATGGACAAAGTCCCGTTCATGGCCGTCGTCGGCGCGAAAGAGGCCGCCGGAAACATGGTCTCCGTGCGCGACCGCAAGACCGGTTCGCAGAGCGTGGTGACCGTTGAACAATTCATTGAGCGCCTGAAGAGGGAAGTCGAGGAAAAGACATAGGATCTGGGCCGGTTTTCATGTGGGTCTACTTTTTAGCAAAGAGGGAGGTTTGTGGCGACCAAAGAACTTAGAATCAACGAACGGATTGTTGTGCCGCAAGTGCGGCTGATCGGCGAGGCCGGCGAGCAGTTGGGCATTCAGCCGATCGAGGAAGCGCGCCGGCTCTCCGAAGAGGCCGGGCTGGACCTGGTGCTCGTATCGCCGGAGGCGGACCCTCCTGTGGCCAAGATCATTGATTACGGCAAGTACAAGTACGAGCAGAAAAAGCGCCAGCAGGTGCATCACCATCACGCGCCGCAGATTAAAGAGTTGCGCCTGCGGCCGAAGACCGAAGAGCACGACCTGCTCGTGCGCGTGAAACAGGCCCGCGGCTTCATCGAGCGAGGCGACCGCGTGATCGTCAATGTCTTCTTCCGCGGCCGCGAAATGGCCCATTCCGAACTGGGCATGGCCGTGCTCGAGCGGTTCGTCACCGAGCTGAAGGACATCGCCAAACCCGAGCGCGCGCCCGCGATGGAAGGCCGCCGGATCGGCGTGGTGCTCGTCAAGAAGTAGAGGCGTGACGATAGACGAGAGACGCTGGACCATGGTTCAGCTCGCTGGTATATCGTCCATCTCTCGTCCGCGGTCTATCGTCCATCGTCTATCGTCAATTTTAAAGTAAGGATCGCCCAATGCCCAAGCTCAAGCCGCATAAAGGATTGCTCAAGCGCGTCAAAGTGACCGCCACCGGCAAGATCATCCGCCGGCAGGCCAACAAGGGCCACCTGATGGCCTCCAAGAACAGCGCCCGCCGCCGCCGGCTGGGCCGGGTCGTCCAGATAGACAAGACGAACATGAAGACGATTCGCAGGATGCTCACCCTCGAGTGACCGCCGGAACGCAAAACGGCGAAGCAATTTAGTTTGACCGCGAAAGCGCGAAAACGCGAAAAACGAAAAATTTGAATTAATTCTTTCGCGCTTTCGCGCTTTCGCGGTCAAAAAAGCTTTTTTACGAAGGAGCCATTCATGCCGAGAGCTACCAAGGGAGCGGCCTCGCGCCGTCAGCGCAAGCGCATCCTCAAGGCCGCGGAGGGATATTTCGGTGGGCGCCGCAAGCTGCTGCGCACGGCCAAAGAGACCGTCGCGCGCGCGATGCGCTACTCCACCCGCGACCGCAAGCAGCGCAAGCGCAACTTCCGCGCGCTCTGGATTGTCCGCCTCAACGCCGCCGTCCGCGAACGCGGGCTGACGTACAGCCGGTTCATCGAAGGGCTGAAGAAAGCCAAGATCACGATTGACCGCAGACTCCTCGCCGAGATCGCCGGCAGCGATCCCACTGGCTTCGACCAGGTCGTCGCCAGGGCCAAAGCCGCGCTGGCCTGAGCCGGGCGATTGCAAAAGGCGATTTGAAAAAGACGAACCCGAATGGACAACGATCAACTGCCGACTGCCAATGAGCCCGAGAAAGCGCCGGCTTGCCCGCCGCAGGCCTCGGCGCCGCCGCCTCTGACGGTCCTGCGCCTGCAGGAGCTTCAGCAGCAGTGGCTAAAGGAAATTGCAGCGGCTCCTTCGCTCGACGAGGTCGGCAAGCTGCGCGTCCGGCTGCTCGGCCGCAGCGGCGCGCTGAGAGATATCTCGGCGGCCATGGGCCGCGCGGACCCGGTTGAGCGCCGAGAGCTCGGCCGCGCCTTCAACGAGACGCGCAACAGCCTCGAGAGCGCCCTGGGCGCCCGCGAAGCCGCATTGGCCGCGGCGCCCGCGGTCGAGAAATCCGGCTTCGACTTCTCGCTCCCCGGCCGCCAGCCGCCGCGCGGGCGGCTGCACCCGCTCACGCAGACCGTCGAGGCGATCAAGGACATCTTCATGCGGCTCGGCTTCGAGGTCGCCTTCGGCCCCGAGGTCGAGCGCGACTACTACAACTTCGAGGCGCTCAACATCCCGAAGGACCATCCCGCGCGCGATGCCTTCGACACGTTCTTCCTGCACGACGACGTGCTCCTGCGCAGCCAGACCAGCACGGTGCAGATCCGCGTGATGGAAAAGCGCCGGCCGCCCGTGCGCGTCATCGCGCCCGGCCGCGTTTACCGGCCGGACACCGTGGACGCCACGCACGGCTTCCTCTTCCACCAGCTCGAAGGGCTCGTCGTGGATGAGGGCGTCACGATGGCCGACCTGAAATACGTCCTCCACGAATTCGCGCGCGGCCTGTACGGGCCCGACGTCCGGACGCGGTTCCGCCCGAGCTTCTTCCCCTTCACGGAGCCGAGCGTCGAGATGGACGTCAGTTGCTTCGCCTGCGGCGGCCAGGGCTGCCCGATCTGCAAACGCGGAGGCTGGATCGAGATCCTCGGCGCCGGCATGGTGGACCCGAACGTGTTCCAATGCGTCGGCTACGACTCCGAGCGCTACACCGGCTTCGCCTTCGGCATGGGCGTCGAGCGCATCGCCATGCTCAAGTACGGCATAGACGACCTGCGCCTGTTCCTCGAAAACGACTTGCGTTTCCTGCGGCAGTTTTGAAAAGTCATTTTTGCCACGGATTTCACGGATGGCCACGGATTACCGGAAAATGAAGATAAAGGCAGTTCAGGCCTTTGGAGTCCGTTGCCGGTAATCCGTGGAAATCCGTGCAATCCGTGGCAAAAAACGTTTTTCGTTAAACCCGCGGCAAAGAAGTCTGGCGATGAAACTGACGTATAACTGGCTGCGCGATTACTGCCCGTGCGAACTCCTGCCCGAGGAACTCGCGCGCCGGCTCAGCATGTCCGGCACGCTCGTCGAGGAGATCCACAGCCTCGGCGACGACGCCCTGCTCGTGGCGGAGATCACCTCGAACCGGCCGGACCTCCTGGGCATCCTGGGCATCGCCCGCGAGGTCTCCGCGTTGAGCGGCGCCCCGCTGCACATTCCGGAAGCCGGCTTCGCCTGCGGCGAGGAAAAGGTCGCGTCGGCCTCGTCGGTCCAGGTCCTCGACCCGGCGCTCTGCCCGCGGTACACCGCGCGGCTGATCCGCGGCGTCAAGATCGGCCCCTCGCCGGACTGGCTGCAGCGGCGGCTCGAAGCCATCGGCCTGCGTTGCATCAACAACGTCGTGGACGTGACGAACTACGTGATGTTCGAGTGCGGCCAGCCGCTGCACGCGTTCGACTTCGACAAACTCCGCGGCGGGCGCATCGTCGTCCGGCGCGCCGCCGAAGCCGAGACGATGGTCTCGATTGACGGCGCACAGTGCAAGCTCAACCCGGCGATGCTCGTCATCGCCGACGCGGAGCGCCCCGTCGCCGTCGCCGGCATCATGGGCGGCCTCGACACGGAGATCTCGGACCGCACGGTCAACGTGCTGCTCGAGAGCGCGCAGTTCGAGAACACGCAGATCCGCCGCACCTCGCGCGCGCTGGCGCTGGCCTCGGACTCCTCGTACCGCTTCGAGCGCGGCGTGGACCCGGTCCAGACCGAGTGGGCGTCGCGGCGCGCGCTGCACCTCATCCAGAAAGTCGCCGGCGGGACCCCCGCTGAAGGGCTGCTCGACGCGTGGGCCGCGCCCTTTCAGCCGAAGGCGGTCACGCTGCGCTTCGCGCGG
>JBEKCB010000010.1:0-129095 GCA_050015075.1 Candidatus Brocadiia bacterium | reverse complement strand
TTTCCCGTTGAATGCCGAGGCGGAAGTCGGACGGAGATCGGAGGTTGGCTACCCGGCGTGGATTCGAACCACGATTAGAAGGACCAAAACCTCCTGTGCTACCATTGCACCACCGGGTAGTGTTCGACGCCGCTCGGACGAGGCTGCGAGTATATCAGCGGCCGCCGCACGTGTCAACGAGCGGGGCGCATCGGCGGAACTGCGTGCGCTCACAGGGCGCAGTTGCACTTTTTCGACGCCGCATCGAACCCCAGCGCGGTCCACGTATCCAGCGTCTCCTCGCAGAGCGCGAGGGGAACGGACTTGGAGAGCACGTCGGCGGCCTGCCGATAGAGCGCCAGCCGCACGTTCATCGGGTAGCGGGCCAGCGCCTTCGGATCGGCGGGTTTCTCCATCTCTTTGAGAAGTCCGTTGCCGACGTAACGCGGCAGATTGTGTTCCGCGCGCAGCGTGCCGAGCGTCACGCGCTCGGGCGCCAGGCGCCGGACCTGCTCGGCGATCCCGCGGTAATTGAAGCCGCGGATCATCGGGTCAATGCGCATGCGGATGCGCCAGCCGCGCGACTTCAAACTCGCCGCCGCGCGAAGGCGGTCGGCCACCGGCGCGGCGCCCTTCTCGTGAATGCGCGCCGCATCGGGCGCGTTCACCGAGAAGGAAACAATCACGTTCTTGCACGGCTGCGTGTCCAGGAGCGGCTTGCAGTCGCGCGGACCGCCTTTTGTAACCAGCAGCAGGGCATGCTTCCGTCCCTTGGCCTCGGCCTCGTCGCGGAAGAGTTCCACCAGGCTGCCGATCAGCGGACGATCCTTCTCGAAGACCAGGCTGTCCGACAGGTTGCCCGTGTTCAGCACGTACGATTCCAGGTCGTCGCGGCGGATCCACCTCGTGATTTCCTTCCGCATGCGCTCGGTGTTGCTGAACGCCTGCGGCTCGTTGAGATACCAGAAGGAGGACTTCAGAAAACAATACGTGCACTGCGGCTGAAAAGTGCAGCCGTTCGCGTGGGCCAGGACGAAGAAATTGGGGCAGACCGTCTTCGGCGGCGTCGTGCGGAAAATGTCCACGAACTTCTTTCGCCGTACGCGCACCGCGCAAGTCTTCAGCTCTTTCATCAACGGCACTCCTTTTATTGGACAGCACGATCCGCTTTAGCCAACGAATAACTCTGCCCCGGCCGCAGCACCACCAGTCCCTTTGGAACACGCTCGCAGATGCCCGGCAGGAACCGCCCCGCCGCGTGCTCGTCGAGTTCCTCCTCCGACAGATGCATCAGGAAATATCGCGACGGCGAGAGCTTCTCGATGAACTCCACCCAGCCGGAACCCTGCCACGGCCCGATCAGCAGCGCGTCCAGCCGGCCCAGCGCCGAAACCGGAATCTTGGTGGTATTCCCGTTGTCGCCGTCATGGAAGAACCGCAACCCGGCCGACTCGACCAGGTACGAGTTATGTCCGCGTCCGTGAAATGTCCTGAAGGCCGTGACGCCGGCAAACGGCAACTTGAGTTTCACTGTTCGCGCCGGCTCGCGGGCGGGCGCCGCGGACGGCTCCATTTCCCTCAGCGCGTCCGCGGGAACTTTCCTCGCGAGCGACTTGATCACGGCGCGCGGCCCGACCACGATCGCGCCGGTGCGACACGCGACTTCCGCTACCTCGTCGGGCCTGAAGTGGTCCATGTGGTCATGCGTCACGAGGATCAGGTCCGCCTTCGCAACATCCTTCCCGCGCAGGACCGGCGCGCTGGCCATGCCCGGGATGGGGTGATAGAACGCGTCAATGTAAATCTCCGCGGCGCCCGCGCGGATGCGGAATCCTTCGTTGCCGAGCAGCTTGATCTCATTCCCGAGCGATTCGGTTGTCATCGCTTTATTCTACTTTAATCAAGGCGCATACACAAGGTTCCGCGCCAGGCTGCCCTTTACGCCGGTCATTTGGGCTTCCCGTATTTGCGGGAGGCGTCGAAGTAGGCGCGCACGTTTTCGATTGAGGTTCCGTCGCGGATGCTGTCGTACGTGCCGAGGATAAAACCGGCCGGGCCGGCGGTCTCAATGGCGGCACGCACGGTCCGGGCGATCAGGTCGGGCGTGCCCAGCTTGATGACGTAGTGCAGATCAACATATCCCATCAGGCAAACCCGGTCGCCGATCCGGCGTTTGACCTCCCCCAAGTCCACGTCGCCGACAGGCGGAGGAGTGAGCGTTGTGCGCGCGTCAATGCCGCACTGTCCATACAGTTCAAGCAGGTAGGCGTAAATCTTAGGGCTGCAAGGAATCCGGTCAACAGGCTTGTGCGCGTAGGCCGCCAGAATCCGTCCTCGCGATGTCATCGTTTCTGTGTCTGCCGCGCTCCAAGTCTGCGTATTATCCGGAAGCTGCCATGCGGGCGCCCTCCGCACGGCGGTCAAGCATCACGTGTCATATTTTGACAGCCCGGGCCACTCGCGTCAACCAACTGCTGCAGTGAACCGCTCGCGTCTACGCAAGCCGTTCCTGCAATCCGCTTCCCAGCAACTCCTCGATGCAGGGCTTCACGCCCCAGAAATCTCGCAGCGCAAGGTACTCGGCCGCCGCGCCGCTCGGGGCGGCGCCGGAGGACCTCTCCGCCCGGATCATCAGGTTCTTCGGCGTATCGCCGGAGGAGACGAATTCGATGACGTCCGTCCGGTAGCCCATGACCCGCAGCGCGGCCGCGCGCAGCGCATCGGTCAGGATATCGGCCGTACGCTCCCGCAGTATGCCGTGCCGCAGCGCGGCGCGGAATTCCGGCCGCGCGACCTGGTGGTGCAGCTCGTGCTGGCAGCACGGCGCGCAGAGAATCAGTTCCGCCTGCCACTTCACCCCTTGCGCGATCGCCTCGTCCGTGGCCGTGTCGCACGCGTGAAGGCTGAACACCGCCTGCGGAGGCTCCGCCGGCTCGTACTCCAGAATCCGCGACCGGGCGAACTGCACCTCGTCGTAGCCCAGCCGGTCGCGCAGTTCGCTCGCGCGCGCGATCACTTCAGCATCGGCGTCCACGCCGGTCAATTGGACGCTCAGGCCGCGCTTCTCGCGCAGGTAATGATAAGCCGCCAGCGTGAGGAACGCCCTGCCGCAGCCGCAATCCGTCAGCCGGAGCGGGCCGACCGGCAGCCGCCGCACCAAGTCCGTGTGGCTGAGCAGCGCCAGGAAATGATTGACCTGCCGGAACTTTTCGCGCATGGGCTGGAGCACGCGGCCGTCGCGCATGACGCCGATCGTTTCGAGGAATTCGTCCGGCTCGTCCGGCGGGAAAGGATATTCCTTCCGGCGGTCATGCGGCTGCGCCGGCGGAGCCGATTCCAGCGACGGCCGGCCGCGCGAGATCAGCGCCTTGCCCTTCCGAGTGATACGCACGTGCAAGTCGCCGTCCGCGCACTGAAGGTGGATGTTGAGGAAGCCCATCTCGGCGATTTTCCGGAACTCATTGGCAATCTGGTCCGACTCGATGTTGCGCGCGGTCTGCTTGCGCCGCCCTTGAAAGACCGCCTGCAAGCGCCGGCCTCCGGACAACTGCACGGGCCGGATGACGACCTTCCGCCACTCCGCCTCGGCCGGGTCCTTCGGCCCGGAAAGCGTCAGGAGGATAAACCGCCGCTCGTCGCGCAGCGCGCTCAGGATTTCATCCGAGTAATTCATGGCATGATCGCCCATCATTCTCACCGCTTCCGCGCCCGGTTTCAAGCCCTCCGGTTCGTAGTGATTATTTACAGGGACCTCCATGTTACTGTACCATTTGTGCTGTACGCTCAGACAGGAGGCCCCAGCCATGGCGCGTCGGCTCATCGGGATCACCGGCGGGTATCGCCGGAGAAAGACTCAGCAGGCGGACGAGTTCTATTTGCTCGCGGACTACTTCGATTCGGTGGAACTGGCGGGCGGAACGCCGGTCCTCATCCCGCAGATCGGCGGCGACGAGGCGCTGCGCGACCTGCTCCGCCGGCTCGACGCCCTCGTCATCACCGGCGGCCCCGATACGCCGCCTGCGCGCTACGGCCAGCAGCCCCACCCGATGACGAAGCCGGTGCACCGGCGACGCGACGAGTTCGACTTCCGCTGCCTCGCGACCGCGCTCGACCTCGGGCGGCCGATCCTGGCCATCTGCTACGGCGCGCAGTTGCTGAACATTTTCATGGGCGGCACGCTGATCCAGGACATTCCTTCACAGAGGCCTTCGGCCGACCGGCACGTCCAGGATGGGCCGCGGCTGCTGCACGCGGTGCGGATCGAGCCGGGAACGAAGCTGGCCCAATGTCTCGGCGTGGCGGAAGTCGAGGTGGCATCGTCTCACCACCAAGCGGTGGATCGGATCGGCCGCGGACTGCGCGTTTCGGCGCGGAGCCGCGACGGGATTATCGAGGGAATCGAGACGGAGGACGACCGCCTAGTCCTCGGCGTGCAGTGGCACCCCGAAGAATTGGCCGCGAAACACCCGGACCACCTGAAGCTGTTTCAGGCGGTCGTCGGGAGTTGACCGCGAGCGGGAAGTTTCGCGCCGGCGTTCTACGGAACCGGATTGACCGGATTCGGCGGATTGGCCATATTGATCGGCCTCCGGCTGGGCCACACGATCGTCCAAGGGCGCCAGATGCTGGCTTCCCTGTACGAATCGAAGACCACGCCGTAGCCGATCTTGCCGCAGACCCACTCGACGTCGAGCGAAGCACCTTTGACGAGCCCGACGACCGGTCCCCCGGCAATGCCGCAGGGCGCCACGATGAGGGCATCCAGGCCGTAGAGCATCGGGTGCTGGTCGAACACCACGCGATTCTGACGGTAAGTTTCCGCCGGCAGATCCACCGCGCCCGTGAACGCTCCGGTGATCAGTCCAGTAAGTGATGCGCACCCGGAGCAGACCAGCAACGTGGCAGCCAGCACGAAAGCGCCTATAACCTTCATTTTCGAGACCTTTCTCAGCAGAGCAAGTCCTGGCAGCTTATGGTACGCCTCTCAACTTCTGAAGGAAGTATATCACGTGATCCGCAGAAGATCAAGGCGGAAGGCGAAAATTCGGTCGCAAACCGTTGCGGGCAATAGAGTTTGCAACGGCCCGGCGCGCCCGGTGAAAACGGAAAAGGCCGGGCGCTTTTCGGCGCCCGGCCCTGGAGTCCTGAGTTTCGATCAGGCCAATGCGATGCCCTTAGTCGCCTCTTCGGCGGCGAGCAGTTCCTTCCAGCGGCGGTCCACGTCGGCCTGGAGTTCGTCTATGATGTGGCGGTTCTTCGGCTCGAAGAGATGGCGGAAGCGCGCCTGCGCCTTGAGCCAGTCCTCGAGCGGCTTTTTCTCCTTCGGCTTGTAGGTGACCGTGAACTTGCCGGGGCGCTCCCACTCGAAGAGCGGCCAGAAGCAGGTGTCCACGGCGAGCTGGGCCATCGCGATGCCCAGTTCCGGCTTGAAGCGCCAGCCGCGGTGGCACGGCGCGATGACGTTGATGAAGCTCGCGCCGTTCGCCTTGAGCGCCTTCTGGACTTTCGCCATGAAGTCGGTCGCGTTGGAGGGCGTGGCCTGGGCGACGTACGCCGGGTTATGCGCGATGACGACCGCCGTCAGGTCCTTGCGGTTCTGCTGCTTGCCCGAGCTGACCTTGCCGGCCGGCGCGGTGGTCGTATCGGCGCCCTTCGGGGTCGAGCTGGAACGCTGGATGCCGGTGTTCATGTACGCTTCGTTGTCGTAGCAGATGTAGAGCATCTTGTGCCCACGCTCGAGAGCGCCGGAGAGCGACTGCAGGCCGATGTCGTAGGTGCCGCCGTCGCCGCCGAACGCGATGAAGCCGATCTCGCGGTCCGGAATCTTCCCGCGCTTGCGGAGCGCGCGATACGCCGTCTCAATGCCGCTCATCGTGGCGGCCGAGTTCTCGAACGCGCTGTGGATGAACGGCACTCGCCAGGCCGTGTGCGGGAAGAGCGTGGTCACCACTTCCATGCAGCCGGTGGCGGAACTCGTGACGACCGGCGTCTCCGCGGCCAGCAGCGCCTGGCGCAGGACCGTCGGCCCGGTGCAACCGGCGCAAGCCGCGTGCCCGCCCGCCAGAAGATCCGGTTTCGCTGAGAGTTTCTTAAGGTTTATGGCCATGTTCAGTCATCCTTGGTTCATGAGCCCGGGAAACGCGCTATTCGCGGAGCCCGATAAATTCCACTTCCCGTTCTTTCAAGCCGGACCGGCCGGCGTCGCGCAGGGTCTTGAAGACTTCAACGATCTGCTCGACGCGGATGTCGCGTCCGCCGAGGCCGTAGACGAACGGCATGATCGCACGGTCGTCGCCGTAGAGGTGCGAGCGGACCTCGTGGAACAGCGGGCCGCCCTCGATGCCGAACGAGATCGAGCGGTCGAGGACGCCGACGGTTCTGACGCGCCCGAGCGCCTGGCGTAACTGGCGCGCGGGAAACGGCCGGAAGACGCGCAGCTTGACGACACCGGCCTTGATGCCCTGCTCGCGGGCTTCGTCGGCGGCGACGCGCGCGGTGCCGCAGGTCGAGCCGAGCGCGATGATCGCGCACTCGGCGTCATCCATCCGATAGCCCTCCAGGAACCCGTACGGCCGGCCCGAGAGCTGGCCGAATTCCTTGCCGACCGACTCGATCGCGCTGAACGAATTGCGCATCGCCTCGACCTGCTGGCGCTTGTGCTCGAAGTACCACTCGGGCATGTCCAGCCCGCCGACGGTGTACGGATGCTCCACGTCGAGCAGCGCGCGGTCGGGCTTGTACTCGCCGACGAACGCGGCCGCCTGAGCGTCGGTCAGCATCGCCACCGGCTCGTTGGTGTGGCTGATGATGAAGCCGTCGAAACAGATCATCGTCGGCAGCAGCACGTCCTTGCGCTCGGCGATCCGGAAGGCCTGGAGGGTGCTGTCGTACGCCTCCTGGGAATTCTCGGCGAAGATCTGGATCCAGCCGGCGTCGCGGCAGCCCATCGAGTCGGAGTGGTCGCAGTGGATGTTGATCGGGCCGCTCAGCGCGCGGTTGACCTCGGGCATCACGATCGGGAGCCGGCAGGAGGCGGCGATATACACCATCTCCCACATCAGCGCCAGGCCCTGTGAGGAGGTGGCGGTGATGACGCGCGCGCCGGCCGCCGAGGCCCCGATGGCCGCGCTCATGGCGCTGTGCTCGGATTCCACCAGGATCACTTCGGTATCCACGTCGCCGTTGGCCACGAACTCGGCGAACTTGTGCATCAGCTCCGTCTGCGGCGTGATCGGGTAGGCCGACGCGACGTCCGGCCGCGCCTGTTTGAGGGCGTAAGCCGCCGCGTCATTGCCGGTGAGTGAGACGTATTTCGCCATGGTCTAATCCTTCTTGGAGCCTTCGAATTCACTTTCCGGTTTCATGGTGATCGCCACCACCTTCTTCGGGCATTCCTCGGCGCAGATGCCGCAGCCTTTGCAGTGATCGTAGTCAATCCCGACGACCTTGCCGTCCTTGACGAGAATGGACGAGTCGGGGCAGAAGATCCAGCAGCGCATGCACTGGATGCACTTCTCGTCATGCCAGATCGGGCGGTTGCTGCGCCAGCCGGCGGTCTTTTTCTCGGCGCTGGAGCCGGCTTTCAGGATCACACCGCCGGACGCCAGTTCCTTCCACGAGGGCAGCTTGCTCATGCTTCTTTGACCTCCTCAAACGCGCGTCGAATGGCGCGGAAGTTTCCCTGCACGACCTGTTCTCCCTTCGACTTGAACTTCTTCTCGATGTCGTGGAGGATGGTTTCGAGCTTGAGGATCGGCATGGCCTTCATGAGCGCGCCCATCATCGGCGTGTTCGGAATGGGCCGGCCGATCTCCTCGGTGGCGATCCGCGTCGCGTCCACGGTGTAGACCTTGCCGCTCTTGAGGCCGAGTTTCTTCCGGAGCACGGCCGGTTCGCTCGGCGAGTTGATCAGGATGATGCCATCGCTCTTGAGCCCTTCGCTCACGTCCACGGAATCGAGCAGCGAGGCGTCCAGCACGACCACGATGTCCGGCGTATAGATGGCGCTGTGGACCTGGACGGGCGTGTCGCTGATGCGGGTGTATCCGCGGATCGGCGCGCCCTCGCGCTCGGGACCGTAATCCGGAAATCCCTGGCTGAACTTGCCTTCCTCCAGCGCGACGGCGGCGATGAGCGTGGCGGCGGTCTTGGCGCCCTGGCCGCCTCGGGCGTGCCAACGAATCTCAACCATTTTATCGGGCATTGAATCTCACTCCAACTTCGAGTTTATCCGGCAGGTCGAACAGGCGAGGAAGCGAAAAGGACCCACCCTCCACGCTCTCGCTCGGCGGCGGAAACGCGTGAAGCAACGCGCACAGGCTATCACAGACGGAAAAAACTGTCAAGGCAGGTTGACAGAAGCGCCCGGCGGTGCTTACAATGCGCGCGGCAATGTCCTGAGGAGTTGCAGCATCCTCGATACCCGGTTTAAAGGAGGGCTGTTATGAAAGTGCATCGCGCGTGCTTGTTCGCGGCGGCCGCCCTGGGCGCAGTGGTCCTGTTCGGCTGCACTACCCCGACGCCGGTCACGAAGTTCGACAAGGCGAAGGACCTGCAGAGCGATGGGAAGTACAGCGATGCGATCGCGAAGTACAAGGAGTTCATCGCGGAGAAGGAATATCCGAATCTGCTCCCGTTCGCCCAATACAATATCGCCCGCTCGTACCGGTCCCTCGGCAAGCTGGCGGATGCCCGGGACGCCTATAACAAGGTGATGGATCTCTATCCGACGAGCGAGCCGGCCCAGTGGGCGAAAGACGAGCTGAAAGAACTCGACAAAGCGATGCAGAGCGCCCCGCCGGCGAAGATGGCTCCGGCCGGTTCGGCGCCCATGCCCGCGCCGAAGTGAAGCGGCGCGTCGCGGCCCGCGGACAGGTTTCGTCATGGGAAACCCGATAGGCGTGCGGCCTATCGGGTTTCTCAATTTAAGGCTCGGCGGACGGTTCCTTCACGATTGATCCAAGCAGATTAGCCGCGCCAACGGCTGCGCGGCTGATGCATCAATAGATAATGCGCGCCGGGCGCGCATTTTCTTAGAAGCATCGCCCACTCCGCACACGCGCCATCGGTCGCATCATGACGTTCGCGCACGGCCCTCGTCGAAAGAGAATGCGGGATGCGTCGCTGCCTGATACTCTACGGTCTGACCTGCGTCATCGGCCAGGTGCTCTCGGTTCGCGAACTCGCCACGGCGTTCCACGGGAACGAGCTGGTGTACGGCGTGGTGCTCGCCGTGTGGCTGCTGCTCTTCGCGGCGGGCAGCGCGGGCCTGGGGCGCCTGGCCGGTAAATACTCGCTCGGCGTTCCCGCGTTCGCCCTGGCGCTGGCGGGCGGCGGCGCGCTCGTGCCGGTGACCGTTCTCCTGGCCCGCACTTCGCGATACTTCCTGTTTGAGAGCGGCGGGATTGCGCCGTCGCTGGGCGGAGTGCTGCTGGCCACCTTCATCAGCCTCGCGCCGTTGTGCCTCGTCCTGGGATTCTTCTACGCGCTGGCGTGCTCGATCGTCTCGCGGTTGGAGGAATCCGCGGCGTCCGCGGCGACCCGTGTCTATCTCGGCGAGGCGATCGGCACGTTCATCGGCGGCATTCTGCTGACGTACATCCTGCTGCAGGCGATGGACGCGTTCCAGATCGCGCTGGTCCTGGCGGCGGTGGACTGCCTGGCCGGATTCGCCGTCTGGCGGCACAGTTCCCGCGCCGCCGAGAAACGCGGATGGGCCCTGCTGGCATGCTGCGTCCTGTTCTCCGCGACGGCGTTCTCCGCGCTGAGCCAGTCGTCGGAGCCGTACGCGTCGTTCGGCGCCGTCATTGACCTCCTCTCGCTCGCCCCGCGCTACGAGGGCCGGGTGCTGCTGCACTCGGCGGACACGATTTACGGCCGCGTGGACGTGGCCGAGAACCAGGGGCAGAAGGAGTTCTACCAGAACGGCTCGCTGGTGGGGACGACGCACATGGACCGCTCCGCGGAAGAGGCGGTGTTCCTGGCCGTGCTGGCGCATCCCGCGCCGGGGCAGATGCTGATCATCGGCGGGGCCGTCAACGGCGTGCTCTCCAAGGCGCTCGAACTTCCCTGGATGAGGGTGGATGACGTCGAGCTCGATCCCGAGCTGGTCGCCTCGGCGCGGCAGTTCGGCGATGAAGAGCAAAAGGCCGCGCTCAAGCCGGCCGACCTCGTCCGCATCCTCACCGACGCCGACGGCCGGCTCGTCGTGAAGCGCTACGTGGCGGCCTATGACGTGATCCTTTCCGCCGCGCCCAACCCGACCACCGGCCTGATTAACCGATTCTACACGCGCGAGTTCTTCGAGGAAGCGCGCCGCGCCCTGAAAAAGGACGGCGTCCTCGCGCTCAGCCTCGAGGGAACCCCCCGATCATACATGAGCGCTCCGCAGCGGGCCCTGGCTGCGGATATTCTGGTCACGCTTCGGTCGGTTTTCGGCAAGTCCGTCGCGGCGTTCCCGTCGGACAACGGCGTCCATTTCCTGGCGTCGAAATCCCGCGATTTTCCGGACACGGCCGCCTGGCCCGTGCGGATGCAGACCTGGGGAATGCATCCGGCGTGGCTGACCGAGGGCGTCCTGGCCGAGATCACGAATCCGGCGCGCGCCCTGCAATTCCAGGCGAGCCTGAAGGGCGGCACGATCAATACGGACATGCGGCCCGCGGCGTACTACCAGGAACTGCTGCTGTGGGCCGACGCGTTTCAGGTCGGCGGGACGCAATTGCTGCACTGGGCGCTTGACCTGGATATCTGGAGCGTACTCCTTTTCATCGCGATCGCTACGGGAATCCTGGCGCTTGCGGCGACGTTCACATCGAGGCCGATCCGCGTCGGACTGCCGGCCACGCGCGTGTATGCCGGCCTGGCGGGCATTGTGCTGGAGATGGTGCTGGTCTTCGCGTTTCAGAGCCTCTATGGATACGTATACGGGCAGTTGGGGATTCTCTTCGCGGCCTTCATGCTCGGCACGGCCGCCGGCGCCGTGCTGGCGGCCGGAGGTCTGACGGCGCCGGCGAACTTCGGCACGCTCGCCGTTTGCCAGGTGGCGCTGGCGCTCCTTGCGGCGTTGTTCGTGCCCGTGCTGTTCTGGTTGGAGAGATCCGGCGTGGGAATGGCTGCGGCCGGCGCGACAATCGTGGTGCCGTTTCTGAACTTCTGCGTCGGGGCGGTGGTGGGCGTGCAATATCCCGTCAGCGTGGCGCTGGGCGCCGCGGAAACCGACGAGCTGGCCCAGCCGGGCGCGATGGCCGCCGGCCTCTACGCGATGGAACTGGCCGGCGCGTGCGCCGGCGCCCTGCTCGCCGGCGCCATACTCGTGCCCGTCCTCGGCATCTTCATGACGTGCTGGGCGATCTGCGCCCTGTCGCTCGCAAGCCTGCCCCTGCTGGCCCTGGCCGCGCGCCGGCGTTAGCGCGCGGGCGGCGCTTCGATCAGTTCGGTCGGGTAACCCTCGAAGCGCTTCTCATCGAATCTCTTCGCCGGAATGTCGTCGTTCAATTTGACGTCCGCGAACAACGCGCGCATCAGGATCCGGTCTCTCGGCCAGAGGAACTCCACCTGGACCGGTATCTCCATCCTGACCTTCGGGTCTTTGGCCATGGGATATCGCCCGTAATCCTTGAACCGCGCTTCGGCAACCAGTTCGCCGGCGGAGTCGAATAACTGGTGAATCGCGACCCTGAGGTTCTGCCGATCAAACCAGATCTTCGAGTAGATATGGTTCGGCCAGTCCGGCCGCAGGAAATTCATGACGTAGTAATCCTGCCACTTTTCGACATAGCAGATGTCCTGGCCGTTGAGCGCCAGCCTGGCTTCCCCGGTGAGCATCAGGTCCGCGAAGTCCTGCGGGCGAATGGAATACCTGTCCTTCGGCCGAAGGGTGTCCGCTTCGAACGTGCCGTAGAGCACCTTGCCGTTCGGCGCCGACTGGCCCTGGGTGACGGCCTTGTCGCGCTCCTCCTGTGAAGTCGGGATGAGCATCCAGAACGAGCGGTCTTTGCCCAGGAGCGTGAAGCCGACGCCGTTGATTCCCTGCACCTCGCCCGACATACTGACGTTCACGTGCCCCTGGGCATCGCGCGAGAGGAAGAACGAGCCGTTCACGTCCGCTTCCGTGAATCTCTTCTGGTACGGTTTGCCGTGTTCCTTCCGCAAGGCGTCCATGACCGTTGCGGGGATGACGGAGCCCTCTTCGAGGATGCTGACTCGCGTGGTGGCGGAGAACCGCAGGAGCTTCGACTGTCCATCCAGCATGGCCAGAAGCTGGTCGCGGCTGAGGTCGCGCCTTTCCACCGGCTGCATCTCGATGCGCGCCGGGCTGAACGTGCCGCACCCGGTCAGCCCGAGCGCCGACGTGCAAAGGATGCCCGCCACCGTCGCCCGGCATGCGTCCCACTGTTTCCGCGGCATGGCTTTCCTGCCTTTCAATGAAGCCGACCGGCTCAGCCCTTCACGTTCAGGATCTGGTTGATTTCCCCCGTCATCTGCCGGATCTGCTCCTCCGTCAAATTCGGGTCGGTCACTTCGTAATCGCAGTCGCGCAGGCGGTCGTGCAGGATCAGCGCCGCGCCCGCCTCCGACCGGCGGAATTCCTTGAGCTTCAGCGCCTTCTTGCGCATTAGCAGCAGCCCGAGGACGTAGCGAAAACCGATCTTCGCGGGCTCCGGCGAGCCTTCGAGCCGCTTGAAGAAATCCAGCACGACGTCATCGTCCACGAACCGCCGCACCGGCGCGTCGCGCTTGGGCATGCGCGTCCGCCAGTGGCTGAAGACCGGCTGCAGGTCCTGCTTCGGCCAGCATTCCGAGCAATAGTCCCGCCGGGCGAAGATCGGGCGCTCGTCGTAGAGGGCGGAGAAAATTTCCTGTTCCTCGGCGAAGCTTTTGCTGCAGCCGGCGCACGCCAGCGAGGTGCTGCCGATTTCCCAGTCCATGCGTTGGAGGTCTCAATATGGAAACCGTTTCAGGTTGCCGAAAACACCATCCGGCATTATAGCCGTCCGTGAAATCCTGTCAACGCAGTTGCGGAAAGTCCGGGTGCTTCTGGTAAAATGCGCCGGTTCGAAAGGAGAGTCAGAGATGAAGAGTATATCGCTCAAAGGAAAGGCCGCCATCGTCACCGGCGGCGCTTCGGGAATCGGGCTGGGAATCGCCGAAGGGCTTTCGGCGGCGGACGCCGACGTGGCGGTGGCGGACATCAATCTCGATGCGGCGCGGAGGGCCGCGGCGGAGATCGCGCAGCGCGGCGGCGGCCGCGCCTGGGCGGTCGCCGTGGACGTCAGGAACAAGGACAGCGTCCAGAAGATGGTCGAGGCGACGGTCGCCGAGTTCAGCCGCGTGGACATCCTCGTCAACAATGCGGGCATCGCGCCTTCTTTTCCGCTCGCGGATTTCCCGGAAGCGGACTGGGACCGGACGGTCGCCATCAACTTGAAGGGGTATTTCCTGTGCGCGCAGGCGGTGGCGCGCGTGCTCATCCGCCAGGGCCAGGGCGGCAGCATCGTGAACATCAGCTCGAAGAGCGGTGTGCGCGGATCGGCCGACAATTCCGCGTACAACGCCACGAAGTTCGGCGTCATCGGCCTCGCGCAAGGCTGGGCGCAGGAACTCGCCAAGCACCGGATCCGCGTCAACAGCGTGCTGCCCGGAAACGTGATCCGCGGCAGCGGCATCTGGAGCCAGGAGTACGTCCGCGCCCGCGCCGGACAGGCCGGCATCACCGTGGAACAGGTCGAGGAATATTACAATCGCAAAGTTCCGCTCGGCCGGCAATGCACGCCGGAGGACGTGGCGAACGCCGTCGTGTATCTCGTCTCGGAGCTTGCCTCCTACATCACCGGCTGCTCGCACCTGGTGGATGGCGGGCAGGAAATGCGGGCCTGACGGGTCGCGCCTGGTTGGAGAGAAGCCATGTATCTCTACGGAACCGTTCGGTCTTACGCCGAAGCGGCCAGCTCCGGCCAGCCGACGCCCGGCGGCGGCAGCGTGGCGGCGCTGGCCGGCGCGCTCGGAATGACTATGGGCTGCATGGCGGCGAATTTCACCGTCGGGAAAAAGAAATTCAAGGCGGTCGAGCCCGAGGTCCAGCAGTTGCTGGCGGCCTGCCTCCGCGCGCGCGACGACCTGCTGCGCCTGATGGATGAGGACACGAAAGCCTACGCCGCCGTCTCGGCCGCCTACGCCATGCCGAAGCAGACGCCGGAGGAGGCTGCGGCCAGGACCGCGATGATCCAGAAGGCGCTCGTCGTCGCCATGGACTCGCCGCTCCAGGTCGTCCGCACCTGCCGCAGCGCGCTGGAGCCGATCGCGCGGCTGGCGGAGGTTGCCAATCCCAATCTCATCAGCGATGTCGGCGTGGCGGCTATCCTGGCCGAGGCCGCGCTCCGCGCCGCCAAGCTGAACGTCGAGATTAACCTTCAGAGCCTGGAGGACAAGGCGCTTTCCTCCGCCACGCGCAGCGAGGTCGAGCGCGCCGCGGAAGAGGCGCGCGCGATCGCCCGGCAGACGATGGAGAAGGTCGTCCGGGCTATAGGCGGAACGCTTTGATCGACGACGGCGAATCCCCATCGGCCGGTTCGGCGGCGAGCGAGCAAAGGACCGCGCTGGTCCTGACGCTCCTGACGCTTCTCGCGGCGGGCCTGCGGTTCTGGCGGCTCGGAGACTGGAGCTTCTGGGCCGACGAGATCGCCACGCTCCGCGATGCGCAGGACTTGGGCAAGGTCATCACCTATCCGGTCGGATACGCGCTGATCGGGTTCGCCGTCCGGCTCTTCGGCTCGAACGAATTCGCGGCCAGGCTCGTGCCGGCCATCGCCGGAGCGATCAGCGTCCCCGCACTCTACCTGATCGGGCGAAAACTCTTCTCGGAACGCGCCGCGATGCTCTCGGCCGTGCTGCTCGCGGTCTCCTCGTATCACATCTTTTTCTCGCAGGAGGCGCGCTACTACAGCCTGATGATGCTGCTCAGCATGCTCGCGATGTGGTGCGCGTTCGTCGGCTTCGAACGCAACAGCCTCAAAGGGCTGCTCGGCGCGGTCCTGCTCCTGGCCCTGGCGGGATGGACGCATTGGACGGCCGGACTTGCGCTTCCGGCGCTGGCGGCGTATGCGCTCTGGGTCTCGCGGAAAGAAGGACGGCCGGCGGGAATTTGCTGGAGCAACCTGGCGATCCTCTTCGCACCGTTCGCCGCCTTCGGAGTTCTCTTTGCGCGCCCGATCCTTTCGTTCCTGGCCGACTGGCACGCGAAGAGCGGCTTCTCGATCGGCCGTTGCGCGCTGACGGCGGCTAAATTGGCGGACCGATATGAGCCGGCGGCGCTGATCTGCGCGGCCGTCGCCGCCTGGATGCTGCTGCAGCAGCGGGATCGTCGTGCGAAGTGGCTGCTCAGTTGGGCGCTGGTCCCGCCGGCGCTGGTGGTACTCTTCGTGGGATTCGCGGAAGGCGGCAGCCGTTTCGCGCTCGTCGCCCTGCCCGCGTTCCTTCTGCTGGCCGGCGAGGGGCTGGACATTCTCATCCGCTATGCGGCCGAAGACCGGAAGAAAGTCGCGTGGCTCCTGGCGGGCGTGGTCATCCTGTCGCTCGGCCTGAAGGACGCGCTCTATTTTACCGTCGAGCGCGGTCAGCGGCCGCGCTGGCGCGAGGCGGCTGAATACGTGCGATCGAAAGCGCAGGCCGAGGGCGCGCCGTTGATCGCGACCGCGGCGCCCGCGGGACCGGAGGTGCTGGCGTTTTATCTCGCGCGGCCCGGTCTTGAAGGATCCATGGCCGTCGAGCCGAATCCGACAGGCCTGGCGGAGTTGGAGCGGCAGCCGAAAGACCGGGTCTGCTACGTGATCGTCGAGCAGACCTCGAACGCGAGACCGGCGCCGGACCTGCTGAAGTTCCTCGAGAGAAACGGATCGCGGCTTAAGAGCTTTCCCCTCACGGTCCGCTTCATGGACTACTCGTTGCGCGTCTATCGCCTGCCGGCGCCCGCGCGCTCCGTGCCGTAAAGCCTCAAGCGCGCCGAAGGCGATGCAGCACGAGCGTCTTCATCGCCTGAAACCCATGCTTGAACCGGATCTTCTTTCCTTCGGCGCGGCTTCGACCGTGGTACTCGATGGGCACTTCGTGGATCGGCACGCCGCGCTTCCGCACCAGCGCGGTGGCCTCCGGGCAGAAGTCGAAGCTGTTCGCCCGCAGCGGCAGCGACTTGAGCAGCGGCGCGCGGAAGACCTTGTAGCAGGTCGCCTCGTCAGTGATCTTCGCGTTGTAGAGCACGTTCGCGGTCACCGTCAGGATGCGGTTCGCGAGCCAGTTGGTCCAGTGCATCCCCGTCGGGTGGCGGCGCAGCAGGAAGCGCGAGCCGAAAACCACTTGGACGCGCTCGTCCAGAAACGGCCGCAGCAGGCGCGGGTAGTCTTCCACCGAATACTCCAGGTCGGCGTCCTGGATCAGGACCACGTCGCCGGTCACATGCCCGAGCGCGGTGCGGATCGCGGCGCCTTTGCCGCGGTTGCGCTCGTGGCGGACCAGTATCGCGCGCGGTTCCAGGGCGACGATCTCGGCGGTGCGGTCCGTTGAGCCGTCATCCACTACAATGACTTCGATCTCGACCGGCCCGGATTCCGGCGGGAATTGGACATTCAGGACCAAGTCAAGGAGTTTCCGGATCGTCCGCTCTTCGTTATATGTCGGCAGGATGACCGAGAGCTTCATCGGCTTCCGTTACTGAATGAAGAGTGAGGACCTTAATGACGCAGGAAGCGGCAGCATTGATATTACCGCATCGCGGATGGAGCGTCAATTTAAATTCGCGCGAGCGCCCGAACGGAAACTAAGGCCCGGCGCGACGCGCGCGTTCGTTGATTCCCGCGGCGGGGCCGACTATAATCCTCCTGGCGCAATCCGCCTCTGCGGCTTTGCGCAAGAGCGGTCTGATTCGCTGCCGGAGTGGCGGAATGGCAGACGCGCGGGTTTCAAAAACCCGTGGGCTTACGCTCATGTGGGTTCGACTCCCACCTCCGGCATTCATTCCGCCTTCGTCCGAGTCGTAAGAACTGGGTCCTGCCTGGAGAAAATGATGAAACTGAAACTCGATTGCCGGAACTTTCGGGGTGACAAGCCCTGCCGCTTCGCGTGCAGTTGCGAAGGCTGCGCCCACTATGCGCCGATGGGAAAGCGCATCCTCGTCGTCAAGCTCGACGCGATCGGCGACGTGGCGCGCACGACCACGATCCTCCGCCCGCTCCACGCGAAATACGATCCCTGCCACATCACATGGCTGGTGCATCCGGCGGCCGAGGAGATGCTGCGCGGCAACCCGCTGATTGACGTGCTGCTGCCGTATCAGCCGGAGTCGCTCGAGCCGCTGCGGGTGCAGCGGTTCGACCTCGTGCTCAGCCTCGACAAGACGCCGCGCGCGACGGCCGCGGCGATGTGGTCGAACGCGCCGGAGAAGCTTGGCTTCGGCCTGAGCGAGTTCGGCACGGTTTTCCCGCTGAACCCCGAGGCCGAATACGCCTTTCAGCTCGGCCTCGACGACGATTTGAAGTTCAAGCGCAATCAGAAGACGTACCAGGAAGTCCTCTTCGAGGCGATCAAGCTGCCGTACGCGAAGGAAGAGTACGCGATCGAGATTGACGATCGCGACCGCCGCCACGCCGAGGCGCTCTTCGAGCAATGGAAGATGGCGCCGCTCGAGGTCGTCATCGGGCTGAACCTGGGCGGCGGCAGCGCCTTTGCGAATAAGATGTGGAACGCCCGCTGCGCCGGGGCGTTCCTCGACGCGCTCCTGAAGGCACTGCCGTGCAGGGTGCTGCTCTTCGGCGCGGAACGCGAGCGCGTGACGATCGAGCAGATCCTCGCCGCGGGCCGCCCGAACGTGCTTAGCGCCGGGACGCGCAACACCATCCGCCAGTTCCGGGCGCTGCTGGCGCGGTGCGCGGTGGTGGTCACCGGCGACTCGCTCGGCATGCACCTGGCCATCGCGGAGAAGCGGCCCGTCGTCGCGCTCTTCGGCCCGACCTGCGCGCAGGAGATCGAACTGTACGGGCGCGGCGAGGTGATTACCGCCTCGGCGCACTGCGCGCCGTGCTATCGCGCCGAATGCGCCCGCAACCCGTCCTGCATGCAGGCGATCGAGGCCGGCCCGGTCGTCGCCGCAGTCCAACGCTGGCTGAAGGGCGGAGGCGGAGCGCGGTAGCCGGCAACTGTTCCGGACATGCCTCACAGAGGAAAACTTCGATGATGCGGGTGTCGCGCTGGATTCTTTCGGGTTTCGCGCCGACGGGCGAGCCGATGGAGAGCCCCGCCGTGCGGATGCGCGCAGGGCTGCTCGAGGGCTGGTCGAGCGTCGTCCTTAACGCCGCGCTCGCTGTGTTCAAGGGAATCCTGGGCCTGATGACCGGAAGCGTGTCGCTGCTGGCGGACGCCGTCCACACACTCTCCGACTCGCTCACCTCGGTCGTAGTCATCTTCGGCTTCCGCATGTCCGACCGGCCCGCGGACGAACGGCACCCGTTCGGCCATGGACGGATGGAAGGCCTCGCCGCGGTGGTCATCGGCGTGCTGCTCGCCGTGGCGGCTGTCGAGATGACGCAGTACGCCGTGGAGCGGTTGATCGAAAAGAACCCGACGCCGGTGCACGCGGAAACCTGGGTGATCGCCTCGCTCATCGGCACGGTCGCGCTGAAGGAATTCCAGGCCCGGTTCTCGATGGACCTGGGCAAGCTCATCAAGTCGCAGGCGCTCGTCGCGGATGGGCTGCACCACCGCAGCGACGTCCTGGCGACCGGGCTGGTCATCGTGGCGCTCATCGCGGCGCGCTGGAAAATCACCTTGATTGACGGTGTGGCGGGCATCGGCGTGGCCGTTTTGATCGGCTGGTGCGCGTACGAGACGCTGGCCGGCGCGATGAGCCCGCTGCTCGGCGAACGCGCGCCGGAGGATATGTACGAGGAGATCGAGCGGATCGCCCGCGCCGTGCCCGGCGTCCTCGGCGTCCACGACGTGCTCGTGAACCGGTACGGCGGGATGGACATCATCTCGCTGCACATCGAGGTCAGCGCCACCGAGAACGTCATGCACCTCCACGACATGAGCGAGGAGATCGAGACGAAGGTCCGGCGGGCTTTCCCCGGCCATGCAATCGTCCACGTGGATCCGCTGAACACGGCCCACGAGCACTACGACGAGGTCCACCGCATCGTGACCGAGGCGGTCGCGGCGGAGAAGAAGATCGTCTCGTTCCACGACTTGCGGCTGGTCGGCGGCAGGAACCGCTTCAAGGTGGTCTTCGACATCGCGCCGGCGCCGGGCGCGAAGGACATTCCCTTCGAGTCGTTCCGCGACGAAGTGGCGGGCAGAATCCGGGCGAAATTCCCGCGCGCGACCGTCGCCATTGACCTGGAGCCTCCCTATTTTCACAATGACCCTATTGTGGGCGAAGTTCACCACCAAGGCACAAAGAACACCGGGAAAGAATGAGTTTTCAGGGAAAATTCGACGTGGTCGGCATGGGCTGCTGCGCGGTGGATACGCTCGGCATCTACGAAGGGCCGATCGAGGAAGACCAGAAGATGCAGGTCACGGGCATCACGCGCCAGGGCGGCGGGCTCGTGGCCACCGGCCTCGTCGCGGTCGCGCGCCTCGGCGGCACGGCCCGGTACATCGGCAAGGTCGGCGACGACGACCACGCGCAGTTCGTCATCCGGGAATTCAAGCGCGAAGGCGTGGACACCAACTGCGTCCGCATCATGCCGAGGATGTCCTGCATCCGCGCCATCGGCCTGATCAACCCGGCCAAGGGTTTCCGGACGCTCTTCTATTGCACCGACGACGCGCCGCTGCTGGAGCCGGGCGAGATGGACCGCGACGAGGTGCTAGCCGGCAAGGTGATCTTCGTGGACGGGTTCCAGCTCAAGGCGGCGATACAGGCCGCGCGGTGGGGCCGCGAGGCTCAGCGGCCGATCCTAATGGATGCAGAGCTGACCGACGCCGGCAGCGACGAACTGGCCGACATCGCCACGCACGTCGTCGCCAGCCTGGGCTTCGCCCGGAGCCGCGTCGGCGACTGCGAACCGGCCGAGGCGGCGCGGCGGCTCTTCAAGAAACTCTCCGCGCATGACCCGGACAAAGTCGTGGCCGTCACCGCCGGCTCGAAGGGCAGCCACTTCGTCACGCGCGACGAGGAATTCCACCAGCCCGCCTTCCAGGTTCCCGTCGTGGACACCACCGGCTGCGGCGACGTATTCCACGGCGCGTTCGCCTTCGGCATGGCGAAGGGAATGGACCTGCGGAAGACCGCCGAGTTCGCCTCGGCCGTCGCCGCCCTCAAGTGCCGCAAGCTCGGCGGGCGGGCCGGGATCCCGTCGCTCGCCGAGACTGAAAAACTGATCGCCTCGAACCGTTCCAAACGCGCGCAGTGAGAATCGAGTCCGGCAGGCGCTGACTATGATGAGGAGGCCTGTTCAATGACGAAGCTGGTGGCCATTGTCCAGTGTCATCTGGTCCATCAGCGATGCCCCGGGTACATGTGCGACCGGGCATTCGTGAACCGGACAGGAGGGTTCGAGGGACTCAGCCTCGCCGACGGCGCGAGGAAAATATCCTTCACCTGCGGCGGTTGCTGCGGCAGAGCGCTGCACCGGAAACTGGTCCTGCTCAAGAAAAAAGCCAAGCAATTTGACAACATCGAGCCTGAAGAGATATTGGTCAAGCTGGCCAGTTGCATCAGCACCGACAACTACCATGGGCCGCCCTGCCCGCACCTGGCCTATCTCAAAGAGCTGACTCGCAAAGTAGGCCTGCCCTTCTCCTGCGACACGACCATTTCCAAGAAGGCGGAAGAGAAGCGAGCCGCCGGCGTCTACAAACGGGGATGACGCGCGGGTCAGCAGCCTTGCGATGGGAAGCTGGAGTCGCTATGCTTACCTTTCCGGCGCGGGCGTTCGCGGCGCCAGGCGTGCTTTCTGTCGAGCGCCACGCTGGACTATTCCGGTTTTAGCGAGAGGAGGCTTCCTGTGAAGATCGAGCGTGTTGCCGCGCAGTTGTACACGGTGCGCGATTTCATCAAGACCCCGCCGGAGATCGCCGCTTCGATGAAGCGGGTCCGCAAGATCGGTTACCAGGCGGTGCAGGTCAGCGGCATGGGACCCATCGCCGAGGAGGAACTGCTCCGCATCCTCGACGGCGAGGGGCTGACGTGCTGCGCGACGCACGAACCGGGCGAGCGGATACTCCAGGAACCGCAACGCATCGTGGACACCCTGCGCAAGCTGAAGTGCCGCCACACGGCATACCCCTATCCGGGCGGAATAAAGTTTGACACCCTGGCGACCGTGAAAGAGTTCGCGGCGAAACTGAATGCCTCGGGCAAGGTGCTGCACGATGCGGGACTGGTCCTCAGCTATCATAACCACGCGATCGAGTTCCGGCGCCTGGACGGGCGAACCATCCTCGAGATCATTTACGCCGAAACCGACCCGCGGTATCTCAAAGGTGAACCCGATACATACTGGGTGCAGTACGGCGGAGGCAGTCCGCTGGAGTGGTGCCAGAAATTGAAGAATCGCCTTCCGCTCCTCCACATGAAGGACTTTGGAGTGAACGCCAGCAACCAGCCCATGTATTGCGAGATCGGGAACGGCAATTTGAATTGGAAAAAAATCATCCCGGCGGCGGAGAAGAACGGCTGCGAGTGGTTCATCGTCGAACAGGACACCTGCCCGGGCGACCCGTTCGATTCTTTGAAGATCAGCTTCGACTACATCCAGCGGGAGCTTTGCAGTTAGCGCGTCGCGTAACGACGCGCGAGCACGGAAGAATGGAACCTCATGGCCCGGATTGCCAGCTTGACAGCGGACCTTTGCCCGGGACTGACCCCGCGGATGTTCGCCGTGAACCACTCCGCGGGAGAGAAGTTATCGCCGCAGGTGGCCGGGTTGCTCGATCCGGTCCTGCCGGGCAGTTTCCACCACTGGCTTCTCGCCCGGGAGCGGTCCACGGAGTTGCACTATCACGATTTCGATGAGTACTGGGGATGGACGAAGGGCCGCACGCAACTGACGATCCGGCTGCCGGACGCGCGGCAGGAGGAGTTCGAGATCGGCCCCGGCTGGATCGTCTATTGCGTCCGGGGCGTAGAGCATGGTCACCAGCCGCTGGAGGATTGGGGCTGTTTCGAGTGGCAGGGAACGGCGCGCGCCGGGGCGCGTCCGGGACATCTGAATCGGGCTTTCTGAAAGGGACGAACGATGCCTACGTTCGGACAAGCTGAAATCCGCAACCTGACCCAGGTCATCCGGAGCGGCGTCTTCTGCGACAAGCGCGGCGGGTTCATGGATCAGTTCCGCCACGACTTCGCTCGCGCCTTCCACGCCAAGCACGCCGTCACCAGCGCCACCGCGATGCTGCTGATGCAGGCGATTCCGGCCGCCATCGGCGCCGGGCCGGGCGACGAGATCATCTGCGACCCCATCGTCCAGTTCCACGGAATCGCCTGCCTGTTCAACAACATTGTCCCGGTCTGGGCGGACGTGCAGCCGAATGATTTCCTTCTGGACCCGAAGTCCGTCGAGAAGCGGATCACCAAGCGGACCAAGGCCATCTGGGTGACGCACCTGTGGGGCTTTCCCGCCGACGTGCAGACGCTGCGCCGCATCGCCGACAAGCACGGCATCTATCTGCTCGAGGACTGCGCCCACGCCATGTTCGCCTCGTACAAGGGCAAGTACGTGGGCAACTGGGGGCAGGTCGGCACGTTCTCGTTCAACATGGGTAAGCAACTGGCCACCGGCGAGGGCGGCATGGCCATCCTCAACGACGACAAGCTGGCGGACGAACTGAACAAGCGGATCATCTTCGGCGAAAGCCCCGAAGTGCTTTCGTCGAACTACCGCATGACCGAGTTCCAGGCAGCCGTGGGCGTCGAGCAACTCAAAAAGGTGCCCGGCTATCTGAAGGTGTACCGCGAAGGCCGCAAGCTCATGGACGCGGTCGTGGACGAATGCGAGTGGCTCGACGCGCGCCGCGAGCTTCCCGGCGCGGTCGTGGCGCCGTATTTCTGGTCCTGCATCTTCCGCGGCGAGCGCCGGAACATCTCCTCGCCCGTCTTCCAGGCCGCGCTGCGCCAGGCCGGCGGCGGGTTCGGCATCGGGTTCATCCAGCGGCCCGCCTATCTCTATAACATCTTCCGCAATCCGAACGCCTACAACAACAAGGGCTGTCCTTATACCTGTCAGATGTACAAGGGCAAGGTCGAGTGGAAACCCGGGCTCTGTCCGGTGTCCGAGGACATGATCCCGCGCCTGGTGACCACCAACAATATGCGCCCGGTCGCCGAGATGCGCGCGCAGGCGAAAATCCTGGCTCGCGCGATCAAGCTGGCGGAGAGCGGCAAGGTCAAACCGCTGGAATATTCCGGCCTTGAGAAGAAGGTGCTCAAGGCGGTGAAGGACAACGGGCACATGGAGCCGATCGAGGTCATTGCCCTTTTCGACCGGACGGGGTACGGCCACTTCGACGAGCATGGGATGCTCAGTATAATGGAAGGCCTTCGGGACCGGTTCCCCTACAAGCTGTCGCACGCGGGTCCGAGGAAATTCGCCTACCACTCGTTGACTTGAGAGACAGCCGACATGGGTCGCGCGACCATCAATCTCGGCGTGATCGGCATGGGCCTGCACAACATGGCCTCGACGTTGACGCTGCTGGAGCACGAGCCGGACCTGCGCTATCGCCTGACCGCCATGTGCGCCCTTCCGCGCCAGGCCGCCGAGGAATGCGCGCGCGCGTTCAAGATTCCCTTCTGCACCACCGACTACCGGGAACTGGTCGCGCGCAAGGACGTGGACGCGGTGGCGGTCTATTCGCCCGACCACCTCCACGCCGAGCACTGCGCCGCAGCGCTCGAGGCCGGCAAACACGTGGTCTGCACCAAGCCCATGGTCACCACGCTCGAAGACGCGAAGCGGCTGGTCTCGCTTGTCCGCCGGACAAAACGGAAATTCCTCGTCGGCCAGACCATGCGCTTCGACCGGCAGTTCCAGGCGGCCCAGCGGCTCTTTGCGGACGGCGACCTGGGCGAGTTGATCGCGCTGGAGAGCTACTACGTTCACGACATGCGCCCGGTGTTCAGCGCCACGCCCTGGCGGCTGACCGCGCCGCAGGACCTGATGTTCGGCGGCTGCGTCCATTCCATTGACGTGCTGCGTGCGTTCGGCGGCGACGTGGCCGCCGTCCACGCCAATGCGCGCAAGGGAAACCTGACGAAAGCCTATCCGCTGGCGGACAACTTCTTCATCAACCTGCGGTTCGCCTCCGGCGTCATCGGGCGCGTCTCCGGCCTTTACGGGATTGTCCACCCGCCCACGCCGATGATGCAGTTCGGCATCTACGGCACGAAAGGAAGCCTGCAGGCCGAGTTCACCGACAACCAGCCGGGGCAGATTCGCATCGTGCTGGACAAGCTGCAGGGCCACAAGCCGATGGTCTCCCTCTTCGAGCCGGAGCGCGACCTGAGCGCCTATGGACATGGCGCAACGGTCATCCGCTACATGCGCCACTTTCAGGACTGCCTGGACACCGACCGCCAGCCTTCGCCCGGTGTGCTCGACGGCGCCAAAGCGGTCGCCGTCGGCGTCGCCGCGTGGGAGTCGGTCCGCACCGGACAAGCGACGAAGCCGTTCAACGCATTTCGGTAGAGGGTACGGTGCGATGGCTCGGCCTGCTGCAAAAGCCGCTCCTCAATTCTCTGCGGGCGACCACTCCGAGCGCCGGGCGTTCGGCCCTGAGACGGAACCGGATGCCATGCGGGTCATCAACGCCTATATCGCGGATTGGCCCTATTCCAAGCCGGTGACCGTGGAACTGGTCGCGCATTGGAAGACCCTCGGCCGCCGGTACCAACCGGAGGAAATGGCCCTGATCTATCGGCAGGGCAAGCCGACGGCCTTCATTCATGGCGAGACGAACAAGACGACGTACCAGATCCATCTCCTGGCGATGGTCCCGGGCGCCGTCGCCGACGGGATGCGCCTTGTCGAGGAGGCGGAAGCGCGGGCGCGCGCGGCGGGCGCCGAATGGCTCCGCGGCCCGACGGCTTCGTCCGGGATATTCTACGGAGGCTACATCTGCGGCCAGGAGCCGTACCATTCCGACCGCGGCATTGACGGGACGGACCTCTTCGTCCAGGCCGGGTTCCGCATCAGCAGCCCCGAGGTCATCCTCGTCGCGGCGGCGGGTTCTGCGACCGGCGTGCGCGACATCCCGCAGGAATACCAGGTGGTGGAGGCCGAAGCGGCGGCCGAATTCCAGGCGCGATCCTTCCGCTATGCCGCCCTATGCGGCGGAAAAGAGGTCGCCACCTGCGGCGCGCGGCTTTACCCGCGCCTGCTTTGCTCCTCGGGCGGCCCCGTCGGCCAGATCGGGCACGTGGAGACGGACGAACTCCACCGCAATAAAGGGCTGGCCACCGCGCTGACCCAGCGCAGCGTCAAGCGCCTGAGTGAATGGGGCGCGGCCGAGATTCTCGTCACGACGAACGTGGATAATCTGCCCGCGCTCAAGGCGTACGAGCGGGCGGGTTTCCGGCGACGCCACCTTGTGATGGAATGGGAGAAGCGCCTTTCCTGAAACGCGGGAGTATATATGCGCGCCTCTAAAGCCATGCCGGGGCTGGATACGCTCCGGCTGTTCGACAGTTGCATGACGCTCGGACGGTTGGTCCATTCGGCGTATTCCCCGGGCCTGACCGTGGACCAGGCCCTGGAACTCATGGACCGCTATCACATCGCCGAGGCGCTGGTGCACGAGCACGACGCGCGGTTGATCCATCCGCGCGAACGCGCCAACCGCCGCTTGCTCGAGGCCGTCGCGGGGCAGCCGCGTCTGCACCCGGTCTGGGTCATCGAGCCGCCCAAATCGCCCGGCCCGGACGCCGCCCGCGCGCTGGTGGCGACGATGCTCGATGCCGGGGTCCGCGCCGCCCGGCTGCCCATGAAGGCCGCGCCTCCGCTCCTGTGGCTGTGGGAGGATCTCTGCGCGGCGCTGGAGGAGCACCGCATCCCCTGCTTCCTCGACTTCGGAGACATCAGCACGTCGGGAGAAGTATCGGACGGCGATGTGAACGGCGTGCGCGAGATCGCCCTCGCCCATCCGGAGCTCCCGATGATTCTGTCGCAGTTATTCGGCGGGCTGGGCGTGCATCCTGCGGTCGTTCCCCTGGTCCGGCGCGTGCCGAACTTGTACCTGGATATCGCCGGAATCCTCGAATTCTGGCGCGAGGTCGCCGTCGAGGCAGGCCCCGAGCGCATCCTCTTCTCCACGGGCGCGCCGTTCGCCGATCCGGGGATATACGTCTCCAACGTGCAGTACGAGCCTCGGCTGGACGAACCGGCGAAGCGCAAGATCGCCGGCGACAATTTGCGCCGGCTGCTGAAGGAGGTCCGATGAGCGAAATTCTGAAAAACTGGATCGCCGGCCTCGGGCTGCCCGGCCTCCTGGTCATTGACGGGCACATCCACATGGGCGAGTGGCGGCACGCGGCGACATTCGCCAACGCCGATGAAGCGGCCGCGCAGTCGGTCGCCGCCATGGACGCTACCGGCATAGACGCCTGCTGCGTCCAGTCCGGCGGGTACATGTTCGAGGGAATGGACTACCGGCTCGGAAACGATTTCCTCCTCGAGCTCTGCCGGCGCGTGCCGGATCGGCTCATCGGCTTCGCCTGCGTGAACCCCAACGACTCTCGCGGGAACATTCTGGACGAGCTGTCCCGCGTTTACGATGCAGGCATCCGGGCGCTGAAGCTCATCAACGACTACCAGGAGCGTTACCCCGGCGACGGGCCCAACCTGATGGCGGTCTACGAGTTTGCCGCTCGCCGCGGGATGATCGTGTTCAACCACTCATGGAGGCAGGATGTCATCGAGAAGATATCCGCCGCCTTCCCTGACACTACTTTCATCTTCGGCCACTACGGCGGCGGCTGGCCGGATGCCGTCCTCAAGGAACGGGCGAACGTATATGCCAACATCTGGTGCGTCGCGCCGCTGGGCTGGCTCGATCGCGGGATCGCCAACGCCGGCGCGGGGAAGTTCATTCTCGGTTCGGACGGATTCCTCAACCCGCTGTCGGTGGGAATCGGGCCGGTGGCCTTCGCCCAGGCGAGCGACGCGGACAAGCGCTCGATCCTCGGCCTGACGATGGCGCGCCTTCTGGAAAAAGCCGGCGCGCTGCCGGACCCGCTGCGCAGGAAACTTAAGGAGAACGATTGAGATGACCGCGAAAACTATCTCCGGGCGCCCGCTGAAAGTCGGCATGGCCGGCTTGACGTCGCTGTATTGGCCCATCGCCCTCGCGCAGAGCCTTGCCAAAGCGAAGGGAGCCAAGCTCGTCGCCGCCGCCACGCTGCGATCCCCCGAGAAGGCCGTGCTGGAACACCTGGGCATGACGCCCGAGGCCTACGCGGACCGGTTCGGGCTGACGCTGTACCGCAACGCGGAGGAGATGGTCCGCCTGGAAAAACTGGATGCCGTCGTTCTCTGCAGCGCTCACAGCGAACACGCGGACTGGGCGGAAAGGCTGGCGCGCCTCGGAGTGGACATCTACATCACCAAGACCTTCGCCACTACGCTTGCCGACGCCGCGCGGATCGTTCAGGCCGGCAGAGTCCACGGCGTGAACATCGCCTGCGGGCCCAGTGACCGCTACCAGCCCGCGATCCTTGCGGCGAAGGCGGCAATCGCGCGCGGGCTGATCGGCGAACCGTTCGCTCTGCGGCTGGCGCACCATCACGGTACCATCGAAGGCTTCCACAAGAACGACTGGTATCGCCGGAAGAAGGAAGGCGGGCCGGAGTTGTCATTGGCCTGGTACGTCGTTGACCTGGCCATGCACTTGACCGGCTCGCGGGTGAAGCAGGTCTTCTCGCTTTATGAAAACTACACGACGCCCTCGAGCCCGTTCATGGACTGCGGCAAGATGGTCCTGAGCATGGCCACGGGCGCCATGGTCTCCTGCGACATGTACTTCTGCAACCGTTTCCCCTACCCGGTCTGGGAGATGGAGATCATCGGGCCGCGCGGCGCCGTGGTCGTCCATGCCGATCCCGCATCCGGCGGCAAGACCGTCGCCGCGGTCCATACGGCGCAAGGCGTCAAGCTGCTCCCGCTCCCGATCCGGCCGCCGGACCGCGAAACGGCCTGGGTCGAGGGTTTCCGAAGAGGAATCCCGGCGGGCGTCCCGGCGGAAGAAGCGATGGAGATCACTCGCATCTCGCTGGCGGCCCGGGATTCCGCCCGGAGCGGCAAGCCGGTTTCCACGGCACAGGCCCATGGCCGAAGGAGAGTGCGGTAGCAGGAACAAACCGGATTTCTCAAGGGCAATTAAAGGCAAAAGCATGAAACTCAGCAAACGCAAACAAGACCTGGTCAAGCGCACCTTCCTGGACTATCGGCAGACTTCCGACTTTCTCCGGAATCCCCTGGTCTTCGAGAAAGCGGACGGCCTCTACTGCTGGGACACCGCCGGCAAGCGCTACTTCGACGCCATCGGCGGCATCTTCGTCGCCGTCCTGGGGCATCAGCATCCGCGGGTCATGGAGGCCATGCGGCGGCAGATGGAGAAGATAACCTTCGCCCCGCCGCTTCACGGCATCGCCGATGTCACGCTCGATTTCATCGAGAAACTCGGCTCCGTAACGCCCGGGCGGCTGAAGTACGTCAAGCCCTACAGCGGCGGGTCGGAGTCCACCGAGTCGGCGATGAAGTTCGCGCGCCAGTATTTCAAGCAGACCGGCCATCCCGGCAAGTACAAATTCGTCAGCATCTACTTCGGGTATCACGGCGCCACGTTCGGCGCCATGGCCGCCAGCGGCACCGGAAGCCGCAAGAGCAAGTTCGAGCCGCAGATGCCCGGCTTCCTCAAGGTTTTCCCGCCCACATGGTACCGCGACCGGTTCCCGTCCTGGGAAGAGGCCAATCGTTTCAGCGCCCGGATGTTCGACGACGTGATTGTCAACGAGGATCCCGAAACCGTTGCGGGCGTTCTCATCGAACCGATCTGCAACACCGGGGGCATCATTACGCCCACCGACGAGTATTTCAGAATCCTGCGGGAGACCTGCGACCGCCATAACGTGCTCCTGATTTTCGACGAGATCATCACCGGGTTCGCGCGCACCGGCCGCATGTTCGCCGCGCAGACCTTCGGCGTCACGCCGGACATCCTCTGCGCAGGCAAGGGACTCGCCGGCGGCGCGGTCCCGCTCGGCGCGATGATCGCCAGAGACGACATGGCCAAGGCATTTTACGGCAGCGCCGAGGACGGCATCGAGTTCGCTCACGGCCACACCTTCGCCGGGAATCCGCTGGCCTGCGCCGCGGGCATTGCCGTCCTGGACGAGATCATCGAGAAGAAGCTTGACGCCAAGGCGCGCGTCCTGGGCGACTACCTGGCCGCCAAACTGGAGGCGTTGAAGAAGTACGGAGTCGTTCGCGAGGTGCGCGGAAAAGGTGTGCTGCGCGGCGTGGAACTGGTCGAGGATGCCGAGACGCTGAAGCCTTTCCCGCCGGGCCGCAAGCTGGGCGACGCGCTTAAGAAGACGGCGCTCAAGAACGGCCTGATCCTGCGCATCAGCCCCGACTGGTTCGCCGTCGCGCCCGCGCTGATCGCGGAGAAGAGCGACCTCGACGAGATGGTCTCCCTGATCGAGAAGAGCATGGTCGAGGCCCTCGCGATGGTGCGCAAATGAAAGCGGTCGTCAAATATGATCAAGGCCCGGACAAGGTTGAAATCCGGGACGTCCCGGCGCCGCGGGTCGTCCCCGGCAGCGTCATGATCGAGGTGAAGTTCTGCGGCGTGTGCGGTTGGGACATCGAGATGTGGCGGCACACGATGGCCAACCCCGTCTCCGTGCCGGTGATCCAGGGACACGAGTTCTGCGGGACCATCGCGGAAGTCGGCCCCGGCGTCGCCGCGTGGAAGGTCGGCGCACGCGTGGCCAGCGAGACCTCCGCCGTGGTCTGCGGCCGCTGCCGCTGCTGCCGCGAGGGACAATACCAGCTCTGCCCTTCCCGGAAAGGCTTCGGCTACGGAGTGGACGGCGCGTTCACGCGCTACGTCGTCGTGCGGCAGGAAATCCTGCATCGCCTTCCCGCCGAAGTCTCCTTCGAAGAGGGCGCGCTGTGCGAGCCGTTCTGCGTGGTGCATCACGCCCTGGCCGGCGGACCGCGCCTGAAGCCGGGCGAGACGGCCCTGGTCATCGGGCCGGGCCCGATGGGCTTGATCTCGCTCCAGATGGCGCGGCATCTGGGCGCGGAGCGCGTGATCCTGGTCTGCCGGGACACGAGCGCCGCCCGCGCCGCCGTCGCCGAAAAAAACGGCTGGGCCGACGCGGTCGTGAACGCCTCGCGGCCGGAAGCATCGCAGCAGATCCTGGACCTGACCGGCGGCGAAGGCGCCGGCGTCGTGGTGGATGCCGCGGGCAATTCCGCCGCGCTGCGCATGGCCCTCGATGCCGTCGGCCGCATGGGGCGGATCGTCAAGATCGGTTGGGGACCGGAGCCGGTGGGTATCAGCCTCGACCCGCTTCTCCGGAAGTCCGTGACGCTGACCGGAACGTTCGGCCACAACCGGCCGGACTGGGAAGCGGTGCTGGGCCTGATGGCGCAGCGGCGGATCCATCCGCGCCCGCTCATCTCCGGCGTGCTGCCGTTGAGCCGCTGGCGCGAGGCCTTCGAGCGCACGAAGCGCTCCGAGGCGGTCAAGATGCTGCTGTATCCGGAGGCGGAATGACGAGCGCCGGCCTTCTCAGTTCCATTCGGATGGAACGCGTCGCAGAGGACATCTGGACGCTGGTGAATATCCCCAGCCCCACCGGATGCGAACAACAGGCGGCGCAGGTCTACACGAAAATGTTGCGAGCGTCGGGCGCGGAGGTGGAACCGGAGGCGCCCGATCCGCAACATCCCTTTGTCGTCGCCCGGCTGAAGGGAAACCGGCCCGGGAAGCGAATCCTGCTTGCCGGGCACTTGGATCACATCGCCGTGCCCCACGCCGCGCCCGCGCGCGATGCGCGCACCATCAGCGGACGCGGCAGCGCGGACATGAAATCGGGCCTGGCGGTCATCGTCGAAATCCTCCGGTTGCTCAATGCCGCCGGCCGTGACTTTCCTGGCGAGATTCTGGTCGCCGCCTACGGGATGCACGAGGCCCCCGTCGGCGATTCTTCCACCCTCACGCATCTCATCCGCCGTGGGATCGCCGCCGACGCCGCCATTGTGATGGAGAGCGATCATTCCAACCGGGACAAGGCCGTTGTGGCCGGCGCGGGCCAGTGCATCTGGAACGTGACCCTGCGCCGCGCCGAAGCCGCCTCTCACGAACTCAACCGCTCGCCCGAGGCGGACCATCTCCTCGAATGCGCCCTGCGCGCCGCCGCGGCCTTGCGCGCCCAGGATCAGTTGCTGCGGCAGAGCACCGCCGGCCAGGGGCTTCTGCGGCCCGAATCGCTGTTCATCGGCCAGATGCATTATGGCGACTTCTACAATCGCGCCCCGGACGCCTGCACGCTGCAGGGAACGCGCCGCTGGCATCCCGGTCGCTCTTTCGACGCCGTTCAGAAAGAGATGCGCGAACTGTTGGGCGCACTGCCCGCGTTCCCCGGAGTCACCGTTCAATGCGACTTGCGGCTCACCGGCGATGCATATCAGGTCGGCCCGAACGAGAGCATCGTGCAGGCCTTGCGTCTCGCATGGCAGACGGTGACAGGGACGGTCATGCCGCTCGCCGGCACATCCGTCGTGACCGATGCCAATCGGCTGGTGCCCCTGGCGCGCATTCCGACGGTCCTCATCGGTTTCGACAACGAGTATGCCCACTCGGATCATGAGTCGGTCCGCCTCGAACGGCTCCTGACGCCTTGCCGGGTGGCGTTGCTGACGGTCCTGAGCTATCTCGAATCGGGAGAGCGCAAGTGAAGGCGATCGTATGGCAGGGTGAGCGGCGATTCAGCGTCGAAAACCTCCCCGATCCGAAGGCCGGCCCCGGCGAAGTGGTGGTGCGAGTCGAAGCGGCCGCCGTGTGCACCTCGGACCTTCACATGTCTGAATTCGCCGCCAAGCCGCCGCTGGTCCTCGGTCACGAAGTGGCCGGCATGATCTCCGAGATCGGCCCCGGCGTGGAGAGCCGCAGGCTGGGCGAACGCGTGGCGCTCGATCCCGTCATGCGCTGCGGCGCTTGCCGATGTTGCCGGCAGGGCATCGGGCACCTTTGCCTGAACTTCCGCCACCTGGGCTGGGGAGCCGTCGCCGGAGGCTGGGCGGAGTACGTGGTCATTGATGCGATCAACGCTCATCCCGTTGCGCCGTCGGTCAATCCAACGGCGGCTTGCCTGGCTGAGCCTGCGGCCGTCTGCTACGAAAGTTTCCAGCGCGCCGGTCTGGCGCCGGGTGATTGCGTCCTGATCCTGGGAGACGGGCCTTTCGGTTTCCTCCATGCGCAGATCGCCCGGGCAAGAGGCGCGGGCAAGATCATCGTGGCCGGGCATCACGACCGGCGCCTTTCGAGGATCGCTTCTCAGACGCAGGCGATTACCTGCAATACTCACCATCGCAATCTTCAGGAAGTCCTGAAAGCTGAAGGCATTGCCGACGGCGTGGACATTGTCATCGAGGCCACCGGCGCCGGCGCATCGCCGAACGTCGGCCTGTCGGCCCTGCGTCCACGCGGCACGCTGGTCATCTTCAGCTACATCTGGAAGCCGGAGCCCATGGATATGGGCTTGATCCACATGCGAGAGCTGAACGTGCTCGGAGCGTGCCGGTCCCTGAATGCCTACGCCCCCTGCCTGGACCTCCTGGCGCGCGGCGCGCTGAACCTGGAAACGCTGGTGGACATCAAGTCGCCGCTGGCCGGATGCCAGCAGGCGATGGACGCCCTGGCGCAATGTAAAGGGGATGTTTTCAAGGCCGTCTTTCTTCCCTAACCGGGCAACCGCTCACTGCTTCGGGGGCGGAATCTCGGAGGCGCCCAGGGAAGGCTTGTCGCCGTCCGAGCGCGGGGCAACGCCGCAAGGGGCGGAATACTCGAACAGCTTCAACGGCCCCTGCGACACGTTCTCGCCTGGGGCGAGCGGGAAGGACAGTTTCGCCCACGGTAGACCCGTTCCGATCGCCGCGTCGCCCGCCCGGAGATGCCAAACGCCTTTCGGTGGCTCGGCGAACGTAACGGCTTCCGGTTTCGGCGCGATGACGTTCTGATTTCCCTTCAGCGTGTCCGTCAAGCTGAATCCGGGCGCAAGGAAGTTGTGGTTGCCGCTGATATTCCTCATCTCCGCCCCGTTGCGCACCGCGACGAGCACATGGTTTCCGGAGCCCAGGTCCCAGAACAGATTATTGACGATTGCGGCGCCGGCGCCCGCCGCCGATAAGTCGAGCACCGGCATTTGGTAAGGCGTGATAATCGTGTTCTGAATGAGGTAGATCGTTCCCCGGTGGTCCGCCGCACCGTCCTTCCCGAAGTGGATGCCCCCTTTGTTGCCGGTCATGTCTGGTTTCTTGACGATGATATTTCCCAGGAGCACGGCATGGCTCTCAGGCACGTCCGTGTTGCCTTTTTCATCCACGAGATCGAACTCGCGGTTGGCTGAGTCGTGCACGTAACAGTACTCGACGCGATTGTAATGCGCGCGGCTTTTGACGTTGTGTCCCGTGAGGCTGCCGAAAACCTCGCAGGCGTGAAGGATGGCGCTCGTGCCGCCGAGATACAGGTTGTGGTTATAGCCCGGGTCCTTCAGGCTGCCGTTGGAATGAATCCGGCAGAACTCGATGCGCTGCAGCGCACCCGTACCCTCGGAGAGCTTGCCGTTCGACATGATCCCCATGTCGTTATCGTGGATATCGCACGAGCGGATGGTCACGCCGTTTGCGGCATTGATGCGCACACCGGCGCCGTTGTTGGAATCGTTGTGCGCGTTGAAGAGTTCGAACCCTTCCAGGACGCAGCCGTCGGCGCGGGCATTGAACTGGATGATCGCGCGCGGCACAGGGCCGGCGCCGCTATAGTCATAGCCCGCGCCATCGAGCCGGATGCGGTCGCCCTTCTTCTCCGGGACGCCCTGCAGGGTCAAGTTCGCCGTCCGAACCATCAGGGCGACCTTCCGATATGACTTTCCCTCCGGCAGCGGATGCACCCGAATCGTGTCGCCGGGTTTCGCCTGCGCCAGCGCCTCCTCGATCCCGGAGAACGCCATTCCGGGCCCTACTTCCAGAGTCGCGCCCCACGCACCCATTTCGACGAAAAGGAACGCCGCCATCGCAAGCGCCGCGGACCCTCTTCGCCGTCGCTGCGGCAAAGACCGATTTTTGCAATCTCGCAACCGGTTTATGCAGTGCGCTGTCATTTCTTTATTGGAGCGCGTTTCTTATTCCCCGAGTTGACTGCTCATTCCTCCGCCGTCCGTGGCGCGAGCCGGCCCACGATAACCAACGCAAGGCCGGCGACGAGCAACACGATGCCGTTCGAGGCGAACAGCAGGCGCGTCCCCAGCCAACTGACAAGATAGAAGGCGGTGCCCAGAGTGCCTGTGATTCCTCCGAGCGTCGAGACGCCCGAGATCGTCCCGACGCCTGCGCCGAGGTTCGGCATGGCGCGAACGCGCAGCTTGACGGCGTAAGGGGTGACCATGCCCAGTATAACGGCCGGCAGCCCGAAGAGCAGCGCGCCCGCCGCCAGCGCGGGCCACCGCAGGTCCGGCGGCATGTACACCCGCAGGTCGCTCTCCGCGCCCGGAGTGCTCCATTCGACAGGAGTGGGCGCCCAACTGGCCGGAAAAGTCCACTGCAGCACGGCATCGGAATAGAGCGGCAGCAGAAGCGCCACAAGCCCCGCCGCGGCCAGGATCGCGCCGAGTTTCCACAGGGCCGGACGGATGTCCGCAAGTCGGCCGCCGGCCCATGCGCCGAGAGCAAGCCCTCCGAGGAAGACGCTGATGAGGCTGCCCCAGACTATGATGTCGCTTCCGAACTCCGGCTGCACCAGGCGGAAGCCGGCCATCTCCAGGCTCATGACCGCCGCGCCGGAAAGGAACGCCGCCGCAAAGACGCATGTCCGGGCTCCGCTCCCTGCAGCCGCGCTCGATGTGGCAGGCGTCATGGGGGCGGCTGCCCTTCCTCGAAATGCCGCGGGTTCTCCCGCCGCAGCGTGTCCACCGGCGCCATATCATCGGTCAGCGGCGCCTGCTCAATGTGGAGCGGCGTCAGACGTTCGTATTCGGTCCGGACCAGGTCGGGCAGGTCGAAACCCAGGCGCCTGCCCGCGGCCAGATTCTGAGCGCGGCGTACCCACTCGCTGCCCGCCACCGTTTCGGCATCCAGCGTGCCGAAAATGACGATATTGCCGGAGTCGGCCGCGTCAAAGACATAGGTCTGTGGAAAGCTCATCTGGTAGGTCCTCTTCTCGGCTTCCAGGAACCGCGTCCCGGCCGGATCCCAGAGGTTCGTCGCGACGACGCCGCCGGGCGCCAGGCGGCTCTTGACTAGGCGGACGAACTCGAGCGTCGTCATGTGGAAAGGGACCCGGTCGCCCGCGTAGGCGTCCAGCAGGATCACGTCATATTTCTTCTCGATGCGTTTCAGGAACAGGCGCCCGTCAAGAACCAGCACGCGCGTGTTCGGCGAGCCCCTGAAACTGAAGTATTGCTGGGCGACCTTGACCACGTCCGGATCCAGCTCCACGATGTCCAGCCGCAGGTCGGGAAACTGCCTCTGGATGAACCGTGGGAGCGACGCGCCTCCCAGGCCGATCAGCAGCACGTCCTTGCACTCTGCCGGCAGCGCGAGCGCCGCCACCATCGTGCGGCAGTAAGCCATGTCCAGCGTATCGCGGTCCGCCAGCAGCATCGAGGATTCGATCCCGCGCGCGCGCGAGAACAGCAGAACGCGCCGCCCCTCGTCGGGATAGTCCACCACTTGGATAGTGTAGTAGCGCGACGTGCGCTCATGGACCAACTGCCGGCGCGGTTGCGGCTGCGCCAGGCCCAGCGCCGCCGGGAGGCATACGAACGCGATCAGCGCCGGACCGATCACGCGGCAAGCGGACCGGCGCAGCCCTTCCGGGCTGAACGCCCGTAACACCTGAACTGACGACATTGAGGACAACTCCGATCCCCCGGATCAGGTCAAGCGATCCCTGCGCTCATCACGGACTTTATCAAAGGCCTGGCGAAGAATCCAGTCGCGAGCGCCGGCGGTCTGATGCAGTCGCGTTCGCGTCAGCGCGCTGCGGCAGGCGGAGCGTCGGGCGCAGTTGCGCCGGGGGCCACAATGCCGCGGCGCTGGAGGAGCGAGCCCTCGAGGCGATAGATTTCGACGAGCGCCTTGCGGTAGGTCACCACCGCGTCTATTTCGTCTATCTGGCTCGAAAGCAGGTCGCGCTGCGTCTGGGCGACGAGCAGAGTGGTGGACTGGCCGACGTGGAATTTCTCCGTCTCGCTCTTGAGCTTCTCTTCCTGAGCCTTGCGGCTGACGGCGGTGGCGGTGATCTGTTCGCCCGCGCGGAGGACTTCGCTGTAGGCAGTTCGGACGTCGGACTCGACGAGTTGCTCGAGGTTGACCACCGACTCGCGGCTCTGCTCGACGGTGAGGAGCGCGCCGGCGTACTGCGCGCGGGCGTTACGATTGATGGGCGGGAACTCCAGGTTCACGCCGGCCTGCACACCATAGGTGTTGCCGGCCGAAGCCTGGTTGACGGAGGTCGTAAACGAATCCGAATAACCGGTCCGGCCGAGCGTCATGAAAACGTTCATCAACGGCAGCAGGCCGTTTCGCGTCACGACGACGCTCAAGTCGCCGCGCCGGACCTGCAGCCGCGCCTGGTTCAGGTCGGGCCGCATGCGCAGGCCGAGCTGGACGTGGTCCTCTTCATCGCCGACGGGTTCCTGCGGCATTTGCGGCTGGTCCTCGAGGGTCAGCTCGGCTCGGAACGTATTGGCCGGAGGGCTGAGGAGACGCAGGAGCGCGATGCGCGCCTTGGTCAGAGTGCTTCGGGCGTTGATCAGGTCCTCGCGGCGCAGCGCCACTTCCGCGTCGGCGGCGGCGATCTCGGTCCCGGCGAGATCTCCGAGGCGGACGCGGGCGTGCGTCTCTTCGCTGGACTTCTGAGCCAGCGCGAGCGACTCCGCGTAAATGCCGATCCGCCGCTCAGCGAGGACGCAGTTCCAGTAAGCCTCCTCCGTCTGCGCCACGATGGACTCCGCGAAGCCGCGCAGTTCGTACTGCGAGGTCTCGGTGTCCAGCCGCGCCTGGCGCAGGGCGGCCAGGTTGACGTCCGTGCCGAAACCGCGCAGGAGCGACTGGGTGACGCTCAGTTGCGCGTCCGAGGTGAACTTGCCGCCCGGGACGAAGGGGAAAAAGTGCGATTGCGTGAGGCCGGCACTGAGCGACAGCGTGGTGCCCGTCGGCAGGAATTCCGTGAGTCCGAGCGTGCCGGTGTAGGTGTCCGAGTATGGCACCAGCGAGCCGACGGTGCCGGGCGCTCCCTCGTGGCTGCTCGTGTAGAGGAATGACCCGGTCAGGTCGGGATCGAATGCCGCACGCTGCTCCTGCTCGATGGCGCGGTGCAGCGGCGGGTTGTAGCGGTCCACGGCCAGCGAGGGGTTGTTCTCGAGCGCGAGGAGAATGGCCTGGGGAACGGTGACGTGCAGCGGCCCCTTCGGCGCGGCGGCTTCGGGAGCGGCCGGCGCCGGCGAGACGGCCGCCGAAGGCGCGGGCACCTGGCCGGTCGCGGCCGGCGGGCGCTCGACCGGACCGATGTAGTCCGAAGGGCTGCTCGTCTTGATGGGCGCGCAGGAGGCCAGCCCGGCGCAGATCGCGGCCAGGAGGAATACCGCGCGCCGCTTCACGAAGGTCATGCAATTCTCCCTCTGAATCACGACACGGCCTCTCAACGGTGCGTGTTCCGCAGCGCCGCCGGCGGTTCGGCCTCACTCATGCCGCAGGGCTTCCATGGGGTCCAGCCGCGCCGCCTTGATGGCGGGGAACATGCCGAAGACCACGCCGACCAGCGCCGAAAACCCGAACGCCAGCCCGACGGCCCAGAGCGGGACCGTCGCCTGCATCGGCGCCATTCCGGATTTGCCTCCTGAGATGGCCGATGTGACGGCGGCCATGACGGCGACCGTTAACAACTGGCCGAACAACAGCCCGATCAACCCGCCCACCAGGCAAAGCGTGACGGCCTCGACCAGGAATTGCAGGAGGATGGCCGAAGGCGGCGCGCCGACAGCTTTGCGCAGCCCGATCTCCCGCGTGCGCTCGGAGACCGACACGAGCATGATGTTCATGATGCCCACGCCGCCCACCAGCAGCGAGATTGCGACGATGCCGCCGGCGATCATGGTAATGACGATGGCGACCTGGTCGAAACTGCGCATAATCTCCTCGACCGCCTGGAGCCGGAAATTATCCGGTTCGTCGAATGTCAGGCGGCGCTCCTTGCGAAGGAAGAAGCGCAGTTCCGCGCGCGCCTCTTCCGACTGAGCAGGCGTCCGAGCGGATGCCTCGACGTTCGTCATGAACTGCGTGATGCGATAGATCGTCTTGAAAGGCGCGTAGAGGGTGAAGGTGCGTCCCTGGTCCCCGGCGCCGCCGAACATGCCCTCGATGCGCGGCTCCATCAGGCCGATGATGACAAACGTCCGGCCGCCCACCTCGATGGTCCGGCCGACGCACTCCTTCTCCAATCGCAGTTTCTCCTGGAGCGCCGGGTCAATCATGCAGACGTTCGTGCCCTCGGTAACATCAATGAGCGAAAACGGCCGCCCCTGCTGCACACGCCGGTTCTCCACCTGGTTCCAGCAGGAGTCTGCGCCGATGACGGTCACATCCTCCACGGACACGTCGCCGTGTTTGACCGTCCCCTGCAAATGGGTGTACCGCGTGATGTACTGGAGCGAGGGACAATACTCCAGCGCGTGGTCGAACAGTTCGGGGGTGAACTGAAGGGTTCGCCAGGAGGCGTTTTTCTGCGGGCCGGTCTCCGGCTGCCAGGCCCAAATGAAGATCCGGTTGGCGCCGATGGATTCGAACTCCTTCAGCACGTTCGTCTTGAGCCCGGTGAGCGAGGCGATGACCGAGGTCACGCTGGCGACGCCGATGACGATGCCGATCATCGTCAGGGCGGACCGGACCTTGTTGGTCCAGATTTGCCCAAAGGCCAGTCCCATGCTCTGAAGCAGCAGGCGGAGTAGGCCGAGCGGCCAGGTGATCAGCCGGGTCATGGCGCGCTCCCGGCCGGATTGACGGCGCGCGCGATGACGGGGTCGCTTTCGCGCGGCAGGTCGGAGAGGATGCGGCCGTCGCGCATGCGGATGATCCGCCGGGCATGGCGGGCGACATCCACCTCGTGGGTGACCAGGATGATGGTCTGGCCGTCGCGATGGAGTTGATCGAAGAGCGACAGGATCTCCTCGCTGTTGCGGCTGTCGAGGTTGCCGGTGGGCTCATCGGCCAGGAGGATGCTCGGACTGTTCACCAGCGCGCGGGCGACGGCGATCCGCTGGCGCTCGCCGCCGGAGAGCTGGTTCGGCCTATGGCGCACGCGGTCGCCGAGTCCCACGCGCTCGAGCGCCGCCCGCGCCCGCTTCTGCGAGCCCCACCAGCCGCCGGGCGCGTAGATCATCGGCAGGCAGACATTCTTGAGGGCGTTCAGCCGCGGGAGCAGTTCGAAGGACTGAAAAACGAACCCGATCTGCCGGTTCCGGGTGTGCGCCAGCTCACCCTGGCTCATTTGCATGGTGGGTTTCCCGTTGAGCTCGTACACGCCGGAGGTCGGCCGGTCGAGGCAGCCGAGGACATTCATCAGCGTGCTCTTGCCCGAGCCGGAGGCGCCCATCACGGCGACGTATTCGTTGGCCTCGACGCGCAGGTCCACGCCGTCGAGCGCGTGAATCTGCTCCCGGCCGATCTTGAAAAGCTTGCGGACGTTTTCCAGCCGAATCATGGGCGGCGCCTGTTTGCGGGAATCAAGGCTCCTAAGAAAATGCGCGCTCAGCGCGCATTTTCTACTGATGCACCAGCCGCGCAGCCGTTGGCGCGGCTAATGTGTTCAGGATGGCTTTGCCGGCTTCGAGGCGGTTGCGCCCTTGGCCGGAAGCTCGGTCCGATCATCGTAGACGGTCTGGTCGTGTGCGAGGGTCTCCAGGACCTTATATGGACCCACAATGACCTGGTCGCCATCAGCCAGGCCGGACACGATCTGGGTGTGAGTGGCGTCGGTGACGCCGAGCTTCACCGGCGTGACCACGGCCTTGCCGTCCACCAGGCGGTACACCACGGGCGTCTCCGTCTTGTCGGACTGGACGTTGGAGTTCTTATCGCTGATTTTGGCGGGCAGCTCATCGGTGCGCCGTCCGAGCACGGCCTGAGTGGGAATTTTCATGATGTCGTCGTGGCGCATGGTCTCGATGTCGGCCTCGGCCGTCAAGCCGGAGAGGAGCTGGCGGCCGTCGCCCTTCACGAGGATGCGCGTCTCGAAGTATTTCGAGTTGGTCCGTGTGGAGACGGAATTCACCAGCGCGATGGATTCCACCGTGCCGTCGAAGGTGCGGTCGCTGTACGCCTGGACGGAGACCTTGACCTTCTGGCCCGGATGGATCTTGCCGATGTACGCTTCGTCCACTTCGGCCAGGAGCGTCATTTTCGACAGGTCGGCGACCTGAAGGATTTCGGTGCCGGCGTAGTTCATCGTGCCCAGCGCCATTTCGCCGACATGGGTCTTGACGGCCGTGACCACACCGTCAATCGGCGAGGTGATGACGGTGTAATTGAGGTTTTCCTTGCAGCGCGCGACGTCGGCGTCGGCGGCGGCCAGGTCGTGCTGCATCGTCACCAGGTTCAGTTCGTCCGCCTTGAGCGAAGCTTCCGCCGAGGCGATGTCGGCCGCGAGCTTGTCCACCTGGCATTGGGCCGAGTCGCGCGCCTGCTGGCTGACGTAATTGTTCTTGAGCAACTCCGCCTGCCGCTCCAAGGTGCGCCGGGCGTCGTCGAGGGAGACGCGCATCCCGTCAATCGTGCTGCGCGACGCCACCAGCCGCGCCCGGGCGACCGCGATCTGGGCCGCTTTCGATTCCCGCGTGGACTCGGCCGTCCTCAGTGCCGCCTGCAGGTCCTTGTCGTCCAGCCGCACCAGCACCGACGGCGGAATCGGCGGATTCGCAGCCGGATCGCCGCGCGTGACTACCTGCCCTTCGTCGTACGGAATCTCCTGAATCAGCGCGGAGACACGGGCGGAAATCGAGACCTTGGTCTTGGGCATGATCGTGCCGGACGCGCTGACGAGTTCCACGAGATCGCCGCGGATGGGCTTCTCCACGCGCACGGCGGAGCCGCGGTCTTCCTTGTGCCGGCGCGACAAGCCGATGCACACCGGCACCGCGACCAGCAGCGTCACCGCGCAGGTAATAACGGCCGTGACGAAGATCTTCATATCGTTCTCCCGCGTTGCTCAGGCTCTGCGTTCGGAATCACGGTCAGCCAAGGGTGATCACCCGCGTTCCGGCCAGACGGTCATGCAGCGCTCGCTGCGAATTGCGGTCCGCCAGCGCCACAATAATGTTGGCGAGGAGGTAGGCGAAGCCGACATAGCTGAGGATGCTGACGCTCGGCTTGGATAAGACCAGAATGGCCAGGCGCGCCAGCATGTTCGGGCCGCGGTGGAAATTGCAGCATCCCGGCCATGTATTGCGTAACAACAATCGGGCGTTCCATTTCGCCGGGGAGCGGCTGGCCGCTCTCGAGATGCCGGAGGAAAATCTCCTTCCCGGCGCTGCAGACTCTGTGCCCCTGGATCTCGATGATTTGATCCGCCGGCACCCATTGCTTCGTGATCTCGCACTGCACCAGGTTCTGATCGGCAGGCTGTTGCCCGTCGGCCATGACTTGCTCCTTTTCACGGACCGCCGGCTGATTGCGGCAGGCACACCCTAGTTGTCCGCCACTATACCGAAAAATCCGGGATTATCAAGTGAACTTCGCTTTATTGCAGCGCCAACTCCATCGGCGCTCATCACAACCATAGTGCGATTTCGTCCAACGCTTTGCGCCGGGAGGCCGGCAGGCTATTCGCTTCCGGTTCACGGGGATAGCCCACGGTGATGACCGCCACCGGTTTGACGGACCTCGGCCATCCGACGATTCCTGCCGTGGTACGGGGCTTGATCCACCCGATCCAACAGGTGCCCAGGCCCAGTTCCGTCGCCGCCAGCACGAGATGCTCCCCGGCAATGCCGATGTCCACCCACGGGTAGTCCACGCCCGAAATCGAGGCGCCCAGCCGGTGGGTCACAAAGGAAGTCTGCATGCCGATCACGATATGGACCGGTGCATCCAGGACCCAATCCATCTTGATGCCGGGAAGGAAGCCCTCCTCCGCGATCCGCCGCCGCAGATTAGCGTCGCGGACCACCGCGAAACGCCACGGCTGCTTATTGCAGGCGGACGGGGCGAGCCGGGCGGCTTCCAGAATCTGTACCATGTGTTCCTGCGGGACTGGGTCAGGCCTGTAGGCGCGGCAGCTCACCCTGCGGGCGATCACGTCCATCAAACCTCTCGGGGTCGGTGGGACAATCCGCTCAGGGGCGTCTTCCTGGTCACGATTCATCGCGGTCTCGGCCTTTATCCACCCACCTTGCGCGCTTCCGCTCGAAGCGCCTGTCATGCCATGCGGCGGAGCTGCAAGCTTGTGGGACAGACCCTACCTCTCCGGCCACCGAAAGTACACAAAGACTCTCCCCCAGTTCTTCGAATCGTTGTCCACGTTCCGCGCAACGGCACGAACCTCGGGCGACTGGAGGAACCGGGCCACGCGTTTCTTGAGCTGGCCGCTCCCCTTGCCGTGAACGATTTGAAGGCACTTCGTCCGCGTTCGTCGCGCCTGCTCCAGCGCACCCGCCAACGCCTGGTCAATGGCGTCGGAGTCGTTGTTGACGTCGTGCAGGTCAATCTTGATTTCATTGGACATTTGACATCACACCTGGCGCCTCGTGCTCATTGCAAGCCCTATTATCTGCCTTCCTCCTGCGCCACTGATGCACAGTGCCGGAGCGGCTAGTGCTTCTTCTCAAACCAGGACAAATCCCATTCATCAAACCAGTTGATGACGAGAATGCCGTCTCTGAACTGCAAGGGCAGCCAGACGTAGGTCGAGGCTTCGATGTCTTCGCTATTCCACCGGTCCGCCATGGCGATGAAACATCCGGGCCGATCGGCCACTTCGAATACCACCGTGATCTGGGAGTCGAATGTCGTGCCGCTTCCCACACCGATGCAGGGATTGCCGTGGACGGTCCAGGGACCATGGATCAAAGGTGCGCTGGCCCACTGCGCTTCATTGGCACGATATCCGGTAGTCCCCGATGTAATCATGTAATAGGTATGCTTGTGCTTGAAGATGGCCGGCGCCTCGCGGCCCCACGGATCACCCGGTTGAGGGAAGTGGCAGCTATACATTCCCGTTGTATCCAGGTAGTCGGGAGTCAGATCGGCTACCACGACCTCGGTGTGGGGCCGGCCGAAGACATAGTACGCCTTTCCGTCGCTGGCCTCGGCGAACAGATTTGCGTCTCCGGCGCACATGCCGTTCGGGTGAAGGATCTTTTTCAGAGTGAAGGGCCCGGTCGGCGAGGGCGAGGTGGCAATTCCGACATGCTGGTCCTGCCAGTTGGCGGGCACGAGTTTCATCCACATCACGTAGATGCCGTTCGCTTTGTTGAAAAGAACATGGGGACGATCCATGATCCTGCGCGGGTTGAGCTCATGGCCGAATTCAGGTGACGTCGCGGGCAACACGGTTCCCTCAAAGGTCCAGTTATACAGATCGGACGAAGAGTAACAATTGGCGCCGGCATGCCACGGTTTCCCTTCCGACTGCTTCGCGCTGCAGCCGGTCTTGTTTTCGCCATACCAGTAGTAACGCCCATTGAAGAAGTTGACGCCGCCACCGTGCGCCTGGATGACGTTGCCATCCGTGTCCAGCCATGTCTTTCCAGGTCTGATCATATTTCCCTCGTCCTTTCCAGAAGTGCCCCCGATGTCAGTCCACACGCCCGGCGCGGGCAGCCCCGTCACGTTAACCGGGATTTCCCATTGGACCGTCCTCCGAACTTCCCCGCCTCGCCTGCTCCTTCTGCTCTCCGATCCCGGCCGCCACGCCGGGCGGGACCAGGAGCGCCAGAATGGTTTGCGCGTAAACGCGGTGTCCGAAATCGTTCGGATGATTCAAGCCGTTGCCGGTCAGGTCGAGGAACGCCTTGCGCTTGAGCAGGTCGGCCCAGACCGACGTCACGTCCGCCAGGACCGCGCCCTTCCCGCAAAGGCCGGCCAGCGTCTCACGAATCACCGGAAAGTTCTCCATTTTCGGGGCGTCCCACTCAGCATTCGGTAGCATCGGCGCAACCAGGACGAACTCCGCCTCCGACGCGGCGGCCTTGATCGCATCCATCATGCCGCGGATGTTGGCAACGAACTTCGCCATGTCGCCGCCGCACGCGTCGTTCATGCCGAAGGCGATGATCGCCAGATCGGGCTTCGAGCCGGCGGTCACGCGATCAATGTCGGCAAGCCCCTGCGTGGAAGTCCAGCCGCCGACCCCGAAGTTCCTGAAGGTCACCTTGGCCCCGTAGGCTTTCTCGAGGCCGAGCGCCACTAACTCGCCGTAAGCGGGCTGAAACGGCTCGACGCCAACCACCTTGCTGGCGTTGCCGCCCTCGGTGATGCTGTCACCGAGTGTACACAGGGTGATCGGCTGCTTCCGCCTCAATTTGCCCAGCGCGATCGGCAGTTTCTCACCCTGGTATCGCGGCACGTATCCCTTCCAGAGGCCGGCCGCGTGCGTGTAGGTCACGTCCACCTGCAAGTCGTGGAAGAAGTGGCCTTCGCCGAACATCAGGTAAGTGGCGGGATCACCACGCTTCGCCTTGTACTTGGGAAGCTCGCTGTTCGCCGGCGGATGTATCTCGCCGGGCGTCTTGAACGGAATCCTCGATCCGGGGACCAGGCGCAGCACGCCGCTTTCCTTCTCCAATACGAAGTCCTTGCCCTCTTCGTAGGTTGCCGTCCCGTTCGAGCTGCGCACGGAAAGGATCTTGTCCGGCGGGAAAAGCAACGGCGCCCAGGCCTGCTCGCCTTCTTTTCGCTGGTAGAAGAACAGGCTCTCGCGATCCTGGGTCGTTGAAGTCCAGAATGGCATGAAGAGTCTCCATGTTGGCCTCGCGCTGGGAACACGTTCCTGACGGGCAGGTGACGGTATTGGTTGGATATGGGTATTCGTAGGTTTTCTTGCGAGATTCTTTCGAGTACCGGATTGCCCAAGGGGCCCACCAGACCTTGGCCAGGCTGCTTCAACCAGCCGCCGAAGTCACCCCGTCAGCCGCAGGCATGATACCACTGTGTCCGCAAGGATTCCAGGAGCGCGAGGGGCGCGCATGGGCGGAACGTTTTCCAAGGCCGCGGAGAAATCGCTTGACAGCGGGCACTTTGAACGTACAATCGCATGTTCGAATGCGGACTGCCACTGGAGGACGGTCCAATGGCAAATCCCGGCTGAAAGGAACCACCATGCCCCAGGTCCGCCAAGTCGGCGCGCTGGATGCCGCCGGTCACGCCCTGGTCATCACGCAACCGATGCCGCCGCTTCGAAGAGGAACCGTGCGGGTCCAGGTGCACGCCTCGCTCATCAGCCCCGGCACGGAACTCAGCGGCGTCGCCAAGGCGCGCCAGTCTTCCCCCGCCGCGTCGGCGGCCCCGAAGCCTTTCGGCTACCAGAACTCCGGCGTCGTCCTCGAGTGCGGCCCCGGCGCAGAGGAGTTCAAGCCCGGCGACCGCGTCGCCTGCATGGGCGCCGGATATGCCCAGCATGCCGACTTCGCGGTCGTCCCGATCAAGCTCTGCGCCCGCCTGCCGGATAACGTCAGCTTCGAGGAAGGCGCCTTTGCCCACCTCGCCATGACGGCGCTTCACGCCATCCGCCGCGGTGAACCTCAACTCGGCGAATACCTGCTCGTCGTCGGGCTTGGGCTCGTGGGCCAGTTGTCGGCGCGGATCGGCCAGGTGGCCGGCATGTACGTCATGGGATGGGACAAGCTCCCCTTCCGCTGCGAGGTCGCCCGCCGTTGGGGGATTGACGCGGCCACGGTCGTCGGGTCGGAAGATGAAACGCGGGTCGCCGCCGAGTTCACGCGCGGATCGGGTTTCGACATGGCGGTCATGGCCATCGGCGGAGACGGCACGCAGGCTCTTCAAAGCGTCACGAAGGTCATGAAGCTCTCCCCGGATACACACGCCATGGGCCGCATTTGCCTGGTCGGTGCGCTGAACACCCTCTGCCACTGGGGCGCCGGGCTCGGCAATCTCGACCTGCGCTGCTGCGCCCGAACGGGTCCAGGCTATCATGACGAGACCTGGGAGCATGGCGAGGCCGCGTATCCCGCCGTTTTCATGCGCTGGACCACCCGCTCCAACATGGAGTACGTCCTGCGCCTGATTTCCGAGGGGAAGCTGAATGTGCGGGCGCTCGTGACGCACCGCTTTCCGCTGGCGCGGATCGCCGAGGCCGTCACAGCCCACGTCGAGGCGCCGGACGCCACTCTGGGCACGCTTCTGCTCATGGAGCACGGGCTGAAAAGGTGATGAAAACGCCCATGGCCTCACGCCGGCGCGTCGAGGCGGCGCTGAATACGATCCGCGAGAACTGATGGAGCGCCAGCCGCTGCTCGCGGGGATGGAAGAAATAGAGTTTGCCTGCCCATAATACATGTAATAGCACCGTAATACCGCGGCGGATCGCTGCCACCGACATTTGCGTCGTGATCGGCATCTCACTCCTCTACGTCATACTCGAAGCACTGCGCGCAGAGAAGCGCTGGTCATTCCTTGCGGTCGGCGTTGCGGTCACCGCCTACGCGATTTACCTCGCCATGCGTCGTCCCCATTCCTGGCGCGACCTCGGCTTTCGAATTGACAACCTGCGGGCGGCGCTTCTTCCTATCGCCTCGTTCACCCTCGCAGCATGCGTCGCGCTGGTGGGCTGGGCATTCGCTCACGGTCAACCCGCATGGTCTCCGCAGGTCGGCGTGCTTCTCGCGGTCTATCCGGTCTGGGCCGTGGTCCAGCAGTTGGCGTTCCAAGGACTGCTTCACCGTGGCCTCGTGGTTCTCATCCGGTCACCGGTCCTGCAGATTCTCATTACAGCGGCAGCATTTGCGGCCGTGCACGCGGGCAACAACACTCTCATGGCTTTGACGTTCGCGGCCGGCGTGTCGTGGTCACTGCTCTATCGCAGGTGGCCGAACATCTGGCTGCTTGCGGCGTCCCACACGATTTTGGCCGCCTTTGTCTATCCGCTCGTTCTCATGGATGCCCCCTTGTCCAGGCTCTGAACGGGGCTGTTCCAGAGCTATCGTGGGGACACCCGTAACCGTCTTCAAGTCCCAATCATAACCGACGTCCGGACTGTTCGCTCCGGCACTGCCCGGCGTGGCATCTTCGTGGGCGCGGTGGTATACTGCGCCGCACGAGCGGGAACCTGTCGCCCCGCAGTGATTTCCGCGGAGAGTTCACACCCTGGTTTCTGCAAGGCCAAGAACGTGCCCAATGTGCTGCCGGTGAACGAATACGAGATGGAGCATCTCCTCATGGACTCCGGCCTCCTGCTGGGCGTCCTTGAGCAGGCGCGGCATCTGCTCGATTGGGAGGGCGAGGCCATTGTGCCGGAGGGGCCGGAGGAGGCGCTGATTGACTATATGGCGCGCCATCATACGACGGGAAATCCGCTCGCGCTGGCGCTGCTCTATACGTTTCGACACCTTTACGGAAACGGGGCGGCGCGGATCCATCGGCAAGTCAACCGGTATGCCGGCGCGATCGAACAATTCGCAAGCCGCTATGGGCCGGGTCCCGTGACGCTGGGTCGCGCCCCGGCCCGCATCAATATTCTCGGCGAGCACGTGGACTACGTGCGCTACCTGCCCACCGAGGTGCTTCCGTTTGCCAGCCGCGAGCATGACATGCTGATCCTTTTCCGCCCCACCGACAAGCCGCGCGTGCGCGGATGCTCCACGCTGCCGGCGGCGGAGCCGGCGGAGTTCCGCGCCGACGAAGGCCCACGGGAGAAACGCGCGCCCGGCGCGTCCCTCGAAGACTATTGGCTGGCGTACCTGCACCGTGTGGGCACGCCTCGGCGCCACTGGATCAACTACGTCAAAGCCTCGGTCTTCTTCTGCGCCATGAAGTACGGCAGACTCCGGCGCGGTTTCGACTTCCTGCTCGATTCCACCATTCCCGCAGCCGGCGGCGCCTCGTCCTCCTCGGCCGTGGTGGTCCTCACCGGCGCGGCAACGCGCGTGGCCAATCGTCTGCCGTTCGACGCCGGTTCCCTCGCGGAGGACTCGGCCCTGGCGGAGTGGTACATCGGGACGCGGGGCGGGAACATGGACCACTACACCATGTGCCTCTCGCGCCGGCAGAGCGCCCTGCACCTGAACTTCTCCCCGTTCAAGACCAGCCTCGTTCCGCTGCATCGCTTCCGGTATCGGTGGGTTGCTTTCTTCTCGCACCCGGCGGACAAGAGCGGCGATGTGTTCCTCAAGTTCAACGAGCGCTCCGCCGTCTCACGTCTGCTGATCCCCGCCCTCCTCGAACGCCTTTGTCGGCAGGATCCGGCTCTCGGCGAACGCTGGAACGGCGTGGTGAAAACGCTCTCGACCCAGACAGACGAGGTCGCGGCCGGATACGAGGCGCGCGAGATCCTGAGCGTGCTGCCGGAGAGCGTGACGTTGACGGAGATCCGCCGGGATTTCCCGTCCGTGTATGCGGAACTGGAGCGCGGCTATCCGCGTTTGGCGAACGAGATGGGCGGCCGGCCCATCGCCATCCGCCCGCGGGCGCTCCATCATGCCGGCGAGGTCGTGCGGGTCCGCGAGGCCGTTCGGATTCTCCAGGAGATCTTCTCTTCCCGCATGCCCGAGGCGCCCGAGAAGACCGAACCCGGCCTGCGGGCCGTGGGTGACCTCATAACCGAGACGCATGAGAGCCTGCGTGATTTGTACGAGCTGACGACTCCCGACATTGACGAACTGACGGACATCATCCTTGGCCATGCCGGCGTCTACGGCGCGCGCTTGATGGGCGGCGGGTTCGGCGGAAATGTCCTGGCCCTGGTATCCAAGGAGCATGTCGCGGAATTGGTGGACCGCGTGCAGTCCGGATACTACGCCCCTCGCAGCCGCAACGGCCTTGCCGAGGGCAGCGTCACCGTCAGCACCCCCGGCGAAGGGTTCGGCTTGCTCTGCCTGCGCGACGTGCTCCGGCGGGCGGTGGTCAACGCCAGCGCCATCTGGTGGAAATGGGAGACGTACGCGCCGGTGATCGAGAAGTCCACCTGCGAATTGCTGGGCATTCCTCGCGCGGCCGCCTTCAAACTCCTGCACCCGATTCAGCCCGTCATCGTCGCCGGCGGCCGTGGAAAGCTCCGGCTGGGCGGAGGATATCGCAGTCCGGCGGCGCTCAACGTCATTGACGGCAAGCCCTCCATCGCGCGCGTGCTCGATTCCCTGGCGGCGATGCCCTTCAAGACCTTGCCGCCCATCATCGTCGTCAGCCCGGCCATGAAAGGCAAACTCCTCAAGGAGATACGGCTGCCGCGAGGAACGCGCGTCGTCGTCCAGCAGAAGCCGCTTGGCACCGGCCATGCCGTGCTCACCGCCATCCCTGAGATCCGCAATGGCGAGACGGACGTGCTCGTCGTCTGGGGCTCACAGCCTCTGCTGAGCGCCGACACCCTCGCGCGCAGCGTTGTGGTCTACCAGGCGCTTGGGTCATCTTCGATGTTGTTCCCGGCGGCCGTCACGCGCACCCCCTACGCTCCGATCCAGCGCGACCTGCACGGCTACGTGGTGGCCTCGCGCGAGACCGCCGCCGAAGGGGCGCCGACCAAACGCCTTGGTGAAACGAACGTCGGCGCTTTTCTCCTCAGCGCGCGCCTTCTCAAGGGCACGCTGCCCGGCCTGCACGTGGAGATGTGGGACGAAACGGCGGGGCGGTACAATACCAAGTCAGGCGAGTTGGGCTTCCCCAACGAGATGGCGCGCGCGCTGGTGCGCGCCGGCACGCCGGTGATCGCCCTGCCGATCGCGCGCGTGGAAGAAAGCCTGGGCCTGCGGAACCGCTCCGGCTACGACGAAGTCCGCCGCATCGTCGCCAAGCGCGCCGCGAGGAAGTAGGGCGGACCATCTGGGGAATGCCGTTTAAAGAGAGCGCCTATGCCCGAATCTGATTATGGACGGCAGTTCAAAATATTTCCATTCGGCGTAGTGGTTCTAATTCTGGCGTATTGGACAGGTATGCTTCTTGGCATGAAAGAGGCGCGCTTAGTTCTATGGAATGCTGTTCCGTCCCTTCTTTTAGTCATCCTCACGTGGCCCATTTACTGGCTTGTCCTGAAAACATACGTTAACTACTTTGAACAGCTACCATTTGAAGCGCGCGTGAATCCGGTACAGTATGCTAGGGCGGTAGCATTCACCTGTCGGGCGACGTTTGGGCGATTTATCCAGGAGCACGCAACTTACCGCAAATGGTACTATATTGCCATCGCTTCGATTGCAGTTGACTTTATCTGTTCATGCTTGTGGTTCGCAGGGAGCCACAAATAAGTATCACACGTACTATTCCGTTAATATTCCACTATTCCGCGACGCTTCACCACGAAGGGCACGAAGGGCATGAAGAACGGGCGGCGAAACAGGCATTTTTAAGTGCGCCCTTCGTGTCCTTCGTGGTGAGACATGCCTTATGCGCCGCATTCAGCGCGGAGGGCGAATCGGCGAAACCTTCTTGACGCCCGGCGAGTCCATCATCTGCGTTTTATCCGCCCGGTAGTCCAGCAGCAGACTGAACAGCGCTGGAAGCCTGACCACCGTCTCGAGCCCGATGATCTGGTCCATCTGCTTCATGATGTCATTGACATCACCTTGCGGCAGGCCGGCTGCTCGGAGCCCTTCGAGCACATCGGTTCTCGTCAGCATTCGCTCGCCGGCGGATTTCCTGCTCTCGTCGCTCACGCTGCACCTCGCCTTCTTAGTCTCGCAATGAGGGTCGAACGGCAAAGCGTGCGCTTCGGGCGGCCGTTGCCGCCCATCCCCTTGTATTATACCATGGGAGGGCGGCATGCGGAATAGGCCGCGCCGCTCACATGGTATAATCCGTATGAGGCGCACGGGTTGAAAAAGCGAAAGGAGCGACCTGATGGACACGTGGCCGACACGGAGCCAGGCGGAGGCAATTCTCGAAGACTGGACGAAGAATCAAAACCTCCGAAAACACGCCTATGCCGTCGAAGCAGCGATGCGCGCCTACGCGGCGCGGTTCGGACAGGATCCCGAAAAATGGGGCGCGGTCGGGCTGCTCCATGATTTCGATTACGAGAAGTTCCCCAGTTTGAGCAGCCATCCGATGGAAGGCGCGGCGTATTTGCGGCAGCAGGGGTTCTCCGACGAACTCGTGCAGGCGATCCTGGCCCATGCGGACCACGCCGGCGTGGTCCGCGATTCGCTCCTGAAAAAGGCCATTTATGCGGTGGACGAACTGACCGGCCTGATCACCGCGGCGGCGTTGGTGCGACCCTCGAAGAAACTGGCGGAGGTCGAGGTGAAGACGGTGATGAAGAAATGGAAGGAGAAGTCCTTCGCGGCCGGTGTGAACCGACAGACGGTCGAGCAAGGCTCCAGGGAACTCGGCGTGCCGCTCGAGGAACACGTCGGCATCGTACTCAAGGCGATGCAGGGCGTCTCCGCACAACTCGGGCTCTGATCCTCCGGAATTCCCGCGGGCCTGGTCAACTGCCGAAAAACTGGCGGGGAATGAGCTTGGACGTCAGAATCCGACATTTGATGTCTGACCGTCGCACGGAGGGCGAAAAGAAGGGAAATTCCGGCTTCTAAAGCGTGGATAGGATCACGGGAACAAGCGAATTGATGGCACAGCGTTCGTAGCTGAACAAAGGGGTGGCGCGCGGCCGTATCGTATTCTAGAACAGCCGTGAAACCACTTGACAGCAATCGCTTAGAGCGTACAATCTTTCATGTCCAGAGGCCGAATGTCCGCCGGAAGAGGGGCAGATGGAAAATTCCGGCTGAAACGGCATTGGGTCAGCGGGATAAATAACCCGCGTTGATCGCGAGCGCGGAGTGGGAGCGCGCGAGCCGGTGTGCGCTTCCGGTCTCGATTCACGGCAAAACGGAAAGGGAGGAATATCATGTTCGGAAAGATTTTAGCGCTCGGTCTCTCTGCCGCGACAGTCGCGGCTCTGGCGAGTCCCGGTTGGAGCCAGGAAAAGCCGGCCGCCATTTACACCAAGGCCAACGCCCCGGCGGCGCCCAGGCTCGATGATCTTCCGTTGAAAGACAGCCTCTCGCAATACGGCATGACCTGGACGTTTGACAAGCCGGCTCGGGTCGGACAATTCGTCAACGGCGACTTTTACGTCGTCGGACCCGTGACGATCACCGCGATCAGCCCGCGGCCTCTTTACGGCGCCGAAATCCCCGCCGATCAGCTCGACCCGACGGATAAGCTCCAGCCGGGAAAATACCGCGTTCGCAACGGCTTCATGCTCAATCCGCCCGCCGAAGATAAAGTATCTTACGACAGCGGCGTCAAGAACTGGTTTGACCCGGCCCTCATCCAAAAGCTTCCCGTCGCCATGAAGCCCGGCGATTCCCTCGTCTCGACCATCAGCATGCCGATGGGACTGGTCCTGCAGGTTCCACTGCAGAATAGCAACGAAACGGAATCGCGCGGCGTAGAGGATTCCAGTCCCGTCAAAGACGCCGCCGTGCTGACCTGCGTCGCTGCGCCGCAACCGGCCGATGCATTCCGTCCATCGTTCTGCGACCGCACTCAAAAGATCTTTTTGGCGCGCGATCTGAAGCGCGAACTCTTGCCCTCCCTCGTCCGTCCCGGCGATGCTGCCACGATCGAGGAATACGTCCGCTACACCCAGCGCCCGTGGGTCAACACCGGCTTCTTCGGCTTCGAAGAACCCGCCGACAACATGCCCTGGTACGGCCAGCAGGTCGGCGAATGCGTCGGCGATGCGGCGCTGCTCCTCTGCATGAACTTCACTCCCGCGCAAAAAGAGCCTTTGCTCGATAACTTCGTCCAGGTCGGAATTGACCTCGGCGGCATCATTCGCGCCGGGCATTCCGGATGGCCGGGCTTCGGCGGCCACGGCAGCGGCCGCAAGCTGCCCATCGTCTTCGCAGGGCTGCTCCTCGGTGACGACGAACTCGCCAACGTCAACAAGTCCTTCCCCAAAGCCGCCTTCGGCGAAGACGAGCAAACCGCCTACGGTGACTGCTGGACCGGCGCGAAAGTCGTCTTCACCGGGCACTCCGGCATTGATGAAGTCACCGGGATCAGCCGTAACTATGTTCGCGGGCCCAACGCCTGGGGTCCCTATGAACACACGCCGCCCTCCACCTGGGGACGAGGCCAGCTGACCAGCGAAGGCTACCGCCGCGCCAACACGAGCTCGGCCTGGGTCGCCCAGGCCTTGGCGCTCCACCTCCTGCACGCCGAAAAAGCCTGGAACCACGATGCATTCTTCGATTACGTGGATCGCTGGATGTACGAAAACGACGCCGCTTCCCGCAAAATCCTCAAAGCACGCGGCCTCGACTACGACAACGACTATTGCCGGGAAGGCACGTGCTACTGGACGCAGTGGGTTGTCGAAATCTGGGCGAAATACCGCACCGCTCCCGGCATGCCCCCGACCGACGGATGGAAGCAGCAGCACGACGATAGCTACTACAGGAACGCCGTTGCAAAAGAACTTAAAGGTCCTGCCCAGCCTGGCAGGTAAAATCCCGCCGGCGCAGGGGCGTTCTTTCGCCGCGCGACTTCCCTTCGGCAAGCGGATTCTGACGGTCAAACTGGGGAATTCCGGGTGATTTGGAGGTCGGCTTCGTGCAGATCATCCAGGAGGCTGCCAACTCGCGGCGGCAATCGGTACTTATCACCCTGGCCCTGCTGTTCGCCGCAGGCCTGTGCGCGGGTAGCGCGCTGGCGCAGAACCCAAAAGCGCTCAGCGTCACCCCTGCCTCACCCCGCGCCGGGTTCATGTTCTCGGACAGCGAACCGATCGACATGCAGGCGAAGGCCACCGGCTTGACCGGACCGGCCTGCTTACAGTACCGGCTGACCGATAGTGAGGGCACCCTCGTGCAGCAGGGCGAGGTCCCCATCGCAGAGTTCGCTGACGGCGCCGGAGAAGTGCGCTTGCCCCTTGAGATACGGGGACGCCGCGGGCTGTACCCGCTCTGGCTGAACCTGGTCTGCGGCGAAAGGAAGGCCACGGCCGCCACCTCCGTCGCCGTCGTTTTCACGCCCGATCCCCCTGACGAGGCTTCGCCTTGGGGGATATTCTACATCCCTCTCGACGACAGGCCCCTGGAGCAAGCGGCCGCGGACCTGGCTCTGAGCCAGCGCCTGCTGGGCGCCTCGTGGGTCCGTTTCAACTTCTGGGCGGAGACCTTCGGCAAGGTCACTATCACGCCCGGCGCCCCGCCCTCGGTGGATGCCGACTGGTCGAGGGCTAAGGCGATGGTGCGGGCTCTGCGCAAGCAGGGCCTCTATGTCATGGGCGAGGTTGCCCAGTGTCCCCGCGAGCTGTCCTCCCGCCCCAACGACACGGCGGTCATCGGGGACGCCGGTCCCGTCTACAACCGGGTAAAGCCCGCGGACTACGCGCTCTGGGACCAACTGATGACCAAGCTGTCGGCCGACTTCCGCGAGGACATCAAGGTCTGGGAGATCTGGAACGAGCCCAACCTGACGAACCGGTACTGGACCGGCACGGTGGATGACTTCGCCGAGTTGGTCCACCACACCGCCGCCGCTCTGCGACGGGGCAATTCCGAGGCGCACATCGCAGGGCCCGGGTTGACCGGCTTTTTCGACAGCGGTCAGACCTTCGCCGACCGTCTCTTCCAGCTTGGCGTCGGGAAAGACCTCGATATCCTTACGGTCCATTACACCGACGATATCCCGAGCGCTATTGACGGCTGGCAGGCGCTGCTCAAGCAACACCATCTCCAACTGCCTCTGTGGAACTCCGAGGAGCGCTCGGAGATCCCGCTGCGCAACCTGGCGAGTCCCATTGAGCGGTCCTTCAAGTTCCTTCACGTCTTCGCCGGTTACGCAGACTACCGTCCGCTGGTCAACCGCGACCTCACCGCCCGTCCCGCGGGGCTCGCCTACTCGGTGGGCGCCCACTGCCTCGGCCTGGCTAAACACACCGGCTCCAGCAGCGCGATCCCCGGCTACGAGACGCACTTTTTCCAGCGCGGCGAGGAGGCCATCGCAGACTTCGACAACCGCGGGAACCTCTTCTGCATCCAGGCAACGGCTACTCTCGCGGTCCAGCCGCTGCAGGCAGGTCGGCCCGTGACCCTGACAGACCTGCTCGGCCGCTCCACTGAGGTGCAGATCAAAGACGGCCAGGCGACGATCAACCTCAAGGACACTTGCTTGCTGAACGGCGCGCGCAGCCTCAAGATTCTCAGGGGCGCCGCGGGCGGGCCGAGCGCCGGCATGGTGGTCGCTCAAGCCGCGGCGGGCCGCCTGGGGCCGGGGTGGCAGGTGACTCCTCATGAGAACTTCTCCGAGGGACGCACCGCCGACATCTGGACCAAGGACGAGCCGGGGCCGGAGGGCTACTGGGTCGAGGTCACTCTCACCGTTCCTGCGGACGGAAGCTACGAGGTCCTGTTCTCGGGCAATAGCCTTATGCGCCTGAAACCGCCGCGCTCCCTCTCGCCCTTCGTATGGCAGATCGACGGGGGTGCGGAGCATGCCGTCGAGAAGGCGCCGCCGGCCGTCACAAGCATCACGGGGGCTACAGAGGGCCTGGCGACGCTGGACAAAGTGGAACTCAAAGCCGGCGCCCACACCTTCCGCCTCAAGCTGACCGCCCGCCGCGACCAGCCGGACCATAACTACGCGCTGTGGTTCCACGCTCTCGCCCTGCGGCTGTGGAAGCCGCCCCTGAACCAGTAGGACATCGAGCTAACAGGGACAGAGGGACTGTCGAAGGAGTTCCGGGGAAGCACGACCTATCGTTGAGGCCGATGACAACCAGCGGGTGGCGGCCGAAGTGCTCGGTCACTCCGATGTGCGGACAACAGCGAAGTACTGCCAGCCTGTCGTGGGCTTGGATTCCCCGGTCAGGCGACAAAGGCAGGCTGGCCGGTGCGCGCGGCCAGCGCCTTGAGGAGGCGCGCTTCCGTCATAGGGAGTTGGAACAGCCTGACGCCGGTCGCATCGTGGATGGCGTTGGCGACCAGGCCGCCCATGCAGATGATCGCCGGTTCCCCGCCTCCCTGAGGAGGCAGGTCGTCCGCCGGCACGAGCACCGTCTTGATCTGCGGCACCCCGGGGAAACGAGGCAGTTCATAGGTGTCGAAATTCAGGTCCTTGATCCGGCCCCCTTTGAAATGGATTTCCTCGGCCAGCGCATAACCGAGGCCCATGGTGACACCGCCTTCCATCTGCAATCTCGCGCCCTCGGGGTTTATCACCAAGCCCATGTCTTGGACGCAGACCACGCGCTTTACCTGGACGTGCCCCGTCTTCTTGTCCACCTGGACCTCCGCCATGGAGGCCACGTACGAGCCCGCGTCGGTGCCGCAAGCGACGCCAAAGCCGCGGCCGCTGGGCGCTTTTGCCGGGGTCCAGCCGAACGCCTCGGCCGCCGCCTTGAGGACTCTCACCATCCTCTCGTCGGTCAGGTTCTGCAATCGGAACGCCACGGGATCCATGCCCACTTTGGCCGCCATGGCGTCAATCTGCGACTCCCTGGCGAAGGTATTGGTATTATTGGCCGGCGCGCGCCAGGGGCCGGTGGCGAATGGATGGGCGCCGCCCTCACCGCTCCACTTCGAATAGGACGCCGTGCGATGGTGCGGGATGTTGTAGAACTGTTGCGCGCCGCGCTCGCCGGCGAAATAGACGCCGTAGTCCCACAGCACGATAGCCCCGGACCCGGCCGTCCCCGACCTGATCTTGACGACGGCGGCCGGCCTGAACGAGTCGTAGAAGAACTCCTCCGCGCGCGTCCAGGCGACTTGGACGGGCTTCCCGACCAGCTTCGCCAACTTGGCCGCCTCAATGGCTTGCTGACCGCGGCTCTTCCCTCCAAATCCTCCACCCAGGAACGGGGTGATGACGCGGACGTTCTCCGCCGAAAGTCCGATGGCCTGGGCCACCTGGCCCTGAAGCGGGAAGGGCGTTTGAGTGGACGCCCAGACTGTCGCCTTGTCCCCTTCGATCTGCGCCACCGCGCTGTGAGGCTCCATGGGGGCATGGGCGACATAGCTGTTCAGGTAGGTTGCCTCGACCGTGGCCTCGGCGAGCTTCTGCCCCTCCGCGATGTCGCCCCCCTGGGCCAGAACGTTAGGCTCCCCCGCGCCTTTGACAAGATGGTCGAAGATGGTCACATCGTCCACCTCGGCCTTGGGCACGTCGAACTGGGCCTTGATCGCGCCCAGCGCCTTCCCTGCGGCATCGAAGTCCTTGTGAAGGACGGCGATCAGGTCGCCGTCCTTGACCACCTGGACGCCTTCCATGGCTTCGGCTGCAGCGGTGTCAACGCTGGTCAACTTCGCGCCGTGGGCGGTGGGCCTGAGGACCCTGGCGTACAGCATGCCGGGCAGGCGGATGTCGGCCGCATACTTGGCTTCTCCAGTGACCTTGACCCGGGAGTCCATTCGCAGCATGGGCTTGCCCATCACCATGAACTCGGATGCGGCTTTCAGGACGGCCTTCCCCGTAAGGTGCCGCGCGATCGGCTTGCCTCCGGCGAGTTCCGCGTAGGTGACCCGCGTCCTCTCCTGCGTCTTGTCGAATACCACGCCGTTCTTTGTCTGCAAGCGCTCCTTCGGCACGCCGAGACGCTCGGCCGCCAGTTCGATCAAGACCACCCTGGCTTCCGCCGCGGCCGCCCGGAGGGCCGGCCCGAAGAAACGGGTGCTCATGGACCCGAACGTGCCCATATCCCATGGACAGAGCGCCGTGTCTCCCATGACCATGTCCACCGATTCCACGCTCACGTCCAGTTCATCGGCCAGCATCTGGGCCAGAGAGGTGATGATTCCCTGCCCCATCTCAATCTTGCCCGAGAAGCAACTGACCCGGCCGTCCGGTCCAATCCTGAGGTACGCGTTGAAATCGGTCGCCTGTTCCCTCCTGCCCGCTTCCGCCGCCAGGACGGAGGGGATGTCAAGGGAAATCAGGATGATGATCCCGCCGCCCACCCCCTTCAGGAAGGCCCGGCGGCTGATTAGGCCCGGAGTGACCGTGTCGCGGAAATCGCACTCCATGATTTCATCTTCGTTCATCCGGCCACTCCTCCCATCTTCTCACTCGCGGACTGGATCGCCTGGATGATGCGGACATGCGCCCCGCAGCGACAGAGATTTCCTTCCATGGTCTCGACAATCTGTTCCCGGGAAGGCCGAGCGTTGCTCAGCAGCAGGCTGTACGCATTGAGGATCATGCCCGGCGTACAGTAGCCGCACTGGAGGGCGTCCTGTTCGACGAAGGCTTCCTGGAGCGCGTTCAGCTTCCCGTCCTTGGCCAAACCCTCAATCGTGACGACCTCTTTCCCGGCGGCGTTTCGCAGCGGGTATTGGCACGAGCGGACGGCCGTCTTGTTCACGAGGACGGTACACGCCCCGCAGTAGCCCTCGCCGCAGCCGTACTTGGTCCCGGTGAGGCCCAGGTCGCCCCGCAAAACCCACAGGAGCATCCTCTCGCCGTCTGTAGTGACGGTTACGGGCTTGCCATTGAGCGTGAAAGAGATTGGTTCCATCTCGGTCCACCTTGTTGACAGAGCCCATCGCAACTGGGAGGCGCCGACACCCGGAACAGTAGTTGACCCATCCAAAAGTCTAGTCCGCTCATGGGGTGGAGTCAAGCGAAATTCCCGGACGGAGCTTGACCGGTCTCGGCGCCAAGGTTATGCTGCGCGCGACCGCGCAGGCGCCGTAGCCCGAATCCAGCCGCCCGAGCTGCAGGAGCGCGCATCATGTTGAGACACATCGTCGGGGCTGTCATAGGAGCCGCTGCCGGCGGCCTCATCGGGTACTTCGGAAAGTGTGCGGGGCTGGGCTGACCGTGCATCGCCAGCCCCTGGTCAGGGGCTATTGCAGGCGCAGTGCTGGGCATCATAGCGGCACGCGCCGTTCCGAAACAGCGGTCATAGGCCAGAGGGACTCTCGCCCCTTGCAGAGAGAGATCCATGCCGCGCAGAGCCAAAACGAAACCGGTGGAGACGGACCTCTACCCGTTGTTGCACGCGTACCTGACGGCGCAGGGATACACTGTCCGTGGTGAGGTGAAGCACTGCGACATCGCGGCAGTGAAGGGCGACGACCTGATCGTGATCGAGATGAAACTGGCGCTGAACTTGGCGCTCCTGGCCCAGGGTGTGCGGCGACAGCAGATGACCGACTCCGTCTATCTGGCCGTGCCGCGCCCGCCGAACCACGCGAAGTGGATGTGGCAGATGCGCGGGGTGTTCCGCGTGCTGCGGCGGCTGGAACTGGGGCTGATCTTGGTGTCGCTCAAGCCGGGCAGGCCGCCGGTGGAGGTGGTCTTCCACCCGTTGCCCTTCGAGCGAAGAAAGCGGCGCAGCGCGCGGCGAACGGTCCTCGAGGAAATCGGCCGGCGCTCAGGGGACTTCAACCTCGGCGGCAGCACCCGGCGACCGCTCGTCACGGCGTACCGTGAGAACGCGATCCAGATCGCCTGTTACCTCGCCGACTGCGGTGAGATGAAGCCTCGGCAACTGCGCGCGCTCGGGACCGGGCCCAAGACGCTCTCCATCCTGTCAAGAAACGTCTACGGCTGGTTTTGTCGCGTCGGTCGAGGGCTGTACGCGGTCACGTCCAAGGGGAGCGAAGCCTTGGCGAAGTACCCCGAACTGGTTCGCCACTACCGTTCCTTCTCAGGCAGATAGTCGGACTTAACCTTTTCTCTCGCGCTCCACACCTATCCGTTTCACTAAGCTGTCTGTGAACGCATCCTGAATGCTCATCAGCTTGCTGTCAATCTCGCGTATGCGCTGGGCCGCTATCGCATTGTCAGGACTCGTTGCGCCTATCTTTTCCAGCAAGCCCTCCTTTTCTTTCTCCAGTGAATCCACAATCTTTAGGAAGGGTTCCAGCCTGGCAGCCGCATCAGCACTGTGTTTATCCCCCTGCTTCTCCGCCATGGCGTTGCACTTTCTACCGCTAAGCCCTGTTGACCCCAGCCTGCTCGGAGACCGTATCATCCTCGGCGGGCGGCGTCAATAGCTCTGGATAGCCCTGAAAAGCGTTTCCACCGGAGCGCCGGATGCCGCGCCGCCGGGCCTGACGCTGGAGATCCTTTTTCTCGATCATCGGCCGAATTTCCAATAAGCAAGCGGCAGGCGCCTGCCTCACCGGGCGGCAGTGGCTTCCCCAAAGCTGCGCTTTGCCCAATGCACGGCGGCCAGATAGACCGCCGGGATTCCGGACTCGTCGAGCCCCAGGGCGTCGGCCTTTGCGCTCAAACCATCCCAGTCCCCTTTTTCGTAAGCCAAAGCGTAATCAAAGACGGCGCGCAGGCGGTTGGGCTTTCCACAGAGCGCGTCCTTGATGTCATCGGACAGCGGAAGGTCCTTGAGGATCTCTTCCAGCGGGCGGCCCAGGATCGCGTCAATCGCGGAGAACATTCCCAGCAGGAAGAGTTCCTGCGACTGCTGCTTCATGCCGAGGATCGGGGCGAGGGACTCGCAGAACCTCCCGCGGATGAGCGCCCGGACGACGAGCTCGTCGGGCTTGTCGCTGCCCATGCTGGCCATGACGAGGAGCGAAGCCCATTGCTTGAACTGCCGCGGCCCCAGCAGCCGTATGGCATGCATGATGGAACTGACCTTGTTGCTCAGGCCGAAATAAGCGGAATTGATGTATCGCAGCAGCTTGAAAGAGAGCGCCATGTCGCGCTTGACAATCCCCTCCAGACGGGGGAAGTTGACATCGGGCCACTGAAGCTCCTGAAGCATATGCAGGTAATTGAGCTTGAAGCCCGGCACGTCTCGCGACGAGATGATCACGGGCTTGCTGAAGAAGTCCCCTTGAAAATAAGTGTATCCCAGGCTGACCGCCTGCTGGAAGACTTCGTGCGTCTCGACTTTCTCGGCCAGGAAACGGACTTTGGGGGCTTTGAAGCGTGACAGAACCTGCCGGCGCTCCTCCGCCGAAGTGGACAGGAAATCCACCTTGACGATGTCCGCCAGGCTCATAAGGTCGGCATACTGCTCTCCGTAGACGAAGTCGTCCAGGACGAGTATGTAGCCGGCTTCCTTAAGTCTGCTGCAGGCGCTGATGATCTCCGGGCCCGGTTCGATGGTCTCCGGGATCTCCGCCGCGGTCAGGCCCCTGGGCAGAAGACTGATGTAGTCGTTGAGCAGGATGTCGCGCGTGATGTTGATGAAGGCGAGCTTGCCGTCGCTGATGGCCTCCATGCTGAGGATCAGGGTGCCATCGGTCATGACCTTGGCGCTGGCCTGGTTAGGTTCCGCGCTTCTGAAGGCATTCTCGAGCCCGGAGCGAAAGAGGAGTTCGTAGCCGTAGACCTTCTGCTGCATATCCAGAATGGGTTGCCGGGCGATGAAGATTTTGGACAGGGAGTCGCCGGCGGCGCCGGCGCCTCCCAGCGTAGTTATTTCGGCAAGACTGCTCATGGCGTCCGACCTAAAGCATCTGCGGCATTCCGAGGATCTCCATAAGGATTATCGCAAGAAATCACGCGTTCTTTAGCTCAAGCTGCCGGAGCGGGCGCGGGCGTCTCCCTTTCTGCCCCATTTCAGCCACCGCCAGCGCCTCGGAACCCTGTTCAAGACCGGCATATCCCCGAAGAATCGTTTGACAGCGGCAATTCGGCTCTTTATTCTCATGCTCCAAAACCCGGTTTTCTTTGAAGGACGCTTGGCCACGGGGTGAAAGAGTGCAAATCAACTGAGGTCGGGTGATGGGCGACGAGTCAAGCGGCCAAGCGGACGCGACTCGCGGCGCGCGGAGCGTGCCGGCGGACGCAATTCCTGCGCCGCAGCGGAAACTCTGGCGCGTCGGCACGCTCGCCTACACCTTCGGCGGTCTCGTGATCCTGTTCTCCTGGCTCCTCTGGGGTGATTTCGCCTGGTCCATGCGCGATCGGGCTGTGGCCCCCGTTGTGCAAATGCTGGTGAAGAAGTACGGCGCCTCGGATACGGTCATGGGCCTGCTGCTCAGTTCTCTGCCGCTGGGCATCAGCGCCATTCTGGGACCGATCATCAGCTATCGTTCCGACCGCCATCGCGGACGCTGGGGCAGACGGATTCCCTACATCCTCGTCGCCACGCCGGTCGCGGCGCTGGCCATGGCGGGACTGGCATTCAGCCAGCCCATCGCCGACCTGGTTCGCGGCATCCTGGGCAGCCAGTGGCTGACCGGAGTGAACCTCACCCTCATCGTTTTCGGAGTCTTCTGGACGTGTTTCGAGTTTGCCGCGATCATAGCCGGTTCAGTCTTCGGCGCGTTGATCAATGACGTGGTTCCCAGCTCGTTGCTCGGCCGTTTCTACGGGCTCTTCCGGGTATTGAGCCTGCTCGCGGGGATTCTTTTCAACTACTGGCTGATCGGGCAGGCCGAAGAGCACAGCCAATGGCTGTTCGGGGGCATCGCGATCCTGTACGGCGTGGGCGTAATGATGATGTGCCTGATGGTCAAAGAGGGCCAGTATGCGCCGCCGCCGGACGTCAAGCCGGGCGAACGCAAGAGCGTCTTCGCAATCACGAAGGTCTATTTCCAGGAATGTTTCAGCAAGCCGTACTACCTCTGGGTGTTCCTGGGGTTGACCTTCGGCGGGATAAGTTTCTGGCCCATCAACCTGTTCAGCGTGCCGTTCGCCAACAGCATGGGCGTCAACATGGAAAAGTACGGGAAGTACAGTGCCCTGTCGTACGTGATCTCGCTGTGCCTGGCGTATTTCCTCGGCGTGCTGGTGGATCGGTTCCATGCGCTGCGGGTGAGCATTATCGCGCTGCTGCTCTATGCCATCGCGATGATGGCGGGACTCTTCTACGTGACCGCGCCGGCGCGGTTCGCCGTCGGCTGGGTGGTGCATTGCGTTCTTTCCGGCGTCTACTACACCACGTCCGCCTCGCTGGCGCAACGGCTGTTGCCGCGTTCGACGTTCGCGCAGTTCAACTCGGCCGCGGGCCTGGTCGGCGCGGCCATCGGTATGGTGATGAGCCCGTCCATCGGCGGCATCCTGGATTGGAGCGGCCATCAGTACCGCTACACCTTCCTCATGGGTTCCGGCATTGCAGTGTTCGCCGCGATCTTGCTGTTGATCGTCCACAGCCGGTTCATGCGCTACGGTGGGCCGAAAAACTATGTTGCGCCGGAATGAGGCCGGAGGGCATTACTTCGAGCGCGTACGGCATACGGACTGCCCCTTCACGATCAGAACCGTAAAGCCGGCGACTTCACTCTCCCTCGCCTTCTTAGAAGGCTAGAGTTTTAGTCTGTAGACGTGCTCAGACAGCGGCGCGAAATCGTCGTTGAACTCGCCTTGGCTCGAGGCGATGGTGCGCCCTTCGCCGACCGCCTCAATGTTCGTTCCGGCTCGAAGTCCATCCACACGAATGACGGCTTTGCCCTCCGAGCCGAGGTTCTGCGCGAAGATGACCATCGAACCGTCGGACTCGGTCGCCTTGCAGCCGCACTCCTGTCCGCTGTTCATCGCCATCACAGCCTTGACACGCGCAGGGTCGCTGAGAATGGCCGGCGCCAGTTGCGCGATCTGCCGGTTGAGTTGCTTCAACGCCGCCGTCATTTCACCGTCCGCTTGCGAGGACTTGTCGCGCGGTTGCATTCGATAGCCGATAGCTGTTGCCCCGTGAATAATCGCGTTCCAGACTGCAGCTCTGGCGTCCGCCGGCTTCAGCGCTGAGTTCGCTTCGAGCCAGAACACGACAGGCCGCCCGGCGCCTGCAAGCTTGCAGAGCTCATCCGCTTCTTGTCCGACGCGGTTCAGCCATTTCGCCGGATCGCTTGCAGGGTCAGGCGGCAACACGAATCCCGCCGCATCACAGCTTGCAATATATCCGGGATACAGTGTCTGGCGGGTCTCTTTGTCCCACATCGCCGAGGAGGACATGAAGCCGGAGCTGAGTGTGAGGAAAACAGGGCGAGTCTTCTGCCTCTTTCTCATCCAGCGATACACGTCCCCCACTTTCTCCACCGAACGAAGCTGCGGCTCATAGTCATAGAGGTAAACGCGCTGGCCCTTTTCGTCAAAGGCCCCAACCTGCTTTATAAAACCGTAACCCGCCTTCCCCGGATAAACAGACACAACCCGGAAAACCAATTCTTTGAAACTGACCGGGTTAGGCAACTTGAACTTCTGGTCGCCACGCTCTTGTTTCAAGCTGACCTTGAGAATCTCCTTTCCGTCGGCCAGGAAGACGACGTCTTTGGCATCCTCTCGGGTGGCCAGTGTTCCGTCCGGAAGGAAAATCGGCGATCGCGCATTCGTGGTCGTGACCCCTGGCATTATACAGACCATCAAACTGCTCACGGTGACCTCGCGCGCCAATCTGATCCTGACTTCTGCGCCCTCCATGTTCTCCAGCAACACGCCTTCCTCCGTAGTTGCGGGATTGAACACTTCCTGTGCTGCGCCGTGAGCTTGCTGGGACCTGTTAAGAATCCGAGCGTCTATTTTCACCGGCAGTGGCGGAGTGGGAATCATCGTCACAGGGCGATCCGGCTGGTCTTCCTGCGCCAAACCTAACAAGTTCGGATGGCCGAACACCTCCGTGTCCGCTCCCAAAACTCCATACAGTCCTTTATCCGCAATTCTTCTGAGGAACTCGCGCCCGTAATGCCATGCCCAAGTGGTCTGGCCTGCATCGCCGTTCACAAATACTGTGTTCGTTCCGAGGTCGAGGGCCTCCTGGACTTGAGCGTCGGCCTCGACAAAAAGGCTTGCTGGAATCTTCCCCTCGGCAAGCTCTTCACCATGTGCCTCCGCATCCTTTATGTTGACGTTGGTTTGAGCGAACAACATGAGGGGAAAGAGCTTCTTGCCATTGACAAGGAATTCCCGGTTTGGTCCGATCTTGACCTCGCCTTTTTCCTCAATCTCTTTCTGGAAGACCGCAACAGGCGCGATTCCGACAATCTGCCTGCAGTTGGCCCACATCTCGTCGGTGAAAGCATCCAGGCGATGAGATCCTGCTCTGTGGCCATACGCTACACCCAGAGCGATCTTAATACTCTTTACAGCTTCGCTGTCGTCTTCGTACATCCAGCGATCCATATAAGCAAAAAACGCGTCATAGTCCCAAACTTTTTCGGCCTTCATGAGGTGTACTGCCAGCGCCGCCCCAATGGAGGAGCTGAAGGACGAGCCCCTTCGGTATGCCTCACCCAAGGTGCGACTTGGACCGGGCCATATACTCGGATACAGGTTTTCGTAGGGACCTCTGTCAGGCGTTCCGGTCGCTGGAAACTGGCCCGTATAACAGACGTTGGCGCCGGTCCAGGTCCGTCCGAATTCAGTAGCCTCATCCTCGCCGAAGGCGGTCTCCGGAGCATTCTTTTTGATATTCATCATCTCCTGATCCTGAAGCATGACGGCGGCAAGAACGATGGGGAATTTGCGCCCGGGGCCGAACCCGCCCTGGGAAATCCAGCCGCCGGCCTCTCCGCGCTTTCCGCGCTTGGCAATAGCCCAGTTATCTATGCCAACCTGGATCATTTCCTGACACAACCTGGTTTTTTGATCGCGCGACGCATCGGTGCAAAGCTCCAACGCGGCCTCTGAAACCACCCACGCGAGCCGATAACCGTAACCTGGCATATTCTCAGCAGGATGGACCTCCCGACTTTCCCAGGAGTAAACGTGGTCAATCCATGGACGTTGAAAGACGCGCTCCAATTCCGGCCAAGACCAGTTTGGTTTGCTCGTCGGCGCAGGCACACTGGGCAACAGTTCCCAGTGAATTTCGGCGGCGCGATGAAAGTTATCTTTCTTCTGATCGCAATAGCCGGGGCGGAAAGTGTCCGCCGAAACGGCTTGCGCCAGACAAGTCAGCACCGCAGCAGCCTTAAGGCGGCCCGGCTCGTTTCCGGGCAACTTTTCAATGGGTTCTCCGACTTCCAGGCTGATCGTCGAAACCAATGAATCCCCCGGCTTCAGTTCCAAGGGATACCTGGTGATGAGATTCTCCCGAAAATCATTATCAAACCGGCCATCGTAGGCGGTATAGACCGTCACAGGCGGATTCAGCATCGAGCCATTCCGGAAAGCCGTGCCTGTGCCCGTCGGCGCCGGCGTAACCTCCAACACTTTCGCCGGCCCGACAACGTAGTAGTCGCCGGTGACGAACTGCCCCACAGGGACCTTCTTGTCAAACTTCCAAGTTATCCCATATTGGGAAACACTCTCCTGCAACGGCAGATCTTTCAGTGCCGGCGTCTGCGCAGCGCCGCCAGCCAGGCTCATGCCGCCGCAAAACCCGGCTGCGACGGATAGGTTCAGGCACGTCCAGAACAATTTCATACGGGATCCTCCAATTGACCGCCCCGCCGAGGACGGCCGTGTCCAAAGGGCAGATTGTACCAGCCAAGCGGCCGTTGTCAAAGTCCATTTCGGACCGTTTTCCACTCTTGGAAAACTTTCGACGGCCTTGAGCAACCTCGAATCCCGGCCAAAGGACACTTTCGAATCATTTTTAGGTCAGGGTCGCACACCTTCCCTATGGCTGATCGTGTCCGGCCGTCCCTTATCACCGCCGGCGCGTCGTCAGACCGGCGCCGGGCGCGGAGCCGGCCGACGCGAGGAAGAATCATTGCGAAAAGGCTGACTTCGGGGAGCCGGTAGAAAGGCGGCAGGACTTCAGCAGACTACGATGACACTCGGCCGTATCCGAAAACTGGAAGAGGTTGAGGCGTTGTGAGATAATCCAACCGCCTTTACGCAGGGCAAGCGCCACGCCGGGACTCAGCCAGGGGCCCGAAAAAAATTCGGGGCTTGGACAAAATAAGTTCCGGCAAATCCGTCCAATAGGTTAAGAAGCACCCGGCGCGCGCACTTTGGGTTGGAGGCAGGCGTGGATGAAACCGTCGAAACCCAACTGATCCGGCGGTCCCAGCGCGGCGATCACGAGGCATTCGACCAGCTCATGCAAGCCCACCACGAACGCGTCTATCGCCTGGCCTGCCGATTGACCGGCAGTGCCAACGAGGCGGACGGGGTGACCCAGGATACCTTTGTCCAGGCCTACTGTTCGTTGCGGCAGTTCAAGGGGCGCTCGCGGTTCATGACCTGGCTCTATTCCATTGCCGTGCGAAAGGCGCTGGACCTGCGACGCGAGCGACATTCGAGCCACGAAACGGTTTCGCTGGCCGATCCACCGGCGGACTCGCGGCGGTCGTCCTCAAGCGGCCCGCTCGAGACGTTGCGCGAAAAGGAGTTCGCCGGGCTCCTGAGCGACGCGATCATGAAACTTCCCGACGACCAGCGCGCGGCGCTCACCCTGATCGTGCAGGAGGGGCTTTCGTACAAAGAGGTCGCGCGCATACTGAGTTTCCCCGAAGGGACTGTGGCCTGGCGGGTCTGGAAGGCCCGGCAGCTCCTGCGGGACATGCTTGCGGATTATCTGGAGCCATGAAGAGTACTTGGGACAGGGAGACGTGACATGAATTGCGAGACAAGCTCTCAACTGATCAGCCGGCTGCTCGACAACGATCTCTCGGACGCCGAGCAGGCGGCCCTGCACGAACACCTGGCGCAGTGTCCGGCCTGCGAGAAGCAGGAATGGGAGCAGCGTCGCCTGCACACGGCGGTGCGTTCCGTTTCGGCGCCGGATCTTCCGCCGGATTATTCCCGGCGGCTGCGCGAGGAAATCTGGCGAAAAGTCAAGATGACGGAGCGTCGCCCCGTCTCTCTTTCGTTCCGGATCATGGCGATCGCGGCGATCCTCATCCTCTCGACGGCGGTCATGCTGCTCGCATGGCGGCTGCATGTCCGCCAGAAGGAAGCGCGGCAGCCGGGTGTGGCAATTGAAACTGCTCCTAGGGGTGGGAGCAGTTTCATGCCGCTCCCGGCCGGCCGGTTGCCGAAAAACGCGCTGATCGAGAACGGATCAGCGGAGCAAGTCCAGGCATTCGTTTCCGTCCAGGACTACCTGGGCGGAGCCATGCGCTGGATGGCCATTGACGGCAACCAGGTGGAAGTCGGCATGTCCGGCTCCGGGATAAACACGGTCGGCGAAAAGAACGCTGCGCGGGAGGTCGTCGTCGTCACACTTCAGTACGTCGAGCGGCAAAGCGACAATAAGACCACCATTTTGTCGAACCCGCAGTTTGTCCTGCTGCCGGGTGAGGAGGCCTCGGTACGCCTCTCCGGCCGTGACCGCGATTCGAGAGACCTGTTCCGTTATCGTGTCAAAGCCGCGAAAGAAAAGAGCGGGCAGATCAGTGCGCGGATTGCCTTCGACTGCGAGGTTCCGGAGGCTGCGGAACAGAGACCGGTGATAGATTCGCCCATCAACGCCGAGGTCATGGTGAAAGAAGGGACGCCGGTGCTCCTCGGCGCCAGCGGCGACGCGACTCGGCGGCACGAGCTTTATATGTGGGCCGGAATGCGGTCCATCACCGCCGGCAGCCGGCCTTCGCCGGGGAAAGGGAATCACCTGTGAAGTTGAGCCTTGTCCTGGCTCTCGCCGCAGCGCTGCTGGCGCAGGCGGGCGAGCCGCACCTTTCGCTCGTGGGTGGACCGCAGCGCACCTTTGGAGGAACGACCATAAAGCGAACGTTCAAGATTGAGGGCGCGGGCCAGTACGAGATGGCCTGGGAGGCGCGCGTGCTCCGGGGCATCGTAAATCGCGGAAGCCGCAAGGTGGACGCTCCGGGGAATGTGACGATTGAGATGACGCTTCCCGAGGTCCGCGCGCGCGTGGACATGATCCAGCAGGTCCAGCTTAAACGCGACGGCAACGTGCTGGCCGAAGGTGAGTTCACCCTGGCACTTTTTTCGAGAGACGCCCTGCCCGAGCTGGGCCGGGCGACGGCCGATATGCCGCCGGTCGGGCTCTGCGACCCTGAAAAGCTCCTGGCTCCGATCCTTGAGAAAGCGGGCGTAAAGTACGAACTCCTCAAGACGGACCTGCAAGTGCGGACACTGGAGAGCAAGCTCGTCCTCGTCGGCCCGAATCAGCCGGAGACGCTGTCCGAGCCGATGAGCGGGATTCAAGAGTTGATCGAGCGCGGCGGGACAGTGATCTTCCTGGAGCAGAGTTTGCCGAGAACTGGGTTCTTCGACCCTGAGAAGCCGGTGGAAGTCGTGAAACGGGCGGTCTCATCAGCTCGGAAACTGGTTGGCGAGAAGCACATTCTGCTGCGCGATCTTCTGGACGGAGATCTGGCCGACTGGGCCGGCTCGGGAGAGGTGGCCTCGCACGTCCTCGCCTGGCCGGAATGTCCGGGTTACCAGGCCTGGCTCACCGGAGGCGAGGGAAAGGACAATCTGCCGCTGGTTGCGCAGTACTGGGGCGAGAATGGGCGCGTCATCGTGTGCCAGTTGGAAGTAGGTCGCCGGCTTGCGAAGGAGCCGGTGGCGCAGTTGGTCCTCCGCAACCTGCTCTCCTACGCTCGGGAAGTCCCTCTGCCGGCCCGGCGCAAGGCCGCGCGTTTCGCGGTCCCGCCCGAGGCGTTGACGGACGGAAAATTCAACACGACGCGATTCGTTCTGGAGCCGAAGAAGGAGGACTTGAAAAGCGCGGCCGGGGTGATTGTCCTCCTTCTTCCCAAAGGGGATGAAGGCTCCATAACTCCGGGCTTCGACCTGGACAGCTACATGGCCGATGGCGGAAAGCTCTTTGTCCAGTCTCCATTCGGGCCGGAATTCTTGGAGGCGGTGAACCATCTGGCTCGCTCCGCTTGGCAGGACAAACCGTATCTTCCCCTGCCAAGGTTCGTGGCAGCATCCGTGGAGGACCAGAGGCCCATCCAGATCCGATACGCCAAGCCGCTGGCCTGGGGCATTTCGGCGGAAGACTTCCAGCAGAGCCTTGGAGAAGCGGAAGATCGTCGCAGCCTCAACGCCGAGCCGGATGTCCCGGAATTCCTGGCCATCACCGAGCCGGGCTTGCTGGCGGAATTCAGACGAGGCAAGGCGAGGTTGGTTTTGTGCGCGCTGCCGGTGGAGGACCCGGAGAACGAATCGCAAGCGCGCTTGGTGAGGCAGATTCTCGCGAACATGATGCTGGAGGAGGACAAGGATGGTCAATAGGCACAAGGGGCAGCGAAATTTATTTTTGGGAGGAGGCAGGACCATGAAGTGCGGGAGATTGTTTGTGAGCGTGGCCGTGCTGGCCCTGGCGTGGTTGGCGACGGCAGGACTGGCTCAGGAGAAGGCTCCGGAGAAGGCCGCGCAGGCGCCGGGAGGACCCTATCTCGTCGCCGTGCTGAACTTCGAGACCGGCACCAAGGAGACGACTTCTTATGGCGAGGCGATCCCCGACCTGCTGACCGCGTTCCTGACGGCGGACAGCAATCTGCAACTGGTCGAGCGGGCCCAGATCAAGAAGATCCTCGAGGAAATGGCCCTGGGGCAGACCGGGATCGTGGATGAGGCCACCAAGGCGAAGATCGGCAAGCTGACCGGCGCGAAGTTCCTTATCACCGGCCGGGCCATGATCGTCGGCCAGCAGCTCTTCATCACCGCCAAGATCATGAGCACCGAGACCAGCCAGGTCGGCGCGCTCATCGCCAAGGGACCCACCGACGGGAAACTCGACGAGATCGTCCAGGACCTGGGGACCAAGATCAGCGCATACATGGCCGACAAGGCCGCCGCCATGATGCCGAAAGTGGTGACCGAAAAGGACATGATCGCGGCGCTGCAGAAGCGGCTTGAGGGCAAGACATTGCCGAAATTCGCCGTCCTGATTTGCGAAACGCACGTCGGGCGTATGACCATTGATCCGGCCGCCGAGACGGAAGTGGGCTACCTCCTCGAATCCGTCGGCGCCACGCTCATCAGCACGAAGAACGCCGGGCTGAGCGACTGGGCGAGGGACTTCCTCAAGGAAACCGGCAAGGAGATCCCGAACGGCCTCAGCGAAGCGGATATCATCATCGTCGGCGAGGGGTTCAGCGAATACGCCGGGACCACCGAGAAGCTCATCTCCGTCAAGGCGCGGGTGGAGATGAAGGCGGTGGACGTCAAGAGCGGCAAGATCCTCGCCGTCGGCCGCGCCACGACCACAGCCGTGGACCTCGCCGAGAATATCGCCGGGAAGTCCGCGCTACAAAAAGCCGCCGCGGAAATCGCCCTGAAGCTCATCCCGGAGGCCGTGGAGGCCCGCACAAAACTGGCCGAGCAGAAAAAGTAGATTGTTGCAGAGGTGAAGCATAGACTAGCCGGCGAAGGCCGACCGGCGGCGCCGGCGGGGAGAGGTGAAATCTAATCGCAGGCGGGAGGAAATGCACGTACACGCCATAGTGTGCACCCATGGAGAGATCGCGTGACGAGAAAGAATCGTTCTACCGTGACGGTCATCCCGGCGGCCTTAGCCGTTTTGTCATGTATTACTTTCACGATGCAGGCGCTGGCGGCGGACGAAAGCGTCCCACCAAAGCCGCTGAAGGACGTAACCTTTGACCTGCAGAAACTGGAAAAGGGCGGAAGCCACACTTACACATGGACGGCCATCGTCCTGAAGGGAGAAAGCAAGGAATACGGAAAGATGGTCGTGTCCACTCAATCTGACAAAGACGACATTGTCTTGCATGACACTATCGCCGTGGTGCCGGCCTTTGGCGGCATGGTCTTCGACCGAATGGTGCGATTTCCAAAAGGTGATTTGCTCCGTCCACAGCAGATCACTCTGGATATCAGCAAAGACGACAGAACAGTGCGCGAAATGAGTTATGAGAATGGAACAGCAAAGATACTCGATGATCCCAATGGCCGCGGACCTGTCCGGACGGAACAATGGAATTTCCAGGAGGGCATTCTGACGTTCAACGCGCTGCTGAGACTCGCCCCACTGCTTCCTCGAAACATCGGCGGCGTCTACACCTTCACGCAGTATGCAGAGCCGGTCCTTTTTGATATTTGGGCGGTGCAGGCAGGTACCATAACGTGCGAGGGGACCGAAAGGCTTATAATCGGAAAGAAGTTTTATGATTGCGTCAGATACAAGGAGTCATTTCCCGGGATCAGGTCGGATGTCTGGGTCAGCGATAACATCGTTGTGAGAGTCACGTTTTGGCATGGAGCTGAATACGTGCACATGGAAGCCAATCTGCAGGAATGATAAACGCCGTTGCGTGGAGCGATGCGCTCGTCATGCCGGGCGGCAGTTTGCGGAACGACATGCGATTCCGAAGGGACGTTGGGCGATGGCAAGGGTGCGAGAAGGTTTGCTGATTGTGGCGCTGGCGATCGCTCTGCCCTCCGCAGCATGGGCGGCGGCCACCCGCGTGGCGGTGATCGGCGAAAAGGGCAAGTCGACGCTGGCGGACTTCGTTGTGCCAACCATCGAAGCGGGCCTGTCGAAGGAATCGCAGGTTACGCTGGTCGAGCGCGCGCTGATCAATAAGGTCCTGGCGGAGCAGCAGTTGTCGGCGGCAGGACTCATGGAGCCGAGCAAAGCGATCCAGGTCGGGCAAATACTGGGCGTAGACATGTTTCTGGTCGTTGATGCTCCTCCGCCGCCGCCTGCACTATTCGAGGCAGCGAAGGAGTCCGTGCGACCCACTTGCAGAATTCGAGCGGTGGAAGCGCGCACCGGGATCATCCTGTGTTCCTGCATGCAGTTGCAGGAGACGCTGCTCACCGACTTGTCCGGCGTCACGTCGCTCATTGATCTGGCGAGCCGCAAGCTGAGCTATCCGCCGAACAACAGACGGTACGTGGCCCTCCTTGTGTTTCGAAGCGAGGCTTTGGACGACTCGCTCGATTCGCTGGCCGATATGCTTTCGATGTTCCTTCTCAATGATCTTGCCAATTCGCCCAATGTCATCGTCCTGGAGCGCGAGCGTCTCGAGCACTTGACCGCGGAAAAAACGCTGGCCGGCGCGGAGGTGGCTTTGCGAACCTCGGCGGTGCTTCTGAAGGGCGGATTAGCCTACGGCGCAACCCGGAATGAGGTGGTGGCCACAGTGGAGTTGCAATCGTTGAACGGGGATAAGACAGAGTATGTCCACATCAACGGTTCCCTTGAGAATCTTGCGGGATTACGGACGCAGATGGTCAGCGAGATCGCGGAGAAACTCAACTCTGAACCGGCCGGCCTTCGAACGCTATCGCCGGCCGAGGAAGCCAAGCTCTTCATGAATCAGGCGGAAACCGAATCCGCGTTCGGCACTGACGGCGTAATTGCCCGTACGCAGGCCGCTGTGGCGCTGGATCCGTCCGACGAAATAGTGGCAAGGGCGAAGGGGATGTATTTTCGCGTCGCACTCTATGATACTCGCGCCTATGATCGCGAACTCCCCATGGAAGCCAGGACACACGCAACGATCGAGGGTTTGCATGCGCTGGTCCTCTATCAAAAGGCGCAATATCAAGGTTTTCGCGATAAGGTTCTCAGTCGGTGGGAAAAGAATCACGAGGTTGATGAAGGCGAACTTTGCGGGAATTCGCTTAGTCAGATCTTTCTGGTGGGCGGTCACGATTTGTATGTCAATAAGGATTTATACGGCTATAGGAGGGCCGTCCGTGAAACAGGATCAGCCGAGGCCCGCCAGCTCTTCGCTGAACTTCAGCAAGCCTGGCTGCGTCAATATCGTGAGGCGATGGCCATCGCAACGGAAATCTGTCGAACAAAGGGCACCGCGAACGTTTGGATGGATCTGCTGGCGGAACGTCTTCGCTACGGTCACGACATAGCGGGAAGCGCCGAGGAGTGGCTGGCCAGTATCCAGGAGGTCGTGGGCCAGATCGAGAATCCGCCGCCCGGCGCGCCCAGGATGACGGGCCAAGTCTGGAAATATGTTCCTCTGAAATATGCCATGGAGGCATGTTTTCCCCGGGTGTTCAACAATCTTCTCCCGTCGGAAGATCCGAAGGCGGCGTACTCGGCGCTCTATCCCGGCATTCAAGAGGCGTTTCACTGGTTGATGAATCACCCGGATCCGGTGGTGCGGTTTGCCACGTACGCGGCGGCGTTCCAGGATGGCTGGGGATACTCAAAGGATGCCGAGACGTGCCTTCAAATGCTGGCCCGCGAAATTCCCGCGATCCTGCCGGGTGAAAAAGAAAATCCGTTAGCGAGGGACGGTTTATGGGCGCACAGATGGATGGATATATTCCTCTGGACCTATAACAATGACCCGGACCTTCTTATCAAGTACGGGGATGCGATTCTTCGTCCGATGCTTCGTCTTGAGCATGCGAGGCTGGCGTCAGAGTGGAATTGGGCAAATTGCATTAAGTTCTGGTTGTCAGCCTTTGAGAACGAAGGTCGTTTCCGGGAAGCCTACGAGATCGCGAAGGACTTTCAGGACACAGTCAATGTCACCTTTCCACCCAACCTTGACGCCCAGGGAGATGCAAAGTCACATATAGGTTTCCTGGAAAGGCAACTGGGACTGGCGGCTCCGCCCGCTCCCAAACCGCAGGCGCCCGATCTCAGGCCGGAACAGTTCGTCGTGAAGCTCTTGACGACAGAGACTGGTTACCGGGTCAATGCGATCCAGCCTGACGGCAATCGCGCAGTTCTTCTTGAGGCGGGGAGCGAGGGCGACCAAGGCGATCGCGTTCGGCTCGTGGCCGTTCCGCTGGATGGGGGCAATCGCAGCATTCTCGGCGAGATTATGCTCAAGCCAGCGGCAAAGCGAAATCTGCATTGCACTGCGGTTTTGACGCGGGACGAGGCAGGACAGTGGCTCGCGTCCATGAGTGACATAGGGATCGTGACCTTCGAGAAAGGAAAGACGAGGCTTTGGACAGAAGCCGATGGGTTGCCGTCACTCAAACTGACGTCATTTGCGTGTCTGAACGGCAAGTGGTACCTCGGGACGTCGCCTGGGGCAATCGTTGAGTTTGATCCGAAGACAGGCCGTTCCGCCACACTGTGCTCGTGCCGCCGATCCGAGGCGCCGCAAAACCTGTTTGACGGGCTGCCCACGTACGACGTGCCGTACATCCTGTCTGATCCCGTGCGAAACTGCATCTGGTTCGGCATCAACAATACGCAGGGGCACGAAACGCGGCGGGGACTCTGGAAATTCGACGCCGCCTCGCGAAAAATCAGCTTTGCATCCGAGCGGCTGGAACATATCGAGCGCGCTCACGCTCGCTGGTGCTTCGACCGAATCCTTATCCAAGGCATCGGCCTCTATGATCCCGCGACCGATAGCATCTGTTACCTGACCGAACACGCCTACACCCGCTCTAAGAAAGACCCTTGGCCGTGCGGGCCCGTCCGCGAATATTGGCCGGTCGGAGTGTTTGGCGACAAGATTATATGTGAGCCTGATCCCGATTGGCCCAACGTGATATCCTCACAGGTGAAGGTGGAGTTCTTCAACGATCAGCCGCCGCTTACGCTGCGGGCGCAGGACATTCTCGGCCAGCAGTTGCTGGCCGTGGAATGCAGGGACGCGGTAGTAATTGCGGGCGAAGACTCGACCCCGGTTTTCGCCGTACGCGATAAGGGAGGCGCCCCATCCTTCGAGCGGCTAGAGGAAGCGGTGAAGCGGTCAGAGGCAGAGGTCAAGCGGTCGGAGGCAGAGGTGAAGCTGTTCAGAGAGCAGATGAAACGCCCGCCGCCAATAACGGGGCCGCAGGGAACACCCGTTCCGCAGCGCGCGGTCATCTCGTTCGACCAAAGCGCCAGCACCGGCGAGATCCGCGTTGGATACAACCCAGTCTTTAATAATATGACCAAGGCCATGACCGCAGAAGCCTGGATCTGGGCAGATGATCCGACCCATGGCGAGATTATGACTCGCGATACTCCGAAGCTCGGTCCATGGCAGCTTCGGATCACCCTTGACGGCAAACTCGAGTCGGATGTTGCGCCGGCCAACTGGAACCCCTCGCCCGAGAGCACTTACCGCCGCCTGCCGACGCGGACGTGGCTACACATTGCGATGGTCTTCGACGGGCGGGAACTGCGCAACTACATCAACGGCCACAAAGTGTCCGCATGCCCCGAGGAACCCCAATTGACGACCAATGACAACAACCTGCTGATCGGCCGCTTTTTCAACGGCCGGATCGCCGGAGCGCGCCTGAGCAGCGAGGCGCTCTACAAGGAGGACTTCACGCCGCCAGCCCGGCTGACGAAACTCCCGAGCACCGTGATGCTGCTTCCGCTGGACGAGGGACAAGGAATTACCGCGGAAGACGAGAGCGGGAACGGCTGCATCGCCACGATCGTGAACGGGACCTGGATGACGGTGCCGGTGGATGAGTTTCAGCCCGATCCGGCTCATGAGGCAGAGGTAAAACAGATAGCGGCGGAGACACGGCGGATCAAAGAGCAGATGAGACACCCGCCGCCAAAACCCGGACCGCAGGGCACACTCGTTCCGCAGCGTCCGGTCATCTCGTTCGACGGAAATGAAGGCGAGATCGCCGTTCAGTACAATCCTGTCTTCAACATGACCAAGGCCATGACCGCAGAAGCCTGGATCTGGGCCGATGATCCGGCGCGAGGCATTATTATGACCCGCGATACTCCGAAGCTCGGCCCCTGGCAGCTTCGGATCACCCCTGACGGCAAACTCGAGTCGGATGTTGCGCCGTTCAACTGGAAGCCTTCGCCTGAGAATACGTACTATCCGCTCCCGACGAAGACTTGGCTGCACATTGCGATGGTTTTCGATGGGCAGGAACTCCGCAACTACATCAACGGCCGGAAAGTGTCGGCGTGCGCCGAGGAACCTCAATTGACGACCAATGACAACAACCTGCTGATCGGTCGCCGGTTCAACGGCCGGATCGCCGGAGCGCGCCTGAGCAACGAGGCGCTCTACAAGGAGGACTTCACGCCGCCGATCCGGCTGACGAAACTCCCGAGCACCGTGATGCTGCTTCCGCTGGATGAGGGACAAGGAAGTACCGCGGAAGATGAGAGCGGGAACGGCTGCGTCGCCGTGATCGCACACGGAACCTGGATAACGGTTCCGGTGGATGAGTTTCAGGTCAATGCGGCCGCCGCGGCCGTGACGCCGCAGGGAAACCCAAGATGAACGCGCACACAGGAGGAACGTCATATGACACAGTCGAAGCACGCGCTGGTCGTTCTGGTTCTGCTCGCTTGCAGCGCCGCAAGTGGAACGTCGGCGCAGGAGAGCCAGGCCGATAGCGCGAAACAGGTTGCCGCGCTCTCCGATTTCGTCATCTCCTCCGTTCCCAAGCTCGGCGGCAATCGGATTGCGATCCTGCCGTTCAGCTACCTCGACGGCAGTTTCTCGGTCGAGGGGCGTTTGCTGGCCGATGAGCTGTTTATGGACCTCGCGAAGAGCGGGAAGGTCGACCTCCTGGAGCGCGAGAAGCTGGCGCAGATCGTCGAGGAGCACAAGCTCTCCGAGAAGGGCATGCTCGATCCGGCGACGGCGCCGGAGTTGGGAACAATCGCCGGCGTGAACGCATTCATCTTCGGCCATACCGTGGACCTGGGGCACAAGTTGCAGTTGACGCTGCGCATCGTGGACACGCAGTCGAAGGTCGTCGCGCAGGAGAGTTTCCTGCTGGACAAGCGGATCAAGACGCCCACTACGCCGCTCTGGGAGGACATCGAGAAGGTCAAGCAGAGCAACAAGGAGCGGTTCAGTATCTCGGTCTGGACCGACAAGACCGAATACAAAGTCGGCGATGAGCTGGTCATCAAGTTCAAGGCCGACCGCTCCTGCTACGTCACCATCTTCAACATGGGCAGCAGCGGCCAGATCACCGTCCTCTTCCCGAATCGGTTCTACGCCACCAACTACGTCAAGAAGGACGAGGTTTACAGCATCCCCGGCCGCTTCCAGAATTTCACCATCAAGGCGGAAGGCCCCGCGGGCCTGGAGAAGTTGAAAATCTTCGCCACGGAGAACAACGTTCCGCTCCTGCCCGAGCAGTATAACGTCAGCGCTTTCCGCTCGCTCGACCCGAAGACGGAAGGCTCTGTCACGCGCGACCTGGCCATCACCATCAAGGGCCTGGACGAGACGGCGTGGGCGGAGGGGAGTTTTGAGTTTGAGGTGAAAGGCGACACGACTCTGGAGAAAAAGCCATGACGGAGAGTGATAACGCCAAGCAAGCCCGTAGTGCGGTGCAAGCAGATATTTCAGTCATCGTCGAGCGGTTACGCCGGATGAAGCCGAGCGGATGGGACCTCATTCTTGACTCGTTAGTGGCCTGCCTCGGCAACGGCCTTTTTCTACTCATCGCGTGCAACTCGGCGGACCGGGTCCGTGTGCCTAGTTTTGCCATCATTCCACTGCTTGTAGGGTGGACCGGACTCAACAGATTCGGAGACCATCTGCTGTTGCGCTCACGTCTCAAACAGCTCTTGCGCGATAGCGTCGGGAGCGACATGTACACGACGGAACCGTAGTCTGAGAGCGCCGGGATAATAAGGCTCGCGCCATCATGAAACCGGGATGGTGGTATAAGTGGGTTCACGGGAGCGATGCGGGGTGGTACATGCCGCGCGGCATCGGCGCTGACGGCAAATTGGGTCTGCGCCTGCGCCGGCTTTCGGCGATGAGCCGCCGCCGGCTTTACGGCCTGGGCCTGCCTCCGGCGCCGGGCCTCTACTTCCTTAATATCGAACTTCTGGTCTCACTGGCGATGATCGGTTTCTTCTTGTTATCGCTCAATGGGAGCGATGTTGTCATGGCGCTGCTCTTCCTCGGCCCGGCCGGCGCGCTCCTGATCGGCCGGCGCACGAACACCGTAGCTTACGAAGTCACCCTTGACCGGCAGTCACCGGGCGGGGCTGTCCACTACCTGAGTTCAGGCAAAGATTACCACGCGGACTTCCAGTTGCCCTCGAAATTGCCGGACGTGCGCGAGATAAACCTCGGCCTTGGATTCGACTTCTTCGGCCCGCTCCGATATTGGGGCGTGATCGTCACTACCGACATCGGCCCCCTATTGCTTTGCACGGCGGAAGACCAGGAAGCGGCGCAGAAAGAGGCCCGGGAGGTCAAGGAATTCTTCTCGGAGATTGAGCGGCAATGCCCCGGCGACGAAGATGCCGTGGCTGCAAATAAAGATCTCGCCGGCAGATTGCTCCGGATGATCCCAAGCATGTCCAGCCTGGCCTCGGACTTGACGGTGCCCCTCGTTGGGTTCGGGCTTGCATACGCTTGGTTTTTCTGCGTGAAGCAGAGACTGCCGACGCACGCTGTTGGGGCTGCCACAATCGGCTTCGCCGGCCTGGGGCGGTTCGTGGACCGATTCAGGTTCCGCAAGACCCTGAACCGCTTTCTGGAATCGGAGGGCTTGAGATGAGACTGCGCCCCGTGTTCATGACGCTGGTCTTTCTTCTCTCGGCGCGGGCCTTCGGCTATGACGCGAATTGGTGGTATGACAAGTACCAGAAATTCGGCCAGACGGACCCGAAGTGGGATGCGCTCGTGCGCGAGGGGATTGACCATTGGGAGGCGGCTGGAAATGCGACGACGGGCGGCAACCCGCAGGCGGAACTTGCGCTTTCGGTGAAGGCGTTGGAGAAGGCCTACGCGGCCGGTTGCCGCTGCCCCATCGCGCTTTTCATTGACGCGCGGAACCTCGCTCAGGTCAACAACGATGGCACGACGGTGTTTGTTCGCTTTGACGAGTCGCTCAAGCGGACCGAGAACAAGCCGGATCTCATCTTCGTTCGCATCTCTTGCGCAAATGCCCTGGCATGGCGATACGCGCGCGGGGGCCAGTACAAGGAGGCTATCCCGTACTTCGAGATGGCGCTGTCGCTCAGCTCGCCCGATGTCGAGGAGGATATTCTCAAAGAAGCCAGGGCCGGTCTGCAGCAGGCCAGGGAGAAAGTGGCGGCCGACGAGGAGCAAAGCCGCCAACTGGCTGCTCTCACTTTGCCGCCCCATCCGACCAAGGAACAGGCGTGCGCATACGTCCGCGGGGTTCTTCTCCTGATCGGCAGGAAGCAAGGCGGAAGCAGCCCTGGGCAAATCGCAATGCTGGACAAAGTGGCGCGGGAGCGCCTTGACCTGGTCTACCCTGAAATCGCCATGCTGGAAAAAGTGGGGCCGGAGAACCTTGACGTGCTCCTCGAAATCTGGGGGACCACCGGAGGACTGCAGAGCGTGAGGGTTGACAACTTTGTGAAGATTGCTGTGGACGGCCTTGTACGGCCCGAGAACAAGGCGGTGCTGCTGAAATGGCTGCCACTCCGGGAAGACCTTGTCGAGATCATGCAGCGCAAAGGATGGGGCCAGGACATGCGCCCATTTCTCCTGGCGCGCATCGCGGAGCGCTCACAGTACACGTGTGTGGAAGTCCTGCAGGCCGCCGCGGCACTGCGCGATCCTGCCACCAATGATGACCTCGTCTGGCATTTTGAGAACAACCAGAACGGCGCCAATATTTATGACGACATCAAGAATCTGCCCGGCATTCAGTTGAAGGACGCAGTGGTGCGTATGTGGGCGGCATCGAAGTCATGGACCGACTGGAGGGCACCCCGCCGGTACTCGATGGCACGTGCGGCCATGGATTACGGCGTGACGGAAGCCATGGAATTTGCCGTCGCGAAATTGGGTTCGCCGGAGTTGGGCAAATGGAACAATGACCAATTGCGCCTGGCGATACGCGAACGGACCGGCCAGCGTGGATCGGACGACGATATCCGCACATGGTTTCAAGCCAATAAAGGCAAACTCGTGTTCGACGAGAACAGGCGAATGTTCGTGCCAACTCCGTAAAAAGGACTTCACCCATGTGCTTCAAAATGATCGCCCTCGTACTGGCGCTCGGCCTCAGGAAGGTCCGTGGCGCGGCGCTGGCGGAGTTGAAGCCGGTGATGACAAATGAGGGATTGACATGAAACTCCGTTTCGCATTCTCGATGCTGGTATTTCTGCTCTCGGCGACGGCTTTCGGCCAAGATGCAAATTGGTGGTATGAGAAGTATCAGAAACTCGGCGATACGGACCCGAAGTGGGACGCCCTTGTCCGCGAGGGGATTGACCACTGGGCGAAGGCGTACGACCCAAAGACCGGCCGCACAGACTCGGCGCAGTTGGCCCTTTCGGTGGAGGCGCTGGAGAAGGCGTACGCGGCGGGCTGCCGCTCCCCCGTCACGCTCTTCATTGACGCCCGGAACCTAGCCCTGACCGGCAACAACTACGGCACCAACGTCGAACGTTTCAAATTGGCGCTCGCGCGTTCCGCGGGAAAACCGGAACTGGACTTCATTCGCTTTTACTGCGAGAATTTGCAGGGATGGAATTACCAGTCACGCGGCAAATATAAAGAGGCTGTTGAGTCCTTCGAACTGGCGCTCTCCATCCGCGCGCCCGAGGTTGACGAACAGATCCGCAAGGAGGCCGAGTCCGGTCTGCAGCAGGCCAAAAAGCAACTCGCGGTCCAACAGGAACAAAGCAGTCACCTGGCCGCGCTCACCTTGCCCTCCCATCCGACCAAGGAACAGGCGCGCGCCTACGCCCGTCAGGTCCTTTTGCAGGCCGTTAAGAGACCCGCCCCCGCATGGAACGACCCGGAAATCGCTATGCTGGAAAAGGTGGGGCCGGAGAACCTCGACGTGCTCCTTGAAATCTGGGGCACCAACGTGACCTCCGGCCTGCAGATATTGATAACTCACAATGACGTGGAGGCGGCCGTGAAGAGCCTGGTGCGGCCCGAGCACAAGGCGTTGCTGCTGAAATGGTTGCCCCTCCGGGAATTCCTTGCCGATCCCATGCAGCGCCTGGGATGGATTCAGGAGATGCGCCCATTCCTCCTGGAGCGCATCGCGGAGCGCTCGCCGTACACGGACGTGGGGGTCCTGCACGCTGCCGCCGCACTGCGCGATCCTGCCGCCTATGATGACCTCGTCTGGCATTTTGAGAACAACCAGAACGGCCTCAATATTTACGACGACATCAAGAATCTGCCCGGCATTCAGTTAAAGGACGCTGTCGCACGCGTGTGGACTGCCTCGAAGTCGTGGACCGGCATCAAAGCAGAGTTCCGGTGCCAGGTGGCCGCGGCGGCCATGGATTACGGCTTCATGGATGCACTGGAATTCGCTGTGGCGAGATTTGATTCGCCGGCCACAAATGATTGGTACAGTGAAAAGTTGGGCAAGGCAATACGCGAACGGACGGGCCTGCGCGGGTCGGACAAGGATATCCACGCATGGTTTGAAGCCAATAAAGGGAAACTTGCGTTCGACGAGAACCGGCGAAGGTTCGTGCCGGCACCGTAAGAAACCGCAGAAAGGACTCCGCCCATGCGCTTCAAAATGATTGCACTCGCACTGGCGCTCGGAATGACGAGCGTGGCCGCGAGTGCTGACCAAGGGTACCGGATCACCCTCTGGTCCCAATTCAGTTGGTACAGTCTCTACTCCGCCTACGGCGAGCCGGACCTCAAGGTTGATGCAGCCGTTTACAAGGCTGCGCTCGCGCTCAGGAAGAATCGTGACGAAGCGCTGGCGGAATTGAAGCCGCTCATCGAGGGCGGCGCCAAAGACCCGACGGTGCTCCTCATGTATGGATACCTCCTGTTCGAATCGAACGACCTGTCCGCGAGCCACGACATCCTGGGCAAGGGCGCTGCGGCCGCCGCAGAGCCCGGCCGGCCCGAGTGGGTGCGCACCTGGGTGCGCGGCGCATGCCTGCAATGGCAGGCCTACGCTGATCTCGGCCAGGGACGGCCGGCGGAAGTGGTGGAAGCCGGCAAGCTGGTCCGCGCGGCGCTGGAGGCCTACCCGGACTGCCCCGAGAAGCAGCAGTTGGCGGATAACCTGCCGGCGATAGAGTCCCTCGCCAAAGGTGAAGAGGAAAAAGCAGACACATTGGCGAAAGCCGCCGCCGAACCCAGCGTGGCCGCGGCCAGGAAAGTCCTTAAAGTCCTTGAAGCGGAGGCCGAGCGCAACTGGAGCCCATTTAACAATCTGCCAGGCACGGCGAACGGTCACCGGGCTGATGATTGGGAGAATCACCACAAGTGGATGGACTTCGCCAAAGCCCTGCCGGCCTCGGAGGTGCTCCTGGCCAATGCGCCCGAAGACCCCGACGTCGTTCGCATGCACCACTTCATTTTGTGCGGGGTCAAGAAGTGGAAAGAGGCGGAGGATTTCGGTGTTAAAGCGATCCAGATCGTCGAGAAGTCCGGGGACCGCGAGTGTCTGTTCTGGGTGCTCCACACGCAGGCGGCTTTTGTCTGGGATAACCTCCTCGAAAATCCCGATCCGGCGAACATCGAGAGGCTCCGCCAGTACAACCGCCGTGAACTGGCGGCGCGCGCCGGGGCCATTGCCGAAGAATTGAACAATGACAACCTGCGCTTCCGCGCTTTTATCCAAATGGGCTTTCTCGGGGTCGGAGGCGATACGTCCGTCGAATATTACGAAAAGGCCTTCGCGCTGGCGCAGAAAAATCATTGGACCGACCGCACCCACGACTCGATGTTCATGATTGCGCAGCGTCTCGCCTTTATGGGCAAGCTGGATGAGTCCGAAGAATGGGCCCGAAAGGCCGGCATCCAACCGCACATCGTCGTTCGCGTCCAGCGCGGTGACTGGCAGTACATCTATGACCACGAGAAGCCCAGCATAGACGGTTTCGAGCAAATGACGCTGCGTGCGCCCAATGAACGGCTCCAGCGCGAGGTCGTCGGCGCTAACCAGCGCGGGGCATATGACTATGCCATTACGGCCTGTATGCACCTCGGGAAGCAGGACGAGGCCGTTGAGATCGCCGAGCGCCTGCTGAACCGCACCCTCGGCATGATCCTCGGCGCCAAATTCGAAGAGAGCAAGGCCGCCTCCCTGGCGCAGCGCAAGGACGCCCAGTCGGCGGCGCAATCGCACGTGGCCGCGCTCACTCGCCAATTGGCCCTGGCGCGGCAGACTTCCGATGCCGCCGCCGTCGAATCCGTCCAGCGGGACCTTCAGGTCCAGGCCACCGCCCTTCAACAGGTCAGCGCCGACGTCGCGGCCGACGAACTCGAGGTCACCGGCGCGAAGATCCCGCCGCACATGACGGTGAAGCAGATGCAGGCGCTGCTGCCTGCCGACGCGGCGGTCCTCCTGTATTTCGTCCCGTGGGTGCGCTTCGTGGATGAAGGCTTCATTGCCTTTGTGACCGACACGGAATGCAAGGTTTACCCTTGCCGCGGGCTCTTCCTCCCGGATGCGGGTGACACAAAGCCGGGTATCGAGCCCATCGTGCAACTCTACGTCAAAGCCATCCAGACGCCTGCGCCCGGGCCCGATCCCGCCGAACTGCGCAAGGCCAACGACGCGCTCTACGAACTGCTCCTCAAGCCGGTCGCCGACGACATCAAGTCGCGCAAGCATCTGATCATCATTCCCGGCGGGCTGCTCGTCCAAGTGCCGATGCACCTGCTGCGCGACCCGGCCGGCAAGCTGCTGCTCGAGGAGCACAGCGTCAGTTACGTCCCCAGCTTCGGCGTCCTGCGCTATGCTCTGGCCCGGAACCGCCGGGTCGGCGGCGAAGTCACCGTCATCGCCAACCCCGCGCTGCCCAACCCGAACTCATCGCTCAAGTTCGCCGAAATGGAAGCCGCCGCGATCCGCGAAGTCTTCCCGAAGGCGAACGTGCTCCTCGGCGCGCAAGCCACCGCGACGGCGGTCAAGCAGGCGCTGACCACGGCCGACGTCCTGCATTTCGCCTGTCACGGATTGCTGAACGCGGATTACCCGATGAAATCCGCGCTGGCTTTGGCGCCCGACGATCAAAGCGACGGCAGGCTGACCGCCAGCGAGATCTGCAGCTATCCGGTGAAGGCAGGCCTGGTGGTGCTCAGCGCGTGCGAAAGCGGATCCGGCGGCATGTCCACCGGCTGGGTCGAGCTCGTCGGCATGAGCCGCGCGTGGCTCCTCGCCGGCGCGCCGTCGGTCGTGGTCAGCCTCTGGAAGCTCGATGACCGCGCGACCAGCGAACTGATGGCCGAATTCTACAAGAACCTGAAAACCATGGGCCGCGCCGAGGCATTGCAGCAGGCGCAACTGGTGATGATGAAGAGGTATGAGAACCCTTATTACTGGGGAGCGTTTGTGTTGTACGGAGACTATAGATGATTGGAAGTATCGGTCTGAGGCGTTGTTGCGGACTTGCGCGCCTAAAAAGGATGACGCCATGATGCGATTTGTCTCATTGTTCTTTTGCGCGGTCGTTGTTGGCGCGGCAGCGCAAGGCGGGACGCCGTCCGACAAAGATGAGCGATCGGCGGACCTTGCCTCGCTGCACAAACTCAGTGACCAAAAACTCTGGGCGCTTGCGACGTGCGCACTTCTCACGGAACGGAACCATGGACGTCATGACCTGCTCGCCGGGTGCGAGAGGACTGCAAGCGACATCAGCGGGTGGAAGATGTCCCTCCGAGGATCGTGGAGCGTCTCGAACCGCGAGGACCTCCTTAACACGCTGCGCTGGCTCCAACAAGAGGGACACCGCGCGCGGTTTGAGAGGATGGGGTCCACCATCGCCGCGCTGACTCCTGATGAGCTGAACACCCTCAGGGCGAAGAATAAGAACAATGCGCAGGCGAACTCTGCTATGGAGGTTGCAGCGCAATATTACAAGCGGCTGGGCAAGAAAAGTATCCTGGGTTGGGACTACTGCCGCTATGTTTCGGTATGCCGCTGGGGATACTGTGTCGGCTACCTGTCGGAAGCCGAAGCCTGGGAGCGCATCATGCCTGTCGCCCGGGCTTTGCAGAGCACATTTGACTCGTGGGAAGACCTTGGAAACAACTATCTCATCGGCCGGCGTTTCTGGTCGCTGCAACAAACTCTGCGCGAAGGAGAGGAATACAAAAAGCTGCTCGAAAAGTTTCGCACAGACTCCGACAGCCCGTGGGTCAAGCTGCCTTGGAATCTCGACTTGGCGCATGACGAAAAAACGGGCCAGTCAGAACAACTCAGGTTGCCCTCCGGCGCTGACCGGGACGCGGTCCGGATGTACTTGCGGCAGGTAGCAGAGGCCGCGCGCGCGTCCGACGACCCCGCGGATTCGGAGTGGATCGCGGCCTACCTGGAGCCGGTCGGCCACAACTACCTGGACCTCCTTCTTTTGAATCGGGCCGATCCATACATCGGGCGGGCATGCCTTCGATGCATCGAACGGATGGCCACCGACGAGGACAAGTCCCTGATTCTGGGATCGCTTGAGATGGATTACGATCTTGCCTCGGTCGTGCGCTTGCGTCAGTGGACCCAGGAAGCCAAGCCGATTCTGGTTAAACGCCTCGCTGAGCATCCGGATTACCTGCCCGCGGAGTGGCTCGAAGCGGTCGCCGACCTGCGCGATCCGGCCACATACGAAGACCTGAAGTGGTACTTCGCCTATGGCACCGATCCGGGCATTACTTATGAAGCCATCCAGCGCATCCCGGGCCTTGTCCTGCCGCCGGCGTTGATTCAAAAAGCATGGCTGCGTTCCGGGAATAGGTGGCGCACGAGAATGGTCGTGGTGTTGCTTGACTACGGCATGGTCGAAGGGCTGGAATTCGCGGCGGACTTCCTCTCCAAACCTTGGATCCCGGAGGACTATCGCCTCTCGCCCCGAGACCTGATGCTGACTTACACCGATCAGCGCGGCAGCGACGAAGAGTTGCGGGCGTGGTTTCAGGCGAACAAGCAGCGCCTTCAGTTCGATGCTAGAACGCGGAAGTTCAGTGTTTCCGTGTCCCAGTAACCGTCGGATCGCTTTTTGAGCCGAAAGCGAGACGACCAGGAGCAGCGCCGTGGAAAATGCGAAGAAGGCCGTGTTCACATTGGCCGTTTTGTTCGCCGGCGGTTTCTGCATGCGCGGCAGTCTCGCCTCGCCCCAGCCGGACCAGCCCAGATGCGAATATCAGTGCAGCCTCGTCGAGTATATGGAAATCGGCCAACATGATCCCAAGTGGGACAACTGCGTCCGCGACGGACTCGAGCTCTTGCTTGTCGAGGAGGACGCGTTCAAGGCGCGCTTGAGTTTTGAAAAGGCTTACGAACTGGGTTGCCGGGACTTCGAACTGCTCTATCGGCTGGGCGACTCTTGCATGAAAACGGGCGCGACAGTCCAGGGCGAGAAATTTCTCTCCCTAGCCGCCGAGATGTACCCGAAGGTGCGTTACGTGCGCATTCACGCTGCTCAACCGGATATTCTCCTGGGCGACTACTACTATGGTTTCGTCCCGCGCTGGACTCCTGACCGGTCCGGCGCCAATGACGCGCCTCGCGCGCTGGCGCACTACCAGCGCGTCGGAGCGCAGGCTAAGGTTCAGGAAGTCGAGTACTGGATCAAGAGAAATGACGACGCGACCAAGTCCATCCGCGCCGCAGAGAAAGAGTTCATGGACAAGCCTTCGGCGGATTCAGCTTTCCGCGTCAGCCAGGGGTATAACAGACTCACAAGGCCGTCGCAGGAGGCGCTTTGGCTTGACAAGGCGATCGCGATCAATCCTGAACACACAGAGGCCCTGATCGCGCGGATCAATTGCGCCACTGTGATGAATGACTACGACAGGGGTGAAGCGTTTATCCCGCGCGCCATCACGGCAGCGGAAAAATCCAAGGACCCTTGCCTTCTAAGTCGGGCGCACGCGGCCGCCGCGCAAATTTTCATGTATCATGGCTTCGCCAACCGGGTAGAGGAAGTGCGGGGCCCGCGCGGCAAACCCGCTCATGAGCACGCTCTGGCTGCAGTGGAAGCGGCAAAGCGGGGCAACGATGATCGGACGCTTTACGACGCTTACCATGTGCTGGCGAACAGTTATTGGGTCTGGTCCGGCCAGTTTCGCTACGACTTGGCTATCGGCGAGTTGGAGCACGCCCTGGCCATCGCCGAAAAGCACGGATGGAACGGGGAGGCGACGCTGTGCAAGTACACGATGGCCTTAAGATATGCGGAGATGAAGAATTATGATAAGGAGAATGCGCTCTTGCGCGAATGTGGTTATCCTCCCGTTGACCCCGACCCGGAGAAGGACCAACATTACTTCAAATCCGAATACGAGCAGTCAATGGCGCAGGTCACAAACTTTGAGAAAGATGTGAACCGGGTTATTGATGAGCGCGCCAAACGGGCCGCCTTGAGTTTTGAGAGCTTCCGCTTCACATATGGCTCCGTAATAGCGGCCTGCTTGCATCTGGGCCGGTACGAGGAGGTCTTTCTCACCTCGGAGCGGGCGAGGGCCGCGTCGTTCCTGGCTCTCATGGGCGGGAAGACGACTCAGACACGGGAGCAACTCAATGATCAGCGGCGCATGCAAGTGCAGGCTCTGCAAACACAAGTGGCTCAACTCCAGGATCAAGTCGCGCTCCTGCAAAAAACGGGTCAGGCGGATGGGCTTCGCAGCGCCCGACGCGACTTGGCGGTCCAGTCGCAGGCGCTCGAAACCGTGCAAGCGCATGTCCGCCTTGCCGATCAGGAAATCACGTCGTTGACCCGGGTGGACCCGCTGACGTTGCCGCAGATCCAGGAAATCCTCGGCGAGGCCACGCTGATCGAGTATTCCGGCCAAACCGGGCCAGGGATCAATGGGGAGGACGACGAGTGTTTCATTGCTATTGTCACACGAGACAGCTTCCAGGTCATTCATGGTGTGGACTTTCAGTATGATCGAGTTCAGCGCCTGTGCCAGCGTTTCCGGAAAGCCGGCGATAATTCCGCCGCCAAGGCCCGGGCCGATCCAGACTGGGACAAAGCCTGTCAAGAACTGTACAAAGAATTCTTCAAACCCGTCAGGCCCTATATAAAAACGAAGCAAATCATCATTGTGCCATACGGCGGCATGAACCTGGTCCCGTTCGCCTGCCTGAAGGACGAGAACGGGCGTTATCTCTTGGAGGATTATTCGATCTCCTGCGCGCCCAGCGGATCTGTCCTGAAGTTCTGTCAGGCAAAACGTAAACCGAAGATGGAAAAGGCATTGATCCTTGCCAATCCGCAACTGGTGGAGGCCGGCTCGGTACTGAAGTTCGCGGAGGTCGAGGCGGAGTCCGTGGGGAAGCTATTCCCGCAGAGCGTCCTCCTGCGAGGCGCCGAGGCGAGCAAGAGCGCCTTCGTCAAGCTGTCTCCGGGTTACGACGTGCTGCACCTGGCCTGTCACGGCGTCATGGATCAGACGGAGCCGATGCTCTCGAATCTTCGGCTGGCGGGGGATAATGAAAACAACGGCGTGCTCACCGTGCGGGAGATCTTCGATCTGAACCTCGACGCCGGCCTGGTTACCCTGAGCGCCTGCAATACCGGCACAGGCGAGGTCACCGGAAGCGGGTTCGAGTTCATGGGCATGACGCGCGCCTTCCTGTATGCCGGCACGCCGAGCGTCCTGGCGAGCCTCTGGTGCGTGGACGACCGCGCGACCGCAGAGCTTATGGAACTCTTCTACAAGAACCTCCTGGCAGGGCTCACGAAGTCTGAAGCGCTTCAAAAGGCGCAGCTTACGATGATGAAGAAGTACGAGAATCCTTATTACTGGGGAGCGTTCGTGCTTTACGGCGATTACCGATAATTGGCGGATCCCGCGCGGGAATGCAGATGTCACTCTTTCTGAAGCCTGAAACAGTTGACTGGGTGATCCGGCGCTTTCGGTGGATCATGCTGGCCGGGGCGGCGCTGTTCGCCTTGGGATGCCGCCTGTCCAGCGGTCTGGGACTGTGCACATGCGTTTTCCTGATCGGCCTCGGTGCGAGCGGCGGCGCGTTCGGGAAATGGAAGCATGAGCGCGGCCTGTGGATGCTCGCCTGCGTGTTTCTCGCGCTGTTCCTGCCGACTTACGCGGTGTTGGAGTATTTTAGCTTGGCCGAACTTCATAAAGGGGTAGGACCGGGCCAACTGCTCAACTACGGTGATTTCGCCGCAGGTGTAGCAACTTTGGCGTTTCAAGTGCGATGGCTGCTGACGATCGCTTGGCACAACTACCAGCTGCGCGACCAACCGCCCGGAAGAGAGTCATGAAACCATCGTCTGAAATTGCAGGCTGATATGGAGCACCGAGTTCAGGGTCACCCATACCCGGCTTGAAGTTAACGGCCGTCGCTTGCCGCAGGCGGTCAAAGGGCATATTGGGGGGTAAGCCACAAAACTTCTGTCGCCGCAGACGTGCTTCCGGACAGGTTGTAACGCACTGCGAACGTTCATGTTATAGGAAATCGTCTTTTTGCCAAAGAAATCGTGGGTTGAGCACGTCAAATAGACGATAGGAGAGGCTGTGCCTTCAGTAGGTCGATGTCCGCCGTGGTCGGGGCCGTGTGGAGATATTCAAGGCCGACTGACCGCCGAGAAACTGCTTGACTGCGGACACTTCGAGAGTACAATCTCATGTTTGAAAGCCGACTGTCCCTTGGAAGACGGTCAAATGGGAAATGTCAGTTTGGCAGCATTTAGCGGATACATGGGATCTCTCTTCATGGCAACGGCGTCGGCGGCCATGAAGAGCCCATCCCGTTGATCCCGTAATAAGGATGATTCCATGAGGCTCACGCGGTTGCTGTTGACTGCGGTTGCCGCGGGTCTGCTGGGCTTGCCGGCAGTGATGGACGCATCCCAGCCCGCCGCGTCGGCTCCCGGGGTGAACGCCTCGGCAAGTGAACGCGCAGGTGAAGCGTGCAGACTGTCCTTCGACGACGTGAAGCCGGGCGAGTTGCCCAGGGGCTGGAAGGTTGACGCGACCAATCCCAAAGGCGAGCCGGCTGAGTGGCAGGTGGTCGCCGACGACCATGCTCCCGGCAAGCCCAACGTCCTTTCGATCACGAAAATCCCGGACAGCTCCAGCGGGCATTTCAACCTGTGCTGGACCCAGGCGGTCCAGTTGAAGGACGGCACGCTGGAAGTGAAGATCCGAGCCAACACCGGCAAGAAGGACCAAGGCGGCGGGCTGATCTGGCGGGCGGCCGACGCTATGAACTATTACGTCGCCCGATACAACCCGCTGGAGACCAATTTCCGTCTCTATTATGTCAAGAACGGCAAGCGGGTTCAGTTGGCCGGCGCCGACGACTTGCCCATCAAGACCGGCGAGTGGTTCACGATGAAGATCGTGGTCCATGGGGAGAAGATGGAAGGTTGGCTCGATGGCAAGAAGCTGCTCGAGGTGACGGACAAGACTTTCACGGGCGCCGGCGGCGTCGGATTCTGGTCGAAGGCGGACGCCGCGTCATCGTTCGATGACTTCGTCGCCGAGCCCGCCCAGGCCGGCGCGACCGCCAAGCCGGCGTCCGAATAGGGGCGCTTTACAGCGACACGCGGAAGCAGTAGGATAGCGCGGCCAGGCCATTTGCTGAGGCGTCAGGAGTCTCCAGCGCAACAGAGGGGAGCGGCATCCGATGGCCATCGAGATGGCAAAACCGTCCAAAGCCGGCCGGGCGAGCGAACAGTTGCTGCGGCGGGTAAGCGCCCGGCAAAGGCTGGCGGAGATCGCGCGCCGACTGCATTTTTTCCTTCTCATTCTCGCCGCGCTGTATGCCGTGCTCCTGTGCTGCGCCCGACTACTGGCGATCCTTCCGAACCGGTTTACCCCCGTCACTTTGCTTGCGCCGCTGGTCCTGGCGCCGGTCCTGGCGCTGATCTTTTCCCGGCGGCCCTCCGCGGCTGAAGCGGCCCGGCTTGTGGACGCGCGCATGGGGACAAAGGACCTGTTTCTCACGGCGCTGCTCATCGAGCCGGCCTTGGGCGAGTTCAAGCCGCTGGTGCTCCGGGAAGCAGAGGAACGCGCCGGCTCGATCCGGGCGGCCGAGGTCGCCCCGCTTCGGTGGAAACGGGGATTCCGAAACCTGGCGCTCGCGATGGCCGCACTGACGGCCGGCGTCCTGTTCCTCCCGCAACTAGATCCGTTCGGCAGGGAACAGGCTCGGCAGCGCGTCCTCAACCGCCAGAAGCAACTCGAGGAAAGCCGCAAGGAGGTCGCACTCCGCTCCGCCCTGCTGAAGAGGCAGCCGCTGGATGCCGAACTCTCCAAGGAGGTGGGACAGCAGTTGGCGGAACTGAAAACGGCCTTCAACGCCATGAAGCCGCCGGACAAGCAGGCGAACCTCGCGGTCTTGAACCTGGAGCAGAAGAACCTGACCGATCTTTGGCGGCAGGCCGGCGAGCGCAAGCTGAAGGAGGCGTTCGATCGGACGCCGCCCGCCCAGCAGTTCGGAGGGGGCCCGCCGAAGCTGGCCGAGTGGAAGGAGCAGTTGGAACGCGGCGACGCTCGCAAGCTCAATAAGGAACTCGAGGAACTGAAGGACCTGGCCCAGAAGCTGGCGGAGATGCCGCAGAACGATGACGCGGACAAGCTCCGGGAGCAAATGAAGGAGCGGATGACGGCGTTGGCGGACTTCATGGCCAGGGACCTCAACTCGCTGCCGGCCAATGCCGCGCTCAATCGCGCGCTGGACCAGCTCGCGGAGGCCGGGGCGGCGGGGCTGTCGGCCGACGCGCTGAAGGGGCTCCAGGAGTCGCTGAAGCTCACGGAATTGGAAGTCGCAAGTCTTGCGCAGAACATCCGCGATCTCAAGGCCCTGGAGGAAGCGCTGCGGGCTCTCCAGCTCGCAAAGCGCTTGAACGACGCCGGGGAACTCGATGGCGAGGCCGGGAAGGCGCTTCAGGGGATGGAAGACTACGCCGCGCTCTACGCCGAGCTTCTGGAGAGAGCGCAGGAGGTCGGCATGGGCACGGAGGGCGAGGGTCTTGCCGCGAGCGCTCGCCCGGAAGACGACTCGGTCAAGAGCGATTTCAAGAGCGAACAATCCCGCTCCGCCCTCACCGCCGGCAAGATCCTCCTGCAATGGAAGACCCAGGGAATGTCCGACGTTGGCTCCACCGAAGAGAACTACAAAGAGAAAGTCTCCGAGGTCAAGCAGGGAGTCAGCGAAGCCATTCTGCAGGAACAGGTCCCGCCGGGCTACCACGAGGCCATCCGCAAGTATTTTGAAACGGTAGGTGAGGACGTTGCCAAGCCCTCTGGCCGATAAACACCGGGCGCTGCTCCTGCGTGTGGGCGCCGTCGCGGTTCTGGTCGTGGTCGTGGTCGCCTCGTATCGTCTGTTCATCTCCCGCGGTCCCGCCCCGCTGGTCGTGTATTGCGCGCACGATTCGATCTATGCCGATGGGATCCTCCGGGCCTTCGAAGCGCGCACCGGTATCCCCGTGGCTGTGCGCTACGACACCGAGGCCACGAAGTCCCTCGGTCTCGTCGAGATGATCCTGGAGGAGAAGGCCGCGCCGCGATGCGACGTGTTCTGGAACAACGAAGTCCTCGGCACGATGCGCCTCCAGAAGAGCGGCGTCCTGCACCCTTACAAGGGACCGGGATTTGACCGGATTCCGGCCTCCTTCAAAGACCCGGACGGTCATTGGGTCGGTTTCGCCGCGCGCCTGCGCGTCTGGATCGTCAACACGAATCGCTTGCGCGCGAGTCAGGAAACGGTGGATGGCTTCCTGGCCGGCCCGCTGGACCGAGTGGCGATCGCCAAACCGCTCTACGGAACCACCTTCACGCAGTACTGCATTCTGTGGAACCTGTGGGGAGAGCAGAAGCTGAAGAGCTGGCACGGGGATTGCCGCGCGAGGGGAATACGCGAGGTAGCCGGGAACGCGCAAGTCAGGAGCGCGGTGGCCGAAGGGACGTGCGACCTGGGCTATACCGACTCCGATGATTTCTTCGTGGCCAAAGACGACGGGAAGCCGGTGGCGATGCTGCCGATCCGGCTTGAGGACGGCCGGACGATCTGCATTCCCAACACGGTTTCGATTATCGAGGGGACCCGGCGGCCGGCGGAAGCGAGTCAGCTCGCGGACTACCTGCTCTCCCAGGAGACCGAGGTCGCACTCGCGAGAGCGAAATCCCGGCAGATTCCTCTCGGCCCGGTGAACGAGGCGGACTTGCCCGAGGAGGTGGTCCGAATGAAGGCCTGGGCGGCGGAGGGATATCCATTGTCGGCCCTCGGGAGCGCTCCGGAAGCCTGCCTGGCGTGGTTGAAAGCCGAGTACGTCCAATGAGCCTGGCCTCGGAATGCGGCTGGGCTCTGATTCGAGCATTCGCGGTCGCTGTCGCCGCGTTGATCGTCGGACATTTAGTCCGCGATCTCATCGTCACGGCATCCAGGCGAGAACGGGCCGCCGCGTGGTTTCTTCTCCTGACGCCGTACCTGACTCCGGCGCCCGTCGTCGGTTATGCGTACGGCAGCTTCGCGCTCTCGCTGCTGCATCACCCGGCATGGAACCAAGTGTTCTACGGCGCGCTCCTTTGGCTGAAGCTCGCTCCCCTCGCGGCGCTGGTGCTGTACTTTGCCCCGTCGGCGCTCTCATCCGAGGCGATCCATTGCCATCGCCTTCTGACGACTCGCAGCCCCGCGCGGCGAATCCGAGACTTCCTCTTTCGCGTCCGCGGGTCCGCGCGGCCGAGCGGAGCGGCGTTTGCGCTCGTTTTCCTTTCCGCCTTCACCGAATTCGAGATCGCGTCGCTGGTGGGGATCAAGACCTGGACGGTGGTCTTGTTTGACGCGCATGCCGGCGGGCTGCAACTGACGCAGTCGCTGCGACTGGTTTTTCTCCCGGCCGTCGTGGAAGCGGCAATCCTGCTCGCGGGGATGGCGGTCCTCGTTGGAATCCGGCCTCCGGCGCATCGGCTTTCCCGTGAGAGAAGCCGTGATCTGCCGCAGAGCGGCCGGTCGGCGTGGGGCTTCCTGGCTGTTGATTTCGGCGTCGTTACCGTGGCGCCGTTGACGATTGTCCTGCGCGGCACGGTCCAGGGTATCAGCGTGCTGTTCCAGGACTTTGTGCTGGGAAAGGACATTGTGGCGAGTCTGATTTTTGCCGTTGCCGGCGCGGCGTGCGCTTACCTCGTGGCAAGCACGTGGTCGTACGGCAGGAAGCGAATGGGATGGGCTTTCGTGGCTTGTTTTCCCGGGCTGCTGGGTCCGCTGGTATTGGGGCTCCTCATCCTCGCGGTTTTTCAACTCCCTGGTTTGCGCGCCGCCTACGACACTCCCCTTCCGCTGTTGCTCGCGCTGACGCTCCTGTTCCTGCCGTTTGCGCTGCTGCTGAGGATGCTGCTGACGATCCATCGGCCCGTCGAGGCGCTTCACGCGGCGCGGCTTCTTGGGGAATCAACCTCGGCTTCCGTGCGAGGTCGCGGCCAGGCGATTTCCCGATTCATCCAGACCCGCGGTCGGTTCTGGGTTTTGTTCCTCCTGTTCTCCTGGGGCTACTTTGACCTGACTGCTTCCTCCCTCCTGGCGCCGACGCGGCTGACTCCGGTGTTCGTCCGGCTCTATAACCTGATGCATTACGGCCAGATGGCTGTGCTCTCCGCCATGGTCTGCGCGGCGCTGTGTGTGCCGCTGATCCTTCTGGGAGCGGCGGCCGGGTTCAGGGCGTTGCTCCTGCGGGCAGAGTTCAATGGGTGAACCCCTTTGGAGATTGAGCGGCATCCGGCTCGGCGGAAACTCACTCGCGCGGCTCCAGGACATCACCCTGGAGATTCGGCAAGGCGTCACCGCGGTGCTCGGCTGTTCGGGCGCGGGCAAGACCTCGCTCCTCAACCTCCTGGTCGGCTTCGAGGCGCCCGACGGGGGCGAGATTTCCGCCACGCTGCGGACGCAGGGCCATTCTCTCCCGCTCTTCTGGGTGCCGCAAAACGGCGGGCTGTGGCCGCACTTGACCGTGCGCCGACACCTGGAGACCGTCCTGCCCAAAGGGGCAGGCGAAAGCGCCGTGGCGGAGATGCTGGCCTCGTTCGACATGGAGGACAAGGCGGCGTCCTACCCGGATGAGCTTTCCGGAGGAGAGCGGTCGAGAGTCTCGGCGGCGCGGGCGCTGCTGGCGAACGCGGCGGTGCTGGTGATTGACGAGCCGCTGGCGAGCGTGGACGTAGCGCGAGCGGACCGGTTCTGGCGCGTCATCCGGGAGCGGGCGGCCGCGAGCGGCGCGTCTCTCGTGTACAGCACCCATTCCCCGCGCATGGTGATCGGCGAGGCGCAACGCGTGATCTGCTTGAAAGAGGGGCGAGTGCTCTACGCCGGCGAAGTGGACGGACTCTATCGGCGTCCGCCCAACCCGGAGGCCGCCGAATGCCTCGGCGAAGCAAACTGGATGCTGCCGAAGGAGTCGCGGCTGTGGCTGCAGCGCGAAGAGGCCAAGCCGCGGTGCTACCGGCCTGAACAGATCGCCGTCGAGCCGGCCGCCGACGGTCCGGCGATTGTCCAGTCCTCCAGTTTCAAGGGCGCGCTTGCGGAAGTGGTCCTGAAGCACGAGCGGGATGACTCCGTCCGGCGGTTCTGGCACCGGCCTTCTTCGGACGGCCTGCGGCCGGGCGACCGCGTTGTGCTGAAACTCCTCCTGAGCCTGGTGCTGCTCGTGTTGGCGGCCTGCTCGCGCCCGAGCGAGCCTGTGCTTTCCGTGTCGCAGGTGCACACGTGGCCCATGGTCCCGGAGAAAACGAGGATTCCCGCCCCGCGCGCGATGAGTATAGGACCGAACGGCGAGCTTCTGGTGCTGGATACGGCGGCGCGAGTTCTGGTTTACGACGACGCGGGGACGCTGCTTCGGCAATGGAAGATGCCCGAGACTACCGCCGGCAATCCGGAAGGCTCCTGCGTGTTTAAGGACGGGAGGATCGCGGTAGCGGACACGCATTATCACCGGATCGTTTTCTTCGACGAGCACGGCCGCGTCCTGAAGATGCTCGGGCGCGAGGGACGCGGTCCGGGCGAGTTCGTTTATCCCGTGACGATAGTCCAGGACGATCAGGAGAACTGGTACGTCTGCGAATACGGCTCGAATGACCGGATTCAGAAATTCTCGAAAGGCGACGACTTCCTCCTCGCCTTTGGCACATTCGGCACGGCCCCCGGGCAATTCCAGCGGCCGTCCGGGATGGTATGGCGCGCCGGGAAATTATATGTCGCGGATGCCATCAACAACCGCATTCAGGTATTCTCGGACAGCGGGCGGTTCATCGGCGTCCTGGGATCGCCGGAAAAGCCCCTGTCGCTCGGTCTTCCCTACGCGTTGCAGTTGGGGCCGGATGATTCGCTGTACGTCGTCGAATATGCGGCTGGACGGGTCTCCCGAGTGAGCTTGGACGGGGAGTTGCTCGGGCGATACGGTCGAACGGGCGGCGGGACCGGAGAATTTGCGACGCCGTGGGGGATCTCGGTTGACTCGAGAGGGCGCATCCGCGTGGCGGACACCGGAAATCGTCGGATAGTGGAACTGATCCCGTGAACATCGCGGCAGTGGCAAGGAGCATTTTTCCGCCCCGGCGCAGGGCGCTGACTGCGGGCGCATTGGCGCCGCTCGGAGCGTTCCTGCTCCTGTTCATCGGCGGAAACCTCTTCCTGGTGTGGCACGGCATCCTGCTGTTCTCCAAACCCTGGGCGTTCCTGCTGCTGCTGACGACCCCGTGGGTCTGGTGGATGCACATGGCCGGTTCGAGCGGGCTGACGCGCGCGCGGGGCGCGCTCGCGCTGCTGGTCCGCCTGTGCCTCATCGGCGCGTTTGTCATGCTTCTTGCGGAGCCGCGCGCGGTCAGGACGAGCAACGTCCTTGCGGTCATTTATGCCCTCGACGTCTCCGACTCGATCGGCGATCAGGCATCCGACTCGGCCCTGAATTTCGTCACCAGGACGGTGGCGGGCAAGCCGGAAAAGGACGAGGCGGGCCTGGTGGTCTTCGGCCGCGAGGCCGCCGTGGAGCTTCCGCCCCGCGCAACTTTTCCTCTCGAGGCGATCAACTCCCGCGTCGGCAAAGACGCCACCAACCTGGAGAAAGGACTGTCGCTGACCGCCGCCATGCTCCCCGAAGATCACCCGGGACGGATCGTACTCATCAGCGACGGCGTCCCGACTGAGGGAAATCTCTCCGCAGCCCTCGACCAACTCTCCGCCCGCCACGTCCCGGTGGACGTGCTGCCGATCCAGTACCAGTTCGAGCACGAGGTGTGGCTGGAGAAACTGGAACTGCCCAAGACCGTGAAGGCGGGCGAGACTTACGAGGCCGCGATCATCCTCAGCTCGCTGGCGCCCGGCTCAGGGGTGCTCACGCTGAAGGAGAATGACAACCTCATTTTCAAACAGGACGTGCAGTTCGCGGCGGGCAAGAACCGCTACGTGCTCCCCATTTATCTCCGCGAGCCCGGATACTATGAATACGTCGCGCGCATCGAGGTCCCGCCGGGCATGGACGGCTGGCCCCAGAACAATATCGCCATCAACCACCTCTACCTCAAGGGCGAGGGAAAGGTGCTCCTGGTGACCGACCCCAACGGCGACGCGCGCGACTGGGAGACCCTGGCCCAATCGCTGAAACGGAGTCGTCGCGAGGTCGTTCAGCAGCCGGCCTACCAGTTCCCGAGAGATTCCCTTTCCCTCCTGCCGTACGACTGCATCATCTTCGCGAACGTTGCCGCGGATGCCTTCGACGCAGTCCAGCTTCAGGCGGTGAAGGACGCCGTCTTCAACCTAGGCGTGGGCTTCCTCATGGTCGGCGGAAAGAACAGCTTCGGCCCGGGCGGATACCACCGCACCCCGGTGGAAGAGGCGCTGCCGGTGACCATGGACATCACTCAGAAAAAGGTGCTCCCCAAGGGCGCGCTGGTGATCGTCCTGCACACATGCGAATTCCCGGAAGGGAACACTTGGGGAAAGCGCGTCGCCAAGGAAGCGATCCGCTGCCTGGGCGCCAAGGACGAAGTCGGCGTCCTGGTTTACGGCTCGCAGGGCGAGGTCTGGCTTTTCCCCCTCACGCCGGCCGGCGAATATGAGCGGCTGGTGACGCTCATCAACCAGGCCGAGATCAGCGACATGCCCACGTTCACCGACCCGATGCGAATGGGCCTGGGCGCGCTGATGGGGAGCGACGCGGGCACCAAGCACATGATCATCATCTCGGATGGAGACCCCTCGCCGCCTCCGCCGGACCTCATGAAGGAATTCGTCGCCAACAAGGTCAGCGTCTCGACGGTCGCCATCTTCCCGCACGGGGGCGAGGAAGTGTCGGTCATGAAAACCATCGCCGGCGTGACTGGCGGCCGGTATTACTATCCGCAGGACCCGAACTTGCTGCCTTCCATCTTCATCAAGGAAGCGAAGACGCTGCGGCGCAGTATGATCCAAAACCAGACCTTCACGCCGCGCGTGGAATTCCCGTCGCCGATCCTGAAAGGTATCGGTGAGATGCCCCCGCTCCGCGGCTACGTCTTGACGACGCCCAAACCGCGTTCCGAAGTCGTCCTCCGAAGTCCGGAGACGGAGGAAACCGACCCGGTTCTGGCCACCTGGCGGTATGGCGTCGGAAGGGCCGCCGCGTTCACTTCAGACCTTTCGGTGAACTGGGCCGCGGCCTGGGTCGAATGGGACCGTTATGACGCCTTCGTGAAACAGTTGATGATTGACATCTCGCGCGTCGAGGAGAAAAGCGATTTGCAACTGCGCACTTTCGCGGAAGGCGACTCCGGCGTGGTCAGCGTCGAGGACTTCAGCCCGAAGGAATCCTTCCTCGAGGTCCAGGCGCGCGTGACGGGGCCGCAGCAGCGGAGCGAGAACGTCCTCCTGAAGCAGGTTGCGCCCGGGCGCTATCAGGCGGAGTTTCCGCTCTGGGGCATGGGACGGTACCAGGTCGTAGCCGCGGCGGCGGGCGACGGACGGAACGAGCGCGCCACGGACGGATTTGCCGTGCCCTATTCTCCGGAATATCTCCGCTTCCGATCGAGCACGCCCACGCTGGAACTGATCGCGCAAAGGACCGGCGGCCGGATGCTCACCGGAAGCGAGACCAGTCAGGATATCTTCTTGAAAGACCGCCAGTTACGACGCAGCTCGCGGCCGGTCATGGATTGGTTTCTCATCCTTCTGGCTTGCCTGATTCCGCTGGACGTCGGCATCCGCCGCGTGCAACTCGACCTGGACGTCCTCAAAGGAATGCTCAGGTTCGGACGTCTAAAGGGTGAGTCGGGCACGACCTTGGGCGCGCTGCTTCGCCGAAAGCAGGAGATCAAGTTCGCGCCCGAGGAGCCGGGTGAGAAACGCCTGCCCGGGCATTTGCCGGCCGGCATCGGCATCCCGGAACGGAGAAAAGCGGCTCGCCCTGCTGAGGAGGCCGCGCCGAAGCCCGCGGCGGGCCAGCCTCCCGCCGAAGAGCGTCCGATGACGCAGAGGCTGCTGGAGATAAAGAAGAAGTGGAAGAAGGACCCCGGTTGAGCATGTGGGTTATTGTCTTCGAAGCGTTTCGCCAAACGCAGGAGAACAGGCCATGACGGACGAAGCGACGCTGAAAGCTGAAACGAACCGGTTCCGGCAGGACATGGAGCGAATTCGCCAGGAAGTTGCCAAGGTGATCGTGGGCCAGGAGCGGGTGGTGGAGGCGACCATCACCGCCATCCTTTGCGGAGGCAACGTCCTCCTCGAAGGCGTGCCCGGCCTGGGGAAGACCGAGCTGGTCAAGACGCTCGGCCGCGCGCTGACCCTTCAATTCCGGCGCATCCAGTTCACGCCGGACCTCATGCCCGCCGACATCATCGGCACGACGGTCATGACGGCCGACCCGGACGGACGCTATCGCTTCGAGTTCCGGCGCGGGCCGATTTTCACGCAACTCCTCCTCGCCGATGAGATCAACCGCGCCACGCCGAAGACGCAGTCGGCGCTCCTCGAGACCATGCAGGAAGGGTCCGTCACCACCGGCGGGACCACCTATCAGCTCACGCCGCCGTTCTTCGTGCTGGCCACCCAGAACCCCATCGAACAGGAAGGGACCTACCCGCTCCCCGAAGCGCAACTCGACCGTTTCATGTTCAAGGTCAACGTGCCGTTCCTCAATCGGAAGGACCTGAACGAAGTCGTGAGCCGGACGATCCTCCAGCGCGCCGCCGCGGTGGCCGAGGTGCTCGACGGCGAACAGATCCTGGCGCTGCGGAAGATTCTCGAGGCCGTCGTCGTCGCGGACCCGATACGCGATTACGCCGTGCGCCTGGTGCTGGCGACGCATGCCGACTCGGAGTTCGCCTTCGAGGCCGTCCGCAAGTACGTGAAATGGGGCGCCAGCCCGCGCGCCGGCCAGGCGCTGATCCGCGCGGGTCGCGTGCGCGCCCTGGCGGAAGGCCGCGCTCACGTGGCGTTCGACGACGTGCGGTACTTTTCCGAGGAGGTCCTTCAGCACCGAATCCTCCTCAACTACGACGGCCAGGCGGAGAACATCCGCGTTCAGGACCTCATCAGGGAACTCCTGGAGCAGGTCAAGGAAGAAGCGTGAGCCTCGGCAGGCGGAGCGCGGAATCGGCAAACCAGGGCAAGGAATTCGTGATGGAGAATGAGGAGCCGGCCGCTGAGAAGCCGCAACTGACGCCTCTCCTGAGCAACGAGGCGCTGTCGCGCCTGGAGCGCATGCGCATCCAGTCCCGCCGGCGCTTCACGAATCGAAGCCGGGGCGAGCACCTGGCCGGACGCAGCGGCGCCAGCACGGAGTTCTGCGACTACCGGGACTACGTCCCCGGCGACGATGTCCGCTTCGTGGACTGGAACATCTTCGCCCGGCTGAACCGCCCCTACTTGAAGCTTTACCACCAGGAAGAAGAAGTGCACGTGGTGCTGCTCGTGGACGGCTCCACCTCGATGCTGTTCGAACGGAAGCTGGACTGGGCCAAAGAACTCGCCGCGGCCTTCGGCGTGATGGCCCTGAACGGAACGGAACGCCTGAGTTTGTATTCTTTCCGGCGGCGCGACGCCCCGCCGCACAGGCTCGCGCCCTGCCGCGGCCGGGCGAGCATGAAAGGCCTCTTCGCCGCGGTGGAAGCCGTCGAAGGAGGCGGCGACGTGCCCCTGGAAGTCGCCATGGAATCCCTGTTGAAGCACCACACGGGTCGCGGGGTGGTCGTGGTGCTCTCGGACTTCCTGACCTTCGGCGACCTGGGGCGCGCGATGAACCGTCTCTTTACCGCGGGGCTGGAGATCTTCGGCCTGCAGCTCCTCGGTCCCACGGAGATTGATCCCGAGGTAGGCGGCGACACGCGCTTTGTGGATTCCGAGACCGCGGCCACGCTGGACGTCTCCGCCGCGGATGACCTTCTGCCGCTCTACCAGGAGCACCGGATCGCCTACGAGCGCAATGTGGCCGCGCTCTGCCAGCAACGCTCGGGTCGCTTCCTCACGATCAGCACGGCGGACACCATCGAGTGGGTGCTCTTCGACCTGCTCCGGCGGAAGGGATGGGCCAGGTAATAATGCAGATGCAGAGTGCGAAACGGCGAGACTGGCTGCTGATCCCGCATCAGGGTGAGACATGAGCTTTTTCGGTTTCTATGCCCTCAGCGGCGCATGGCTGTTCGCGCTCCTTGCGCCATTGGTGGCGTTTTATTTCCTGAAGCTGAAGCGGCCGAAACAGGAGATCCCTTCCCTGGTGCTATGGCGGCAGGTGCTCACCGACCAGCGAGTCAACTCGCCGTTCCAGAGGTTCAAGCGGAACATTCTCCTGTTCCTCCAGATCGCTCTCCTGGCGCTGGTCGTGCTGGCGGCGATGCAGCCGTTCTGGCGAGGCCAGTCCGCCCGCGTGCGGCGTTTGCCCATCCTGATTGACTGCTCGGCCAGCATGGCCGCGCTCGACAAGCCGAACGGCGTCTCGCGGCTGGACGCCGCCAAGGCGGAGGTGGAGAAGTTGGTTGACGGCATGCTCCCGGACCAGGAGCTTTGTCTCATCTCGTTCAGCCGCACGGCCCGGAAGCGCACCAGCTTCACCAACGACAAGCGGCTCCTCCGCGAGGCCCTCGCGGCCATCGCGGTGGAAGACGTATCCAGCGACATCGAGGACGCCTTGCGAATGACGCAGGCCCTGGCGCGCGGCGAGTCCTTCGACGAGGTTCTCCTCCTCTCGGACGGGAATTTTCCGACGCAGACGCACTTCGAGCTCTCATTCGCCTTGAAGTATCGCCGCCTGCCGCCGGCCGGCCCGAACATCGGCATTACCGCGCTCAGCGCGCGCCGTTCCGAGGACGGGAACTGGGACGTCTTCGTCAACATCGAAGGTTCGCCGCAGGCCGAAGGCACTACGGCGGTCGAACTTATACAGGACGACAAGCTGGTCCATGAGGAAACGCTTTCCCTGGGCAAGGGGAAAGTCGAGCGCATGCTGTTCCGGGTCTCCGGCGAGAAGGCCTCTCAGGTCCAGGTGCGGCTGCGCCCGGACGGGTTCGACTCCCTGGCCTCCGACAACGTCGCGTTCATCGAGCTGCCCGCAGTGCGGCCGCTGTGGGTCTATTGTCCAGTCTCGCTGGCGACCTATCGCCATGCGCTGGGCGCCGTCTCCGGCATCCGACTCTTTCCGCAGGCGGGAGCCGAGGCGACTGAGACGAATTTCGACCTTGTGGTGACCGATCGGCCGGAGGACCTCGGCCTCCAGGCGCGGACGTGGCTCACCGTCGGGATCATCCCGGAGGACCTCCGGCGGCTGCTGACGGTGCGCAAAGAGGGAGGCGCCGTCGTGGACTGGCAGCGCAGCGCGGAGCTGCTTCAGCACGTCGAACTGGGCGACTTGCTTACCCTCGAACAGGTCCAGTCGAACGACGGCGTCCGGGAGAGCGACTATGACAACCTGGGCTACGAGATCCTGGTGCACGGCCGCGGCGGGCCGCTGCTGCTGGAGAAACGCTCGGGAGGAAAAAACGCCTTTCACCTGCTCTTCCACACCGACCGGTCCACGCTGCCCTACCGCGTGGGGTTCCCGATCCTGGTCTCCAACCTCGTGCGGCTCTCCCTGTTCGATGCGGGCCTGGCGGAAGCGCAGGCGCAGCGGACGGGCGTGCTCCGAGCGCCCCCGTTGGCGCCGGACCGGACGTACGTCGTGAAAGGCCCGGACGGGACTTCGCAGGAGGAGAAGACGGACGCGGCCGGGAACCTGGCCGGCGTCTCTGCGCCCCGCGTCGGCGTCTACCGGGTGCTCGACGGCGGCGCGGAGCGCGCCTGGCTCGGCGCGAGCCTTCTGAGTTCGAATACGACCCTGCTCACGAGCACCGAGCAGATCCAGTTCAACGAAAACTTGTCCGTCACGGCCTCCGTCGCCGCGACGAGGTCCGACCGCTCGCTGTGGAAGTATCCCGCGCTCCTGGCCTTCGGCGTTCTGCTCGCGGAGTGGTGGTATTTCAATCGGCGCACCAGAGGATCGCTCCGATGAAGAAGCCGTCCTTCATCCGGCTCGGGGTCGTCGTCGCGGCCCTGGCCATCTGCTGTGCAGCCGAAGGGCCGTTCGGCCCCGGACCGCTTCTGGCTCAGGGACAGGGGGTTCTCAAGGGCAAGGTTTCCTCGCAGGTCGTGCGAAAGCGGTCCGACGCGCCCATGACGCTGGAAGTGAGTCTCGATTATCGTGGCCGCGGTCTGCTCGAAGGGTGCGTGGAACTCGCCTTCATGCAATACGGCAAGCCTCTCGTTATCGTCCAAAGCGCGGACTTGGCCCTGGCCGCCGGGGCGCAGACCTTCCGGTTGGTGGTCCCGGCGGTGCAGGCGATGTCGGGCGACTCCCAGGTCGCTGTCCGCATGCGGTTCATTGGCGAACGCGGCGAGTTCGAGCTGGGCGAATTCCCGCTGAGGGTGCCTAACCCGGCTGAGCGCGCCTTGCTGATCTGCGTCGGAGAAGCACTGGAAGGCGGCGAGCCGAACCCGAATGTTATCGCTACGACCCAGGCTCTTCGCATTGAGCGGTTTGATCCCGAGCGAATGCCCAGAACCGCACTCAGCCTGGCGACCGCGGCGGCCTTTGTACAGATCGAGGACTTTCCTGCGCATCCGCTCGGCTACTGCGAGTATGACCTGGTGTTTCTGCCGGAGGACGCATTCTCTCTCCTGCGCCCGCGACAGTTGGACTCGCTCAAGAGCTGGGTCGAGGCTGGGGGCAGCCTGTGTGTGATTCCGGGGCGCGGACTGAGAGATGACCAACTCCGTTTCCTGAATGACTTGGCGGTGCAACCGGGCGAGCCCTCTCAGCGCTTCGAGTTGACGGCAGAAGGCTCTGTGGGCTACGCGGGCGGGCGGCCCGCTTCCGGGATTGACCTCTACCGCTCGGAACTCGGCCGGACGGCCGTTATCCTCAGCCCGGTGAACGTCAAGGAGGACATGGATACTCCCAGCTGGCGGCGGATGGTGGCTTTCCTGTGGAAGCTGCGTTTCAGTCATACCAATTCGGTAGTCCGCGCCGGCGCGTGGAACACCGGTCCATCGGAGGATCCGCGCATACCCTCTGGCGGCGATTCGTGGACCGCGGGGCAGTTTTCGCCTCAGCACAATCCGGCGAGCGATTCGCTTGCGCAGATACTGATGCCGAGGTCCGTTCGGCTTATCCCGCTCGGCCTTATCGCGCTGATGCTCTGCGGCTTCCTCGCCGTGATTGGGCCGCTGGACTATTTCCTGCTCGGGGCGTTGAAACGGCGGAAATACACCTGGGTTCTCCTTCCCGCCGCCTGTTTCGGATTCACCATCGCGATGGTTGCGTTGTCTTCCCATTTCATGGGGCGGCTCGATCAGCGAACGGCGCTGGTGATCTGCGACGTGGGCAAGGGCGGTCGCGTCCTGCGCACAAACCGGTGCGAACTGATCTTTGCCGCCAGGCAGGCGACCCGGGAGACGCGCCTGGCGAATGCGCTCTTCGGCGACCTCACTCATAACCCGTCTTTCAGCGAATCTGCCGCGGGTTATAACTATAGATCTCCAGCATCCGGCACGGAAGACGGCTGGCATATCCTGACGTACCGCGGGTCCGTTCCGTCGGCGTATTCCGTAACCCAGGAAGTTCTGCAGTGGCGGCCGCAGTTGAACCGGGCATGTTCCATCGAGGCAGGAAAATCGGTCGCGGACTTCCATTGGGATGCCGTCACTCCGGCAATGTTGCGCGACAAGCCACGGTGGCCGGAGGCGGCGACAAGCTTGATGGGTGGCCGGCCGTTCAAGGGAAGCGTGGTCATTTGCCACGGATATGAAATCTTCAGCTCGCTCGCAGACCCGAATCTTCTTATTAGCGCCGACCCCAGCGGGGATTTTTTTCCGCAGACGGGGAGCACTAGCCCCGAGGCCGGCCATTTGCCTATGCCGCCAGCAGGCAGCGTTGAACAACTGATACAATTCACCAGCGCATGCCCTCAATTCGGCCTGTTTTCCGTCCTCTCCCAAGTCTCCCCAACCGGCGGGAATAACATCGAAGACTTCGCCTTGCTCGACCCGACGGATCCGAACTCGTGGCTGCTGGCCGTGATCAGCCAGACGGAAGACGGGATCGTCGTGTATCGGCGGCTGTATTGGGACCGGTAAACTCCTAAGAAAATGCGCGCTGGGCGCGCATTTTCAGTTGATGCACCAGCCGTGCAGCCGTCGGCGCGGCTAATGTGCTCGGAAGATTGAAACGAGTTCGCTCATGCCTGCGCTGGTCGAAATCGAAAGGCTCTTCGTGTCGTACGGCCGGACCTTGGCCGTGCGCGACATCAGCTTCGCCGTCTCCAAGGGTGAAGTCTTCGGATTCATCGGCCCGAACGGAGCGGGCAAGACCACGACCATCAAGGTGCTCGCCACCCTGCTCCGGCCGTCAGGCGGCTTCGCCCGGATTGACGGCATGGACGTGACCAAAGAGCCGCAGAAAATCCGCCGCCGGATCGGATACGTCCCGGACTTCTTCGGCGTGTACGACGACCTCACAACGAGCGATTACCTGCATTTCTTCGCCGCCGCGTATCGGGTTGATCACGGCCGGCGGATGGCGGTGGTGGAGGACGTCCTGGCGCTGACCGATCTCACCGGAAAGAAGGACTCGCCCGTGGACGCGCTCTCGCGCGGCATGAAGCAGCGCCTGGGGCTGGCGCGCATCCTCATTCACGACCCGGACCTGCTCCTTCTGGACGAGCCCGCCAGCGGCCTCGACCCGCGCGCCCGGATCGAGATGCGCGAACTCCTCAAAGAACTCCAGAAAATGGGCAAGACCATCATCATCTCCAGCCACATCCTCCACGAACTCTCGCAGATCTGCACGCGGATCGGCATCATCGAGGCCGGGCGACTGGTCGCGGAAGGATCGCTGACCGACATCTACCGGCGCCTCGACTTGAAGCGCGTGATCCACGTTCAGATCGTCAACCTTTCCGAGGCCATGCTTCAGAGCATCCGGGCGATCCCGGGCGTCGCATCGGCCGAGCCGGCGATTGACCGCCTTTCCATCCACATCCGTGAGGACGTCATCCAGGTCGAGGACCTCCTGATCCGGCTGCACCAACTCGGCGCGCGGGTTCGCATGTACCAGCCGGAGGCGATGGACATGGAGACGGTCTTCATGAAGCTGACCGAAGGGAAGACGGCATGAAGCGCTGGGCGAGAAAATCCCGGCTTCCTCTCCTGGTCAAAGAACTGACCGAGCAGGCCGCGCGACGGCGCACCTACCTCATCCGCGTCGTGTACGCCGCCGGGCTGTTCGCCTGTTTTCTCCTGATGCTGCGGTCGGAACTTTTTGGATACGCAGGGACGAACCCGGAAAGCGTCCTCGGGAGCGGGCGGAGCCTCTTTCGGGCCATCGTGTTCCTTCAATTCGGCACGGTATTCGCCTTCCTGCCGGCGATGATGTCCGGAGTGCTCACTTATGAAAAGGAACGAGACTCGCTTTCGCTGCTGTTCCTCACCGATCTGCGGCCCTGGGAGATCATCCTCCAGAAATACCTGGGCCGGCTGATCCCGATGCTGACGTTCCTGCTGCTCTCCATGCCGTTGACGGCTCTGGCTTACTCCATGGGCGGGATCACGCTCGACGACCTCATCCGCAGCGGCTACATGGTCCTGCTCACGTGCCTCCAGGTCGGAGCGTTTGCGCTGATGTGCTCCTCCTACTGCCGGACGTCCCTGAGCGCCTTCCTCTGCTCCTATGTCGGCTGCGGTCTTTTCTATCTCAGCCCACTGCTGTTCATTTCCATTCTCAGCGGATTTTTCGACACAAGCTTCAGGGCGGACCAGTGGCTAATCCTTCTGCCTCCCTTCATCCTTGATAGGTCCCCACGATCATCCCTGGCGGAATTCATCCTGTTGGATAGCTTGCCGATCACAGCTTCGACGGTGTTATTCCTTTCCTTCGCGAAATCCCAACTCTTCCGCCGGGCGTTCGTCCAACCCCGGAGCGCCCTCCTCCAGTTCTTCAAGCGGCTGGACCGGTTCTACGAGGGCCTGAACTTCCTCACCGGCGGCATTGTCCTCATCGAGGACAGGAACACCCTTCCCGCGGACACGCCGATCTTCTGGCGCGAGACGAGCAGGAAGTCGCTGGGCAAGCCGGTCTACCTTTTCCGGGTGCTGCTCCTTCTGGAAGTGCCCGCCATATTCCTCGCGACAATCGCCGGCTACGATCGCCACGGCCTGCAGTCTGACTCCGGGATATCCTGGATGCTGTTCGTCCTATGGACGATCTCGGCGCTGTGGATCGTGGCGGCCGCGGCGAACGTAGTCGCCGGCGACCGCACCGACCAGACGCTGGAAGTGCTCCTCACCACGCCGATCTCCGGGGGCCAGATCGTGCGGCAGAAGATGGGCGCGATGCGGCGACTGATCGTTGTTCTCTCCGTCCCGCTCTTGACCCTCGTCTTCCTGGAAGTGTTTTTTGAAATACGGCGCAACGACGGCACGCTCGCGACCTACCTGGCCTCGTCGTTGCTTGCAATCCTCATCTACCCGCAGATGCTGGCCTGGGTCGCGCTCTGGATCGGGATGAAGTGCGCCACCCGAATGCGGGCGATCCTCGTCAGCCTCATTGTCCTCGTCCTATGGTGCGTGCTGCCCTGTGTCATAGCCGTGATCATGGGGTGGGACAGGCCTGGCAACAATTGGGGTTTTTCGATTTATCTGAGTCCGGGAGTCGCCTTGATTTCCACAGAATTGAATGATTTTCCTATGATCTCGAACAAGTCAGATATATGGCCGCTGATCCTTCTCAATTATCTCTGGTACGCCGGGATTCTGCTATACTTCCGGCGTCGGTGCCTGAACGGTGCGGACCGGCTCCTGGGCCGCATGTCGCGAGGCGGCGGATGGTGGAGATTCCGGCATGGGGCCGGTCGGCTGACGGAGCCGGGTGAAGCGCGAAAGGGCGCTGCATGAAGGGGCCTTGTCGTTCCGGATGCGAAGGCGGGCGCTTGCGGCGAGACCGCTTCCACCGTGGCCTCTGCGCGGCGGCCGGCGTGCTATTGATCGCTTCCAGCGCCGCCGCGCTGGAGGTCCGCGACGCGCTCTGGGGCTTCGACGGAAAGGTCATGCCGGGACGGTTCAATCCGGTCTCCGTCCTCCTGGAGAACCCCTCGCCCTCGGCCTATGACGGAGCGCTGTTGCTCCACAGGACCGATGGGCTTGGCGGACGCGTCGGGGAAGAGATCGTCGAGCCGTGTTACCTGGCGCCCTTCACCGCAAGGTGGGTCCAGTTCGACGTGTACGTTCGCGAGGAAGATGAATCCTGGGTGCTGACCTGGGATCCGAAGCGGGGTGGGCGTGAAGTGCTGCCCGCGCCGCGGCTGGGCCCGCCCGCGTGCGTCTGCCTGCAAGACCCGGAATCGGTATCCCAGGTCTGGGCGGGCCTGAAGCGTTTCCCGGACAACCTTTTCCCGTCGTGCGTCTCCGCGGCGGAGACGCTCCACAGCGTGGTGCTGGACCATGTCCCGCACTGGGAGGCGGCGCGCAGGCAGGCCTTCATGGACTGGGCGCGGGCCGGCGGCATCGTCCACCTGGCCCAAGACGCGACCGGGAAATACCCGGTTTTCCCCGAGGACATGTCCGAGCTGAATGCGCCGGGCGAGCGCCTGCGCGTGGGCGCGGGACTGATCGTCCGCCACCCGGCGGCGGCGCGCGAGATCGGCGAGAACTTCCTCGCGGTTCACGGGTTCCCGATGCCCGAGCTGAACGTAAGCGAAAAAGCAATGATGGGCGGCCCGGAGGACCTTCTCTTCGACGACCTGAAGAGCATGACTCGACCGGCGGACAACTGGTCGATCATCTACGGGCTGCTCGCCGTCTATGTCATCCTCGTCGTGCCGGTCAACTTCTACGTGGGCCGGAAGTGGCGCGACTATCGCCGGACGATCGCGTTCTGCCTGGTTGCGGTCGCCCTCTTCGCATGGTTGTTCAGCGTCGTGGGGCGGCGCGGTTACGGCGAAAGCACTGCGATCCACACCCTGTCTTATGCGCGCCCGCTCGGTCACGGCGCGTGGGACGTCTCCCAGTGGACGAATGTCTTCGTCATTGACGGCGCTTACTATACGTTGACTCATCCGTGCCCGCAGAACCTGTATTCGACCTGCTCGCAAATGGAGTCGGTGAACGGCACGGTTCAGAACGGCCGCGACGGAAACTTCCGCGTGGATATTCCCCTGTATTCGTCGCGCGCCCTACTTCACCGGGGAAGGTTCTCCGGGCCCGACCTGAGCCTGAACGTGGTCACATGGAAGGGCGGCGAGCAACTGGAGTCGTTCGCGGTGGAAGGCGCGCCGCCCAACGGAATGGTCGAAGCCTGGGCGTTTTATCGAGGCTGCGGCTACCCGATGGCTGCATTCGGCGGTCGCATCCAGACGGCCGGGGCCGGCCGACCTGCCGAGCAATTCTTTCCGCCGGACCAGTTCACGATGTTTCAGTTCGGCGGGCGGATGGGCCGAATAGACTCCGAAGACCTGAAAACAGATGAGCGGTTCCAAAAGATGCTTCGCCCGCTCATGGCCCGGGCGGTCGGCGGAGCGGGCGTGTTTCGTCATGAATTCGTGCTGCCGCAGGCGGGCGACGCGGTCCAGCTTTTCCTCTTCGCCCGCGCGCCGGACAGCTTGAAGATGACGCAGTCCGGCCTTGGCCGGGAAGAGGGTTACGTGCTCTACCATCTCACTTTTTACAAGCCGGAGACCTGACATGGCCGAATCGAACGACGTTCCGGCCGCAGCGCATGAACTCCCCGCGGCTCGCCTCGCCGAGGGCCGGTCCGCGCCGCCGGCCGTCGAGGTGAAGGACCTCTATTTCTCGTACAAGAATCACCGCGCGCTCTCCGGCGTGAGCTTCTCGGTCGAGCCCCGTTCCATCCACGGCTTCGTGGGGCCGAACGGCGCGGGCAAGACCACGATGTTGAAAATCCTCGCGACCCTGCTCAAGCCGAAGTCGGGCGAAGCGCGCCTCTTCGGGCTGGACGCCGTCCGCGACTACAAGAAAGTGCGCGCGAAGCTCAGTTTCATGCCGGACCACTTCAGCATGTACCGTCAGATGACCATATTCGAGTACCTGGACTTCTTCGCCGCGGCCTACGGCCAGGCCCTGGCCGAGCGAGACCGCGTGATCCACGACGTGCTGAAACTCACGGACATGGAAGGGCGGCAGAACGACCTGATCCGGACGCTCTCCCGCGGCATGCAGCAGCGCGTCAGCCTGGCCCGGGTCCTGGTGCACGACCCGGAACTCCTGCTCCTCGACGAGCCGGCCAGCGGCCTGGACCCGCGCGCGCGGATCGAGCTGATGGAGATCCTCAAGGAACTGCGACGGATGGGGAAGACGATCTTCATCAGCTCGCACATCCTGAGCGAACTGGCCACCCTGTGCGACAGCTTCACCATCATTGACCGCGGCGTGGTGAAATACACCGGTTCAAAGCACGCGCTGCTCGTCCAGGACGGGCGCATTCACAGTTACGTGATCGCGCTGGCCCGGTCGCACCCGCCCGTCGAGGAGATGCTGCGGAAGATGGATGGCGTGACCGGCGTCAGCCCGATGGACGAAGAGGCGGCGTACCGCGTCACCTTCGACGCCGAGAAGCTCGGGGTGAACGCCGTCCTGTCGGCGATCATCGCCAGCGGCGGCGAGTTGGCCTCCCTTCAGGAGGACACCGGCCAGCTCAACCGCGCGTTCATGGACCTGACGGAACCGGGGGTGCCGACATGAGCCTGCCGATCTTCGCGTTGTTCACGCGCTCGCTCCGGGTGGAATCGCGCCAGCTCACGCTCTACCTCGGTCGGCTCGCGCTGCTGGTCGTGATCGGTTTTTACCTGCTGGAGTTCCAGAGCCTCAGTCGGTTCTACGGTGCGCCGGGGCTGACGTTTTTCGAGAGCGTCGTCATGATCAACCTGGTCTTCATTACGCTGGCGGGTTTGAGCTACTTCGCTTCCGCCATTACGGAAGAGAAGGAGGAGATGACGCTGGGGCTGCTGCGGATGACGCGTCTGAGCCCGCTCTCGATCCTCCTCGGCAAGTCCACCGCCCGTATGATCGGTGCGATCATTCTCCTGGCCGTCCAGTTTCCGTTTACGCTCCTGGCCGTGACACTGGGCGGCATAGCCCCTGTCCAGATCGTCGCCGCCTATGCCACGCTCCTGGCGTACGTGGTCTTCGTCAGCGGCCTGGCGCTATGCTGTTCCGTCGTCGCCTCCCGGAACTCCGGCGCCGGCTGGCTTGTGGGCATCATGCTCGCGGGGTTCTTTTTCGGTCCGCTGCTCGGGCAGGACATGCTGGCCGGGCTGAAAAATAAGACGGACTTGGACCCGTCGGGTGTTTTATACTGCGCGCTGGAATTCATTTTCAAATGGGCAGTCAGTGCGTCCCCGTTCTCGCGCGTCGAACAGATCATGCAGACGGGGTTCTCCGCCTTCCCGGTCGGTTGGCAGGTCGTGAGCAACGTGCTGGCGGGCGCGGTGTTCTTCCTCGCAGCGTGGGCGGGATTCGACCGCTTCACGCGGCAGCAGAAAGAAGCCTCTCCCGCGCGCGGACTCCTGGCGAAGAGCAAGTCGCGGTTCCGCATCTTCAGTCCGGGGCGCGCCTGGCCGAACGCGCTCGTGTGGAAGGATTTCAACTTCGTCGCCGGCGGCTGGACGATGGTGCTCATCAAGTTCTGGGTCATAGGCTTGGCATTGGTGGGGATATATGCCGCAACATCGCATGGGAGCCGCACGCCGCTCGGAGAGTATTGCCTCGGCGTCGGATACGTTATGGGGTTGGTCCTGATCTTCGAGCTGGCCTGGGTCGCGTCGCGCGCCTTCAACGAAGAGATGAAGTGGCAGACGCTCGCGGCCGTTGTCCTGCTGCCCGTTTCCATTCCGTCGCTGGCATACCGCAAGGTCGCCGGTTGCCTGCTGGGCCTCATCCCTTCGGCTACGTACACGTTCCTGGCTGTGGCCGTCTCCATCTGGATTCGTGGCGAGCTAAGCGGCAACGATTGGTTTGAGGTTTGTTTCATCGGCTTTGCTCAGGCTGTGCTTTTCCTCCACCTGGCGGTTTATCTTTCACTGGTGCTCAAGTACGGAGCCATCCTCGCGGCGCTGGCGCTCATGTTCGTCGGGGAAACGTTGACTACCGCCATGCTCAATTTTCTCTTTGCGTTCCTGCTGGGAAGCGGGAACGAAACCGTAATTATCTTCTTCGGTGCTATTCCGCTCGTCATCGCGGCGGTGCTGCACCGGCAAATCGGACGGCGGCTCGCGAAGGTTGCAGCCAACGAATGAACGCTCGCAACAAAGAATCGCAGACCGGGGAGAAGGCATTGGACTTCAAGTCTCGTCTCCAGGCGCTGGCCGACAAAGGGTCCGAAGGCGCCGTCGCGTGGGTGGATGAAGTGATCCGCGAAGGCATCCGCCGCGGCGCCAGCGACATCCACATCGAGCCCGCCGGCGAGGAAGTCCTGGTGCGGTTCCGGCTGGACGGGGTGCTGCATCCGCCCGTCGCCAGCCGGACCGCGCTGGCGCAGAACGTCATCGCGCGCGTCAAGGTGCTGGCGGACCTGCTGACGTACCAGACGGACGTGCCGCAGGAAGGCCGGATCAGCCGGGACAAAGTCGGCGCGCCCGCGGACCTCCGCGCTTCCACCTTCCCGACCGTCCATGGCGAAAAGGTGGTGATCCGGTTGTTCGATCCGGCGACGCAGGACGTCCGCCTGGAGGACCTCGGCTATCCCGACGAACTCCGCCTCTCCCTGGAGCACCAGCTTGTCCAGCCGACCGGGACGATCCTTTTCACCGGCCCCGCCGGCTCCGGCAAGACCACCTCCATCTACGCGGCGCTCCGGTTCATCCTGGAGCAGGCCAGGGGCGAGCGGAACATCGTGAGCGTGGAGGACCCGGTGGAGCGCGCGCTGGCGGGCGTCTCGCAGACCCAGGTGCATCCGCCGTCGGGCTTGACCTTCGCGCGCTGCCTGCGGTCGCTGATGCGGCAGGACCCGGAGGTAATCGTCGTGGGCGAGATCCGCGACCGGGAGACGGCCGAGATCGCCACCGAGGCCGGGCTGACCGGGCACCTGGTCCTCAGCACCATCCACAGCGGGACGGCGCCGGGGGTTTTCGCGCGACTGCTCGACATGGGCGCCCAGCCGTACCTGATCGCGTCGTCGGTGAATTTCGTCGTCGCGCAACGTCTCGTCCGCAAGCTCTGCACCGGATGCCGAAAGCCTTCCGGTGAGCGCGGCGCGGGCGCCTCCATTGCCGGATATGCGCCCGTGGGCTGCGAGAGCTGCTTCCAGACCGGCTACCGCGGGCGGACGGTCCTGGCCGAAGCCCTGACGATGAGCGGGGACCTCCGGCAGAAGATCCTCGAACGGTCTCCCATCGAGGCGATCCAGGCGGCGGTCGCACCGGGAATGCGGAGCCTCCGCGAGGCCGCCGAGCAGGCGGTCCGCGACGGAGTGACCTCCCGGGCCGAGATTCGCCGCGTGCTGGGAGGCTGATGCCATGCCGCCAATGCGAGTGCGAAATGAAAAGAATGAATACTGATAAACGCAAGACAAATCGAAGCCGCCGCGGTACAATCTTGGCGAAGGCGGACCCGTATCCGATCATCGCTGATCGTCCGCCGGTCGCGCGCATGACGAGGACGGCCGGCCTATGAGCATGTTGCGCAGTTCCGACCAGGACTGGCTGTTCATGGAGACCGCGCAGGCCGTCTCCCGCGGAAGGCCGCTGCCCGAGGCGCTGGAGGAACTGGGCGGCGCCGGAGGCCGCCGGGGGAAAGTCGCCCGGCGGCTGGCCGAGGCCATGCGCCGGGGCCGCAGTCTTTCCGCCGCGGCGGACGAGACCGGGGTTTTCATGCTCGGCGTCCCGCAAGCGATCGAGGCGGGCGAGCGCAGCGGCCGGCTGGCCGAGGTGCTGCGCGCCCTGTCCGATCATGCGCGCACTCAACAGACCTTGCACTACAACATCGCTCACGCCATCCTTTATCCCCTGGTCATCGCCTTCGCCGCGCTCGCCATGATGCTTTTCCTGAATGCCTGGGTCCTGCCGCAGTTCACGGCGTTCGAGCAGGGCATCATCGAGGCTCTGGACGTCACGGTTCCTTTCCGCATCGGTTGGAAGAATCCGTTCTTTCTGTTTTTCGAGATTGAAGCGGTCGTGTCGCTGCTCCTCCCGGCGAGTCTTCTCGTCCTTCTTTACCTAATGCCGTTGCGCCGCCTCCCCGGCCATGGCTGGCTGGACCTCGTCCGGATGAAGGTCCCCTTGATCGGGCGGGTGATCCATCGGCAGCACGTCGCGCGGTGGTGCGGTACGGCGGGGATGCTGTTCGAGGCCGGAGTCGCGGAACCGGCCGCGGTGCAGTTGGCCGGAGACAGCTCCGGCAATGCGCGCGTGCAGAAAGCCAGCCGAAACGTGCAGGCGCAGATCATCCGCGGAGTGAAGCTCGGCGAAGCGATGCAGCAGGAACGGTTTTTCCCCGACGAGCTGAATTGGATGGTGACCGCCTCCGCCAAGTCCGGCAGCCACCGGCAGGTCTGGCCGATCGCGCAGGGCCTGTATCAACGTCAGGCGGAGGACTACGGCTACGTGGCTTCCTTTTTCCTCCGTCTGATCTTCGCCATTCTGGCGTTTCAGGCCGTAGGCGTGACGGCGGTCATCATGTTGTCACCGCTTCTGATTTTGTTCAGAATGTTCACAGGCACGTACGGTTTGGGGGGCTGGTGATAATGGGCGAGGAACAAAACGCTCTCGGCGCGTTCGTCGTCGGTGCGGGTTTGACCATGGCGTGGATCGCGGCGGCGCTGCTTTTGATCCACGCCCTGCTGGCCGCGCGCCGGCGGCTGTTCAGCACGTTCCTCCTGGAGCACATCCGCGCGCTGACGCGGCTCCACCTGCCGCTCACGAACGGCCTGGGCCAGAGTTCCCAGCGGCTGTCCCACGGCCGCCAGGAAGCGCTGCGCCTCGTGACGGAAGGCCTGGCCGAGGGGCAACTGGTCGGCGACGCGCTCGCCTCGGTGGCCATCGAGTCGGACCGGCGGCTGGGCCGATGGGCGCGCTTCTGGCCTTCCCGGAAACTCGTCTCCGCCGCCGAGGCGGAGGTGCTCCGGGTCGGCGAGATGAGCGGGAACCTCCCGGACGCGCTGGACCTGGTGGTCCAGGAACGCCGGCGGTTCGCCGAATTGCGCGGCCAGCTTGTGGCCGAATTCGTCTATCCCCTGGTCCTGGCGATGGCCTTGAGCGGCCTTTTCGCGGTCATCGTCCTTATAATCCTTCCGCGCTATGCCCAGATGTTCACCGAAATGGATGTGCAGCTTCCAGCCCTGACGCAGCACGTGATGCAGATGCGGCATTGGGCCGCCATTCACCTGTGGACTCTTCCGATTGCGCTGCTCGTCCTGTTTATCGCCTTCGGCCTTCGCCACAGCCTGCGCAGGCCGTTCCTTCGCGCGGCCGGGCCAACGGTTGCGCCATGGGTCAGGGCCGCGTACGCGATACCGTTCTATCAGCACTCCATGCGTCGAGCGCAGTTGAGGGAATTTTGCCGGGAGCTGGCCATGCTGCTGCGCGTCGGGACGCCGGCGCACCGGGCGCTCCGGGTCATCGCCGAAGGCACCCTGAATCCGTGGTTTCGGGAGCGCGTGCGGCGCGCGGCGGACCTGGCCGAGCGCGGAGTTGCGCTGGGCGACGCGATGGACCAGGCGGCCGTGGACCGCCGCGCCGCCTGGTTCGCCCGCAGTTTGGCCGACCGCGCGGATTTGTCCGAGGGGCTGATGCGATTGGGGGATGATTACGCCGCGAACTTTTCCTGGCTCGCTTCGATCGCGGCCCGGACCGCGCCGCCGCTGGCGATCATCGCCATCGGGGTCCTCGTAGCTTGCGTGGTCATCGGGCTTTACCTTCCGATCCTCAAGGTGATGAATTCGTTGGGAGGCTGAGCGCATGCCGGAGTCGCCGCCGCAGGAAGGCGCTCGCGTGGAGATGGTCGGTTATGACCCGACCGGCGCGCCGATGACCGTGACGGCGTCCGATGCCGCGGACGTGGTCGCCGCGGAGGAGAAAGTGCGGAAGGCGGGCGGCCGGGTGAGCTTCGCCCGGCGGCTGGCGCCGGACCGACTTAAGCCGCCGGGCATCTCGGCCGAGGACTTCGCCCGGTTCAATGAACTCCTGGCCTCGGCGATTCAACGCGGCGTGCCGCTGCTGGAAGGGATGCGCGATCTCTCGCGCGGCGCCCAGGGGCGGCGGTTTCAGGAGGCGCTGGCGCTGGTCATGAGCGCGCTCGAACGGGGCGAGCCGCCGAGCGAGGCGTTCGCCTTGGAGCGGTGCGGATTCCCGCGTCTTTACGGAAGGCTGCTGCAGGCCGGGGCGGCTGCGGGCAATCTCTCGGACGTGCTGCTCGCGCTGAGCCGCAATATCCGCGCGAGCCTCCGGTTCCGAAAAGGCGTCTTCGAGGCTTTCGTTTACCCCGTCCTGCTCTTCATTGTGGCGTGCAGCTTCCTCGGAGCGTTCGCCGTCGTCATTCTCCAGGGGAAGATCACGCCCGTGGCCGACTCGCTGGGCATGAAGATCCCGGCCGTGACGACCCTCATGACCGCACGGACGGCGTCCGGCATGCTGTACCTGGTGATCCTGGGAGCATTGGTCGTCTTTCTGTTCCGAGTCTGGCGCTGGATGGGCCGGGAGCGGGCCTTTCGGAGGCTCCGCGAAGCGATATGCGTCAGGCTGCCGTTCCTCGGCGAGCTGTACGAGGCGTTGCTCTGGTCCAACGCGGCCGACACGCTGGCCCTGCTGATCCGGGCGCGGGTCCCCGCGCCGTTGGCGCTGCGGCTTACCGCTGAGGCTTCCGGCTCGGCGCGGCTGTCGGCGGCGCTGGAGCAACTGGGCGCGGAGGCTGAGAAAGGGAAACCGCTTTCCCAGGCGGCGCGCGAAGACCGCGCGATTCCGTGGGCGTTCACGCGCAGCATCCTCGCCGGCGAGATCGGCGGCTCGCTGGCGGAGGCGCTCTCCGCCCTGGCCGATGACTATCGCGTCCGGTACGAGCGCAAGGCCCAGACGTTCATCCGCTGCCTGCCGCCGGCGCTGTCCGTCATCCTGGGAGTGCTGGTGTTCCTGCTGGCCCTGGCGGTGCTCTCGCCCTACATCGCCTTTTGGGGGGCGGCATGGTGAGAGCGAACCGGGAATCGCGCGCCGGGTCAAAGGGCTTTCTGCTGGTGGACGGCGCCGCCGCCCTGATGGTCCTGGGCGTTGGGGTGTTCGCCGCGGTCGTCTTCTTTCGGACGGAGGTGCGGGAACTCCGCGGCGCGCATGAACAGTTCGCCGCGCAGCTCATCGCGGAGAGCGAGATGGAGCGGTTGCGCGCGCTTCCTTACGACGAAATGCGGACCGACGAGAACGCCCCGCTGACCCTGCCGGCCGCGAAACAATTGCGGGAAGCGCACGGCAGGATTCTGGTGACGGAGATCGAGGCCGGGTTGAAGTCGGCGACGGTGCGCGTCGAGTGGCGGACGCCCTCCGGGATTCCGATGCACGCCGAAGCGATCGGGCTGTTCGCGCGGGAGGGCCGGCCATGAGGATGATCCGCAGGACGCCGGCCATGGAGGCGCTTCAACTCCGCAGGCGCACGAGGGGATTCACCCTGCTCGAAACGATGATCTTCGTCTCCCTTCTGCTCTCAATTCTCTCGCTCGGCGCAATCTGTTTCGTCGAGGTGATACGGCTGCGCGGCGCGCAGGAGCGATACCAGCAGCGCATGGACACAGCCGACTATCTTCTGCGCCGCGTCGCGAAGGACGTCCGCGCGGCGCGGGCGTTCCGGGACTCCGCGGCGGAATTCCGGTCCGACCGCAGCACGCTGATCCTGGACTCCGGACCGGCGACGGTGATTTACCGCGCCGGCCGCAAGGGCGTGGAACGCATCGAGCTGGCGACCGGCGCGCGGCAGACGGCGCTCGTGACACAGACGCCTCGGCTCCAGGTCTCCTTCGATCTCGAGGCCGTCACACCCGCGTCGGCGCGCTGGGCGGCGACCACGATCGCCTGGGACGAGCCGCCACTGATCGGGGTTTCTCACCCGATGCTGAGCCTGCGGACGGCTTTGAGGAACAGGCCATGAGAGCCATCGGTCAGCGTGCAGCCCGGCGCGGCGCGTTCGCTACGCTTCAGACGCTGGTGCTGCTGGCGTTCCTTATGGCCATGATCGCGGCGGCTATGCGGCACAACGTCGCGCAGCGCAAGTATCTGAGGCTGCGACAGGACAGCGCCCAGGCGTTCCGTTTGGCCGAGTCGGGCGTGGAGGAGGCGCTGCATCGCCTGGCCGCGCGGCCGGAGGGCGGCACGGCCGAGCGGCGACTCGGGCGGGGAAATTTCCGGGTGGATTGGCGGCCCGCCGGCTCGGACCAGGATGTTTTCGAGGTCGTTTCGACCGGCTGGGCGCGCACGGGCGAACCTGGGACCCCGAGGCGAACCGTGCGGGTCAAGGCTGCGTTGACGCGTTCCAGCCAGGCCGCGGCTTGGAGCGTCCGCGTCCTCTCGTGGCGCACGGAGTGACCAGGCTCCGGGCAACTTTCTCCTACGCCGCGGCCGCCGCCTCGTGAAGCGCGCGGATGATCCTGGTCTCCAACACAATGCTGCCGATGAGCAGAAACGCGGCGTATCCTCCCAGGCATGCAAACTCACCAAGGTAAAAAACGCCCATCACCCCTATGAAACTGAAGAGGATCGGCATGCCCACGACACTGATCAGGAACGCCATGGCGACCGCCCCCCGCTTCATCCGCAACGACAGGTAGACGACGAGATGAGCCAGGAACACCAACTGGCATAGCAGGGTTGCCATCAGCAGCAACTCCGACCTGACGTCTTCGTCGGCCCCTACGGAACGCAGCGACAACGCCCATGCCGCGGCGGTGTAGGCGGCCGCCGGCAGGATGCCCAACAGGCAGCCCAGCGCTTTGTCCGCCGCCAATTTCGCCGTGGAAAGAGGCAGAACGTAGATACTGGAAAGCGTCCGCCATGTCGTCTCCTCGTTGAAGATCCGCGACGCATAGATCAGCATCTCGATCAGGACCGCCATCAGCATCACGTACCTGAGCCCCTGACAGTAATCGGGAGTGAACTTCAGCCTGGGGTCTTCACGATGCAGCCAGATAAAGGCTCCGGCGATGAGCGCGCCATAGAAAATGAACTTGCCGCCCATGATCACCATGCCGCCGGTCAAGAAGTGGAAATCCTTCCACATCAGCGCATTACGCCCTGGACGGCCTGGGGAAAATAAGCGCCGCCGGGTGGAAAGCATCCCGCGATACGGGGCGGGTTCCTTCTGCTCCCGTGTCAACCAGTCGAAGAGCGGCCAGGCGAGCAGGAACAGGATGACTCCCATGGCCACATTCGTCAGGACCTGGAACCCCAGCGGAGAACCGCTGAACCCGGTTGCCAGAATTTCCTGGATGCGTTCGACAGGAGAACTCTGCCGGACCAGCACGAGAAAGTCCTGGACATCGGTCTGCACCGGCCCGTTCTTAATCAACCAGCCTTTTTGGACCAGCAAATCCAGGAGTGAGTTGCCGCCAAAAGGCGCTATGTAGAACACCCCCAACGCAGCGCCGACCAGGAACCCCGCCTTCGCCGTGTTCGGCGCCACAAGGGAGCAGAAGACCGCAAGGCCGCTGACGAAGACGAGATAGGCGACCAGCGTGACGTACGCCGCCAGGATCTGCGCCAGCGAGACGCCCCCCAGCGTGATCGCCAGGAACGTGAACGGGAGTTGAACCAGCAGCAGCAGAGTGACGCCGATCCATCGCGACGCGGACTTGCCCAGCAGGATCGCCAGCGGGCTTAGCCTGGTCATGCGCAGGAGACCCAGCGTCGCTTCCTCCTTCTCTTCCGCAATGGCGGATGCAAAATAGCTCAATCCGGCAAGCGTGATGAAGGCGAAGTTGACGTACACGACGGCCGTGAAAAACTCCAAGCCGGGCGCGCCGGTCATGCTCCCGCCCGCGTGAGCCAGGATCAAGTAGAGAAGGATCACTCCGGCCACGGCGGTCCGCGCCAGGTACGTCAGGTAATGGCGCGATTCGAGCCGCCGCGCGAACCCGAAGAGCGCAAGTATCGGCATGCTCATGAGCGCATCCACCCCTGCGGCAGCATATCAGTTCTATCCTTTAAAGAACGTCAGGTGATAAACGGTATATCCCGTCTCGCGTCCCAGGCCGCCCTGGGACAGGTTAAAGGCGTTCGGGCTCGGGGCAAGGATAAAGACCTGGATTTCGTCACGGGCCGCGCGCCGGTCCCAATAGTAAAGGGCGCCCTCCGGTCGTCCGGTGGTCCACAGGACCAACGGCGTCAGCATCTCCTTGAACTGTCGCTCCACGTCGCTGCCGGCGGCTTCGGCCTCAACCTGCCCTGTTTGTTCAAGCTCGAACAAGAGCGCCTGCTGTCTTCCCACCAGCCTGAGCCGATTGGTCTCCAGGGAGAGCAGATACAAGTTTCCATTGTAGAAAGCGCAGGCCGCCAGCGTGCCTGCGGGGACGACGCCGGTCACCGAAAAGTCCGCCAGGTCGTCCGATCCTTCCCAGGTGGCCACGGCCAGGTTCAGCGGGTCCGCGCGGAATCGCCCGCGATGCGCGAAAGTGCGCCAGGAAAAAAGCGGGACCTCCACCTCGAAGAGCGCGTCGCGGCCATTCCGGATCGTCCCGTTCACCGTCTCCCGCCGTTTCCATACCGCATACAGGCTGAACGGGCATGGATGGCGGACCAGGTAGTGGCCGCTGGAAGTGACGAAGGCGCTCGACCATTGGCTGACATCCCAGTTTCCTTGTCCGAGCGGCCGCGCGTAGGAGAACGTGTAAACGACGGCGCCCCCGGCCGCGCTCTGGCGTCCGACAAAGAGGAAAAGGGCCCCGAAGAGCGCGACAACCCCCAGATAGATGACGAGCGTCCTGCGCCAGTCCCGCCACAGGCGGCCGATGACCAGGGCCACAGGCCCGATCAGCACAATGTAGCACGCGGCCAGACCGTAGATCAGCGACCAGTTGTGCCGCAGCTCCGAGAGACTTTCCAGCTTCCTGAAAACGACATCCTCAATCAGCTCGGAGCGCTCCACGGTCGAAAGCTTGAGTTCCAGGGGCGGAAAGCCTTTGGACGCCAGGTAACCTCCCTTGACCTGATCCCGCGAAACCTCCTGCCAGACAATCAACCCCGCGCCAAAGCGCGCGCGGCCGGAGCTGAGGCCGTTCAGCGCGGCCAGTTCTTCGGGGAAAACGGGAAACTTGCCGTCCTCGCCGTGCAACACGTGGACGATGCCGCCGAGGCGAAGCCAGTCGAGAAACGCCTGCCGCCGGACGGGCTCCCACCGCGGCGCATGATCCAGGATCACGCTGTGTAAACCGTCCAGGCCGGACACGTCCGTGGGGAAGAGTTGGTCGGGAAGCCTCGCGATCTCCCCTGTTACATACCTGCTTTGATCGGGATCGTCGAGCATCACCGTGGCCGGCGGACCGAGCCGGGCCACGGGCAGGGCCGCCCGCCCGGAGGGCCCTTCGCCCCAGGTCAAGGTCCACGTCTCTTCCGGGTCCTCGACGGGAACATAGAATTGCACCCAGCGGCGGGCCGATGGAGAGAGATAGCACGGCTCCACGACCGCCGCGCCGAGTTGCGTCCCGAACGTGTCGCTCTTGCTGAGCGCCAGCAGGCCATCATAGGGCTGATTGGACGGATTGGAGAGGAAGATCGAAACCGGGTTGATGCGGTCGGGCACGGCGCGCCCGTCAAGGCCCCAGCGCACCTCGACGACGTCGAGCGCCTCGGCGGCCGGCGCTATGAGCAGCAGCAGGAAGAGTACGGCGTTTCTCAAACCGATCCTCCCACCCGGCGGTTACCGGCCTCGGAGGAGAAAGCCTTGGACACCTCGCGCGTTTTCTGGGGTGAGTATTCCTTTCGGCGCACCTGACTGCACTCGCGATCCGTAAGCAGTCGTGTAGCCTACAGCATTCATGACCTGGTTGCAAATACGCTCTGTTTTGTCGCGGTGGTTCAGTTGACAAGCGGGATTCTGATGGCCAGAATGCGACTTTGGACGGCTGACCGTCCTGTGGAGGATGGTCAAATGGCAGATTCCGGTCGCTCGCGCGAGGAGCAGAATCGGGTGAACGCACTTGACGCCCTGACAGAATGCCGGGGCCTGGCTCTCTGTTGGACCCGGAATGCCGGTTGGCTGCTTGGACATCAGGGCATGCTGATCGGGATTGATCTCGACCTGGAGCCGCCCGGCCATCGGCTTGCGGAACCGCTCATCCACGTTGAGGAGGTCGCTCCCAGGCTCTCCGCCCTCTTCATCACGCACGGCGACGACGACCACTTCAATACCTTCACCTGCCGCGCGCTGGCGGCGAAGTCCCAATGCCGTTTTGTCCTGCCCGCCAACTGCACCGTCAAGGCCATTACGGATATCGGAATACCCAAGGAACGGATTCACGTCGTCGCGTCCAGGCCGCAGCCCGCCGGCGTTCGACGGCCTGCGGTCCCGGACGGCCATTTCTTTCCCTTCGAGATCCTCGGAATCCATGTCGCGCCCCAGCGGGCGCTCCACGGCCATCGCCACGGCGCAGTTTGGGCCTCGGCGAACCTCGACGATTGCGGCTACCTTCTGACCATCGGCGGCAAAAAGCTCTTCCACCCCGGCGACACCGTGCTCCTGGATGATCATCTCGCGCTGGGCCGGCTCGACGTGCTGTTCATCTCTCCGACCGAGCACAATATGCATGTCGAGCGGGCCGCCTTCCTGATCGAGCACCTCAAGCCGAAGCACGTCTTCCCGCAGCATTTCGAAACGTACCGGGTCACACCCGAGAACGCTTTCTGGACCGTAGGCTACCCGGACGAATTAGCGCTCGCGCTTTCCGAGAAAATGCGGTCCCGGTACCACAAGCCGGCTGAGGCGGCCGTTTTCGTCATCGAATGAGTAATTTTTCAATCCGCGCCTTTTAAGGAGATGGTTATGACGTTCACGGAGAATCTCGGCCTGACGCTGCCGTCCGTCGTCGCGCTGGCGATCACCGGCTCTTTTGCCGCCACAGGTTGGGCGGCCGATTGGGGACGGGTGCAGGAGATCAAGAAGGAGCTGTTGACCTCCGCGGCTCAACACGCCATGGAGCAGCAGAAGACGACCGCCGCGGAGCCGGTGGCCATCGCCTTCCCGGCGGACGTGTCGGCCGGTGGCGGGCTGAAGCTCACCGCCAAATCGGCCGAGTCGCTGGCCATCGAAGTCACGGCGGAGCCGGAAGCATGGAACAAAAGCCCGGAGTCGTTCGTGCGCATCAAGCTGCCCAAGGCGACGGACGTGGTCACGCATTACAGCGGGCTGACCTTCAACATCAAGACCGAGGACGGCTGCTCGCCGGAAGTGCGGCTGGGGTTCAGGCTCATCGGCGCGGGCGGCCGGCAGGTCGCCGAGATGAGGCCGCGCATTCCAGTGCTGAGCCCCTGGGGCGAGAATCCGCGCGAGGTCTATTTCGACTGGGCGTTCATCGGCTACGGCCGGGAAGCCGAGGTCATGGGGACGCTGCAATCCGTCGAGGCCATCGAGATCACCGCGGCGGGGATTCAGCGGGCCCCGCAAAACGCGCCGAGCACGGGGCCGCAAGCGGCGAAGTTCGCCATCGCGAACCTGCGGCTCGTGGATTACCTCAAGGGCTCCTACGATCCGAGCCGGCAGTGGCTGGAGTTCGACGAGTCGTCCGGCAAATGGCGGCCGAGCAGCGAGCGCGACCTGACCCTGCAGCACCGCACGCAGGAAGTCAGCGGCATTGTGGCCCGGTTCGGCGGCGAGGCGGGGCTGAAATCGGCCATTGAGTCGCTTGACTTTTCGGCGCGCACGCAGTGTTGGGATGGCTCGTTCCTGGACGGCCGCCGCCCGCCGCACACCGTGGCCAGCGGCGAATATACTTTCGGCTTCACGATCTACGGTCTGCTCGACGGTTACCAGGCCATGGAACAGGCCCGGCGGCCCGAGTTGGCCGAGAAACTGACCTTCGGCCCGACGACTCTGACGCGCCGCGAAGCCTATCAGCGGATGCTCTACCGCGGAGCCATGGCCCGCACCGCCGCTCTGCCGTCGCAGTATCGCGACGATATTATCGGCGGCGACACGCTCATGACCGGGGCCAACCGCGTGCTCGGTTACGCCATCGCCATGCGCGAGGTGGCCGACGTGCTGACCGACGCGGCCCGCAAGAAGGAGGTGCTCGACCATTACCAGCCGGTCATGCAGCAGATCGCCGACGCCCAGGGCAAATACTCCGGCGGGTTCCCGCTGCTCGGCGAGGGCGACAGGTTCAACGGCCGCGGCATTCACTACGACGCCGGCTACGTGCGCACGCACATGGACTTCCTGGTCGTCGGCGTGCAGCGCACGGGCGACCCGCTGCTGGTGAAGATGCTCGAACGCTACCAGACGGTCTTCGCCGCGGCGATGGACTCCACCGGGACGGGCATCCTGCCGCTGATTTCCGAGCGGCACCAGGGCACGGAGCCGGCGGAGCTGATCCTGCCCGACGCCACCGCCCAGGTCGGCCTGAAGCACAAGCTGCCGATCATCGCCCAGTGGGGCTACAATTGCGGCATGCCCGTCTGGACCGCGTGGGAGAAACGGCCGGGCAACCATTTCAGCTACGCGTCGCACGCCCGCGGCTATCCCTTGGGCGCTCACATGAGCATCCTGGTTGACGACATGTCAGCCGCGCCGCCGCCGAAAGACCTGGGGTACCTCTTCCCGCGGCAATATCCGATCTGGTCCACGCAGACTTTCACCAAGGACGGCCAGTTGACGCGGACTTCGACGATGACCATCCGGCCTAATGGCACGCAGGCGAGCGACTTCGTGATCGAGATCGGCGAATACCCGGTGACGGTCGGCGTACCGGTGGCGATCAAGAGTCCTCAGGGCGCGGTCGTGGCGGTGGCCGAGAAACTCAGCGGCTGGCCTAAGTTGCTCGCGGCGGACGCGGAGATCGAAATTTCCGGCGACTTCGCCGCCAAGGGGCGAATCGGCGAGACGTTCCGGCTGGTCATCCTCAAGCCGACGCACCTGGTCATCACTGGCCCGACAACTACTCCGCCTCCCGAAGCCGGCGCGCCGCCGGAACCGCTGCGGGCGGAATTGACCATCTCGCCGGCCCCAGGCACGGCGCCGGAGAAGGCCGGTCTGCCGATTGAACTGACAGTGCTGCGCGGCACAATACCCTACAAGTACGAAACGGTTCCGGCGAAATAGGAAAATCCGGCCGCCGGAATTACATCCGGTGCGGCGGCGCTCGGTAGAAGCGCCAGGCGCGGCGTGTCTGGAACCGGTTTGACGCTACTGAGTCCAGGTACGTTTCGGCGGCTGAGTGTACGGTGCCCATGGCGATCCGCGCGCGTTTTCTTGGCGCTGTCGGGGTGCGGTTGTGGCAGCGGGCCTTGCGCCGCCATGGTCGGTTCAGAGCCGGCCCTGTCGGGCCGATTCTGCTCCTGGGCACGCCCGGGCAGTTGCGCCCTGGGGGTGCCGGCCGTGCTATCTTGACTACATGCCAAAAGTAGCGCCTTCCCGAGGGCGGCCTCGAGGAGACAGCCGGCGTCCCAGCGTGGCCAGTGCCGGAACCGACACTCGGGTCGGCCTGCGGCGCGGACTGCGCGGTCAGGGTGCAGGTACGTTCAGCGTGTACTGCGCCACCGCAGTTATGTCAGCGGACATCGCGAATGTGATGGACTTCATGTCAGCGGACATCACAACGAATGCGATGGGGTCCTGCCCGCCAGTCTGAGCCGCTCCATTCAGCGTCCACTGCGAGAAGGTGTACCCAACCGGATCCTTCGCCGGAGCCGCCAGGTTCACGATCGTCCCGTAAGCGATACCGGGCGCCGTGTAGTTCGTCGTCCCGCCGTCACCCGTGCTCGAAGTGATGAGGACGCCGGTCGGAAGCGGCGACCGGACGGTCAGCGCGTAGGTGTTCGCGGTGTACTGCGCCACGGCCGTCGTGGCCTCAGACACCGTGAACGTGATAGACTTCTGCCCGGCAGTCTGAGCCGCTCCGTTCAGCGTCCACTGCGAGAAGGTGTACCCAACCGGATCCACCGCCGGGGCCTGAAGGCTTACGCTCGTCCCGTACCCGACGCTCGACACCGTGTAATTCGTCAACCCGCCGTCGGCGGTGCTCGAAGTGATAATGCCCCCCGTGGGCGGCGTGGACTGCACCGTCAGCGGGTAGACGTTCGGCGTGTACTGGGCCACAGCCGTCGTGGCCGCGGTCATCGTGAACGTGACCGCCCTCTGCCCGGCAGTCTGCGCCACGCCGTCCACCGTCCACTGCGAGAAGGTGTACCCGGTCGGGTCCGCCGCCGGAGCCTGCAAGTTCACGCTCGTCCCCTGCGTGACGCTCGACACCGTGTAGTTCGTCGTGCCGCTATCGCCGGTGCTCGAACTGACGCTCACCCCCGTCGGCGGAGTGGACTGCACAATCAGCGTGCAGCCGTTGTTCGGTGTGTCCTGCGCCGCCGTTGTGCCAGCGGGCGGCGTGTCGGTGGTGCCCAGTGGGGTGTACTGCGCCACGGCCGTCGTGTCAGCGGCTATCGTGAACGTGACGTTCTTCAGCCCGGCAGTCTGAGCCATTCCGTTCACCGTCCACTGCGAGAAGGCGTATCCGGCCGGGTCCGTCGCCGGCGCCTGCAGGTTCGCGCTCGTCCCGGACGCGACGCTGACCTGCGTGTAGTAGTTCGTCGTGCCATTGTTGCCCGTGCTCGAAGCGATGCTCTGCCCGGTCGGCGGCAAGGACTGTACGGTCAGCGTGTAGTAGCTGTTCAATATGTACTGCGCCACTGCTGTCATGTTCGAGGTCATCGTGACCGTGATGGACTTCTGGCCGGCGGTCTGCGCCGCGCCGTTCACCGTCCACTGCGAGAAAGTGTATCCGGTCGGGTCCGCCGCCGGAGCCTGCAAGTTCACGCTCGTCCCCAGCGCGACGCTCGACACCGTGTAGTTCGTTATGCCGCTGTCGCCGGTGCTCGAAGTGATAACGATCTGGCTCGGCGGCGTGGACTCGACGGTGAGGCGGTCCGTGACGGGCGTAAAGGCATTGGCAATGGCGATGGACGTATGGGCACCTGAACCGACGACGGGCGTATAGACGGCGATCGCCGCGATCGAGCTGCCGATCATGGTGAAGCTGACCGTCTTCTGAGCCGTTGGCTGCGGCGCGCCGTTCACCGTCCACTGCAAGAAGGTGTATCCGGTCGGGTCCTTCGCCGGGGCCACCAGGTTCACGCTCGTCCCGTAGAGGACGCGGTTAACAGGGTAGTTCGTCGTGCCGCGTTGGCCCACGTTGCTCGAACCGATGCTCAACTTGGTCGGCGGAGTGGACTGCACGAGGAGCGTGTATCCGGGGATCGGTGCGTACTGCGCGAACGCCGTTGTGTCGGCAGTCATCGTGAACGTGATGGACTTGGAAGGCTGCTCCGCGCCGTTCACCCCCCAGAATTCGAAGATGTATCCGGGCGGGTCCGTCGCCGGGGCCTCCAGGTTCACGGGCGTCCCGTACGCGACCCTCGGCACCGTGTAGAGCGTCTTGTTGCCGTCGCCTGTGGTCGAACCGATGGTCAACGGACGCATCGGCCCGGAATTCACGTTGAGCGTGTAGGTGTTCAGCGCGTACTGGGCGAACGCCGTTGTGTTGGCAGTCATCGT
>JBEKCB010000009.1:0-145877 GCA_050015075.1 Candidatus Brocadiia bacterium | reverse complement strand
CGGCGGCCAATGCATGTCTGTACTGGCTGCACAGCATGAGCATCAGAACCGCGGGGACATAATAAAGAGCGCGCACGCGCGTGCCGCCGAGATGCTTGAACACCCCGGCCGTGGCCAGGCAAAGGAGGCCCGCAACCGAAGTGATGACCAGCGCCCCAAGCCACGACCAGTGATAGAGTTGCGAGAGGAAGGCCGACGCATAGGCGACCAAGCCGCCCTGATAGGGCAGGAAACTCTCGAAGAATTCCATCCCCGTCGAGAAGGCAGGGAACTGCCGATACGGCATGAAACTGTAGAGAAACGCGGGCTCGAGGTACAGCCAGAGATAGAGGAATACCGCGAGGAAGACGAGAGCCGGGAATGCCGGCCCGCGGGTGAATTGTCCGTATAGCCGTCTGATCCGAATCGCGGCGCCAGTCAAGCTCATATCATGTCCAACCGTTCAAGCCGCAACTTCTCAGATGACTGGCCCTTCGCAACCACGTGAATTTAGTTGCCGCTATTCTGCCTTTTCCGAATCCAAACTCAACCGGGATTTTCCCCCAACCGCCACGCCACTGGCTCTGCGGTCACGCGCCGAATACCTATTCTGACAAGAATGGTCACCTCTGTCAAGAATTTTTCGACGGCTGACGGTTGCTCCAGTCTGCGCTACTTACGCGGGCCGACCTGCGATACGTCAATCGGCTTGAAGCCCAGCCCGAAGGCCGGCGACTCGGGCCGCAGGGAGAAATCCCCGTTCGCCGGAGCGACGAAAAGCGGGTCGGCGATCAGCGAGTGGCCGGATTGAAACCCGGCAGGAAGTTCCAGCGGTTTCCCGTCCGTCCGCCAGAGAAGATTCGACGACACCGCATACTGGTCGCCTTCCCAGTTGCCGCCGAGCAGGTTGCCCTTGTCCCAATAAACGATGTTGCGCTCGAAGGTGAAACTCAGGTGCGGCTCGGCGCGCGTGCGCTGCAGTTGCCAGTCGCGGCCGAAGGCGAAAATGTTGTTGCGAACGACGTTGTTCTTGCCGTAATGCTGGTGGAACCCGCCGTGCGTAGTGCGATAGACGATGTTGTTTTCCGCGAGAATGTCGGTCGTGCCTTCGTCGAAATATATTCCCCATCCGCCATACCGGACACCGGCGATATCGTGGAAGAGGTTGTTGCGGATGGCCGCGCCGTGCTGGTTGCCGAGCGTGTAGATGCCGCCCATGTCGCTGAGAATCGGGCCGTCGCCGTCGGAGAGCGCGCCGACGTGATGGACGTGGTTCCACTCGACCCGGTTGCCCGTCGCCGATGCCGGGCCGTAGCCCCACGTCCAGCCGATCGAGATCGCGGTGTAGTAAAAATCGTGGATCAGGTTGTGCGTGATGACGTTGTCGGCGCTCTGGCCGATCCAGACGCCGACGGCGCTGTGGAACAGTTTTCCGCCATCGTGGATGCGGCAATCGGTGACGGTGTTGGCGGACGTCTGATCGGCCGGGTCCTCGCGGATGGCCGTCTCGCCGATCTTCACACCGCCCGCTCCGAGATCGCTCATCTCGCAGCCGGCCACGCGATTGTTCCGGCAGCCGCGGCCGAGTTCGAGCGCGTAATCGCCGAGGTGCGTGAAAGCGCACTGCTCGAACGCACACTCCCGCGCGCGTTCGCCCCATACCGCGCCCGGCACGCCCACCGCCGCCTGCGGGAACCCGCTGGAATCTTTCGGCAGCGTCCACTCGGTGTGGGCGAACGTCAGGCCGCGCAGCGTCACGCGCTCGGCGCCTTCCAGCCGCAACACTTGCGGCAGCGCCGGCGCGATTACCTCGGCCGTTTGCAGATCCTCGCCCGGCAGCGGCCGGTAACTGATCGAACCGCTGCTCCGGTCGAGGAACCACATCCCGGGAGCGAGCGCCTCGCGGACGTTCTCCACGTAATACAGATCGCCCTTGTCGAGCGCGAACACGCTGCGTTTCCCGAACGTAACGATCTTCTCGTTCTCATCCACGCGGACGACCGGCAGCCGCGATTCGACCCACCGGTTCATCACCACGACTTCAGCCTCCGTCATGGAGGGCCACGCTTTCAGGTCGCCTTCCTTGAAACGGAAGCGCGTCTGGCCCTCCATCCATTTTTCGGCCGGCGTCGCATCGAGCACCTCGGCGACGGCCAGGTAACCCTGGCTCGGATACCGGGCACGCACGGCGCGCCGGCCGTTGACCCACAACTCGCGGAAATCGCCGGTCACCGAGGCCGTCCAGACCTGGTCCGTCCCCGGTCGCCAGCCGGTAATGCGCCGGCCGCCGCTGAGGACCGGTTTCTCGTCGCGGTACGCCGCGAGCGTCAGCCCGGCATCCTGCGGCCCAAGCGCGATCGGCTTGTCGAGGAAGTACGTGCCGCCGCGCAGTTCGATGGTGACGGGCTTCGGCGCGGTGCGCGCTTTGGCGATGGCCTGTTCAAGCGATTCGCCGGGTGCGACGCGCAAAGTCTCGGCGGCCTGCGCGGTGGCCGTGGTCAGAACGAGCATGGCAAGGCAGAGCTTCATTTCGAATCTCCTCAGCCGGCCGCCTTTCTGCAATACTCTTTGAGCAGCTTCACGTAAATCCGGTAATTGGACAGGGAAACTCCCGGCGGCGTCTGGTGGTCAACCGACGGGATGAAGCCGCCGGACTTCATGGTCGGCAGCAATCTCTCGAACTCCGCCCGCATCTCATTTTCGCCTTTGTTCATGACCATCTTGTCGTAAGCGCCGATGAAGCGGACCCGCGGATGCGCCTTGCGCAACGCGTTGATGTCCACGCCGGCCTGCCGCTCGAGGGGCAGGAAGCCGTCCACGCCCACCTCGGCAAACCAGGGAATGATCTTCGTGATGTCTCCGTCGGAATCTATGATGGGAACGATGCCGTATTCCCTGAGTTTCGGGACCAGCCTGCGATAATACGGCGCGATGAATTCATCGAAGAGTTCCTTGGAGATCATCGGCCCGTGGTTGTACGACATGTCCTCGGCCAGGGTCATGAAGTCGGGAATGCAGACGGAGCAGAACCGGTCCAGACACCGGAGATGGAAATCCAGAAGGGCGGAGTTCATCCGGTGCATGAGGTCCGGCGCGTCGTAAAAGGAATAGAAGTGCCTCTCGATGCCGAACAACATCCTGGGGTGCCAGAAAAAGCCGTCGAGCGTGATCCAGAGCGCCAGGTCGCCGCGCCGCTGCCGTTCGGCCAGGGACTTGAAGCGTTCCATGTCCTGAATGTCTGGGCTCTCCGGGAAAAGGTCCGCCCGAATCTTCTCGTAGTCGTCGGCATTGGCAACCGATCCGCCATGAGCCGACGCCTTCAGGCTGCGGAACCAGAATTGCACATGGCTGTCCAATTCAAAATACTTGTGCGTTTCGATCGCTTCGGAAGGCCACGGGAGCGCGCTGAGGCGCGCCGGCATTCCTTCTCCCTTCCAGCGCTCCAGGGTCTTATCCCACCACGGCGCCCATTCCATCACCGGCAACCGGTCAACCGGCTGAAACTGCAGGACGCGCGTGAACCTTTCCCGCGTTGTGAGCTGCTCCATAGTTCGCTGGCCTTATCGGGTTTTGTCTATGCGCACTACGAGGTCGTGAGTGAACGGTCTCAACGGCAGCGTCACATCGGCGCCTCCGCGCAGCTCTGCGGGAGTGGAGGACTCTCCGGTTGCAGGGGAAGTGCAGGTGGCGCGGTATCGGCCTTCCGGCAGACGGAAACCGATTTCTCCCGCGACCGGGGATCCAGCTCCCGGATCGGAGAGTTCGCGGCCATCGGCCAGATAGATGTGATATTCCTCGCCCTCCACAGCGAGGACCGAGCCGACCGTGCTCTCCGGCTGCGCGGTCAGGAAAGACTCCAGGGGCCTTGCTCGAATCAGGTCCACGGACTTCATATATTCGGAGAGGCGCCGCATCGACGTGCGGAGAAACTTCTGCGAGTCCGGCGTCCCGGTCTCCAGCCAGGGCAGGATGGAGAAATCAATCATGTCGTAGTGCGCGCCGCAGAAAAGGGTCGTCCAGGCGCGCTTGCGGTGGATGGTCCAGCCGGTCTCGTCTCGAAAGCGCGAGGCGGCGTTGTCCTCATCCAGGTTCAACGGCTTTCGCTCGCGGTAAGCATCCAGGCAGTACCGGCGCAGTTCCTGCAAGTGCAGTTCCGCGGACATGAACTGGCCGAGGTCGTAAATTTTGCCGGAATAGGTCATGTTCGGGAGCGGGTGCATGTTCACCACGTCCACGGGGAAATCCCGGAAGGACTTTTCGGACAGTTGCTGGACTGCGTTTTTCTCCGGCAGCGTGTGGGTGTAGGCGAATGCTTCCTGGCCGGCGACCAGATGCCGGCAGGGCAGTTGGGCCTCTGTCTCCCGGATAAGGCGCGTCAGGGCGCGCAGCCAATCGTTGACCTCGTCAACCGTCGGCGCACCGGGAATGGCCACCGCGCCGCCGGGTTCGTTGCAGACCTCGAAGAGGACGTTGTCGTAGCGATTCAGTTCCTCCACCATCTTGCGCACGTGAGCGCATTGCCAGGCGAACAGCTTGGCGTGGCGCCGGGTCATGTAATCCGGCCATGGAATGGTCTCCAGACCGTTGACGTTGTTGACGGCATTGAGCGGGTTGACGGCCCACATCTGATCGGCGTACGTGTTGCTCAGCAGAACCGCCTCCACAACGACGCCACGCTCGGAAGTCAGCGCCATGAACCGGTGCAACCGGTCGAAGAACTCGGGGTTCCATCGGGCCAGGTCGTATTTCGGCAAGCCGTCCGACGCCTGCCCCGGTCCCGTCCGCAGGAACGGCGCGATGTAGTCGGTGGATTCCGGCTTGCACGTCGAATACGGATTGCACGCACTCTGGAATTCCCGGAACAGCAGGAACAGGCGCGTCAGAGTCTGCGATTTCTCCGCGGCGTCCGCGACGTAGCGCTCGAACCGGAACGGCCGGTTGAGTACGGAGCCGTAATGCTCGGTGGCGGTGACCAGCACCAGCGGCTTGCCGCGGAACTCGAATATCTTCGGGTTTTCCGGATGGAGTCGAATGGGCGGATGCGCCGATGAGTTCATGGGTCGCTCGCATCAAGGTATTCGCGGGAAATAACGCACCGGGAAACTCCACGATGACCGCTCTCCGCGCGGCCGGCTCTGGCCTGTAATCTGGAGACGCTCAAATCTCATAACTCAATCAAAACTGAAGTGGCGGTGAATGTTGATTCCAGAGCGATGTCAGGCCTCGGCGATATATTTGCGGAAAATCCTATAGGCAATAAACTGGCCGATTGTTAACCCAACCGCAATGCAACAAAACATGGCAAACGTCCACAATCCAGCCCAACCGACGGCTGGCAAGCGAAAAACGCTTCCCACGGCCATAGCCGACATGACGCAAGTGCTGATGAACAATGACTGAAGGGGGTCATATCGCCAATTGATGGCATTGCGGTCCCAAGAAGGACGGCGAAGCGTCTCGCACTTGGCATGCTGGATGGAGTAATACACACTGAATAGCGTGAACAAAGGCACGATGACGAGAAGAATCAAACAAAGAATCGCATCCGGGTCGGTGTGGCGTAAGCGCTCTGGCGACGTCGAATTGTAGCCGCCCCACAATGCTAGAGCAACTAGGGCAATGTTCACGATGCGCCACACGTGTTTCATGCGATGCACCTCACGGGAAGTTCCTGGAACGCACAACTTATTTCCTGCTGTTCTCCCATGGCCCGGAATATCCCAGATGGCCCTTACCCTCATGAGGGTCTGCCATGAATTGTCGGATTCTGGGCATCAGAATTCCGCTTGTCAGCCAAACCAAGGCCGTCGTCCAACCGTCTTCGTGCGACCCGGGGCCGCCGGAAAGCGCCGCTGGCGAACACGCGCAGGAGCGCGGGGTGGCGCGCGAGCAGGTCGAGGCGCTTGATGAGCATCCGCGCGGTACGCCGCAGCAACCAGGGGTTCAAGACGTCGTACATGCGTTGCACGCCTTGCTCCAGCTCTTCGCCCGTCATGAGCTTGGGCTTAAAAACTGCGTGGTCCCATCCGAAGCGGTTGCGCCCGGCGGGCAGCAGCCGGCCTTCCTGCCCCAGTTGCGCATAGAGCGACGTGCCGGGATAGGGCGTCAGGATGTAAAGATGCGCCTCGTCCACCTCGATGCGGCGGATCATCTCGGTGGTGCGGTCGAAGCAGTCCGGATCGTCCGTGTCGAAGCCGAGGATGAAGAACCCCGTGACCAGAATGCCGCGCGCATGAAGTCCGGCGACCAGGGCGCGGTAGTTCTCGACGCGATTGTGCGCGACGCGCGCCCACTCCAGGGACCGGGGATTGGCGCTCTGAAAGCCGATCTGGACATTGAAACAGCCGGCCTGCGCCATGGCGTCGAGCAGCTCCTCGTCGCTCCCGACATTGGTCGGCATCTGAAGGGCGAATGTCTTGCGGTGGGCGGAAACGGTCCGGAAAATGTCCATCGCATAGGCGCGGTCGGCAAAAAGATTGTCATCCACGAAGAAAACCATCTTCTGCTTCAGCCGGCGCAGTTCCTCGCCGACCAGTTCCGGCGCGCGCTTGCGGTAGCCGTGCCAGGGCATGGAAGGCAGATAGCAGTAGCGGCAGGCGTTGGTGCATCCGCGCGTGGCCTGCAAGCAGGCGAACCACGCCGGCTCCGCGAGCAGGTCGCGCCTTGGGAACGGAACGTCGTCCATGTCCGTAGGACGCGGCGCCGTGTAGACACGTTCCATGTGGGCGCGTTCGGCGTCCTGCAGGATTGTCTTCCACAGGTACTCCGCCTCTCCGACAACCACCGCGTGGGCATGCTCCGAGCACTCTTTCGGCAACAGCGTCGGATGCACGCCGCCCAGGACCACTTTGGCGCCGTTGCGGGCGAACTGCCCGGCTAGGCGGTAGACGCGTTCCGAGGTGAACGTCGTGGCGGTGATGCCCACCAGGTCGAAGCGTTCTTCGGCGGGAATTGCGTCCCAGTCGCCATCCACAATCCGCACTTCATGTCCGTCGCTGAGGGCCGCCAGGATCCCGAGCGATAAGGGCGTGAAGCGCACGTGCTCCAGGTAGCGGTATGGCCCCTCATGGTCGAACCACTGCGGCTTGATCAACAGGATTCGCATGAGACCTTACGCTCTCCTACAGGAAACTGCTCCAGGGCGTCGTGGTCTTGACGTAGAAGAGGAAGCGTCCCAATTGCGCCGTCTGGGTCGTCTCAAGGCAGGACCGGGTCCGCGAATCGGAAGGCTCGAAGAAACAGGTCGGGTCCTCGCCTTCCACGTCCCCGGAATGGTAGAAGGCTTGCGCCCTGCAGCCGCCGCACGTCTGGCGATAGCGGCATCGTCCGCACTTGCCCTTGAGTCCCGCGCGCCCGCGCAAGGCCGCGAAGAGCGGGGCGTCGCGGATGATCTCCGACAGCCGTTCCGACCGGACATTGCCGCAGACGCAGGAACTGTCCAGCAGGTGGACGCACGGCGCCACCTGGCCCTCGGCGCTCACGGCGGCGAAGCTGCGAGCCGCCTGGCAGCCCACTCCGGCGATCCGGATGCCGAACTGACTCGCTCCGGCCTGTATCAGGTCCGGCGAGCCGAAGAAGGGCGTGAAGGAGATAGAGGAAAGAGGGTTCCCCGTCAGCGCCGGGTGAATGGTTCCTTCCATGTCAGCCCGGTCCGCCATCAGGTGACGAAAAGCCCCTCCGGCGCCCCGCGGAACAAAGGGGGAACGAAGCATGGGAACGTTCCGTTTCCGCAGGAACTTCACCGTTTCCGGCAGCGTCGCCAGGTTGCCCTTGGAGACCGTCACGATGAAGAAGAATGGTGCATGCTCCTTCTCGCAGCGTTCTGCGGCGCGCCACACGGTCTCGGGGGCGTCGTCTCGTCCGGAACAGTTGGTGCCCGCGTCGAGCGAATTGAGCGACAGGGCAAAGACCACCTTTCCGCCGGTGGCCCTGGCCGCTTGCCGGATGGCGTCCGTCTCCACGAGAAGCCGGCCGTTCGTGTTGATGAAGCTCCAGATGCCCAGCTTGCCCGCGTATCCCAGGAGTTCATACGCATCCGGTCGCAGGAGGTGTTCGCCGCCGGAGAAGGCGATGGCGGCGTTCGAGGAAATCGCCGCCACTTCGTCGAGCACCCGGGTCTTGGCTTCCTCGGTGCTCATCTCCACCGTATCGGCGCTGACCTCGCGCCGGGTCATGCAGTAGCTGCAGTGCAGATTGCACCGGCGCGTGGTTTCAAAGTAACAGAGGAAAAAGTTGTCGCTGACGCTCACGCTTGCACCTCTGCTGCCTGACTCTGATCAGAACATTTAATCGCCACAGTCTGACGACTCAGGCCGCCACTGTCAAACAATTTGGAGGCCTGCCTGGTCAAAAGCGGTTGATGTCTATGGAGATTTTATTCAGGTGCAAGGTCGCGGCGATGACCGACCAGATGAAACACGCCATGAGTTCTCCGAAAATCAGCCCGATGAACGCCGGGCGCAGCCGGGCGAACATGTGCCTCCCGCCGTACCTCACCGCGAGCTTCTTGCAGCACCAGCCGAGAAAGAAGGAGAACCAGATCGCCGTGATCAGGGGGTTGGCCATCATCACGAAGCCGATCGGGTGCAGCCACCAGAAGAACCTGCGGCGCAGGCCGATGCTCAGCAGGACCCAGCCGGCGCCGATGAGATAGAAAATCCAATTGTGCTTCCCCGCAGCGGCGGCGCCGCCGCTGACCAGCACCTGCGTGTTGTTGAACAGGCTCCGCGGTCCGACCGTGAAGAACCACCCTTCGGCGCGGTTCGCGCCCACGCTGTACACGATGTACAGGATGGCGACGAACGACGCTATGACCGTCGCCAGGATCGCCGCAATCACGATCGCGTGGAACCATCGGCGCGCGGCGCGCGTCTCCTCCTGCATCTTGAAGCTGTTGATCACCGCCGGGGCCATGAACGTCTTGATATCCGTGAACAGCACCGAATAAATCGGCATGAGCGGCGCGAGAACGCCCTTGGGCACCGCCGCCGTCGCGCCGAACGACTTGGCCAAATGGAACGGGCCCGCGTGGATGTGGAACCAGTAGATGCCGCCTTCCGCCACGACGCGCATCAGCCCTACGGTGACGAGCACGATGACCGCCAGGAAGCCCGCGCCCCAGTACCACGGCACTTTGCACCACACCAGCCAGCCGATGGCCACCGCGCTCGACGCCGCGAAGAGCAAGCCGCCCCAGCCCATGCTGGCCGGCAGCTTCACGGCCCAGTCCGCGGCGCCCAGCCTACGGCCTTTCGCCGCCTGCCGGAGAGCGTCCGCGCGGTCGGCCACCATCTTGACGAGCGCCGCTGCGGAGTACGCCAGCAGCCCGCCCGCGCCCAGGCTGGTGACGAAGTGGTTCTCCCAAAGCCAGTCGCTCTGGAAGGAGGTCACCGTCGCGCCGGCGGCCGTCCAGATGGCCACCAGGAACATGCCGATGCCGGCCAGGTAGTAGGTCCAGATGCTCGCGGAGATCTCCAGCGGGATGAGGAAGCTGATCCCGATGGCCGTGAAAATGACCTGGATGCGGAGTTTGTACGATCCCGTGTCCGCAATACCCTTGAAGATGGAGCTGGCCAGCATTTGCCTGAGCTTCGATTGGTCGAAGGCGAGGCCCAGCGGGTTCAGGCCGCGGACCAGTTCCGCCTGGCAGACGCCATTGTAGCTCAGGAGCAGCAGGACAAAGAGAAACCCGATCCAGAACGGGCCGCTGTGCAGCGTGGATGAAAGAGTGCCGGCGGCGGCGCCCTCGTCGCTCAGAAGATCCTCCGGAAGCCGCGCCAGGGGAAATATCAATTTCTCGCGCCGCGCCCACGAGTCGTACAGCAGCATCGCCAGGCTGTAGAACACGCCATAGATCGCGAAGACGAAAATCATCCACAGCGCCAGCGGCTTGACCCACAACGACCACGGGATTTTCCCCCACAGCCCTTCCGTCGAGGGAAAGCCTTCACGGTACTCCTTGATGCGCGCCATGTCGGTAATGTAGAGGGCGCGGTTCAGGTAGGGCGTCACGTCCTTGGTCCAGCCGCTCTGCGGCGTGGCGTACTGCGAGTTGAACGGCGTGGCGATCAGCGGCACCAACTGGTCCACCAGGCCGAACGAACTGATGCCCCCCGAGACGCAGAGCGCCGCGAAGAGCGTCATAATTTCGCCGCGGTTGAACGGCTCCAGCAAACGCGTCAGCCGGAGCAGCGGATTCAGCGCGACCGAGAGCAGGATGAGGAAGGCGAAGGCGATGATCGAGATCTGCGTGGCGATGAGGGCGACGCTCTTCGCGCCGTTCTCCAGGCGAAGGTTCAGCGCGGCCTGGGCGCAGGCCAGGATGACCGCCAACGGAAGGACGATCCACCAGCGGATGCGCAACGTCGGGCGCTCCAACTGCTGCAGCTCCTCGACTTGCGCCGCGTCAATTCGTTTGTAAGGTGGTGTCTCCGCCACACCGCTCACTTCACAAGTTCGCGCCGAGCCGCGGCCAGGATCCGCTCGAACTCCCGGCTCAGGTCGGCGGGCAGCGGCTCAACCCGGTGAGTGGCCAGGATCTCCTCTTTCTTCCGCCGGCAGCGGTCCTCCGTGCTGAGGGCGCCGGCATCCTTCCATGCCTGATAGTATTCCCGGTCCAGGATTCCCGGCGCCCACAGTTCCTTCCGGAAGTGCGCCGCCGTGTGCGGCTGATCAATGAACGTTCCGCCCGGGCCGATCTCCTCGGTGATCTCCAGGCCCAGCGTATCGTCGGAAATCTCGAAGTCCCGCATCGCGCTTTCCACATAGCCGATGACCTCGTTCTGCAACACGAGCATGTCGAGCGACGTAGCCTGGTCCACGCCGCTGATGCCCATGTGCCCGAAGATGTCCGCGCCGGCCGCCGCGCCGAGCATCAGCGTGGCCGCCGATTCCAGGCCCGCCTGCGCATCCGGGCGCTTGGAATCCGTCAGTCCGACGTTGATGTACACGGGCAAGCCGTAGTGCTTGCCCATCTGCGTCATCGCCACGCCGAAGATCGCCTGCTCGGGACCGGAGAAGATCAACTGCGTCGTGCGCATGTCGAACGCATGGCAGATGCCGCCGTAGCAGACCGGCATCCCCGGCTTAATCAACTGGGTGAGGACGACCCCCGACAGGATTTCCGCGTTCTCCTGCGCCAGAGTGCCGGCGATGGTGGCGGGCGCGGAAACTCCCATCTGCGCCATCGGACCGATCGGCACCGGCAGGTTCAGCCGCGCGGTCTCGTACAGGAGGTCCACGCCGTTGAAAGGGAAGCGCAGCGGGCTGATCGGCTCCAGGAACGGATAGCACACGGGATACTGCGCGGCCTTCCGCTCGTCGCCGCGGAGCGCGATCAGGATTTCGTTGATGTAGCCGGCGGAGGCGCGGTCGTTGTACCAGAAGGTGACAGGCTTGGTGGTGTGCCGCAGCATCGTTGCCAGCACCTCGACGCAGCGGACCGCGGGCGGGAGGTCCTGCGGGTCGGTCATGGCGCCGGCGATGTTGATGTGATCGAGCGCGTCGCAGAAGCGGGCTGCCGTCGCCACGTCCGCGATGGCGGCATACCGCCGCTCGCCTCCAACGGTATCCACCCAGGAGGCCTCGCCGGCGATGGCGTTGAAGTTGCGCTGTCCAAGACCGAAGGCGGCCGTTTTCGAAAGGTCGCGGCCATAGATCGTGAACTGCTTGCCGGCCTGCCTTACGCAGCGCATCACCAGTTCCTCGGACAGGCGGGCCCGCTGCGCGCGGCGGTCCACCGTCGCCCCGGCGGATTCCAGCCGGTTAAGCATGTCCGGGTGCGGCACGCCCACGCCCACGCGCGCCAGCAGGGCCATCGAGGCGCGGTGGATACGTTGAATCTGCTCCTCATTCAGCACACGGCAGAACATGCGTTCTCCCTATTTTGACCGGCGGAACTGCGGCAGATATTTCGCATGCGCCCGCAACAGGTCGTCGGCGAGTTCATGGGCCATCGGGACCGATTCCACCGACCCGTCGAGCAGGAGCGCTTGCACGAATTTCTCCCGGCTGCCCGCCAGGGCCGCCTCGACGATCGTCTCGACCCACTGGAACCGCGCGGCCAAGGTGCCGGCGATTGCCGGGTTCAGCGGCGGCTGGGCGATCGCGCGGATGCCGCCTGCGTCGGCAATTCCCGGACACTCGATGACGGCATCGTACGGCAGATTGGGGACGATGCCCCGGTTCGGGAGGTTGACGGAGAACACGCGGCCGGCATCGTTCCGGATGCTTTCGACCATCTCGATCACCTGCTCGTGCTCGCCCGAGGTCCGCGCAAAATAGTCCTTCGCCAGCGGGCCGCGCGAGCGGGCGACCTGGCGCATTTCCTCGAAGATCGCGTCTCCGCTCGCGATGCGCTCCTCGAAGTTGGCCCAGTCCACGCCCGGCGTCCGTCCGTAGTAGCTCCCTTCGCGGTGGAAGAGGTGCGGGAAGAACTCAATAATGTGACAGTCGTAAACGGCCGGGAAGGCGCCGAACAGGTCAACCAGTTCCCACGTGAAGGGCTCCGACTCATCCGGCCGGACCCGCGCGCCCTTGGACGCGGTCGCCTGGCCCGGCGGCCTGACGCGATTGACCCCGCGGCGGAGCTTCTGCCTCGCCAGCGCCCGGAGCCTGGGCATCGCGTCCCGTCCGTCCACGCGCACCTGGGTGAACCAGGTCAAGTGGTTCATGCCGACGGCGTTGTATCTCAGGCGGTTCAGCGGGGCGCCCAGCAGGTTCGCGATGTGCTGAGCGATGTGAATCACGCCGTGGCACAGGCCGACGACGTTGGCGCCGGTCGCCTTTCGGACCGCGCGGCAGTTGGGGCCCATCGGGTTGCCGTAATTGAAGAAGAGCGCTTCGGGTGCGAGGGACAGGACGTCACGGGCAATTCCGACCATGGCGGGAATCATGCGCAAAGCGCGGGCGCTGCCGCCCGGCATGACGCTGTCGCCGACGGGCTGATAGATGCCGTATTTGCGCGGGATATAGACGTCCTGCTCCCAGGCGCGGCGCCCGCCGACGCCGATGGTGCAGATCACCACCGTCGCTCCTTTCAGCAGGTCCCGGCGATCAGGCGAGGCGGAGAGCCTCAGCGGCGACCGCTTCGCCCGGATCATCTTCCGCGCCAGCCCTTCCGCCACCGCCAGCGCTTCCGGATCCACGTCAACGAGGCGGAGTTCTCCGTGCCATTTCCGCCGGAGCATGTCCGCCACCAGTCCGCGCGTGAACATCGCGCTGCCGGCGCCGATCAAGACAACTTTTTCTTTCATGACCTCGCTCTACGGATATTTTATCAGGCCTTTCACGCAATGGCCTAGCATCAAGTGCGGTATTCTGACGCCTGAGGCCGGCCCCGTCAACACCACGGGCGACCCTGCGGCCGCCCGTGGCAGTACGCCTGCGTTTCACTCTGCGGCAGAGCCTACTTGGCGCGCAACTCCGACTGCAGCATGAGATAGTCCGGCACGATGCTGACACCAAACCAGTCATTCGGCATGGCGATGGACTCGAAGTGCTTCTGGATGTCCACGTCGAAGGGGGCCAGCGCCGACCACAGGCGCAGGACCTGGACCTTGGTGATCTTATCGGTGGCGACCGTCACTTGGGGCGCCTGGGCATCCTTGGGCTGGACAACAATCTTGCCCTTGCCCGCTTTCGCGTCCCACACCACGCTGACAACCTTGCCGCTCAAGGCCCCGGCGCCCGCAGAGACCGGCTCGGAGGTCTTCGAGTTCGGGAAGCACGCGTTGATCGCTTTCGCCATGCCGCCGGCCGGCTGGACCGAGATCTCCATTCCGGCCATCAGACTGCCGGGATCGCCTCCCGTCCAACTGGTCTTGGCGGTGGCGATCAGGTGAGCGATGTCCACGCTGGTGAAGACCAGGCCGTGCTCGTAGGCGTCAACGATGCCCTCGTTGTCATCTTCATAGTACCCGCCGTTGGGATGGACGCCCACCCAGTGCTTGGTGCTGCCGTCGGCCTTGTAATCCCACGGGCCGGCCGGCTGCCAGTAGTTCCAAATCTCGTAGGTACCGTCGCTCTTGAGCGTCATCCGGCTCTTGAGCAGCTTGAACCATTTCTCCGCGCGCTCCTTGTATTCCGGCTTGCCCGTCACGTCCCACATCGCGAGCATCCAGCGGGAGACCTGGTTCGCCTTGTTGTCCGGGTGCGAGAAACCGTGCCCGGGTGCGTTCCGGGTGTCGAAATCAATCCACTTCCGGTGGGTCGGGTCCATCCCGTACGGCAGGGTCACGGAGATCATCCCGCCGTCCTTGGTCTCCCGCCACCCGCCGCGCTCGACCCACTTGGCGTAGATCCGATCGGCGAACTTGAGGTAGCTCTCGCCTTTCGCGCCGTACTTCTCCTTCAGCGCGGGGTTCTTGACCATCTCGCCGGCCATCAGGACGATCGGGCGGAACACCATCGCGTCGCTGAGGAAGCTGTCGGCGTTGAAGTCGTCCAGGTTGTCCACCGCGGTGCCGGCCGCGGCTTTCGAGGGCCAGCCGACGTAGCCGTCGGGCTCCTTCACGGCCCTCTTGATCAGCGAGTCCGTCCAGTCCACCAGCATGTCCACGTACTTGGTATTCTTCGTGGCCATGTAGCCGTAGTAGAAACCGTTCATGGTAGGCGCCACGACCCAGGCGATGTCCTCGCCCACGGCACGATCGCAGGTGCGCCAGTTCCTGACTTCGTTGGAGATCTCCTTGTCCCAGAGCGAGAGCCATTCTTTCTGCTTCGCCGCGTCCATCTTCGTGAGCGTCATGGCCGGAGGCGTGGTCTGCGCCTGGCAAAGAGACGCCGCGAGCACAAGCCCGGCGACGCACGGCCCGATCATCCTCTTCATGCTTTCTCCTCCCGTTGTAAAATGGCCGCTCGCGCGGCGCGTATGGCGTTCATTGTGTGTAGCCGAGGCTCTTCAGTTGCCTGAGCACGTCCGCATCCGGCCCGTTCGCTTTCCCCGCATTGGCCGCAGCGATTGAGGGCGGGCCCTCCGTCATGGCTCGGAGTGCAGCCTCCGGACAGTCTTTCTTCAGGTCCGCGCCGGCGATGACCTTCTCGCGGCCGCCGGCCACCTCTTCGAGCTGGGCCCCGGCAAGAGTTCCCATCGTGCCCAGAAGCTTGCGATTCCCCCAGCGAACCGCTCGCAAGTTAAGCCCGTTGAGCAGCAGCTCGCTGTAGATCGGGCGCTCGGGAACCGGCTGATCGCTCAGAATCGCGGGCGACAGGTCAATCCCTTGAATCTTCGAGGGGCCCGGCACTTGGAGAAGCCCCAGCACGGTCGGCATCAAGTCAACGTGGCTCACGTTTTCGACGACGCGCTTGCCGGCCGGGATCACGCCCGGCAGCCGTATGATGAGCGGCACACGAAGCAGTTCCTCGTACAGGCTGTTGCCGTGGCCGATTTTGCCATGCTCTAGAAATCCCTCGCCATGATCGGACAATACGATCACCAGCGTGTTCTCGGAAAGCCGCAGGTCCTGAAGAAGTTGAAGGATCTTGCCGACGTGCTCGTCGGTGTAGGCGATTCCCCCATCGTAGAGAGACACCAAATGCGCCAGGTCCATGACCGAGAGATGCGCTATGGCGTCCTGGCGATAGAAGATGCCGCGGCCGTTCTCTTTGCCCTTGTAGTCGGGGTCGAATTTCTTGTCGTAGGGCGCGGGCGGAATATAGTCGCCATGGCAGTCGAAATAATGCAGGAAGAGGAAGAAATGCTCCCGGGAATGCTTCTTGAGCCATTGCGTGGCCAGGTTGGTGATCACGGGACTCGTGAGGACATTGCGGACCCCACCCGGCGGCGGCGGGCCGACCGTGAAGTCGTCATAGAGCTGGAAGCCGCGGCCGAATCCCCACCCGTGATTCATCGTGGGCGCCGAGACAAAACCCGCTGTCGCATATCCGCTCCTGGCCAGGCACTCCGTCAGCGTCGGAACGCCTTCGCCCAATCCACCGCCCTGCACGACGCCGGTCTGCACGCCGTGGACGCTCGGATAAAGGGAGGTGAACATGCTCATGTGCGACGGCAACGTCCAGGACGCCGCCGCGGTCACATTTTCAAAAAGGACGCCTTCCCTGGCCAGTTGGTCCAGATGGGGCGAGGTGTCCTGGTTATAGCCGTAGCATTTCAGGTGATCGGCGCGGCAGGTGTCTATCGAGATGACCAGAAGATTGTATTTGGGCGTCGGCGGCGGCGCAGCGGGGCGCCGGCAATCCAGGCAGAGAAAGGAAATCAGCACCAGGCCGCCCAGGAAGCAGCGGGCGCAACGCGAGCCAGGCCTGGAAGACGACGATTTTGCGCGCAGCATCGAGAAGCTCTCAGATACTCGGGATTGGCGGAGGCTGCCCGCGCCGGACGCTCGGAGGCCAGGCCGGCGCCGCCAGCGAGAGGACTCTACCACAAGGGGCAGACCGCCGCAATGGGGCGGTCTCTAGCGCAGGCGCATCAGCACGAACCGATCATTCGACAGCGTGATTTCAGCGCCGTCCTGGAACGACTGCGCGATCGCCGACCATCCCGGCACATTCTCCTTGTCCAGCAGAAGCCATTTCACATTGTACTTCCGGATGATCGTCTCCCGTTCCGCCTGGAGACATGACCCACTGAAGAAGCGCTGCACGTCGTCCGCTCTGGCGGCGCTGTCAGGCACAAAGGGCAATGGCCGTGGAACCGCGACGACCTTCCCCGCGAAGGCGGGCACATACCAACTGGTCTCCAGGTCAGAGAGCACCACGTCGTATTGCGGAGTAGCGCCCGAAAGGAATTTATATCGGTCGTACTCGCTGACGTCGCGCAGCCGTAAGCATCGAACCAGGAGCGAGCGCATGGTCGTTCGGCACGCGAAGGCCAACAGCACAGCGGCGGCCAGGCTCGCGAATACAAGTTTAAGCGACGACGGCGACCGCAGACGCGCTCTCAGCGAAATCTCGACCTGAGCAACAGCGTCGGCAATGGACATGTGAAGCATCAGGACGATGGACGATATGACACGTCCGTAGGTCCAGTGGTGCGAAAGCGCCCCATAAGCATAGATCAGGCTCAGGATGGCCGCGATCAGGAACACCGGGTCCGTTTTCTTCGACTTGAACCGCCAGATGATCAGTGGAATCCCGGGAAATGCCGGCCAAATGCATTGCACAACTTCGGAGTACATGATCCTGTTGTTCGCGTGGTACAAGGAAGAGTCCTGCGCGAGCAACTGGAAGAACGGGTAATAGGGCCAGAACATCGCGACGATCAACGGCAGAATCAATGTGCAGGCCAGGAGCCGGGCGTACTCGCGGAAGGGCAAACGGCCGGAGGGAATGCCCAGCGTCAGCGAAAAAATGCATGCGCTGAAGAAAATGAACGTCGGAGGATGGGTAATTGCAACCACGAGGCTCGCCAGGGCGACCGGGATGAGCGCCAGGCGATTTCCAGTTCTGAGCGCCTTGCAGTAGATGGCTGAAGCCAGCAACGCGATGGCTGCAGCGAACGTTGAAGGGTACGGAAGGACATCTCCCAGCACGTGCAAATGAAAGAACCCGCTGTACATCCACGCCGTCGGACCCCATAGGAGGAGCGTGAACAACAGAACGTAGAAGGCGGCTTCCCGCCGCTTCAACAGCGCGACGCTGAACATCCAGATCGAGATCAGCAAAAGGATGAGATTGCCAACGCCCAGCACCACCAGCGTTCTGAAACAATTCATGCCGGTCACCCGCGAGATGCACCCGGCAACCAGCGTATACGGTGAATAGAAAGCATGGGGCGCATCGGAGAGAATCTGCGGGTGGTGCGGCGAAACGGGGTTTGTCGCCAGCTCTCTGACGACGGCGGCATGCTCCCAGAAATCAGCCGTCCACAACCGCTTCGAAGTGTGAACGAGCATCAGCAGCATTACAGCGGCTGACAGAAACACGTAGCGGTGTCTGGACAGTATGGAAAGCAGGACTGCCAATCTCAGAGCGCCTTGTAACCGGGGTTTGGTCCTGACAGCGGTCAGGCATTGAATGGCATATTGTGATGACTGAGGTTGGCCCCGTCAAGCAATTTCTCGGCGGGCCGGCGGCCTGGAACAGTGTTCCAGGGCGGCTGGCGCGGCGGACTGGACGGAGAACGGATCAGCCGCCGACGGTGTACTGGGCCACGGCGGTCGTGGCGCCGGTCAACGTGAAGGTGATCGCCTTCTGACCGGAAGTCTGCGCCGTGCCGTTGACCGTCCAGTACGAGAAGGTATACCCGGCCGGGTCCGTCGCCGGAGCCCCAAGGGACACCTTCGTCCCGTACCCGACGCCGGTCTTCGTATAGTTCGTCGTGCCGCCATGGCCCGTGCTCGAACCGATGCTCAACCCGGTCGGCGGCGTGGACTGCACGCTCAGCGTGTAGGTGTTCAGCGTGTACCGCGCCACCGCTGTCGTGGCCGCGGTCACCGTGAACGCGATCGCCTTCTGACCCGAGGTCTGCGCCGTGCCGTTGACCGTCCAGTACAAGAAGGTGTAGCCGGCCGGGTCCGTCGCCGGCGCCTGCAGGTTCACGCTCGTCCCAGACGCCACGGGTTGGGCATAGTTCGTCAGCCCGTTGTTGCCCGTGCTCGAACCGATGCTCACCGCGGTCGCCGGCGTGGACTGCACACTCAGCGTGTAGGTCGGTGTGTACGTCGCCACGGCCGTCGTGCCGGCGCTCACCGCGAACGTGAGCGACTTCTGACCGGAAGTCTGCGCCGCGCCGTTGAGCGTCCAGTGCGCGAAAACGTACCCAACCGGGTTCGTCGCCGGGGCCTGAAGGTTCACGGTCGTTCCGCCTGCGACGCCGGTCTTCGTGTAATTCGTCGTGCCGCCATGACCCGTAGTCGAAACGATGCTCAGCCCGGTCGGCGGCGTGGACTGCACGCTCAGAGTATAGATCGGCGTGTACGTCGCCAGGGCCGTCGTGCCGGCGGTCAGCGTGAACGTGAGCGACTTCTGGCCGGAAGTCTGGGCCGTGCCGTTGAGCGTCCAGCGCGAGAAAACATACCCGGCCGGGTCCGTCGCCGGGGCCTGAAGGACCACGCTCGTACGGTACCCGACGCCGGTCTTCGTGTAGTTCGTCGTGCCGCCATGGCCCGTGCTCGAACCGATGCTCAACCCGGTCGGCGGCGTGGACTGCCCGCTGAGCGTGTAGGTGTTCAGTGTGTACCGCGCCACTGCTGTCGTGGCCGCGGTCACCGTGAACGTGATCGCCTTCTGACCCGAGGTCTGCGCCGTGCCATTGACCGTCCAGTACCAGAAGGTATACCCCGGCGGGTCCGTCGCCGGCGCTTGCAGGTTCACGCTGGTCCCGGACGCCACGGAATCGGTGTAGTTTGTCGTCCCGTTGTTGCCCGTGCTCGAACCGATGCTGACCGCGCTTGCCGGCGTGGACTGGACGGTCAATGCGTAGTCGCTCAGCGCGTACCGCGCCACGGCCGTTATGGCGGCGGACATCGTGAATGTGATGGACTTCTGCCCGGAAGTCTGTGCCGTGCCGTTCAGCGTCCACTGCGTGAAAGTGTACCCGGCCGGGTTGGTCGCCGGGGCCTGCAAGTTCACGGTCGCGCCGTGCGCGGCGACATCGGTGTAGCTCGTCTTCCCGCTGTTGCCCGTGCTCGAAGCGATGCTCACCCCGGACGGCGGCGTGGACTGGACGGTCAGTACGTAACCGTTCACCGTATACTGCGCCACGGCCGTCATGGCGGCGGACAGCGTGAACGTGACGGACTTCTGCCCCGAAGTCTGCGCCGCGCCATTGAGTGTCCAATGCGAGAAGGTGTATCCGGCCGGGTTCGTCGCCGGCGCCTGAAGGTTCACGCTGGCGCCGTACGCGACGGCGGGAATCGTGTAGTTCGTCGTGCCGCCGTCAGCGGTGCTCGAAGTGACAAGGAATCCGGTGGCCGGCGACGACTGCACGCTCAGCGTGTAGGTGTTCAGCGTGTACTGCGCGACGGCCGTCATGGCGGCGGTCATCGTGAACGTGACCGCCTTCTGACCTGAGGTCTGCGCCGCGCCGTTGAGCGTCCAATGCGAGAAGGTGTATCCGGCCGGGTCCGTTGCCGGAGCCTGCAGGTTCACGCTCGTCCCGTACGCGACGGTATCGGTGTAGCTCGTCGTTCCGCCGTTGCCCGTGCTGGAACCGACGCTCAGGCCGGTCGGCGGCGAGGACTGCACGCTCAGCGTATAGGTGTTCAGCGTGTACTGCGCTACTGCTGTCGTGGCCGCGGTCACCGTGAACGTGACTGCCTTCTGCCCGGAAGTCTGCGCCGCGCCGTTGAGCGTCCAATACGAGAAAGTGTACCCGGCCGGGTCCGTTGCCGGGGCTTGCAGGCTCACATTTGTCCCGTACGCGACCGTATCGGTGTAGCTCGTCGTGCCGCCGTTGCCCGTGCTGGACCCGACGCTCAAGCCGGTCGGTGGCGTGGACTGCACGCTCAGCGTATAGGTGTTCAGCGTGTACTGCGCGACGGCGGTCACGGCCGCGGTCACCGTGAACGTGGCCGCTTTCTGGCCTGAAGTCTGCGCCGCGCCGTTGAGCGTCCAGGATGAGAAGGTGTATCCGGCCGGGTCCGTTGCGGGGGCTTGCAGATTCACGCTCGTGCCGTACGCGACGACGGGAACCGTGTAGTCCGTCGTGCCGCCGTCGCCTGTGCTCGACCCGATGCCCAGTCCGGCCGGCGGCGTGGACTGGACGGTCAGCGCGTAATCGTTCAGCGTGTACTGCGCGACGGCTGTCGTGGCCGCGGACATCGTGAACGTGATGGACTTCTGCCCGGAAGCCTGTGCGACGCCGTTTACAGCCCACTGCGAGAAGGTGTATCCGGCCGGGTCGCCCGCCGGCGCCGCGAGGCTCACCGCCGTGCCGTCGGTCACACCCGAGGCCGAATAGTTCGTCGTTCCCGGATACGTCCCGGTGATGCCAACTCCCTGGACCGGTGCGGAGTTCACCGTCAGCGTCCACACCTGCGCCGCGTAATCGGCCGCCAGCGCCGTGTTGGAGTGGATGTTGCCGGATACCGTGGCGCCTGAGGCGGTCCAGCCCGTCGGCGCGGTCCACTGGACGAAATTGTAGGTCGTTCCGCCCGCGACGAAGCTCGCCGGTGCGGTCAGGCTTACGGCGGTTCCATCCACGATGCTCAGAACGTAGTAATCCGTCGTGCCGGGATTCGTGCCGCTGATCCCGGCTCCCTGGACCGGCGTGGAGTTCACCATCAGCGTCCACACCTGCGCCGCGTAATCGGCCGCCAGCGTGGCGTTGGAGTGGATGTGGCCGGATACCGTGGCGCCCGAAGCGGTCCAGCCTGTCGGCGCGGCCCACTGGACGAAATTGTAAGTCGTTCCGCCCGCGACGAAGCTCGCCGGTGCGGTCAGGCTGACGGCGGTTCCATCCACGATGCCCGCCACGGAGTAATCCGCTGTGCCTGGATTCGTGCCGCTGATCCCAACTCCCTGGACCGGCGCGGAGTTTACCGTCAGCGTCCATACCTGCGCTGCGTAATCGGCTGTCAGCGTGGCGTCGGAAGTCATGTTGCCGGAAACCGTCGCGCCCGAAGCGGTCCAGCCTGTCGGCGCGGCCCACTGGACGAAATTGTAGGTCGTTCCGCCCGCGACGAAGCTCGCCGGTGCGGTCAGGCTGACGGCGTTTCCATTCGTGATGCTTGAAATGGAGTAATCCGTCGTGCCGGGATTCGTGCCGGTGACCGCAGCTCCCTGGGCCGGCGACGAGTTGACGGTCAGCGTCCATGTGCCGGCGACTGCGGTCGGCGTGAAATTCGCCCCCCAAACGTCGCCGGAAGCAGTGGCATAGTCCGAGGATGTGCCGGTGGAGACGCTTTGCGGCGAGAAGGTGTACCCGGTCTGGGCCGCGGTCAGGGTGTAGGAGGACGAGGAGGGCACATTGGCGAAGGCATAAATGCCGTTGGCATTCGTGGTGGCCGTATAGACTCCGACCCCCGCGCATGTGGCGGTGACGGTCACTCCGCCGATGGCCGCTCCAGTGCTGTCGGTGACCCGCCCGCTGATGATCTCGCCGCTGCTGGTGGGATAGACGTTGTAGATGCAGAAGGCGACGGTCTGCCAGTCGTAACCGCCGGCGTCGAAGTCGGGGAGGTTGTACCAGGCAGTGTCGTAGCCGCCCCAGCCCAGGTTCAGGTGGTGATAAAGGGTGGAGGAATCATATCCGTATCCATCGGCGATGATCTCGTGGCCGGTGCCGTCGGAGGCGTAAATGGACAGCAGGCACGGTAATCCCGCGTCGAGGTTCGGGTTGAGCATTCCGACCAACCCGCTTCCGATATTATCCCCATCGCCTCCGCAGATCGCGTTGTTGTAGAGAAACACGCTGTTCAGGGCGGGCACGATCTCGGTCGGGTCTGCGCCGGAGCTATCCGAGGTGTATGCCATATTGACGGATACGCCCGCGTCGTAACAGAGCGCGCCGATGGCCTGGCGTTGCGTAGTGGTCACGCCGTTCGAAGGCACCAGCGGCATATCGGCCCAATCGTAGGGTCCGCCGCTTCCATTGCCGCCGAGCAGGTTGGCCATCTGCGGATTTCCGTTGACCCAGATCGTAAAGCCCGCCGTCCCTACGCCTGCGGTGGGGTATTGATAAAAGAACATCAACTGCGCCATGGCCGTCGCGACGCAGCCATCCACGTCATTGTCCGGCGTGTAATAGTTGTAACAGGTGACGCCTGCGGCGTCGCCCTGGTCCCACTGGCTTTGAGTGAGCGGAGCCACTCGAAGGTCCGACACGCTCGTGAGCCCCGGCAGCGCAGCGCCCACTGTCCCTGCGGCCCGGAACTGCGCCCATTTGCGCTGCGCCGCTTGTTGACGCCCGGCGACCGGCTTTGCCCGCGCCAGCGCGAGCCGGACGGGGACGTCACGCATCACCAGCGCGCCGAGCGGGTTCTTTTCGGAAGCGACGTACTTGCCGGCCGGGCTGAAGCAAAGGACCGGTTCGACGAGGTCGTCCGCCGGGACAATCACAAAGCCTGAAGGGTTGAGGTTGACCACGAAATAGATCGGGGCGCCGGCGGCGTCGGTATAAACCTGGGTGTTCCTGACCGCATTGCCGAGGGGCGTTTTCAGTCCGTGTCCGGGCTGCTTGAGCCAGCCCTGGGCTGCCGTCGCCGCGTCGTTCTGGACGATCGGCTTCGCGAACGCCGCGAGAGGCGACAGCGCCAATGCGATGATGATGGCGGCTGCGAACCCTGCGCTCCGTGTGCGGTCAGATCGAGTCATCATGTTCTATTCCACCGGGCGAGGGCGCGGCGGCGGCGCGGCCTGTCATGACAAGAAATGGTTGTTCTCGATTTCGCCGGTTGCGTGGCTTGAATACGGAAAGAACCGCAGGCGCGCGGTTGCCCTGGACCGCGATCGCGCAGACTACGCTGTACGGTACGTCGCCGCAAGTTCATCAACGTACATCTCTTTACGGCAAATACCGCCTTGAGACTCAGTCGCATGGCGCAAGAGACGCCGCTGCCACTGATACACGACGCAAGTCAACTCTAAAGATGCCCCTGGGTCGGATCCCGGTGGTGATCGTCATTGCTGAATCGCCACGATTTTATCCGATTTCGACCCATTTGTCCAGAGAATCCTGGATCACCAAATAATAGTTGCGCTGTGCGTGTCTGATTCGATACAATTAATTCTATCGGCATCTTTTTGGAAGCGTTAAGCGAACATGAAAACCGCGAAGTCCGCACGCAGACTCATTCCGGCCCGCCGCAGGGCGCTGATTCTCGCCGTCTGCCTGCTCGGAGCGACGGCCTCGTACCTGGCCGCTCAAACGCCGGCCCCGTCCACGCCGGCGCCTCGTCCCGACGCGCAGCAGCCTTCGGGCGTTGAACCGGGACAGTACTGGTATGACCAGGCCCAGCTTCACCAGCGCTACGGGATGACCGACGAGGCGGAGAAGTGCTATGCCAAGGCCATCGAGACGGCCAAGGGGCCGCAGATCAAAGTGCAGGTTTTCACCAGTTGGGGCGGTTTGCTGGAAAGCCAGAAAAAGCTCACCGATGCCGCCGATAAGTACAGCCAGGGACTGGCGTTGGCCCAGGACGCCCCGACCCAGTGGCGCCTCGGGCAATCGCTCGCCCAGGCCCTGGAAAACACCGGCAAGACCGACGAGGCGTCCGCGCAGTATCAGGCCCTGATGAAGACCGCGCAGCAACCCGGTCAGCGCGAATGGGCTCGGGACCGGTTGATTGACCTCTATCGGCGGCTCCAGAAAACCGACGAGCTTATCCGGATTTTCGAGGACCTCGCGGCGAGCGACCCGCAGGACAGCCTGTCCCTGCAGGCGCTGGTATGGATTTATCGAGACTGGAAGCAGGACCTGCCGGCCGCGCGCGCGGTGGCCGTGAAGTTGCTGGCCATCAAGGGCGACGATGCCCAAGTGATACTGCAACTGGCGGATATCGAGGTGAGACTGAAGAACACGGAGCAGGCTATCGCGCTGTATGAGAAACTGGGCGGGTCCCAGCCGGCGCAGCGGGCAACCTGCTACGAGCGGATTTCCAACGCGTATTTCTCCTCCGATCAAAAGGATAAGGGCTTCGAGTGGGCCGAGAAGGCCGCCAAGGTCGAGCCCCAGAACGCGATGTCCTGGATGCGCTTCGGCGACACCTGCTGCAACTACGGACAAGCGCCGAAATCCCTGCCCGCCTACGCGAAAGCCGACAGCCTGGCGCAGTCCGAAGGCGAACACGACACGATCAAGCTGCACTTGGCCAACGCCTATCGCAGCCTTAAGCGCGACGACGAGGCGATTGCGTTCTACAAGGAGCTGGCCGCGAAGCCCAAGTCGCCGATGCACGAGCAGGCCAAGCGCGAGTTGTTCGAGCTCTACTCACAGCGGGGAATGCTGGACAAGGTCAAGATAGACTTGGTCGAAACGCCGCCCGCGCCGCCGCCGGCCAAATGACCGGCCGCACCTTCGCTTGAAACGCCTTCATGCCCTCACGGCGAACTTGGCCGGCGTGCGCGCAGCCCTCGAGCGCCTCCACGCTGTGAGGACTGCGCGTCCAAAGGCCTCTTGACCATTCTGTAGTCGTCCATCACAAAGCCGCGGCCGATCTTCCGGACAAGTCTCTCCGCCTTGCTGAAGCCCATGCGCTCGTAGAAGGCGATGGAACCTGCGTTGTGCCGGTTGACCGTCAGCCACAGACTGCGGATGCCCCTCTCGGCGCAGTAGGCGTCGGCAAACGCGATGATCGCCTTGCCCAGGCCGCGCCCGCGCCGCGCGTGGCGCACGTAAATTTTGCTGAGCTGCGCGGTGCGTTTCTTCCGGGCGGGCACCAGGGCGAAATACCCCGCGTACCGCCCGCGGTCGCGCACAAGATAGTATTCGTAGCCGGCGGCGATCTGTTCATGGATCGCCGGCGCGCTCTGGAACCGTTCGAGCATGTAATCCACCTGGTCCTGTCCGATGATCGGAACGAAGTGCTCGTTCCAGATCTCACGGGCCAGGTCGGCTACCGCTCTAATCTGCGCCGCCTTGCTGACTTTCACCATCTCGACCATGATGCAACGTCCCCGCAGCCAATGGTTTTCGGTCAGTATGCCACGCGTCTTCACCGAAGGCAATACGGGGCGGCTTGACGAAGACGACCTCCATCGTCACAATGTGAACTCCAAACGGACGTCGCCGACGGGAGAAGGTTTCAGGAGCGGGAATGCTTTTTCACACCTGGGTCTTCGCCGCATTCTTTCTGGTGTTCTACCCGGTCTACCTGGCGGTCAAGGGCACCCGTCTGAGGGACTACTGGCTGCTGCTGTCGTCGTACGTGTTCTACGGCTGGTGGAACCCGCTGTACCTGCTGCTCATCAGCTACTCGACCGTGGTGGACTACTTCGTCGTGCTGCGGATGGTGAAGAGCCCGCACCGGAAACGGTGGCTGGCGCTGGCGGTGACCAACAACCTGTGCCTGCTGGCCACGTTCAAGTACGCCGGGTTCCTGACGGAGAACCTGAACGCGCTGCTGGCGGCGATGGGCGGCCAGCACGTCATCCCCGTGCCGAACTGGCTGCTGCCGGTCGGCATATCGTTCTACACCTTTCAGTCCATGAGTTACACCATAGACTGCTACCGCGGCCGCATCCAGCCGGAGCCGCGGTTCGTGCGGTTCGCCACGTTCGTGTCCCTGTTCCCGCAACTGGTGGCCGGGCCGATCCAGCGGGCGTCGAACCTCCTGCCGCAGTTGCAGCAGGAACAGAAGATCACGCAGGCGGACGTGACGGACGGGCTGTCGCTCTTCCTGGTGGGCTTGTTCAAGAAGGTGGCGCTGGCGGACTACCTGGCGCTTTACGTGGACAAGGTCTATGGCGCGCCGGGGCAGTACCAGGGCCCGGCGCTGCTGCTGGCGACGGCGGCGTTCGGGTGGCAGATCTACTTCGACTTCAGCGGATATACGGACATGGCCCGCGGGATCGCGCGGGTGATGGGCTATAAGCTGATGCTCAACTTCAACCATCCGTACCTGGCGCAGGGCCTGGGGGATTTCTGGTCGCGGTGGCACATCAGCCTGTCGAGCTGGTTCAAGGACTACGTGTACATCCCCATGGGCGGAAACCGTGAAGGAACGCTGAAGACCTACAGGAACATGTGCCTGACCATGCTCATCTCGGGAGTGTGGCACGGGGCGACGTGGATGTTCGTCATCTGGGGCGCGCTGCACGCGCTGGGGCGGGTGTTCACGCGAGAGCTGGAAGGGACGGCCTTCTGGATGGAGCGCGTGCCGAAGTTCGTCAAGCAGATGCTGGTGTACGGCTTCGTCACGTTCGCGTGGATTTTCTTCCGGGCGCGCTCGATGGGCGACGCGAAGGTGATTATCTCGAGGATCTTCAACCCGCAGTGGGTGGACCCGGCGTTCCCGTTGCTGGCGGCGATGCTGGTCCTGATGGTGTGGCTGTACCAGCATTTGTATGAGTCGCGGGCGCGCTGGGCGCTGCAGCTTGCGCCGGTGCAGGCGGGGATGGCGGCGTGCATGGTCCTCTACCTGGCGACGATGGTGGGATCGAGCGACCGGCCGTTCATCTATTTCCAGTTCTGAGCACATTAGCCGCGCTAACGGCTGCGCGGCTGGTGCATGAATAGAAAATGCGCGCCGGGCGCGCATTTTCTTAGGAGAGGGCGCGACGGCATGACCTCCAGCGTTCAGGCCCCGGAGAAGACGGCCGAACTCAGGCGCGAGGAGGCGCTGTACGGCTCGGTGGAGATGCCGCTGTCGCTGCGGCAATGGATGTGGGTCGCAGCGGTCGTGCTGGCGGTGCTGGCGGCCCTGCCGGTCATCGGGCGACGGCTGGAGACTTTCCGGCCGGGTCCGGACTACCGAGTCCCGTATGAGATGAGCAACGACTACTGGCTGTTCGAGCGATACAGTCGGCTGGCGGCGTCGGAATCGAAGACGCTGGTCGTCGGCGATTCGGTGGTCTGGGGCGAATACGTCGCCGCCGATGAGACGCTGTCGCACTACCTCGGTGCGCCGGCCGGCGAGAAGAGGTTTGCGAACTTGGGCGTGGACGGGATGTACCCGGTGGCGCAGCGCGGCCTCCTGGAGTGGTACGGCGGAGGAATATCCAACTCGCGGGTCATCCTGCACTTCAATCCGCTCTGGATGGCGTCGCGGGAGCACGACCTGCGAGCGGGAAAGGAGTTTCGTTTCAACCACCCGGAACTTCTGCCGCAATTCTCGCTGGAGATCCCGGCGTACAAGGCATCCTATGCCGACAGGCTGGCGATTGAGGCGGAACGCCTGCTGCCGTTCCGGCCCTGGGTGCGGCACTGGCGCTGGGAATGCCTCGGCGGCGCGGACCTGGCCCGGTGGACGCTGAAGAATCCGTACGCCAATCCCCTCGTAGTGTCCGTGAGGCGCGGCGAGGAGGACGACCCGGCGAGACACGTGAACCTGTCGTGGAAAGAGCGCGGGGCGACGGTGCAGGACTTCCCGTGGGTTGCGCTGGAGGAGTCGCTGCAATGGCGCGCGTTCCAGGATTCGGTGGAGATGCTCCGCCGCCGGGGCGACACGCTGCTGGTGGCGGTGGGCCCGCTCAACGAATACATGCTCACGCCGCGGAGCCGCGATGGCTATCATCGCGTGGTGAGCGAGGTGGGGCAGTGGCTGCGCGAGAACGGCGTGCTGTATTTCACGCCTCCCGTGCTGCCCAGCGAGTATTATGCGGATGCCAGCCATCCGCTGCGCGAGGGATATGCGATGCTGGGACGCGAGTTGCTGGCGAGCGAGCCGTTCTCGCGGCTCCTCCAGCCGACAGCCGAGAAGTCAGTGCAAGGAACAGACAGATGAGAACCGTGACAATACGCGTCATGATCGGACTGGCGCTGGCCGCCGCGCTGATCTGGGGATGCACGCGCCGCGACGCGGCTCCGCAGGGAAGCCCGAAAGAACCGTCCTCGGCGGCCGCAACGCCGGCGTCGCCCGACCGGAGCCCGTTGATCGTGTTCTCCAGCGACCGGTCAGGGCAGTGGAGGCTCTGGACGATTCAGCCGGACGGAACGGGGATGAGGCAGTTGACCCAGGGCGGGCCGGATGACGCGGACGTGGACCCGGCGTTCAGCCCGGACGGCGCGAGCATTTTGTTCACGTCAACGCGCGGCGGGAACTCGGGCGTCTGGCGGATGACGATTGCGACGGAGAAGACCGAGCGGCTCTGCGACGGCGACCAGGCCGGATGGGCGCCCGACGGGAAGAGCATCGTCTTCCGGAGGAGCGAGAGGATATTCAGGCGCGACCTCGCCGGCGGCGCGGAGAAGGCGCTCTCGCCCGAGAACTGGCCGCACTGCTCAGGGCCGGCGTGGAGTCCCAAGGGCGGTGAGATCGCGTTTGCGTGCCGATGGGAAGCGGGGAACGGCGTGTACGTTATGTCGGCGGAGGGCGGCGAGCCGAGGAAGGTCTTCGGCGAACAGGGGGCATGCCAGCCGCACTGGTCGCCGGACGGCGCGAAGATCGTCTATGAGACCGAGACCAACCTGTGCACGATCAATCCGGATGGGACGCACAACCGCACCGTGACCTATTACGGCGGAGTGCAGCGCCTTGCGCGGTGGAGCCCGGACGGCAGCCGGCTGGTATTCTGCCAGGCGGCGTCGCCGAGCGGTCCGTGGGAGTTGTACACGGTGTCTGCGCAGGGCGGTGAGCCGACGCGGCTGACCGAAGGCGGATCGGACATGTATCCGGACTGGAAGTAGAGGAGTTTCCCAGTGGCAGACGGCGGTTGCAAAAGGATCATTCTGCTGTTGGCCCTGGCGGCGGCTGCAGCAGCCATTCCGGCGGGATGCCATCGTCAGCCGGTGCCGGCGGCTGCGCCCAAAGCTGCCGAGATCACGGGGCCTTTCACGCGACTTTTCGACACCGGGGTTGCGCTCTCAGGGCCTCTCACCGCCGCCGGTCTCTCGGCAAGCGAGGGCTGGGCCGCGGTGGCGGAGGATGTCACGACGCACTCGTTCGCCGGGGATGCGGTGGTCGTCAACGACAAGCTGGCGCTGGTTGTATCCCCGAACGGGGCCGGCGCGAGCCTCTACTCAAGAAGTGGGCAAGGTCTGAGACTGCGGGCCGTGCTGGCGCCTGTCGGCGATGGCGTGGAAATGACGCTCGCGGGTCTCAGGATTTCCGAGAACAGCTTTGCCGCGGTCGCCCTGGAGTGCGCCTTCAAGTCCAAGGCGGGGAGTACGGCTGCGGTCGCGTACCGCCTGACAACGGGCGCGAACCTGGTGGAGGTGCGTCCGGGAAAAGGGGCGGAGAGGCTGCGCATCGAACAGGAGATCAAGCACGTCGTGGTCCCGGATTACTTCGCGGATGACGTCGTGGTCAGCGCAGGGAGCTCGGGCCGGTCGCGGGTCGGGCTGCCTGCGGAGAACTGCCTGGTCAACCTCACGGGCGAGGGCGATGCGATCACAGCGTGCGTCTGGAAATACGGGCAAGCCGACGTGGACGCGATCATGGAAGGAACCGGCGAGAAGGCATCATTCCAAGGCGTCGAGATCGAGTGCGCGCCGGGGAAGAGCCTCTGGGTCGCTCTTCTGGAGGGGCCGGGCATCTGGCACAGCCGGAAGATTGCGGTGGGGGAGACCGGCGAGGTGGAGCTGGCGTGGAGACGGCCTTTCGCGGCGCAGTGGCGATGCGACGCGGCCGGCTCGGACGGGCTTGCACATTCGAGCAGTTTCGCGGATGCCCCCGGCGCAAGCGCGGATGCGGCGCGATGCTGGTTCGATCGGGAGCGGGCGTTCGTGCGATTTGTCCGACCGTCGCCGGCGGAGACGAGCGCGACAGCCTCCGCGGGTGAGACGACGCTGGTGGTCTATCCCATTGACCGCAGCCCGGCAACGCCGCTGACGGCGTTCTGCATCAACGACGTCATGCGCAGCGCACTGGGCACCGGTCCGTGTCAGTATGTTCTCGAGGCCGAAGGGATGGGGACGGAATATCCGGCGACGCCTGACTTGGTCAGCCGGTGGATGGAGGAGCAGTTCCGAAAAGGGAAGCTGAAGAAGGAATCGGCGGCGCTGCGGGAGCGGCTCGGCCGGATGACGCGTCACATCGAGGAGGTCCAGGGCCGGATCAGGGATTACGGAAAACTGGCGGATAGTATACAATCAGCTTGCGCCGACCCGGGACCGAATGGTCCGCTGGCGCAGGAGGTGCTGAAGCTGCTGGGGGAAATGCGGCGCGCGGTCGGAGAGGATGAAAACATTCACCGGTCGGCGGAGCAGGTGACCCAGGAGGTCCTCGCGCTGGCTGAGAAGGAGTGCGGCGCGGACGAATGGCAGCAGGAGATGGTAAAAGTGCGCGCGCTGGGCGCGACTCAGGACAGTTCCCTGGCGCGGTGCCGAATGATTTTGCGGCAGGTCATACAGTTGTGCAGAGGCGCGCAGGGGACGGCTGCGAACTTTGCGGACACGGTTAAAAAGCTGGCTCAGTCCGGGCTTCGCAAGGAAGCCCCCATACATAAGGAGCGAAACGATGGCTCGGAATAGCTGGAGCGGCCGGATGGTCTTGGCGGCTTTTGTCGTGCTGGCCGGGGCGGCGGGGCTGGCCTTGGCGGCGGATGCGCAAAGGCCCAAGAACCTTCTGGCGAACCCGAGCTTCGAGATGGGGGCGGATCCGTGGGAGATGGATTCGGCAGACGGCTGCGAGGCGCGTTTCACGGTGGATAAGGACGACGCGCGCGACTGCGAGTTCAGCGCGTTGGTGACGGTGGACAAGGTGGCCGGCTACGGAGTGCAACTGGGGCAGAAAGTTCCGGCCGGGCGGGTGGGCGGAACGTACACGTTTGCGGTTCTGGCCAAGGCCGTGGAAGGGCCGGCGGCGGTCGGCCTGAGAGTGGAGCGCAACGCGGAACCGTGGGATGCGCCCGGTCAGAGCGGGCCGGTCGCTCTGCAGAAGAACCAGTGGACAGAACTGCACATTACGTTCAAGGTGGACAAGGCATACCCCGAAGGCTGGTTCGCCTTCGTGTCCTGCGGCCAGGCGAAGAGCCGGTTCCGGCTGGACGGCGCGCGGCTGTACGAGGGAGAGTATGTCGCGTATCAGAAGGAAGCGCAGACGGTGGCGGCGGACGCTGGAGTGCGGCTGTTCGACACCGGCGCGGCTTCCGCCGATCCCCTTTCCGCGGCGGCGCTGTCGCAGAAGAGCGGCTGGACGCAATTGCCCGAGGACCAGGTCAAGCACGAGTTCGCCGGCGACGCGGTCTTCCAGAACAATCGAGTTGCGGTGGTGCTGAGACGGGCCGGCCACGGGGCGGAGTTGTATTCGGCGGGACCCGAGGGCTGGAAGGAACGAGCGGCGCTGGTCCCGGTCGGCCAGGGGCCGACGGATCCCGCCAAGATACAACTCTCGTCGGTCAAAGTCGTGGAAAATAACCCGGGAGACGTGAAGGTCGAGGCGGCGTTCCAGGCGGAGGGGAAACCGCTGGGCGTGGGGTACGAACTCAAGATCGGCCAGCTTTACGTCAAGACGGAGCCGAAGGAAGGCGTCCGCGCCCTGCGGGTGGAGGCTGTGTGCCGCTTCGCGGTGATGCCGGACTTCTTTGCAGACGACATTATGCTGGACGCGACGGAGCTGCCGGTCGCGCGGGCGGAGTTGCCGAGCGAGAACTTCCTGCTGGAGATGCTGGAGGGGAACGATGCGCTGCTGATGAGCGTATGGACCGAGCAGGACGAGGACGTGGCCGTCACGCTGAGTGGGCAGGACGCGGCCAAGAGGATTGACGGCGCGGAGATCCAGTATGGCGCCAAGGGGAACGTGTGGGTCGCGGTGATGACGGCGCCGCAGATATGGCACGTGCGGGACATCAGCCAGGCGGACATGAAGAAGGTGATTCCGCTGGACTGGAAACAGCCTTATCCGGCGGTCTGGCGGGTGGACTGGCACAGGACCGACCGGCTGGCGGACAGTTGGGAGATGATCATGGAGCGCCCGGACGGGGCTTTCGCCAAGTACGGCTGGTTCCGCGGCATGGACGAAGTCCCGGCCGACCGCACGAGATGGGCGACGGTGCTCGGCGATTTCCTCTATCCGTGCTGGATAGATAAGGACGGCCGCGGGAACCTGCAGCCGCAGCCCTTCAGGCAGCGCGCACGGTTTCAGGGACCGACGTTGATCTATCCGATCATGAGGCTGGGCGGCACGCCGCTGGACGCTTACACGGTGGTGGACGTGGTGCGCGCGACGCTGGGCGTGGGACCGTGCGAGTACGTGCTGGACGTGGAAGGGCAGCGCGCGCACTCCATGGGAATTGCGACGTGCGCGTGCCGGGACACCCTCACGCCGATTTACGAGCAGCATCAGCAGGGGCCGCGCAAGGCGGAGATCGAGCAGGCGCTCACCGATGTCATGCTCTTCGTGCGATTCATCCGCAGCCGGGTCGAGACGTACGTGACCTTCGGACATGATATGTCAAAGTACCTGGACGAGTACGGGAAAGCGCATCCCGAGCTGGCCCCGCAGGTCGCGGAACTGGAGCGGCTGACCCGAGTCATTGACGAGAGGTACAACCGGCTGAGGGAGAACATCAAGACGCCCGACCAGACGCAGGAACTCGTGGACGCCTTCCGGAAGGCGCACCTGACCGACGAAAGTCCGCAGGCGCTGGACGCGTGCAAGGAGTTCACGAGCGCGCTGGTGGTGATCGGCGGCAGCCAGGACGAACTGGCGGGCGAGTGCCGGCAGGCGGTGAAGGTGCTGCGCCAGCAGGCGGGGCTCGCGCTCGCGACGGATATCCGGATGGTGGAGCTGGCCAAGGAGGTCCGCAAACGAAGCCAGGAAGTGCTGCGCAGGCCGTCCTTCCACGAATGGCCGAGGTACTGAGGCCATGAAGCTCGTCGAGATGCGACGCTGCGCCGCGGTCATGCCGGCGGGAGCGGCGTTGCTGCTGGCCTGCCTGGTCAATTGCGGCTGTCAGAAGAAGGACAACTCGCCGGCGACGCCCGTCCAATCCATCCGGACCGCGAGCGGGATCGAGATGGTCCTCGTTCCGGCGGGCGATTTTCTCATGGGGAACGATCGCGGCGAAGAGGACGAGAAGCCGGCGCACCGGGTGCACGTGGGCGGCTTCTGCATGGACAGATTCGAGGTGACGCAGAAGTCCTTCGAAGGACTGATGGGGACGAACCCGTCCAAGTTCAAAGGCCCGGATAAACCGGTGGAGAGGGTCAGCTGGCTGGCGGCGGTCAAGTACTGCAACATGAGGTCGCTGAAGGAAGGGCTCAAGCCCTGCTACGACCTGGAGACGATGGCGTGCAACTTCGATGCGGACGGCTATCGACTTCCGACCGAGGCGGAATGGGAGTACGCGTGCCGCGCCGGGAGCACGACGGATTACTCCTTCGGAAACGATTCGGTGCTGCTGCGCGACTACGGCTGGTTCAAGGAGAACTCCGGCGAGACGACCAATCCCGTGGGCCAGAAGCGGCCGAACGCGTGGGGCCTGCACGACATGCATGGGAACGTCTCGGAGTGGTGCAACGACTTCTACGCGGAAGATGCCTATCGGCGGTCCGGCGGGGACGATCCGCGAGGGCCGGCGACCGGCGAGAAGCGGGTGCTTCGCGGCGGGAACTGGCGGAGCGCTGCCGGCCAGTGCCGGTCAAGCGCGCGATCGGCGGAGTCGCCCGGTTTTGCGGACGTGTGCTTCGGCTACGAGACCTATGGCTTCAGGTGCGTGAGGAAGGCGACGCCGGGCGCCGGCAAGCAGGGGCCGTAGCCGCCGGCGCCGCGGCCCGGCAGGCGGCGGATTTGCCCGCGACGCCGGTCCCGAAAGCCTCACCTGCCGACCTGTTTCGCCCATTCTTTGAGAGTCGCGGCGAGATTCTGCTGGGCGGCGGGTCGCCTGAGGGCGAGCCGCGCGGCGAGGCCGCCGGGGACCATCGCGGCGATGGCGTCAAGCACCCAGTCGCCGCCCATCCCGTAGAAAGTGCAGACGGCGCAGACTTTCTTTCCGGCGAGGTTGACCTTCCTGAGATAGCTCCGCACGGCGGGCGGCGGTCTGAATCCCCAGATGGGCGTCGCGATGACGATGGTCTTGCGCCCCTCGCCGCTGTGCTTGCTGGCGAGGTCCGCTTCGCGTTTGAGCGTGGAGTCCCACGCGGCGCTCAGCAATCCGAGCACGCCGGAGCGGTCTTTCGCCTCGCGGATTACCTCGAGGTCGGCATCGAGGATCGCGGCGAGTTGCTCGGCGACTTTGCGCGTGCCGCCGGTGCGCGAGTAGTACGCGATCAGGGTCTGTTTCACATCGCTCTCCTCGGCTCAACACCAGGCTTCGCCGGCAGGAACGCGCAGAGAATGTGAAGAATGGGAAGAATGGGAGTAATGGGAAGAATAACCATGTGAACCAGCGCTTTAAAATCCGGCCTTCGTGTCCTTCGTGGTGAAATCCCGTGCCGCCTATGCGCCGTTCTCGTGCTCGGGCGCAGCGGCGACGCGGCTTCGGGCGAGGTCCATCAGCACCTGGTGCGTGCCGAGCAGCTCCGCCTTCGCCGTGATTCCGCCGGCCGGGTCGGCGGAGGCGGGCGGTTGGCGCTGGACGTAGGAGCCGTCGGGCTGCATGTCCCAGGCCTGGCGCCGGTCGTGGAGCATGACCTGGAGGATCGTCCAGACCATCTCGCGCAACGGGCGATCCTCGATGGGCGCGCTGATCTCGACCCGCGCCAGCAGGTTGCGGTACATCCAATCGGCCGAACCGAAGTAGAAATCGCCCAGGAGCGGATCGGCGTTGCCGTTGCGGAAGTAGATGACGCGCGAGTGTTCGAGGAACCGGCCGATGACGGAGATCACCCGGATGTTCTCGCTCACGCCGGCGACGCACGGCCGCAGACAGCAGAAGCCGCGGATGATGAGATCAATTTTCACGCCCGCCTGCGAGGCGCGGTAAAGCGCCCGGCAGACGGTGCGCTCCTCGAGCGCGTTGCACTTGACGATGATCTGCGCCGGCCGGCCGGCCCTGGCGTGCTCGGCCTCGCGCTCGATCATCGCGAGGAACCGGTCGCGCATGCCCAGCGGCGCGACAAGCAGCTTGCGGTACTGCCGCTGCAGCGACCGGCCCGTGAGGTAATTGAAAAGCTCCACCACATCCTCGGTGAAGTCGGTCTTGCAGGTCATCAGGCTCAGGTCGGTGTAAGTGCGCGCGGTCTGCGCGTGGTAATTCCCAGTGCCGACGTGCACGTAGCAGCGCACGCCCTCGGGCTCCTGCCGGACGACCAGGGCGGCCTTCGCGTGCGTCTTGAGCCCGACGATGCCGTACACGACGTGGACGCCGGCCTTTTCGAGCGCCTGCGCCCAATAGATGTTGCGCTCCTCCTCGAACCGCGCCTTGAGCTCGACGAGGCAGACGATCTGCTTGCCGGACTCGGCGGCCCGGATGAGTTGCTGAATCAGCGGGCTCTCGGCGCCGGCGCGGTACACGGTCATCTTGATCGCGAGGACCTTCGGGTCCTCGGCGGCGGAGCGGATGAAGCGTTCGACGCTGGTCTCGAAGTCGTCGTAGGGATGATGGACGAGCAGGTCTCCGGCGCGGATGAGGGTGAAGATGTCGGCCTCGGCGTTGTCGAGCGCGGGCGGGACGAGCGGCGTCCACGGCTCGTAACGCAGCTTCGGCAGATTGATCTCGGCGATCGGCCGGACCCAGGCGAAATCAATCACGTCGGTCAGGTCGTACACGTCCTGCTCGGTCAACTGGAGCTCGTCGAGGAGGAACCGGAGCATGCGCGGGCTGGGATTCGGCGCGCACTCGAGCCGGACCGCGCGCTCGAACCGGCGGCGGCGGATTTCGTCCTCGACCATCTCGAGCAGGTCGTCGGCGTCCTCCTCGTCGCGCTCGACGTCGGCGTTGCGCGTGATCCGGAACGTCATCACGTCCGTGATCGCCATGTCCGGGAAGAGGTCCTTGAGATTGTGGCGAATGAGTTCGATGAGCGAGATGACCCGGTGCGCGCCGGGCTCGCCCGCGTCCACGCGCACCCACGGCGGCAGCACCTGGGGCACTTTGACGCGCGCGAAGAGTTCGCCCTCGCGGTCCGGGTGGTGCAGCGTCACGCCGAGCGAGACGGAGAGATTCGAGATGAACGGGAACGGATGGCCCGGGTCCACCGCCAGCGGCGTGAGGACGGGGAAGACGCTGGTCTTGAAGAACGCCTCGGCGGCGGCGCGCTCCGGCGCGCTGAGCTCCTCCCATTTCAGCAGGTGGATGCCCGCCTCGGCGAGCTTCGGGCGCAGGACGTTCGTGAAGCATTCGGCCTGCTGCGCGACCATCGGCAGCAGTCGCTGGCGGAACGCCGCGAGGAGTTCGTGCGCCGGCAGGCCCTCGGCGGTGCGCGGCAGGGCGCCCTCCTCGAGGCGGCGCTTCACCCAGCCGACGCGCTTCATGAAGAACTCGTCGAGGTTCGAGGCGCAGATGCCGAGGAACTTCAGCCGCTCGAGCAGCGGCGTGCGCTCGTCGAGCGCCTCGTGCAGCACGCGCCGGTGGAACTCCAGCCAGCTCAAGTCGCGGTTGAGGAACTCCGCCGGCGGAGCGACGGCCACGAGCGCGCCGGCCGTCTCCGGCGCGGTCACCGCAACGGAGAGCTGCGCCGCCGGCGGCGCCGGGTTGCCCGCCTGCGGCTGATCCGGTCCCAGGAGCGGGTTCATGCGATGCTTTCGCCTTCTTCGCTTGTCAGAAACAGGTCCCATCGTCCGCCATTCTGCAAGGTGAAGGTTAGAAAAGGATGGTTGTCCCGTGAAAATTCAGTATAGATTCCCGGGCGGGCGGACGCAAGGCGAAAGTGGATGATCTTCAAGAACACGCGCGGCGTGGACTTCAGGCGGGCGCTTTGGTAAGGTTGCGGGGGAACGGAGGACGATGGACGATAGACGATAGACGATCGTCCATCGTCCATGGTCCATCGTCGCCATAAACCGGAGGCCGCGCATGAACTACCACAAGCAATTCCGTGTCAAGCCGGGCGCGCGCGTGAGGCTGAAGGAGTATGATCCGGACGATGCCGGCGGCCTGCGCGACAAGTCCGAGGCCGAAAAGCCGATGCAGAAGAACCTCGAACGGCTGTCGGACCTGCAGTACCTGCTCTACGCGGAGGGTCGGCGGGCGCTGCTGGTCGTGCTCCAGGCGATGGACGCGGGCGGCAAGGACGGCACGGTCCGGCATGTCATGTCGGGCCTGAACCCGCAAAGCTGCCGCGTGACGTCGTTCAAGGTCCCGTCGGCGATGGAACTGGCGCACGACTTCCTCTGGCGCATCCACGCCGCGATGCCGGCGAAAGGCGAGATCGGCATCTTCAATCGTTCGCACTACGAGGACGTCCTCGTCGCGCGCGTGCATGGCCTCGTCAGCGAGAAAGTCTGGCGCGCCCGGTACGGCCAGATCAACCGGTTTGAGGAGATCCTTTCGGAGAACAACATCCGCATCCTGAAATTCTTCCTCCACATCAGCAAGGCGGAGCAGCGCAAACGGCTCGAGGAGCGGCTGAAGGACCCGGCGAAGAACTGGAAGATTTCGCCGGCCGACCTGGCGGAGCGCACGCGGTGGGGCGCGTACGTCGAGGCTTATGAGGAGGCGCTCAGCCGCTGCAGCACCGACGAGGCGCCGTGGTTCATCATCCCGGCCAACCACAAATGGTTCCGCAACCTCGCCGTCTCGCAGATCATCGTCGAGGCGCTCGACGAGATGGGCATGAAGCTCCCGCCGCCGTCGTTCGACGTGTCGAAAGTGCGGCTGCGGTGAACCGCCGGCGGCGTCAGTCGCCGCGTCCCCGCAGCGGTCACGGCGGAGCGATGGGATAGGGGCTGCTCTGGGCGATCTTCGACAGGGCGCGGTCCCGGACGGTCGAGTCGCCGATCGTCTGCGCCACGGCGACGGCCTGCGGCACCCAGCCGTCCTCCGCGAGCCGCCCGGAGCATTGGTAGGCGGCCTGGTCGCGCACGGGCGAGTCGCGCATTGCGCCGAGGCAGTTGAGCACCATGCGGCTGTCGTCGGCCTGCGCGCCGAGCCAGGCGACCTCGGCAAGCGCCTGGTCGCGCGTGGCAAAGTCGCTGATCGCAGAGGCGGCATCAAAGCGGCTGACGAGTTCGGGCGCGCTCTCCGCCGTGGCGCCGCGCTGATCGCGATGCGAGGCACAGCCCGTGAACAACGTCGCGATACCGGCAAACACCAGACCCAAGGCTGCGGTACGCATGGATGGACTCCTTCTTTATTCCGGGCACATTAGCCGCGCCAACGGCTGCGCGGCTGGCGCATCAATAGAAAATGCGCGCCCGGCGCGCGTTTTCTCAGGGGTTCTTGCTTCCCGTACGGGTCGGTCCTTCGACGACGAGTTTTCTCTTGAACACCTTCGAGAACCCCTTCTCGTGGTTCGCCAGGCCCCAGAGCTCGAGCTGGCAGTCCTGCTGGGAGTTGATTTCGAGCACGGCGCGCTTGCGCCCGACGGCGGTGAAGCGGGCATGCTCGACGACGCCCATGTGGCTGCGGTCGAGGCTCTCGGCCAGGCGCAGGAAGATGCACAGCACCCGGACGATTTCGCGCGAGCGCTTGTCGAGCGCGGCGAACTCCGGGTTCCTCTTGCGCGGCAGCGCCTTGCCATGGAAGAGCGCGGTGGCCGCCATGATCGCCTGCTCGGTCTGGTCGAAGCCGAGCAGTTCGGCGTTGCGGATGACGTATGCCGAGTGGGCATTGTGGTTGTCGTACGAGAGGAACATGCCCAGGTCGTGCATCAGCGCCGAGTAGCCGAGCAACTCGCGCTGCCAGTCGCCGAGCCGGTGCAGCCGCAGCTCCCGCGCGGTGTCGAAGAGCTCCAGCCCCAGGCGCTCAACCGCCCGCGCGTGCGCCTCGTTGAACCCGCAGGACCGCCCGAGCTGCAGCACGCTGCGCTCGCGGAACCCGACCGGCTCCAGCCCGCCGTGCTCGGTGCGCGAAAGGTACTCGATCAGCAGCCCGTCGCGCAGCCCGCGCTCGCTCACGCGAAGGTCGGGAAGCTTCAACTCCTCCATCAGCACGTCGAGCACCGCCGCGCCGCCGATGATGATGTCCGCGCGCTCCGGGTTCATGCCCGGCACGCTGCGCCGTTCCTCCGTCGAGAGCGAGCAGAGCAGGCGGATGACTTCGCGCAGTTGCTCGCGGGTGAGCGTGTCGTCCTTGCGCCAGGGCCGCTTGCGGAAGAGCCGCGCGGCGACTTCCGCCAGGGTGACGATGGTGCCCGACGAGCCGACGGCGATGTCGAATTTGTGCTGCCGCAGTTTCTGGACGGCGCGGACGCTGATGTTGCGGACGTAGGCCTTGACGAGGTTGTAGCGCGCCGGCGGGATCGGGTCGGTCTCGCCGGGCAGGAAGAAGAGCGTGGTCAGGCGGATGGCGCCGAGCTTGATCGAGTCGAGGTGCTGGTACTGGTGCTGATCGCCGACGGCGACCTCGGTGCTGCCGCCGCCGATGTCGAGGAAGAGCGCGCGCCGGCCGCCGAGGTTGACGCCGCTGGAGACGCCCAGGTAGATCAGGCGCGCTTCCTCCTTGCCGGAGACGACGCGCACGTCGAGGCGCGCCTTCTGCTCGAGGAGCTTGAGGAAGCGCCGCTGGTTTTCGGCCTCGCGGCTGGCGGAGGTGGCGACGGCCACGATCTCCGCGGCGCCGTACGAGCGCGCCATGTCGGCGAACCGCGCGCAGACGAGCACGGCGCGGTGCATGGCCTGCTGCTGCAGGCGCTGCTCCGGGAACTCGCCCTCGCCGAGGCGCACCGCCTCGCGCTGGCGCGTCAGGATGGTGTACGACCGGTTCGGGTTGAACCGCACCAGCAACAGCCGCACCGCGTTCGTGCCGATGTCCATGAAGCCGACGATGCGGCCGTCGGAGGATGTCGTCTCAGGCGGCATGGGCGCGATTCCCTTGATAAAACCTATTCGACTAATCTCATCTTCCGGATTGGCGGATCTTGTTTCAGAACCGTCACGTCAGTCGCCATTCGATCACGAGCTTTCGGCCGAAGGTTTTCTCGAACAGGTCGGCCTTCTTCAGCGCCTCGCGCTGCTCATCCTCGGCGGGCTGCAGGACGAGGCAGTATACACTGACCTGGTTCTTTCCGATCGCGCAGGTCGCGTCCTTCACGGCTCCCTGGCGCGTGCGGTCGAGGCCGTCGGCAACGCGCAGGATCGCGGCGAGCCGCCGCACGACGCGCTGGTCCGGGGCGCTCAGCGCTGCGAACGCCTCGTGCTTGAGCGTCGGCAGCCCGCGCCGGTGATAGCGCGCCACGCAGCCGATGATCTCGCGCTCGCGCCGCTCGAACGGCAGGTCCGGCGTCGTCAGGATCATGCGCAGCGCCGTCTTATGGTGTCCTTTGCGGCCCTTGATCCAGCCGATGTCGTGCAGCAGCCCGGCGCAGTGCAGCCAGAAGCGCTCCGTGGCGCCGAGCCCGTGCAGCGGTTGGAGTTCGTCGAAGAGCCGCAGCGCCAGCAGCGTCACGTGCCGCGCGTGCGCCGGCTCGTGATCGCACTTCTCCGCGAGCTGGAGCACCGCCTGGAGCGGCGCGTCCGCCTCGCCTTCGGCCGGCGCGGAGGCCCGCGTCACCGCGCGCGCCTCGGCCCAGCGCTGCACGCCGTCGAGCGAGCGCCCTTCGAGCACCATCCGCGCAAACGACTCCGGCAGGCCGAGCTGCCGGCTGTGCTCCGCCGTCCGCGCCGCGTCGTACGGCACGCGGTAATGCCGCACCACGAGCGGGGCGGGCCGGGAGCCGTCGGCGACGCGCCGCAGGTCCGCCACCGCGTACGACGCCTGCGGATTGCCGTCGTCGGGCCGGCCGACGCTGCCGGGATTGACGAACCAGTGCGCGCCGATCCTGCGCGCGAACGGGACGTGCGAGTGGCCGCAGACGATCAGGTCCGCCTTCGCCTTCCGCGCGAGCCGGCGCAGGCGCGACTTCGGCGTCTCGGGCGTCAGGTGCTCCTTGTTCGATTCGGGGCTGCCGTGCGTGAGGAGCACGCGCCAGCCCGCGACGTTCAGCCGCAGTTCCCTCGGCAGCGAGGCCAGGTGCTCGCGGCTCTCCGGCGAGAGGTTGTCGAGCGCCCACTTGAACGCGTATCGTTTTTCGGGGTCTTTGTCCTTCGCGCGCGGCGGGCGGTCAGCGCGGAGGACTTTGAGATCGTAATTCCCCGCGATGCTGAGCGCCTTCTCCGCGCGCACGCGCCGGACGACCTCGTCCGGGAAAGGCCCGTAGCCGACGAAATCGCCCGCGTTCCAGATGGCCTTCACTTTCCGCTTGCGCGCGTGCGCGAGGACCGCTTGCAGCGCGGGCAGGTTCGCGTGGATGTCGGCGATCAGGGCGACCTTCATCCGTTCACCATCGCCTTCGAAAAACCTGATTCAGTCCCCTTCGGTCATCCGTTCGGCGGCGAGCCGCTCGAACAATTTCTTCCGGCGCAGTTCCTTCCAGCGCCGCAGGAACGCCCGATAAATTGCACTCCGCCGGCGGCGGCGGTCGCGGAGCAGCGCCGCGATGCCCGGCGAGATCTCCGCAAACGCGGGCCGCGCGCGCTCGCGGGCGAGAAACTTCGGCAGCGCCTCGTGAATCCACACGTCGCAATCGTGAATCTCGCCGAGCCCGGTCTGGATCTGCCGCATCGCGCGGATCCAGGGAGCGAGCCGGCCGCCGTAACGCGGCGCGAACGCCTCCATCGTGTACCGGCAGTGTTTCGCCGCAATGCGCATGCGGTGAAGTTCCTTGCGCCGCTCGGGCCGCGCGATGAACGGCTCGTACGCGAGCATCTGGTCGAGCCGTTTGAGGATCGGCCCGGCGGCATCAGCCGGCTTCTCCGCGACCGCGAACCCGGAGAGACTCCGGCCTGCGCGCCGGCGGTCCTTCTTGAGCCGCTGGAACTCGCGCCGGATTTTGCGCAGCGTGCCGCGCGCGACGAAGCGGTCGAGCTCCTTGAGGACTTTGACCTGCTGCTTCCCGCGGCGGTCACGAAGCCGGAGGAGCAGCCCCCGGATGCCCGGCCTGAGCCGCGCGTCGCGATGGGCCTTGAGGAACTCGCGGAGGAAATCCGCCTGGACGTCCGTGTCGCGCGCGCGGCTGAGCGCGGAGGCCAGGCGCTTCAATTCGCGGTCCCATCGGCGGTAACGCTTCGAGGGCGCGGCATCGTCGAGCAGCCGCAGCGCCGTCCGCACGCGCCGCGACGCCACGCGCAGGTCATGCACCGGCTCCGACCCGCGCCGCGCGCGCACGCCCGGAATCTGCGCGGCCAGCGCCTTCAGGTTCTTCAGGACCGCCTCCGCCGCTAGCCGCCGAAAATCCTCATGATCGCCGCCCTTCATTCACTTCCCCTCAGTGTCCGTGCAGCGCAACTTCCAGTTTAGTCGGCGGCGAAAGAGAATGCAACGACGCGTCGGAGGGGATACGAAAAGAGGTACGGCAAAGGCGAAAGACGCGCAGGACGGATCTACGGCGCGCCGGATTCTTTTACGGTCACGACAAGTTCGACGATGACGGCGGCGAGTTCGAGCGCGAGGATGACGACGATCCACGCCTCGATGATGAATTCCTTGCGGAAATAGGCGTATTCGCTGAGGCGGTCGTTGGCGGATTCGTAAAGGTCCTCGTAAATCTCGATCTGGTCGTCCAGGGCGATGTAGCGGTCGGGCAGCTCGGCGCACCAGAGCAGCAGTTCGGCGTAGACTTTGCGGACGTTGCCGGTGAGCTGCGCGGGGACTTTGGAAAGGTAAAGGTCGAGCCGCGTGAGGCGAACCCGGCGCAGGGCGGTGAGCCGCACCATCCGGTTCGCGTCGGGCCAGCGCGCGAGGTCGGCGGCGCCGACCTGGTGGGTGAGCGGCAGGTCCTTCTCGACGAGCGGCCAGTCCTCGCGGATTTCCTGTTCGAGGCGGCGCATCTCGCCTTCGTAGAAGGCGAAGTGGACGATCGCGGTCAGGATTTCGTCCATGCGGTCGGGCGCGCCGAGCACAAGTGCGCGGCCCGGGCGCCAGAGGAGGCGGTCGTTGCGGAGCGTCAGGTCAATCGGCGGGACGGCGAACGGATCGCCGGGCGGCGCCTGCATCCAGTCCTCGCCACGCTTCTGCTGCTCGTACGGCGTGTTCGTCGAGCCGCTCGGCAGGAAGAGAAAATGGAGATCGTCGAACGGCTCGGCCGCGTCGGCCGCGGGCGGAAGCTGGCCGAGCGGGATCGTCTCCGCAACGGCGACACGGTCATACGGATCGCGGAACCGGGCGAGGACTTTCGCTCCCGGCGGCGCGGCCGGGAGAAAGCGGATCCGCAATGCCACGGACGATTGTGGAATGCAGGTTGCGGATTGAGGATTGATTTCGGAAGGTGGATTGACAGGAGATGAATTATTTTCGTTCATTCCGCGTTCCGCAATAGCCGTTCTCATTCCTCCGGCTTCTTCGCCGGGAACTGCGCGAAGGGCGGCTCGACGTCCTGAATCTCCGGCGGCAGGACGAACGGCGTGCCGTCTTCGAGGATCGGGCCGGACAGCGACAGGAGGAACTGGGTCTCCTTGTCCATGATGAAGCACGACTTGAGGTAATCGCCGGTAAGGTGCTCCATCCATATACTGCCGAGGCGGTTCTCGATGGCGCGGTCGAGGTCCTCGCTGCGCATCTCGGCGGGGCGGAGCCAGTCGCTGGCGATGAGGAATCCCCATGAGCCGAGGAACGAGGGGATGAGCGCGCGGTAGCTGTGGACTTCGGGGAAGACGGTGCGCAGCGTGCGCGCGAGCGCGGCGTGCGGGCGGTCGTCGGCGAAGGAGAACTCCAGCGCCTGCACCGCGATGATGCCGTCGGGCTTGAGGCGCTTGCGGAGGAGTTCGTAGAACTGCCGCGTGTAGAGCTTCTCGGCCGGGCCGTTTTCGAGCATGTCCACCACGTCCACGATCACCACGTCGTAGCGCTGGTTTTCGCCCTCGACGAAAGCGCGGCCGTCGGCGTGGACGAGCCGCGTGCGCGGGTCCTGGAACGCGCCTTGGTGCCAGGTGGGCAGGTGCTCGCGGCAAAGCGCGACGACTTCCGGATCAATATCCACCATCGTTGCGGAGCGCACGGCGCCGTGGGCGAGGACTTCGCGCAGCGAGGCGCCCTCGCCGCCGCCGATGATGAGCACGTCGCGCGGCTCGGGCGAGCGCAGCATCGCCGGCTGCACGAGCAGTTCGTGGTAGAGCGCTTCGTCGTCGGCGGAACTCTGGATGGCGCCGTCGAGCATCAGCACGCGGCCGTAGTTGTAGGTGTCGCCGATCTGCACCGTCTGGAAGGCGGTCTTGCCCGCGTACTGGATCGCCTTGCAGCGATAGGTGTAGCGGTCGAAGGGGTCGGAATCCTCGACGAGGACGAGCTGGCCGAACCCGACCTCCTGCGGCGTGTAGGGCTCGACGTAGAACCGGTCCGGCGGCAGCGCCGGGAGCGGATACGGACGCGGAAGAGGCGGTCGCGAGGCGTTGGGCTGCGTGGGCATGCGTCAACCTTCCCTTGGCGCGGAGTTTTCACTTTTCAGACGCAAGACTCCAGGAACGGCGGAAAGAGGCTTGTGTCCTCGGTGGGCTGACTCCGTATAGTGTTGTTCTCGGCGCTTGGGCGCCCGGGTGATTCACGGTCACGCCGGGTCAGCCGCGCGCGGCCCGCCCCTCGTCCTGGGCCTCTTCGCGCCGGATCAAGCTGCGGACGTGGCTGTGCGCCGGGCGCAGGTAGTCGCGCAGGACGGCGTCGAAGGGCTCCGGCCGGCAGCGCAGGCCGCAGGTGAAGAGGTCCACGAAACACGCGTTGTGCTCCGGATAAGTGTGGATGCTGGCGTGGCTTTCGGAAAGCAGGCAGAGGAGCGTGTAGCCGTGCGGCGGATAAACGTGGTCGGAGCTGCCCATGAGCGTGGCGCCGCTGGCGGCGACGGCGCGCTCGAAAGCCGCCTTGAGCCCGGCCAAGTCGCGCAGGCGGTCCGGATCGCAGCCGAGATACGAGGCCAGGAAGTGCCGGCCGACGAAATCGAACACCTCGGCGGAGGCCGCCGGTTCCGCCCGAGGTGGCGCTGAGACATGAGCGTGCGTCGCTTTCAATTTATCCATCCTCCGTCTTCCTGAAACGGGCGCATTATACTCCGCCGCGCGACGCGCGGGCAAATTTAGCATCCCTGAAGCGTTCACTTCACTAGTGCTGGCGCGGCCGTGAGAGGTTACACCGGTCGAGGCGCAAGGAGAATAAACTCGGCTGGGACAGGCAGGCCCTCGCAGGCACATAATAATTCGGGCGCCTTCCCGAGTGGAAAGGCGCCCGATGAACGGCGAGTGAGAACCGAGGCTATCTTGCGCGGAGCTTGCTCTTGACCTTCAGCTTCAGGGCCTTGGTCACGGTCTTGCGGCGCTCCCGGACCTGCTGGAGCTTGCGGCGTCGTTTTTGCTCGCTGGGCTTCTCGTAATAAGAAGCGCGCTTAATCTCTCGCCGAAGGCCCTCCTTCTCGCAGATGCGCTTGAACTGCTTGAGCGCGCGCTCGATGGAGTCACCTTCGCGGACGACGATCTTAGCCAAAAAGTTCTCACCTCGATTCTGATCTTGTGTGATGACGACGGACGCTGCCGATGGACGAGAGACGATGGACTCGTGCGCCTGCCCGGTCATGCACGGTCCATCGTCGCCGCGGTCCGTTTAGTACGGCACTTCCCAGAGCTCGTTCAGCACTTCGGTCGGAGCGAACGTTCTGGGATACGGGATCAATGTCAGGTTGTATTTCTGCTTAATCTGCGAGGTGGTGTTTTCATCGCAGAAATCCAGTTCGGGGAAACGCACGCCGATCCAATTGAGCGGATAGCGCAGGAAGAGGTTCATCGGCAGCATCAGGGTGTTGACGCAGAAGCCGATCGCATGTTTCGGGCTGACGTGGGCGCTGACGTCAAGGAAGACGAGGCCGACCTCGCCGCCGACGTCCGCCCAGTGGCCTTCCTGGATATTATCGCGGATGGGGAATCCGGCGAAGAGCGGCGCGCGGCGGTACGGGTCGAAGAGCGTGGCGGTGCCGAGGATCGGCTCGAACCGGCGGCTGCGGTAGTACGCCCAGCCGAGGCCGCCTTCGCTCTGGACTTCATGGTAGAACCCGAAGCCGCGGTTGCGCCAGCCGAGCTTCATCACGTCGTTGAACAGGAACCCGGTCTGGAGGATCTTCGTCGGCTGGATGACGATGCCGATGGACTCCTGCGCGCCGATTTCCAGGCTGACGATATCCAGCAGCGACAGCCCCCAGTCCTCCCACGTAACCCCGAAGCGCTTGGGGTAGGACCAGCTATCCACTTCGTCGCTGTAGCCCTTGTAGGGGCGGCTCATCTCGCATCCGGAAAAGACCATGACGCATACTGCCATCACGCCGGCCAGCCGGAGAGCTCTCATCGTGCTTTCCCCTTCGACAGAACGAAATAGGACGCCGATCCATCCGATGCCATTGCCCGCCACGCGGCGAGCCATGCACCGCGTCAGATTCTAGCATCGCCAAACGGCGCCCGTCAAGAGAAAAACCGTGCAAACTGAAAAAGGGCAAATGGACCGCCGTCCGGCTGCGCGGCGGCTCGCCCCGGTTCACATTCTGCATTTTGCGCTTTGCATTCGGCGCTGCGCCGGGTTAGACTTCCTCATAGCAAGGTTTTGTGGCCGCTCAAGGATTCCATGCCGGGCTGAGAACGGAGGAAATGCGATGGAACGGACGAAACAACTGACGGTTTCGCTGCCGAACAAGCCGGGTGCGCTGGCGAAGGTCTGCCGCGCGCTCGCCGACGGCGACGTGAATATTATGGCGATCTCGGTGGTGGACGCCACGGAAACGTGCCTGGTGCGCATGATCGTGGACGACGCCCGGTCGGGCGTGAAGGTGCTCGAGGACCTGAAGCTCGAGGTGGTCGAGACGCCGGTGCGGCTGATCGAGCTGCCGAACAAGGTGGGCGCGCTGGCCGAGATGATGGAGCGCCTGGCGCAGCGGAAGGTCAACGTGGATTTCGTTTACGGCAGCGTGGCGCCGGGCGCGAATGATTCGGTCCTCGTGATGGAAGCTCGGTCGGCGAAATGACGATGGGGTGAAAAGTGGAAGGGTAATCAGCTACCACCCGGAATTTCCGGCCTTGCGTTTTTCGCTTTCCGCGTTCCGCTTCATTTCCATTTCGACTCGTCGAGCGCGCCGCCGAACGCCGCCAGCAGACGATCGTTGTCGGCGGCCGTACGGACGGAGACCCGCGCAAAGCGTCCGTCGAGGCCGCGGTAACCTGCGACGTTGCGGATGAGTACGTTCTGTTCGAGCAGGCGCTCGCAGAGCTGCATGGCGTTCAGGCCCGGCCGCGTGGTCTTCAGCAGCAGGAAGTTCGCCTGCGAGCGGAAGACGCGGATGCCCGCCATGCGCGAGAGTTCCTCGCGGACGCGCTCGCGCTCGGCGATCACCGGCTGTCGCAGCGCGGGCGCCTCCGGCGGGCCGGCCAGCAGGGCTTCACCGGCGCGGAGCGTCGTAGCGCCGACCGCGTTCGGCTCGCGCGCGGCCTGAATCTGCTCGATCAGCGTCCGCCCCGCGAACAGGAAGGCCAGCGGCAGGCCGGCCAACCCGTAGATCGCCGTGGGCGAGCGGAGCACGATCACGTTCGCCGGCAGGGGCGCGCCCAGCAGCGACGCGCCGAGCGCTTCCGGGACGAACTCCACGAACGATTCATCCACCACGAAGGCGACGCCGGAGAATTTCTTCGCCAGCGCGCGGATCGCGTCCGCCGGCGCCGCGACGCCGGTCGGATCGCTCGGGTTGCCGAGGAACACCATGTCCGTGCCGCTGAGGCGCATCTCGACCTGCGCCGGGTCGAGCGCGAACTCCTTCGCCTCCGAGGAGAGCACGCCTTCGGATTCCGCGCCGGCGTAATCGCTCGCGCGCCAGTAATCGGTGGAGCAGGGCGCGGGCATCACCACGCGCCGGGGCCGCAGCCCGCGCGGGATCGCGTAGAGGAATTCGCTGACGCCGTTTCCGACGCGCACTTCGTCGGGCGAGACTCCGTAGACCTCCGCCGCGCGCTGACGCAGCTTCCGCGCCTCCGGGTCCGGCGGGTGCGAAAGGCACTGTATCGAGTCCTGGAGCGCCTGCCGCAGCGCCTCGGGCAGCGGCGCGGGGGTGACGTTCGCGCTGAAATCCAGGATGTTCTCCGGGCTCAGCCCTTCCGCCGCCGCGCCGACCGTCTCGCCGTCAGTCATTCCCGCCACGCGCGCCTCCTAGCAACAGTCCTTCATACCATCCAAGCGCCAGGCCATCGAGGACGAGTTCGACCGCTAGAGGATAGCAGGATCAGTATCAAGGAACAAAAGGCTCAATTGTTTTTCTCGAACACGAACTCGCCTTTTTTCCAGTCCACGCGGATCTTGTCGCCGTTGCGGATATCGCCGCGGAGCAGGCGCATCGCCAGTTCGTTCTGGATGCTCTGCTGGATCACGCGCTTGAGCGGGCGCGCGCCGAAGACCGGGTCGAAGCCTTCCTTGGCGATGCGTTTCTTCGCCTCGGCGGTCAGCTCGATCTCGAGGTTGCGGTCGGCGAGCAGCCGCCGCAGCGACTTGAGTTGAATGTCCACGATCCGCTCAATCTGCTCGAGCGTGAGCGCGTGGAAGATGATGATGTCGTCCACGCGGTTGAGGAACTCCGGGCGGAACTGCGCGCGGACCATCTGGCGGACCGATTCCTCGAGGGCCTCGGTCACGCGCCCGCCCGCCTCCTGGATCTGGTGGCTGCCGATGTTGCTGGTCATGATGATCAGTGTGTTCTTGAAATCCACCGTGCGCCCGTGGCCGTCGGTCAGGCGGCCCTCGTCGAGCACTTGAAGGAGCACGTTGAAGACGTCGTTGTGCGCCTTCTCGATCTCGTCGAAGAGGATCACCGAATACGGGCGCCGGCGGACCGCCTCGGTGAGCTGGCCGCCCTCGTCGTAGCCGACGTAGCCCGGCGGCGCGCCGATCAGCCGCGAGACGGTGTGCTTCTCCATGTACTCGGACATGTCAATGCGGACCATCGCCTGCTCGGTGTCGAAGAGGAACTCGGCCAGCGCGCGGGCCAGCTCGGTCTTGCCGACGCCGGTGGGGCCGAGGAACATGAACGAGCCGATCGGCCGGCCCGGGTCCTGCAGGCCGGCGCGCGCGCGGCGGATGGCGTTGCTCACCGCGGCGATCGCCTCTTCCTGGCCGACCACGCGCTCGGAGAGGCGCGCCTCCATTTTCAGCAGCCGGTCCTTTTCGCTCTCGAGCATCCGGCTGACGGGGATGTGCGTCCAGCTGCTCACCACCTGCGCGATGTCCTCCTCGTCCACTTCCTCCTTGAGCATCTTGCGGTCTTTCTGGAGTTCGAGCAGGCGGCGGTTCTCCTCCTCGATGGACTTTTCGAGCGCGGGGATCACGCTGTAGCGCAGCTCGCTGACGCGCTGGAGGTTGCCGTGGCGCTGTTCGCGCTCGGCCTCGGTGCGCGTGGATTCGAGCTTCTCCTTGGCCTGGCGGATCTTTTTGATCGCGGCCTTTTCATTCTCCCAATGCGCGCGGAGCAGGGTGGATTTCTCCTTCAGCTCGGCGAGTTCCTGCTCGACCTTCGCGCGGCGCTCGCGCGAGGCGGGGTCCTTCTCGCGCGTGAGCGCCTGGCGCTCGATCTCCAGTTGCATGCGCCGGCGCTCGGTCTGGTCAAGCTCCACCGGCAGGCTGTCCATCTCCATCCGCAGGCGCGAGGCCGCCTCGTCCACCAGGTCAATCGCCTTGTCGGGCAGGAACCGGTCGGTGATGTAGCGCTCGGAAAGCGTGGCCGCCGCGACGAGAGCGGAATCCTGGATGCGGACTCCGTGGTGGACCTCGTAGCGCTCCTTGAGGCCGCGCAGGATGGCGATCGTGTCGGGGATGGAAGGCTCGCCGACGAGGACCGGCTGGAAGCGCCGTTCGAGCGCGGCGTCCTTTTCGATGTGCTTGCGGTATTCGTCGAGCGTCGTCGCGCCGACGCAGCGCAGCTCGCCGCGCGCCAGGGCCGGCTTGAGCAGGTTCGCCGCGTCGGCGGCGCCTTCGGCTGCGCCCGCGCCGACGACCATGTGCAGCTCGTCAATGAACAGGATCACCGAGCCTTCCGCCTCGGTGATCGCCTTGAGGACGGCTTTCAGGCGGTCCTCGAACTCGCCGCGGAACTTGGTGCCCGCGATCAGCGCGCCCAGGTCGAGCGCGAGCACTCGCCGGTTCTTCAACCCTTCGGGCACGTCGCCCTCGACGATGCGCCGCGCCAGCCCTTCGACGATGGCGGTCTTGCCGACGCCGGGATCGCCGATCAGCACGGGGTTGTTCTTCGTGCGGCGGCTGAGCACCTGCATCACGCGGCGGATTTCCTCGTCGCGGCCGATCACCGGATCGAGCTTGCCGGCGCGCGCGGCGGCGGTCAAATCGCGGCAGTAACGCTCAAGCGCCTGGTACTTGCCTTCCGGCTCCTGGTCGGTCACGCGCTGCGTCCCGCGGACGGTCTTGAGGATCGTCAGGATATTCGCGCGGGTGAGGCCGGCCTCTTTCAGGATCGTCTTTGCCGCGCCATCGCCCTCGGCCACCGCGAGCAGCAGGTGCTCGGCGCTGACGTACTCGTCCTTGAGCGCCTGCGCCTCCTTCCAGGCCGCCTCGAGCAGCTTGCTCAACCGCGGCGAGGCGTAGATGTCGCCGCCGGAGACCTTCGGGATCGCATCGAGCGCGTCATCGAGCCGGCGTTCGAGCTGGTCCGCAGAAGCGCCGGCGCGCTGGAGAATGGGCGGCACCACGCCGTCTTTCTGACGCACCAGCGCCAGCAGCAGATGTTCCGGCGTCAGCTCCTGCTGCCCGCGCTCGCGCGCGATATCCTGCGCCGCCTGCAGCGCCTCCTGGGATTTGGTCGTCAAACGGTCGGGTCGAAAAGCCATAAATGCCTCCATCCACCGCACTGCGCCGCTTTGCAAGGGCAACCGCCATGTTACAAGAAACAATCCGGGCGTTCAAGGCATGGCGCGGGCAGGCAGGAATGCGAGCTTAAACCGGCAGCACCAAGTATTCAGGGCGGCGACGAGCTAACCCCACGAGCCGGACAGCGTGAGCCAGAGCGCGAAGACGGGGCCGGGCCAGGCCAAAAGCAACGCCCAAAGCGCGGCCCAGAAAAGGGCGTTGCAGAGCGCCAGGACCAGGATGGGACTGGTGACCTCTCCCGGCGAAAAAACGTAGTCTGGTTCCACTCCCCGCCGATCAATCGCGGTTGCGATCGTCATTCCCGGAAAAGCGCTGACGTCCAGCCCCCGGATGATGTAGTTCAGCCCAGGGAGCGTTGGCGGACTATCGCTCTGGTGGGACAACCAGCTCCCCAGCGCAGTCAGGATCCCGAACGCGGCGCCGATGATGAGGCCGATGAGTGCCGCGCGCAGGGTTTGACGCAGCAGAGTTTTCGCAGAAGGCGCACGAAATCGTGGATTCACATTTATTTCCTGAGCCGGTGACAACTCTTTTTTCTGCAGAGGCGACAGCGCTCTACAGCGCACCACTGGCAGAAAAAGCAGTCCTTGCAGTTGTGCTTCTTCAGCGTCCCAGCATCAGGCTCTGGGACGTAAATCCGCCCGAGCCCGCCGGGAACCGGTTTGTAAGGCATCGCGCGCCCTTTCACTTCATCTTCGATTATAGCTTGTCTCATGCGCGTTGCCAACGCTCAGCGGAAGGCGGCCGGCTCCTTGACGGCGGCCCTTCGCGAAGATAGCATGCAAGCGTTCGGTGAGGAGAGGTCATGCAGATTCGCGGACGGGCGAAGGACAGGCATGGTCGCATCTGGCAAGGGGTTGTGCTCCGCTGGGACGAAGCCGAAGATCAGGACTTCCGCTTTTGGTATGAGAACCTGACTCCCGCGCAGCGCGTGAACACGGTGGACGAGTGCACGCGAAGCGTCCTGAAGACCCGAGGCATCAATGGCCCACAGAGACTACGAAGAGTTTGTCGCGTCTTTGAACGCAAGGGGCGCACGGTATCTCATCGCGGGCGCGCACGCGCTGGGATACCACGCGCGGCCAAGGGCCACGAAGGACTTTGACATCTTCTATGATCCTTCTCCGGCGAACGCCCGAAAGGTCCTGGCGGCCATCCGCGATTTCTTCAGCGGCGCCGACCTGGGGTTTACGGTGGAAGATCTCGTCAACCCGAACATCGTGGTCCAGTTAGGCGTCGCTCCCGTCCGAATAGACCTGATCGCCGGGCCGGCCGGCATCGCGGAGTTCGGCGCGGCGTGGCGGAGACGAGTGGACGACGTATTCGGCGGGGTAGACGCGCACTATTTGTCCCTTGCTGACCTGATCGCTTCCAAACAGGCCGCAGGCCGACCCCAGGACAAAGCCGATTTGCGCACCCTCCGGCGGGCCTCACAGCGCAAACGAAAAAGCTAAGAGCAAAAACGCCGAATCCGACGTGCTCATTCGCACAGCGGGTTCGGCCAGCGGACGTCAATGGTCTTGAGCCGTCCGATCTGCGTGCCTTCCTTCCGGGTGATCGCCAGCAGGGCGGTGGTCTTCTGGGCGGTGGAGATTTCGGCCAGCGAGCGCGGGCCGGCCGGCGTCTGGCCCCACTGCACGCGCGGGCCGGTGTCGAGGACGAGCGTGGCCATCACGGCGGCGTTGTCGGTGCGCTGGACCTGGATTTCGTGAACAGAGACGTTTCGGGCGAGGTCCTTGCGGTAGAGGCGGACCATCGCGAGTCCTTCCTGGACTTCCGGCTGCTTCCACGGCTGGCCGGCGTTCGGCACCGGGCAGTCGCCGTTGAGGGTGATGACCGGGATGAGCGAGGCGAGGCGTTGCGGGGACATGTCGTAGAATTGCGGACTGAGCGGCGCGCCCTCTTCGTCCACGCAGATGCACTTGCTGCCGGTCTGCACGAGCGCGTAGGGCTCGCGCAGTTCGAGCTGGACATCGAGCCGGTTCGGGAATTCCTTCGCCACGAGCAGCACGCGCCGCACCCACGGACTGGCGGCATACGCCTGGGCGACGTCCTCGCACAGCCTGGCGGTGAAGATGCTGACGCCGGGGCGCCGCAGAATGCCGGTGCGGTCGGTGGCGAGGAAATCGCGCTTCATCTCCGGGATGCGCGCCCATTTGCTCGTGAGCGCAAGATCGCCGGGCCGTACGATGAATTCCGGCCGGTCGGAGACCGCGCGCCAGAGCTGCTGCACACCCACCACACAGCCGGCGGCCAGCGCGCCGGCGATGAGGATGTAGATTCCCGTGTTCACCAGCGCCTGCTGGCTGGAGCCGTCATTCGCGCGAGTTTTAGCGGCCATGGCACATTCTCATTCTTTCTAGATCCCGCCGACTTCCACCGGTGCCGGCGTCAGCGCCAGGTCCACGATGCGGTCGCAGAGGTCCGCGAACGGGATTCCAGCCTCACGCGCGGCGAGCGGGAACAGGCTCTTTTCGGTGAAGCCCGGAATGGTGTTCACTTCGAGGACGTACGGGCAGCCGTCGTTTTCGAGCATCAGGTCCACGCGGCTGAAGTGGCGGCAACCCAGGGCGCGATGCGCGGCGAGGGCGAGTTCCTGCAACTTCTCCGTGGTCTCGCGCGGGAGTTCCGGATGCACCACGCGCTCCGTGCCGCGGTCGGTGTACTTGGCGTCGAAGTCGAAGATGTCGTGCGAGTGCCGCAGTTCGATGACCGGCAGCGCAGCCTGGTCGAGGATGCCGACGGTGAACTCGCGGCCCGGGATGAACCGCTCGAGGAGCGCGTGCTGGCCGTACTTGAGCGCCTCGGCGAGACCGGTGGCCACCTGCTCGTGCGTCTTCGCCAGGGAGACGCCGTAGCTCGAACCCTGCCGCAGCGGCTTGACGATCAGCGGCAGGCCGACCTCCTCGATGGCGGCCTCGACCTTTTCCCACGACTGCGTAGTCGTCAAGAGCCGGAACGGCGGCGTCGGGACATCGTGCGTGATGAAGAAGCACTTGGAAGCCATTTTGTCCATCCCCGCGCGGCTGGCCTGCGGGTCGGAGCCGGTGTACGCGATTCCGGCCTCATCGAGCAGTCCTTGGATCCCGCCGTCCTCGCCGAACCGGCCATGCAGGGCGATGAAGGCCAGTTCCGGCCGGACGCCAAGCACCGGCGCGATGCTCTCCTCGGCGATGTCCACCTCGTGGACTTCGTGCCCCTTCTGGCGGAGCGCTTCGGCAATGCCTTTGCCCGACTTGAGCGACACCTCACGCTCCGCTGAGACTCCGCCCATCAACACCGCGATTCTTCGACGCATGTTCTGCCCTTTCAGAAAGTGATGACGTTTCTTATCCACCAGGATCCTGGAATCACACCCGCGCCGGCGACACGAAAAGGCGGTTCACCGGCGGGCGCTCGCGCGGCAAACCCCACGTGGAAACTTCGTTCTCGAGCGAGACGTCGAACTCGGCATAGACGCGGTCGCGGACGGTGTCCGAGAGCGCCAGGACGTCGTTCGCGGTCGCGCCACCGAGGTTCACGATAAAGTTCGCATGTTTCGGCGAGACGCACGCCTCGCCGACGCGATAGCCCTTCAGCCCGGCCATCTCGATCAGTTCGCCGGCTTTCTCCTCGCCCGGGTTCTTGAAGAAACAGCCCGCGCTGTGCTGCTGCACCGGCTGCGAGGAGCGCTTCTCGGAGAGGATTTTCGAGCGCTGGAGCCTGACGGCCTCGGGCGGCTTGCGCTGCAGGTCGAAGCCGACGCGGACGATCGGGTCGCCCAGGTCGGTCGCCCGATAGCCCCACTGGATGTCGGAGGCGTTGCGCATGTAGATGCGGCCCTGGCGGTCCACGCACCAGACCGCGTGGATCGCGTCGCAGATCATGCCGTAGCGCCCGCCGGCGTTCATGCGGACGGCGCCGCCGACGGTGCCGGGAATCCCGGCGAGGCACTCCAGCCCCGAGAGCCCGGCGCGCGCAGTCCAGAGGACGGCCTTCTCCAGGCTCGTCCCGGCGCGCAACTGGACGAGCGAACCGGCCGCGTGCGCGCTGAAGCTGGAATGGCTCTGCGCGGGCATGGACTTGTCCGCCATCTTCGTCGTGCAGATCACGACGCCCGGCACGCCCTTGTCGGAGACGAGCAGGTTGCTTCCGCCGCCGAGGATGAACACCGGCAGCCGCGAGCGCATAGCGGCCGCGTAGCCGGCGGCAAACTCCGCCTCCGTCGTCGGCTCGACGAAGTACGCCGCCCGACCGCCGATGGCGAACGTCGTGCGCTCGGCCAGCGGCTCGTCCACTCGCACGAACGACTCAAGCCCTGAGTACCAGTTCATCGCTTTGCTCCCTTTTCTTGAGTTCCTGCAGCAGGCGTATCCCCACGTCGTTCACCGGACCTGCCCCCATCGTCATCACCAGGTCTCCGCTGCGGACGGAGTGGAGCAGGCGATCCACGGTCTCAGGGAACTGCGAGCCGTATTCCGCCTGCACACCATTGCGGCGCAGCGTGGCGACGAGGTCCTGCGAGTGCACGCTCGCCCGGTCCGCCTCGTTGTCGCGCACCGAGTAGATATCCGGGACGATGACGCAGTCGGCCGATCCGAACGCGCCGGCGAAATCGTTCATGAGCAGCCGCGTGCGGCTGCACTGATGCGGCTGGAAAACGCAGAGCAGGCGGCGCTTCGGGAATTCCTGCCGCGCGGCGTCGAGCGTGACGCGCACCTCGGTCGGGTGGTGGCCGTAATCGTCGAAGACCATCACGCCGGCGGCCTCGCCGAGGCGGTCGAAGCGCCGGCGCGCGCCGCGGAATTCGGCGAGCGACTCGCGCACGTCCTGGCGGTTCACGTCGAAGAAGCTGCTGATGGCGATGCACGCCAGCGCATTGCGCACGTTGTAGTAGCCCGGCACGAGCAGTTCGAAAACGCCGACGTTCTTGCCGCGGTGGAAGGCGCGGAACCGCGTGCGTCCTTCGGCGCGGGACCATTCGCTGACGCGCCAGTCGCAGTCTTTCCCGTCGCCGAAGGTCTCGACGCGCGCGCGGCTCTGCTTCACGGCGCGAAGGACGTTCGGGTCGTCGCCGTTCGCCACGCAGAGCCCGTCGGCCGGCGCCTGCGCGACGAAGGCGCCGAACGCCTCGACCAGCTCCTCGAGGCCCGAATAGTAATCGAGGTGCTCGCGGTCAATATTGGTGACGACGACGGCCTTCGGACTGAGGTTGAGGAACGAGCGATCGTATTCGCACGCCTCGACGACGAACGGTCCGCCGCGGCCGGTGAGCGAGTTGCCGCCGAGTTGCGGCACGACGCCGCCGACGACCATCGCGGGATGCTTGCCGCCGTAGCTCAGCGCGTAGGCGATCATCGAAGTGGTGGTGGTCTTGCCGTGCGCGCCGCTGACGGCGATGCCGTCGCGGTCCTTCATCAGCCAGCCGAGCGCCTGCGCGTACTTGATGACGGGTATGCCGCGCCGCGCCGCCTCGCGCACTTCCGGGTTCGTGTCGCGGATCGCGGCGGAGACGATGACCAGGCCGAGTTTGTCGGTGATGTGCTCGGGGCTGTGGCCGATGGAAACACGGATGCCGCGTCGCGTGAGCGATTCGATGATTTCGCTGCCGCCGGCGTCGCAGCCGGTGACGGTGCAGCCGTAGTGCGGCAGCAGGGCGGCGATCCCGCTCATGCCGACGCCGCCGATGCCGATCAGGTGCACCGCGGTGCCGCGCCAGGGAATCGGCGCGCCGCTTTCCCTCGATGGCTGCGCCGGCGCGGGCTTCGGCCAGAGCTGAAGCTGCTTCCGGGTTGTTTTACGCCGCCTGCGCACGAAATGAATCTCCTACAGGAGATGACGCCTAACGCCTGACTATCATCTTCTCGACTCCGCGCTCCGCCCTCGGCGCGGCGCGCTCGCCCTTGCGCCCGTTCATCAACCGAAAAAGCCGCTCTGCGACGTTCTTCGTCGCGTTCGGGCGGCCCAGCCGCAGGCTGGCCGCGCGCATGCGGGCGAGGCACTCGTCGTTGCGCAGCAGCCCGACGAGCGTTGCCGCCAGGCGGCCCATCGCGAAGTCGGCCTGCTCCATCAACAGCGCTGCGCCGGCTCCCGCGACGAGCGAGGCGTTGCGGCGCTGGTGGTCATTCGCGGCGATCGGCAGCGGCACGAGCACCGCCGGCACGCCGAGCGTGGTCAACTCGGCCAGCGTCGTCCCGCCCGCGCGGCAGAGCGCCAGCTCGCACAGCGCGTAGGCCGAGGCCATGTCCTCGACGTAGGGCAGCACCGCCGACTGGATTTTCCGGCCGGCGTACGCCGCGGCGGTTTCCTCGTATCCGGACTGGCCGGTGCTGTGGAGGATCTGGAGCCACTCGGACTCCGTCTCGAGTTCCGGCAGCGCGGCGACGACGGCGCGGTTGATCGTCTGTGCGCCCTGGCTGCCGCCCATCACCAGGAGCGTGCACTTGTGCGGGTTAAGGCCGAACTGCCCGGCCAGGTGGGGCGAGCGGCGGCGCGGCAGATCCTCGCGCACCGGGTTGCCGGTGACGTGCACGCGCTCGGGATACGCGAAGAACGACTCGATTCCCGGCCATGGCGCGTACACCTCGCGCGCCCACCAGCTGAGCAGCCGGTTGGTCTTCCCGGGCACCGCGTTCTGCTCCATCACCGCCATCGGCACGCGGCAGAGCGCCGCGGCCAGCGACGGGGCGACGGCGGCGTATCCGCCCAGGCTCACGACGGCGTCCGGCCGCAGCCGGCGGATCAGCCGAGTCGCCTCGACCAGCCCGCCGGTCAGCCGCATGATCCAGCGCGGCAGAGCCGCGGGCGAGGCGGCCAGCTTCAGGCTCGGCAGGGAGAGGAAGTCGAACCCGTGCGACTCGACCAGCCGGCGCTCGAGCGAATTGGAAGTGCCGACGAAGTAGAGCCGGCTGGTGTCCGGATAGGCGCGCCGCAACTCCGCCGCCACGCTCAATCCGGGCATCAGGTGCCCGCCTGTGCCGCCGCCGGCGAAGATGCCGGTGAAACGCTTGGCTTCGATTCCTTTGCCCATATGCCAGGACTCCGACAGTGAGAACTCTGTTTCTAAACGCCCGCTTCCATCGGCCGCTTGGCGTCCTCCGCCGGCGGCGCTTCGACGTTCGCGTTCGGCTCTTCGACCGCCTGCGACGCGATATTGAGAAGAACCCCGATCGCCGCCAGCGTGACCACAATCGAGGACCCGCCCGAGGAGACGAGCGGCAGCACGATGCCCTTGGTGGGCATCGAGGCGGTGACGACGGCGATATGGATCAGCGCCTGGAACACGATCAGGGCCGTGATCCCGAAGGCCAGCAGCCGGCCGAACGAATCGCGCGCTCGCGAAGCGATCTTCATGCCCTGCCACAGGATCAGCACGAAGACGAAAATCACCGCCAGCGCGCCGATCAGGCCGAGTTCCTCGCCGATCACGGCGAAGATGAAATCGGTCTCCGGCTCGGGCAGGAAGAAGAGCTTCTGGCGGCTGGCGCCGAGCCCTCGGCCGAGCAGCCCGCCGCTGCCGAGCGCGATCAGCGAGTGCATCAACTGGTATCCGGCGCCGTCCAGATGCTGCGACGGGTCGAGGAACGCGAGCACGCGCGCCTGGCGCACGGGCGATCGCCAGACGAGCGCGGCGGCGCCGGCGAGCCCCGCTGAGCCCGCCGCGGCCATCGGCCAGACCGGCGCCTCGGCGACGAGCACCACCAGCGAGCCGATGATGCCGATCAGCGCCGCGGTTCCGTAATCCGGCTCGACCAGGATCAGCCCGGCCGTCAGGCCGACCACCGCCATGCACGGCAGAAGTCCGGAGCGCAGCGAGCGCATCTGCTCTCCGCGCCGCGCGGCCATGCCGCACAGCACCACCAGCAGCGCCAGCTTGGCGATCTCCGACGGCTGGAAGCCGACCGGGCCGTAGAACCGGATCCACCGCCGCGCGCCGTGCGTCATCGTGCCCAAGTGCGGAACCAGAACGAGCACCAGCGACACGAGCGCCGCGACGGCGATGATCCGCTGGTGCTTCTCCAGCCAGTGATAATCCAGCCGGCTCATCAGCAGCATGATCACCACGCCGCCGGCGACCCAGAGCGCATGCTTGAAGAGGTATTCCAGCCCGACGTCCAGCGTGCTCGCCCGCGCGGAGAGGCACGAGAACACCATCACCGCCCCCAGCGCCAGCAGCGTCGCCACGCAGCACAACAGAATTCCGCTGGTTCGTTTCATGTCAGTCCCGCGCCGCAAAGATCAAGAGCGCTAGAAATGCCGCGAAAGCGCCCAGGAACCACGCGCGCGTCACAATTTTCTGCTCGGGCCATTTCAGATGGACCTGAAAATAATGGTGGATCGGTGTGATCGGGAAGACCCGCTTCTTCGTCAGCTTGAAACTGGCGATCTGCATCGCCACGGTCAGTTCTTCGATGAAGAACACGCCGCCGACCACCAGAAGCAGGAATTCAGCCTTCATGCACAGCCCGGCGTACGCCAGCAGCCCGCCCAGCGCGAGCGAGCCGGTGTCGCCCATGAAAATCTGTGCGGGGTTGCAGTTGTACCAGAGGAATCCGAGGACGGCCCCGGCGCTACAGGCACAGAGAACGGAATGGTTCTCCAAGAATAAGGTGAACTCTGCCCCTGTCGAATGAGATACGAGTTCCCACAGTCCCAAAAAGGTCATGAACATCATCGCGATCAGCATCAGCCCGCCGGCAAGGCCGTCGAGGCCGTCGGTAATGTTCACGGCATTGGACGTGGCGGCCATGACGAATCCGGACCAGAGGATGTACCACCAGCCAAAGTCGAGCCAAATCCCGGTCAATGGGATGCGAACCCAGGACATCGCCATCGCAACAGGTAGATAGCCGTTCCAATATCTCATGAGCAGATAACCCACGACGCCGCCGAGGATGAACTGAACGACGAGCTTCTGTATCTTCGTCAGCCCGCGCGATGGCTTGTGCCTGAGCTTGATGTAATCGTCCACAAGACCTGCGCCGCCCAGAACGACCAGGACCAGAAGCCCGATCCAGACCGTGGGCGCCTTCAAATCAGCCCAGAGCAGCGTGGCGACGACGATGCCGGCCAGGATCATCAATCCACCCATCGTCGGCACGTCTTTCTTCAGCGACTGGATCGCGTTCAGGCCAGCGTGGTCCGGCTGCGTGGTGTCCTCGATCACGTTCTTCCGGTGGAAGAATCGGATGAGCCACGAGCCGGCCACTAGGCTGACGACCAGCGCTGTCAGGAAGGACAGGCCCGCGCGCAGAAGAATGTTATCCAGTAACAATAAGCCGTACAGCACGTTTTTAACCCTTCAATGCGGGCGCAGCCCGCAATTCCTCGACCAACCGTTCCATTTTCATCCCGCGCGAGCCCTTGACGAGAACGGCGTCGCCGGGTTGCAGGTATTCGCAGACGTGGCGGACGACCGGCCCGACGTCGTCCGCCTGCGACACGTGGCCATCGAGCCCGTTTTTCTCGGCGGAGCGCGCGACGAGCGGCGCGAACTTGCCGACCGCCCAGAGCGCGTTGACGCCGGAACGCGCGACTTCCGCGCCCAGCGCCTCATGGAGCTGCTCGCTGCGCAGGCCGAGTTCCATCATGTCGCCGAGCACGGCCACGCGCCGGCCGGGCACCTCGGTCTTGCTGAACGCCGCAATCGCCGCGCTCATCGAGCCGGGGTTCGCGTTGTATCCGTCGAACACCACCGTGATCCCGCGGATCTGCTCGACCTGGTAGCGCATCTCCGGCAGGCGGAACGTCGCCATCCGCGCCGCCGCGTCCGACAGGCACAGGCCGAGGTAGTCCGCCACCGCCAGCGCCGCGAGCGCGTTCAGGACGTTGTGCCGGCCGGGCACAGGGATCTCGACCCGGAGGCCGCCGCGGATGATGAACGAATGGCCGCCCTCGAAACTCTGCAGGTCATGTCCGCGGAACGCGGCCTCGCGCCGCGTGCCGTAGCTGATCACTTTTCCCTGGACGCGCTTGGCCAGGAACTCGAACCAGGGATCGTCGGCGTTGAGGAACGCGGCGCTGTCGCGGCCGAGCGCGTCGAGCAGCTCCGCCTTCGCCTTCGCCACGCCCTCGATCGAGCCGAGCCCTTCGAGGTGCGTCTCGCCGATGTTCGTGATGACGCCCAGGTCCGGCTCGGCGATCTGCGTCAGTTCCGCGATCTCGCCCGGCGCGTTCGTGCCCATCTCCAGGACGATCACGCGGTCGGTCGGGTCGGCCTGGAAGAGCGTGAGCGACACGCCGACGTCGGTGTTGAAGCTCTTCGGCGACCGGTGGCACGGCATATGTGCGGACAGGATGTGGTAGATCATCTCGCGCGTCGTGGTCTTGCCGTTCGATCCGGTGACGGCGATGACCTTTCCGCCCCAGGTGCGGCGATACGCGCGGGCCGACTGGCCCAGCGCGCGCAGGGTGTCCTTGACCCTCACGACGCGGTCGCGCATCGCGTGCGGAACGTCCACGTCGCGGCTGACCACGGCGCACGCCGCGCCCCGTTCGAGGGCGGACCGGACGAAGTCATGTCCGTCAGAGCGCGCGCCGGTGAGGGCGAAGAACATCTCTCCGGGACGGACCACGCGACTATCGGTGGAGACGCCCGTAATGGTCCAGATCCTCCTTCCCGGGCGTCTCCCGATAGCTCCCACGATCTCCACACCCACAGTGCGCAGACGTTGATGGCTCACTTCATTAATCCCTTGCGTGAAATTTCATCCCTTGAGCGCGAAGGCGCGCTCGACGGCCTCGCGGTCGTCGAAGGGAATCACTTTGTCCTTGAACCGCTGTGTCCGCTCGTGGCCTTTGCCGGCGATGAGGACCAGGTCGCCGGGCCGCGCGGCGTCGAGCGCCTCGGCGATGGCCGCCTGACGGTCGGGCTGAACGTGCAGCCGGCGCCGGCTGCGGACTCCGCTGAGGATCTCATTGATGATGTCGAGCGGCTCCTCGCTGCGCGGGTTGTCGCTGGTGACCCAGGCCATGTCCGCGCCGAGCTCGGCGACGCGGCCCATGCGCGGGCGCTTCTCGCGGTCGCGGTCGCCGCCGGCGCCGAAGACGACGATGATCCGCTTCGAGGTCAGCGGCCGCAGCGACTGCAAGACCGATTTCAGCGCCTGGTCGGTGTGCGCGAAATCCACGAGCACCTTGCATCCCTTCGGGCAGGGCACCGGCTCGAGCCGGCCCGGGACCGGCGGCACGTGTTCGAGCCCGTCGCGGATGCAGTTCAGGTCGCGCCCGAGCGCCAGCGTCACGGCCGCGGCGCCGAGGGCGTTGTAGACGTTGTGCGTGCCGATGAGCGGCAGGTGCAGTTCCGCCTCGCCCGAGGGCGTCGCGAGCGTCATGCAGATGCCGTCGAGCGTGGATTCCTTGATCCGCGCCGAGACCTCGGCGCGGTTCTTGATTCCGTAGTAGAGCACGCGCGCGAACGTGCCGCGCGCCATCCCGGCGGCGCTCTTGTCGTCGGCGTTGATCACCGCGACCGAGGCCGGGCCGAGCGCGGAGAAGAGCCGCGCCTTGGCCTGGCGATAGGCCGCGAGCGTGCGGTGATAATCCATGTGCTCCGGGCTCAGGTTCGTGAAGACCGCCGCGGCGAACTGCACGAAGTCCACGCGCCGCATGCAGAGCGAATGCGAGGAGACCTCCATCGCGGCGTAATCGAGCCCCTCGGCGACCATCTCGGCCAGGTACTCCTGGATGCTCAGCGACTCCGGCGTGGTGACCGAGGCCGGCAGCGAGCGGCGGCCGGTCTCGTAGCCGATCGTGCCGAGCACGCCGCAGCGATAGCCGGCGGCTTCGAGGATCGAGCGGATCATGTACGTCGTGGTGGTCTTCCCGTTCGTGCCCGTGACGCCGATGACGTGGAGCCGGCGCGAGGGCTTGCCGTAGAAGGTGCTCGCCAGCGCGGCGAGCGCGCGGCGGGCGTCGCTGACCGTGAGCGTGACGACCGGCCGCGAGGGGCGGACCGGCTTCTCGGAGACGATGGCGACGGCGCCTCGTGCGAGGGCGTCCTCGATGTAGGCGTTGCCGTCGCGCTCGTGCCCGCCGATGGCGACGAAGACCGAGCCGGGCTTCACGCGCCGCGAGTCATGCGCGATGCCCAGCACCTCGACCTCCGCCCAGTCCTCCGGCACCGGCGGATGAATGCCCGGAAGAATCTTCGGCAGCTTGCAGAGTTTCACGCTTCACTTCCTCTCATGGACTTGTTTTCACCACGTTTCTTTCTTCACGTCCTTCGCGTTCTTCGTGGTGAAAGCCTCATGGTTCAATTTCTGCGATAACGCCGCTTTCGTGACGACGGCCTTGGTTTCCGGCTCATCCGGCGACTCGCGCGGGACCTGGAACATGCTCAGGATTCGTTCGGCCATATGCGCGACCGCGGGCGCGGCGACCACGCCGCCGTAATACGCCGCCTGCGGCTTCTTGATCATGACGCTGATCACGAACCTCGGCGCGCTCGTCGGGACGATCCCGACGAACACCGAGGCGTATGCGCCCGGCTCGTATCCGCGCGCGCCCGGCCGCGACAATTGGGGCGTACCGGTCTTGCCGGACATCTGGTAGCCCGCGATGGCGGAGTCGCGCGCCGTGCCTCTCTCGACGACCGCCGCGAGGAGGTCGCCGCACATCAGCTTCGCGACGCGCTCGTCGAGCACGCGATGGTACGCCGGCGGCGTGGCGCTCCGAAGCATGTTGCGGCCCTGGCTGTCGGCCGTCCCGAGCACGATCCGCGGACGGACCCACCAGCCGCCGTTCGCGAACGTGCAGAATCCGGCGGTCAACTGGAGCGCGCTGACGGCGACTTCCTGGCCCATCGGGAGCGAGGAGACGCTCAGCTTCGTCCACTGCCGGAGCGGATGGAGCAGTCCGGCGGATTCGCCGGGCAGCTCGATGCCGGTCTTGCGCCCGAAGCCGAACAGGGAAAGCCCCGCGTACATCCGCTCGGGGCCGAGGCGTTCGCCCACCTGCGCCATGCCGATGTTGCTGCTGTAGGCGATGATGTCGCGCACGCTGAGCCGGCCGTAGCCGTGCGCGTCGTGCAGCGTGCGCGAGCCGATGCGGTACACGCCCTGGTGGCAGTCGAACACCGTGTCGGGCGTCACCACGCCCGCCTCGAGCGCTTTCGAGCAGACGAACGGCTTGAACGTGGAGCCCGGCTCGATGGCCACGGAGACGGCCATATTCTGCTGGATCGCCGGCGGCGTCGAGGCGAAATGCGCCGGATCGAACGTCGGCCAGCAGGCCATCGCGAGCACGTCGCCGGTCCATGGATCGAGCACGACGGAGCTGCCTGACTCAGGCCTGTATTTCTCGCATGCCTGGCGCAACTCCTGCTCGACGATCTCCTGGATGCGCGCGTCAATTGTGAGGATCAGCGAATGCCCGTTCACCGCCGGGCGGATCATGCCGGCCTGGGTCTCTTCGGGGCTGACCATCTCCAGCGCGTTCGAGAGATGCGCGGCGAACATCGTGCGGCCGAGTCCGTCCTTGTACACCAACTCCGAGCCGGCTGCGCCGGAGAGGGCCGCGTTGTCCTCCGCCTCGAGGCCGGCGAGCCCGTTGCCGTCGGCGCCGACCGCGCCGAGCACGTGGCAGAGCAGCGTGCCGTTCGGATAGCAGCGGTTCGGTTCGTCGCGGATGCCGACGCCCGGCAGTTCGGCGGCCAGCACCGCCTCGGATTCCGAGGGCGAGACTTTGCGCTTGACCCAGACAAAATACTTCGGGCGGGCGAGCTGGTCGGCCAGGTCGTTCGCGTCCACCTTGAGGATTTCCGCGAGCGCGGCGGCGACCTCGTCGCGGCGCTCAGCCGGGACGGCGCGCGGATTGATGTAGATCGAGGGCACGTGCGCGCTCGCGGCCAGGGTGCGTCCGTCGCGGCTGAGGATCAGCCCGCGCTCCGCCTCGATCGTCACGCAATCGGCTTCCATCCGGTCGGCGAGCGCTGTCCACTTCGGATGCTGGTAAGCCTGGACGTAGGCCAGGCGCGCCGCCAGTCCGAGGAAGGCGGCAAGGAGGGCGCAACTGACGCAGATCAGCCGCAGGCGAAAGTTCTTCTGCGGGGACGCCTCCATGGCCTGAACCTCTCCTCTCGAAATCCCTTGTCCGCGACTTGCGCCGCTGCCGGTCACCGCCGCGTCGGCGGGGCCTTCGGAACCGGCGCGACCGTTTCGCCGTCACGTTCCGCCGCGACGGCCTTGGTCAGCACAACCGGGTCCAGCAGCGCAAGTTTCATACGCTCGACCTGGCCGGCGATCTGCACCGGATCGGAGAGCGCGCTGATTTCACAGAGGAGTTGGCGGTTGTTCTCGGCGAGGAGGTCCGTTTCGGCCTTGAGATACCCCACGCGAAGCCCCAGGTGAACCCCATGCGCGCGCTGCGCCACGCCCAGGAGGGCGAAGAAACTGGCGAGCAGCAGCAACAGGATGTACCGCGCCGGAGTCACGTTTCGATTCCTCTCATTTCAGGCTCACGCCTGCGTCGTTTCTGCGGACAGCGCGCAGCCGGGCGGAGCGGCTCCGAGGATTCTCGGAGACTTCGGCAAATGACGGCCGCATCGGCTTGCGGGTCAGCAGTTCGTAAATCCCTTCCCGGGCGCCGTCGCGAAAGGCGTTCTTCACGCGACGGTCTTCGAGAGAGTGATAGCTGATGATCGCGCAGCGCCCGCCCGGCTTCAGCAGCCGGGCGATCGCCGCGAGAAATCGTTCGAGTTGCTGCATCTCCTCGTTGACGCGGATGCGCAGCGCCTGGAAACTCCTGCGCGCCGGGTGCAGCCGGCGCGGGCCGCGCGGTACGGAGCGCGCAATGATCTCCGCCAGCTCGCCGGTGCGGCGGATCGGTTTGCGCGCGCGCGCCTCGACGATGGCCCGGGCGATCCGCCCGGAGAAGCGCTCCTCGCCGTACTCGCGCAGCACCTGCGCCAGTTCGTCCTGCGGGACCCGGTTGATCCACTCCTCGGCCGAAAGCTCGGCGTCCGGCGTCAGGCGCATGTCCAGCGGCCCGTCGGCGCGATAGCTCAGCCCGCGCGACGGATCGTCCAGTTGCGGCGAGGCCACGCCCAGATCGAGCAGCACGCCGTCGGCCGCCTCGACGCCGATGGTCGCCAGAACGGCCGGCAGGTCGCCGAAGTGGCCGGTGAGGATTTCGACTTTCGCGCCGGCGGAGACGCCGAGCAGTTTCTGGCGGGCGATCTGCGCCATCTTCGGATCGCGGTCCACGCCGATCAGCCGGCCCGCGGCGCCGAGCGCCGCCAGGATCGCGCGGGAATGCCCGCCGGCGCCGAGCGTGCCGTCCACGATCGTCTCGCCGGGTTTTGGATCCAGCAGGCGGAGGGATTCCTCGAGCATCACCGGCACATGCAACGGCGCCCCGGATTCCGTCATCGCGTCCTCGTCGGTCAGGCCGGCGGCGAAATGCCCGAGGAGGGGGGGCTGCATCTTCCCGCACATTTTATGTTGTCGGAAGCGCCCGCCCCTCCAGGGCAAGCCGCCATGCCGATGGTGCCAAGCCCGTACACTGTTCTCACTACGGAGAATCGTGCTGCTCATATTTGCGCTTCTGTCCGCGCCTCCATGCGGGAGGCGATGAAGAGGCCGGGGTCAGCCCTGCGGCCCTCTCCTCAAAGGATCGTTTCGTTCGGGCAGGGCGAGACCGGCTCGTGAGACGATGTCCATCTTCTCGCCCAGCTCCGCAATATGTTTCCGGTTGAACGCAGCCCAGCGTTCCGGGTTCCAGATTTCCGCGCGGGACACCGCGCCGATCCAGATCAGGTCGCGCGTGATTCCCGCGTGGCTGCGCAGCTCGTCGGAAAGGACCACCCGTCCTTGCGCGTCACACTCGCGCATATCCACGTTTGCGGCGGTCATGCGCTGAAGGATTCTCACCGACTCGTCCACCACCGATTTCGCCGCGCCCATCTCCTGCATTAACTGTTGCCAGCCTTCCGGCGTGTAGACGGCGATGCAGGATTCTGTCCCGAGGGTCAGATAGAACTTCGACCAGAGCGGGCCACCCTCGATTTGTGACTCGCGCAGTCGCTGCGGTACAATGACCCGGTTCTTGGCGTCGAGCCGGACTGGGTACTTACCGACGAACATGAGTCGTTCACCGCAAAAAGAAATCGTATCTCTGTGGGATTTACCCCCACTGAGAGACACATGACATAAAAATAGTGGAATCGAGCCCCACAGTCAAGAGAAAAACGGCTTTTAGAGGTAAAACGCTGAGCTACCATAGGAAAAACACCTAGGCGATGTGTGGTATTTGAGCCTATATACAATATGTAGTGCCCGCCCGGACGATTCTTGCAGCTTTTCACAACCTGTCATGCAGCCTCCAGACAGCCTTTTCCACAATCAATAGTAGAAAAGCGTCATACGCGGCACGCGCTGGGCGAAGGAGACCGTCCGCCGATAGGGCCGGTTGTCAGTGCCGCATGGCTGAAACGATCAGACAGATGTGTGTGAGAATGCGGGGTACTCGGAAAGCGTTCAACTGCGATTAAAGGCGGGGCTATTCAGCGGGCGGTCTGGCGGATTCGTCTTCGGGCGCGGTGAGGACGCGGACGGCTTCGTAGGCGGCTCCGTCGTCGGCGGTCGCGTAAAGGTGGAGGAGTCCTTTGTCCCACATGCGACGCAGATGGACGGAGAAGAAGATGTGGAAGCGGTAGTTGACGCGGCGGCCGGGCGCGACTGCGATGGGCAGGCGCAGGGCGATGTCGGGCGGATGGTGCACGGCGTGGCGCTGGCTCTCGTCGTCGCCGAGGATGCGCTTGGCCTCGAGCGGGGCCTGCTTCGGGGCGGAGACGGCCGAGCGCAAGCCGACGACTGAGAGCGCGGCCGGGCTGACGTTGGCGAATTCCGCGACGAAATCCAGGTACCACTCCGGGCGGTTGTTGACCGGCTTGATGACCGGCGCGCTGATGTGGATGACGAGGTCCGGCCGTTGGCCGCGACTCCGGTAAACCGTGAAGAGTGCGACGAGGACGACGACGGTGATGACCAGCGCGACGATGACGTAGCCGACGGCTCCCATGTCGCTCGCTCCTTCCTTCCTCGCGACTTAAGCGCGGAGTGAGGAGTCCGGACTGAGGAGTGCGAACTGTCGAGTGGGGACTGCAGAACGGGGAGCAGTGCCCGCGCTCGAGTTCACTTCGCTTCTTCGTCCTCTTCGACGGTGAAGCTCCAGTGCTTCTCGAATTTGCTCTTGTCGAAGGCCTTCATGTACGCCTCTTCGCCGGTGATCGTGCCGGCATCGAGAAGTTTCTGGATGTGCGAATCCATGGTCTGCATGCCCATCTTGCCGCCGCTTTCGATCATGGAGTCAATCTTCGCGGTCTGCGCGGTGCGGATGAGGTTGCCGAGCGCCGGCGAGGCGACGAGCACCTCGAAGGAGGCGACGCGCCCCTTGCCCGAGGCGGTGCGCAGCAACTGCTGGGCGATGACGCCCTGCAGCGAGCCGGCGAGCATGGTGCGGATGCGCGCCTGCTCCTCGGCGGGGAACACGTCAATGATGCGGTCCACGGTCTTCGAGGCGCTGTTGGTATGCAGGGTGCCGAAGACGAGGATGCCCATCTCGGCGCAGGTCAGCGCCAGCGAGATGGTTTCCGTGTCGCGCATTTCACCGACGAGGACCACGTTCGGGTCCATGCGCATGGCCGAGCGCAGCGCCGCGGCGAAATTGTGCGTGTGCAGGCCGACCTCGCGCTGCGTGATGAGGCACTGCTTGTGCTGGTGGACGAACTCGATCGGCTCCTCGATGGTGAGGATGTGGCGGCGGTAATGGTCGTTGATGTAGTTGATGATGCTCGCGAGCGTGGTGGTCTTGCCCGAGCCGGTCGGCCCGGTGACGAGGACGAGGCCGAACCCGAGTTCGACGAACTGCAGCACGGTATTGGGCAGGCCGAGTTCCTCGAAGGTCAGCATCTTGTCCGGGATCATGCGCATGACCGCGCCGATGCCGAACTGCTGCATCAGGTAATTCGTGCGGAAGCGCGCGTACCCGGGAATGGCGTACGCGAAGTCCATGTCGCTGTCCTTGACGAAACTCTCCCATTGCTGGGGCGTGCAAAGCTCCGGGAGAATTTCGCGGAGGCGTTCGTTGGTCAGGATCGCCTCGTTCGTCGGGTGCAGGTCGCCGGTGATGCGGAGCTTCGGCGGGGACCCGGCGAAGAGGTGCAGGTCCGAGGCGCCGAGCGCGCGCATCTTCAGCAGCCATTCATCGGCCTGGGCCATAACTTACCTTTCCACGCTCGGCGCCGCTCAACGTTACTCCTCCGCCGAGAAGGCGACTTCCGGATAAAGCCGCGTGAGCTCCGCCCAGATCGCATCTTCGGGGAGCTTGCCGTGCTTGGTCTGGAAGAAGAGGAACGGCACGCGCTCCCGCTTGATCGAATGGGCGGCTTTGGTCTTCCGGTCCATGAGCACCGTGCCCATCTGGATGAGCAGTTTCTTCTTCGCCTTGTCGTCCGGCAGCGCCATGAACTCCTCCCAGTTGATCTGCCGCTCGCGCGTCTTGGTCAGGTCGGTGAACTTGCTGCGGTCGTAGGCGCGCTCGAGCGCGGTCTCCGGCGTGATGACGCCCTGCTGCAGGAGCTTGTAGAGGCCGTCGTCCATGAGCTGCATGCCCAGCTTGACTCCGGTCTGCATCAGCGAGGGGATCTGGAAGGTGCGGTCTTCCTTGATGAGGTTCGAGATGGCCGGCGTGACGACGAGCACCTCGAGACTGACGACGCGGCCTTTGCCGTCGGAGGTCGGAACGAGCTGCTGCGAGATGATGCCGCGGAGCGCGTCGGCGAGCATCGTGCGGATCTGGCCCTGCTGGCTCGGCGGGAACACGTCCAGGATGCGGCCGATGGTGCGCGCGGCGTTGGTCGTGTGAAGGGTGGCAAGCACCAGGTGGCCGGTCTCGGCGGCGGTGATGGCGTTGGAGATCGTCTCGAGGTCGCGCATTTCGCCGACGATGATGATGTCCGGGTCCTCGCGCAGGCAGGCGCGGAGCGCGCGGCCGAACGACGAGGTGTGGACGCCGACCTCGCGCTGCGTCACCTGGCAGTGGATCATCGGGTGGAGGATTTCGATCGGGTCTTCGAGGGTGATGATGTGGTCGTAGCGGCGCTCGTTGAGGTGCTTGATCATCGCCGAGAGCGTGGTGGTCTTGCCGCAGCCGGCCTTGCCGGTGACGAGGATCATGCCCTGGCGGTACTCCAGCAACTTCTTGACGACCGGCGGGAAGCCGAGGTCGTCGAGCCCCTTGACCACCGACGGGATGAGCCGGAAGGTGCCGTCCAGCCCGCGGTTCTGCACGCAGATGTTCGCGCGGCAGCGGCCGGCTTCCCCCGAGTCGTAGCTCAGGTCGAGCTCCCACTCATTGTCGAGCTCTTTCACCTGCTCCGGGGTCAGGATCTCGTGGAAGAGGCGCTTCGTGTCGTCGGCCGTGAAGGCCGGGTACTTCACCTTGCGGAGCGCGCCATTCAGGCGGATCATCGGCGGGGAGCCGACGGCGATGTGGACGTCGGACGCGTCAATCTGACGGCCCATCTTGAGGAACGGGTCAATCTCCGCCACAACCGCCTCCCGAATCGAACCGCTGCCGCCCCCATGCTAGTTTCATAGCACAAAAGAGGGGCGCAAGCAAGGGGCAGCCTGGGCGAGCGAAAAACGGGAAGCGCGAAGCCCGGGAACCTGCGCCGTGCATTTCCCGCTTTCCGTCAAGCCTTGGGCAGGTCCGGCCCGAGCAGGGTCTTGTACTCGCGCAGCACCAGGTCGTTGCCGGAGGTGATCGCCGTGTGGTTGGCCGCGGTGCGGATGGCGCTGTCGCGGATGAACTTCTCGGCGATGATGCGCTTGTGCGGCGACCGCTGCGCCTCTTCGAGGAGGAGCAGGCCGATGACGCCGGCGCAGGCGGTATCGCTCAGGCGCTTGCCCATCAGGTCGGTGTACTCGGTGTTCGCCTCGGCCTTGAGGAAGCCCATCGCGTCCTTCAGCCGCTGCTGCGTCTGGCTGGCGAGCGCGGCGAGGAGCGCGGTGCCGCCCTCGTAGGTGCGGTCGGCGCGCCCGGCGAACCAGTCGTCGAGCTTGTCGCCGTTGAGGCCGGCGATGATGGCCACGGCCTGGAGTTCGGAGGTGCCCTCATAGATCGTGGTGATGCGCGCGTCGCGGTAGTGGCGTTCGAGGTTGTAGTCGCGCATGTAGCCGCTGCCGCCGAGGACCTGGATCGCCGCGCTGGTGACGCTCAGGCACATCTCGCAGCAGTAGTACTTCGACATCGGCGTGAGGATGCTCGCCTGCCGGTTGTAGCGGGCGCTCTTCTCCTTGATCTCCTTCGTCTTCGGATCGTTGCGGTCCGCCGTCTCGGCGAGGCGCTCGTAACCCTGCGCCAGGTCCACCACGCGCGAGGTCTCGTAGAGCAGCGACCGCGCGCTCTCGATGCCGACTTTCATCGAGACGAGCAGGTCGGCGACCTGCGCCATGTCCACGATGCGCTTGCCGAACTGCTCGCGCTCGACGGCGTAAGCGAGCGCGTCGCGGTAGGCCGCCTCGGCGATGCCCAGCCCCTGCGCGGCGATGCCGATACGCGCGCCATTCATCAGCGACATCACGTACTTCGTCAGCCCGCGCCGCCGCTGGCCGACGAGTTCGGCGGGCGTGTCCTTGAAGTGCAGCTCGCACGTCGGCGAGCCGTGGATGCCCAGCTTGTTCTCGATCCGCCGGACGACCACCTTCGGGCCTTTCTCGCAGACCAGCATGCTCAGCCCGCGGCCGTCGCGCGTGCCTTCCTCGGTGCGCGCGAGCACGAGCAGCACGTCGCCGCAGCCGTTGGTGATGAACCGCTTGACGCCGTTGAGGCGCCACTGGCCGCTCGGGTCCTGGTACGCGCGCAGGCGCACCGCCTGCAGGTCGCTTCCGGCGTCCGGCTCGGTCAGCACCATCGCGCCGGTCACCTCGCCGCTGCAGAATTTCGGCAGGTAGCGCTGCTTCTGCTCCTCGGAGGCGAAGCTGTTGATCGTCTCGGCGATATCCTGCAGGCCGAAGATCGTCATCAGCGCCGCATCGGCGCGCGAGACCATCTCGATCGCGGAGGTGTAGAGGATCGTCGGCAGGTTGAGTCCGCCGTAGCGGCGCGGGAGCGTGAAGCCCATCAGGTCGGCGCCGGAGAGCGCCTTGAGCGCCTCGCGCGTGCCGTGCGCGTAGGTGACCACGCCGTCATGGAGCTGCGCGCCTTCGGCATCCACGTCGGGCGCGCGCGGGGCCACCACGTCGCCGGCGATCTGCCCGACGAGCTCGAGAATCCGGCGATAGCCTTCCACGGCTTCCTCGTGCGAAGCCGGGGCGTACGGGAATTTCTGCCGCTCGCTGAAATCGCCTTCCTTGAGCGCGACGATCTCGCGCAGGTCCATCGTGTCGAAGTGGAAGCGGATGTCGGCGTTGTCGGTGAAGAAATTCGCCATGGGCTCACCTCACAATGGAAGTCGGAACTGCGAATGATGAATGAGGAAGTGCTTCGTCATTCATCACTCATACTTCTTATTTGCTCTTGTACGCCTTGATGAGCATCGGGATGACCACGTTCAGGTCGCCGACGATGCCGTAGTGCGCGACGTCGAAGATCGGCGCTTCGCGGTCGGTGTTGATGGCGATGATCTTCGCGGATTCCTGCATGCCCGCCCGGTGCTGCACGGCGCCGGAGATGCCGCAGGCGATATAGAGTTTCGGCCGGACCGTGGTGCCGGTCTGGCCGACCTGGTGATCCTTCGGGATGAAGCCGCTGTCCACGGCCGAGCGCGAGGCGCCGACCACGCCGCCGATGGCATGCGCCAGGTCGAAGAGCAGCTTGAAATTCTCTTTGCTGCCGACGCCGGCGCCGCCGCTGACAACGATGTTCGCCGCGCGCAGGTTGACGGTCTTCTCCTTGTGCTCGCGGTGGAGGATCTCCAGCAGGAAATCCTCGTCGCGGAACGCGGCCTTCGCGGGCAGGATTTTGCCCTTGCGCTTCGCGTCGGGCGGGGTCATCTTCATGACGCCTTCGCGCACGGTGGCCATCTGCGGGCGCGTCTCGGGGCAGACGATCGTGGCGATGATGTTGCCGCCGAAGGCGGGCCGGATCTGGTAGAGCAGGTCCTTGTATTCCTTGCCGCCGCCCGGCTCGGAGTGGTCGCCGATCTGGAGGTCGGTGCAGTCGGCGGTGAGGCCGGCCTTCAGTTCGCTGGCGATGCGCGGGGCCAGGTCGCGGCCGACGGGCGAGGCGCCGAACAGGACGATCTGCGGCTGCGCCTTGCGGATCACCTCGCTCACCACGCGCGAGTAGGGCAGCGTGCGATACTGCCGCAGCCGCGCGTCTTCGGCGACGTGGACCTCGTCGCAGCCGTGCGCCACGAGTTTCTCCGCGAGGCCGGCGATGTGCTCGCCGCAGACCACCGCCGAGAGCCCCACGCGCAGCCGGTCGGCCAACTCGCGTCCCTTGCAGACCAGTTCGAGCGAGACGTCGGCGGCCCGGCCTTCGTTCTGCTCGACGAACACCATTACGTCGTTCTTTCCTGACATTCGTTTTCTTCCTCAGCACAGCAGTTTACGACAAATTGGGTTCGTTTTTTCAGATCGCCTCGTTCCTGCCTAAGACGTGATTCCCGCTCGCGTTCCTTTTTGCTACGAACCACAGTTTAGGACAAGCCGGGTTCGTTTTTTCAAATCAATTTGGATTCGTTTTTTCAATTCGCTTTTTGCGCGTTAGGTTCTTCCCCGTCAACAACTTGCAACCTTCGACACGCGGCCGCTCTTCAGCCCTCATTCGCTTGCGGGAGTATATCATAAGTTTTCTTGTATGTCAAGCGAATAGCGCGATAAATTTTCTGCCTTTCGGCCGTGGCCGCGCGGCGCGCGAAAGTCTCTTACCCGATGATATGTTCTTCCACGAGTCCCTTCACGAGCCCGCGGACGCCCTCGTCGTTCGGCTCGATCCAGGCCAGGTCGCGGCCCTTGAGGACGATGGACTCGATTTTTTTCACCTTCGTCGGCGAGCCGCGCCCGCCGATCCTGGCGGCGTCGGCGCCGACGGTATCGGCGTCCCAGAGCGTCAAGGTCCGCTTCTCGCGGACGGCGGTCTCCACGAGCGGGGCAGCCGCGGCGGCGATTTCGGCGTCGGTCGGCGTGCGGCCGGACTGCTCGATCTGCTTGCGGATGCGGCCGGCGATCTCCGGCGCGGTGGTGTAGCGGCGGTACTGGAGCAGTCGCTTGGCGCGCGGCGGACGCGGCTCGTTCGCCGTTCCGGTTACCGTCAGCAGCAGCGGCAGTTGCGCGCGGACGCGCTCGAACCCGCCCTCGATGGCGCGCTCGATCTCGATCGTGCGGCCGTCGAGCTTCAGGACTTTCTCCACGTACGTCACCTGGTTGATGCCGAGCTTCTCGGCCGTCTGCGGGCCGACCTGGGCGGTATCGCCGTCAATCGCCTGCCGGCCGCCGATGACCAGGTCGAAGTCGCCGATTTTGCGGATCGCGCAGCCGAGCGCGTAGGAGGTCGCCAGCGTATCGGCGGCGGCGAAGCGGCGGTCGGACAGGAGGATCGCCTCATCCGCGCCGCGATAGAGCGCGTCGCGCAGCAGCTCGCACGCCGCCGGCGGCCCCATCGTAATCAGCGTCACGCGCCCGCCGAACCGGTCGCGCAGGTCCAGCGCCAGCTCCAGCGCGTTGAGGTCCTCGGGGTTGAAGATCGCCGGCAGCGCGGCGCGGTTGACCGTGCCGTCGTCCTTCATCGCCTGCCCGGTGATGTTCTTCGTGTCCGGGACCTGCTTCGCGAGCACGATGCAGTGATATGGCATAGTGCCACCTTACTTCAGAGACCAGGAGGAACATTGCGCCCGGCTCCGTCAGGCGCAAGCGGACAAGGCGTCCGCCTGTTTGCGTGAACACGGGCATTCGGGAAGCGGAGTATATCAGGCGCGGCATTGGAGGTCAAGCTTCCGCTGCGCAGCCTACTCCAGCCGGCCGATCACGAAGGACATCAGCAGGATGATGAGGACGGTCAGCGTGATGAACGTGTAGGCGCGGTCGCGCTGGTAGACGAACGCCAGGATCGAGACGGCGACGCGGGTGACCGGGGTGAGGATCAGCAGCAACAGGCCGACCGCGACGATCGCTTCGCCCCGCGTGCGCAGCGCGCCCTGGAACACCTCCGACAGGGTGTGCGGGAAAACGGCGCCGCGCTGCGTGAGGTCCTGCAATCGCGTGGTCGAGGTCAGGAGTTCCGGATGGTGCACGAAGATCAGCACCAGGCCGACGAGGACGACCGCCAGGCTCGTGACGACGCCGACGCGCAGCACCCAACTGATGACGATTTCCACGCGCACCACGCGCCGGTCCTCTGGCGGAGCGGAAGGCGATGCCGCGTCGGAGCCGTTGGAGGTCATTAATTTCCTTTCAGTCCCCTGAGAAGCATCTGCACCGAGACGATGAGCAACACGACCACGAAGACGTACCGGATGAGGGCGTTATGCAGCCGGCCCATGACGCGCGCGCCGACCATCGCGCCGACGAGAATCCCGGCCGCGACCGGCCCGGCGATGAACGGGTTGATGTCGCCGCGCGCGAAGTACAGCCCCGCGCTGGCGGCGGCGGTGACGCCGATCATGAAGTTGCTCGTTGCGGTGGAGACCTTGATCGGCAGGCGCATGCCCAGGTCCATCGCCGGCACCTTGAGCACGCCGGAGCCGATGCCCAGCAACCCGCTCATCATGCCCGCAATGTACATGAGCCCCAGCCCCAGGCGCGCGCGGACGACGCGGTAAGGCACTTCCTTCTGGAGCGCGCCGTCGTAATAACTGCCGTGCAGGCGCAGGTAATTCGCCCACGGCGTGCCCTCGCCTTCGTCGCTGGCCAGGTTGCGGCGCTTGCGCAGCATCATCACCGCCGAGGCGGCCATGACGACGCCGAAGACCACGAACAGCCAGCGCCCGGCGATCCGGCCGGCCATGTAACCGCCGGTCAGCGCGCCGAGCGTCGTGGCGATCTCGAGCACCATCGCCACGCGCAGGTTCGTCATGCGCTCGCGCACGTACGCCGCCGCCGCGCCGCTGGAGGTGGCGATGATCGAGACGATGCTCGCGCCGATGGCGTAGCGGATGTCCACCTTCAGCGCCAGGGTCAGCATCGGGATCACGATCAGCCCGCCGCCCAGCCCCAGCAGCGAGCCGATGAACCCGCCGACGATGGAGACGAAGAAGCAGATGAGGACGAATTCAAGCGCAGTCATTATTGCTCTTTATATAAACAAAGAAGCCGCCTTAGCCACGGATTGCACGGATGGCCACGGATTACCGGCTTCGGGTCCAAGAGCATGCGGCGCTATCGGTACTCGGCCCGCACGGCGCCGGCGTGCCCCGCCCTTCGAGCGATCGCGTCGAGGCGGAGGGCCAGCAGCGGTCCGAGCTGCCGCCGGACGAACGACCGCAGCGCGCGGTAGCCCTCCGGCGAAACGGTCATGATGAGCGACGCCGCGTCTTGTTCGTCTTTGTCCTCCATGGTGGCGATCTTCATGGCGACCAGGTAGTTCTTCGGGACCACGGGCACTTTCAATTTCCCCACCGCGAACCTGGGCCCGCTTCTGCGGGCGGCGCGGATGGCGCCGGCGAACAGGTTCGAGAGCTCCGGATGACGATCAACGAAATCCACCGTCACCGGCCCGCCGCGGACCGCGAACCCTCCGATGCTGAGCGGCTTGAGACGGTAGCCCTTGGCGACGGACGCCCTGGCGATGCGGCCGAGGTCGTCGTGGAAAACTGCGAAATCCACGTCCTTCGTATAGGCGTGCTGCTCCGGCGGCAGATAAAGCCACACCGCCACGCGGCCGACGAGCGCATAGCCGACACCCGCCTGTTCCAGAATCTCGACGCCGGCCCTGGCCGAAGGCGCCGGGTCGAAAGCGGGCAGTTCCTGCGCGCTGCGCGCCGGACGACGGATGGCTTTCCTCTTCACGTTCATTGCTCCTTGAGCGTTCCTGCCGATCGTCCTCGGCCTCGTCGTCGTCCTCGGTCGTTAGAACCAGTTCGAGGACGAGGCCGTGGACGAGGACGATTTACGGCGCGCCGGGCCACGCTTGGTCATCGCTCCCTCAGCGTCTCGGTGACCTTCATGCCGAAATGGCGCGCGCCGCCCATGAGGTGGGCGAGGACCGGGTCGCCGGGCTTGAGGGCGGCGACGCTGATCGGCTTGCCGCCGGGCGCGGTCAGGCGGATGGTCTCGGCGTTCTGGAGGACGAGCGCGATTTCCTTTCCGGCGAGTTCGGCCCGGACGAGCATCAGCGGTCGGCGCTCGACTTTGGCGCGGCCGATGTAGGCCACCTGCGTGCGGCCGGCGTGGTCCACGATCAGGACCTCGTCGCCGGCCTTCAGCTCGCTCAGGTAGCGCGTCCGGCCGCCGGGGCACAGCGCGTAGGCGTGCACGGCGCCGGCGTTGACGCGGAACGGCCGAGCGGCGACGTACGGGTTCTCGATGCTCTCGCTGTGGACGAGCAGGAAGCCCTCGGTGGTGTTGCCGACGAGCATTCCCTGGCCGGGCTCCATCTGCGTGCAGGTGTCCACGCAGACGCGGTCGCCCATGCCGAGCGTGCGGACTTCGACGACCGCGGCGGTCTCGAGCGCGAGCGACTCGCCGATCTCCCGGACGAGCCGGATGGTCCTGCGGACTTCCTCCGGGTCGCGCGCGGCGAGGACGACGCCGTCCACGCCTTTTTCCAGGATGCCGGCGGCGGTGCGCGCGGCCTCGGCGCCGGCGACCTCGACGAGGATGTTGCCGCGCTGCGCGATGAGGTTCTCCAGCGGGATGATCGTCCAATCGGCCATGCGCAGCAGCAGCGTGCGGTTCCCCGGCGCGGCGGCGGCGGCGCGCTCGTCGGCCTTCGAGCGGATCTCCATCTCCGTCAGGTCGCGGCCGGGGCGCAGGTCGCCGTCGGGCGCGACGACGGTCATGCGGCCGAGTTCGCGCATGCGCGGCGCGTCGCCGGCGGCCAGCACCACCGCGTCCGCGCCGCCCTCCAGCGCCGCGAGCGCGAGCGGCTTGTCCCACGGGATGATCTGCACCCAGACTTTTTTCATTGCTGCCTTTTTTTGAGAATCCTGAGCCCCTCGGCGACGCTCTTGTTCCGGTGCACCAGCGCGCTGATCGCCTCGATCATCCGCATCGGGTTCCGGTGCTGGAAGACGTTGCGGCCGATGCTGACGCCGGCGCACCCGGCCTTGAGCGCGCCGGCGACGACCGTGAGCAATTCCTCGTCGGATTCCATCTTCTCGCCGCCGGCGATCAGGACCGGCACCGGGCAGCCGGCGACGACCTCGCGGAAGCTCTCGACCGCGCCGGTGTAGACGACCTTGACGACGTCCGCGCCGAGTTCCGCGCCGACGCGCGCGGCGTGCTTGACGTACTTGACGTCGAACGGGTTTTGGATTTTCTCGCCGCGCGTGTACATCATCGCCAGGAGCGGAATGCCCCAGTCGCTGCACTTGCGCGCCGTGCGGCCGAGGTTGCGGAGCATCTCCATCTCCGTCGAGGCGCCGAGGTTCACGTGCACGGAGACGCCGTCCGCGCCGATGCGGATCGCCTCCTCGACCTCGGTGACGCCGACTTTGGAGTCCGGGTCCGGGCTGAGCGACGTGCTCGCCGAGAGGTGGACGATCAGCCCGATGTCCCTTCCCGAGCCGCGATGCCCGGAGACGACGATGCCCTTGTGTTCGATGATCGCGTTGGCGCCGCCGGCGACGATCCGCTCGACGGTCGTGCGCATGTCCTCCAGCCCGCGGATCGGACCCAGGGTGATGCCGTGGTCCATCGGCACGATGACCGTGCGGCCGGAATTGCGGTCAATGATGCGTTCGAGCCGGATCGTTTTGCCGATCATCTTATGGCCTCCAAAACCTCGCGCGGCGCGGGCTGCTGCGGCGCGCCTTCCTGCCGAATTATGGTCTCCCGCGCCGGGCCTGTCAAGGCGGCGGCGGGAGCGCAACTTGACGGAGGAGAACGGCGGACGATATAATCGCCGAGGATTCATTGCGGCGCGACGACGCTTTCGCGCCAAGTGAGGCGGCGGTAATTCAGTGGTAGAATGGCAGCTTCCCAAGCTGCACGTCGAGGGTTCGAGTCCCTTCCGCCGCTCCATAATTTTATAACGATGGGCGGATCAGCCGTGAGCATGAGCCTGTGGCGCCGGTGCGCCGGAGTCGCCGGCCTGTTGCTGGCCGCGATTCCGGCCGGGTGCGTAAGGCCCGCACCGGTGCGGCCGGCCGCTTACACGATCACGCCGCCCGCGCCCGCCGAAACCGTCGAGATCGCGACGCCAAAGCCGCCGGTGGCGGTGCGCAATCCCGGATACAGCGGCCCGATTCCGGCCGAGCCGCGCTTCGTGTGGCCGCTGCGGGGAGAAATCGTTGCGCGGTTCATGGAGAGCGGTTCCGGCGTGGACATCCGCGCCACGGCCGGGCAGACGGTGGTCGCGGCCAAGAGCGGGCGCGTGAACATCTTCGAGAAGACGCCCGAGTACGGCAAGGTGATCGTGCTCGAGCAGGAGGACGGCAGCGCGACGTATTACGGGCGCCTGGGCGAGATCCTCGTGACGCACGGGACGTGGGTCAAGCAGGGCGAAGCGATCGCCACCGTCGGTCCTTCGAGCGGCGCGAGCAGGGCGGAGCTTCAATTCCGCGTCATGGAGAACGATCAGTTCGTGGACCCGCTGCGCGTGCTGCCGCGATAGGTTTTTACAGGGAACGCCGCCGATGCCGATTTACGAATACCAATGCAGCGCATGCGGGAAAGAGTTCGAGGAACTGTTCCGGTCGAGCGGCGAGGTGAAACCGCCCGCGTGCCCGAAGTGCCGCAGCCGCAAGACGCAGCGGCAGTTCTCCGTCTTCGGCATGAGCAGCGGTTCGGCCGGAAGGTCCGAGGCTTCATCCGGCGCCTCGTGCGGCGGATGCCGGCGGTCGAATTGCGCGGGATGCGGACACTAACGGGATTGCCGATTGGCGATTGCCGAATGCCGAATGCTGATTAATTAAGGACCTGGCCGCTCAGGCGGCCAGGTCCTTAGTTTGTTCAGTTCTATCACTTTGCCTTGGCGAGATTGGCTGCGGCGAAATCCCAGTTGACCAGGTGCTCGAGGAACGCCTCGATGTACTTCGGCCGCGCGTTCCGGTAGTCAATGTAGTAGGCGTGTTCCCACACGTCAATCGTCAGCAGCGCGACCTGGTCGTGCTTCATCGGCAGGTCGGCGTCCTTGGTCTGCACGATCTTCAGCTTGCCGCCGTCGAGCGCCAGCCAGGTCCAGCCCGAGCCGAAGAGCGTCGCCGCCGCGGCGGTCAACTGCTCTTTGAACTTCGCGAACGACTCGAAGTCGCGCTCGATCGCCGCGCTCAATTTGCCGGTCGGCTCGCCGCCGCCGTTGGGCTTGATGCTGTTCCAGTAAAACGTGTGGTTCCAATCCTGCGCGGCGTTATTGAACAGACCGCCGGGCGCGGCGGACATGATGATCTTCTCCAGCGACTGCTTCGCCTCCGGCTTGCCCTCGGTCAGCTTGTTGAGGTTATTCACGTACGCCTGGTGATGCTTGCCGTAATGATACTCCAGCGTCTCGGCGCTCAGGTACGGCGCGAGAGCGGCCTTGTCATACGGCAGCGGCGGCAATGCGAACGGCATGGCATTCTCCTTTTCATCACGGGCCAGTGCGACGGAACCACCATTATCCTTTTCCGCGGCAGGCGACTGGGCGACCGCCGAGCGGCTTCCGGGCACGCCGAAAAGAACCGCGCCGGCGCCCGCCGCCAGAGAGTACGTCAGGAAATCGCGGCGGCTCATCTCCTTCCCCACTTTGACCCCTTTCGTGAAAGGCCGCGACCTTCCGTCCCCTTCGAACTCCTGAATCTGGTGCCAGTCCGGATTCAACTCTGCATCGGAGCGGCAGCCCCGCCTGGTTGCGAGCGCGGTACACGCGCGCCGACATGACGGCTCTGCGGCAATCCGGGATTCCCCACTCGACTGTCCTCCCCACGGACAGTCCGCCTCCATACTTGAGACTAAACGGTCGAGTTGTCGCTGTCAAGTATTTTCTCGGCGGTCCGCGCAGCGCGGACCGCCGATGAGCGTCGCGATCAACTTCACCAACTATCCGTCCTGAACGGCGAGGCGGGCAGGCCTTCTTTGTTGTAGAGGTTCGCGCCTTCGGGATTCATGGCGAATGCGTAGCGGACGGCGACCGGCTCGGGGACTTTGTCGCTGCTGACGAGGACGGTCTGCCCGTCAATGACGGCATCCGCCCAGTACCAGACTTTGTCCTTGCCGGCGATCGCGAACCATTTCAGCTTGCCGTCCTTGGCTTCCTGGACCGGCGCCAGCCCCTTCTTCTCGCCGGCGATCAGCCCGCCACCGGCGTGGTCGAAGGCGATCCGAATTTTGTCTCCTTCGACGGCGACGCTCTTGCAGAGCGGGCCGCTGAAGGCGATCTTCTTTCCATAAGTCCCGCCTAGCGCGCAGAGCGCCAGGCGCTTGCCCACGTCCTGTTTGTCCTTGGGGTGAATTTCGTCGGCCTCGCCGAGGTCAATCGCCACCGCCATGCCGGTGTTGGGGAAGGCGAGGAACCGGAGCTGGGCTTCGCGCAGGTGCGCCCAGCCGTCGCCGCCGGCGGGCTTGGCCGGGTCGGACCGCTGCCAGCCGGGGAGCTGGACGTAGTAGAACGGGAAATCGCCTTGGCCCCAGAGCTGGCGCCAGCCGCCGACGAGGGCTTTCATCTTGTGGAAATAGACCATGCCCTCGGCGCCGTTGGCCTCGCCCTGGTACCAGATCGCGCCGCGGATCGCGCAGGGGATCACCGGCGCGATCATGGCGTTGAAGAGGTACGTCGGCTGGCCGTTGTTCGGCGCAGGCTCCGGCGTTTTCGGGGCGGGCGGCGGGACGCGCTTCGCCTCGACCGCCGCCTCGGCCGCGGGAAGCCATTCCTTGACCTGCGCGAGATACCGGCGGTATGCCTCCTGGCCGGCGTCGGTCGTCGGGTTCCACGAATCCACCAGGCGGCTGATGTCTCGCATCTGCGGATCGGATGTCGCCAGCCGGAATCCCTCCGCCGGCGTCCACGGCTCGATGGACGTGCCGCCCCAGCAATCGTTGATCAGGCCGACGGGCACGTCGAGCGCCTTCGCGATCTCGCGCGCGAAGAAGTAGCCCGCCGCGGTGAATTGCCCGACGGTCGCCGGAGCGCAGACGACCCAATTGCCGGGCGAATCGCTCAGGTCGTCCCTCGGCGCGGCGGCTACGCTGCGGGGGACCTTGACCTGGCGGATGGCGGAATTGGTCGCGGCGGCTTTCTCGGCGTCGAAGTTCAAGCTGTTGTTGACCGTCATCTCCATATTCGACTGGCCGCCGCAGAGCCACACTTCGCCGACGAGCACGTCCTTGAGCGTCAGTGTGTTCTCGCCCGCGACGGTCATCTCGCGCGGCGACGCGCTTGCGGGCATCGCGTCGAGGCGGACCATCCACTTGCCGCTCGCGTCGGCCGTCGCCGACTTCTCCTGGCCACCGAAGCGGACCGTCACGTTCTCGCCCGCCTTCGCAAAACCCCAGACCGGCACGGGCATCTCGCGCTGCAGCACCATCCCGTCGCCGAAGAGCCGCGCCAACCGCACCGCGGCAAAAGACTGGCCCGCCCATAGGAGCGTTCCAGCCGCCAGGACGAAAACGCAAAACGCCTTGCAGCGCGCCGAGCGAATCATCATCGCAGTCTCCTGTCACTCATTTTGACCAGCCATGTTCATGTCACGATCCCGCATGTGCCGAAGGCGCCAACTTCCCTCGATGTGCCTCTAAACGGAATGCATGGGAGTATAGTCCAAATCATCCAAGTTTGCGACCCGATCTGTCGGTTCGGTGTCTCTCCCTATCACCGCGAGCAGCGGCGCCGCCGCGGTCTGGCTCCCTGGCGCTGCGATGCGCCAGAGATACCGCAGCCGTCGGGACGCTGTTTCAGGCGACTTCCCGGCTGGCAATTCCGGTTGTTCGAATGTTATATTGTTCCTGAATCACCCCAGGTTCAGGTCCCGGATGCTCAGGCATGAACGGATCAACGCTCAACATCCAACGCCGAACGCCCAACGTCCAAGTCGGCGGCTCGGATTGCGCGAGTACCTGGGCGTTGGACGTTCGATGTTGGGTGTTGGGAGTTCATCCGTAGTTGCCTATGGTGTCCGCCGAATTCCGCAGGAGATTCATTCTTTAACATAGAAACACCACTTGAAACTCCGGCTCCGCCTCAGGCCGAATTCGTATCTTCCTTCGTGCGGGTATACTTCCACGACATCATCCGTGCTGTATCCCTCAGGGAAATCCGGAAAATCAACGATGTTCCCGGTAAGGAACGGATAGGATGTGCCGTCTCTCATTTTAACTTTGAATATCTGGTAACCCATTCCTGATTCGCCTGCGACGTACAACTTGGATGCGAGGTTCGCCGGCATCCTCTCTCGTGACGCCTCAATCCTTGCGACGCATTCCGGGTGGATCCACCACTTGCCTGAGAATCCACGATGATCTTCCACGCAAATCGCACGTTCAACAGCTTTCCCATCTGCAAGTATTAGCCGACACGGCCGGTTTTTAAGAAAACCAGTGTTCGATGGCTCGATCGCTTCAACCTGCAAGATAAAATCAGGCCTGGCGATATTGCACGATGTTTTCATAAGTATTGTCATTACTAATTTGGGACATCACCTATTGTCGCTTTCCCCGCCCGACTTCCAACGGCGTTTCCCTCTTAGACTGCCGATCGCTCCGATAACATTGTACTCTCAAAGAGCCTGTTTTCAAGTTTTTCCCGGCTGTTCTGTAAAACGATACGCGCACGCGCACCCCTCGCACGCATGATTGGAAAGAGGAGCCCGAGCGGTTTGTCAACCGACCTATTTGGCCGGCCATTCAACTCGCTTCGTTCGCCCTTCGATGGACTCAGGGCCGCTAGCAACGTCGAACGGCTCATGGCCTTCGGCCGACATTTCCGGGAGGCAAGCGAGCCGAATGACCTTGAGGGAAGGGCGCGAGCATCATCCCTGCGGTCTTGTCCAAACGCGCTCCGTCCTGAACAGGTCGCATGCGTCAAGTATTTCCCTGGTTCGGCAGCAGCGACCAGATGCCGCCCGCCAGGATGCCGACTGTGCGCGCCGTCAGCTCAGTCCCGGCAGACCACCCCGGCGTGAGGCTCACGTCCAGGATGGCGACCTGCCCCTCATGAATCGTGTAATCAATTTTGCCATAATCCAAGCCGATCCGGCGGCGCAGGTCCAGCACCGGCTCGGGAACCTCAAGTCCTTCGTCCACCTGCCGAGCCGCGGGCCTTTTCACGAAGGGCTTCGAGTCGGCGATGCGGATGCTTTGTGTGTGACTGCCCAGGCAAACGTACACACGCACGAAGTAGCGATCGCCCTCTCTCTCCGGAAGGAACTTCTCCACCACGAGCGCCCGGTTTCTGAACACGCCGGCGGGAACCTCCGCCAGGCTGCTGTAGACAGGATATTCGTGCAGACCACTCCGCGCCGTGGAACGATGCCCGGCCAGATGCGCCTGGACCGCGCTCGCTTTCCCCCGGAGCCACGCGAGATGGGGATGCCGGCATCGGTACAGGAACTCCTCCGAGCCGCCTTCCGAGTTGTTGTCGGTCTTCACAATGACCGGCCCGCGGAAGTCCTCGTCACCGCGAAGCAGGTTCGCGCTGATCCTGCGCTTGGAGATATCCACCACATTGCGGTTGACGGCGTTGGGATAGGATCGGATGTACTCGATGTATTCGGGAGGTGTTCGCGTCAGATCAACGTGCGGAATCAGCAGGTCTGCCTCGGGCCGGTCTCTAATGCCGTAAACACATGATACGTGCAGCCCCTGTTTCTGCCACGCCTCGCGGAGACGATAGATAAGATACTGTTCGTGTTTGAAGTGCTCATGCAGCAGGATGAGTATCCGCTTCATCCCCAGTATTCCCGTGCGGCATATAAAGAGGTCAGGAGCTTTAAGAATTAACGCCTTGCGGCGGCTTTTGCGCCTTCGGCTGTCGTTCGCGGCGACAGTATTGTACTCAAAGCGTGCCCACCGTCAAGTTGTTTCTCGGCCGTTCTGGATAACAATACGCCCACGCGCGCCTGATTGGAAAGAGGAGCCGGAGCGGTTTGTCAACCGACCTATTTGGCCGGCCATCTAGCACGTTACGGCGAACCGGACCTTTTCCGAGGAGCGTGTCTATGGCGATACGGGGCGTGTGGAGGGTGACCAGGTTCGCCTTATTTCGCCTGTCCGGCGGCTTGCAGAACCTTCCCGATAAATTCAGGATCCGGCTTGCCGCCCAGTTGCACACAGGTGTTCAAGTCGGCGAGGGCTTTGTCGAACTCTTTCACCAGGTACCGGCCGTAAGCGCGGTTAAGGTAGGCATTGGCGTAGTCAGGTTGCAGCGCGATGGCCTTGTCGCAATCGGACAGGGCTTCATTGAAGCGGCCGGTGCGCAGGCCCACCACAGCGCGGTTGCTGTAGGCGCGAGCGTTATCGGGCTGCAGCGCAACAGCCCGGCTATAGTCCTGGAGGGCCTCATTGAAACGGTTGGAGTCCGCATAGGCGGCGCCACGGTTGACGTATGCCTCGGCATAATCCGGGTTCAGGGCAATGGCCGTGTCGTAGTCCTGGACCGCTTCGTCGAGGCGGTTCATCCTGGCGAAGGCGATGCCGCGGTCATTGTGGATGAAGGCGCTCCCTCGGTTGCTGTACGCCGTGGAGTTGTCCCGCTTCAATTCGATGGCTTGGCTGAAGCATGGCACGGCCTCGCCAGGAAGGCCGGCATCAACGTAACACATGCCCAGATTGCCCCACGCGCGCGCATTCCGAGGGCGCTGGGTGACCGTATCCTGCCAGATGGAAATCGCGTCGCGGTAAAGCGCGTTCCGCTCGAACGTCCGATAGCCCAGTGCGGCCGTTACAAGGAGGAGCGCCAGAGCCGCCAGGACTCTTCCGAGGAGTTTGCGCGTCCCGACGTCTTCGGCCACGTGGCGGACCAATTGGTCGCCGAGCCAATAGGCCGCAAGGACGCAGGACGTCACGATGGCCGCCAGCGGCAGGTACATCCGGCGCTCGGCCGCCGCGTCGGCGATCGGCACGAAAGTCGAGGTGGGCGCCAGGATCAGGAAAAACCACGCGCCCAGGAATCCGAACGCCGGCCTCCGGCTCAGCGCCCACAACGTCGCGCCGAGCATCGCCGCGATGACGGCCGCCGCCGGGAAAATCTGCCCTGCGCTCGTCGCGATCGGCCAGCCATAGTCCAGGCACAGCGAACTCGGCCAGAAGCTCAGCCGCAGGTAGTTCAGAATGACGCCCGGCTGCGTGCGCACGTATTCCCACGGTCCGATCCCCACCAGGCCCAACCCGGCGCCGGTTCCGCCGCCCCAGGGATATGCGATCATCAGCGCACCGAGGATCGCCCAGGTGGCGGCCAGTCCGAGATACAAGGAGAGGCGCCGGCGCAACGCCTCCCGGAACGAGCCGGACAGGAAGCATCGGTCGTACAGCAGGACGATGACCGGGGCGGCGGCCATGACTTCTTTGGAGCCCATGCCCAGGGCGCAGGCGGCGATGGCGGCTGCGTGCCATCGCCGGGGATGCCCGCTGGACGCGCCGCGGACCGCGCAATACAGGGTGAGCAGAAAAAAGAGGCCCATGAGCAGTTCGGTGCGCTGAGTCAAGTAGTCCATCGGTTCGGTCAGCAAGGGATGGACCGCCCAGATGAGCGCCACGGCAAACGAAACGGCGATGATGGACGAGGGAGCATGGACCATCGTCCGTCGTCCGGGGTCCATCGTCAATTCGTTCAACGTGCGGCGGACGATGCCGAGGAGCAGCAGCGCCGTCAGCAGATGGATGAGCAGATTCCCGGCGTGAAACCCGCGCACGTCGAGGCCGCCGATGGCGTAGTTGAGCGCGAGCGTGAGGTTTACAACCGGCCTCCTGGAGAGCGAGTTCTCATGCGGCGGGACGAAATTCTCCCAGGCGGGAAAATGGCGGAGGGTCGGATTGTCTCGGATCGCGATGAGATCGTCAAAGATGAAAGGGCCTTTCAGGCCGTTCGCCCAAACCACGACCGCGACGACCAGAATCCACGCGCAGGCCAGCATAACCCAGAGGGTCTGTGGTGCTGCGGCGCGGTTGTCGGATGTCATGGGTCGCTTCATCCGGGATTTCCCATTTGACCGTTCTCCGAAGGAGGGCTCGCTTTTAAAGGCGAGAGTGTACTGTAACAGTTGTCCGTCGCCAAGCGGTTTTTCGGCTGACTTGTGAAACGATACGCCCAGACCCAACCCTCGCGCGCCTGATCGGAAAGAGGAGCCGGAGGGGCATGTTGGAGTTACGAGATGGCCACGCGTGTCCTTCACGCTTTGAAGCCGGGCTGCCAAATAGGTTTGATGTCCCGCGAATAGTCACAACGAACGGCTGCGATAGTCAAGCTGGAAATGACTGCCTCGAGCAGCGTCACTTCATGTTCAGAATCGTCTTGAGCGCCGCCACGTGCTCCTCGAACGCCGTGCGCCCTTTCGCTGTGGCCGAAACGAACGTGCGCGGTTTTCGCGCGACGAAAGTCTTCTCGATCTTCACGTAGCCTGCCGCCTCCAGTTTCTCCAGATGCGCGCCGAGATTGCCGTCTGTGGCTTTGAGCAGGTCGCGCAGATAAACGAAATCCACCGACTGCCGCGGATCGAGAGTGATCAGCGACGCCATGATTTGCAAGCGCAGCGACTGGTGTATAACCTCGTCAATGCGGCCCATGGCTACCTCCAGCGGTTGCGGATCAAAAAGCCGGTACTGACGAGCGAGCCGCCGCCCATTACCGCCATCCAGATCCAGAACCAGGCCGGTGCCAGAAACAGGCCGAGCACCGTCAGCCCGGTTATGGCGAGTCCTATCCAGATCATGAAGTGGTCGAGCCAGAGTCCCATCACCACGTATGCGAACATCGGCACCGTCGCTTCGATGGCGCCCATGTGCCGCCCGAACCGAACGGATTCCGCTGCGCCCTCGACCTTGATGAACGGCCAGAGGAGGAAGATCCAGACACTCACATAGACGTAAAGCAGCAGCCAGAACCAGCCCAACCGCGCTCCGCTGCTCGTCTTCGTCGGCGAGCGTCGTTTCCACACGGCGACAGAAACCACGATGCCGAGAGCGATCAGGGCGAGCCATATCCCGTTCACGATCCAGACGGCCGTCTCTCCGCGGTCCTCGCCGCCTTTCCCGAGCGCCAGCAGCCGGGGCGCTAAGTCAGTTCCCAGGTAACCCAGGAACCAGACCAAGCCCCAGACCACAAACAGCGCATCCGCCCCGCGACAGGCCAGCAGCTTCCGCGTGCGCGCGGCCGCATCCTGCGCCTGCGCCAGTGATTCCCGGGCCTCCTCCGAAGAAATTTCCATCACAGTGGCCTCCAAATTATGCTGGCCGACGGGAGCTTACAGAGCACTCTGCATTACAGAGTAATATTCCCTCGCATCCATGTCAAGCCTGAAAATCGAAATATCGCTAGGGGTACTCTGCGGCTGAGAATCGCAGCGCGGTCTACTTGGCGCGGCGTTTGGATGCGGCGGCGCGGTCTCTGTAAATCAGAGGGAAGTCTTCGGGGTGATCCAGTGACTCGACGCAAAGGTCAACATCCAGCGCCGGCCAGTGCAGATGATCCTCATGCACAAGAGCGACGTTCAGGACGTCGGCGATCCGGGCTTCCCTGAACCAGGGATATTGTTCATAGGGCAGGAAATATTCCTTCCCTTGGAGGAGAATCCACAGGCCGAACGAGCCGACGTTAGTGACTTCGACCTTGGAAGCGGTCGTTCCAGGCACGGACGATCTCATCTTTCTTTTCCTCCACCACCTTCTTCAACTTTGACACTTCCGACCCTGACAGTCTGTAGTTCTTCGCCAGGGAAACGGCTGGCCCCAACCAAAATTTCGCTTCACCGTCGGCACAAGTGACGTGAACATGAGGACGTGGCTCTTCGCGCGAAAAGAAGAAGAACCGGTACCCTTTCCACGTGAATAGCGTTGGACTCAGGACACGATACTACCCCTCTGGCTTCAAGCTTTCAAGTCTCGCCCAGAGTCCTCTCCTGATCAGGTAATAGGTCGGCAAAGGAAAGGATTAACTTCGGCAGGCGACGCAGGAACCGAGCGCATGGCTCAGCGGGCGTGTTGATGATGCCTTCATCCATGGGTCCATGGAAGGACTGCCCTGGTCCGACGCGCTCGATTCCTGCATCTCACCCCTTCGCGCCGCCGGGCTTCGGCTCGGCGCCCTGCCGGCGCGTCTCCAGAACGTGCTTGACCGTCTGCTTCAACTCGGTGAGGTCGGCGGACTTGACGACGTAAGCGTCCGCGGCCCACGAGCGGAAATCTTCCTTGTACGACGCGTACGCGGTGTTGAGGATGATCGGCAGCTTGTGGTTCCTGCACAGCATGCGGCCCATCACGTCAATCCCGTCCATCCCCGGCATGCTGACGTCCATGACGACCAGGTCGGGCTTGGCGTCTTCGCACATCGCCAGCGCCTGCGGGCCGTTGTGCGCGATCAGGATGTTGTGCCCTTGTTCGCCGAGTTCGCGCTCATACAGCACGCACTCGTTGAGGTCGTCCTCGACCAGCAGGATCGTCGCCACGGAGCGCCTCCTTGCATTCCGCCGCGAAATCGGCGATAAATTCCGCGTTTCTTCCTCCGCCAGCGGCCGAATACCTCTTCCGTAATAGATAGCCCACCCGCGCGAGCCTGTCAAGGAGAATCCGGATTTTTCCGCAGGATTTCAGCCGGAGGCGGTCTCGGCTTGACAGTTGTGGCGCGGGTCGCTACCTTGCCGACTGAACGGCGGGCGTTCACAGCGCGCGTTCCATCAAAAGGAGAATCGCCATGGCATGGCTCTTCGGCCGGAGCTGGACGCGCAGGCAGCTCCTCGAGCGTATCGGCGACCCTTCGCAGATCGCCACGGTGCGGCCACACACGCTGACCGAAGGCCGGGCGAAAGGCGTCGCCGCCATCGAGCTGAGCACCGGGTCGGGATTCCGCTTCACCGTGCTCGCCGACCGCGCGCTGGACGTGAGCGCGGCGGAGCACAACGGCCGGTCGCTCTGCTGGCGGTCGTGCGCGGGCGATACGGCGCCGGAATTCTATCAGCCCGAAGGGCTCGAGTGGCTGCGCGGGTTCTTCGGCGGGCTGGTCTGCACGTGCGGGCTGACGCACTTCGGCGCGCCGTGCGTGGACGAGGGCGTGCCGCTGGGCCTCCACGGCCGCATCTCGAATACTCCCGCGCAGGAGGTGCGGACGATCAGCGGCTGGAAGGGCGACGACTACGTCGTCGGCGTCCGCGGGAAGGTGATGGAATGCAAGGTCTTCGGCCCGTGCCTGTGCCTGACGCGCTCGATCTTCGCGTTCCTCGGCCAGAACAAGCTGTACGTGCACGATGAAGTGACGAACCTCGACGACAAGCCCGCGCCGCACATGTTGCTCTATCACATCAATTTCGGCTTCCCGGTGGTGGACGCGGGCTCGCGGCTCGTCTCGCCGAGCCTGTGCGTGACGCCGCGCGACGCCGACGCGGAGGACGGCAAGGCGGAGTACGCCTCCTTCCACGCGCCGGTCGCCGGGTACCGCGAGAAGGTGTACCACCACGACGTCGCCACGGCGGGCGGACGGACGATGGCCGGCATCGTGAACCCGGCGCTCGGATTCGGCGGCTACGTGGTGTACCGCAAGACGCAGTTGCCGCACCTGATCGAGTGGAAGCAGTTGGGCAAGGGCACGTACGTCGTCGGCGTCGAGCCGGCCACGAACTCGGTCCATGGCCGCGCGAAGGAGCGCGCCGAAGGGCGGCTGAGGATGCTCAAGCCCGGCGAAACGGTGCAGTACGATCTGGAACTGGGCGCGCTGACGACGAAGAGCGAGGTCGCCGCGTTCGAATCCGCCGTCAGGAAAATCCAGGGCAACCGCCGCGCCCGCATCGGCAGTTTCCAGCGCTTGTAGTGGCGCCGTCAGGCGCTACGTCGTATGCCCTTACGGGCACACTACGAGCAGCCAGAGCGCGCAGCGTACTGCGCGCGACATGACGCTGGCTGGACTTACGTATGTTATTTCGGGGGCACTGCATTATTACCGGCGGCAGGATGCCGGCGCGCTGACCCTGTCCGGGTTCTTCCATAAGCGGTCCGAATTTGGCGACGAAACGATCATCCGGTCGAGCGCCCGTTCCGGAGGACTTGCCGCCGGACATCCCGGAAGAGGAGCGCCGGCCCGCGCGGATGCGGCTGGTGGCCGGCCGGCGGCTCGGCGGCGTGCGCGTGGTGCTCGACGGCGTCCACGATCCGCACAACATCAGCGCCGTCCTGCGCTCGTGCGAGGGGTTCGGCGTGCAGCACGTTCACCTGGTCGGCGCGATGGAAGATCTGCCGCTCAACCGCGCGATCACCTGCGGCTGCGAGAAATGGCTGGAGCTTCACGCGCATGCCGACGGCGCGGCGTGCGCCGGGGCGCTGCACCAGCAGGGCTTCGGCCTGTGGGCGGCGGTGCCCGACCGCGCGGCGCAGCCGATCGAGGCGCTGGATTTCGGGCGCAAGGTGGCGCTGGTCTTCGGCGGCGAGCACGCCGGGCTTTCCGACGAGTTGCTCGCGGCGTGCGACGGGCGATACCAGTTGCCGATGCCCGGCTTCTCGCAGAGCCTGAACGTCTCCGTCGCCGCCGGGATTTCGATCTACATCGCCGCGTCGTTGCGGCGGCGCGCGATCGGCGGACCGACCGACCTCGCGCCGGCCGAAGTCGAGGCGCTCGCGAAATCGTGGATCGCCGAGGATGAAGCCCGCCGCGCGCGGGGACGGCTGAAAAAAGTTTAGCCGCGAAGAGGCGCAAGAGAAACGGGGAAACGCGGCGGATAGCAGAAATGGCGTCGCCCGCGCTAGATCGTCCTCGTCCTCGGTCGTAACTAACGGCGGTTCGAGGACGAGGACGACGACGAGGACGAGGACGAGGACGAGGGCGGAGGACGAGGACGAGGGCGGAGGACGACGACGAGGACGATGGTCCGTCGCCGATGGTCTATCGTCCATCGTCGCGCGCCGTTGCGCGCAATGATTCTGCCAGGCCGACGAGGATGCGGCCGAGGCGTTGCTTGGTGGCCTGCTTGACTTCCAGTCGCGCGCCGCTGCGGAGGAGGATCGTCGCGTCGGAGCGGGGCGCGCCGATGGCGGCGGGCGAGTTCAGGACGATGGCGTCGGCGTTCTTGCGGCGCAGTTTCAGCCGAGCGTTCTTCAGCGGGCTCTGCACTTCGAGCGCGAAGGCGATGATGACCTGACGGCTCTTCGCGCGGCCGAGCGTGGCGAGGATGTCCACCGTCGGCTTCAGTTGCAGCACGAGGGACGCGTCGGCTTTCTTCGCTTTTCCCTTGATCCGGCGGACGGGCGTGAAGTCGGCCGGGGCCGCCGCGCCGATGAGGCAGTCCGCGCGCGGGAAAAGTTTCTTCGCCGCCTCGTACATCTCCTGAGTGCTGATTGCGCGGTGGACCCGCACGCCGGACGGCGCCCTCAGCGCCACCGGGCCGGTGAGGAGGTCCACGCTGTGCCCGCGCCGCGCCGCCATCCGGGCGACGGCATAGCCCATCCGCCCGCTCGAGGCGTTCGTCAGGAAGCGCACGTCGTCGAGGTACTCGCGAGTGGGGCCTGCGGTGACGATGAAGCGCATAGGTCGCCTCAGAAATCCATCGTCCTCGTCCTCATACTCGTCCTCGTCGTCGTCCTCGAACCGCTGTTAGTTACGACCGAGGACGAGGACGAGAGCGAGGACGAGGACGATATCTATTTCCGCCCGCTGGTTTTCAGCGCGCGGCGGATTGCGGAGAGGATGTCCTCCACGCTGGAGAGCCGGCCGAGCGCGATTTTGCCGCTGGCCAGGCGGCCGACGACGGGGCCGATGAACGTGCAGCCGCGGCGGCGCAGCGTGCGGATGTTCTCCTGCACGGCCGGGTGGCGGTACATGTTGTCGTTCATGGCCGGCGCGATGAGCGGCGGACGCGTCATGGTGATCGCCATGCACGAGAGCATGTCGTCGGCGATGCCGTGGGCGAGCTTGCCGATGAAGTTGGCGCTCGCCGGCGCGACGACGAGCAGGTCGGCCCAGTCGGCCAGTTCGACGTGGACCGGCCCGACCTCGGCCGTGCGGGTCCACATGCTGGTGATCACCGGCCGGCGCGCGAGCGTCTCGAACGTCAGCGGCGCGACGAAACGCTGCGCGGACTCCGTCATGATGACGGTGACCTCCGCGCCGTCCTTGGTGAGGCCGGCGGTCAGGTCGGCGGCCTTGAAGGCCGCGATGCTGCCGGTGACGCCGAGCAGGATATGCGCGGCCTTCATTCGTCGGCTTCTTTCTCAGGGGGCGCGGAGACGGCGCGGCCGCCGCCGTCCTGGGCCGTCCAGGCGCGCAGCAGCTCGATCCGGCCTTCCTCGATCTCCCGCAGGGCGACCTCGAAGAAATTGTTCGACGGCAGGTCCACCAGCGGCGGCGAACCCTTCACGAGTTCCGCCAGCCGCTTCTGGAGGAGCGCGGTCAGCCGGAACCGTCCGCCGACCTTCTGCGTCAAGTGCTCAAGCCTGTCCACATCCATCGTTTTTCCTCGCCTCCGCTTTCTGAATGTGCGCATGAACTTCGAGGACGGTGCGTTCGATCACGTCGTTCTCCACCCGGGCGTCGTAGCGCAGGCCCTGGGCGATTTCCTTCTCGGCGCGGCTGAGCCGCGTGCGGACGGCCTCCTCGCCTTCGGTCCGGCGGCTGCGCAGGCGGCGCTCCTGCTCGCGCGCATCGGGCGCGGTGAGAAAGATGCAGAAGCGGTCCTGCGCCGGCAGTCGCTCCATCACCTGCTGAGCGCCGTTGATGTCGATTTCCAGGATGATCGTCCGCCCTTGCTGCAACGCCCGTTCGACCGGCTCTTTCGGCGTGCCGTACAGGTTGTCGAAATGTTCCGAGTGCTCCAGGAACTCGCCGCGCCGGACGCCTTCCAGGAACCGCTCGCGCGTCATGAAATGGTAATCCACGCCGTCGCGCTCGCCGGCGCGCGGCGCGCGCGTCGTCGCCGAGATCGAGCGCTCGTAGCCGTACCGCGCGATGAGCCCGCGGCAGACGGTGGTCTTGCCCGCGCCCGACGGCCCGGAGACGACCACGGCCAGCCCGCCATACGGATGGCGGGCAAGCCCGCACTTTCGCCCGGTTTCGGCCGGCAACATGCGCGCCTCACTCGACGTTCAGCGCCTGCTCGCGCAGTTTCTCGATCTCGGACTTGATGTCGAGCATGTCCTGCACCATCTCGGCATCGGTAGCCTTGGAGCCCATCGTGTTCGCCTCGCGGAACATCTCCTGCATGACGAACTCGAACTTGCGGCCGTACGGCTCGTCCTGTTTGTCGGCCTTGGCCATCAGCGCCAGGTGGCTGCGGAGCCGGGTGATCTCCTCGGAGATGTCGGATCGGTCGGCGAAGAGCGCCACTTCCTTGCGGACGTCTTCCGGGGTGATCGTCGTGCCGATCCCGTTGAGAAGTTTCGCGAGCCGCTCGGAGAGCCGCCGCCGGTAATCCTCGATCATGCGCGGGATGCGCGCCTCGACGCGCTCGACCAGCGCGCCGATCGCCACGCAGCGCGCCGTCATGTCCTTCCAGATGAACGCGCCTTCCACCTCGCGCGCGGCGACGAGTTCCTTGATGGCCTTCTGCATCGCCTCGCGCACGGCGGCGATCAGCTCGGCGGGGATCTCCTCGACCGGCTTCTTGCGGATGGCCCCCGGAAGCGAGACCAGGACCGCGAGCGGCACCTTGCCCTTCTCGACCTTCTTGAGCGCTTCGCGGTAGAACTCGATGGCGGCGGTGTCGAGCACGTAGCCCGGATCGCCGCTGACGTCGTCCACGGTGACCGCGGCGGTGACGGTGCCGCGCGACATCGCGTCGCGGAGCATCTTCTCGAACTCCGGCTCGAGCGCCTGAAGGCGTTCCGGCAGCCGCACCGTCACGCGCAGGTTGCGGTTGTTGACCGAGCGGACCTCCGCGCGCACGGCGAACCGGCCGGTCTCGCTCGAGCCGAGGCCGAATCCCGTCATGCTTCGGACCATGTCAAGCTCCTGGGCGTTTCCGGCTGCCGGGTTTCACGAGGGCGACGCCCTCCTTGCACAGCGGACATTCTTCGGGCTTGTACGTCGGCAGCTCGACCTGGAGCGCGAAGGCGACGCGCCGGCCTTCGAACCGTTTCGCGCCGCCGCGGTCCACGAGCGCCGCGACGCCGACGACTTCCGCGCCGGCCGCGTTGGCGATCTCGATCAACTCCGCCGCGGAGCCGCCGGTGGTCATCACGTCCTCGGCGATGACGACCTTCTCGCCGCTGTTGAGCGCGAAGCCGCGCCGCAGCGTCATCCGCCCGTCCTCGCCGCGCTCCGTGAACAAGCCGCGAGCACCGAGCGCGCGCGCCAGCTCGTACGCCAGCACGATGCCGCCCATCGCCGGGCCGATCACCGCGTCCACGCGGATGCCGCGGAACGGCTTGGCCAGCTCTTCGCACAGCCGGGCGCACAGGACCGGGTCCTGGCAGACCAGCGCGCACTGGAGATAGCCCGGGCTGTGCAGCCCGGAGGTCAGTTGAAAGTGGCCCCGCAGAAAGGCGCCGCACTTCTTGAACGCGGCTTCGACCTGGTTATGGTCCATTATTTGGCATTCCCGGGATTCGAGGGCGCGGCGGGAAGCGGCGCCTTCTCCGGCATGGTGTTCACGGGCATTTCGGGGCTCGGCGTCGGCGCGATGGCGCCTGCGCGGCCCATCCCGAGGCTGAGGCCGAGCACGATGGAGAGGAGCAGGTAGATTCCGCCGAGCACGGCGGTGGCTTTCTGGGCGAGGGTCGTCGCGCGGGTTCCGAAGGCCTGTTCCACGCCGCCGCCGCCGAACGCGCCGGCGAGCCCGCCGCCTTTGCCGCGCTGGATCAGGATCAGCCCGCAGAGCGCAACCGTATCAATCACCAGCAACACCAGCACTATCCCGCGGTAGATGCCCACGAGTCGTCTCCCTTAATGAAGTTCCCGAGCCGCGCCCGCGTCGGTCCGCAGCCCGGCCCAAAAATCCGATTCCCGGCGCGGCCGCAATCAGACCTGTTTGGCCGCGCGCGCGATCTGCAGGAATGAATCGGCGTTGAGGCATGCGCCGCCGACGAGCGCGCCGTCCACGTCCGGCTGGCTGAGGATGGCGCGCGCGTTTTCCGGCTTGACGGAGCCGCCGTACTGGATGCGGATCGCCTCGGCCGTATCGGCGCCGAAGAGCGCCGCGAGCAATTTGCGGATCGCGGCGTGGACTTCCTGCGCCTGTTCGGGCGCGGCGCTGCGGCCGGTGCCGATGGCCCAGACCGGCTCGTAGGCGAGCGTCACCCGGCGCGCCTGCTCGGCGGGGGTGCCGGAAAGCCCCTCGCGCACCTGGCGCTCGATCACGGTGAGCGTGCGGTTGGCGTCGCGCTCTTCGAGCGTCTCGCCGACGCAGAGGATCGGCTCGAGCTGCGCCGCGAGCGCCGCGCGGACCTTGGCGCGGATGAGGTCGTCCTTCTCGCCGAGAATGTGGCGCCGCTCGGAGTGGCCGAGGATCACACAGCGGCAGCCGGCGTCCTTGAGCATCGCGGCGCTGATCTCGCCGGTGTAGGCGCCTTTCGGCTCGGAGTACATGTTCTGCGCGCCGAGCGCCACGCGGCTGCCCTTGAGCGCGGCGGCCACCGCGCACAGATAGACGAACGGCGGGCACACCGCCAGGTCCGCGCGCACGTCGTGCGCGCCGGCCGCCACCGCCATCCCGAGCTGAACGGCTTCCTGGCCGTTCGTGTTCATCTTCCAGTTCCCGGCGACGAACGATTTTCTCACGATGCGCTGGCCTCAGTAAACGAAGAGTTGGTTTTTAAACCACAGATGGACACAGATGAACACAGATGACGACGGAAACGGACTGCCTGATTCTTCGTATCTGTGTTCATCTGTGTTATCTGTGGTTCCAAGTTGTCAGTTTCCGTATCCGTATGTTTCACCGCGCGGCCGGGAAGGAGCCGAGGATCTTCATCTCGCTGCACTGCGCGTGCACGCGGTCGAGCAGGCCTGCGATCTTCGGATCGTCGCGGTGCCCCTCGAAATCAATGAAGAAGCAATAGTCCCAGGCCTTGCGCTTCGACGGCCACGACTCGATCTTCGTCAGGTTGACGTGCGCGCGCCAGAACGGGAACAGGATGCGGTGCAGCGCGCCGGCCTGGTCCTTGATGAAGCAGAGAATGCTCGTCTTGTCGCGGCCGCTCGGCGCGGCGCCGCGCTGCGCGATGATGTAGAAGCGCGTCATGTTCGACGGGTTGTCCTCGATGCCGCGGTGAAGGACGTTGAGCCCGTAGATCGCCGCGGCCTCTTCGTGCGCCACCGCCGCCGCGTCGCGCGTGCGCGAGGCCAACTCGGCCGCGTGCGAGGTCGAGGCGACCTCGGTCAGCGTCGCGTCCGAATAATGGCTCGCCAGCCATCGCTTGCATTGTCCGAGGACCTCGGCCTTGCTGTAAATCCTGCGGATCGCGCGCGGCGCGCATCGCGCCAGCAGGGCGTGATGGACCCGCACCAGGATCTCGCCGCTGACTTTGAGGTCCGACTCCATGAACATGTCCAGCGTCGCGCCGATGCCGCCCTCGGAAGTGTTCTCGATCGGCACCACGCCGTAATCGGCGCGGGCGGTGGCGACCTCGGCGAAGACCGCCTCGATCCCGTTCACCGGCAGCAGGTCCACCGACGAGCCGAACCGCCGTTTCACCGCGCTGCCGCCGACGGTCGCCCAGTGCGCCGACCGGGCCGCGTGGTGGCTGAACGAGCCGCGCGGCCCGAGGAACGCCACGCTGAGCCGCCGCTCGGCCGAACGGCACGCGGAGATGATCTCGGAGTAGATCGCGCGCATCGTCTCCGGCTCGATCACGCCGTGCTCGGCGGTGTAGGCCTCGGCGCGGCGCAGCACCTGTTCCTCGCGCTCGGGCGCGAAGATCGGCGCGCCCTCGCGGTGCTTGATCTCGCCGACCTGCATCGCCATCTGCGCGCGCCGGTTCAGCAGGCCGATGATGCGCCGGTCTATCTCGTCAATCCGAGTCCGAAGTTGCTCGATCTTCATTGGCCCGCTGATCAATGAACCGGACGAGGACAATATCTTCCCTGTCGCAGGCGCCGCCGATCGAACGCGGCGGCCGATGGCCTGTAACTCCCTGAGGCTGCGGGACTTGTCCGTTGGAATTCATCGCGCTCCCGCGGCCCTGAATCCAGAAGTATAGCAAGCGCGGCAAGTGAAGTCAACGGATTTCCGCGAGGAGATGGCCCCATGATGCGAAGGAAAAGGACGATTGGGACGTCAGTGCGGGCTCGGAACCGCGCCCGCCGGCATCCGCGCGGGAAGGTCCCTGCACGTTTTCTCGATCACGGAGCGCAGCAGTTGTGCCTGGCCCGGCTCCAGGGCCGCGCCCACCACGCCTCCGCCCAGAGCGCCGGCCACGCCGCCGACGATCGCCCCGGTCGTGTTTCCGATGGAGCCGATAGCCGCGCCGGCGCCTGCGCCCAGCACCGCGCCGCCGAAAGTGGCCAGCCCGCTCTTCAGGGCACCGGTCCCCTCGCCGGCCCAGAGCAGCGTGCCGGTCTGCACGTCCAGCATCTTGGCCGTCATGGAAAAATCCTCTTCGTTTTGCATGGCCATGTTGACGACGACCACGGTGGAGACGTTGTGGATGGCGAGCTTCTCGCGCCCATCCGGGCTGGTGATGCCGGAGGTATTCTGGAACGCGACCTCCTGCGCCAGGTCCGGCACGTTGGCGCGGTCAATCACGTCGTAGCCTTTCTGAAGGATGTGCATGGCGAACAGGTCGGCGATCTCCTGCCGCTGCGGCGGGTAGCCGACGCTCATCGAGACGATCACCGCGACTCTGCCGACGGAGTTGAAGTTGTAACCGGGCTTCACGTAGCTCGAACCCGAGGAGCACGCCGTCAGCGCGCCCAGGAGCCCGCAGAGTGCCACCGCCATCCATGCCCTGGAATTTTTCATGACAGTCTCCTGTCCCCAAATGACCGGCGGTTCGATGTCCCCACAGCAGTCCAAGGTATCATTTCTAAATAAATAAGGTCAAGCTCCCGAGAATGACATGAACCCGGCAACCTATTTCCGAAGGAACTGCCGCTCGATGTCGCGGAGGTCGAAACGGAGCGTGGTGGGGCGGCCGTGCGGACAGATGGTCTCGGGGCCGATCTGGTCTCGCCGGTCGAGCAGGGCCTCGACCTGTGTCCTGGAGAGGCGATCGCCGGCCTTGACGGCGGCCTTGCACGCGATCACGCGCAGGAGCCGCTCCTGCCGGTCCACGGCGCCGCCTTCGGATTCCTCGGCGGTCTCGCGCAGGATCTCCAGCAGCAGCTCGCGCGGGTTCGCGCCCGTGGCCAGGTGCGGCACGGCGTGGACGGCGACGGTCTTCTCTCCGAACGGCTCGACCTCCACGCCCATTTTCAGCAGCGTCTCGCGCATCTCCATCACCCGCAGGAAATCCGCCGGGCGCAGGTCCACGATCTCGGGGATGAGCAGCCGCTGGCGCGGGACGGCGGCGTGGCTGACGCGCTGCTTGAGTTCCTCGTACAGGATGCGCTCGTGCAGCGCGTGCTGGTCGGCGACGAGGAACCCGCCGGGCGTTTCCTCGACGAGGTAGCGGTCGTGGATCTGGATGAAGTTCCTGGGCGGCGCCGGCGCGGGAGGTTGAGCGGCGACGGGCGAAGGATGAGGCGCAGCCTGCGGCGCGGCCGGAGGCGGTTCGAACGGCGGCGCGTTTTGCGGAGGCTGAGCGGGCGGCGCCGGCTCCCGCGAAGCGGCAGTCCGCGCGCCGGTCCCCGGCGGCGGAAAATCGCGGCGGCCGGACGAGCGGTCGAAGAATTCCGTCACGGCCTGCCGGACGTTCTCGCGCCGCTCGGCGGCGGAGGCGGGCGGTTTTGAGGGCTCGGCCGAAGTCGGCGCCGCCGCGCGGAGCGCCTTCTCCAGCGCCGTGAGCACTTGCGCGAAGACCGCGCCGGAATCGCGGAACCGCACCTCGATTTTCGTGGGATGGACGTTGACGTCCACGCGGCCCGGGTCAATCTCCAGGCTGAGGAAAACCGCCGGGAAGCGGCCATGCGCCAGCCGCGCGCGATACGCTTCAGCGACGGCGCGCTGCAGCGCCCGGTCGCGGATCGCCCGGCCGTTCAGGAAGAAATGCTGGAGCGCGGAAGCCTCGCCCTCGCCGGGCGGCGAGACGAAGCCGCTCAGGAGCATCGCCGACGTCTCCGACCGCACCGGCAGCAGCCGGCGGACGAATTCCGCGCCGTAGAGCGACTCGAGCCGCTCCGCGAGGATCTGCGGCGCCTGGGCTTGGCCGGCCGCGCCCGGCGGCGCGCAGCCCGGCAATTTGAGGACCGGCTTGCCGTTGTGGACGAGCGCGAGCGCCAGCGCCGGATGCGGGAGCGCCAGGCGCGTCATCATCTCGACGATGTGCCGCAGCTCCGTCGCGGTCGAGCGCAGGAACTTGAATCGCGCGGGCGTGTTGAAGAACAGGTCGCGCACCTCGACGAGCGTGCCTTCGGGCGCGCCGCAGGAGCGGACTTCGCCGGCGCGTCCGGCTTCGCACTGGACGACGGAGGCTTCGGCCGAGCCGCGCTCGCGCGAGACGGCGCGGCACCGGCTGACCGCGGCGATGCTCGCGAGCGCCTCGCCGCGGAACCCGAGCGTGCGGATGCGGGCCAGGTCGTCCACGCCGCCGATCTTGCTCGTGGCATGGCTCTCGAAGAGCAGCGAGAGGTCCGTCGCCGACATGCCGATGCCGTCGTCGGAGACGCGCACCAGTTTCTTGCCGCCGTCCTCGAGCGCGACCTCGATGCGCGATGCGCCCGCGTCAATCGAGTTCTCGACGAGTTCCTTGATGACGGAAGCCGGGCGCTCGACGACCTCGCCGGCGGCGATCTGGTTGACCAGTTCGGGCCCGAGGCGGCGGATGCGGCCGGCGGCGGGTGGAGGCGAGTCATTCATGGAAGCGGTCTCAAAACCTCAAATATGATTTGGTGAGGATCGTAATCGCCGTCCTCGTAACCGTCCTCGTCGTCGTCCTCGTCCTCGGTCGTTCTAAACGTCAGTTCGAGGACGAGGACGACGACGAGGACGAGGACGATTGGGTGCGGCCCGATGGTGTCATGGCGCCTCCGCACTGGGTGATTCCGCCTCCGGCGCGGGCGGTTCCGGCTGCGGTTCGCGCGCCGGCGTCTCCGGCTCCGGCGCGATCTGGAGCGTGAGGACGGTGATGTCGTCGTCCTGACGGTGCGGGCCGGAGTACTGGCGGACGGCGTCTTTAATCCCGGCCGCGAGCTTGCGCGCGCCGTCGGCGGTGTGCGCGCGCGCGACCTCGCAAAGGCGGTCCTCGCCGAACTGCTCGCCTTCGTCGTTCATCGCCTCGACGACCCCGTCGGTGTAGAGCAGGAGCGTGTCGCCCTCGCGGAGCTGGATCGTCTCCTGCTCCATCACGGCGCGAAAGCGGTTCGGCCGCAGGAGGCCGAGCGCCGCGCCTCGCGGCCGGTGGCGGTCGCACTCGAGCTTGCCTTCCTGCATCACGATGGCGTCGGTGTGGCCGGCGCAGACGAAGGTGAATTGGAGCGTGCTGAGCCGGAGGACGCCGTAGAGCGCGGTGACGTAAAGTCCGTGGCGCAGCTCGGCGGTGAGCGCGGCGTTGACTTCGTTGAGGACCCACGCCGGCGAGTTCGAGCGCGGCGCGGCCATCTTGAAGAACGTGCTGGTGATCGCCATGAGCAGCGCGGCCGGCACGCCGCGGCCGGCGACGTCGAAGATGACGACGCCGAGGTGGTCGTGGTCAATGCGGTAGAAATCGAAGTAGTCGCCGCCGACTTCTTCGGCGGGCATGTACTCCGCGCCGAGCGAGAGTCCCTCGATGTGCGGCGGCTCGGAGGGGATCATGCGCAGTTGGATCTCGCGCGCGACGCGGAGCTGCTCCTCGGCGCGCTGGCGCTGGACCATCTCCGCGTGGAGGCGCGCGTCGTAGATGGCCAGGCCGGCCTGCTCGGCGATGAGGCTGGCGAAGTGCAGGTCCGATTCGCTGAACGCGGCCCCGTCGCGGCGGTTGACGACCTGGATTGCGCCGAAGGCGCCGGCCGGTCCGCGCAGCGGCAGAGTGATGGCCGTGCGCACATGGACCGCGCCGGTCGGCCAGGTGTAATGCGCGGCGGCGTCCTCGGCCGAAGCGATGTAGAGCGGCACGCCGGTCGCTGCGACCCGGCCGATGATGCCGGCGCCCGGCGGAACGTGCGCGCTGGAGATCAGCGTGCGGATTTCGACCGCGTCGCTCGAGGCGAGATCGCCGAGCGGCAGCGGCGGCGGATAAGGCCCCTGCACGCGCGCCGGCAGCAGTTCCGACTCGGCATCCGCGCCGACGTAGATCGCGCCGGACTCGGCGTGCAGGCGGTCGAGCAGGCTGTTCAGCGTGATCTCGTAAAGCCGCGGCAGGTCCGAGGTGGATTTGAGCTGCGTGGTGATGCGATGGAAGAGCAGCATGTGCGCGGTGCGCTCGGTCGAGGCGCGGACCGCGTCCAGCTCGCTGCGGCGATAGTTGTCGCGCAGGAGCACCCCGACGAAGAGCGTGAAGGCGAACGTGGTCAGGAATTCCTGCGGGCCGTCGAGGATCTGGACGAGCGCGCCGATCACTCCGAGGAGGGCGGCGAGGACGAAGATGCGCGTCTCCGTGCGCGAGAGCCAGACGCGCCGCGTGATCAGCGCCTTCCAGACCAGCAGCGCCATCGCCGCGGCCTGGATCCCGTGGAGCAGGTACGAGACGGAGCCCATCTGGTGGCGCGAGGTCGGGAATTCGTCGTGGCCGAATGACGCCTGCATCAGCAGCGCGCCCAGCGCAAAGAGAATCCCGGCCGCGACGAGGAACCGCAGGCTGTGCGACCGGAGCGACCGGCGCGGAGCGCCGCGGTCCGGCTCGCCGCCGGTCAGGCGCATGAAGTCGAAGCAGAACGCCAGGCCGAGCAGCCCGACCGATGACAGCACCGGATACCAGACCCACATCGCCGCCGGCAGGCCGATCTCCGGACCGGAATCCAGGAGCGACAGAGAGATGCCGAAGATTTCAGCGGCCATGAGGAAGCTGAACGTGCTGAAGAGGATCAGGTGCTGCTCGAAACCGACGCGCTTGCGCCGCGCCAGCAGCGCCTGGCTGCTCAAGATGATCCCGAGCACAAACGCCCGGCTGAGGCAGCTTAGCCCGCCGATCGGCAGATGGAAGTAAAGGATGTGTAACACGCGCTCCCTCGACAGCCGGCGCGGAAGGAACCGCCGGAACGACTCGCGGATTCTATCGGTCAGTAGCGGAAAATGCAAAATGAAAAGTGCGAACGGCCTTCGACAAGCCCGACGCATTTTGCGCTTTGCGCGCTTTTATTATGGCGTCGGCTCCATAATCGTGCGTTCCACATGAACCTGCCGCGCCTCCAGAGCCAGGCGGCGGACATGTTCAAAAATACCGCAAAACGTGCATTATCGGACAGGGCTTGTCCGGGCCGTCGTCGCACAATGGTTCGTTTCGGATTTGCGCTGAACGCAAATCGGCGCGCCGGGCGCGCGGCGGAGGGTTGCCGCCGATGATTTCACTTCGCATGTCGTAGCCGGCTATTAAGCAAGGAGTTGCGACATCCCGATGTTCGCATTCGGCTTCCGGAAAATCGCGTAATCCGGCGCCTCAGCGGCATCGCTGCGACGCTCGAATATCCTTCCAGTTAAAGCCGAGTGTAGCTCCTCGGCACAGATTTTGCTCTTTTCCGCTGGTAATCGAAGTGCAGCCGGCGGCGGCGCCCCACGGATGGAGCGCTGCAAGCGGCGTCCGACCGTTACGCAGGGAAGGGAAATCCAGATGGCCAGCCACGCGTCGGCTCAGATCGCCGAGCCCATGGTTCGCCGCGCGCGAACCTGCCGGCAACCCTCAGAAAACGGACACGCGAACTCAGGACGCATGCGCAAAGTCGCGCGCTCCTCGGCTAAAGCGCGGGAGAAACTGATCCTCGGTCATCTGCCGCTGGTGAAGTACGTGCTCGGCCGCGTGGCCGCGCACCTGCCGCCGCACGTGGACCGCGGCGACCTGCTCGAGGCGGGCGCAGTCGGGCTGATTGACGCCGCCGACCGTTTCGACCCGGCGCGGAACGTGCGCTTTCACACTTACGCCGTGACTCGCATTCGCGGGGCCATGCTCGACGCGCTGCGCTCCGACGACTGGCTGCCGCGGTCGGTGCGCTCGGAACTCGGGCGCGTCGCGCGGGCCAGCGCGCAACTCGAACAGGAAGTCCACCGCTCGCCCACCTCCGCGGAAGTCTGCAACCGGACGGGACTCGCCGCGCAGGACCTCGCCGACCTGAAAGGCGCCGGCGCGCACGTGTTCTACTCGCTCGACGAGATGCCGCTCTCCGCCGCGCCCGACGGTGAGTGCGCCCTGGCGCAGCACGAGCAGCGCGACCCGGCCCTGCAGCCGCTGGACCACGCATCGCTCGAAGAGGAAAAGTCGCGTCTCGCCGAGGCCATCCTCCGCCTGACGAAGACCCAGCGGCTGGTCATCACCCTCTATTACTTCGAGCGGCTGGCGCTGCGCGAGATCGGGGCGATCCTGCACGTGACCGATTCGCGCGTCTGCCAGATTCACCGCGCCGCGCTCAAGAGCCTGGCTAAAGACTTGGAAGAATGAACAGGCCTGCCGACTTGTCCGCCGTAGGCCTGAGCGCAGTCGAAGGGCGAAGGCGGATTCCCGAATGATTAACGGCGATTGAGCAGCTTCGTCAGCCAATCCCCATTAACGTCACGCCGATCAACCCCGCGCCGACGGGCATCACGAAGTTGTCCCAATCCTGCAGCGGCAGCGACTCGATCAGCGCGGCGACGATCGCCAGCGGCACGGCGCTCCGCAGCGGCAGGTAGACCGAACCGCACACGATCGCGCTGACGAGGAACGCGGTCGAGCCCTCCAGCGACTTCAATCGGTTGTGCGACCAGAATGTCCGCCCCCATCGCGCGCCGATGATGGACGCGGCCGAATCCGCCACCGCCGCAATCAGGATGCACGCTTGCGCCACCGCCAGCGGCAGGCACCAGAGCGAAACCAGCATCCCGAACCCCAGCGTCAGCGGCGCCGTCGCCAGCCGGCGCGACTCGGATCTCCGCAGCACCACCTGCGTCAGCCGGTGCGCCAGCGGCAGATGCACGCCGTGCACCCGCCAGAACTCCAGCACCAGGTACCCCGCCGCGAGCGCCAGCAGCAGCAGCGAGACCCCCATCACGGAGTATCCCGCCAGGAACGGCACCGCCAGCGCGCTCATGTGGAGACTTTTGCGGAGGATTTCATGATGCCACGAGCGCATCGCGCTCGGGTGGTGCGGCAGCAGGTGCGGGCCCGCCGCGCCGAGCGCGCACGGCAGGATGTCCGCCAGGTCGTTAGACTCGACCAGGTGACTGACCTCGCGCCGCACGTTGTACACGGCGTGGAAGCCGATGCTGATGCCGGCGCGCCGCATGAGGGACAGGTTGTTCGGATCGTCGCCGACGGCGACCACGTGGCTCCACGGAATCCCCTCGCGCTCGATGAGCCGCGCGACGAACTCGCGCTTGCTGTTCGTCCGCGCCAGCGCGCCGGAGACGTTGCCGGTCAGCCGGCCGCCTTTCACCTCGACCAGCGTCCCCGCGCCGCCGTCCGCGCCGAGCGCTGCCGCCAGCTCCTTCACGAACGGGTCCGGCACGCCGGAGGTGAGCAGGATCACCTGGCGGCCCGCGGCCTTCAGCTCCGCGATCGTCTCGGCCGCGTGCGGCGCGATGGCCATGCCGCGGAAGACCTCGCAGGCCGTTTGCCACAGCATGCCCTTCAGCCGCCCGAACGACCGGCGCAGCAACTCCTCCAGCCCGATCCGCCCGAGGTTGAAGAGCAGGCAGTCGGTCACGGTCCGCGCGAAACTCCACGTGCCGCGCCGCCGAGCCAGCGCGATCATGAACTGGTCCGGAAAGATCACGCCGTCTACGTCCAGAACGACCAGACTCTTCGATTGCCGATTGCCGATTGCCGATTGCCGATTGGGAGTAAGGAGCGGGCTGTTCGGCCCTGAGCTCACGGCCGAAGGGCTTTGTCCGTTTGAAACGCGCTGCCGCGCGCCATCAGCGGCCATTGTCCCGTTCCTTTCCACTTTTCCGTTATTATTCAACATTCGGAAATCGGCAATGTAGTTTATACAGTGTCAGTCGCCTTTGCTACAATGCTCTGCCGACGTTAGACCAGTTCAATCTCTGACCGAATCGCGGCGGAAAGCGGCGCTCGATGGCGGACGCACCTCCTCTCTATGCGGCGGTGGCGTTGAATGTGCCCATGGACAAACTGTTCCATTACCGGGTGCCGGAGGCGCTGCGTGGGGCGGTCGCGGTCGGCGCGCGGGTGCGCGTGCCGTTCGGCCGGCGCGAGATGACCGGGACGTGCATCAAGTTCTCGGCCGATCCCGGCATCCATTTCGCGCGCGTCAGGGACATTCTCGGGGTGCTGGACCAGCGCGCGTTCCTCGATGAGCACATGCGCGACCTGACGGAGTGGATGGCCCGATATTACTGCTGTTCCTGGGGCAAGACGCTCGATGCCGTCCTGCCCTCGGTCATCAAGACAGGCGCCGTCGCGCGGACGGTCCAGTGGGTTTCCGCCGCGCGCCCTGCGGACGAACTGCTCGCGCACGCCGCGCAGATCGAGAAGCGCTCGCCGCGGCAGGCGCGCATGCTCCGCGCGCTGGCAGGGATTCAGGGCGAAATCGCCGCCGGCGAACTGGCCCGCCTCGCCGCGGCCGCCGCGAGCGTCATCGCGAAGCTCGGCGAGGCCGGCTTCCTGACCCTGGTGAAAAGGGCCGCGAGCGATCCGCTCCTCGATTCTCCCGTCGAGCGCACCGAGCCGCCGGTGCCGACACCCGAGCAGCAGGCGGCGCTCGACCGCATCCAGGCGGCGTTCGGGCGCGGGCGGTTCCACGTGGCGCTGCTCCACGGCGTTACCGGCAGCGGCAAGACGGAAGTCTATCTGCGGGCGCTGAGCCTCTGCGTCGCCTCGGGCCGGCAGGGCATCGTCCTCGTGCCGGAGATCGCCCTCACGCCGCAGACGGTGGCGCGGTTCCGCGCGCGGTTCGACCGCGTCCGCGTGCTGCACAGCGACATCACCGATTCCGAGCGGCGCGAGCAGTGGACGGCGATCCACGAAGGCCGGGCCGACGTCGTCGTCGGCACGCGCTCCGCCGTCTTCGCGCCAGTGCCGAAACTCGGCCTGCTCGTCGTGGACGAGGAGCACGATCCTTCCTTCAAGCAGCCGAACGCCCCGCGCTACAACGCACGCGACGTCGGCATCTGGCGCGCGCGCCAAGAGAACGCCCTCGTCATCCTCGGCTCCGCCACGCCGTCGCTCGAAAGCCTCTACAACGCGCGCTCGGGGAAGTACGAATTGCTCACGCTCCCGCGCCGCGTCGAGGGACGGCCGCTGCCGCCGGTCGAGATTCACGACCTGGCGACCGAGCTGAGCAAGAAGGGGCTGCCGCCGCTGCTCTCGCGGCGGCTCCGCCTGGCGATGGAAACCGCGCTCGGGAAGGGCGAGCAGGTGATCCTCTTCCTCAACCGCCGCGGCTTCAACACGTACATCAGTTGCCCGCGCTGCGGGTTCGTGCTGCGCTGCGCGAACTGCGACGTGAGCCTGATCTACCACCGCGAGAGCGACACCGCCCGCTGCCACTACTGCGCCTACAAGACGCAGCCGCCGGCGGCATGCCCAAGCTGCGGGCTACATGGAATCAAGCTGCTCCACGGCTCCGGCACGGAGCGCGTCGAGCAGGAAGTCCAGCGGCTCTTCGGCGCCGGCAGCGTCGCGCGGATGGACACCGATTCCATGAAGACCCGGGGAAGCCACGGGAACGTGCTGGAGGCGTTCCGCGCCGGGAAATCCCGCATCCTCCTCGGCACGCAGATGGTCGTGAAAGGGCTGGACTTCCCCAACGTGACGCTGGTCGGCGTGATCAACGCGGACACGAGCATCCACATGCCGGACTTCCGCGCCAGCGAGCGGACCTTTCAATTCCTGGCGCAGGTCGCCGGCCGGACGGGCCGCGGGCCGAAAGGCGGGCGCGTCATCGTGCAGACTTTCGAGCCGGACCAGTCCTGCATCCGCGACGCGGCGAAACACGACTACGAGGCGTTCGCCCGGCGAGAGCTGGAGGAACGCAAGCGGTACGGCTATCCGCCGTACACGCGCCTCGCGCGGCTGATCTACAGGGGCCGCGACGCCGGCCAGACGCAGAAGCGTTGCACGGAAGCCGTCGCCGCGCTTCGGGCGCGAGTGACGGCCAAAACGGTCAGCGTAGTCGGTCCGGCGGAAGCGCCCATCCGGCGCATCAACAACCTGTTCCGCTGGCACGCGCTCATCAAGGCCCCCGATCCCGAAGCGCTCCGCGATGCCCTCCGCGGCGTAGACCGCCGCCGCGCCGAAGGCGTTGAACTGACCGTGGACGTGGACCCGGTGTCGCTGCTGTAGCGCAGCGTCAATTTCCAAATCCGAATTTCCAATATCCAATAAGTGGTTGAACCGCCGATGGACGCCGATGAACGCAGATACGAATTGCGTTTGAGTTTCTTATCGGCGTTCATCTGCGTTCATCGGCGGTTAGGAAATTTTCCGCGGGGAAGCCGCATCCTCCGGCGCTGATGTCCGGAAACGCCTTGACGCAGCGCCGAGCCGAGGCGTATATTGTGCGGCAGGCGAGGCAAAGGGAAGGACGAGGGAGTATAGAACGGCTCACTTCCTGTCGTTGCGGTCTGGTATCCCCGGAACTCCTGCCGGAACTCGTCCGTGCACGTTTTCTTCGTGCCGCAGCGTTAGCGAAGGGCAAAGCGATGGCTGTGGATGAACAAGCGACGCTCGTTCAGCTTCTGGACGCCATCGGGCAAGCGGGCGATTACATCGGAGAGCCGCAACCATTTCCTTTTGATGCGGACGAAAGACGGTCAGTATCTATCTCCAAGGACGGCGGACCAAGAAGGGTCTGTACCCAAGGCCCGCATCACCGAGTAACCTGGGAAGAGTATGAAAGCGCGCTTGGAGAGAAAGTTTCGGTCGAAAACCGGTACGATATTTCCCAGTCGCGCGGCTATCGGACGATATTACTCCAAGCCCCGAAGGTTGCGGCCGAGCTTATGCGCATCTTTCGCAAGACGCGGCCGGCGGACCGCAAGTCCTACAAGCGCAGGAGCGAGAGTTGTGCCATCGTATCTTCGATAGCGGACGATTCTTTCGGGCCCGAATACGCGGCAGAACTCCTCGAACCCGATGTTCTTTCATCGCCGAACCGGCTGAGCGAACTGGGCGCGTCAGGAACGCTTCAGCAAGTCCTCAACGGCCTCTCGCGTGCCGCGCCCGGGATGTACGCCGTAGAACCGCTGATCAACGGTCTTGACTACATCGCCGACCTTCAGGACCGAATCTCTTCCGAGTACGACGACGCCTTCTACACATTGAGAAGCGCGCTCGGCGACCATACGGGCTGGTATCTCCTCGTCGAAGGCGAAGCATTGAAAGCGGACTTTCCGCTTATGATCGGGCGCATTTCCCATTGCCGAAAGGTGGCGGACGCATGGAAAGAGTGGTACGTCCGGTGGAAGGGCGAGAGTTGGCTGAAAACGGCACTCATCGGCTTCGGTGAGCAGGGACATAAGGTTCTGGATAGAGGCGAGGGGAACGTGGATTCTCATGCTCTCATCCGCGCGACAAAGGACACTGTGCGTCCCTGGCTCATCAGCACCGCATGGTACTGTTTGGACGCGTTGACCGAGGGTAAGTTCGGACTGCGCACGAAGCCGACTTTGAACGGCGAAGATTTTCAGCGGTGCGAATTCAGGCCTATGCGGTCCTGGCAGTTCCATGTCGAACGTTGGATGCAGGCGACCGAGGAGCTGCGGCGGAACGTTCCGAGACTTCTGCCTTTGCGGCACGGATAGGCGAGAAATTCCATGCTGTTTTTACATTAATTGGGAAATAGCCATTAAGTATGATGTCCCAGGAACTCCGACAAGAATTGAGGTGGCCTATGTGTAGGAAGTTAATTATGATGCCAGTCATTGCCTTTCTCGTGGCGTTCGCTTTTGGAGGCAGTTCCCGCGGCGCTGCGGATGAGAAGCCGTATGAGCGTCTCGAGAAAGGGGAGACTGTCCACGTAGAGAATCCCGATGCCGTTGATAAAACGGTTCGCAAATGGACATTTGAAGATAAATCGCATTTTGGCAATGCCAAGGAGTTGGTAGCAGCTTTTGAAAGGCATGTGCTATATACCGAGTTTATTCCAGTAACCAGCAACGGTAACAAATACATTTTCGTTGCTGCTTACCCATATTCGGGGGTTAATGGGATGCAGTTATACTGTTACAGAGAATATCGAACTGAATGGAACTTGTGCTTGGTCACGTTTTTGCAGAAATTGCTGCCGATGAAGGTGACCGTTTTAGAGAAGATCGGCGTGATCGACGTACGGAATGGTGATGCGACTATTTTAGTGATAAACGCCGGCAGGGATAACTTCTAATTGGGATTCTGGGTATTTAAAGGGTTAGGCTCACTTGTCCGCGCTATCCTCTGAACTCCATTGAAGAATATAGAGGTCAGCTTGTCATGAGTTGGAAAAGTCTGCCAGCAAGACCGACTGTGCGGAAGTATCTGATCAAATGTTGTGCTGCGGCTGCGATTGTAGGTGCAGCTAATCTCATGTATTCGCACCACAATGGCCTGTATGGTTCCCAGAGTTCAGGCGACACTGGAAATGAGGTTGGGATTATGAGCAAGTCGAAGGAAGCGAAGGTCTCAGTGCAGCCGGCGCCGGCGGGCGAGGCTTTGTCGGAGGACTACTCGGTTGTCGTCGGCGGCGTCGCGGTACCGGTGTATTGCTGCCGGGTTTCGGCGGTGCCGTTGGACCAGGTCTGGCCGGGGTATCAACGGCCGATGGACCAGACCGAGCTGGCGGGCTTCGCTTATTGCGAGGCGGCAGGCCCCGTCTCCGTGCAGGTCACGGCGCAACGGGAAATAAAGTCCGTGGTGGTCCGGCCGTTGTCCAGAAAAATAACGCCGTCGGTCAAAGGCCGGAAGATCAGCTTCGACGTTTCAGGCCCAGGGCAGCTCACGGTGGAAGTGGACGGGTGGCACAACGCGCTGCACCTGTTCATCAATCCGCCCGAACAGGCGGCGCCGCGGGCTGACGATCCGAACGTTAAGTATTTCGGCCCGGGCGTGCATCATCCGGGGAAGATCGTCCTGGAGAGCAACCAGACCATTTACGTGGCGGCCGGCGCGGTTGTGTATGGCAGCATTTCGGCGCAGAAGGCCAGCAACATTCGGATCCTGGGCCGGGGCATCGTGGATGTCAGCGAGTCCGAGCGCGGCAAGGGCGGCGGCGCGATCCGGTTGAGGGACTGCTCGGACATCAGGATTGACGGCCCGGTGCTGCGCGACCCCGACGTCTGGTGCTGCACGCTCCTCGGCTGCCACAATGCGGAGATCAGCAACGTCAAGTGCGTCGGCTTGTGGCGGTATAATTCGGACGGGATTGATCTCTGCAACAGCCAGGATATTCACGTCCACGATTGCTTTGTGCGGGCCTTCGACGACTGCATCGTGCTGAAGGGCTTGATGGGCGGCGGCGGAGGCAAATCGGCCGTTTCATTCGTTGACCGGCCGGTGCGCGGGATCCTGGTCGAGCGGTGCGTGATCTGGAACGACTGGGGCCGCGCGCTGGAAATCGGCGCGGAGACCAGTACGCCGGAGATCACCGACGTGGTTTTCCGCGACTGCGACATCATCCGGACCGACTACATCGCCATGGATATCCAGCACGGCCACCGGGCCAACGTGCACGACATCCGCTTCGAGAACATCCGCGTGGAGGCCGACGACGTCAACTTGCGGCCGGTCATTCAGAAGACCCGCGACGAGAAGTACGTGACCGATCCGAAGGACGACTACCGGCCGTATCTCATGTATATCGTCATCGAGCCGAACTCCTGGTCGGCCGACCCGAATCACGGCGTGGTGCGGAATGTGGTCTTCAAGGACATCACCGTCACGAGCAAACTTTTCCTCCCGTCGCGTTTCCAGGGGCTGGACGCCGAGCACGACGTGAAGGGCGTCACGATCGAGAACGTGCGCGTGAACGGCCGGCGATGCAATAACGCGGAGGAAGTGCACTTGGAGATCCGCCCGCACGTGTCCGACGTGACCTTCGTGGGCGGGGCGAAGTGAAAACGGGAGACCGAAGGCAGGAGAAGACAGGCTCGCGCTACGAGGCAAGAAGCCCTATTTCTCCTTAAGCCGAGATCAAAAACTCAGGTGGCTTGCTGCAGGCGGGCGATTCGCTCGAAGAGGTCCTGCAGGACGAAATCAATCGTGGCGTTCGCGTCAATCTGGCGGCGCGCGTCGCAAACCGCTTCGTGGATGCCCAGCAGCCGCCGGGGCGGCAGCCGCTGCGCGGCGTCGGGCCCTTCGACTTCGCTCAGGGCGGGTTGCTGCGGGCCCTCTTTGCCGTCGCACACCGCGCGGACCATGATGTCGCGATAGGTGCTTTCGAGCATGTAGAGAAATGCGCGGAGGCGCTCGCGCTGCGGCTCGAGTTGCTTCGCGGCCGCCCTGGCCCAGTCGAGCACGTCGTCGGCAAGATCGAACACGTCCTCCGCCGGCAGCGCCAGGATGCGGGCGAGCGTCTTCCTGCGGATTTCCAGGCAACCGGATTCGATGAGCTGGAGCGCGCGGTCCGCGGAGCCGCCGGCCAGGCGCACGGCGGCGGCGACGTCCTCCTCGTCGAGCCCGGGCCGGTCGTCGAGGATGGCGCGCAGGTGCTCGGCGGAGAGCGGCTCGAAGCGGATTTCCTGGCAGCGCGAGCGCAGCGTCGGCAGCAGGGCGCGCGGCCGCGACGAGGTGAGGATCAGCAGCGCGGAGGCCGGCGGCTCCTCGAGGGTCTTGAGCAGCGCGTTGGCCGCCGGCTCCTGAAGCGCGTCGGCCTCGCGGATGATCGCCACGCGGCGGTCGCCCTGGACGGGCATCAGGCTGAGCGTGTGGATGAGGTCGCGGATCTTATCGATCTTGATGACGCGGCTGTCGCCTTCGGGTTCGAGGAGCAGGAAGTCGGGGTGCGAGTCATGGGCGAAGAGCCGGCAGTCCTGGCAGGCCCCGCAAGGGCGCGCGCCGTCGCCGCGGCAGAGCAGCGCCTGCGCGGCCTCCTGCGCGAGGAGCGTTTTGCCGACCCCGTCGGGGCCGGTGAACAGGTAGGCATGCCCCAGCCGCTCCGGCGCGAACGCCGCGGCCAGGAGCAGCTTGGCCCGCTCCTGTCCGAGCACGTTGCCGAACGTCAGGGACGGCGGCTCACTCTTCTTCTTCGTCTTCCTCGACGGCTTCGTCCTCGTCGCTGCACTCCATGAGCGCGACCGGTTCGCCGACCCGGACGATCTCGTCCTCTTCCACGACCCGTTCGATCAGCACGCCGGCGCGCGGGGCGGGCACTTCGATCACGCCGGCCTCGCAGGCGACCTCCATCAGGATTTCGCCCTGCTCGACGGACTCGCCCTCTTCGAAATGCCACTCCACGACGGTGGCGTGGTCGCCGGCAAAGTTGCCCAGGTCCGGCAATTCGACCTCGATGTTCATGTCACCCGTCCCCCAACGAAAAGCGGGCTGCGCCATGTTTCCGTGATTATGAAAAACAGTTCGCGCCCGCTTGTCAAGCATCTCCGGCGGAAATATTTGAGGCGCACATCGCGTCGGCATGCCAGGAGCTTCGGACGAACGGCCCGGAAGCGACCGCCGCGAAACCCATCGCGCGCGCCTGGACCTCGTAAAGGACGAACTGCTCGGGCGTGACGAACTCGCGGACGGGCAGGTTCCGCGGCGACGGCTGGAGGTATTGGCCGATGGTGACCATCTCGCAGCGGGCCTCTCGCAGGTCGGCGAGGACGGCGAGGACTTCGCCCGGCGTCTCGCCGAGGCCGACCATCAGCCCGCTCTTGGTGCGCAGTTCCGGGTGGCGGTCCTTGACCTGCCGCAGCAACGCCAGCGAGCGCCGGTAGTCGGCTTGCGGCCGGACCTCGGCGTACAGCCGCGGGGCGGTCTCGACGTTGTGATTGTACACGTGCGGATGCGCAGAGGCGACGCGCTCGATGGCGGCGCGGTCTCCCTGGAAATCCGGCGTCAGCACTTCGACGCGGCAAGACGGTTTTTCGGCCAGGGCCAGGATGGTCCGCCGGAACTGCTCCGCGCCGCCGTCCGGGAGATCGTCGCGCGTGACGGAGGTGACGACCACGTAGGTGAGCGCCAGCGCCGCGGCGGCCTCGGCCACGCGCGCCGGTTCGGACGAATCGGGCGGCGGGCACGCGCCGTGCGCCACCGCGCAGAAGCCGCAGTTGCGCGTGCAGGCGGTGCCGAGGATCATGAACGTGGCGGTCCCGCGCGCGAAGCACTCGCACTGGTTCGGACAGTGCGCGCTCTGGCAGACCGTGGCGAGCTGGAGCCGGCTCAGCAGTTCGCGAACGCGTTCGCCCGCGCCGCCGGCGGGAATGCGCTTCTTGATCCAGGGCGGAAATTTCGTCTTCTCCACGTCTTCCTCTCATCCGACGGCATCCGCTGCGGCTTACGGAACGGCCGGAAGGCGACTGAGCGTCCGGCCTTCCTCGAATTTGAACTCCGTGCAGAAGTGCGCGATGAGCCGGCTTTCGACCTCGCGCCGGCTGGGCGCGCGGCCGAGGATTTTTTCCATCGAGGTGATCTCGACCCCGACCAGCCCGCACGGGTGAATCAGCTTGAAATGCTCCAGGTTCGGCGCCACGTTCAGCGCGAAGCCGTGCCAACTGACCCAGTGCGTGATCGCCACGCCGATCGAGGCGATTTTCCCGGTCGGCGTCCAGACGCCGGTGAAGCCCTCCTTGCGCTCCGCCTTGATGCCGTACTCCCAGAGCGTGGCGATCAGGAACGCCTCCAGCCTTCGCAGGTAGCGGTGGACGTCCTTGCCGTGGAACGCCAGCGGCAGGATCGGATAGCCGACGATCTGTCCGGGTCCGTGGTAAGTCACGTCGCCGCCGCGGTTGGTCTCGATGACGCGCACGCCGCTGCGTTCAAGCTCCTGCGAGGACGCGAGGATGTTCTTCTCCGTGCCGCTTCGGCCGATGGTGAGGACCGGCGGATGCTCGAGCAGAATGAGCGTGCCGGCGTCCTCGAAACTCTCCGCGTACTCGGTCATCACGCGCTTCTGGAGCGAGAGCGCCTCCTCGTACCCGACCGTGTCGAGCTGGTAAACCGTCAGCGGGCGCGGCATGTCGAGCGCTCTCCCGGAATGGAGCGGAGCGGCCGTTTCAATTCAATATTCAATCGTATGAGCGTGCGGCTTCGATGTCAAGGTTCGCGTCGCCGTCGGCTGCGATTGCGAATTCACTTCCTCGCCCGCGGATGCGCCTTGTCGTAGACCTGCTTGAGGCGCTCGGCGGAGAGATGAGTATAAATCTGCGTCGAGCTGAGGCTGGCGTGTCCGAGGAGTTCCTGGACTGAGCGCAGGTCGGCGCCGCGGTCGAGCAGGTGCGTGGCGAAGGAATGGCGCAGCGTGTGCGGCGAGGCGCGCGCGCCGAGGTTCGCCTCAGCCAAGCGCTGCGCGAGCATGCGCGCGACGCTCCGGTCGGTCAGGCGCGTCCCGCGCAGGTTGAGGAACAGCGGCTCGCCGCACTGCGGCGCGCGGACCGGCGAAATGCCGCGCCGCGCCAGCCAGGCTTCGAGCGCCTTGAGCGCGTAGCTGCCGAGCGGGCAGACGCGCTCCTTGCGGCGCTTGCCCATCACGGTCACGACCTCGGCGGAGAAATCCACGTCGCTCACCTTGAGCGCCACCAGCTCGCCGACGCGGATGCCGCTGCTGTAGAGCGTCTCCAGAATCGCGCGGTCGCGCAGGTCCGCGGCGTCGTCGCCGGAGGCGGTCTGCAGGAGGCGCGAGACCTCCTCGACGCTCAGCACCCTCGGGAGCCGCTTCTCCTGCTTCAGCGTGCGCAGGCCGAGCATCGGGTTCGTCTGCGCCTCGCCTTCGCGGCAGAGGAAGCCGTAGAACGAGCGCAGCGCGGCCAGCTTGCGCATGATCGTCCGCTTGCCCAGCCGCCGGCTGTGCAGGTGCGCCAGGAAACTCCGGAGTTGCACGCGCGTGACCGCCGTCAGCCCGCCGTCGCCGGGGCCCAGGAACTCGGTGAACTCCTCCAGGTCCTTCCGGTACGCGCGGAGCGTGTGCGGCGAATAGTTCCGCTCCTGCTCCAGCCGCCGCAGAAACCGCCTCGGCAACGCGCCGATGTCCGCGGTCATAAGCACCTCCTCCGCGAGATTGACTCCAGTAAAGCGTGCGAGTACAGTGTTGTCAAATTCCGATTGCCGACTGCCGATTGGCGAATGGGAAAGCGGATCGGGCTTCGCCCGTGAAAAGCGCGCTGACGCGCGCCTCGGCGGCCATTCTCCGTTCCTTTCCACTTCGCGGTCATAATTCGGCAATCGGCATTCGGCAATCTGAAAAGGAGTCCTTGAGTGTTCCGAGTGAAATGCCCCGTCTGCGGCGGGATCCTGATGATTGACGAGCGCCTGCGCCGGGTGGTGGACCACATCGTTCCCGGCCAGCCGCAGCAGAAACCCGAGGAGAAGCTCGGCTCGATCCTGCACAGCATCGAGAAGTCCAAGTCGGAGCAGGAGGCGAAGCTCGCGGCGGCGAAGGAGCGCGAGTCGCAACGCAAGGAGCGTATCGAGGAGCTTTTCAAAAAAGCGCAGGAGAAAGCCAAGGAAGCCGGCGACGACGGCAAACCGCAGGGTCCGGTTTGGGATTGATCGGGCTGTCCTCCGGCCTCGTTGACAGGGGATTTCAGCGGGCCTATAATCCGGGCACGCTTTAGAATCGTACTCGTCCTCGTCGTCGTCCTCGTCCTCGGTCGTACTGAACTACGTTTCGAGGACGAGGACGAGGACGAGGACGAGGACGAGAAACACGCCGAGGACGAGGACGACAAGAACATGATGCGCACCCGTCTCATCATCGTCCTGGCGGCCCTGTGCCTGCTCGGCGCGGCGACGGCCGAGGAGAAGCCGGCCGCCTTGCAGGCGCCCGCCGCGCAACCCGCGCTCGCGTCCAAAGTCGCCGTCATCCCGATCTCCGGCGACATTGATTACGGCCTCCAGAAATCCCTCGAACGCCGCCTGGACGCCGCGCTCGAGCAGGGCGCCGGCGTCATCATTTTCGAGATGGATTCCTACGGCGGCGGGCTCGACCCCGGCGCGGAAATGGCCGACATGATCCTGGCCGCCGGCAGCAAGGCCCGGACCGTGGCCTATGTGGACAAGAAAGCCATCTCCGCCGGCGCGCTGATCAGCCTGGCCTGCCAGCAGATCATCATGCGCCGCGGCACCACGCTCGGCGACTGCGAGGCGATCATGATCACGCAGTCGCAGACGATGGAGCCCGCCCCCGAAAAAATTCAGACCTTCGTCCGCGTGCTGATGCGCAAGTACTCCAAGGCCAACGGCTATCCCACCGCGCTCTGCGAGAAGATGGTGGACCCGGACATGGAGGTCTACCAGTGCACGTCCGCAAGCGGGACCGTCCGCTACCTCTCCGGCCAGGAACTGGCCGAAATGAAGACCGACGAGAAGCAGGGGCTGGAGACGAAGCTGATCGCCGGCAAGGGCAAGCTGCTGACCATGGATGACCAGGAGGCGCGCGCCTACGGCATCTCGCGCGACAGCGTCTCCAGCCTCGACGACGCGGTGGCGCTCGTCGCCGCGCCCGGCGCGCAGCGGATCATCGCCGACGTGAACTGGTCCGAGGAGATGGTCCGCTTCCTCAACAGCGCCGCCGTCTCGAGCGTGCTGATGATCATCGGCACCATCGCGGTCTACATTTGTTTCAAGACGCCCGGCTTCGGCGCGCCCGAGGCCGTGGCCATCGTCTGCTTCGGCATCTTGTTCCTGAGCAAGTACATGGTCGGCCTCGCGACCGTGGCGGACATGATGCTGTTCGTCGCGGGGCTCGGCCTGATCGCCCTCGAGATCTTCGTCTGGCCGGGAGTCGGCCTCCTCGGCATCGGCGGCGCGATCTGCATCATCCTGTCGCTCGTGCTGGCGTTCCAGAACTTCACCATCCCGAGGCCGCAGACCCCGGAGTACGACTGGCAGCTCACCGTCCTCGTCCACAACCTGACCTCCATCTTCGGCAGCCTGCTGACGGCGACGCTGCTGTTCATGATCCTCGTGCGTTTCCTGCCGAAGACGCCGTTCCTGAAAAAGCTCGTCCTGGCCACGCAGCAATCGCACGCCGGCGGTTACGTCGTCGTCAGCGCCGAGCAGCAGGGCCTCGTCGGGATGACGGGCCGCTCCATGAGCATGCTGCGGCCGTCGGGCAGCGCCGAGATCGGCGGCGAGACGTACCCGGTCATCACCGACGGCGAATTCATCGAGCCGGGCACCCCGATCGTCGTAGCCGAAGTCAGCGGCAATCGGATTGTCGTCCGGAAGAAAAACTGATGACCACTTTAACCACCAAGACACCAAGGCACCAAAAACGCCAACTGATATTGCAACCACGGAACACACGGAAAACACTGAAGCTGTTCAGAAAAGTCACTTAGTGTGCTCCGTGTATTCCGTGGTGGAAGCTATTATCTCTTTGTGCCCGGTGGTTGAAAAGGCGCGCTGATTTGTGATTGAAAGACATCAAGAACGCAACTGATATTGCAACCACGGAACACACGGAAAACACTGAAGCTGTTCGGAAAAGTCATTTAGTGTGCTCCGTGTATTCCGTGGTGGAAGCCGTTGTCTCTTTGTGCCTTGGTGCCTTGGTGGTGAAACAAAAGGTTAGGAGAACGCAAGAGTGGGCAGCGAACTGTGGGTCGTGCTGCTGTTTGCCCTGGGCCTGTCGCTGATCGTCGCCGAGATATTCCTCGTCGGCGTAGTGCTCGGGCTGATCGGGCTCACCTGCATGCTGGTCAGCATCTACTTCGGGTTTGAGAAAAGCGCGGGCCTCGGCTGGACGCTCGTGGTCATCGCCGCCGCGTCGGTCCCGGTGCTGGCCATCGTCTGGGTCAAAGTCATCAACCGCGTCCTGGCGATGAAGTTCACCCAGACCGGCTACACCGGCGCGCAGATGCAGTACAAGGACCTCGTCGGCCAGGAAGGCGTGGCGCTCACCGCGCTGCGCCCGGCCGGCATGGCCCGGTTCGGCGACAAGAAAGTGGACGTGGTCTCCGAAGGCGAAGTCGTAGACCGCGACGCGCGCGTCCGCGTAGTCGAGGTCAAAGGAAACCGCGTCGTCGTCCGGGCGGTGAGGGGTTGAACGGCTTGGACAGGATGTCAGGATCGAAAGGATCGCTCTCCTTAATACCTTTGCGACCGGCAGAAAGAGTAAGTACGGTTTCTCCGGGAACATTGATAATGGACCACTTGTACGCCGGGAACGCTGGGAAAGCGCGTCGGCATAAGAGCACGCTTGGGGAATGATATGCAACTCTCGGCGACTGACGTTGCGACACTGCAGGGAATTGAGTTTCAAATCACTGGCGAACTCAAACGTCTCCAACCAGAAGCTCTTCGAAGGTATGCTTCAATAACTAAGAGGGAACCGAAGCTGCTATCATTTCATGCAGTCATCGGCGGAAAGAACAACACTTATGTTGACAGCGTGCGAACTCAGTTCCCTGACTTCCGAGATTTTCTTGCCAAATGGCTCCAAGGTCTGAACCGCGCGGTCTACCGAGGGGGAACAGTTAACCTGAGCTGCGCTGCATACATGATCATGCAACTCCTTCAAGACGAGGTTATCTGCAAGTATACCTTCCTATTTCTGGAGAGGAACTTCTACCGCAACTTCGTTGAGAGAACGCGCGCTAAACCAGGCGAATCACTATGGAGCCTATGGTTTGGCAACAATCAGATGACATGGGGTTTGCTTATAGCCCCCGCATTTCGCGGAGCTAAATGGACCAACGACAAAAGCGAGATGAGGCGTGCTCCATACGTATACTGGACGGTTGGGCAAGTTCTCGCTGAAGGTTTTGTTGATCCTTCTGTATCCACTCCGTACAAATTCCACAGCTTGGAAATGCTGCTTGACTTCTACAGGTCAATACTGAAGCGAGTCTCTAACTCATTGTACGAGCGTGAAATTGCAGACCGGTACGTGGCCTACATTGATCTATCGGCGGATCCAGAAAGCGAGCCGTTCCTTATTCCAGAGTTGCGCTATGCGGGATTGGCAAAGGAACACATGTATCGTCTTGACTACGCAGTTCTTAATACTTATACGCTTGAGCACGTTGGCTTCGAGCTAAGTCCTCACTCGACTCATTACTTCATGAACGGGATCACGAAGAAAACGCAGGTCGAGATCAACGGTGAGCTGGCCGGACATTGGGAAAAGGAAATGGAAAAGAGGAATCGTTATTTCGCCGAATTCGGAATTACAACTGTGACATTTACTGATTATCGTCTTGCTGATTTGGACGGATGCTTTAAAACCATCTCAGGCTACTTAAGTAAGCGTCCCGAGAGCCGTCCAACAGTCGAGAATGAACTAGCTAAAATGTCCGCGCACTTTAAATAGTGAGGTATCTTCGGGCGCTACTGAGCACAACATGTTAATGCCATGAGGAAGCCGCATTCTGGGCGCGGCACTCGTAAGTGTTGACTCGGTGCGCCGGAGGTGCTAGGCTCCGGCTTCAAGACAGTTCAAAATGGAAGGAGAGCAAGATGGGACTCGGATTGGGACTTTTGACGGTGGCGGACATCAGCACACCGGAGATTCTTTTGCTGGTGCTGCTGGGGCTGGCTTGCTTCATTCTGCTGATTTTTCTTTTTCAGTACGGCTGGATTTACATTCGTGCGGCGGTCTCAGGCGCGCACGTCAGGTTCGTGACGCTGATCGCGATGCGGCTGCGGCGCGTGGACGCCTCCGCGATCGTCTCGGCCCGCATCGCCGCGGTCAAGGCCGGCCTGACCATCTCGACCGATCAGCTCGAAACGCACTTCCTCGCCGGCGGCCACGTCCAGCGCGTCATCACCGCGCTCATCGCCGCGAACAAGGCGGACATCGAGCTTACCTTCGACCGTGCCTGCGCGATTGACCTGGCCGGACGCGACGTGCTCGAGGCAGTGCAGACCAGCGTCAACCCGAGGGTGATTGACTGCCCGAACGCGCAGTCCGGGCGCACGACGGTGGACGGCGTGGCGCTCGACGGGATCCAGGTGAAGGCGCGCGCCCGCGTGACGGTCCGCACCAACATCGCGCGGCTGGTCGGCGGCGCCGGCGAGCAGACGATCATCGCGCGCGTCGGCGAGGGCATCGTGGCGACCATCGGCTCGTCCCCGTCGCACAAGCGCGTGCTCGAACAGCCGGACATGATCTCGAAGACCGTGCTCGCGAAGGGCCTCGACGCCGGGACGGCGTTCGAGATCCTCTCGATTGACATCGCGGACGTGGAGATCGGCGTGAACATCGGCGCGAAGCTCCAGGCCGACCAGGCCGAGGCGGACAAGAACGTCGCGCAGGCCATGGCCGAGAAGCGCCGCGCGATGGCGGTGGCGCAGGAGCAGGAGATGAAGGCGCGCGTGCGCGAGAACGAGGCGGCCGTGGTGCTCGCCCAGGCCGAGGTGCCCAAGGCGATCGCGCAGGCGTTCCGCGAGGGCAAACTCGGCGTGATGGATTACTACGGGTTCAGGAACATCCAGGCCGACACGGAGATGCGCCGGTCCATTTCCGGCAAGGCGCCGGGGACCGAGGCGGATTCGCACCAGGTCTGAGCGGGTTTTCGGAGGCACAGATGCACCCGACGTGGACGCTCGCCGATTTCGACAGCGGGATCATCCCGTTCATCATCATCGTTGTCGTGATCGGGATCAACGTGATCAAGCTGGTGATGCGCCGCTCCAAAGAGCAGCAGGAGGCGCGCCGGCAAGCGTCGGCGGAGCCGAAGCGCGCGCCCGAAACGGCAACCGCCGCGTCTGCGCCCTCGACGGGAACGGCGGCGCCCGCTCCAGCAAAAGGGACCGCCGCGACCGAGGTGGACCGTTTTCTCGAAGAGCTGGCCCGGCAATCCGGCGTTCCGGTTCCGCCGCGCCCGCCCACGCCGCGCCCGCCCGTTCAGCAGCGCCCGCCGGTTCAGCCGCCTCCGCCGGCACCGCCGCGTCCGCCCGCGCCCTCGCGGCCGAGACCGCCCGGCGCGGCTCCGTCGCCGGTACCTGTCGCGTTCCATCACGCGCCGACCACGCGGCCGGTATCAACCGATGCGACGATGGCCGAGGCCATGGCGCTGCCGGTCGAGTCGGAGTTGGTCGCAGGGTTGCCGGCCATGGCGCACCTGAGCCCGTTGGCGCAGGCGGTAGTCCTGCGCGAAATCCTGGGCCCGTGCCGGTGGTTCAGGCCGTATCGGATTCGGGGCTGGTGAGAAGTTCCTCTTTCGTCCTCGTCGTCGTCCTCGTCCTCGAACGGCCGTTAGCTCCAGCCGAGGACGACGACGAGGACGAGGCCGAGGACGATTGGTTACGGCGCGACGGCCCGCCGCAGGGTCAGCTCTTCGGCTCGGCGTGCAGTTGCAGGAAGCCCATGATCGCGTCGCGCGTCAGCAGGCCGACCAGTTGTCCGTCCTGCGTGACCGCCAACTGGCTGACGCCTTCGCCGCCCATTTGCTCCAGCGCGTTCCAGAGGTCGCAATCCGGGCGGACCGCCTTCACCTGCTCGATGGGGACCATCGCGTTCACGGCGTGCATGCGGCTCCACTGTTCCGGCGGCACCGCCTTGACGCTCTGCCAGGTCACCAGCCCCAGCAGGCGCTCGCCCTCGACCACCGGCAGGCAGCGCAGCCCCTGCGCCAGGATATAGTTGTTGACCACCGCGTCCATCGGCAGGTCCGGCGCAATCCGGGAACAGTTGCGGTTGACGATCTCATTGGCCGTGTGGCCGCCGAGGACGTGCTTGACGAGCATGTTGCTGTAGGTGCTCAGCGCCGCGTTGTTGAGGAACCAGCCGATGAAGATGAGCCAGAGCCCGTTCATGTACTCGCGGAGGAACACGATCCAGCAGATGCCGCCGAAGATGAAGGAGTAGGCGATGATGCTGCCCAGCCGCGAGGCCCAGCGCGTGGAGCGCTGGAGGTCGCCGGTGATGCCCCACAGGATCGCCCGCAGCACGCGCCCGCCGTCGAGCGGAAAGCCGGGGATCAGGTTGAAGATCCCCAGGAAGATATTGATGATGCCCAGGTAGTACGCGATGGCCGAGACGGGCTCGCTCACGGTCCGCGTCAGCCAGTAAAGCAGCAGCGAACCGGCGCCGAGGGCGAAGCTCGTCAGCGGCCCGACGAACGCCATGATGAACTCGGTCGCCGCCGATCCGGGCTCGTCGCCCAATTCCGACACGCCGCCGAAGATGAAGAGGACGATGTCGCGCACTTTCATCCCGCGCCGCCGCGCGACGACCGAGTGCGCCAGCTCGTGCAGCAGCACCGAGACGAAGAACAGCAGGCTGGTGGTGATCCCGACGATCCAGTACGTCAACGCCGGCCACTGGTAGTGGCGCACGCGCGGGAAGTAGTCCGTCACCAGGCTCAAGGTGACGAGGACGAAGATGATGAGCCAACTGACGTGCACGCGGATCGGGATACCGAAGATTTTGAAGAGATAGACGGAGTTGCGTTCCATGGTTTGATTACCTGTGGTCTCGGCGAACCCCTGGGCCGAACCGAGTTTAGCGCAAAGGCCCGGCGCCGTCAAGCTCCCGTCCGGCGCGTGCGATTGACACCCATCGGACCGTCCGCTATACCTGTTGGAGCTTGGGTCCGCATCCCGCGTTGCGCGCGGCTCGTCTCGGCAGGAAAGGTCGCCGGCTTGATTCTCGACAAAATCCTCGCGTCGAAAAGGGAAGAAGTCCAAAGGCGCAAAGCGCTCGTCCCGCCGGCCGACCTGGCGAAACGGCTGCACGGCGCGCCCGCGCCGCGTGATTTCGCCAGCGCGATCCGGCGCGGGCGGGACGGCGCGATTCGGCTGATCGCGGAATTCAAGCGAGCCTCGCCGAGCCAGGGCGTCATCCGCGCGGACCTTGCCCCGGCGCAGGTCGCGCGGCTCTATTCCGGCGCCGGGGCGGCTGCGATGTCCGTGCTCACCGACGCCCCGTTCTTCCAGGGCAGCGCCGATGATCTGCGGAGCGCGCGCGAGGCGGTGACGATCCCGGTCCTGCAGAAGGATTTCATCCTGGACGACTACCAGGTGCTCGAAGCCCGCACCGCCGGCGCGGACGCCATCCTGCTCATCGCCGCCGCGCTGCCCGGAGACGAACTGGCGCGCCTCCACCGGCGCGCCGCCGAATTCGGCCTGGCCGCGCTGGTCGAAGTGCACGACGAATCGGACCTGGACCGCGCGCTGGCGATTCGGCCGAAGATCGTCGGCATCAACAACCGCGACCTTCGCACGTTCGGCGTGGACCTGGCGGCGACCTTTCGCCTGCGTCCCTTGATCCCGCCGGCGATCATCGTCGTCAGCGAGAGCGGCATCCGATCCCGCGCCGACGCGCTGAGGCTGCAGGAGGCTGGCGTTGACGCCATGCTCGTCGGCGAGCGCCTCATGCGCCAGCCCGACCCCGGCCGCGCGGCGGCGGAGTTGCTTGGGGCGTGATTGACGGCGAACGCAGAACTTCCAACATCGAACATTGAACGCCGAACCTGCGCGCCCATGCGAACTTCGGCGTTGAGCGTTCGACGTTGGATGTTCGACGTTCGTCCGCTATTGCAGTCGTTCGGGATAGACGCCGCGGCGGACGAGGTCGCGGACGGCCTGCTGCGCGGCGGGCAGGTCTTCCGGATAGGTCAGGCCGAACCAGGTCTCCTGGCTCTTGAGGACGCGGACTTTCGCCTTCCCTTCGCGCACCAGCTCTCCGACGACCGAAGGAATGTAGTATTCCGCTTTGAGATCCGCGCCGTTCTTTTCGAGGAACGCGACGAACCGCCGCTCCAGCTCCCCGAAGATCGCCGGCGTGAAGCCCCACATGTTCATCGAGACGATCGTCTCGCCGGGGATTTCCACCCATCGGCCCGGCCCGTCGGCATATTCGACGGAATCTCCCTGGCGCCTGATCTGCGTGCGCTCGGTCACGCTCGCGAGGAAGCCGTCGCGCGTCACCTGGCAGACTCCGCGCGAGACGCTGCCGTGCGGCGAAAGCGTGTTCTTCAGGACGAATCCGGCCATGCAGTACGACGGCGCGGCTTTCAAGTGGCCGGCGAGCGCGGCGTAGGAGGTCGGCCCGTAGAAGTCGTCCGCGTTGATGACCGCGAACGGCGTCCGCACGGCCTCCTTGCAGCAGAGGAGCGCGTGCCCGGTGCCCCACGGTTTTTCGCGGCCGGCGGGGACGCGGAAGCCGGCCGGCAGGCGGTCGAGTTCCTGGAAGACGTACGCGGTGTCGGCGGATTTCTCGACGGGCCGGCCGACGCGGTCGCGGAAGGGCGCTTCCATCGCTTTGCGGATCACGAAGACGATGCGGCCGAAGCCCGCCTTCAGGGCGTCATGGATGGAATAGGCGACGGCGGATTCTCCGTTCGGGCCGACCGGCGCCAGCGGCTTGAGCTGACCGTAGCGCGAGCCCAGTCCGGCGGCCATGATGATGAGTGTCGGGTTTGGCATTCTCCGCTCGTAGTGGTCTTCGTCCTCGCCCTCGTCGTCGTCCTCGTCCTCGGCTGGAGCTAACGGCCGTTCGAGGACGAGGACGACGACGAGGACGACGACGATTTTTGCCCGAGACGCGCCGCTCGCTGCCCGCTCAGATCTGAAAATCCGCCGCGGACTCGCCCTTGAGGACGTCGTCGGAGTTCTTGTATCGCAGGCGAGGCGATTCGGTGATCACTTTCGTGCCGGGCGGCACGGAGTGGGTCAGCCAGACGCTGCTGCCGATGACCGAGCCGCGGCCGATCACCACGTCGCCGCCGAGGATGGCCGCGCCGGCGTAAATCGTCACGTGGTCCTCGATGGTCGGATGGCGCTTTACGCCGCGGATGAGCGCGCCACAGGCGTCGCGCGGGAAGCTCAGCGCGCCCAGCGTGGCGCCCTGGTACATTTTCACGTGGTCGCCGATCACCGTCGTCTCGCCGATCACCACGCCGGTGCCGTGGTCAATGAAGAACGAGCGGCCGATCTTCGCGCCGGGATGGATGTCAATGCCAGTCTGCGAATGCGCCAGCTCGGAGAGCAGCCGCGGCAGCAGCGGCACGCCCTGGACGTAAAGCTCGTGCGCGACGCGGTGGACGGTGATCGCGTACAGGCCCGGATAGCTGAAGACGACCTCGTCGTAGCTCCGGGCCGCCGGGTCGCCGTCGTAGGCGGCGCGCACGTCGTCCTCGAGCATCTCGCGGATGTCCGCGAGCTTGTTGATGAGCGCGAGGGCCTGTTGCCGGCCGTTGCCGAGGCACTTGTCGCAGGGGCGATGTTCCTGGCGGCAGGCGTGGCGCAGCGCGCGCGCGATCTGATCGGAGAGGATGCTGAAGAGCTGCTGCGAGAGTTCCGCCACGTGCGCCTCGAGCGTGTGCACGGTGAGGTCCTGCCGCCCGATGTACCCGAAGAACAGAATCTGCCGCAGGAGCGCGGTGATGTGCGAGGCCGCCTCGGGCTGCGGCAGGGTGTATTCGCCGACGGGGAGAAACGTGGTGCTTTTCTCGGCCCGCTTGACGAGCCGGCGCAGCGCGGCGCGCAACTCGCGCGGCGCATCGTCCGGCGGCTTCGGTTTGCTGATGCTCATGCTTCGCCTCGGGATTCGGTGACGTCCGGCGTCTCTTTTATCATACCCGAAACAGGCCGGAAGGGCCAAACGGGCCGGCGGATGGCGCGGCGCGGAGGCTCGAAGGACGGCCGGACGCGGCGCCGAATCAGCCCTTCCGCGCGGAGGCCTGAAAGTCGGCGATCTTTCGCGCGACTTCGGCGGCGGGCGCCGTCCAGATGTCGTCTCGCCGGCGATGGAGGTAGTTCAGCAGCATGTTGAAATCGTAGCTCCCGACCGTCAGCCGGCTGCCGTCAATCACGTGAAAGACGAAGACAACCCACTGGCCCCTGGAGGTCAGTTCCTCGACGAGGCCGATCATCTCGAAGCCGCTCCTGCGGTCCATGTCCAGCCCCGCAAAGCAGGCGAGGTCCACCACGGCGGGAAGATTTCCGAAGCCGTACTCGCCGCCGCCGCGGCCGGCCAGGAAATGTTTCGCGACGACGGGCACGTAGCTCTGCCGTCCCTTGCCGCGGCCGACGAAGGTCATGTAGCACGGGTAGCAGAACGTCCAGTCCTTCTGGCGCGGCGCGATTTCCACAAGCCGTTCCTGCGCGGCGAGGATGTCGGCCTCCACTTCCTGCAGCGTCTGGTCCTCGAGGCCGCGCGGTCCGCCCAGGCCCAAGGTGCTCGAGCAGGTGTGCGACATCGTGTGGTTGCCGATTTCGTGTCCGGTCCGGGCGATGGCTTTCCAGGGCGCATAAGTCTCCCGCCAATTGTCGCCCTGCGGGCAGAGGTAGAACGTGCCCCGCAATCCGCGCTTATCCATTTCGGGGATGGCCTTTTCGCGCTGGCTGGCCGTGCCGTCGTCAAAGGTCAGCGACACCGCGCCGCAGTGGGGCGCGAAGCAATTGTTCAGAGCCATGCGTCCTCCTTTTATTTGTGAGACTTCGCCGGTTCGCCAGGCGGCGACATCTTACCGTTTGCAAAACCGCTCCGCAAGCCACGCGTTCAGCAGGCCGCGACGCGGACTCCCTGGCCGCGGCCGACCACGCGCGGGACCACGTCGAACCGGTTCCGGCGGGCGCAGAAGCGGATGTCGCGCCCCAGGCCGATCTTCACGAGCGGGACGCCGCCTCGCGAGCCGGCCAGGAATTTCGTGAGCGAGCGGCGCGCCGCGCGCCACACCCGCACCGCCTCCTGCGCGGACTCGGTCAGCGCAAGGCGGTTCCCGGCGATCTCCTCGGCGAGCGCTCCGGCAAAGGCGACATCTTCCGCGGAGACTTCGCCCTCGGTGCCCGCGCAGAGGAGCGCGACGTCGCCGCGCCCGACCGCCAGATACTCCGCGACGGCCGACAGGTTGAGGAAACATCCGATGACCACCTCGCGCGCCTGCAGCGTGCGCCCGAGCGCTCGCGTGCCGTTGGTGGTCGTCATCAGCAGCGTCCGCCCGGCGCAGCGTTCCGGCGTGAAATCGCCCGGCGAATTCCCGAGGTCGAATCCCGGGACCTTGCGGCCGTTGCGCTCACCGCAGAGAAGACCCGTCCGTCCCGCCGCCGTTCGGCGCGCGCGGCGGGCCGCGGCCACGGAGGGGAAGCATCGGACCTCGCGCGCGCCGGCGGCCAGCGCGGCGGTCATCGTCGAGGTGGCGCGGAGGACGTCAATCACCACCACCGTGGCGCCGCGCAATGCCTGGGGCGTCGCCTCCTCCTGCCGCTGGAAATGAAAGACGCGTCTCGGTCTGTTCATGAGTTCTCCCGGTTTCTGCGTGGCGCGGACGAGGCCCGGTTCGGACGAAGCATGTTATCGAAAGCTATTTCAGCATGCAACCGGCAGGGCACGGCCGGCGGAGAAACGCAATCTTGTTTTCGCTTCTGCGCACCGCTATAATTGCTTCGGCATGTTCTACGAACAGAATGCGGATCGAGGAAGCGCTCCTGATGGGCCGAGAACAGGCGGAAAGAAAATATCCTCGCAAGCCGATTCACCGGGCTTACGTGGAGTACTCGAAAGCCGGGACGCGGCTCTCGCGCCTGTTCAAGCCCGACGTGCAGCGCGGGCCGATGGTGGACGTGAGCAAGAACGGCGTGCAGTTCCGCACGACGGAGCCGCTGCAGCACGGCGACGCGCTCTACATGACGCTGCGTTTTCCGAACATGCGCGAGACGGTGAAGGTGAAAGTGGAAGTCCGCTGGACGCGCGAGGAGAAGAAGGTCGGCATCGAGAATTACACGCATGTCATCGGCGCGGAGTTCCTGGAACTCACGCCGAAAGGCTGGGACCTCATCGCCGCCGCGCTGAAAGAGTAAGTCACTTTAAATGCCGATCGCAGAATGCCGATTGTCGAATGCTTAGTACCGGTGGCTGATTGAACATCGGAAATAAGGAAGCTCTCTTGCGAAAAGACTGGGTACTGGGCGTACTCGGGCACAGCCGCAGCAGCCCGGTCAACTACCACATCGTCCGCGAGGTCGCGCAGGGCGGCATGTCGGTGGTCTACGAGGCCACCCGCAACGCCGACAACGCGAGGGTGGCCATCAAGGTCATCACGCCCAAGTTCACCCAGCTCGCCGCGCAACTGGATGAGGCGTTCGAGAAAGGCTCCGAGGGCGAAATCGCCCTCACGCTGCGGCATCCGAACGTGATCCGCACCTACGACTACGGGCACAAGGGCCACGAGTATTACATCGTGATGGAGTTCATTGAAGGACCGAACCTCAAGCAGCTCATAGACCAGCACAACCCGCGCATCTCGGAGCACGGCCTGCAGATCTCAATCCAGATCGCGCGCGGACTGGCCTACATCCACAAGCACGGCCTGGTTCACCGCGATTTCTGCCCGAAGAACATCCTGCTGACGGAGGACGGCACGCCGAAGATCATTGACTTCGGCCTGGCGATCCCGGCGCACCTGAAGGACAAGTGGCGCTACGATCGCTCCGGCACGGCGGCCTACATGGCGCCGGAGCAGGTGCGCGGGCAGAAGGTGGACGCGCGGACGGACGTGTATGCCTTCAGCGTGAGCATGTTCGAAGTCCTCACCGGCACGCGGCCGTTCCCGGACGATCCGGACAAGGGCCGCAAGCTGGCCCTGCACCTGAACCGCGACCCGGCCAACCCGCGCGAGCGCAACCGGAACATCTCCATCGCGCTCGAGCACATCCTCCTCCGCGGCATGGCGCGCGAGCGCGACGACCGTTATCCGACGGTGGACGCCATGCTCAAGGACATCCTCACCGTCGCCGGGGTTTTCGGCGGCGAATCGCGCCTGGCGCCGCCGGCGGAGTAGCCGCGCCGCGCCGCGCCGCGGCCGGATGCCGGGGCTTCTCCTCCGAGGACGAACGCGCCGTGAGCGCTTCCCGCAGCCGCGCCTTTCCCGTCGGGCACAGCGAGAGCAGCACGCAGTGCGCGCAGTCCGGGTTCCGCGCGTGGCACGTCTCGCGACCGTGCCGGATCAGGAGCAGGTGCAGCGGGTAGACGATCTCCGCCGGGACCATCGCCTGCAACAGCCGGTGCGCTTCGACCGCGTTGACCTTCGGGCCCAGGATGCCCAGCCGCTGCGTGACGCGGTGAATATGCGTGTCCACCGGGAACACCGGCTTGCCGAACGAGAAGAGCAGCACGCACGCCGCCGTCTTCGGCCCGACGCCGGGAATCGCGAGCAGGTACTCCCGCGCCGCGGTCGGGTCGGCGTTCTTCAGGAACTCCAGCGAATACGCGCCGCGTTCCTTCCGGAGGCGCTGCAGCATCTTCTGGATGCGCACGGACTTGGTGTTCGAGAGCCCGCTCACGCGGATGGCCGCCGCCACCCGCCGCGCCGGAGCTTTCTCGACCGCTTCCCAGTTCGGAAAGGCCGCCTTGAGCCGGCGGAAGCCCTCGCTGGAATTCCGGTCGTTCGTGTTCTGCGAGAGCACCGTCTCGATCAACTCGTCGAGCGCCGGCCCCGACCGCTCCCATTTCGGGATTCCGTACAACGCGCCCAGCCGCTCGAACGCACTCTGCAGGATTCGGGATTTCATGGCTCCCTCGATCAGTCCGATGAAGGGATCGGGCCGATGGCGGCCATGTACAGCACCGTCTCGTCGTGCCCGTCCACGCCGAGGATCGCGTTCAGCTCGTCATCGAAGAGTGCGCCGACCATGCAGCAGCCCAGGTCCAGCGCCACGCACGCCAGCGCCACGTTCTGCGCCAAGTGCCCGGCATCGAGATAGATGTACCGATACGCGCGCTGGGCGTACTTGCGCGCCGACCGCCCGACGACGGCGGTCCAGATGAGCAGCAGCGCCGCCTCCGCGCACATCTCCTGCCCGAGCGCCGCGCGAGCGCATTCCAGGCCAAGGTCGCCCGGCTGGACCAGCGCCAGGCTGCGGCCTTCCACCTCATAATGATAGAGGCCCGGCGGCAGGGAATGCACCTTGCGCGCCGCCGCGTAGGTCTCGATCGGATAGAGCGCCCCGGCCGACGGCGCGGCGCGGAACTGCATGCCGTCCTTTTCCCAGGTGATCCCTTGCCCGGCCCACAGCAACTGCGATAGTTCGCTCAGCGCGACTTCGCGCGCGCCGAACGAGCGGACGGAGCGCCGCGCGCGAATGGCGTCCCATAATCCCGCGCCGCCGGTCGCTTGCGGAGGCGGCAGCGGCGTGCGCGGATGAGCCGGCGGATAGACCTTCGGCGACGGGAACGGACGCTGCCACCGCGCGCCGCCGCCGGGCGACTCGCGGTGATATTTCGTGCGCTCCTGGAATTCCTCGCCGAGATGCCGCGGGTCCACCGGTCCTTCAGGCATGGCCGCGCCCCTTGGGCTTGAACGATGCGACGACGGCCTCGCCGAGCGTCTCGTTCATGCTGCCGGTGCGGTATCCCTGCAGGTCGAGCGTGACGTACGTATAGCCGAGTTCCTTGAACCGCGCGACGACCTGCGCGCGCGCTTCGTCCGCGGCCAGCAGCGCGATCTGCTCCGGCGGAACTTCGATGCGCGCGGTGTCGCCGTGATGGCGCACGCGCACCTGCCGCACGCCGAGCGTCCGCACGAACGCCTCCGCCTTGTCCACGCGGCCGACGTTCTCCGCCGTGATCGTCTCGCCGTAGGGGAAGCGCGACGAGAGGCACGCGTACGACGGCTTGTTCCATGTCGGCAGGCCGAGCGCCCGCGACGCCAGGCGCACCTCCTCCTTCGTGAAGCCGGCCTCCTGGAGCGGACTGCGAACGCCCAGCTCCGCCGCCGCGCGCGCGCCGGGGCGGAAATCTCCGGTGTCGTCCGCGTTCGAGCCGTCGAGCACGTGCCGCAGGCCCAACTCCTGCGCCAGCGCGCGGAGCTTGCCGAAAAGCTCCCGCTTGCAATGATAGCAGCGGTCGGGCGGATTCTTCCGGAATCCCTCCAGCGAGAGTTCCTCCGTCTCGATGGCCAGGTGCCGGATGCCGATCCGCTTTGCGAGCGCCGTCGCCTCGTCGTACTCGCGCTCCGGATAAGTCTCCGAGCGCGCCGTCACCGCGACGACCCGCTCGCCGAGTTCGTCGTGCGCCACCTTCGCCAGGAACGTGCTGTCCACGCCGCCGCTGAACGCGATCAACGCCGACTCCAGCGATCGCAACAGGGCGCGAAGAGACTCCAGTTTCTTCGCCGATTCATCCGTCGTCCCGCGCGCGGCATCCCGCGCACTCTTGTCCGCTGCCATTGCGCGCCTCCTGAAGATTCGTGCTGCGCCTCCATTCTAGCAACTCCGCCGCGTCCGGTCATCCGATCAGCGCTTGATACGGCGCGCCGGGCATGGTAACAATACCTCCGACGCCGGACGACCCCGTGGAGGAACTCGCCATCGCGCGCGCGCTACGACGGTTTTTCACCGAGTCGCTGCCCCAGCCGGGCGCGGCGTTCACGCTGCGCGGCGACGAGGCGCACCACCTGCTGAACGTGGTGCGCGTCCGCGTCGGCGAGGAAGTGAGCCTCTTCGACGGCAGCGGGGCGGTGGCCTGCGCGCGGCTGCTCCAGGGCCGGCGCGGCGAGGCGACGCTGCAAGTCCTCAGCGTCGAGAGCGTGGACGTCGAAGCGCCGCGGAAGCTCACGATCGCCTGCTCGCTGCCGCGCGCCACGCGCATGGATTTCCTGATCGAGAAATGCTGCGAGATCGGCGTCAGCCGCTTCGTGCCGATGGTGGCGCGGCGCAGCGTCGTGGATCCGCTGGAGCGGCAGGAGAACCATCTCGTGCGCTGGCGGCGGATCGCGCTGGAGGCGTCGAAGCAGTGCGGCCGCACGCGGCTGATGGAGATCACGGCCGTGTTGCCGTTCGAGTCGGCGCTGCTGACGCGTGAGCAAGCCGTCCGCATGATCGCTTCGCCGGCGCCGGGCGGGCCGGGGCTTGCCGAGTTCGCCGCCGGGCTGCAACCCGGACAGGGCGTCACGGCGTTCATCGGTCCGGAGGGCGGCTTTACGCCCGAGGAAATGGACCTGGCCGCGCAGGCCGGCTGCGCCGCCGTTTCGCTGGGGCCGCGGATCCTGCGCGTCGAAACCGCCGCGGTTGCGCTGGCGGCCTGTCTGCTCCTGCGGTGAAAAATCGGAAGCCGGCACCCTAACACATTTTGCACCGCAATAAATCAGCTTAATAGTTGACATCGCCTGCCGATTGTGCTTATACTGCTCGCCAAGGGCAGCGAAAAAGTTCAAAGTCGCGTCGCAGCAGCCGTTCGACTTTGGCACGCATCCGGCAGCACGTGGGTCAAGCTCGTCTGGAGGTCGCCAATGCACGGAACCGCGAGGCGCGGCGCAGGGACGCCCCAAAGACATCTCGTATGCGGCTCTCGAATCCGCCCGCCGATTTCCCGCCGTGGCATCAGTCTCGTCGAAACGCTCGTCGCGTTCGCCATCCTCGCCGTCGCCATGACCGTTCTCGCGCAGCTCATGTCCTGGGCGATGCACGAGTCGGCCTTCTCGCGCCGCCGCGCGGAGGCCACGCTGCTCGCGCAGTCGCGGATGGAGGACCTGCTGGCGCATCGCAGCGATCTGGCCGCATGGGAAGCGGCGGCGAAGAAGTCGTTCGTGTACGACCGGAAGACCGAGCTGTACGGCTTCGATGAACTCGATCATCCGCGTCCCGAGCTGGCCGCTTTCCGATGGACCTGGCGGATCGAGGATATGAAGGATCATCCCGGCCTGAAAAAGATCAGTGTGACGCTTCGCTGGCTGCGCAGCGGAGTCGAGGGCGCCGGCGGAAAGCGCGAGCTGTGGACGACGCTGGCCGTGCCGGCAAAGCCGCAGGCGACCGCCGCCGCGGAGCCGAACCGGCTCGAGGGGGTGACCCAATGAACATCACCAGACGCCGCGCCGCAGGATTCACGCTGATCGAGATCATGCTCACCGTCGTGTTGACGGCCGTCGTCGTGGGCATGGGCTTCGGCCTGCTGACCTCGGCTCAGCAGATCGCCCAGTTACAGCAGGAGCAGTCCGCCTCGGGCCGCGACGGCTGGACTTTCCTCTACAGGCTCACCAGGGAATTGCGCGAAGCGACGCCGCCGAGCCAGTTGGGCGAAGGCGCGGAGTGGCGCGGCGCGAGCGGCTCGGCGAAACTGCTCGACATGGTCTCCACCGCCGGCTGGCCGGACGTCAGCATTAAAGATTTCGAGGGGCGCCAGTTGACCGTTTCCAAGGACACGATTCGGTTTTGCACCCTGCGCGTCGTGTCGCCCAGCCAGCCGCCGGCGCCGGGCATGATCGAGTATTCCCTCGAACGCGACCCGAAGAAAAATGTGGTCCACATCGTGCGGCGCGCGGCGCTGTTGGGCGCTTCGCCGGACCAGGTCGAGACCACGGTGATCGAGCCGTCGGACCCGGCCAGTTCGGTCGGTTTCGTCTCGCTCGGGTTCCAGTACCTTGACGCCCAGAGCCAGTGGCGCCCGGAATGGACGGATGCGAAGACCATGCCGCGCGCGGTGCGCATCAGCGTCAGCACGCTCGTGCGGCCGTCGCGCCAGATCAAGCTGCCGGTCATGAACCAGTACTCCACGCTTGTGTACCTGCCCACAGGTTCGAGGATACCGCAATGACCAAGAGTGCGCAGAATGCTGTGCACGGTCCGAGGCGCTTCGACCGGTTCCGGCAATCCCGCGCGGCCGGACAGTCCCTGATCGTCGCGTTGGTCCTGCTGGGTTTTCTGACCGCGGTCATGGGCACGGTTTCGATTGAGCTGTTGACCGAGTCGAGGATCTCCAACGGCCGGCACATGCAAGTCACGGCGTTCTACATCGCGCGCGCCGGCATCGAGGCCGGTGTGAATCAACTTCTGGCGGCCAAGTCGCCCGGCTACGAAGGGCTCGGCGACGCGTGGCATTCCAGCCAGAATGCGGAGTTGCGCGAAACCCTGCTCGGCGGCAACGAGGGCCACGCCGTCGGCCTTTACAAGGTCGCTTACTTCGACGTGGACAGCGGCCAGGAGCGCATCGGCATCGCCGACGAGGAGAGCAAGCTCAACATCAACAAAGCCGACCCGGCCGCGTTGCGCCGCCTGGACCCGGCTTTCTCGGAGGACTTCGTCAACTCCATCGTGGAGCGCCGGCAGCAGAGGCCCTTCCTCATGCTGTCCGAGCTGACTCATCTCAAGGCCGCGCCGCCGAACTTCCTGACGAAAGAGCGCGAGAGCCTCCTCACCGTCTGGGGCGACGGCAAGGTCAACATCAACACCGCCCCGCGCGCCGTGCTCGCGAGCCTGGGCATCGACGAGGGGAACGTGAAGAAAATCGAGGAGTTCAGAAAAGGCACGGGCGGCCCCGCCGATATGGGCGCCTTCAAAACTCTCGGCGACGCCGGCCCCTACCTCGGAGGAATAGACGAGAAGTGGCTGACGACCTCCTCGACCCACTTCTCGATCACCGCGCAGGGCTATCTCGTGGACGACCCCGAGATCAAGTGCAAGCTGCGCCAGGTCGTTCAGCGCGGGCCGGAAGGACTCGAGATCCTGCGGTTCGAGCAATTGCCGTTCGAGAGATAGTCCGCGTTCACACGGATCCCAGCACGGAAGAGACGAATGGCCGGGACGATGGAAGGCGACGATCGAAATTCCCGCGGCAAGTCCGGTCCGCGCGGGCCCGCCGCGAAGCCATCCAAGATGCTCGAAGAGGTCCTGGGCAAGGCGCAGGACGAAACGCGCCGCCAGCTCCAGGACGCCATCGAGAAAAAGAAGACCACCGGCCGCAGCCTGACGGACATCCTTCGCCAGGACGTGGACCGCGACATGTTCAAGCGGATCTGGGCCTTCCTCGAAAAACCGGCGGATGAGAAGCCCGGCCAGCCGGCCTCGCCGGACGCCCGGAAGATGAAAGACATCCTCGTCGAAGGCGGCTGGATGACCTCCGACGAGATGTCCGCGACCGGCGATGACGCCGGCCAGTACGATCCGGCCGTCGGCCGCGCGCTGGTGGAAAGCGGCGCGCTGACCGAAGAACAGCTCGCCGACGCGCTCGCCCGGCATGGGCGCTCGGGCGCCTCCGTCTGGCGCATCCTGGTCAACAGCGGCCTGCTCGACCCGAAACAGATCGCCGATGCCCGCAAGTACGGCTCGCTCAAGCCCTCCTCGACCGCGGACGACGCCGCCCTCACCGAGATGCTCGTGAAGACCGGCCTCGTCACTGAAGAGCAATGCCGCAAGGCCGTGGCCGAACGGAAAGCCACCGGGCGCGACGTGACGCAGATCCTGATTGACTCCTACGTCGTCACCCGGACGCAGCTCGGCGTCGCGCTGGCCAAGGAGTACGGAGTTCCCTACGTGGACCTGACCCAGACCCAGATTGACCCGGCCGCCGTGGCGCTGCTGCCGGAGCACCTGTGCGAAGAGAACCGGATGCTCCCCATCGCCGTCGCGGGCGACCGCGTGACCGTGGCCATGGCCAACCCGAACGACACCTCCGCCCGCGACATGTTCCGGATGATGCTCAGCAAGGAAGTCGTCCCGGTGCTGGCGTTCGACAAGGACCTGCTCGAGGTGCTCAAGCGCGAGCACACCCGCGTCCAGGCCCAGGCGCCCGCCGCCGCAGCGCCCGCCGGCGCCTCCACCGGCAGTCCGCTGGTCCGCCTGAAGGAGCGCCTTCGCGGTGCCGCCGGCAGCATGCAGGAAATGGCCACGATGGCCTCGAAGATGGGCGTCATTGACCTGGTGACCTCGATTATCGAAGGCGCGATCAATTCCCGGGCGACCGACATCCACCTCGAACCGCAGACCTACGGGCTGCGCGTGCGCTACCGCATTGACGGCATGCTCTACGACGTGATGACCCTGCCGGAGAAGATGGAGGAGGAGATCATCGCGCGCGTCAAGGTCCTCTCCAACATGGATGTCACCGAGCGGCGCCACCCGCAGGACGGCCATTGCAGCATCGAAGTCGGCGAGAAGACCTACGACATGCGCGCCGCGACCCTGCCGACCGTCCTGGGCGAGAAGATGGTCCTGCGCATGCTCAGCGCCGACGAGGTCTTCCTCGGACTGGGCGAACTGGGCCTCGAGCCGGAGCAGTTGCGGATCGTGGAAGCCGCCGTCGCCCGGCCGTACGGCATGATCCTCGTCACCGGCCCGATCGCCGCCGGAAAGACCAGCACGCTTTACGCCGCCCTGAGCGAAATTGACATCTTCACGCGCAACGTGGTGACGATCGAGGACCCCGTCGAGTACCGCCTGCCCGGCATCAACCAGGTGGAAATTGACCACCGCGTGGACCGGACCTTCGCCAACATGCTCCGCGCGGTCCTGCGGCAGGACGCGAACGTGATGATGGTCGGCGAGATCCGCGACGAGGACACCGCCGCGGTCGCCGTCCGCGCGGCGATGACCGGCCACATGGTCTTCAGCACGCTGCACGCCAACGACGCGGTCGGCGCCATCGGCGCGCTCCGCCACCTGGGGATTCCCGCGTACCTGGTCACCAGCGCCGTCCACACCGTCGCGGCGCAGCGCCTGGTCCGCAAGGTCTGCCCGCGCTGCCGCGAGCCGTACACGCCCGACGAATCGCTCCTGCGCGCCGCCGGCCTCGACCCGCAGGAAGTCCGCCGCATGATCTTCTACAAGGCCGTCGGCTGCAAGGAGTGCTATCGCACCGGCTACCGCGGGCGCACCGGCATTTTCGAGATCCTCTCGATGGACGACACGATCAAGAGCATGGTCCTCGCCGGCGCGGGCCACGACGAGATCGTGAAGGCGGCCCGGGAAAAAGGGATGATGAATCTGATGCAAGCCGGCGTCAAGAAGGTGCAAGAGGGCGCAGTCACGCTCGAGGAGCTGCTGCGCGTCACGACGCTCTGACGGATTGCATGCGAAGGCCAGGTAACCGAGCAGGAGAAAAGGTATGGCAAAGAAGGACGAAGGCGTGGGACAAGCCGAAGGCGCGCAAGGCGACGTGGGGAAAGCCGTCGCCCGTGAGCTTCAGAAGAAAGCGCAGGAAGGAGGCGGCGCAAGTCCGAATCCGCCGGCCGTCGCGTATTGGCGGCGCGGCAGGCTCTTCGGCGGCGTCAAGCCGCATGAGATTTTCTCGTTCTGCAGTGCGCTGTCGCTCCTGCTGGAGTGCGGTCTGCCGCTGGTCAAGGCCCTGAACATCCTGGCCAGCCGGCTGGAGAACCGCACCCTGGCCCGCTCCGCCGCCGAAATGGCCAAGACCGTCGAGGAAGGGCGCAGCTTCTCCGATGCGGCCAGCCTGAATGCGCCGTTCCTGCCCGGCCAGTTTATCGCCATGGTGCGCGCCGGCGAGAAAACCGGCAAGCTGGGCGACATGCTCGCCCGCATCGCCGACAGCGGCGAGCGCGTCCTCGCTTCGCGCCGCAAGCTCATCACCATGTTCATCTATCCGTTCATCGTGGTGATCGTGGCCCTGGTCGTCGTCGGGGTCGTTTTCGGCGTGCTCTCCAAGGGATTCGACTTCTTCACGCAGATGGACATCAAGATTCCGTGGATGATGTCCACGCTGCTCAAGGTCGGCGCCGTGCTGCGCACCCCGGAATTCTGGATCGGCGTCCTCATTGTGATCGTCGGCGTGCCGATCCTCTACGCGATCGCGACGCGGTTCCTGGTGTTCCGCCTGCTGCGCGACCGTTTTCTGCTGCGTTGTCCCGGCATCAATCACTTCGTCAAGGAGGACCTGCTGGCGAACTTCGGCCGCGTCTTCTCCACGATGCTCCACGCCGGGCTGCCGATCCAGGAATCGCTCCAGGCCGCGCATGACACCTGCCGGAACGAGGTCGGGCGCCTGACCATCACGCGCGTGCAGGAAGCCGTCCGCCGCGGCCAGCGCATCACGCCGACGCTCGAGAGCAGCGGAATTTTCCCCGTGCTGGCGTACGACCTCTGCGCGGCCGGCGAAGAGGCCGGCGCGCTCGACCGCGTCTTCTCGAAACTGGGCGATTACTACGAACACAAGCTCCAGGACGAGGCCCAGATGCTCGCCAAGGTCGTCCAGCCGGTGATCATCATCCTGCTGGCCTTGATCGTCGGGTTCATCGTCATCGCGTTCTTCCAGATGTGGGCGCAGGCGTTGATCCAGTTGCAGGGTCAGATCTCAACCATGAGCTGAGCTCATCCGGAACGGATACAGGCAGGTCGAAGAGGGCCGGGCGACATGTCCGGCCCTCCTTTTCTTGGAAAGGTCACAATGATCGGTCATTTCTCTCTCGCCGGCATGGTCGCCGTGGATGGAGCCGTAATCCTGATGTCGCTCGCCGGGATTGCCCGCGCGGCGGAACCGCCGACGGCGCAAACCGTTTTCTGGCATGAAGCGGAGATCGGAGTCCAGGCTCCGGACAGCATCGGCCCGCCCACCGCCCAGCGCGACGCGGCGTCGGGCGGAGCGTACCTGATGGGCGGCGCCACCCTGTCGAAAAAAGGCAACGCGGTGAGCTATGAACTTGAGCTTCCGCACGCGATTGACGGGGCGCAGATCATCTTTCGCTACGCCCGGCTGCACTGGCGGCAGACCATGGTGCCGGCCCACATCGGCGTAGAGATCACCAGCGGCGGCGAAGCCCTCAAGGGCGAAGCCGAATTTCCCAACACCGGCGGCTGGGGCTACAAGCCCTCGGAGTGGCAGCTCGCGGCGGCCAAGATGGGTTCGGTCAAGGCCGGCAAGTGCACGATCAAGCTCACCGGCCTCGGCGACGACAATGACGTGGTGACGGACGGGTTTTTCATCGCCCCCGAAGGCTTCAAAATCACCGCCGCGGAGTTGGCGCTGACCGCCCTCGCCATCACGTCGGACGGCTATGTCGGCCTTCAGAGCGGAACGACCGTCAACCAGCAAGCCAACCCAGTCTTGCGGGTGGCGGCGCGAAGCTTCTCGAAGGAACCGCGCGTCACGCTGGCGATCGGCAAAACGGCCGACTCGGCCGCGCCGCTGAAAGCCGCAGGCGCGGACGCGGGCGAGAACGGCGCAGTCCTGATGAAATTCGAGTTGCCGCCGAAGCTCGACGACGGCAAATACGCCGTGGTGGCGACCGGCCAATGGCCGCAGTGCCGGATCGTCGTGCCGGTGGTCCTGGCCGGACAGTTCCTCGGATCGCTGGATCAGAAGATGCAGGCGCTTGAGGCGTTTGCGACCGAGCTGGCGAAATCGCCGAAGGCCGATGACGTGCGCTGCAGCGCCGACTTCCAGCACCTTATGGAATATCTCAAGGCCAAGGGCGAGCTGCTCACGAAGGCTTCGGTCGCACCCGTGGATGTCTACAAGCAGGGCCTGGCCGCTCAGGAGGGCGTCCCGAATCCCGCGCCGCTGGTGGACGACATGCGCCGCGCCCTGGCCCAGGGCGAGGAGACGATGCGTCGGCTCAAAGCCGGCCAGGATCCGTATGCGGGCCGCGTGGGCGACTTGCGGCGGGCCTACCGGTCGGCGGCCTCGGGCGAGTTGCGGATCTACCGCGTCGAGGTTCCGTCGGGCTACGAGAAGGCGGACAAGGTGCCGTTCATTCTGATGCTGCACGGCGGCGGCCAGGACGAGAACTATTTCCCGACCCTCGACGACGGCAAACTGCTGAAAATGCTGGACAGCCGCGGCTACCTGATGGCCAGCCCCAGGTACGCCAGCAACAGCCCCAGCTTCGTGGCCGACATGGTCCAACTGATTGAACTGATGCGGAAGGAATATCCGAAAATTGACCCGGCGAGGATTTATTGCACCGGTCTGTCCATGGGCGGTTTCGGAACGTACACCATGGCGACGACCCATCCCGAACTGTTTGCGGCCATCTGCTGCGTCTCAGGGACCGGCAGGCCGCAATTGGCGGAGCAGCTCAAGACCGTGCCGACGCTCATCCTGCAAGGCGGAACCGACGAGGTCGTGCCGCCCGCAGGCGCCAAGAGGGTCGAGGCCCGGATGAAAGAACTCGGCGAGACGGTTGAGTTGCACATCTTCCCGATCAACGGGCATGATTATCACGGCGAGGAGTACCTGAAGCTGACGTTGGACTTCTTCGGCCGGTACTCGAAGCAGGGGAACAGCGCTGCGTCGGGAAAAGCCGGCTAATGTTTAGTTGCGTAAACAGGACGCCTATTTCCGCAAGGAAGCACTAGCGCCGCGCGAACTCGACCGTGGCGTCCACCTCGAAGAGCAGGTCGTCGCGGCAGACGTCCGCCACCATGCACACCGCCGGCAGGTCCGCGAGCCCGCGCTCGGCGGCCGCCTGCCGGTAAACCGGCAGGTCCTGCGGGCGCTTGAGGAACACGGTCGCCTGGCAGATGTCCTTGAGCGACGCGCCCGCGGGCGCGATCAGCGCCTCGATGGTGTCGAACGTGCGGAAGATCTGCGCGCGGCAGTCGTTCGGGAAGAGGCTCTTGCCCCGTTCGTCAATCGCGGCGGTCCCGGAGACCTGGACCTGCGTCATGTCGGGCTCGCGGATCCACACGCCGCGCGAGAACGCCGAGCCGTATTCGAAGGCGTCCTTCTGCCGCGCGTTGGTCATCTGGTCCACCTTCACCGGGCACTCCGGATTGCCGATCACCGCCAGCAGGTCCATCACCGGGCCGGCGCCGTGCGGGTTGCCGCCGGAGATTCCCGTGCTCGCCGGAGGCAGCCTTCGGCCGCCGCCGTCTTCGGCGGGCCGGACCGGGAGCAGTCCGAACTCGCGGTACTTGACGCTGCGCGCGGCGTTGAAGCCGTCATACCACTGCAGGATATTCGGCAGGTAAATCCACGTCCGCGCCACGTCGCGATACGTGGCGCCCTCGAGTTCGAGGATCCGGTTGGCGAGTTCGAACATCGCCGTGGTCTGCGACTCGCGGCCGGAGCCGGGCGCCGCGCCGTGCAGGTCCTGCAGCATCAGGTACGTCGCGCCGTTGCGCTGCCATCTGCGTCCGCGCGCTACGCCGTCGTCGGTGATCGTGCGGACTCCTCCGGCCTGCTTCGGCCGGACGGCCTGAATCTGCACGCCCGCCAGCCCGTCGCCCCAGGGCGGCCGGCCCTCGATGAACGTGGTCGGCCAGTCTGCGCCCTGGCCGCTCCGCTCGAGCGCGCGGCGGCGCGCCTCCAGGATCGGCTCGCGCAGCTTGAGGCTGCCGAAAATGCGTTCATGGGTGACCTGCATCCTGCGGCGCGCCAGGATGTCGGAGATACGCGTGTAAATCTCCTCGGACGCCCGCGCGGCGTCGCCGGACGGTCCGGCGACCGAGGCCGTCACATGGGCGAGGTCCTCCACGACCGAGCGCGTATGAATCCGTGCGGCCTCGCGTTGAATGACCACGTTGCCCATCAGGCCAGATCCTCTCTCATCAATCGGGTTAATGCCTGGAAGGCGAGGATATTCCGTAACCCTTGCGCCGACTCAGCGTAAAAAAGTCTAAGCAAGCGTCATGCCGCATCGCAGCATTGACGTAAGCTGCTGCCATACGGCGAGATACAACGTTGCGGCCTTGCCATTTCCCGGCCTAGTTGTCGCGAGTTCCTACCTGAAAACCCACAGCGCCGGAAATTCCTACATGACAGGGAAAACTGCCCAGTCCGCCCGGTGGCTTTGCAGAATCATCCGGGAACGGTAGTATAGTGCGCGGCCACCGTCGAAACAAGGGCGAGATAAAAGAATGAGCAGCGCGCCGAACCTCGAACATGCCCGCCGCTGGGCGGGTCGCGGACTCTGCGTCGCCACGGCGGTCCTGTGGTCCACCTCCGGCCTCTTCATCAAAACGCTCACGGGTGAATCCGGCGCGGGATGGTCGGGCTGGCAGGTGGCGGGCGCGCGCTCGCTGTTCGCGGGGATCACGCTCCTGGCGCTGGGGCGCATCTGGCCGCGGCGGCCGGCGGAAGCGGGAACTTCCGTCGCGCCGGGGCCCCGCTCATGGCTGCCGGACCGGCGGCAGGTCCTCCTCGCGATCTTTTACGCCGGCACGCTGCTCACGTATGTCCTCGCGCAGACCTTCACCACCACCGCCAACGCCATCTTACTCCAGTACACCGCGCCGGTTTACATCCTGTTCCTCTCGCCGTGGCTGCTGCGCGAGAAGCCGAAGGCGGCGGACTTGCTGAGTTTGCCCATGCTGCTCGTCGGCATCTTCGTGATCCTCTCGGCCGAGCTTCAATTCGGGCATGGGACGTTCGGCAACGTCATGGCGCTGATCTCGGGAGTCGGCTACGCGCTGGTCATGCTCCTCATGCGGAAATGGCGCGACGCGGGCGCCGCGGGCGGCATCGCGCTGGGCAACTTCCTCCTGGCGGCCATCGGCATCGGCATGGCGTGCCGGAGCCCGCAAGGGTTCGTCTGGCCGGAGCTTCGGAGCGGCGCGCAGATCCTGTGGCTGGGCGTGTTCCAGATCGGGCTGGCCTATTTCCTGTTCCAGGGCGCGCTGAGGCGGATCACGGCGGTCGAGGCTTCGCTGCTGTGCCTGATCGAGCCGATGCTTTGCCCGCTCTGGGCGTGGTTTTTCGTCGCGGACGTTCCGCCGCGCAACTCCATGATCGGCGCCGGCATCATCCTTCTGACGCTCGCGACGAACACGATCTGGAAAGCGCGGACGGAGGCGTAAAAGCCTCTACGCCTTGTACGCGTTGGACCAGGCGCGCTCGGCGAAGGGCTTCTTGGCCCGCCGCGTCTCGGGCTCGTCGGGGACGCCGACCGGCAGCACGATCCGCACGATCCGCGACGGCGGCACGCCGAGGAGCGCCGCGACCTTCTCCGCGCGGCCCTCGCGCTGCAGCGCGCCGTCAATCCAGCACGAGGCATAGCCGAGCGCCGCGATCGCCAGCAGCACGTTCTCGGTCGCCGCCGCGCAGTCCTCGACCCAGAAGCGCATCCCGTCGGCATTCGCCTCGATATCGCAAATCGCCACGATGACCGCCGGCGCGCTGGAGATGTTCTGCCGGCCGACGAGCCCGGCCAGCTTCCGGATCCTCGCCGGGTCCGTGACGATCACGAACTCCGTCGTCTGCAGGTTGCAGCCGGAAGGGGCGTCCAGGCCGGCCTGGACGATCTTCCGCAGGTGCTCGGCGGGCACCGGCTGGGCCTTGTAGCGTCCGCGATAGCTGTAGCGCGCCTTGACGGCATCGAAGAAATCCACTGCGCACCTCCTTTGGGGGAATCGGGCGAACTCTCGACAGGGCGATTGTACCTCTTTCCTTCCGCGTCCTTCAATCGCCGCCGCTGCCTGCTCGGCGCAGGTTGCGCCATGGCGCGAAAAGAACGTATGATGCCGCCGAGCAGGCGCCCGTTTCCTGTAATTAAGGAAGCGACACGATGGCATTCAACGGACTGGGCATGAACCTCGGGAACCTGGCGATTCTCTCCAGCGCGAGGACGCGCTCGATTTCCGCCGAAAACTTCACCGGCGAAAAGGGCAAGGCGGGCATGTCCGTAGAGGGCGCGGCGGCGCGCGCGGCCAGGGAACTCGGCCGGGGCTGGAAGGTCTCGCCCTTTGTGAAGATCGCGCCGGGCCAGACGTTCGTCATGGCCGACATCGCCGGCCCCGGCGCCATCCAACACCTCTGGCTGACCGACAGCCCGCCTTGGCGGTTCCACATCCTGCGCATCTACTGGGACGGGCAGGAGCAGCCCTCCGTCGAATGCCCGGTCGGCGATTTCTTCGGCCAGGGCTGGAGGAAAATCGCGCTGCTGAATTCCCTGTCGGTCTGCGTCAATCCCGGGAGCGCGTTCAACTGCTACTGGGAGATGCCGTTCCGAAAACACTGCCGGATCACGCTGACGAACATCGGCCTCGAAGAGTCCACGCTTTTCTACCAGGTGGACTACACGCTGACCGAGGTCCCCGAGGACGCCGCCTGCTTCCACGCGCAATTCCGCCGCGTGAACCCGCTGCCGTATAAGCAGGTCTACACGATTCTCGACGGCGTCCGCGGGCGCGGGCATTACGTCGGCACGACCATGGCCTGGGGCGTCAACAATTGCGGCTGGTGGGGCGAGGGCGAGATCAAGTTCTTCATGGACGGCGACGGCGCGTTCCCGACGATCTGCGGCACCGGCACGGAGGACTATTTCTGCGGCTCCTATGATTTCGAAAACCAGGAGACGAAGCAGTACCAGGAGTTCTGCACGCCCTACGCCGGGCTGCACCAGGTGATCCGGCCCGACGGGCTTTACTCCTCGCAGCAGCGCTTCGGCATGTACCGCTGGCACATCATGGACCCGGTCCGGTTCGAGAAAGACCTGCGCGTGACGATCCAGGCGCTCGGCTGGCGCGCGGACGGCAGCG
>JBEKCB010000008.1:0-153742 GCA_050015075.1 Candidatus Brocadiia bacterium | reverse complement strand
GGGCGCCGTGAATGGAACGTCCAATGATGAGCTGAACCTGGAAAGCGCGCTCGAACTGTTCATGGACGATGGCAATGAGTTTAATGCGCCGATGTTCGCGATGACGGGTGACCCGCCGAGTACGCCTTTGTACGTGAACATAGACCTGACCCAGTGGCTCAGCGACTACACCGACAATGGCGACTTTGTCATGCCCACCTTGGACGAAACATTCGATCTCTCGTCGAACGGCACCTGTCCGGAGCTGCCCGGCTACACGTTCGGGACGGCGCCCATGACCTTCACACCCGGTGTAGGCCTCTCGAACCCGGACCCGTTGAGCGGCCCGGCCGAAGTAGAGGTGATCGCGCAGCTTGACGGGGACGTTACTCTTACCCCTGAGCCTGCGACGTTGTCGCTCCTCGGACTCGGGCTGGCCGGGCTTGTTGCGAAGGTCGCAAGGCGGAAGAATCGGTAGTCCGGCGATACGCGCCGTCTTTTCTTTGCTGTGTTCGAAAGAAGCGCTCCTTTTCGGGAGCGCTTCTTTTTTGTGTATTCCTGGCAGAAGCGCCAGCTATTTCACTCCGCATGGGATAACTGGTGGATCGCCGGATCGCTGGCCGCATAGGTCCTGCGACAAACCGCTCCGGCTCCTCTTTCCAATCAGGCGCGCGAGGGCTTGCCCGCCGGATGTGTGGAGGGGCGCGCGTGGGCGTATCGTTTTTTAGAACAGCCCAAAAGCCATTTGACAGCCGGCAGCATAAGTTTAGAATCTCATGTTTGAATGATGGTTGGCGACCGGAGGACGGTCAATTGGCAAGAACCGGATACCAGCCTGGTGGAACCGAGTAGGAAACTTTCCATTTTGATCAATAGAACATCCACCGCGAAATTCCTCGCCGCGTGGATCACTTTGGCGCTTCTCGGCTCGTTGGGCATACGTCCGCTCTTTGCGCTGACCGTGCGAGTCGAGTCGCCCGACGGCGCGCCGCGACTTGTCGTGAACGGCAAACTGGTTCGCGCCAGGATGTTCTGGGGCTGCGCAGGCAGCGCCCCGTTGCAAATCGGGCCTGTCGCAAAAGAGGAAAGTTTCGAGTTCACCGCCAGCGGCAACGCAACCACCGGTACGCTTCACTTCCGTTTCGGCCCCAAGCCGGGTGCGGTTGACCTCGATGCGATTGTAATCGCGGATCTGGATAGCGGGCGCGCCGTGGCGCTGCGGGACTGGGTGGCCTGGCCGCCCCAGATGGCCGCCGCAGCGCAGTGCGCCAATGGCGCGATCCACGTGCAACTCATCGCGCCAACGGACGGCCAGCGGCCGGACTTCCACGTTTACTCGCGGCCGGACCTTGTGATCACTGAAGGACACCGATATCGGGTCAGTTTCCGTGTGCGCGCGGATGTGGCGCGAGAACTGATTACAGCAGTCTACCGGCCCGGGCAACCCTACGTGCGGCTCGGTGGTCCTGGGGGTGTGTTCGAGTCGCAGATCAAACTTGCCGCCGGCGTGGGGGTGAACTTCGTCAGTTTTCCGGTCGCCCTGCCGTGGCCCGAACCTGGTGAACCAGCCGATTGGACCCAGGTGGACCGCGCATGCCAGATGGTGCTGCAGGCGAATCCGCAGGCGTTGCTGCTGCCGCGCATTGACATGGACCCGCCAGATTGGTGGGGCCAGACGCATCCCGACGACGTGATGCAGTGGGACGATGGCCGGCGCGCCAAGGCCGTCCCGGCTTCGCCGCAGTATCGGCGCGACGCTGCGGAACGGCTTGCCGCCTTGGTCGGACACTTGGAAATGAAATTCGGTGAGAATGTCGCCGGGTATCATCCGGCCGGCCAGAACACAGGGGAGTGGTTTTACGAGGGGACGTGGGAGCGGCCGCTCAACGGTTACGCGCCCGCTGACTTCACCGCGTGGCGGCAGTGGCTGAAAGCGCACCGCAAACCGGACGCGCCTGTGCCGACTCCGGCCGAGCGGCGCTCCGCAGAGGTTTTCGCGTCGCCGTCTCTGGTTGACTGGGCACAGTTCCAGCAGGAGGCGATGGCGGATTGCGTGTGCGAGTTGGCAAAGGCCGCGCGCGAGGCGTCGCGGGGCCGGAAGCTGGTGGTGTTCTTCTACGGCTATGTGTTCGAATTCGGGCCGGTCGCGAACGGGCCGGCGACGTCGGGACACTACGCGTTGCGGCGCGTGCTGGATTGCCCGGACATTGATGTCTTGTGCTCGCCGATTTCTTATTTCGATCGCGGCCTCGGCCAGAGCGCGCCGTCCATGACGGCGGCGGAAAGCGTCGCGCTGGCGGGCAAGCTGTGGTTGAACGAGGACGACACCTACACCTACCTCGCCAGCGGCAACCCACCGGGATGGCAAGATCACGTGGCGACGCTGGCCGACACGAATGCAGAACTCGTACGTAACGTCGCGCAAGAAGCGCTGCGCAATTTCGGGACGTGGTGGATGGACCTCGGCGAGACGGGCTGGTTCAACGATCCCGGCATGTGGGCCGAAATGCAGCGGCTCCAGGAACTTGACGAACAGTTTCTGAAAAAGCCGACGCCGTTTCGCCCGGAAGTGGCCGTGGTGATTGATGAAAACAGAATGTTGCGCGTCGCCCCAGGTGGATGCGTTGCGGTGCGGAAGGCCCTCTGCGAAGTGCGCGCGCCGCTCGGCCGGATGGGCGCGCCCTACGGCCAGTATTTGCTCGACGACGTGCTGGCCGGGCGGGTGCGGGCAAAGTTGTACGTGTTCGTGAACGGGTGGTGTTACTCGTCCGACGAGCGCAAACGGTTGGCCGGCGCCGTGCCGGGGCTGTCCTTGTTTGTCGAGGCTGCAGGACTGACGAGCGAGACGTTGCGTCAGGCGGCGCACACGGCCGGGGTGCACCTGTTCACGCAGGCGAACTGCGTCGTATATGCCAACGGCCGATTTCTGGCGTTGCATGCGGTCCAGGACGGCCCGCTGGCGATTGACACGGGAGCAGCCGGACCGGTGCGGGATGTGCTGACGGGCGAAATCGTCGGCGATGGGCCGAAACTTTCACTGCCCCTCCAGCGCGGCCAGACGCGCGTTCTGACCTATTGAAGAGCGATCAGGCCGTTTGGCGAAACGCAATAGATGGCTGGCCACATAGGTCCTACGACAAACCGCTCCGGCTCCTCTTTCCAATCAGGCGCGCGAGGGGCGCGCGTGGGCGTATCCTCTTCCAGAGCAGCCGAGAAATAGCTTGACGGCGGGCGCATTGAGCGTAGAATCTCGTGCTTGAAAGCCGACTGTCATTTGGAAGACGGCCAATTGGGAAATGCCGATGTGATCCTAATGGTCACAATTCCTGCGCGTGATCGCTGAGCGCAGAGTGGACGGACGCTGTGCGGGGGTTCCGGCTTGGGATTTCGAGGATAGCCTCGGCATGCAGAATACATTGGCGTGGTGGGAACCGGCGTGGAGCTATGGGCCGGAGCTGCGGAAGGAGGCAATAAGGCTGATAAGAGCCTTCCCCACCGTTTTGGGGATCACAGCCGCCATCGCGCTCCTCTTCGTCTTCTTATGTAAACGCTATTTGCCGAGCCTTCAATTTGATTGGCTAAGGGCGCTGGCAATCAGCGTTGGGGCTATTACTGCCTATCTCGGTTTGTTCCTGACCGCTCACTGGTTCATTCCTCCGCGCGTGAACATCACCGCCAAGCGTGTCGGTTTCACGAGAGGATCAAAGTCTATCGTCTGGCGTTTTGACTGCATCCACTCCGCGCGCATTATTGAAGTCGAACCGGGACGGTTCAAGCTCGTCATCCAGTCCGTTGCCGGGCGCGAGCAACAGTGCGGTATCCCGTCGCACGTTTCTCCTGATGATTTGCGGCGGATGTTCGGGGCCAAGTGGAACGCGGCCCCCTTGCCGCCCAATACGACGAATAAAGAGTTTGCCGCGGCTATGTTCCCGTGGGCCGTGGCAATGAGCGTTTTCATTTTGGTGCTGATATTCGGCTTAGTTGTGACCCGAATCATGGGCGTTTCAGGCACTCTTATCAAGGCGGCCTGGTGGGTGATGATCGCAGTTGTCGGGGCCATGCTGGCGATGTTTTTTATCAAGGCGTACAAATTTGACCGTGCGCGCCGGTCCGCGCAAAAGAAGGTCGGACAGCCGGAGACGTGAGACTGCCGGGGTTCGGGGCACACCATACTCAACTACGGATGAACTCCGAACACCCAACATAGAACTTCCAACGCCCAAGTGCTCGCGTATCCTACGCCGTAGACTTGGACGTTGGATGTTCGGCGTTGGACGTTGGGCGTTCGTCCGTTCATGGTTGGCCATACAGGACTCGAACCTGAACGCTACGACGTCCGTGAGGCGCGCTGAGAATCGGCAGGGCGGGTCACTGATCTTCGCCGCGCCGGAGAGGGCCGCGCGTGCGTTTGGTCTGGCTTTTGCGGCGCTTCGATTCCAGGCGGCGGCTTCTTGAGGCTGCGCTTGGGCGGGTGGCATAGCGGCGCTTGGGCGGCTGCGCGGCTTTGCGCAGGAGGGCGATGAAGCGGTCCAGGGCGTCGCGGCGGTTCTGCTCCTGCGTGCGGAACTGGCGGGCGTCAATGATCAGGATCCCTTCCTGCGTCATGCGCCCGCCGGCGAGCGCGGCCAGGCGGCGGCGCACGGGCTCGCTTAGAGAGGGACTGCCGGCGGCGTTGAAGCGCAGTTGCACGCCGGTGGCGACCTTGTTGACGTTCTGCCCGCCCGGCCCCGAGGAACGGACGAAGCGCTCCTCGATTTCGCTCTCGGCAATGGAAATCGTCTGCGTGACGCGGATCATCGTCCACTCAGCTCAGGGAAGGGCGCCGAGTTTCTTCCGGATCACCCGCTCCATGACTTCGCGCGGGGCGGGTTTCCCGGTCCAGAGTTCGAACTGCGCGGCGGCCTGGTTGACGAACCAGGCGATGCCGGTGATCGTCCGGCAGCCGGCCGCTTTGGCTTCGCGGATCAGGCGGGTCTCGGGCGGATTATAGACCGCGTCGAAAACCACCATGTCCTTCCGCAGGACTGACGCAGGCGCGGGCGTTTCTTTCACGTTCGGGCTCATGCCGACGGAGGTCGTGTTGATCAGCACGTCGGCTCCGTACGAGCCGATTTCCGAGAGCGCGCAGGAGTCGCACCCGAGTTCCTGCGCGAGCCGGGCGGCGCGCTCGCGGGTCCGGTTCGCGACCATCACTTTCGCTCCGAGTTCCACCAGGCCGAATGCCACTGCTCGGGCCGCGCCGCCTGCGCCGATCAGGAGGATTCGCTTTCCGCTCAACGAGGAGCGATTTCCGGGTTTTCGCCGCGCCGGCTCATCGGAGAATGCCTCCTCGAGCGCGCTGACGGCGGCGGTCACGTCGGTGTTCGTGCCGAGCAGGCGCCCGTTCCGATTCACCACCGAGTTCAGCGCGCCGATTTTCCGGGCGAGCTCGTCCACCTCGTCCATCGCCGGCAGGATCGCCTCTTTATGCGGCAGGGTGACGGAATAGCCCTGCACGTCCAGGCTGCGGAACGCCTTCACGAACGCGACCGGGTCCGTCTCGACTTTCAGCGGGACGTAAACCGCGTGCAAGCCCATCTCCTCGAACGCGGCGTTGTGGATCGCCGGGCTCATGCTGTGCGCGACCGGGTTGGCGATGACGCCGTAGATCGAGGTGGCCGCGCGAATTTTCTTGTACCGGTAAAGCTCGCGAAGTTCCGCCGCGGTGATCTGACCGGGCGCGGATTCGCTTCCGGGCCTGAGCGAGGCGTAGGTCAGAACGTTTCCGAACTTCCTGCCGAGGACCCGGCTGATGAGGCCGAGTTCGCCCATGCACAGGGCGATCGTGGGATGTTTCGACGCGCGCAGCAGGTCGAAGATGCGGAGGTTGTCGCGGAGGTCGCGCGCCAGGCAGGCGATTTTGGCGATGTCGGCGCCGGAGCGGACGATCTCGGCGTGCAGGCGGACGAGGTCATCGGGCGTGCGCTGGAAGTCGTGGCGCGAAACGATGACTTTTGTCCGCGGACCGCGCCGGATGCGGCCGACTCAGTCCCATTCGACATCCACGTACTCCGCGCCCAGGTCCACCGCCCGCTGCAACAGCGCCAGGCGCTCGTCTTCGGGGCCGGTGAATGCGCCGCCTTCGCGGCTCGGCCGGTACGTGACGATCACCGGCCCGGTGCGTCTTTCGAGGAGCCGGCGCAGGTCCGCGGCCGGGGCATAGTCCAGGCGCAACTCGACGACGTCGGCGAGCCCGGCGGCCGACGCCATGTCGGCCTCGATTTCGCCCTGCGTGCGGTTGACTATCGGAATGCAGATCATGCGTGTTTCGGCGCTTCAAAGTCCATTTTGAACACTGACAGGAAATCACAATTCCGCCCGGCAGTCAACCATTCTTGACAACTTCCGGCGGGCGCTATATAGTTGAGGAACGGCAACCTGGAAAAAAACAGACGGCAAGGGGCGGCAATACGCAGGCCGTGTGCCGGCGCGAACTACAGGAGGTTCAAGCAAATGAGCAAGATTGTCGGTATTGACCTCGGGACAACGAACTCCGTCGTCGCGATCATGGAAGGCAACAAGCCGGTCGTCCTGACCAACGCGGAAGGCAGCCGGCTGACGCCATCGGTGGTCGGGTTCACCGGAGAAGAGCGCCTGGTCGGGCAGAGCGCCAAGCGGCAGGCGATCACGAATCCGCGCAACACGGTCTTCTCCATCAAGCGCTTCATGGGACGGCGCCACAACGAGGTGGCCGAAGAGGAGAAGCTCGTCTCGTACCACATCGTCGGCGGGCCGAACGACCTGGTGAAGGTGCACATCGAGAAGGAGAACAAGGACTACACGCCGCCGGAAATCTCGGCGATGATCCTGCAGAAGCTCAAGCAGACCGCGGAAGATTACCTGGGCGAGAAGGTCGTGGACGCGGTGATCACCGTGCCGGCCTACTTCAATGACAGCCAGCGCCAGGCGACCAAGGACGCCGGCGAGATCGCCGGGCTGAAGGTCCATCGCATCCTGAACGAGCCGACCGCCTCCGCGCTGGCCTACGGGCTGGACAAGCGCAAGGATGAGAAGATCGCCGTGTTCGACCTCGGCGGCGGCACGTTCGATATCTCGATCCTCGAGACCGGCGACGGCGTCTTCGAGGTGAAGGCCGTCAACGGCGACACGCATCTCGGCGGCGACAACTATGACCAGGTCCTCATTGACTACGTGGCCGACGAGTTCAAGAAGCAGAACGGGATTGACCTGCGCAAGGACCAGATGGCGCTGCAGCGCCTCAAGGAAGCCTGCGAAAAGGCCAAGTGCGAGGTCTCGCTGCAGACGCAGACCGACATCAGCCTGCCGTTCATCACCGCCGACCAGACCGGGCCGAAGCACTTGCAGATGACGCTCACTCGCGCGAAGTTCGAGCAGCTCACGCAGCACCTGACCGAGCGCTGCCGCAAGCCCTGCGAGCAGGCGCTCCGCGACGCGGGCATGAAGCCCGCCGACATTAACGAGGTCATCCTCGTCGGCGGATCGAGCCGCACGCCCGCCGTGCAGCAGATCGCCCGCGACATCTTCGGCAAGGAGCCGAACAAGAGCGTCAACCCCGACGAGGCGATCGCCGTCGGCGCCGCGATCCAGGCCGGCATCCTTTCCGGTGAAGGCCCGACCGACATCGTGCTCCTCGATGTCACGCCGCTCTCGCTCGGCATCGAGACCCTCGGCGGTGTGATGACGCGCCTCATCGAGCGCAACACCACGATCCCGACCAGCAAGAAAGAGATCTTCACCACCGCCGCGGACAGCCAGACCGCCGTCGAAATCCACGTCCTCCAGGGCGAGCGCGAGATGGCCGCCGACAACCGCACGCTCGGCCGGTTCCAACTCGTCGGCCTGCCGCCCGCGCCGCGCGGTATGCCACAGGTCGAGGTGACGTTCGACATTGACGCCAACGGCATCCTCAATGTCTCGGCCAAGGACATGGCCACCGGCCGGCAGCAGGCCATCCAGATCCAGTCCTCCTCCGGCCTGACCAAGACCGACATTGACAAGATGCGCAAGGAGGCCGAGGCGCACTCCGATGACGACCGCAAGAAGCGAGAGCTGATTGACGAGCGCAACAAGGCCGACTCGCTCATCTACCAGACGGAGAAGACGCTCAAGGAGCACGGGGCGAAGGTGCCGGAATCGGACCGCAAGAAGATCGAAGACGCCGTCGCCGCGCTCAACAAGGCCAAGGGCGGGGACGATCCGGAGGAAATCCGGCGCCGCACGGAGCAGGTCATGAACGCCTCGCAGGTGATCGGAAAGCTCCTCTATGAAGAAGCCGCCCGCCAGCGCGGCAAGGACGCCGGTCCGCAAGGGCCGAGCGAACCGAGCGCCGGTCGTCCGCGCCCGGAGCCTGGCGCCGGCCGCCAATCCCGCCAGGGCGGAACGGGACAGCCCGGGGACAATGTGGTGGATGCCGATTTCGAAGTGCTCGACGAGGATAAGGACAAGGATAAAAAGTAAGTTCCAATTTCCGATTTCCAATGGCCGGGGATGGAGGAATCATCGCTTTTTCCTCCGTCCTCGGCCATTTGCATTGCTTTTGCATTCGGCCGCCGGCTCATTGACACGAGCGGGGCGGAGAGAGACAATGGCCGCGCTCTCGATCCGCTGAGTTAAATGGGCGGGAAAACAGCGACGAACACCGAACATCCAACGTCCAGCGCCCAACGCCGCCGAGCGCAGCCAGGGACGGCGCAGAACCCGCCTGTTGTTCATCTGGAAGCGGGAATCGGAAGATGGAAGCCGCTCGCCCTGGGACTGGCCATCGTGGCGATCACGCTGGCGGTCTATGTGCCGGCGGTGCGCGGCGGCTTTGTGTGGGATGACTTCGGTTTCTTCATCGACAACCCCCTGATCGAGAACCCGCACGGCCTGCACGACATCTGGCTGACCGCCGAACCGCAGGATTACTTCGCGCTCACCTCGACCATGCTCTGGGCGGAATGGCAGGCGTGGGGAATGAACCCGGTCGGGTACCACGTCGTGAACGTCCTGCTGCACGCCGGCGCCGCCGTGCTGCTGTGGCGGGTCTTGCGGCAACTGCGAGTTCCGGGAGCGTGGCTGGGCGCGGTGCTCTTCGCGGTGCATCCGGTGGCGACGCTCTCAGCGGCCTGGATCACCGAAGGCAAGAATACACTCTCACTCGCGCTCTACCTCCTCGCGCTCTGGGCCTTCCTCGATTACGACGAGCGCGGCGGAAAGGGCCGATACTTTCTGTCGCTCGCGGCCTTTCTTCTGGCGCTGCTGGCGAAGGGATCCGTGGTCGTCCTGCCGTTCGTGCTGCTGATGTGCGCTTGGTGGCGTCGAGATCGCATCACGGGCAGGGATATCGCGCGCAGCCTGCCGTTCTTCGCGCTGGCGCTGGCGATGGGACTGGTGACGACCTGGTTCCAGTGGCACAACGCCATCCGCGGAAGCAACGTCCGCCTTCCGGGTGAAGGCCCCGGCTCGATCATCGCCGCCAGCGGATGGGTTGTCTGGTTCTATCTCTTCAAAGACCTGCTGCCGGCGGGCCTCACGGCGGTCTACCCGCGCTGGGAGGTGGATGGCTCGAGCGTCCTGGCATGGCTGCCGCTGCTGTTGCTCGTCGGCGGGCTGGCATGGCTGTGGATGCGGCGAAAAACCTGGGGCCGCGCGCCGTTGTTCGCCGTGACGTACTTCCTTATCGGGCTGCTGCCGGTCCTGGGGTTCCTGAAGATGTCGTTCATGCCGCTCTCGCTGGTCTCAGACCATTTCCAGTACGTGGCGATGATCGGCATCACGGCGCTCGCCGGCGGCATCCTGGCGCGGGCCGTGGCCGCGCGCGGCTGGACGGGGCGCCTGGGCATCGCCGCGGCGACAGTTTGTGTGGCGGTCCTGGCGTGCATCGCCTGGGAAAGGGGCAAGCTCTGCGGCGACGAGGTGCGCTTCTGGCGCGATAACCTCGACAAGAACCCGAGCTGTTGGTTCGCTTGGAACAACCTGGCCTGCGCGTATCAGCGCGCGGGACGATACGAGGACGCGGTCCAGCCTGCCAAGGAGGCGGTCCGGATCGAACCCGGCTTCGGGCTGAACTGGTTCGCTCTCGGCAACGCTTACGCCGGCCTCGGCCAATATGACCGCGCGACGGACTGCTATGAGAAAGGTATTGCGACGCATCCGTTTAAGGCTGAGGCTTCGCGGATCTACGACAACTGGGCCGCCGCATACGTGCACATCGGCCGCGACGATTTGGCTGTGGGCTACTTCGATAAGGCGATCGGCGCGAAGCCGAAGGGCGGCACAGCCTACAACAACCGCGGCGCCGCCTATGCGCGCCTGGGCAAACGCGACCTGGCCATCCGGGACTATACCCAGGCGATCGAGTTGAAGCCGCGCTTCCCCGAGGCGTATTTGAACCGCGGCAGGGCGCTCGCCGACGCGGGCCGTCTCGACGAAGCCCTCAGCGACTATGGCCGCGCTATCGAACTAAAGCCGGATTCGCCGGACTTCGCGGAGCCCTATTATTACCGGGCGGTCATCTATTACGAGAAAAAGGAGTACGGCAAGGCGTTGGCGGACATAGGGAAGTTTCGGAAACTCGGCGGCAAGCCATCCCCGCAATTCCTGAAGGATCTCAACCAGGCCGCCGGCCTAAGCGAAGGCGGCCATTGAAGGCGTGGCGTCAAGCGGTCATCAGCCTTCAGGCCACTTCAACGTCTCCATGAAGGCTTTGATATCCCTGGCGCATTGCTCCGCGTACGCTTCAGGATAAGTCAGCCGGTACTTGATGAACCACTTGCCGTGCGTGAAAAGGTAGGCTTCCGAGCGACACACTTGCTGGCCGGCGGGCGTGGCTTGCGTGAGTCGAAACAGGGCGTGAAGACCGAATTTGGTAACTTTGCCCTGAGTGACTTTGACTTGGTCCTCCTGGAGCAGCCTGGCGTCCGGATGCGCGGTCATAATGGCCTGCTTGACGCTTTCGAAATGCGCGGCCACAAGGCCGGTCGCCGGATTGCCGCTCGGAGGAATCGGGTACACATACACCGTGGCGACGATCGTGTATGCGTCGCGCTCCAGATTGTACCCGCCGGATACGTCGCGGCCCTCCTTGTCGTAGCGGAAGAGCTCCACACGTTTGAAGTCCAGGACGGCCGGTGGGAACACCATCCCGGACGGCTCATGGACGTAGCGCCCGTTCGCTTCGATCTCCGCAGGCTCGGTCAGTTCTGTGCCAAGGGCCGCGCGGTCAGCCGTCCATCCAAGGGCCAGGAGCAGCATCACGAAAGTAAAGAACCTCTTCCCGGCGCTCATACGTTGCCTCCTGTGGAATCAAACTGTCCAGCCGGCTCCCATGCGGTCGCTGCTTTGTCAATTCTATCGGCGGATTGCTTTCAAAGAGAATCCTACAGTCTCGGATCAACGGGTTCGCTTTCCAGCGCCAGCACGCCGAACACGCATTCGTGCACGCGCCGAAGTGGTTCCTTGCGGGCGAACCGTTCCAAGGACTCGATGCCCAGGGCAAATTCCCGCAACGCCAGCGACCGCTTCGTCGCCAAATGTCGCGACCGCAGGCGGCTGAGGTGTTCCGGCGCGGTGTATTCCGGGCCGTAAATGATTCGAAGGTACTCCGCGCCGCGAACCTTCACGGCCGGCTGCACCATTCCGCTCTTCCCGCGCATGATGAACTGCAAGGGCTTGACGACCATGCCTTCGCCGCCCTTGCCGGTCAGTTGTTCCCACCATTCGGTGCCCGCCTTCTCGCTCTCAGGCTCCGTTACGTTCACGACCTTGTACGGCGTGGCGAGCAGGACCTGTCCATCGGCATAGCATATTCTGGCGAGCGTGTCCATGTGCCAGACATGATCCCGATCCACGTGGACCTTGCCCTCCGTGGCGAGAAGATGGAAGGGGGCAAGCCTGTAATCCTCGACAGACGCGACGGGCCAGCAGTACTGACGGTATGCAGAGATGTACTTGGCCACCGCTTCCTGGCGTGCCTGATATCGTGCAAGCAGGTGCTCGATTTCAACCGGGCGCGCGGTGCTCCCCGCCGGCAATGTGAAATCCCGTGACAGATCCTTTCTCGCTGCCGTCCGTTGCAGGAGGGAGATCGTCTCGGTTAACGCGGCTTGCGCCGATGCGCCGACGGCCGCGTACTGACTCCGAAGGAGTTCCTGCGCCTTGGCCGACCAGGGCATCAACTCGCAATCGAGGCAGGCCCAGTCGGTCTGGAATTCGTCCCAGAAGCCGGTCGCGTCCATCGCGGCGCGGAGACGGAAGAGGAGCGCTTCCTCGCGGTGCTTCTCCTCGAAGAATCGCCGACCGGTGCGCGTATAGATGATTCCGATGCCGTCACCGACGATGCCGAAGCGCGTCCGCACGGCTTCCTCGTTTCGGCAGATGATGACCACGGCCCGCGATCCCATGTGCTTCTCTTCGCAGACTACCGTAGGGATGCCTGCGGAGCGATAGTATGAGAACGCCTGAGCGGGGATTTCGAGACAGTTGCCGCCTGTGGCCGTTTCGCAAGGGGACATGGTCGGCGGCAGGTAGATGATCCATTTCGGATCGGTCGCAAAACGGCTCATGATTTCCAGCGCGGCGGTGGCGTTCTCTTCCCGGACGGTCACCGTCCCGCGAAGGCGCGTGGTGACGATGCGTTTTCCAATCACGTCCTCAATGTCCAGCAGGTCGTCGTGCGTCTGCTGGGCCGTGAGCCGCGGGGCCTGACTTTCCTCGGACAGGAACGGCTTCGCCGGTTCGCAGTACGTTTGTGCCGCCGGTACGGAAACCAGTTCCTTTTCAGGGTAACGCAGCGCCGTAAGCCTGCCGCCAAAAACGCACCCGGTGTCTATGTTGATCGTACGGTTCAACCACTCCGGCTCCGGCACTGGCGTGTGGCCGTAGACCACCATCGCCGGTCCTCTGTATTCCGCCGCCCAGTTGCATCGAACCGGCAGTCCGAATTCGTCCGTTTCTCCCGTCGTTTCTCCGTAGAGGGCGAAGTCCCGCACTTTGCCCGAGCCGCGTCCCTGCATCTCCTGTTTCATGCCCGCATGCGCTACGACGAGCTTTCCGCCGTCGAGCAGGTAGTGACTGACCAGTTCGTCCAGAAATTCTGCCAGTGCGGTTTTGATGGCGGCGCGGCTGTCTTCGGGAACCGCTCCCACTTCCCGAAGGCTCTTATCAAGACCACGCGTGATCTGCACGTCCTTGCCACGGAGCGCGCGCATGAGCTTCATATCATGGTTGCCGGGGACGCACAGGGCGTTTCCGGTCTCGACCATGTTCCGAACGATCCTGAGCGCGTCGAGAATGCGCGGCCCGCGGTCGGCGATGTCTCCCAGAAACACCGCCTTCCGGCCCTGCGGATGAGCGTAGTGCCTGCCGCCCCAAAGCGGCTCCGGCGCAACCATTTCTCGCGCCTCATAACCGAGTTCCACCAGCAGCGTATCCAGCTCATCGCAGCAGCCATGCACGTCGCCGATGATGTCGAATGGACCGTGCTCGTTGCTTCGGTCATTCCAGAGCGGCACGCGCTCGACGCAGGCCGCGTTGACCGCCTCTTCCGAATCGAGGACGAAGACGTGCCGAAATCCCTCCCGCTTGAGGCTTCTCAATGAACGCCTGAGTTGAGAGCGCTGCTGCCGGATCACGTGAGGACCGAAGGTGCGGTCGGCCCGCCCCTTGTTCCGTTCCTGGCAGAGCTTCTCCGGCAGGTCGAACACGATGGCCACTGGGATGCAGTGGAAATCCCGCGCGATCTGGACGAGCGGCTTCCGGGCCTCGAACTGCACGTTCGTAGCGTCCACGACCGTCAGACGGCCCAGCGCCAGACGTTTGCGCGCGATGTCGTGCAGCAGCTCGAAGGCTTGCCCGGTCACGGCGAGGTTGTTTTCGTCATCCGAGACCAGCGCGCGACAGAAGTCCGAGGAGACTACCTCCGTGGGCAGGAAGTGCTTCTTTGCGAAGGTGGACTTTCCCGAGCCGGACGTGCCGACCAGAACGACGAGGGAGAGTTTGGGGATGGCTATCTTATTTTGCGCCAACGCCGCGACCCTTCATAATGCCGACTCACTTTTCCTGCACGGATGGCTTCTCTTGAGACTTCCGCAACGCTTCGAGGTCTTGTTTCCGACGACGGCCAAGATCGAACGAAAAAGGATCCTTCCCGTTTGATGATTCTCCCTTGCGAATGTCTTCCGGCGGATTGCATTCGATGCGCGGGAGGCCTTCATTCAGGGTGTAGATGAAATCGCTGCCCGTAAACGGGTCGCGCGGCATTCCTCCGGGGAAATATCGCGCAAGTCCGCTTAAATTGTCCGGGGACTTGTTTGTTTCCGCCTTGCATAATGCCGCAGCCGCCAGCAGGCGCATCATCCCTAATCGCGCCTCATTGCGCGTGATTTCCGCTGGAAGATGAATAATTGGAGGCAATAACACCATGAGAATCACTCTTATGCGGTCTTCCTCTTTGCGGACATCTATCTTGTTGTTCAGCAGGTTATCCATCTCCAGCTTGAGTGCCGCGCCGTGCTCGTAGTACGGACCATTGGCGATTTTGGCAAGGCGCGAGAGCTGCTCTTGATAATATCGTGCTCCGGCAAGGACGGTTTCTAAGCGCAAGGCGCCGGGCTCCAGAACCTCGAAACCTGGTACGTTGTGGAGGGAATCTGGGTTCTTGAGAATCCAATCCCCAAAGACCTCGCTCTCTGCGAGCAGGCAGCGGTCCAGCGGGAAAGCACGTTGCGGCAAGCGCGACAGGCCGGTCGCAAGCCGTCGGATGGCCTCCTGTCTCGGTTCGGCCGCTAGGAAGCCTTCCATGCGGGAAAAGGCAAGATTCTGAATTTGCATCCCGACGAGTCCGCCGATCATTTCCGGCGTCTCGCACAGGTGCGCGCCCAGTTGCGCGACGTCGCAGTAGATTTGCGCGGCCTGCTCTGGCTTCCCGTTGATCTCCTGAAGCATTGCGACCCCGCACGCGTGTCTCGCCATGGGGCGAATGACCGCTAAATGCGGGAGCAGTACATTTGGACCCTGCGCCCAGTCAACGTCGAACTGGCATCCAGGCTTCTCCGCGCCCCAATGAAGGCTTTTGGTCAGCATTTCTTCCTCTCGGTCCAGCAATGCGACAACGGCCGGCTTTGTTTCCAGTACCTTCGCGGGCAGTTTGAACAGCTCTTCGTCAATGAACTTTCGCGCCGCGACCTCTGCCTCATTCGCCGGTGATTCAAGCTCAGCGGCGGCAAGAAGGTAGTCCAGCGCAGCATTATCGGTGCGCTCTGGAAGGACGCGCACTTGCTCCGCGCCGAGACTCGTCCGAGAAAAGAACGCACAAAGCGCAGTGGCAGCGGCCACATAGGCTGTTCTCTTCAACGAAGGCAGCATTTCATTCCTTTCGCTGACGTGCCCCAATACTGAACACGGCCATCTGCGTCGGCGACCCAATCGCGGGGTCTTCCGGCCCGACCGGCAGAAAGCGCGCTCGGTAGTTGTAGCGCTCGGCGATCCGTTTGGCCCACTCCTGGAACTCGCTCCGAGTCCACTCAAAACGATGGTCGGCGTGACGAAGCCGGTCGGCTCCGATGTTTTCCCATCGCACGTTGTACTCGCGATTGGGGGTTGTCAGCACGACTGTGCCCGGTTTCGCGCACTCGAACAGCACGCGCTCAAAGGCATGCAAGCGGGGCGGGTCTAAGTGCTCGACGACTTCCACGACCGCCGCCGCGTCGAATCCGTCAAGGCGGCTGTCTCGATACATCAATGACCCGTGAATCAACTTGATTCGCTCCCGCTGCGCGTTCGGCATCGAGTCCATGCGCAGCTTCTCGCTGGCCCGCTCCAGAGCGCGAATCGAGACGTCCATGCCGAGAATGGAAGTGAATTGACGGTCCTTGAGAAGCTCGCGGAGAAGGCCGCCCTCGCCGCAGCCGATGTCCAGCACTCGTTTCGCCCCGCTCGCTTTGAGCGCGGCCAGGACCGAGCCGAGACGCGCCTCGTTCAGGCGCTGTTCCTCTTCGGGCGGAGCTGCTTCAGCAACGGCCTCCATCGAAGTCGCTTCCAGTTCTTCAGGGATCGCATCCTCCTGCGCCAGTCGCGCCAGGGCCTCGCGTGCCAGGCTCTGCCGGAACTTCAGGTATCTCCTGGTGATGAACTCTCGCTCGGGGTGAGCCGCCAGCCAGCCCTCGCCCTTCTTCAGCAGATTCTCCATCTCGGCTTCGCTGACGAAGTAGTGCTTATAATTGTCCAGAACGGGGATCAGTACGTAGAGATGCGTCAGAAGCTCCCGGAGCGTTGTGTTCTTCTCCAGTTCGACGGTGTAGTACGGGCTGTCGCCCCAGTCAGGGAATTTGTCGTCCAAGGCGTGGCGTTCAGCCCGAACGGCATACCCCAGCGGCTCGAACATTTTGTGCAGAATTCCGTCGCCGCCTCGGGCGGGCAGGACGGCGATCTTCGCGGTGAGCGGCATGACCTGGGTAGGAAGGTCCGGCTTCGCAACGCACTTCCCCTGTAAAGCCGTCCCGAAGAGCTGAGCAATCGCCACGCTCAGGAATGACGAGGCCACGTAGGGGCGGTCGTTGACATATTGATCCAGGAGTCCCGAAACGCGCGAGCCTTGCTTCCCCCGGACCATCTCGACGGGGTCTACGTCCAAAAGTAGAGCCACCGTGCATCGTTCGACGGATGCTTCCGGGTAAAAGACGTAAGCCTTGCCGAAACTCATGTCGAAATCCTGGCAGCGCGATGGATTCTTATGCACCAGAAAACCGATGTCTGTGGCGGGTTGATGCGTCGTCGTAACGGTGAGGAGCATTTTGCTGGTTCCAAGAGACCTGAATTATCGCATGCGCCGAAGAATGAGAACTTGTTGTATGGTATACGGTGAGGCGCGAGGCGTCAACGGCCAGCGATTGAGTGCCAACGGCTTACCTGGCCGGTGAAAATCATGCCAGTACCTAACGAGGAGAACATGAGAGAAGTTGTGCCCGGTTGGCGCTCTGGTACGTCCGTGCGCAGAACGCGGCCCGTTGCGCCCTGAACCGCGACCTTTAGCCCCGGGAGTCTCACCGGATGCCTGCGCGGATCGGCGGGGGCGGTATCGGCTACGTTACCGGACGCTCGTGGGGCAAAACTCGTGGCCATTTTGTGTCCATTCTTATCGCCCACTTGGCCCTTCGAGTCCATTTGCGCCCTTTATGGTATTCGGCACGAGCGGGCGAGGGGAGGTCGTAAAATACGTAACCCTCGCCAGATATAGCACCTGACGAGGGTTATGAACTGGTGGGCGCCGAGGGATTCGAACCCACGACCCGCGGATTAAGAATCCGCTGCTCTGCCAGCTGAGCTAGGCGCCCGGGTGACCGGCGATCACGAGAGTCAGAATGTTCTCATGTAACAAAACCGGCCGCGCGGTGTCAAGCATGGACGCCGGTCAGCGTCTATTTACTTCGCCTTCATCGTGGAGTATAAAGTTCTCGATGTCGTGTTCGGAGGCGCAAGCCGGACGGTGAATTCCCGCAATCGGATACCAGGAAGGTCCGAGCCATGACTCGCAGTTTGATTCGATTCTGGAACGCGCTGAGCCTCAAAGGCTCCGGCGTCCGGCCGCAAGCGGCGCGCGACGAACTGGAGCGGCGGGTCCAGGAGCGCACCGCCGAACTGCTCGCGGCGAACAAGGCGCTCCAGGCCGAGATCCTTGCGCGCGGCCACGTGGAGGATGCGCTTCGGGAAAGCGAGGCGAGATTTCGCAGCACGTTCAAAGATGCCCCCATCGGGATGACGCTCGTCTCGGCGGATAATCGCATTCTTCAAACCAATCGCGCCCACAGCGAGTTTCTCGGGTATTCCGAACAGGAACTCACCGGCATGAGTATTCTGGATGTCACCTATCCGGAGGACAGGGAAGCGACTTCAAGGGTGAGCCGCCAGATGCGCGAGGGCGGCGCGCGAATCGAGAGGCACCAGAAACGTTACGTCCGCAAGAACGGCGACGTGGTGTGGGGCGAAGTGAGCGTCTCGGTTATCAGGGACGCCGACGGCAAGTTGAGTTACACCATCGCGCAAATCGTTGACATCACGGAGCAAAGGCGGGCCGAGGAGGCACTGCGGCGGAGCGAGGCCCTCTTCCGGGTCATCACCGATAACGCCCAGGACGCGATCTTTCTGAAGGACCGCGAAGGCCGTCTCCTGTTCGTCAATCCCGTCGCGCTCGCCATCGTTGGCGGCACAGCCGAGAATGTGATCGGGAAAACGGCTGAGCAGATCCACACTGATCCTGAGTTCATCCGCGTCATACGGGAGAATGATCAGCGTCTCATGAACTCCGACAAAATGGAAGCCCTCGAAGAAACGGTCCACGGGCCGATGGGAACGCGGACCTATCTGACTGTGAAGGTGCCCTATCACGACGGGGCAGGGCGCGTCATCGGTCTTGTGGGCACCGCTCGGGATATCACCGACCGCAAGCGCGCCGAGCAGGCGCTGCGCGCGAGCGAGCAGCGCTACCGCGAGCTGTTCGAGGCCTCGCCCACGGCCCTGGTCGAGGAAGACTGGGCCTTCGTCCGCCAGCGCTCCGACCAACTGAGGGCCGAGGGCGTCACGGATGTGCGTGCGTGGTTCCTCAGCCATCCGGAAGAGGCCCTGCTCTGCTTCCATCGCATTCAGCGGCTGGATGTAAACAAGGCGGCGCTCCGGCTTTTCAAGGCCACCGGCAAGAAAGAATTACTGGTGAATTTCGACCGCCTGGGTTATGTCGAAACCCGCGATACCGTCATCAGCGCCGTCGCGACGCTGGCCGCCGGGAACGAGTTCTTCGAGGCGGAGGCGTCCCTCCGGACGCTGACCGGCGAGAGGCGGAACCTGCTCATGAGCATTTCGGCCACGCCGGCCGCCGAAGAGTCCTTGCCGCGATATATCGTGTCGCTCTCCGACGTCACCGACCTGCGCAAGGCGCAACAGGAGGCGATCGAGCAGCGGCAGGCCGCGCAGCTCCAGCGCATGGAGTCGCTGGCTGTCACGGGGCGCCTGGCGGCGGGCGTCGCGCACGAGATCAACAACCCGTTGCAGGGCATTATCGGCCAGCTCTCCTTGCTCGCGGGCGAATTGCCGGAGCCGTTGCGGCAGGGGCGGCGCATCGTGCTGATCCATGACGGCATTGACAGGATCGCCGGCATCGTGCGGAACCTCCTGCAACTCCACCGGCCGGCGCCGGCAGGCGAAGAGTCCTGCGCCGCGTCCTCGGTGATCCCCGGCCTGACGGACATGATCTCTTCCATAGCAACCAATCAACACATCCGACTCGAGGTGTTCGTCACCCCGCCGGAGATGACGGTCCCCATGTCGGCCAACGCTCTCACGCAGGTCCTGCTGAACCTGGTGCTGAATGCCATTGACGCGATGCCCAAAGGCGGCGTCATGCGGATAGAGGCAAGACAGACCCGCCAAGAGGTGCTCGTGAGCGTGAGCGACACGGGCGTGGGGATTCCATCGGAATACCGCACACGGCTCTTCAGCCCGTTTTTCACTACCAAGGGACCGAAAGGCACCGGGCTGGGCCTTTCGGTGACGCATTCGCTGGTGACCTCGGCCGGCGGCACGATCGCGGCGACTGACCACAAAGGCGGCGGGACGACCTTTGCGATCCGCTTCGAGAACGAACGCAGCGAAATTTGATCGAGAGGCGGGGATAAAGGCCGGACGCCTGTCTTCGCACCGGGCCTTGTTTTGTGCGAAGGTGCCCGAGAACCTCCCAGCGGCATAAACTGTCGCACCGCTCTGCTCTGCCACGCCAACTTTGTGCACATTCGAGGCGCGTCCTGTGGCCCGCCAACCCCTGCGGAATGCGTCAGTCCCGCGCTGCACCTACATCCGTTGCCGCCCCGTGCCGCTCGATTTTACCTTGCCGCATTGACATGAGGTACGGTCCACGTAGTGGATCATCGAGAGGCTGGATCGCCTGGGGTGGACCCTCTTGCAGCCCTCAGGGCATCGTGGTAGATTTGTGCGCACGATGGCGCAAACGCCGATCTGTTCTCCTATCCTTGGACCGCACTTCCACAATGAGTCAAGACGTGTCCGATAATCCAGCCCCAGGCGACCCGAATTCGGCTAAGGGACAGAATTCCTATGCAATCCTCTGGAACAGGGACCTTCGCCTGTATCTCGCCGGCCGGCTGGTCGCTGCGCTGGGCCAGCAGATGTTCGCGATGGCCGTGGGCTGGGAACTTTACGAGCGAACCGGTTCCGCGCTCGCGCTGGGGCTGGTCGGCTTGACGCAGATGGTCCCGATGCTGCTGTTCACGCTGCCGGCGGGCCATCTCGCTGACAACTATAGCCGCAAGCGGATCATCGTCCTGGGTGGCATAGGCATGGCGCTGGCCAGCCTGGGCATGACATTGATCTCGGCCCTTGCGGCGCCGGTGGTCTGGATTTATGTCTGCCTTTTCGTCGGCGGCGCGACGCGCACGTTCATGTGGGCGGCCGCCACGTCGTTTTTGCCTCATCTGGTGGAACGCAAGGTGCTTTCCAGGGCCGTGGCCTGGAACGCCAGCATGTTTCAGATATCCGCCATCGTCGGGCCCAGCGCGGCCGGCGCTTTCATCGGATTGGTCGGCCACCACGCTGCGCCAGTTTATGCGCTGAACGCCGTGGCCGCGCTGGCGAGCTGCGTGCTCATCGGGATGATCCGGCGCGAGCACACCGTGGCCGTCAAGGACCCGATGAACCTCCGGGCGCTGCTGACCGGGTTCAGTTTCGTCCTCAGCAAAAGGATCGTTTTGGGGATCATTACGCTGGACATGTTCGCGGTACTGCTGGGCGGCGCCGCGGCGCTGCTGCCGATCTATGCGAAGGACATCCTGCGTGCCGGTCCGACAGGGCTTGGGTTGTTGCAAACGGCGATGCCGCTGGGCGCGGTGCTGTGCACGTTTTTGTCCTGAGCCGCCGGCCGCCGCTGCAGAAAGCCGGGCACGCGCTGCTCTGGGCCGTCGCCGGCTTCGGCCTGGCGACCATCGGGTTCGGGCTGTCGAAATGGTTCTGGCTCTCGTTCCTCATGCTCTTTGCTTGCGGGAGTATGGACAACATCAGCGTGGTCGTAAGGCACACGCTGGTGCAGTTGCTGACGCCGGACGAGAAGCGGGGGCGCGTATCGGCGGTGAACAACCTGTTCGTCGGCACGTCGAACGAGTTGGGCGGGTTCGAATCCGGCTCGGTGGCCTACCTTTTCGGCGCGGCCATGGGCAACACAATCGCGATGGGGGCGATTATTTCGGTGGTATCCGGCGGCATCGGGACAATTCTCGTCGTGGCAGCCGTCGCGCTCTACTGGCCGGAAATCCGAACCTACGGCCGGCTTGATGCGTGAGCGGCGCAGGCTGGAGACGGCCGAAGACCCAGGGATGGCTGAGCGCGGACTTATTGCGGTCGTCAGCCCCTCGTGGTAGATTCCTGCGAACGGCGGCGCAAGAGAGGGGGTAATATGTACGTTCACGAGATGAAGCTGCGGGTGCTTTACGCCCATACCGACAAGGGGGCGTGGTCTATTATGCGAAGTATTTCGAGTTTTTCGAGGCGGGCCGCACTGAGTACTTCCGCTCGCTCGGGAGAAACTATGCCGACTTCGAGCAGGCGGGATTCTTCCTGACCGTTGTCGAGGCCGCCTGCAAGTACCTCGCGCCCGCAAGATACGACGACCTGCTCACCATCCGCACGCGTGTGACGCAGATTAGACGGACCCGTGTGGATTTCGAGTACGAAGTGATCGGTCCGACCGGTGCCGCGCTCTGCAGAGGAACCACCGTTCTCGCCTGCATCTCCGCCTCGACACGCAGGCCCTGTGAGCTACCCGCGGACATGCGCGCAATACTGGAAAGGCAACCCAGCCCGTGAGGTGTGTCTGTAAACGCCCTAAGTAATGTCCGTCGCTGATAGCAGTGGCCGCAGACCGTCGCGGCCTATCGAGTTCGCGCGATACGGCGCACCAGATCAGAGGTCGGCGGAGCCGCATTCCGTCAGGCCAAGTGAGACCGGAGCCAGGAGGGAAGATCATGCAAATTACGCATGGCGTGTTGCTGTCAGGGCTGGCGTTTGTCATCTGCTGCGCGGTGGTCGGGTGCTCGGGCGTGGCCGCGCAGGTCCAGGCCGCCGGCGGAGTCCTCCCGGCCCCGCTGTTCGACATTCCGAGGATGGACAACATAACCATAGACGGCGACGCCATGGACTGGGGTGATGGCGGATTCCGGGTGGACGTGCTGGCCGCCGCCGACGGCGCCGTCGCGCCTGAAGATCGCTTCAACGCGCGGATGCGCCTCGGCTGGAATGACGAAGGGCTGCTGGTCCTTGTTCAAGTCCGTGATGAGGACTTCAACGAAAGCAACGATGAGAAGGCGCTCGGGTCAGGCAATAGCGTCGAACTGTTCATGGTTGACAAGTGTGGCGGGAGCGAGATGATCCAAGCGGCGATCTCGCCTGGCATGGACCCCGCGCATCCGCAATTGCGGTATTCGATCAGCGACCTCCGCAAGGACGAGACGCTCAAGAAGTTCGCGCCGAGCCTCAAGGCCGCGCGGATGAAGCAGGAGGGCGGCTATTCGATGGAGGTGCTGCTCCCGTGGAAAAACCTGGGGATCAAACCGGAGGTCGGAGTGGAGCTGGCATTCCAGATCTGGCTTAACGGCTGTGACGCGGCTGCCCCGGAGCTTCACGCAGTCTGGTATCCGGCAGCAGGCACGCGCGAGGCTCCAGATCGCACTCAACGCATTCGACTGGCCGTGGCGCCCAGCCCGCCGGTGCAAGCCGCCGGGCGCGCACGCTACGACGGCTGGCGGAGCACCCACGCCGTAGTTGTGGCGTGCTCGGAGGCGGCAGGGAAGATCGTTTCCGTGCTCGCGGACGGGAAGGAGATCGCTCGCGGCGCGCTGACCAGCGACGGCTCGCGCTCCTTGGCCGTTCTCAAGGCGCCGCTGCCGCCGATCGGCGGCGAATGGAAGAATCTCGCCATACTCCTGGACGGTAGGACGATTGACACGGTTCCCATGACGGACCTTGCCAAAGCCAGGGCGGGAGCGACCGCCGAGCTGCAGTTCATTTTCAACCCCTTCTCCTTCAACGGCAAGACGCTCCCCGGCGGCGATCTCGAAAACCCCTTGGAGGCCGAAAACATCATTGGACCTTACACTGTCAAGGTAACCTACTACGATGCCCAGTTCAACCCGGTCGCTCGCGCCGACAAGCCGGGCCGGTATGGCGCCATTGTTCAGGTCACCCCGGCGCGCAGCCCGGCGTTCAAGCGCTTCTACACCCTGTTCCGAACGGCGGGGAACGTGCAGTGGAACTGGGGCGAGGGCATTGGACTTGCCGACGGCATCTCTCTGTCCGGTGCGATGGGCCTGGACCCCGTGGTGGTGCGCGAGCAGCAGCAATTCCTGGCCGACTTTGCCCGGAGGCAGACCACGGATGGGTTTCACCGCTCGGAGCGCGGGGCAATTCTGCTGGCCTGGCTGAACGAGATCGGTGCGGGGCAAGTCGCCACCGAACTCACCGGGCCGGCAGCCAGCGACGAAAGATGGAAGCACGAACTTAAGCGCAGGACGGGAAACCTGACTCCGCTGCAGTACTTCGTCCGGATGCCCAGAGGCGCCGATCACGGTGAGGCGAAGAAATGCCCGGCCATCATCTACCTGCACGGTGCGGGCGACCGAGGCTGGGACGTCGCCGAACTGGCCTTCAGCCCCATCGTCAAGTACGCCGGGGGCAGAAAGGACTTCCCATTCATAGTCATTGCGCCGCGGTGCCCCGCTGCCGGTTGGTGGCCGAACTTGGTCCCTGAAATGGAGGATCTCCTGGACGAGATCATCGCCAAATATCCGATAGATACGGAGCGCATCTATCTGACGGGGCTGAGCATGGGCGGCTATGGAAGCTGGCGGCTGGCGGCCGAACATCCGGACCGCTTCGCCGCGTTAGTCCCCATCTGCGGCGGAGGCGATCCCCGATACGTCGAGCGGATCAAGGACCTCCCGATCTGGGACTTCCATGGCGCGAAGGACCCGACGGTTTCGATCGAGCAAAGCTATGAAATGGTCGCGGCGCTCCGCAAGGTTCATGGCCGTGTTCATTTCACCGTCTATGCTGAAGCAGGCCACAATTGCTGGGACCGGGCGTACAACACCGATGAGTTGTACAGTTGGATGCTGCGGCAGGCCCGCGGCAGGCCCGCCGAACCGCAGACGACGCTTTCGGGCAAGACCCCTTCGGAAACGCTGCCCTAGAAGAACGGCCGTATTGTCATTGCCGCGTCGTTCAACTTCACGAAGGCGGCGGAAGAGTCCATCAAGCGGCGGGTAAGAGGGCGCCAGCGGGCGTCAGAGGTCATCTCCAACTGCATTTCGGCCCCTCTTGGCCATGCCCGGAATCTACGTCATCTCCTGTCGCGTCTTGGACCCCACTTCAGCCCTGAAGCGTACGCGATTCGTCAGTGTGGCCCCTCAAACAATTCCTTTGACAGCATTGCTCCGAAAGAGTATAAATGATGTGTTCGCCAGGGCTGGCTCACGACGACCCAGAGCGGTATCGCCGGGGCCGTCGTAGAAGGGTGGATATTGGCGAAAATGCGGCGCTATGCCGTGCGGCGCTATCCGCTGAACTACTGCTCGCACACCCGCGCGCCCAAGAACTGTTGTCCAAGTCTGAGTCATCGAATAGCCGCTATCCGGGAACCAGGGTCTCGTCGCCGCAAGAACGGGCTACGCCCTGCCTTGCCAGAGTAGGATGAACGCTTATGCATCCGTCCAGCCGCGCTGGGAGCGTATGGTTCGTAACCGTCGCCCTCGCCGCCGTGTCATTGTTCTGCCCCGGTGTGTTCGCAAAGCCGGTTGCCAAAGAGGATGCCGCGAACGCGGTCGGCGGCTGGCTTAAGCAGCCGGGACGCGGATTGAAAGCGCCCATCGGCAACGCGGTCAAGGAAACTGCGGTCTTCACCGACGCCGCCGGCAATCCGGAGTATTACGTAGTTTATCTCAAGCCCTCCGGCTTTGTGATCGTGCCGGCGGACGACCTCGTCGAACCCATTATTGCCTTCAGCCCGGCGGGCAAGTACGTCGCTTCCGACAAGAACGCCTTGGGCGCGTTGGTGATGCGGGACATTCCGGCGCGCCTGGCCCTGGCGCGGGCAAAGCAGCCGCCCGCCGGCCTGCAGCCGGGCATTAAGAGAGCGCAACGGAAGTGGGACACGTTCCGGACCACAGCCGCGGCGCCGGCCGGATTGATCATGAGTCCGCTCAGCAGTGTGTCCGACGTTCGGGTGGATCCGCTTACTCAAACCCAGTGGTCCGAGGACGTCGCGGGGGATGATACGAACATCGCTTGTTACAACTACTACATACCGCCGGGTCCGAACGGTTCCGAGAACAACGACCCCTGCGGCTGTGTCGCGACCGCCATGGCCCAGTTGATGCGCTTTTGGCAGTATCCCGCCACCGGAGTGGGGACGGCCAGCTTCTCAATCACCGTGGATGGAACGCCCGAGTACGCCAGCCTCCGCGGCGGGAACGGGAGAGGCGGGGCCTACGATTGGGCCGACATGGTGCTGGTTCCGAGCGGCTCAATCACCACTGCGCAATGCCAGGCGATCGGGGCGCTCTGCTACGACGCCGGCGTTTCCGTCAACATGCAGTACGCCGCAAGCGGCTCCGGAATCTCATCGGCCATTCCCGTCTCCAATGCTCTGAAACAGGTGTTCTTCTATAGCAACTCCGTTTGCGGCGGCAATGGCAACAACAATATGGGCAGCGCCTTGATCGGCATGCTCAATCCCAACCTCGACGCCGGTTTTCCGTGTCTCTTAAACATCTACGGGCCCGTTGGCGGGCATGAGGTCGTCGCCGATGGCTACGGATACGACAGCTCCACCCTTTACCACCACCTGAACATGGGCTGGAGCGGAATAGACAACGCCTGGTACAACCTGCCCTTCATAGATGCTGTCGTATCGGGATCGGACTTTAACCAGGTAGACCAGTGCGTGTACAACGTGTACCTCGCCGGCACGGGCGAGATCATCAGCGGGCGCGTATTGGATGCGAGCGATAGCCCCGTCTCCGGAGCGACAGTCCATGCCGTTCGCTCTGCCGGCGGCACCTGGACGACCCTCACGAATGCGAATGGCATCTATGCTTTCGCCGGAGTTCCCTCCGCTTCAACGTATACCCTCAGCGCGACGGTGTCCGGCCAAACCTACACGAACCTGACGGCCGTCACCGGAATCTCTGCGGACAGCAACATGACGTCGGGCGACGTCTGGGGGAATGACTTCACGGTGTCCACAACACTGGCCGTTCAGTCCACACCGCCAACCGGCCTGTCTATCGGTTCGAGCACGGGCTACAGCGGCACGACGAACTACGTGGTGCAAGGCATCGCGCTCGGCACCAGCGTGAACCTTGTGGCCCCGGCGACTGACCCGGCCGGGTACACCTTCTCGCAGTGGACGGTGAACGGCGCGGCACAGGCTGACGGGCAGAAGTCCATCACCTTCGCGACGGCTGGGGCCACGACCGCCGTGGCGCAGTACACGCACATCATTTATGTGAACCTGAAGGCCGCCGGAGCAAACAACGGGACGTCGTGGACGAATGCCTTTGTCCTGCTCCAGTCCGCGCTGGATGCGGCCGCATCCGGCGACCAGATCTGGGTCGCGGCGGGGACGTACTTGCCGACGAGCGACTACGCTATCGGCGTCGGCGCGGCGGGCAACCATTTCGAGATGCAGAACGGCGTCGCCATCTACGGCGGATTCGCGGGGACCGAGACGTTGCTCAGCCAGCGGAACTGGACGACGAACGTCACGACTCTGACCGGCCAGGGCAAATGCTACCACGTGTTCTATCACGACAACTTATACAATGAGTTGGCGCTGGACAACACCGCTGTTCTGGACGGTTTCAGGATCACAGGCGGAGATGCGAACGGTTCTGCTGACTCCAACAACGCGGACCTCTCCGATGGCGGCGGAATGTACAACTATTCCTGCTCTCCGACCGTCACGAACTGCACGTTCACCGGAAACACGACCACCGGTTACGGCGGCGGGATGGAGAACTGGTTTTCCGGCGCGACCGTCACGAACTGCGCGTTCAGCGGCAACTCGGCGGGCGGGTATGGCGGCGGGATGGACAACGAGGATTCCTTTCCGACCGTCACGAACTGCACGTTCACCGGAAACTCGGTGGCATCGGGTTATGGCGGCGGAATGGACAACTGGTATTCCACCCCGACCCTCCTGAACTGCACGTTCAGCGGGAACTCTGCAGAATCGGGCGGCGGCATGTACAACGACTCTTATTCCACCCCGACCGTGACGAACTGCATCCTGTGGAACGACAGCGCGACGACAGGCGCGGAAGTCCTCAACACCGATAGTACCAGCTCTCCGGCGTTCGGCTTTTGCGACATCACCGGCTGCGGCGGCAGCGGGGCGGGGTGGAAAGCCTCCATCGGGACGGACGGCGGCGGGAACATCGCCGCGAATCCGCTGTTCGTGACCGCTGCAGGCGGGAACTTTCGGTTGAGTGCCGGTTCGCCGTGTATTAACTCGGCGGACGGTCCGCTCGCGCCGGCCACGGACAAAGACGGGAATCCCCCGCACGACGACTCTGGCATGCCGAACGTCGGGATCGGCCCGCCCTGGGCGGACATGGGCGCCTACGAGTTCCAGGGCACTACGTGCCAGCTGTCGGTTCAGTCCGCGCCGCCGACCGGGATCCTTATCACTTCGAGCACCGCCGACGCCGGCACGACGAACTACACCTATGCCGTCGCATACGCGGCGAGTGTGAACCTGGCGGCGCCGGCGACGGATCCGACCGGATACACGTTCTCGCAGTGGACGGTGAACGGTACGGCTCAGACCGCCGGGCTGAAGAACATCACGTTCACGATGCCCGCAGTGGCCGCGACGGCGGTGGCACAGTACACGACGAACACCTACACGCTGACGGTGCAGTCCACGCCGCTGACCGGCGTCGCGATCACTTCGAGCGGCGCCGACGGCGGCACGACGAACTACACGGTGTCGAGCGTCGCGTACGGGACGAGCGTGAACCTGGTGGCGCCGGCGACGGACCCGACCGGGTACACCTTCTCGAAGTGGACGGTGAACGGTACGGCGCAAACCGCCGGGCAGAAGTCCATCACGTTCGCGATGGCCGCGGTTACGACGGCCGTGGCGCAGTACAAGCTGAACACCTATACGTTGACGGTGCAGTCTACGCCGCCGACCGGGGTCATTATCGGTTCAACCAGCAGCGACGGCGGGAAGACGAACTACACGGTGTCGAACGTCTCGTATGGGACGAGCGTGGAGCTGACGGCTCCGGCGACGGACCCGGTTGGATACACCTTCACGCAGTGGACGGTGAACGGAACGGCTCAGACCGCTCTTCAGAAGTCAATCACGTTCACGATGGCCGCAGCCACAACGGCGGTGGCACAGTACGCGCTGAACACCTACACGCTGACGGTGCAGTCCACGCCGCTGACTGGGGTCATTATCGGTTCAACCGGCGCCGACGGCGGCACGACGAACTATACGGTGTCGAGCGTCGCGTACGGGACGAGCGTGAACCTGGCGGCGCCGGCGACGGACCCGACCGGATACACCTTCTCGAAATGGACGGTGAACGGAACGGCGCAAACCGCCGGGCAGAAGTCCATCACGTTCGTAATGAACGCAGCCACGACGGCGGTGGCGCAGTATACGGTGAACACCTATGCGCTGACGGTGCAGTCCACGCCGCTCACCGGCGTCGCGGTCACCTCGAGCGGTGCCGACGGCGGCACGACGAACTACACCGTGTCGAGCGTTGCGTACGGGACGAGCGTGAACCTGGTGGCGCCGGCGACGGACCCGACCGGGTACACCTTCTCGCAGTGGACGGTGAACGGCGCGGCGCAGACCGCCGGGCAGAAGGCGATCACGTTCACGATGACTGCGGCCACAACGGCGGTGGCGCAATACACGCTGAACACCTACGCGCTGACGGTGCAGTCCACGCCGGCGACGGGGATCGTTATCACTTCAAGTACGGCCGACGGCGGGACGTCGAACTACACAATGTCGGGCGTCGCGTACGGGACGAGCGTGAACCTGGCGGCCCCGGCGACGGACCCGACCGGGTACACCTTCTGGCAGTGGACGGTGAACGGTACGGCGCAAACCGCCGGGGCGAAGTCCATCACGTTCACGATGACTGCAGCCACGACGGCGGTGGCGCAGTACACGGTGAACACCTATACGCTGACGGTGCAGTCCACGCCGCCGGCCGGGATCGTGATCACTTCGAGCGGCGCCTACGGCGGGACGGCGAACTACACCGTGTCGAGCGTCGCTTACGGAACGAGCGTGAACCTGCAGGCCCCGGCGACGGACTTGAGCGGGGTTTACACCTTCTCGGAATGGACGGTGAACGGCGTGGGGCAGACTCCCGGGCAGAGTTCCATCACGTTCACGTTGACTGGGGCCACGACGGCGGTCGCGGAGTATACCAGTTACACGCTCAACGTCCAGTCCATGCCGATGACCGGGCTGGGAATCGCTTCGAGCACGGGCGACGGCGGAACGACCAACTATAGCGTGCTGCGAATGACATCAGGGGCCAGCGTGAACCTCGTGGCCCCGGCAACGGACCCGACCGGGTACACCTTCTCGCAATGGACGTTGAACGGCGCGGCGCTGACCGCCGGGCAGAAGTCCGTGACGTTCCCAGCCCCCGACACCGACGCCATCTGGGGCAGTGGTGGCAGCGGCAATGGACAGTTCGATAGCCCCGAGGGCATCGCCCTGGACAACGCCGGCAATGTTTATGTGTGCGACTTTTACAACAACCGCATCCAGAAATTCACCTCCAGCGGTGAATACGTCAGCCAGTGGGGCAGCGACGGCACCGGCAATGGTCAGTTCAATGGCCCCGCCGGCATCGCCGTCGACAGCGTCGGCAATGTCTACGTGACCGAATGGTTTAACAACCGCATCCAGAAGTTTACCTCCTCCGGCGCTTACATCACTCAGTGGGGCAGCCTTGGCGCCGCGAATGGTCAGTTCCAGGAGCCCGATGGTGTCGCCGTCAGCCGCATCACCGGCGATGTCTATGTGAGCGACTATAATAACAATCGCGTCCAGGTGTTCACCTCCGCCGGCGTGTACCTCACCCAGTGGCCCAGCACCCAAGCCCCCGCGGGCATCGCTCTCGACAGCTCGGATAATGTCTATGTGATCGACGAGTACAACACCCGCGTCGAGAAGTTCACCTCGAGCGGCGCTCTCGTCACCCAGTGGGGCAGCAGCGGCACCGGCGACGGGCAGTTCTTACTCGAGAACGGGCCCTGGGGCATCGGCGTCAGCAGCGCCGGAAACGTCTACGTGGCCGACAACATGAATAACCGTATCCAGGAGTTTACCTCCTCCGGCGCTTATATCACCCAGTGGGGCACCTTTGGCAACGGCGTGGGACAATTCAGTGAACCCGCTGGCCTCGCCCTCGACAGCGCGGGTAATGTCTATGTGACCGCAAGGGGCAACAACCGCGTCCAGGTCTTCAGCCAAAACATCCTGGCCGTGGCGCAGTACACGCTGAACACGTACACGCTGAGCGTGCAGTCCACGCCGCCGGCCGGTGTCGTCGTCACATCCAGCGGCGCCGATGGCGGGACGACGAATTACACGCTGCCGAGCGCCGGCTACGGCACGAATGTGAACCTGACGGCGCCGGCGACGGACCCGGCCGGGTACACCTTCGCGCATTGGACGATCAACGGCGCGGCACAGACCGCCGGCGCGAGGTCTGTCGCGTTCACGCTGACCGCGGCCACAAGCGCCGTAGCGCAGTACACGCTGAACAGCGGCATCATCTACGTGAAGCAGAACGCGACCGGCGCGAACAATGGGACTTCGTGGACGGACGCCTTTGTCCAGCTCCAGTCCGCGCTGAATGCGGCCGCGTCGGGCGACCAGATATGGGTCGCGGCCGGGACCTACGCGCCGACGAGCGACTACGGACTCGGCATCGGCGCGGCGGGCGATCATTTTGAGATGATCAACGGCGTCAGCATCTACGGCGGCTTCGCCGGCACGGAGACGTTGCTCGGCCAGCGGAACTGGACGGCGAACGTCACGATCCTGTCAGGCGGGGACACCTGCTACCACGTGGTATATCAGAATAACTCTTACAACGGTCTGAGCCTGAACAACACGGCGGTCCTGGACGGTTTCACGATCACCGGCGGAAATGCGAGCGCTTCAAACGCGCCTCATTGCGACGGCGGCGGAATGTACAACCAGGGCTGCTCCCCGACCGTCACGAACTGCACGTTCAGCGGCAACTTAGCAGAGTCTTATGGCGGCGGGGTGTACGACAATAGCTGCTCTCCGACATTCACGAACTGCGTGTTCAGTGGTGACTCGGCAACCACCGGCGCCGGGATGTGCAACGACGCCGGTTCATCCTCGACCGTCACGAACTGCCTGTTCAGCGGAAACGCGGCAAGCAACGACGGTGGCGGGCTGTGCAACGCTGGCGGCTCTCCGAGCATTACGAACTGCACCTTCAGCGGGAACCTGGCGGCGTCGCAGGGCGGCGGGATTTACAACAATTCTTCCGCGACCGTCACCAACTGCATCCTGTGGGGCGACAGCGCCAATACGGCTGCGGAGGTCTGCAACGATACTCTCATCGCAACGTTTAGCTACAGCGACGTTGCCGGCTGCGGCGGCAGCGGGGCTGGATGGAACAGTTCGATCGGCACGGATAGCGGCGCGAACATCGCCGCTGACCCGACGTTCGTGTCGCCCGTCGCCGCATTTTTCTCGCCGACGACAACGGGCGATTACCGGCTGCGGGCCGGCAGCCCCTGCATTGACGCCGGCAACAATGCCGCGGTTCCGTCAGGCGTGACGACGGACCTTGACGGCAATCCGCGAATCGTGGGCCCCGCGGTGGACATGGGCGCCTACGAGTTCCAGGGCACGTGCAACCTGGCGGTGCAGTCCGCGCCGCCGACCGGCCTGAGCATCGGTTCGAGCAGGGGCAACGCCGGCACGACGGACTACACCGATACCGTCGGGTACGACGCGAGCGTGAACCTCCAGGCGCCGGCCACGGATCCGCTTGGGTACACATTCTCGCAGTGGACGGTCAACAGTGCGGCGCAGACTGCCGGGCAGAAGTCCATCACGTTCACCGTGCCCACGAACATGGTGGCTGTGGCGCAGTACACGGCGAACTCCTACACGCTGAACGTGCAGTCCACCCCGCCGACCGGCGTCGTGATCACTTCGACCAGCGGCAACGGCGGCGCGACGAACTACGCCGGTACCGCCGTATACGCGACGAGTGTGAACCTGGCGGCCCCGGCAACGGACCCGACCGGGTACACGTTCTCGCAGTGGACGGTGAACGGTGCGGCGCAGGCCGCCGGGCAGAAGTCCATTACGTTCCCAATGACCGCGGGCGCGACGGCAGTAGCGCAGTATACGCTGAACACCTACACGCTGACGGTGCAGTCCACGCCGCCGACCGGGCTCAGCATCGGTTCGAGCACGGGCAATGACGGCACGACGAGCTACACCAATACCGTCGGGTACGGGATAAGCGTTGACCTGCAAGCCCCGGCGACGGACCCGACCGGCTACACTTTCTCTTGCTGGACTCTGAACGGAACGCCGCAGCCTGCGGGTGAGAAGGAAATCACGCCCACGATGCCCGCGATGGCCATGACAGCGGTGGCGGTGTACACGGTGAATACCTACGCGCTGACGGTGCAGTCCACGCCGCCGACCGGCGTCGTGATCACTTCGACCAGCGGCAACAGCGGGACGACGAACTACGCCGTGTCGAGCATCGCGTATAATACCAGCGTGAACCTGGCGGCGCCGGCGACGGACCCGACCGGCTACACCTTCTCGCAGTGGACGGTGAACGGCGCAGCGCAGACCGCCGGGCAGAAGTCCATCACGTTCCCGATGAGCGCAGGCACGACGGCGGTGGCGCAGTACACGGCGAACCCCTACACGCTGAATGTGCAGTCCACGCCGCCGACCGGGATCGTGGTCACTTCGAGCGGCGCCGACGGTGGGGCGACGAACTACACCGTGACGGGCGTCGGGTACGGCACGAGCGTGAACCTGGCGACCCCGGCGACGGACCCGACCGGCTACACCTTCTCTCAGTGGACGGTGAACGGCGCGGCGCAGACCGCCGGGCAGAAGTCCATTACGTTCCCGATGACCGCGGGCGCGACGGCGGTAGCACAGTACACGCTGAACACCTACGCGCTGACGGTGCAGTCCACGCCGGTGACCGGGCTGCGCATTGGTTCGAGCACGGGCGACGGCGGGGCGACGAACTATACCGTGTCGAGCGTGTCGTACGGAGCGAGCGTGAACCTGGCGGCGCCGGCGACGGACCCGGCCGGGTACGTCTTCTCGCAGTGGACGGTGAACGGCGCGGCGCAGACCGCCGGGCAGAAGGCGATCACCTTCACGATGCCCGCGGCCGCGACGGCGGTGGCGCAGTACGCGCCGGTCTACGCGCTGAGCGTGCAGTCCATGCCGCCGACCGGGATCGTGATCACTTCGGGCAGCGCCGACGGCGGGACGACGAACTACACGGTGCCGGGCGTCGCGTCCGGGGCGAGCGTGAACCTGGCGGCGCCGGCGACGGACCCGGCCGGGTACGTCTTCTCGCAGTGGACGGTGAACGGCGCGGCGCAGACTGCGGGGCAGAAGTCCATCACGTTCACGATGATCGCGGCCGCGACGGCGGTGGCGGAGTACACGCCGACTTACACGCTGGCCGTGCAGTCCACGCCGCCGACGGGGCTGGGCATCGCTTCGAGCACGGGCAACAACGGGACGACGAACTACGCGGACACGGTCGTGTACGGCACGAGCGTGAACCTGCAAGCGCCGGCGACGGACCCGGGCGGATACACCTTCTCGCAATGGACGGTGAACGGCGCGGCGCAGAGTCCGGGGCAGAAGTCGGTCACGTTCACCCTGAACGCGGCGGTGACGGCGGTGGCGCAGTACACATCGAACATGAGTTACGCGCTGACGGTGGAATCCACACCGCCGACCGGGCTGAGCATCGGTTCGAGCACGGGCCAGGGCGGCACGACGAAGTGCACGATTCCGGGGGTCGGGTACGGCACGGCCGTGAACCTGCAGGCGCCGGCGACGGACCCGGGCGGATACAGTTTCTCGCAATGGACGGTGAACGGCGCGGCGCAGAGTCCGGGGCAGAAGTCGGTCACGTTCACGATGGATGCGGCGGTGACGGCGGTGGCGAAGTACACGCCGAACACCGGCTACACGCTTTCCATGCAGTCCACACCGCCGACCGGATTGAGCATCGGTTCGAGCACGGGCCATAGCGGCACGACGAACTGCGCGATGTCCGGCGTCTGTAACGGGACGTGCGTGAACGTGGCGGCGCCGGACGCAGACCCGGCCGGGTACACCTTCTCGCGGTGGACGGTGAACGGCGCGGCGCAGGGTCCGGGGCAGAAGTCGGTCACGTTCACGATGGATGCGGCGGTGACGGCGGTGGCGCATTACACGGCGAACATCAGCTACACGCTGACGGTGCAGTCCACGCCTGTGGGCAAGCAGGCCATCGGTTCGAGCACGGGCCAGGGCGGCACGACGAGCTACACGAAGACCGGAATCGCGTATGGGACGAGCGTGAACCTGGCGGCGCCGGCGACAGACCCGGCCGGGTACACCTTCTCGCAGTGGACGCTGAACGGCGCGGCGCAGCCGGACGGGCAGAAGTCCATCACGTTCACGATAGATGCGGCGGTGACGGCGGTGGCGGAGTACACAGCGAACACCGGCTACACGCTGACGGTGCAGTCCACGCCGCCGGGCAAGCAGGTCGTCACCTCGAGCACGTTCGACGGCGGCATCACGAACTACACAGTCCCCGGCGTTGCGTACGGCACGAGCGTGAACGTGGCGGCGCCGGCGACGGACCCGGCCGGATACACCTTCTCGCAATGGACGGTGAACGGCGCGGCGCAGGCGCCCGGACAGAAATCCGTCACGTTCACAATGGACGGGGCCGTGACGGCGGTGGCGGAGTACACAGCGAACATCGGTTACACGCTGACCGTGGACTCCACGCCGCCGGCCAAGCAGGTCATCACCTCGAGCACGGGGCAGAACGGCACGACGAACTACGCGAAGAGCGGGGTCGGCAACGGGACGAGCGTGAATCTCCAGGCGCCGGCGGCGGACCCGGCGGGGTACACCTTCTCGCAATGGACGGTGAACGGCGCGGCGCAGACGCCCGGGCAGAAATCCGTCACGTTCACAATGGACGGGGCCGTGACGGCGGTGGCGGAGTACACATCGAACATCGGCTACGCGCTGACCGTGGACTCCACGCCGCCGACCGGGCTGGTCATCAGCTCGAGCACGGGGCAGAACGGCACGACGAACTACGTGAAGGCCGGGGTCGGCAACGGGACGAGCGTGAATCTCCAGGCGCCGGCGACGGACCCGGCGGGGTACACCTTCTCGCAGTGGACGGTGAACGGCGCGGCGCAGACGGCCGGGGAGAAATCCATCACCTTCACGATGGATGGGGGCATGACGGCCGTGGCGCAGTACACGCTGAACGGGTACGCGCTGACGGTGGAATCCACGCCGCCGGCCGGGCTGAGCATCGGATCGAGCACGGGGCAGAAAGGGACGACGAACTACTACACCAATAAGAGCGTCGGTAATGGGACGAGCGTGAACCTGCAAGCGCCGGCGACGGACCCGGCCGGATACACCTTCTCGCAATGGACGTTGAACGGCGTCGCGCAGACGGCCGGGGAGAAATCCATCACGTTCACGATGGATGGGGGCATGACGGCGGTGGCGCAATACACGCTGAACGGCTACACGCTGACCGTGCAGTCCACGCCGCCGGCCGGGCAGGGCATCGGCTCGAGCACGGGGCAGAGCGGCACGACGAACTACACGATCACGGGGATCGGGGACGGCGCCAGCGTGAACCTGGCGGCGCCGGCGACGGACCCGGCCGGATACACCTTCTCGCAGTGGACGCTGAACGGGGCGGCGCAGCCGGACGGGCAGAAGTCCATCACGTTCACGATGGACGCGGCCGTGACGGCGGCGGCGCACTACACGGCGAACATCAGCTACACGCTGACGGTGCAGTCCACGCCTGCGGGCAAGCAGGCCATCGGTTCGAGCACGGGCAACAGCGGCACGACGAACTACGCGAATACCGTCGCATACGGGACGACCGTGAACCTGGCGGCGCCGGCGACGGACCCGGCCGGGTACACCTTCTCGCAGTGGACGCTGAACGGGGCGGCGCAGCCGGACGGGCAGAAGTCCATCACGTTCACGATGGACGCGGCCGTGACGGCCCTGGCGCACTACACCGCGAATGTCGGCTACACGCTCACCGTGCAGTCCACGCCTCCGGGCAAGCAGGTCGTCACCTCGAGCACGTTCGACGGCGGCATCACGAACTACACGGTGCCCGGCGTTGCGTACGGCACGAGCGTGAACGTGGCGGCGCCGGCGACGGACCCGGGCGGATACACCTTCTCGCAATGGACGGTGAACGGCGCGGCGCAGGCGCCCGGGCAGAAATCCGTCACGTTCACGATGGATGGGGCCGTGACGGCGGTGGCGGAGTACACAGCGAACATCGGCTACACGCTGACCGTGGACTCCACGCCGCCGACCGGGCTGGTCATCAGCTCGAGCACGGGCCGGAACGGCACGACGAACTACGTGAAGGGCGGGGTCGGCAACGGGACGAGCGTGAATCTCCAGGCGCCGGCGACGGACCCGGCGGGATACACCTTCTCGCAGTGGACGGTGAACGGCGCGGGGCAGAGTCCGGGGCAGAAATCCGTCACGTTCACGATGGATGGAGCCGTGACGGCGGTGGCGCAGTATACGGCGAACATGGGGTACACGCTCTCCGTGCAGGCCACGACGCCGGGCAAGCAGGTCATCGGCTCGAGCACGGGGCACGGCGGCACGACGAACTACACGAAGGCCGGGGTCGCGTACGGGACGAGCGTGAACGTGCAGGCACCGGCGACGGACCCGGCCGGATACACCTTCTCGCAATGGACGGTGGACGGCGCGGCGCAGACGCCCGGGCAGAAATCCGTCACGTTCACGATAAGCGCGGCCGTGACGGCGGTGGCGCAGTACACGGCGAACGTCGGCTACGCGCTCACCGTGCAGTCCACGCCGCCGGTCAAGCAGGTCATCGGCTCCAGCACAGGGCACGGCGGCACGACGAACTACACGAAGACCGGGGTCGCGTACGGGACGAGCGTGAATCTCCAGGCGCCGGCGACAGACCCGGCCGGATACACCTTCTTGCAGTGGACGGTGAACGGCGCGGCGCAGCCTGACGGGCAGAAGTCCATCACGCTCACGATGGACGCGGCCGTGACGGCGGTGGCGCACTACACATCGAACATCGGCTACGCGCTCACCGTGCAGTCCACGCCGCCGGTCAAGCAGGTCATCAGCTCGAGCACGGGCCACGGCGGCACGACGAACTACACGAGGACCGGAGTCGCGTATGGGACGAGCGTGAACCTGCAGGCCCCGGCCACAGACCCGGCCGGGTACACCTTCTCGCATTGGACGGTGAGCGGCGCGGTGCAGCCTGCCGCGCAGAAATCCGTTACGTTTACAATGACCGCGGCCACGACGGCTGTGGCGGTCTATGTCAAGGGCCATTAGGAGCGTACACCATCCGAACACTCGGCAAGCACTTTTTTACCGCAAGGTGCGCCACTCATCTATCGTGGCCAGTGTGCTCTCCCACGGCATAATGCTGTGCGCCGAGACACACTGCGTCAGGATAAGGCCGGTCTTGCCGAGGACATCGAGCACCTGCCGCACCGCGCGACCGTAGAAATCCGCGGTCTCGTAGAAACCATTCCTATGGATGTAGTCCAGGCCGAGGTCGCCGAGTACCTCGATCGTACTAAGGTTAATCTGATGCTCGTGTTCCAGATAAGCGTCCACCAAGCCAGGGTTTTCGATCGTCGTCCTGCACAGTGGACATCCGGCAAATCCCGGTTGAGCAGGAGGGCGGCTCCGCCGGCGGCTCAGAATCGGTCGAGGTCTATGGAAACCTTGTTCAGCGCAAAGGTCGAAGCGACCACCGACCAGACGAAACAGGCCATGAGTTCGCCGAAAATCAGTCCGATGAAAGCCGGGCGCAGCTTGGCGAACATATGCCGCCCGCCGTACCGGACCGCCAGTTTCTTGCAGCACCACCCGAGGAAGAAGGAGAACGAGAGCGCCGGGATCAGCGCATTGGCCATCATCGCGAAGCCGATCGGATGCAGCCACCAGAAGAACTTGCGCCGCATTCCAATGCTCAGGAGCACCCAGCCGGCGCCGATGAGGTAGTAGATCCAGTTGTATGGCTGCGTGCCGGCGGCGCCGCCGCTGACGAGCAGTTGGGTGCTGTCGAGCAGGCTCGTCGGCCCGAGCTTGAAGAACCACTCGCTGCAGCGGTTCGCCCCCACGCCGTACACGATGTACAGAAGCGTAGCGAACGACACGGCGACCGTCACCACGATCGCGGCAATGACGCTGGCGTGGAACCACCGGCGCGCGGCGCGCGTCTCCTCCTGCATCTTGAAGCTGTTCATCACCGTCGGCGCCATGAACGTCTTGATGTCGGTGAACAGCACCGAGTAAAGCGGCATGAGCGGCGACAGCACCGACTTGGGCACCGAGTCCGTCAGGCCGAAAGTCTTGACCAGGTGGAACGGGCCGGTGTGGATCTGGAACCAGTAGATGCCCCCTTCCGCCACGACGCGCATCAGCCCGACGGTGACCAGTACGATCACCGCCATGAAGCCGGCGCCCCAGTACCAGGAGACGTGGCACCAGGCCAGCCAGCCGATCGCCACCGCGCACGAGGCCGCGAAAACCAGTCCGCCCCAGCCCATGCTCGCCGGCAGCGCTACGGCCCATCGCGCCGCGCTCAGGCGCCGGCCCTGCGCCGCGGCCGCCTGCCGGATGGCGCTCGCCCGTTCGGCCGCCAGCTTGGCCAGCGTCGCCGCCGAGTAGGCCAGCAGCCCGCCGGCTCCCAGGGCGCTGACGAAGTTGTTCTCCCAGAGCCAGTCGCTCGGGAAGGACCGGATCGTCGCCCCGGCGGCCGTCCAGATCGCCAGCAGAAAAAGAGCGACGCTGACCAGGTAATAGATCCAGATGCTCGCGGAGATCTCCAGCGGTATCAGGAAGCCGATCCCGATCGCCGTGAAGATGATCAGGACGCGGACCCGGTACATCCCGCCGCCCAGTTCGTCGGCGATGCCCTTGAAAACGGAGTTGGAGAGCATGTCCTGAAGCTTGGATTGGTCGAGGCCGAGCGTCAGCGGGGTCAGACCGCGGAGCCAGCCCGCCTGGCAGCAGGCATTGTAGCTGAGCAGCATCGCGACGAAAAGGAACCCGAGCCAGAACAGGCCGCTGCGCAGGGTGGAGGAAATCGTGCCGCTGGGGGCGTTTTCGTCGCTCATCAGGTCCTCGGGCAGCCGCGCCAGAGGAAAGATCAGCTTCTCCCGCCGCGCCCATGTGTCAAACAACAGCATCGCCAAACCGTAGAAGACGCCGTAGACGGCGAAGACGAAAATCATCCAGAGCGCGAGCGGCTTGGCCCATAATGCCCACGGGACCTTCCGCCACAGGCCTTCGGTCGAGGCGAAGCCCTGCCGGTACTCCTTGATGCCCGCCATGTCCGTGATGTAGAGCGCCTTGTTCAGGTACGGCGTCACGTCCTTCGTCCAGCCGCTCTGCGCCGTGGCGTACTCGGTGTTGAACGGGGTGGCGATCAGCGGCACGAGCTGATCCACAAGGCCATAGGAACTGATGCCCGCCGAAACGCAGAGCGCCGCATACAGCGTCATCATCTCGCCGCGGTTGAACGGCTCCATCAGGCGAGTCAGCCGCAGCAGCGGGTTCAACCCGAGGGAGAGCAGGATCAGGAAGGCGAAGGCGATGACCGAGATCTGCGTGGCGATCAGGGTGACTCCGGTGGGGCGGTTCTCCAGGTGGAGGTTCAGCGCCGCCTGCACGGCGGAGAGGAGCACCGCCAGCGGCAGCACGATCCACCAGCGGATGCGCAGCGTCGGGCGCTCCGCCTGCTGGATCTTGTCGAGCTGCCCGAGGTCAATTCGTTTGTAAGGAGGTTTTTCCGCCACGCCGGTCACGAACCAATCAAAGCCGAATTCCCGCCGGACCATCCGGAAGGAAAGCCCCTTCGGGCATGAGACTATGCTTCTATCACGCTCCAGAGGCTCCGGTCAAGCCATCGGCTCCGCTTCGTGTGCGGCGCTGGGGATCAACCAGCGCGTTGCGAGCGAAGCGCTCGGCCACTCAGACCCGAGAGTGACCGCGCGGTACTGCCGGCGCGTTGACCCCAAAACAGTTCGGGCGATAACCCTGCAGTTGAAGCCCGCGGGCACTGACCACGGAAAGAAGTGATTCTTACGTGCGGCTGACGTGCCGCGGCCTCCACTCTTTTGTAACACCCGAACAGGGAAGTTGGAGCGCTGTTTTAGCTGTCGAGTTGCACCGGGCACCTCCGTGTTATCAGCGAAAATGAACTCTGCCCAGATTCCGCTCTTCGACAGAGACTTTCAAAGAGTGACGTAATTTTCTTCCATTCCACACCGCACCACGATTTTTGTGCGCCCTTTGCAGGACTCCTTCAATACGACCAAAGTCCAATTGCACAGAATTCGGCCCGATGATACACGTCAAAAGGTGAAACTTCTTGGGACACGTGGCCGGTACCAAGCATGTGTGTCCGCCACAAACGACGGCGGTTGATGGGAACACGGCGGCGCGAGTCAGACCTGTATCAGTTACGGCGGCTTCGGGCGGATGGGTTACATGACAGATCAGAATCAGTCTTCTGACGCGGCAGCGACCCTCGAACGCCGCCCCGATGGAACCGTGGTGGTGCAGTTGCGCGGCAACTGGAAGCAGCCGGCGAACCTTCCCGCCGTGGATACGCTCCTGGGCCGGCTCGACGAAGGTGGCGCCCCCATTCGCGTGGAACTCGACGGAAAGGAACTCTCCGGGTGGGACTCCGGCATGATGGCGCTTGTCATGGGCGTCTTCGATGCCTGCGCGCAACGCAAGGTTCCCGTGGATACCGCAGGCTTGCCCGAGGGCGCCCAGCGCCTTGTGCGCCTGGCGCGTGCTGTGCCGCCGCGCGCAACAGACCATGCTGGAAGCGCCCGAAGATCATTTCTGGCTGCCTTCGGCGCGCAGACCATTGAGTTTGTCCAGTCAACCGGGGCGGTCCTGACCTTTCTGGGCGACTGCGTTCAGGCGACGGTGGACCTCTTCCGCGGGAAAACCATGTTCCGGCGCGTGGATCTGTTCCTGTTCGCACAGGCGGCGGGAGCAGAGGCATTTCCCATTGTTTCGCTGATCAGCGTACTGATCGGGATGATTCTGGCATTTGTCGGAGCCTACCAGCTCAAGCAATTCGGGGCGGAAATCTACATTGCCGCGGGCGTTGCCATCGGCGTCGTGCGCGAGATGGCGCCCATGATGACCGGCATTATCATGGCGGGCCGCACCGGCGCCGCCTTTGCCGCACAAATCGGCACGATGCAGGTCAACGAGGAGGTTGACGCCCTCAGCACGGCCGGGTTTTCGCCCATCGGCTTTCTGGTGTTGCCGCGCCTGCTTGCCCTTGCCGTGATGATGCCGATGCTCTGCCTGTACGCCATGCTGATGGGGATCGGCGGCGGCGCACTTGTCAGCGTCACCATGTTCGGCATTCCCCTGTCCACCTACATTGACCAGACGCGCTCAGTCGTCAGCTTGAGCGACTTCAGCATGGGCGTGGGGAAGGGCCTCGTCTTCGGAATTGTGGTTGCGGCCGTCGGTTGCCTGCGAGGCGTGCAGTGCGGCCGGAGCGCCTCGGCCGTGGGCGAGGCGGCGACCTCGGCCGTGGTCAGCGGCATTGTGGCCATCATCCTGCTCGACTCCCTGGCGGCGGTTATCTGCACCGTGCTTCACATATAGGCCTTATCAATGGCAGAACCAACGAAAGAGACGCCGGCGCACATCGAGGTTAAAGACATGACGGTCGCCTACGGTGATCGCGTCATCCAGCACGATCTGGCGTTCTCGGTCAAGCGCGGCCAGGTCTTTCTCATCATGGGCGGCAGCGGCTGCGGAAAAAGCACGGTGATGCGCGCGCTCTTCGGTCTCACTCGGCCGGCGCGCGGCCAGGTGCTGCACGGCGGCGTTGACTTCTGGGCTGCCGGTGCCGAGGAACGCGAACGCATGATGCGGCGCTGCGGCGTGCTGTACCAGAGCGGCGCGCTGTGGAGTTCGCTGACGCTGGCGGAAAACATCTCGGTGCTGCTCGAAACATTCACCGATCTGCGGCCCCGCCAGGTCAAGGAAATCGTGTCGTTCAAGCTCGCCTTGGTCGGCCTGGCCGGATTCGAGGAGTTCTACCCCTCGGAAATCAGCGGCGGCATGCGCAAGCGCGCCGGCCTGGCGCGCGCCATGGCGCTTGACCCGGAGATACTTTTCTTTGACGAGCCTTCCGCCGGCCTCGACCCGGTCAGTTCGCGGCGCCTCGACGAACTGATCCTGGAGTTGCGCGACAGCCTCGGCGCCACGGTCGTGATTGTCACCCATGAACTGGCGAGCGTCTTTGCGATCGGCGACGACTCGATATTCCTGGACGCGGTGACGAAGACCCTGATCGCCCATGGGAATCCAAAGGAATTGCTGGCTCACTCAACGGTTCCAGAGGTCCGCGCATTTCTGACCCGCGGTGCGGAAGCCGGAAACGCCGGCATAACCAGCGCAGCCCCATAGCGGGCTGACGATCGAACGGAGGTGACTTATATGGCTGAACGCGCTAATCCCGCCGTCGTGGGCGGATTTGTCGTGGGTGCTTTGGTGCTGGCGATGGGAGGCCTGCTGCTTTTCGGAGGCGGCAAGTTCTTTCGCAAGACGATACCGTGCGTGCTTTATTTCTCAGGGGCTGTCAACGGTCTGTCGGCCGGCTCGCCGGTGACGTTCATGGGGGTCAAGGTCGGCGCGGTCACGGACATTCACATCATGGGCGACCCCGAAAGTCTGAAGTTCCTGGTCCCGGTCACGGTCGAGATTGAACGCGGCGGAATGACGGTCATTCGCAACCAGACAGCGGCCAAGGGAATGCTTACATCTGACCCGAAGGCTCTCTTACTCAACTTGATTGAAAAAGGACTCCGCGGGCAGCTTCGCGTCCGGAGCATGGTGACTGGCCAACTGGAGGTGTCCCTCGCGTTTCATCCCGAGGCCCCCGCTCAATTCCTGGACCCGTTCCATGCGGAACTGGAGATTCCCACGATTCCATCCAGCATGGAGGAACTCACCAAGACCCTCGATAACCTGCCGATCGAGGAACTCATGAAGTCCATCCTGGCGACGGTCAAAGACATCCAGAAAGTCGTCAGCGACCCGGAGATCACCGGCGCCATCAAGTCCGCCAACGAAAGCATCCAACAAGCGGGGACACTCTTGAAGAATCTGGACACAACTCGCACAGCCATTGAAGGTGCGGTGGCAGATGTTCGAAATCTGACCGGCCATGTGGACACCCAGGTCAAGCCGCTGACCGAAGAGTTCACCGAGACCGCGCGGAATGTCCGCCAGGCCCTCGACCAGGCCGAAGACACTTTGAAGACAGTCCAAGGCGCGGTCGCTTACGATTCCGATACCCGGCAAGCCTTGACGAAGGCGCTGAAGGACATTTCGAAGGCCGCCGATGCGATGGGAACGCTGGCGAACCTTATTGACCGGCAACCGGAGTCCCTCTTACGCGGAAAGGGAGGTGAGTGACATGTCACGCCGCGCGCAAAACCTTTGGCTGGCGGCGGGTCTCGCCGCCACACTACTGATGACCGGCGCGTGCGCCCGGAGCCAGCAGACACGCTATTATGTGCTGAGTCCGCTCGCCGAAGGCGCCAACCAGGCCGCCCGCGTCGAGCAGGCGGGGCCAAGGCTTTTCGTGGATTCCGTCGTCCTGCCCGCTTATCTGGTCCGCCCTGAAATCGTCACCCGCCTCAGCAGTGAGGAAGTCAAGCCTCTGGAGTTCCGCCGGTGGGCGGAACCGCTGGAGGCGGGCCTCACCCGCGTATTGGCGGAGAATCTGTCAGCGCTGCTGCCCGTATGGCGCGTGGAGACTGAGCCGACGGCCAATCATCGCCCAGGCGACTTCATGGTGAGCGTACGAGTGACTCGCCTCGATGCGGACGCCAAAGCCGTCAATGTCGCGGCGGAATGGTCCGTGCGTGACCGGACGAAACAAGAGACAGTCTTCGCGTCGCGGGTTGCGATTGCGGAAGCAGTCACGGGCGCCGAGCCGGATCAGATCGTCGCCGCCCTTAATCGCGCGGTCTACTCATTGAGCAAGCAGATTGCTGACTCGCTGAAGCCGATCGGTGGAGAGCATGGCAAAGCACCCTGATCCGTGCTCCAGCCTCCACGGCGTCGTCTGGAAGCCGACACAAATCAGTCCGCTTCTGTGGCCGCGCGGTCTACTGGCCTTCCATCGCCTTATTCCTCCGCTATCGTAACCTTCGCGTTGGGGAATCCGCTGATACCACGCGCAGCAAGTTTCGCGCACAAGGTGTCGCTCACGGCTTCGCGCACAGTGCCAAATATCCGGTCCGGGCCAAGCGCCGCACCCAGCGGCGAACGCTCAATCACCTTTCGCGCGCCGGGATTCAGCCCCGCCAGACGCAGCGTGATTCCGCGCTCGCGCAGCGTTTGCTCCGCCTCCAACATCATGGTCAGGGCCGTATACTCAAAATCCGGGATGGCGCGGCAGTCCAGGACAAGCACGCGGGGATGCCATTCGTCCACCAGGGCGCGCATCTTTTCGGCCGGCCGGGGGGCGCTGGCGAAGTGCATGCGTCCTTCCGTGCGGAGGATGAGCACGCCCGGCAAGGTCACGTCGTCCGGGCTCTCACCCAACGGGCGGAACACGTCCTCCGAACGGTTATACGCCAGCACGTAGACGGGAGGATGGTTGGCCAGGTAGAACAGCGTGAGCATCGAGATCGCCACCGCCAACAGGATGCCCCAGAGCATGCCAAAGACCACGACGCCCGCCAGGGCGGCCAGCGCCCACACGAACTCCTCGGCGCGGACGCGCAGAATGGCCCGGAAACCCACCGGGTTGAGCAACGGGAGGATGGCGGCGATGACGACCGCCGCGAGCACAGTCTTCGGCAACAGGCCGATGACCGGCCCCAGAAACAGCAACGCGGCAAGCCCGAGCAATGCGGTGACGATCTCGGCGGCCTGGGTGCGGGCGCCGGACCTCAGGTTCACGGCGGTCTGCGAGGTGCCCCCGCTTGCGGGCATGATGCCAAAGAGGCAGCCGATCAGGTTGGCGCCTCCGAGCGCGAGCAACTCCCGGTCGGCGTTCGGACGCGGGTCGCCGTGCCGCGCAAAGGTCTTGGCCGCGGCGATGGACTCCGTGAAAACCATCAGCGCGATGGCCAAAGCTCCGGGCCACAACTGTGTCGCGAGGGATAGGTTCGGCCAGGCCGGCGAAGGCATACCGCCTTGGACGGTGCCAGTCAATTCAACGCCCTGTCCGCGCAAGTCAAATATCGCGGCTGCGGCAATACCAAGAATCGCAACTACCAGCGGCGCCGGCACCCGGCGAGCGTATTTTTGCAGGGCCAACACGAGGGTCACGGCGCCGATTCCGAGAATCACCGTCGCTGCGCCGGCCTCGGGCAGATGCCGGGCGAGAGAGAGCAGACTGGCCAGGAAGTTGCCCTTCTCAACGTGTATGCCCAGGAGTTTGGGAATCTGATTCAGCAGAATGACCAAGCCAATGCCCGCCTTGAATCCCGCGAGCACGGGAATAGAGAGGAAGTTGGCGATGAATCCCATGCGCAGGATGCCGGACAGCAGGAGGAAGGCGCCCACCAGGCATGCCAACGTGGATGACGCTGCAATCAGGCCGGCAGGGTCGCCGGCGGGAACGGTCGCGGCGAGCAGTCCGGCGCACATAATGGCAACGGTCGAGGTGGTGCTGACGCTGAGCGGACGCGAGGTGCCCAACAGGGCATACGCCACCATCGGGAAAACGGCGGTATACAGTCCCACGCTGGGAGGCAGGCCGGCAATTCCGGCATAGGCCAGAGCCTGAGGGATGACCACGGCAGCCGTTGTCAGGCCGGCTATGACATCCAGGCGCAGGAACGACCTCGAATACTCAAGCGGCCACCACCGTGAAGCGGATGCGCCCCTTGGAGTTAACGGTAACTGCGTCACTGCACCTGTTCCTTGCACCGAAGTTCGCTCAGAATCTGGCCTACTGGAGCCACTCTACGCGCCCCGTGTCGAGGACGCAGCAGGCGCCCACGATCTTGACCTCGCCCGCTTCCGCCATATGCCGCAGGATCGGCTCGGAGATGCGAAGCGCGCGGGCCCACGTTGCGGATGTTCGCCTTGCTAGTGCCGGTTCTTTGCGCGCAATTGTTTATGTAGTTGCGCCCGTTCGGTTTGTACAGCGGATATCCCCCGGCGGACTCGTCGTCCGCCGGAGGCCCTTCATTCTTGAACTTGCGTAATCGCAGCCGCTCCGGGCTTATTTCACCCCGGCGCCTGAGCCCGATTCCAGCGCATCCTTCCTACTTAGTTCCTGCCGTCTCACGGAGCATTCAGTTTGTCCTGGAGTTCAACCATAGTTTGCTGACTGACCTTAATCAGTCCCTGCTGGCTCCACTCCGCAATGGTTGAAGAAAGGGATATCAGCCCTTTCTTCAGTAAATCGTCGGGACAAAGGTCTGCTTGCTCAAAGATGGCCGTTTATACCCTTTGTCCTTCTGCCGTTTAGGGATTGCTAGAGTTTTTCCAGTCACATCCTTGTAGGGAATGCGGCCCAATAAATGCGTCATGCAATTCAACCGTGCGCGCTTCTTGTCGTTCGCATCCACCACATGCCAGGGAGAGTGTGTGGTGTTTGTGTGTTCAAACATCACATCCTTGGCCTTGGAATAATCCACCCAGTGCGCGCGAGCCTGAAGATCCATGGGACTGAGTTTCCAACGCCGGGCCGGATCTTTGAGCCTCTTCTGGAAACGGGCTTCCTGAACCTCGTCACTCACCGAGAACCAGTACTTGACGAGAACAATCCCGGATTGTATCAGTGCTTTCTCAAATCCGGGACAGATGTGCAGGAACTCCTCGTATTCCTTGTCCGTACAAAAACCCATCACGCGCTCAACGCCGGCGCGGTTGTACCAACTGCGGTCAAAGAGCACCATTTCGCCGGCTGCTGGCAGATGCGCGACATAACGCTGGAAATACCATTGCGTTTTTTCCCGCTCCGTGGGAGTCCCCAGGGCCGCAATTCGGACAATGCGCGGGTTCGTCAGCGCCGTCACTCGCTTGATCACGCCTCCTTTACCGGCTGCATCACGCCCCTCAAAAATCACCACCACCTTGAGGCCTTTGAGCTTGATCCATTCCTGCAATTTGACCATCTCGGTTTGCAGCCGCGCCAGCTCCCGGTTATAGACCTTTGTTTTGAGTTTCTTCGGCAGGCCTTCGAGCTTTTCGGACTTTTTCGCCATAATGGCCTCAATTTCTCGTTTCGTGCTCTTGTCTGTCTTGCCCATCAGAACTATCCTTCGCTGCAAGGGCCTGCGAGTTGAGTGCCATGCCGATGGCGAGAGAGCCGTCGGCGACGGTCGCTGCCGTTACGAGCTTTTACGCCTTTTTAGTCAAGCTCAGTCCATTCTTCTGCGCGTCCAACCCCAATAGACGCGCATGGGGTGATCTTATGACGCGCTGGACCGGTTTCTCATCTACCGGTCGGTAGCCGGGGCGCTCTCGCGCAGTTCCGCGAGGCGGTTCCGCAGGCGCAACGCCCACACATCGTAAGAATCCTCGGCCACCCGCCATGCATTGAACTTGTTGAACTTGAAGGTGTATTTCCGACCGACGCGCTTATCCACGGCGGCGGCAAGCCGTTCGCCCGATTGGCTGTCGAGTATTTCTCCCTCGATCCCGGCTTCGCCCACACTCGCGTTCTCGCCGAATACGGCCCGTTTCAGCAGGTTGGCTGCGACGCCGATTGGGATCACGCTGGAGGCGGTATCGAGCACTCGGTTGGAGCCTTGCGTGTCAGTGATGGCCACGCGCAGATGCAATACACCCGGACCAGGCTGGTCAACAAACTTGTAGCTGTCGCCCAACTGTTTCCGAACTGTGGCGTCAAGATAGTTGACGAGGGCCTGCACGGTCTCCTGCGAAGCGCTGGTCCACCAGCCCGTTTCAACGGAATAATACACTCTGACCGGATCCATGAGGATGGCGTTGTACGCCTTCCAGTCCACGTCCGGCTTGAAATAGACCATGAGCGCTTCGTCGCCGGTTCCCTTGCGCAACTGCGCGTAGTCACTGGGGTCACCCAGGAAGCCGGATGGTTTCACGCTTCGAGCCTGGAATGTCGTCGAACAGCCTGTCAGAGGAACAACTGCGGTGACCAATACGGCGAGAGCGAGAACGACCACAACGCAACGGCCCATGTGCGTCTTCATGTCCGGTCTCCTATCACTCGGGGAAGAAGGAACGTCAACTGCGCCCTCGCACCAAGTCTCCGATCCGCGTGGACCGAGCAGGCCCATTGCGCCTCTCCCGCGGAAATGTTGGTTGGTTATCCCGCTATCGTTGGCGAAATCAATCGCCGCGTCAATGGATGCAGGTGCATCCGTTGTGGCGCAGACGTGCTTCTGGAAGCCGGCGACCGCGATCTGTTAATTCGAATACCACAGGGTGCGGCGGATCCCATCTCCGACGCTCTCGACCCGAAGCTTGCCGGGGCGCTCTGCAAGGAACACCCTTTCCACCCTATGCTGCACGTGCTTCTCCATCGCCCATTCGAATGCGCTGAGCACAGGAGCCATGATGGCACGACGCGGGCCGGGGTGTAAATTGGACCTTGGTCCAATGGGAGGAACGAGCGAACGATTGAATGAGCTGGGCTGAAACTGAAGCGAAAAGGAGCAGACTCAGGCGACAGTGGTGAGCAGGTGTCCTTTGGCGGCGATGCCCGCTCCGTTCAGCCACAGTGTGCGTGCATGAGGTGTTTGCCGATGGCGGCGCAGGCGACCTCCGACTTCTTGGTGAAGCAGCCGTTCACGCGCCATTCCTTCCGGCGTGCTCTCGCCTTGGGCCTGCCGGCGCAGACCGCCAACGTGCGCCTCGTCCAACGCGCCCCGGGGCATCGCTCCACCACCTCGGCGACGCAACTGCCCGATCAGGCGCTCATCTCTGTACTTACAGTGGTATCCGCCCATGCACGGGATCGGATTCGCGGATGCGGAGTCGCCGTACCCGGACGAGCGCGCCGACTATCGGTTCCAGTCGGGTATGTGCGTCAACTCCGATATCAGCCTGTTCGGGCATCCGGCCGGCTCGAACCGCATCGAAGAGGGCTTCGTCATCGGTCCGAACGGCCCGGAATCGCTGACCCCGCTCATTCGCAGGCTCTGCACTGAGCGCTTTGGCCTGTAATGGACGCGAATAAGGCTGGCGGAACCACGGAGCGCCTTGAGCATCCGACTGCGGCCCGTCGCGGTCACAACGGGATCGGCCTGAACGCTACTTCCGGGTAAGGGCCGCGCGTGCGCCAAGACGGTTTCCCGCCTCGAAGAACGCGCGGAAGTTCTCCGGCGGCGTTTCTTCGGTGATGGAATCGCTCGTGCCAAGTATGTACCCGCCTTCCGCGCCGGCGGCAGCCTGAATCGCCGCGCTGATGGCCGCCTCGATCGTGGCGGGCGTGCCGCGCCAGACCGTGTTCACGGTATCAATGCCGCCGTTGAGGCAGACGTCGTCCCCCGCCAGGCGCCTCGCTTCGGCAAGCGTCACGTCGCCGGCCGGCGGTGGGCAAAGCGTGCTGACGAGGTCCACGCCGACCTCCCGCCACATCGGCAGAGTGCCGGCCACCTTGCCGTCATCGTAGAGGTGATACAGCGCCCCGTACTGATGCGTCAGTTCCACATGCGCCCGAATGCGCGGCAGGAACAGCTCCCGGTAAATCCGCGGCGACCAGCCCGCGCTCATGGACTCGAAGAACGTTGAGCAGTAGACCATCTCCGCCCCGCTCTCCAGCGCCCGGCGAGTCGCCTCCATCAGCGGGCGGTGGAAAACGTCCATCAGTTCCTCCACGAACGCCTGCCGCTCCAGGCAATCCACCATCAGCAGATCGAGCGAATAGACGTCGCCGGCGTTATGACTCATCGCAGAGTACGTGTTGGCCATCACGAGCCCTTGCTCGCCGAGCTGGCGGCGGACAGCGGGAAGGTCGCCTCCCGGCTCGGCCGCCGTCCAGGCCGACACCAGGGTCCGCAGCGCGGGCAGATCATCCGGCCCTTTGAGCAGGTACTCCTCGATATGGTTGTTGGGAGCGATGCCGAACTGCCCGCCCGGCCTGGGGATTCGCGTCCGATCGCTGAGCCGGCCGGCAGGGGTGTGGATGAAGCGGCTGACCGTCCGCCCCTCGCTGTCCTCGGCCACCCTCTCCTCGACGCGGAACCCCGACCCAAGCCTGGCGCAATCGCTCCCTGGACCCGGATACATCACCACAGGCCCGGCTGCGCATCCGATCATCAGGTCAACCCCGTACTCGGCCGCGTACTTCAGGTACGCCGGCAGCTGTTGCGAGCCGCCGTGCGCGAGCATGTACCGCCACATGCGCGGACAAACCGGCACGCGGTCGGGGCCCTCGAACCGGATCGCCGCCAGAAGCCGCTGCCGGCTGGTCATGGTGGGCATGATCTCTCCTCTCGCTCATCCTCATCTTCACTCTCAGGGCTGAATTCCTCGGCATCCGCAGGTTGGATTTTCAAGGCCTCGTCAATGATCTCGTTCGCTCGCTCCGCATCCTGTTCTCGCACGAGAATTCGTCCGTATCCGTATTTAGGCGTGAAGTCAGAATAGGGACTTCTCTCAACGTACTCTGCATGACACGGGATGCCTGCCTCATCCAATGCCGCCTTGGCAATCGCCGCATCAACTGCCTCGTAAAAGCTCCGCCCGACCGCAATACGGTCGTTTGGCTCCTGCTGTGATGCCGCAATCTCTTTGGGTGGCCGCAATTCGGCTTCGCCGGGTATGGTCAGGGCTTTTCCGCACGATGGGCAGTTGTCCTCTGATCCGGCGTCACTGAGAAGGGACTCAATCTGGTGTCCGCATTCCGGGCAATGGTAGACGACTGCGGGCCTTTGCCCGTCTGACTGGCGAACCTCGTAGTCTTTGCCCATGCGTTCTCTCCTTCCTTCCCCTGAAAGGCTAGAGAGCGTCCCGACTGCGGCTATCGTCTGCCTGCCTTCTTCCCGGAGAGGTTTCAAAATATCCGCACGTCTTTTTCATCCCCTGAACGGGTCGTTTCGTGCTGCCGGTGCGTGCGCAGCAGGCCCTGAATGGCGTCAAGTGTTTTTCCGAAATCGCAGTCTTTGCGAGCTCACGGCACGGCCAGCAAGACGTTGGACGCCTTGATGAAAGCGACGACGCGGGAGCCGGTTTTCAGCTTGAGATATTGGACCGAAGTCTCGGTGATGACCGAGACCAATTCCTGGCCACCGGGCAGGGCGATGATGACCTCGGAGTTGACCGTGCCGTGGGTGATATGCTTGACCTTGCCGACGAATTTGTTTCGAGCGCTGATTTTCATTGGGCAATCCTTTCCGGGTTATTGAATGAACTCGAAGTTTTCCTCGGAGCATCAGAGACCCATGACAAATGCCCTCTGAACCGTTCTCAGCCTCTTCCTCCAGGCTTTCGCTCCTCGACACAACGCTCAGATACGCTTTCTGAAAGCCCAGGTGGCCATGCTGCGGAAGCGTGTCCGGGCAGACCGCATTGTACCCTCTTCCAAAGAAAGATACGAGCTGCTTCGGCTGAGTTCGGAGTTCGGCCATTTGGTCGGCCCTCTGCTGGAAGTTGTCACGCTCCCGACGTACCGCCGCTGGATAAACGACGTCAAGAGAGGGAGGACGCCCAAGAAGTCCGGCAGACCCCACCTCGCTCAGGAACTGCGGGGGTTGGTCGTGCGGCTGGGCGAGGAGAGGCTGACGCCCGTCTCCTTGGCAATCTGGCGCAACACCCCCTCCTTCATGATATACGAGTTCCGAGAGATCGGCCTCGGCAAACGTCCTTGCTATAGCCTTGCCCAATCAGTTTCGCCATTGGGCGGAACTGATTTTGGTCGGCCTTAATACCGTAGTCTATACGGCCGGAGGTCCAAACATGTCTGGCCATCCCGTACCTACGACAAACCGCTCCGGCTCCTCTTTCCATTCATGCGCGCGAGGGGCGCGCGTGGGCGTATCGTCTTCCAGAACAAGGCAACGAAGCTAGCCGTGCCTTTGTCACTGTGGTTGAATTGACAAGGGGGATTTTGACGATCAGAATACGATCCTCGATGGCTGACCGTCATGTGGACGGCTTGCCCGCCGGTCGCGTGGAGGGCAGGTATTTGATAAATCCTGGTTAAAGGGAGTGAACTCGGTCGTCAGAGTATGACACTTGCCGCCTGACCGCTGTGTGGAGGGCGGCCGCATGTCTAAGCGAATATGGCAGGATTAATTGCCGACGCAGATCCAAGCGTCATACAGGCGGGCACTTGCATGTCGATACTGGATCTTGTCGCGGAGCAAGCTCGCCGTTCGCCCGAGGCTGTCTCGTTGCTGGGCCCGGCACGCGGCCCGCTGACGTACGCAGGTTTGCACACGCACGTCCGCGACACCGCTCGGAAGTTCCGGTCGCTTGGAATCGGTCGCGGCGATCGCGTGGCCATCGTGCTGCCCAACGGCCCGGAGATGGCCACGGCTTTCCTGAGCGTGGTTTCCTGCGCGACAGCTTGCCCCCTCAATCCGAGCTACGGCGTCCAGGAATTCGATTTCTGCCTCGCTGACCTGGCCCCGAAGGCGTTGATCCTTGAGTCGGGCGCGAAGTCGGCAGCGACCGAAGCGGCCGAGCGACGCGGCGTTCCGGTCATTGAGCTTTCGCCGGTGCTCGAAGAAGGCGCGGGGATCTTCACGCTCAACGCCCGGGACGCGCGACCGTCGGCGACCGGCGAATGGTGCGTCCCGGAGGACGTCGCCCTTGTCCTTTACACTTCGGGAACGGCCTCTCGGCCGAAACGCGTTCCGCTGACCCATCGGAGTCTCTGCGCCTCCGCCGGAAACGTGGGCAGGGCGCTGGGGCTTATCAAGAGCGACCGCTGCCTGAACGTCATGCCGCTGTTCCACATTCACGGCATCGTGGCTAGCTTGCTCGCATCGCTTCGGGCGGGCGCAAGCGTGGTCTGCGCGCCGGGGTTCATCGCGCCGAGATTCTTCGAGTGGATCGCGGAATTCCACCCGACTTGGTACACCGCCGTGCCGACGATGCACCAATCCATCCTGGTGCAGTCTGCTGCGCACCGCGCGACCATCGCCAATTGCCCGCTGCGATTCATCCGCTCGTCCTCCGCCGCGCTGGCTCCGAAAGTGATCGCGGACCTGGAGGCCGTCTTCCGCGCGCCGGTGGTCGAAGCGTACGGCATGACGGAGGCGTCTCACCAGATTGCCGGCAATCCGCTTCCGCCAGCCACGCGCAAACCGGGCTCGGTCGGCCTCGTGACGGGATCCGAGGTCGCGATCATGGACGAAGCTGGACGGCTGCTCGCTCAGGGCCAAACCGGGGAAATCGTCCTGCGCGGCGAGAACCTCACAAAAGGCTACGAGAACAATCCGAGCGCCAACGAGTCCGCGTTCACTCAAGGCTGGTTCCGGACGGGCGACCAGGGCTATCTGGACCCGGAGGGATATCTTTTCATTACCGGGCGCCTCAAGGAGCTGATCAACCGGGGCGGTGAGAAGATTTCGCCGCGAGAAGTGGACGAGGCGCTGATCGGCCATCCGGCGATCTTACAGGCGGTGACGTTCGCCATGCCCGATGCGCGGCTGGGCGAGGACGTTGCTGCAGCCGTGGTGCTCAAGCCGAACGCCGTCGCCTCGGAACGGGAAATCCGCGAGTTCGCGGGCGCATGCCTCGCGGCCTTCAAAGTGCCGCGGCGGGTACTTATCGTGCAGGACGTGCCGAAAGGGCCGACGGGAAAAATCCAACGTATCGGCTTGGCCGATCGGCTCGGGCTGAAGGGCGAGCCGGAAGAATTGCACGACCTCAAGGTGGAGTACGTCGCGCCGAGGACTCCGCTGGAACGCGAACTGGCGCAGTTGTGGGCCGGAATCCTGTGTCTGGAGCGCATCGGCATCCACGACGTGTTCTTGCACTTGGGCGGCGACTCGATCCTGGCGGCGCAACTGGTCTCCCGCATTTGGGACAAGTTCGCGGTGGAGCTTTCGCTCATCAGCCTGCTCGACGAGGTCTCGACGATCGCCGGGATGGCGGAGCAGATCGAGAAAGCGCGGCGCCTTGACGCCAGCCCGGGGATTCCGCCGCTGCGGCGGAACGGCTCCGAGGGCGCGATGCCACTCTCCTACCCGCAGCAAAGCTGGTGGTTCTTCCACGAATACGAACCCGACGCCTCTTTGTGCAATGTCCTTTTCGCGTACCGGTTGCGCGGGACCGTGGACATTCCCGCGCTGGAGCGAAGCCTCCACGAGTTGGTCCGCCGCCACGCGCTGCTCAGGACGGTGTACCGCACCGAGAACGGCCGGTCCACGCAGCGCCCGGTTTCAGACATGGACGTGCCGTTGACTCGAAGCGACGCCGCCGACGGTTCCGTCGCCGAGGCGCTGCGGTCACACCGCGAGGACGCGCGGCGGCGTTTCGACCTCGCCCAGGGCCCGCCGATGCGCGCGAAGCTGCTCCGCCTGTCGCCCGACGACCATGTGCTCACGCTGACGCTCCACCACATCGTCTCCGACGCGTGGTCCGAGGTCATTCTGCGAAGGGAACTTTCCGTACTCTATGCGGCGTTCAGTCGCGGAGCGCCGTCACCTCTGCCGCCGTTGCCGCTTCAATACGCCGACTATGCGCTTTGGCAACAGGAACTCGAAGCCAGCCCGCTTTTCGCCCGGCAGATCGAGTATTGGAAGCGCAATCTCAAAAGTGCGCCGCCGTCGTGCGCCCTGGGCCGGGGACACGCGCGGAAGGGCGCGCGGACGTTCTTGAGCGCACAGCGCAACCTTGATCTGCCCGGCAGCCTGCTTCGACGCCTGGAGGAATTGAGTCGCCGCGAAGGCGTCTCACTGTTCGTGGCGCTCGTCGCGGTATTCAAGGTCTTGCTGCATCGTTACACGATGCAGACGGATATCGTCGTCGGAACGCCGATCGCCGGCCGAAACCGCACAGAGCTCGAAGGCCTCATCGGTTGCTTCGTCAACATGCTCGCGCTGCGCACGGACCTTTCCGGCGAAGTCACGTTTCGAGAGCTGCTGCGGCGCGTCCACCGCACGGTCCTCGGCGCGCTCGAGCATCAGGACGTCCCGTTCGAGAAAGTGGTGGAAGCGACCCGCCCCGCGCGCGAGCAGGGCTGCCTGCCGCTCATTCAGATCGTCTTCGAATTCCTCAACCTGCCGGACGAACAGGCGGCGGACGGGCCGCTTCGGCTGGAGCGGCTCGAGCTCGAGCCGCAGACGGCGCAGTTCGATGCGCACCTGTGCGTCGAACCGAAGGAGGGCGGGCTTCATTGCTCGATGACCTACAACCCCGCGCTCTTCGACGCGCCGGCGATGGACCGTATGCTGGGGCATTTCCGCGCTCTGCTGATAGCTCTCGCCGCCGACGGCGCGGGCCGAAGGATTTCCGAGTTGCCGCTTTTGACAGGGCCAGAACGACAGCAGGTCTTGACAGACTGGAACCGAACAGCGACGGACTATCCGAAGGACAAGTGTGTGCACCAGCTTTTCGAGGAGCAGGTGGCGCGGACGCCCGGGGCCGTGGCCATCGTGGACGCCGACGCGCAGTGGACGTATTCCGAGCTCAACGCCCGCGCGAACCGCCTGGCCCGTCGTCTGCAGGCCCTCGGCGTCCAGCCGGGCGCGATGGTGTGCATTTACGCCGAGCCCTCGTCCGAGATGCTGGCTGCCCTCCTGGCGATCCTCAAGGCAGGGGCGGCCTACGTGCCGCTGGATCCCTCGTTTCCGAAGGATCGCCTGGCGTTCATGATCGAGGACGCCGGCGCGTCCATCCTGCTCGCTTCGCAGCGGCTGTCGGAAGCAGTGCCGACTTCGAAGGTCACCGTGGTCCACCTCGAAGAGGAAGACGCCGCGGCGGGTCCTGAGATAAACCCCGACGCGGCCGTCGAGCCGGACGACCTCGCGTACGTGATCTACACGTCCGGTTCCACTGGGCAGCCCAAGGGCGTAGCCGTGCCGCACCGCGCCGTCGTGCGCTTGGTCATGAATACGGACTATGTACGGCTGGACGCCTCCTCGGTCATGGCCCAGGCCTCGAACAGCTCCTTCGACGCGGCGACGTTCGAAATCTGGGGTGCGCTCCTGAACGGCGGCCGACTCGTGATTGTGCCGAAACAGGCGCTGCTTGTGCCGCGCGAGCTGGACGCGCTCGTCGGCCGCCAAGGGATCAACGTCCTGTTCCTCACGACCGCGCTCTTCAACGAATACGCCCGCGAGATGCCCTCGCTCTTTGGCCGCCTGCGCGTGATGCTGTTTGGCGGAGAGGCCGCGGATCCCCAGTCGGTGGCGGAGGTCCTCCGTCGGTCGCCGCCTGAGCGATTACTCCATGTTTACGGCCCCACCGAAGCGACCACCTTTGCCACTTGGAATCTCGTGGAGCGCGTCCAGGACGGGATGAGGACTGTCCCGATCGGCAGGCCGATCGCCAACACGACGGCCTACATTCTCGACGGTAACCTGAACCCGGTCCCGATCGGAGTCGCGGGCGAGCTATGCATCGGCGGCCCCGGTCTTGCACGCGGTTACCTCAATCAGCCGGAGTTGTCCGCCGAGCGGTTCATTCGCCACCCATTCAGTAATGAACAGGACGCGCGCCTGTACAAGACGGGTGACCTGGCGCGTTACCTCCCGATCGGGGATATCGAATTCATCGGCCGATTGGATCATCAGGTCAAGATCCGCGGCTTTCGCGTCGAGTTAGGCGAGATTGAAGCGGCCCTCTCCCGCCATCCTGCGGTGAAAGAAGCCGTGGTAATAGCCCGGGAAGATATTCCGGGAAGCAAATCTCTCGCAGCCTACGTGACCGCGAAGCAACTGCGGACACCTTCAATAACTGAACTACAGCGTTTCCTGGAGAAGATACTACCGGATTACATGGTCCCAACGACGTTCACCCCGATGGATTCCATCCCGCTCACGCCCAACGGAAAGGTGGACCGCCTGGCGCTTCCCGAGCCTCCGCCCGAGCGGCCTGCGTTGGACAGCGTGTGCCTGGCGCCGCGGAACGCGGTGGAAGAGCGGCTGGCCCGGATATGGGGAAACGTTCTCGGCGTGGAACCGATCGGGGTGCAGGACAACTTTTTCGAGTTGGGCGGGCATTCCCTCGCGGCGGCGCGGCTCTTCGCGGAGATTGAAGAGGTTTTCGGGAAAAGCCTGCCGCTCCCGCTGCTGCTGCAAGCGCCCACGATCGAGCAACTCGCCGCGGCTCTCAGACGGGACGGCCGAGACGAGCCGGGAACCTTCATCACCGGGATTCAGGCCAAGGGATCGAGGCCGCCTCTCTTCTGCGTGGAAACGCTGAATGCGGGCATCTTCGTCCACCTGGCGCGCCGCCTGGGGCCCGAGCAGCCCTGTTACGGGCTGCATCCGTTGGGCCTGCCCCGCTCGCGCAAGCCGCGCGTCTCGATCGAGTCTCTGGCGGCCCGCTATCTGGAAGAGGTGCGAAAGGTCCAGCCGAAGGGGCCGTACTTCCTGTGCGGGATGTGCACCGGAGGAGTGGTGGCGTACGAGATGGCGCAACAACTCAAAGCGCGCGGCGACGAGGTCGCCTTCCTGGCGCTGCTGGACACCTTCAGCCCTCCGGCGCGATGGTTGAATTACGCGAGCTTGTGCCCCGGCTGGGGATTCATCGAGCGTCGCGTTCGGCGCGGCTCAGGAGACGTGCGCGACCTTTCGCAGCCTCAGTCGGACGGGCAGGCGGCCTATGTCCGTCAACTCGCGCGGCCCGAGCCGGGATTCATCGCGCAACAGTTTCAGCGCGGCGCAAAGCACCTGCGCAACCTTTCGCAGCTTACGTTGGATGGGCAGGCGGCCTACGTCCGGCGACTCGCCGCGGGCCGCGCCGCGCGCGTGGAAGCCGCGCGGGGACTGAACAAATACCTGCGGCAATTGGCGGCATACTCCCGGACCCTGCTCCGCGCCGGCGGGCGCGCCGGGCGATGGTACAGGCCGAAGCTTTACCAGGGCCGCCTGATCCTGTTCCTGGCGAATGAAACCACGCCGCGCCTGAGACATGGAGCGAGACTGGCCTGGCGCGAACTCGCCACCGGCGGCGCAGAGGTGTACTCTGTCCCAGGAGTGCACGAGCTGATCCTGAGCGAGCCGAACGTGCGCGTCCTCGCGGGATATTTCAAGGCCCACCTCGAGGAGGCGCAAACATCCGCTCGCGGCCCGAGGACATGAGCGACACCTCATCGCAATACCAGTGGACTCCGCCTCCTGATAACCCGGTTCCGGACGAGAGCGAAGTCCACGTCTGGCGCGCCTCGCTTCGCCGCGAAGCGTCGAAAATCCCGAGCCTCCTGCAACTGCTGTCCGAGGACGAGCGGAGTAAGGCGGCGCGGTTTTCCCTCCAGGAAGTCCGGGAGCAATTCATCGTGGGGCGCGCGATTCTGCGTGGGATTCTCGGCCGATATCTCCACGTGGAACCCGAGCGAGTGCAATTCAATTATGGGCCTCACGGAAAGCCGGCCGTCGCGCCCGAATGCGGCGGAGAGGGGATCAGCTTCAACATGTCGGACTCCTACGGGCTGGCGATCTTCGCCGTGGCGCGCCGGAGGCAGGTCGGCATTGACCTGGAGCGCGTGCGCTCCGATGTGCCGTGCGAAAGGATGGCCAAGCGCTTCTTCGCGGAAGCCGAGTTGAAGGCGTTTCTGGCCCTGCCCGCCGACCAGCGGCAAAAGGGCTTCTTCAACTGCTGGACGCGGAAGGAGGCGTACCTCAAGGCAATCGGCATAGGACTTTCCTTCCCGTTGAAGAACGTCGCGGTGTCTCTGGCGCCGTGCGAACCTGCGGCGATTCTCGCGATTCAGGGCGACCCCGGGCAAGCAGGACAGTGGTCGCTCACGGCGCTTCACCCTGATCCGGCGTACAGCGCAGCGCTGGCTGCGGAAGGGCGTGAATGCCGGCTCAGGTTCTGGCAGTGGGACCGCTACTGAGCTTGGTCTTGATAACCGCAGGACAGCGCGGCTAGAATTACTCGTTTCAGTTGACCGCTTTATTCGCCGGGCTGAGGGAGACCGATACGGTGATTCAGGCCTGGGACATTCCGCTCATTCTCTGCGCCTATCTGCTCGGCTCGGTGCCGTTCGCGTATCTCATCGCGAAGGCCGTGCGCGGGATTGACATTCGTGAGGTCGGCAGCGGCAACGTGGGCGCGACGAACGTCGGCCGCGCGCTCGGCCGCAAGTGGGGAATCCTCGTCTTCGCGCTGGACGTGCTGAAGGGATTCTTGCCGACGCTTGCGGCTCTTCTCTTGCACGGCTGCCGCATCGGCGAGCCGGAGCTCCCGCTCGGAGTCGCGCTGGCCGGCTTTGCCGCCGTGGCCGGGCACAACTGGCCGGTCTTCCTGAAATTCAAGGGCGGCAAGGGCATGGCGACGAGCTGCGGCGTGTTCCTCGCCGTCTTCCCGCTCGGGCTGCTGATCGCGGTGGGCGTGTGGGCGGCGGTGGTGGCGCTCACGCGCTACGTCTCGGTCGGCTCGATGGTCGCCGCCGCGACGCTCCTCGCCTGCGCGCTGCTCCTCGGCCGCGACCCGTTCGGAGCCGGCAAATTCCTCACCGCGCTCGCCGCCGTCGCCGCCGTCCTGAGCATCGTCCGCCACCGCGCGAACATCGGTCGGCTCGTCCAGGGAACGGAGAATCGGATCGGGCGGAAACGGGAGCAGTGAGCGCGGAGTGCAGAGCACGGATTGGTAATCGGGGCAATGGCCGGCTCTATCCCTCTTGCAGATTAGCGGCCTCAGTTTTTCCTATTTATGCGTCGCTTCCCGCTCAACCCTGAACGGAAGGTTGCCTGTTTCGCCAACCCACCCTGTCGGGTTATCCCAGCGCCCGCCTTGGTCAGTCTTGCTCGGGCCTACGCTGTAAACGACATATCTAACTTCAGTCTGCCGGTAGCGCAGCGGTTGGCCGTCAAAGGGATCTATCGGGACCGCCGAGAGGAAACGCGGAACTAGAGCGTCCAGGCCCACCGGCAGCTTTCCCTCAGCGGCTCGAAAGCGCTCGACGGCGATCGCAGCTTGAGCATTGCGCAACCAAGTATGCCAAAGGCCGATGCCTCTCCCTTTCAAATGCGGATCGTTGTCAAATTCGCTGGCTGGAAGTGCGACGGACAAGTCCGCTGCGGCCACAGACTGAGCAAGAGCGGAGAGGTCCGCCTCGGAAATCTGCACGCGATTCAGAACGCGTTCAAGTGCCCCGGCAGTCAGCTGTTCGCACGCATCCCGGACCATGATGCCCAAAGGCGGATCGATGTCCTCCAAGCGTTTCGCCATCACGAAGCTGTCCTGGACCGCCCGTGCTGCGAGTTCGCTCTTGCCCGTCTCGGCCTGAACGATTGCCTCGAGCTCCAGCAGCCGCGCACCTTGGCGTGCTCCTGACATAATGGCCTGAAAGCGCTGCGATGTCTCCTTATACTTGTCCGGCCAACGGCACTCTTTCAGCGCACCCGCCTCGTGCAGCAATGCCAGACACTTCGCGTTGACCTCCAGGTACTTTGCGATGGCTTGCCTCTGATCCTCAGCCATCGGCTTCCCCAAAGCCGGCAATCGGCCATCGCCTACAAGCGGGAGCGAATCCTCCTCGCGGGCGCGGGGCTCGAAGTACTCCGGGAGGTTGACGAAAGCCTCCAGGTACATTGGAGCCGCGTCATCACGCGTGACGGCCGGTGGTTCGGCAGCCAAGCCCGCGGATGCCGCCAGCATAAACAGCGAGAGGAGCCTCGTCGCTGTCTGCATCCGCCGCCGCAAGGAGAAACCAGTGCAGCTTATGTCGGTCGGCATTCGCCCAACCTCTACGAACCGACCTGCGAGTTCCTCGCGCTTCGACGCCCCAATCCTCAATCGCTTATCGCCAGTCGCGCGCCGCCCGTCCTACGCCGCGGACTCGCCTTTTTCCGGCTTGTGGACTTTGGGCGGGGCGGCGGTTTCGGTGAAGCAGTCGCGCAGGAGGTCTTTCTCGCCGCTGACGACCTCGGGGGTGATGAGGAAACGGCCCGATTTCTTGAGCGAGGGGAGATGGAACATCGGGTCGAGCATGAGCGCTTCGAAGATGGAGCGCAGGGCGCGCGCGCCGGTGTCGCGCTTGAGGGCTTTCTGCGCGACCAGCCGCAGCGCCTCCGGGGTGAAGGCCAGCTCGCAGTTCTCCAGCTTGAAGAATTCCTGGTACTGGCTGACGAGGGCGTTGCGCGGCTCGGTGATGATGCGGATGAGGTCCTCCTCGGTCAGCGGCAGCAGCGGCGCGATGATCGGGACGCGGCCGACGAATTCCGGGATCATGCCGTATTCGATGAGGTCGTCTTCGGTGACCTGCTGGAGGAGTTCGGCGAGCTGTTGCTGCTCGTCCTTGCCGACGGCGTGCGGGTTGAAGCCGACGGGCTTGCGGCCGATGCGGTTGGCGACGAGGTGCTCGATGCCGTCGAAGGTGCCCCCGCAGATGAAGAGGATGTGCGTGGTGTCCACCGGGATGTACGCCTGCTCGGGATGCTTGCGGCCGCCCTGCGGCGGGACGTTGGAGATGGTGCCTTCGAGCATTTTCAGCAGCGCCTGCTGGACGCCTTCGCCGGAGACGTCGCGGGTGATGGAGACGTTCATGAAGGTCTTGCCGATTTTGTCAATCTCGTCAATGTAAATGATGCCCTGCTCGGCGCGGCGGACGTCCATGTCGGCGTTCTGCAGGAGCTTGAGGAGCACGTTCTCGACGTCCTCGCCGACGTAGCCGGCCTCGGTGAGGGTGGTGGCGTCGGCGATGGCGAAGGGGACGTGGAGGATTTTGGCGAGGATGCGCGCGAGCAGCGTCTTGCCGGAGCCGGTGGGGCCCATGAGCAGGATGTTGGACTTCTCGATCTCGACGCCGCCCTGGTCGTAATCGCGCTGGATGCGCTTGTAGTGGTTGTGGACGGCGACGGAGAGGACTTTCTTGGCGCGCTCCTGGCCGATGACGTATTCGTCGAGCTGCGCTTTGATCTCGATGGGCGCGGGGACTTCCTTCATGGCGGGCCGGCCACGCTGGCGCCGGCGCGTGTCGGCCTTGAGGACATCCTGGCAGCGGTCAATGCACTCGTTGCAGATGAAAAGGTCGGCCGGCCCGCGGACGAGGACGCTGACGGACGCGGGGCCGCGGCCGCAGAATGAGCAGGCTTCGATCGGCGGTTTCTTGCCGGTCTTCTTTTCACTCATGGCGTTTTCCCGACAGCCGCGCGCGCTCCGTTGAGACTGAAAGCGGACCGCTTCTTCGCGGCCGGAATTATCTCTGCTTGAGCGTCGTGAGCACTTCGTCCACCAGGCCGTACGCCTTGGCTTCCTGCGCGCCCATGTAGAAATCGCGGTCGGTATCGGCCTCGATGCGTTCGAGTTGCTGGCCGGTGTGGCTGGCGAGGATCTCGTTGAGGTGCTTCTTCAGGCGCATGATCTCCTCGGCCTGGATGCTGATGTCGGCGGCGGTGCCGCGCGTGCCGCCCCACGGCTGATGGAGCATGATGCGGCTGTGCGGCAGGGCGTAGCGCTTGCCCTTGGAGCCGGCGGCGAGCAGGATGGCCGCCAGGCTGACGGCCTGGCCGATGCAGTAGGTGGCCACGTCGCACTGGACGAACTGCATGGTGTCGTAGATCGCCAGGCCGGCGGTGACCGAGCCGCCGAACGAGTTCACGTAGAGGCTGATCTCGGAGCTCTTGTTCTCGTTCTGGAGGAAGAGCATCTGCGCGACGATGAGGTTGGCGTCAATGTCGTCAATCACCGAGCCGATGAAGATGATGCGGTCCTTGAGGAGGCGGCTGAAGATGTCGTACGCGCGCTCGCCGCGGCCGGTGCGCTCGATGACCGTGGGCACGAGCGAGGACTGGAGCGCCTCGCGCTCGGCGCGCTCGCGGAGGATCTGCTCGATGTTCATCATTTCGCCTCCTCGATCTTGGCGCTCTTGAGGAGGAAGTCCACCACCTTGTTTTCACGCAGGCCGCCGCGGAGTTCGGAGAGGGAGCCTTCCTGTTCGATCTGGGCGCGCATGCGCTGCGGGGTCAGGTTGTAACTGCCGGCCATGGCGGCGATGCGGCCCTCGACTTCCTCCTCGGTCACGAAGATTTTTTCCTTCTCGGCGATGCGGTCGAGGATGAAGTAGATCTTGAGGTTGCGCGCGGCGGACTCTTCGGAGACGTTGCGCAGGTCGTCCATGTGTTTTTCGATTTCCTCGGCCGGCACGCCGCGCTGGCGCAGGCGGTACTGCTGGCGCAGCATGATGTTGCGCGCCTGGGCCTTGAGCACCCCCTGCGGCAACTCGAACGGGGCGGCGGCCAGGAGCTGGTCGAAGAGCTGCTGCTCGAGAGCGAGGGAAGCCTCGCGCTCTTTGCTCTGAGTGATGCTGTGCTGGACGGCCTTCTTCAGGTCCGCGAGCGAGTCGAAATCCATCGCCTTGGCGAATTCCTCGTTAAGCTCGGGCGCGACGGGGCGGCGGACTTCTTTGACTTCCACGGTGAGCGTGCCGTCCTTGCCGCGCCATTTCTCGACGGGGTAGCTGTCGAGGAACTTGACCTTGAGTTCGCGGCTCTCGCCGAACTTGGCGCCGGCGAGGCTCTCGGAGAGGTCCTGCTCCATCTCCAGACCGCCGGAGCGGCGGCCGTGGACGTGGAGTTCGGCGTCCTTCTGATCGGCGACGGTCTCGCCCTCGCTGGCGATTTTCCAGTCGCAGACGATCGCGTCGTCGGCGGCGACGGCCGTGCCTGCGGGCATGAGATCGAGCCGCGCGCGCTGCATGCGCAGGGCGTCGAGGCCGTGCGTGATCTCCTCGTCGTCCACCGACACGCGCGCGCGCTTGAGCTCCAGGCCCTTATACACCGGCAGGTCGAAATCGGGCTCGACTTCTAGGGTGATCTCGAAGACGCAGTCCTTGTTAAGCTCGAAGGCGACGTTGTCGAAGGAGGGATCGCCGATGGGCTTGAGGCCCTTTTCCTCGACGGCCTTCTGCGAGGCTTCGCTGAGGATGGACTGCTTGACATCCTCGAGCACGTCGTCGCTGAAGCGGCGCTCGAGCAGTTTGCGCGGCACGCGGCCCTTGCGGAAGCCGGGCACCGCGGCGCTGCCGGCGAGGCGCTTGTAATTCTCCTCGACCTTCTTCTCGATGTCTTCCTTCGGGATGGTGATCTTCAGATGTTTCTTGCACGGTCCGACGTCTTCGACGATGACATTAGCCAACGGCGTTCACCTCCGGGAAAATCGCACGGGTGGAAAAATGGAGCGGGCGATGGGGCTCGAACCCACGGCAACGACGTTGGCAACGTCGTGCTCTACCACTGAGCTACGCCCGCTCGATCTGCCGCCAAAACCGTATTATTGCGGAAAATGCCCCCCAATGCAAGCGAGTTCTCAGAGTGCGGATTATGGAGTGCAGAGTGCGGACTGCGGAATCAACGGCGCCGGATTCCGCCGTCCGCCGTCTCCTGCGTCATTCCCGCGAAGGCGGGAATCCCATTCCCAGCGCAAGCGGCGCGCGCAAAGCCTCGAAGAATGCCCGTGCAATACCTTGCCAGTAGCGCTATAAACATAGGTGCAGCAGTATGTTACGCTAACACTGGCGTAAGCAGTTACACGGCAGTATGTTACAGCAAATTGGATTCGTTTTTTCAAATCAGCATTTGAGTCGTAACTACTGTTGCTACCGCAACTTCAGACAGCACCATTATACCATATGGTGTGCCATCTTGTCAAGCGGCCTTTCTTCCAGCGCCCGTGATCAGGTGCAGGCCGACCGCGCGCCGCGCGACTCATGTTTTGTCTTTGAAAAAAATCTCTTGACTCCAAGACCCTGGTGTGATATATGTACTAGTAGTAATGGTACACGTGAAAGGCTGCTGATGCGATTTGAGGTCAACCCATCTTCGACGGAACCGGTTTACGCGCAACTCGTCCGCCAAGTGCGCGAAGGGGTGGCGCGCGGCGCCCTGCGCGCGGGGGAGCGTCTTCCGTCGGTCCGCGACCTGGCGCTTCAGCTCGTCATCAACCCGAACACGATCGCGGCGGCGTACCGTGAGATGGAGCACGCCGGACTCGTCTATTCGCAACGCGGCCGGGGAACTTTCGTCGCGGAAATCGGCAACGCGTCTTCCCTGGCGGAGCGCCGGCGGCTGCTCCAGAAGCAGGTGGACGCGCTGCTGACCGAGGCCACTCACCTGGGGTTCAGCGAAGAGGAATGCCTGGAGATGGTTCGCGCTGCGGCGAAGCGCTATCGGCTGAGGGAGCCCGAACATGAGTGAGGTTGTGATTCAGGCCGAAGGGCTGACGCGGTACTTCGGACGGAAGAAGACGGTGGACTCGCTGAGCCTGTCGGTCCGGCGCGGATGCGTTTATGGTTTCCTCGGCCGCAACGGCTCGGGGAAGACCACGACGATCCGGATGCTCCTGGGCATGCTTTACTCCACCCGCGGGCGCAGCGCGCTGTTGGGCTGCGACTCGGAGAACCTGACGCCCGAGGTCAAAGCGCGGGTGGGATACTTGTCCGAGGGCCATCCCCTGTTCACCGGAATGCGGATTGACGAGCACGCCGAGTTCCTTCGCAACTATTATCCGACCTGGGACCGGCCATGGTTTAACGCCGCGCTGGCCCGGTTCCGGCTCGACCCGAAGCGGCGGATCGGAACGCTCAGCCGAGGTGAGCGCGCGCAAGTGGCGCTGGCCTTGTGCCTGGCCCCGCAGCCGGAGTTGCTCATCCTGGATGACCCGGCGATGGGCCTCGATCCGGTCGTCCGGCGCGACTTCCTCGAATCCATTGTGGAGATGATCCAGCAGGAAGGCCGGACGATCTTCTACAGCTCTCACATCCTGGGCGACGTCGAGCGCGTGGCGGACCGCATCGGCATCATCGAGGAAGGCGTGCTGCGCGCGGACTGCGGATTGGACACGTTCAAGGAAAACGTCCGGCGCGTGCGGTGCCGGTTCCGCGAGGGGCAGCGGCCGGAGATCAGCGTGCCGGGGCTCCTGCGCGTACGGTGGCTGGAGAACGAGGCGACTCTCACGCTGGCGTCATTCGATGAAAGCCGCCTGGACCAACTGCGCGAGCTGGGGGCGGAAGAGGTCGAACCGCTCGACGCGGGGCTCGAGGACCTGTTCATTGATTACACGGCGCCTTTGAGCGGGAGAAAGTAGCCATGTGGCCGATCATCAAGAAAGACTTGCGCGAGAACGCCCGTTATCTGCTCGGGGCATTCGTCGTCGTTCTTTTCTTCCTGGACATGGCCGCCTGCGACGCCGGTTGGACCCTCGTCGGCGTCTGTCGGGTATTGTTCAAACCCGTGGGCATGGGGGCGGACCCCGTCAGCGACGCGGGGGTTAATCGTCAACTGAATCCGTTCTGGATATTGCTGTCCCTCCTTGTCGCGGGAGCGATTGCATTGGCCCAGGTCTATCAGGAGCGGCGGCGCAAGACCTGGCCCATGCTGGCGCACCTGCCTGTGCCAAGGAGCCGTATGGTTTTCGCCAAGGCGCTGGCCGGCCTCTTGATGTACCTCATTGTCTTTTTGCCCGCAGGCTTGCTGATCGTCGCGCGGTTGAACACACCTGGAGTCTGGCCGGGACCGATATATGCCTACATGTTCTTCACGCTTCTATTCACGTTCCTCGCCGGCGCGATGATCTATCTCGCAACTTTTCTCTCCGCGTTGCGACCTGCGCGTTGGTACGCCACAAAGTGGTTTCCCCTGGTCGTCGCCATTCCCGCATATATCCTGGCGGCCAGGGCTACGGATCCCTTTGACCGGCCTCACTACTACTGGGATAACCGCATGTCTGAAACCACGGACATGTGGGTTCTGCTGATCGCGCTGGCGTTAGCCCTCCTGAGCATGGTGTTGGTCCTTTGGGCCATTCGCGAACAGGCGCGGACTCGAGAATACTGAAAGGTTGCCATGAAGCCATCAGCCAAGTCGTCGGTGGCGCTAGCCTCAATGCTGTTCCTGGCCGTCTTCATCATCGTCGCTCTTGTCCAGAGCTGGCTGGACTACTATAAGTCAGCTCGCACACGTAATCTGCGCCGGACCCTGATGGAATCCGTATTCACATCCGACGGCTCGCTGGCCCATGTCGTCGGCTATGTTGACCCAAGAATCAATATGCGGTCCGCATCGCAGGTTTACGACGAAACTTTGTTAGTGAAAAATCTGTCCGTTCTTCCGAAGGCATTCGATAAGGAATACCAGGCTGCGCGAATATCAATGACGGCGGTAAGCGAGAAGGAGCCGGACTGGTGGTCGCGGAGAGCGTGGCGGAATCAGTACTCTTTTCTCTGGTGGAACGGCGCTGAGGGGCAATTTGACCTCTATGATTTGGGGACGCGCCTTCGCTCCGAGTCCATCGGTCCCGACGGCGACGTGGCGATCGCTCCCGGCCGGCCGAAGGGACGCATCCGGCTCTGCGATCCGATTCCCAGCCGCGAAGGCTACACCTACATGCTCGGCGATATTCCGACGCCCAACGATGAGGCCTGCCTGTTGATCACCGATGATGGAATCCTGCGGCTGAATCCGAACCCGCGCAGTCTCAGCCTCGAACGCCTGTTCCATGGAAGAGTCGAAGGCTGGGGAGTTCGGCGCGGACAAGACCACCAGGTTGCGTGCCTGTGGTTGATCTCAGGGGGCGCCCTGTGGCAACTCGATTTCCATGGGCCGCCGGTTCGCAAGATTCCGCTGTCCGACGAATTGACGCAGTCCATTCTAGCCTGGACGAATACGATTGTGCCGCTGGAGAACGGCGGCTTTTCCATCGCGACCCGCGACACGCGCGACAATTGGTGGAATGATCGGTGGAGGGAGAATTTATTCCTGCTGAGCAGTGACGGCAGCGTGCTGCGCCGAGTGGAGATTGACCGGAACGAGTTGAATTCTCGAATCAACGCCGACTATGGCGTATCCCGTGCTATCCTCATGCCGCTGGCCTTGCTGCTTCTGCCGATGTGGAAGCTGACGACGGCCGCACTGATTGAAAGCGTGATCCTGTCCCTGGCCTTAACGCTCTTGGTGACCTGGCATCAGGCGAGGACGGGTCGGCGCGGATGGCGGGCAATAGCCTGGCCGGCATTCACATTTCTAACGGGACTGGCCGGCGCGGGGGCCTACGTAATCGCCCATTGGGACAAACGGACTGAAGCCTGCCCCGGCTGCGGGAAGCGGCGGCCCATCGCGCAGGATACGTGCCCGCACTGCAACACTTCCTGGCCCAAGCCGGCGAAGTCGGGATTTGAGGTGCTGGAGGCGGACGATATTTCCGATTGCCGAATGCCGACTGCCGAATGAGAATGCGGATCGGGTTGCGCCCGTACCATGCGCGCCGGCGCGCGCCGTTGGCGGCCATTCACCCTTCCTTTTCACATCGCCGTCATAATTCTGCAATCGGAAATCGGCAATCGGAAATTTCGGCGGCCGTTCACTTCTCCGGCTCAGTCTTCTGCGGCATGGTCCTGGACCGAGACATGAGCAGCAGGCCTTCGGGTTGGACGACGGCGCAGAAGACGTTCGGGGACAGGTGCTTGGTGATGTCGGCCGCGTCGGGCAGAAGCGTCAGGTCGAACTGGTCCAGGAATTCGGCCACGCGGGGTTCGCTGCGCAGGGCGACCGCCACGGCGGCGAAGTCGCCGTCCTTGATCGCCTTGAGGACGTACTCCACCTGCCGCGAGCGGTCCTCGAAGCCGAACATCACGCGGCCGTCGGCGGGGATCGTCTTGAGCGCTTCCTGGAAAGTCGGCTGGTCGCGCAGCGTCGGGCCGTCGGCGTTCATCCGCCGCAGGTGCGCCTGCAGCGCCTCGACATTCGGCGAGTAAATGAACTCGCGGTCCGTCACCACGAACGCCGGCGTCTGCTGGCCTTCCGGCGGCGGTGGCTGCTGGCCCGGCGGCGCGAGCACGTACATCTGCTGCCCAAGATACTCGCGCGCCTGGAACGCCGCGAATTGCTCCGGCAGGATCTTGTTCAGCTTGTCCCACATTCCCGTGAACGCCGCCTTGTTGACGATGTCAATGATGAAGATCGCCTGCTGTTTCGCGTCGGGCGCAGCCGGCTGCTCATAGCGCGAGTACGCCGCCAGCCGCGGGCCGAAGACCGAGAGGACGTCGTTGCGCAGATCGAACGGCTGGCCGAGCTTCTTCGACATCCCGTCCGTATACGCGTTCAGGTACGCCAGCACCTGCGGCGACATCACGCCGAGCATCTTCTGAATCTCGTCGAAAATCCCGGCGGGATCGAACCGCACGGACATGAACGTCACCGCGTCGGCGGGCGCCTCGGCGCCGGAGTTCAGTTCGCCCGCCGCCGGCGTGAGGATCTTCAGGATGCCCTTGCGCTCGCCCACGGTCTGCGCGAAGAGCTGAACCGTGTCGAACTCCGGCCCGATCGCCAGGCTGAGGCCAAGGCCGCCCAGGCCGCTCAGGCCGGTCGCGTCGAGCGTCTGCGACGCCTGCGGACCCTGGCCGCCGTTCGAGTCCGCGGCGTGTTTCTTGACCATGGCGGTGACCTGCGCGATGTCCATGAAGCCGAGCACGTCCGCCTCGGGCAAAAGCTTCTGGAGGACCGCCTGGTACGTGGCCGTGGTCGCCAGGCTCTTCTCCGGCGGCGCCTTGAGGAAGTTGACCGTGCGTTTGACCGCCTCGTCGGAATCGCTCAGGATGAGCACGTCGCCGGCGACGCCGTACGTGGCGTGCCGCTCGCCGCTCTGGGCGCCCTTGTCGTCCGCCGGCTGCATGTGGATGAGCTTCACGCCCTCGTAAGTCTCCTCGACCGCCGTCTCTTTCGGCGCCTCCGGTCCTTTACTCGAGGCCGCCTCGACCAGCGCCATCAACTGCATCGCGCGGTCGCCGTCGTTGCCGACATCCACCAGCAGCATCACGTCCGGCTTGTCGGAGTCGTTCGGATCGGTCGTGACCGCCAGCGCCACCTGCCCGTGGAAGAGCGACCAGATCTCGTCGAACTTGATCCCGGCCTTGCCCTCGGCCTCCGTCATGTTCAGCCTGAGGCTCTCGACCGGCTTCTGGAGGAACTTCTGCACGGAAGGCTCCTGCCAGATGGCGTAGAGCGGGTCCGCCTTGAGGTGCTGCTGGAAGGCGGGCATGCTGCGCACGGTCACGAAGGCGATGGTGTCCTCGGGCACCGCCTTCTCGAACGCCGGCGCGGCCCAGCTCCACGAGGCCGCGACCAGGAGGCCCAGCACGGCGGCGACGGCGCAGCGGGTCTTCATCCGAAGCTTCCTTTCTCTAACACGAAAAAACGGCCACGAATTTTGCCGCGAAGAGGCGCAAGAAACAAACGCAGTTTTCTCTTCCTTGAGCTGTGCCTCTTGCGCCTCTTTGCGGCAAAACTTTCGGCGATTTCCTGCACTTCCGCGCGGCCTACTCCGCCGGTTTCGCACCCGGCTTTCGCGGAGGCGGAAGATATCGGTAGCCGTTATTGGGGTTGTCTTTGTCGAACGCGTAGACGTCGCGGTCGCGCAGGAAGGATTTGAGCGTATCCACCGGAATCGCGAAGCCGAGCCCCTCGCTGAAGAGGCCGGCCTTCATGCTCGTCACGCCGATCACCTCGCCGCGCAGGTCGAAGAGCGGCCCGCCCGAATTGCCCGGGTTGAGCGCCGCGGTCATCTGCAGGAACGGCTGTCCCTCGAACGAGCGCCGCCGGGCGCTCACGATCCCCTGCGAGACCGTCCGCTCCAGCCCGAGCGGGCTGCCGATGGCGAAGACCGTCTGTCCGTTCTGGATCGAATCGCTGAACCCCAGCGGCAGCGCCCGCAGGTGCACGTCCGGCGGAATCGTCGCCTTCAGCAGCGCCAGGTCCATGAACGGGCTCATCGCCACGATCTGCACCTTGTCAATCTTCAGCGTGTCCGAGCCGGCCATCCCTTTTCGGAACAGCTTGATGCTGATCTCCTGCTCGCCCTGGATCACGTGGCAGTTCGTGACGAAGTAGCCGCGCTCGTCAATCGCGAAGCACGAGCCCAGCGCCGCCGGCGTCTCGACCACCGCCACCGATCCGCCCAGCTCGTCGGCGAGCGCCTTCACCGGCCGCTCCTGGCGCGTGCGCGGGTCCACCTCGGTGTAGATGCTGTCCGGGCCGCCTTCGAGTTTCAGGTCCGCCGCCTGCGACTCCAGCCGCCGCTCCTGGATATCCTCGACCGGCACCGTCAGGACCGCGAATCCCAGGTCGAGCACGATCGAATCGGCTTTCTCCTTGAGCACGTCGCCGGAGAGCTGATTGCCGTTCTTCAGCACGATCAGCGTCCGGCCGCCCGCGGCGGGCGAAGGCGAACCGCCCGCGCTCGGACTTGCGGCGCGCTGCCCGGCTCCCGCCGCGTGCATCCGCGGGACCATCGTAATGGCGATCGCCAGCGCCAGCCCAACGACCAGGAGAATGAAAACCGCTCGAGCCATTTCGGAACCGCATTCCTTCCGTGAAAGAAACCGACAATACTCCATTTTCCGACATTCCGCCGGGCAAAGCAAATAAGCCGTCAGCGGCGAGCGCGGATTGCAGCTAGCCCGCCGTAGCTCCAGCGAAAGCGGGAACGCGGAATGAACGCCGGGTCTTTGCCGCGAAGAGGACCAAGTGGCACGGCTTTACGAACACCTAAGGTTGCTTTTCTTTCTTGCGCCTCTTCGCGGCAAAAACGTCGTTTCCTTCGGCATCGGCGCCGCCGAAGACTTCCTCCGGCGCGTGGGCGAGGTCGGGCGCGGTCCAGTCGGCGCCGGCGGCTCGGAGCGTGGCGGCGTCGAACTTGGTGGTGATGCCCAGGCACGCGGCGCCGGCGGTTTTTCCGGCGCGGAGGCCGTTCGGGGCGTCCTCGATGACCAGGCAGTTTTCCGCCCGCAGCCCCAGCCGCGCGGCGGCGGCGAGGAAAATCTCGGGGTCCGGCTTCTTCCGCCGCACGTCGTTCCCGGTGAGGACGGCGTCGAACGTCTCCGCGGTGAGGCCGATCTGGCGCAGGTTGCCGTTGACCTTGACGGCGTCGGCGGCGGAGGCGACGGCGATCTTCAACCCGCGCTCGCGGCATCGGCCGACGAATTCGCCCACGCCCGGCAGCGGCTCGAGTTTGCCGCGGATGATCTCCAGGTAGATCGCATACGTCCGCGCCTTATCGCGCTCCGCGTCGAGACGGATGCCGTACTTCTCCGCCACGCCGCCAATGAACCGGTCCTCGCCGGCGCCGACGAACGGGAAAAAGTCCTCCTCCTTCGGGTTGATGCCGTACGTCTCCACGAACATCCGCCGCGAGGCCTCGTAGATGAACGGCTCGGAGTCGCACAGCACGCCGTCCATGTCGAAGATCACACCTTGTAATTTCATAGCGGGGTTATCCAATGGGAAGAAATTGAAAAAGTTGAGATTAACATCCGTGACCGAATAAGGCAAGCAAGCTGGTGGCGCTCAGGTTGTCCTTGCCCGCCCTTTGTGCTAGACTCGGGCCGTGCCAAGCCGGCGCGCTCGCGGATAACCCAGGCCAGATGCGGCGTCACGATTTTACTGAATTGGCGGAAGAATGAGAATCGCAATTGTCGGCCTGCCGTACAGCGGGAAGACGACGCTTTTCGAGGCGATCACCGGCGCGCACGGCACGGCGGTGGACCGCGGCGCGGCCGCGCACCTGGCGACGGTGGCGGTCCCGGACGAGCGGCTCGACGCGCTGGCGAAGGCGTTCAAGCCCGAGAAGGTGACGCCCGCGCACGTGGATTTCCTGGACGTGGCCGGCGTGGATTCGGACATGGAGCGCGAGCGCGTCACCGACGTCCTCGCCGCCTGCCGCGAGGCCGATGGGATCGTCAACGTCGTGCGGCATTTCAACTCGCCCAACGCGCCGCCGCACCCGCGCGGCTCGCTCGATGCCAAGCGCGACACCGCCGAATTGGAGGCAGAGCTGATCGTCGCCGACCTCGACGTCGTCGAACGCCGCATCGTGCGCGTCGAGAAACAGGTCGCCAAGCACGCCGCGACGATGGAGCGCGACAAGAAGGAGCTCGCGGCGCTACAGCGTCTCAAGGAGGGCCTGGAGCGCGGCCAGCGGGCGTCGGCAATCCAGTTCTCGACCGAGGAGACCGCGCTGCTCAAGGAGATGCAGTTCCTTAGCGTGAAGCCGATGCTGACGGTTTTGAACATTTCAGAGGACGGGCTGTCGTCCGAGGCGACGCGCGCCGCGGCGCAGGGCCTGGGGCCACAGACGGAGGCGATCTGCGCGCAGGCGGAGAAGGAGATCGCCGAGTTGGCGCCGGAGGAGCGCGGGGAGTTTCTCGAAGGGCTGGGCATCCGCGAGCCGGCCGCGCGCCGGATCATCCGCGCCTGCTATCACGCGCTGGGGCAGCGCTCGTTTTTCACCGCCGGCGAGCCGGGCGTGAACGCCTGGACGATCCGGGACGGCGACAACGCGGTGACCGCCGCCGGGAAAATCCACAGCGACCTCGCCCGCGGCTTCATCCGCGCCGAGGTGATCGCCTACGAGGATTTCGTGAAATACGGCGGCGTCAAGGAAGCCAAGAACGCGGGGCGGATGCACCTCGAGGGGAAAGATTACGCCGTCCAGGACGGCGACATCCTGCTTATCCGGTTTAAGGTGTGACGAGCGGCGGCCGGCGGGACTTGAAACCGGGGCCTCCAGACCTCAGTCGGGGCGCTATCAGTCGTTGGTGCTTGTGGGGTAGAGAGTCACGAAACTGCAAAATGGCCTACTGATCATGGTACTGTCACACGCGCAATTGTGTCCTATTGTCTGGTCACGAACTTGCCCCAGAGTTCCGGCTTCCGTGAGAGCTTCGGCTGCTTGTTTCCGAGAGAAGTGCACATTGACGAATGGAAGGAACGGCACATAGCTGTCCCTAATGATGTTAACGAGGCCCAACTGGACACCTTCACTCTGTTGAGAAAAATTGACCAGCCCGAATTGGAAGCCTCTCATAGTCGAAGCCCTGTTCAGAATTGGGCTGATCTGCGCGCCGCGCGCATCACCTGAGTTGTTCCAGAGGGATAGTTGAAGCCCGTTTAACTCGGTCGCCGTATTCCCTATCAACGCGATTTGTACCCCATCTGCTTTTGCTTCTTCGAGCAAACAAAGATTCCAAATTGTTGAGACTTGGAGGCCGCGCATTCTTCCCCCAGCAGCGCTGGCCGCCAGCCCTATTTGTACACCGTTCACATTGTCTGCAGCCGACAAGAGGCAGGCTTGGACACCGTGGAGGGCCTCCTCCGCGCAGTTAACCAGCCCAACGTCCAAACCGGCGACGGTATAGTTATCTCCTTGCCAAAGCGCCATGCTAAGACCGTAGACGTCCCAGTTTAGGGGCGCAATACAGAGACGTAGATCTTTATACTCTGGGCCTGGACGATAGGGAAAGATGGAGATTTGTAACGGCGTAAACTTATTTGCAGGCGGCAGTTGACGAGGTCCGGTGTCCAGGTACATGCAGCCGCACGTAGCGACGAGCATCATCATGACAAGCGGCACTGCGCATTTCATGCGACATTTCCCATCAGCATCTTTCTCCTGCCCAGTGCGGGAATTTTCGCAGTGCGTCGCGCACGTGTCAAGCCCCGACGACCTGAAATATCCCATGAAGACTGAAAGAGCCGCCCCTTTCGGTTCGGGCCGCCCCAGTCTTCCGCTATACGGCCTTCTTAGCAGCCGCAACAAGACTCTCGACGGTCGCTACGGCTTTCGCCAAGTCCGCTTTCGTGCATGCAAATGCCGTGGAGAGCCTGCCAAGCGCTTTCACGACCTCGTAGACTACGCAGAAGAGCGATGCGGCAGGCCTCAGTTTGCCTTCGGGATCAGCTTTCGCGATCCTTCGCCGCCGGCGGGAGATTCGCGGCGGCGGGCGGCTTTGGGAAGACCAGTTCCTTGATCCACAGCACGATCCCGGAGAACACGTATCCGCCGATGACCAGCGCCAGGCTGAACGGCCAGGTCAGCACCGCCAGGATGGCCAGCAGGATCAGTTTCACGAGATAGTCCAGCGGCTCCTGGCCGCGCAGCATCTTGTTCAATACGTGAACGTAGCGGACCCGGCTGATCATGAGGAGCGCGAGGACCAGCGCCACGAACGGGACGGCGGCCAGCAGGCCGTCCATGATCGGCAGCAGCGTCCGGGCGACGGCGGCGAACTCGTGCGTCGCTACGGCCGCCACGCGGACCTCGGAGATGTTGACCGCCAGGGCGGCGATGAAGCCCGCCGCGGCGGGACTCGGCAGGCCTTTGAAGTACCAGTGCGACTCCTCCGCGGCGTCGGTCTCGATGTTGAACCGCGCCAGCCGCAGCGCCGCGCACATCACGAAGAGCGCGCTCGCCGCCCAGCCCAGGCGCGGCAGGTAGTTCTGGTACGTCGCCAGGGTCTTGACGATCACCGCCGGGGCGACGCCGAACGAAATCACGTCGCAGAGCGAATCCAGCTCCCGGCCCAGGTCGCTCGTGGCGTGCGCCAGGCGCGCGACTTTTCCGTCGAGCGCGTCGAACACCATCGCCACCAGGATCATTCCGCCCGACCAGCCGATCCAGTGGTAGAACCGGGGAAGATCGGCGGCGGCCCGCATGGCGTAGTCGATGGCCGTGAAGCCGCAGAACGCGTTCCCCAGCGTCACCAGCGTCGGCAGGATGGGCACCCGTTTCGTGGTCATCGCCAGTTCCCGAGCACCGTCCGGCCCGCGCGCACGCTCTGGCCGAGCCGCACGGCCGGCTCGAATTTCTCCGACCGCGGCAGGAAGATCTCGACGCGCGAGCCGAATTGAATCATGCCCAGCCGCTGCCCGCGACGGAGCGGGTCGCCCGGCTTGAGCGGACAGACGATGCGCCGCGCGACCAAGCCGGCGATCAGCTTCACCAGCAGCGGCTTGCCGTCCGTTCGAGCTTCCTCAGGACGGCCCTGAACTGAGGTCGAAGCGCCGGCCCTTCGAGCTTCCTCAGGGCGGCGCCGCAGCGCGACGAGCACGCGCTCGTTCTCCACGCTCGCCTGCGGGCCCATCGCGTTGAAGAATTTTCCGCTCTCGTGGCGCGTCCAGTCCACGCTGGCATCGCACGGCGAGCGGTTGACGTGCACGTCGAAGACCGACATGAAGATCGCGATCTTGTGCGCCGGCCCGCCGACGAACTCCGGCTCCTCGGCCGCGCCGATCTCCACCACCTTGCCGTCGGCCGGCGAGAGCAGCGCCTCCGCCGGCGCGTCGCTGCGGCGCTCCGGATCGCGAAAGAACCAGAGGGTGAAGAGCAGCCCCAGGACGAAAATGGGGCTGATCCAGGGCGCATAGAATGCGCTCAGCACCGACGCCGCAATCAGCGCCAGGCCCAGCGGCAGCCAGGTCTTCCAGCCGTACGAGGCGAGAATGGTTCGTTTCTCCAACTGGGGAATTTCCGGCATCTAAACAACTGCGTCGCGGAAAGTCAAGGAATGGCGCTATACCGGCGCGCGCAGGGCGGCGGCGCCTTTGGGCGAGTGCCGCTGAGCCGAGGCGGCTTTGGCGATCACGCTCGACCAGTGCTTGTCGAGCATGAAGACCCAGTCAGCGGGCGACTCGCGGATGCTCTTCTCGAAGTACCGCGCCCAGCGCTGCGTCGCGGCCGCTACGTCCGGCTCGATGTACGGCTCGTCGCAGCTCAGGACGATCCGGCCGCCGGACACGCGGATGTAGCCGGGCAGGATGGGAATCTTGCGCCGCGCGCTGAAGCGGGCCGGCCACGCCGGCAGCGACACGGTCTGGCCGAAGAACTCGACCTCCACCGTGTCCGCCCCGTTGCGCGCCAGGTCAGTGGTCCCGATCACGAACTTCTTCTCGTGCAGCGCTCTGAGGATCCCGCGCGCCACGACCGCCGGGTCGGTGTGGCGGACGAAGAGCAGTTCCGGCCCGAGCTTTTCGAAGTACCGCCGCATCAGAAGCTGGCGACTCATGCTCCGAGACTCGCGGACGAGCACCAGCGTCCGGAACCGCTTGCCGAATCCCGCCGCCGAGAGCACCGAGGCGGCGCAATGCGGGACCAGCATGATCCCGGCGCCGTACTTCGCGCGGACCGCCTCCATCCGCGCGGCGCTCGGCTCGTCGAACGTCACCATGTTCGCCACCGCGTCGGTCCCGTCGGACATCAGCCGGCCGAACGCGGACGCGGCGAACAGGAGGTTATCCACCATCTGGAAATAAATCTCCTGGGGATCGGAGCGGCCGGTCAAGCGGCAGAAATTGCCCACCGTCCGGCGCGCATGGTTGGACGGCGTGAAATAGTAGGCCTTCCCCAGAAGCCCGAAGCTCTTGAAGTAGGAGCGCCGAAGCCATTCCGGCAGCAGCGCGCCGGCGGAGATGAGCCAGTGCGTCGGACGAATGGTCACGTCCTTGACCCGTCTGAATCGAATGCGCATATCGGTTTCGACGTTCCTGTAAATCCGCCCGTGGAGAGAAACGCAATACCCCTGCCGCCTATCCTATCGCAGAAGAGGCCCCGGCGCAAATTTCAGCGGGAATAGACGGCGGCCGGCGAGCACTGAATCGCGAGCGCCGAACGGCGCTGAAAGGACGCCAGAATGCGCGATGTTTCGGCACTCAGCGCGCTGTCAGCCCTCGGCAAGCTCCACTCGCCGTTCCCGGCGTCACTCTTTGTAATGCGGCTTCAAATCGCCGGCGTTGAACATCTGGCGCTTGAGCTTCAGGTAGAACTTGTAGTTCTCCAGCGTCACGTCGGCCGGGCAGCGGTGGTCCACGTGCGGGACGAAGCCGCCGTCCTCGACCAGCGGCTTAAGGCGGAGCAGTTCCTGCTCGATCCCTTTCGGCCCCTTCAGCAGCGCCACCTTGTCCACGCCGCCCTGGAGGAGCACCCTGCGGCCGTACTTCTCGCGGATCGCCACCGGGTCGGTGCCGCCGGCCACCTCCAGCGGGAACATGCAGTTGATTCCGCCGGCGAGGAACTGGTCGAGGATCGGCATCAGGTTCCCGTCGCAGTCGGTCCAGACCACGTCCACGCCGTGCTTCAGGAGGAGGTCGGTGATGCGCTTGTAGCGCGGGACGATCCACTTGTCGAACATCTTCGGGCTGATGATCGGGCCGTTCTTGAAGCAGATGTCCTCCCAGCCCGCGCCGAAATCGGGCTGCGCCTGCTTGAGCACGCGCTCGAGCACCGCGCAGCCGCAGGCGCAGATCGTCTCGATGATTTCCTCGAACAGCGCCGGGTCGTCGTAGGCGAGCACGCCGATATTCTCGAAGCCGGCCCAGTTGCGCGGCTTGCCGATCAGGCTGCCGATGCTGACGCACAGCGGGTAATCGCGCTTGCGCATCTCCTCCACGCGGCGCTCCCAGTCGGCGGGAAACCGCTCCGGCGTCGCCGGGTCGAGCCGCTTCTTGAAGAGCTTCCAGTCCTCGCGGTTCTTCAGCCCGTAGTCAATGAAATGCGGGATCGTCTTGATGACCTTCTTCGATTCCTTCTTGACCGCGCGCTCCTCATCGCGCCAGATAATGTAGTCGTCGTTCTCCTCGATCGTCTCGCGCTCGAAGCCCGGGCAGAGGCCGTTGGTGTTGACGCCCGAATCGCGCCAGTCCTCGATCCCGAAATAGGCGTACGCCTGCGCCTCGGTCTGGACCGTGCGCGGCAGGCCCTGTTCGTGCCAGAGCGGGAGCGTCTCGTCCCAGTAGCCGAACTCCATCATCGGCAGCCGGTCGGCCTTCTTGTAATGCATCGTGCGGACCCAGCGCTCGCGGAGCGTCATCTTGCTCAGCCCGGCGGGGATCGGCGTCCATTTGCTCGCGGCGGAGGATTTGGCCATGGCGTTGTCCTTTCATGGAAAAAACGCGAACAGCATGGCCGCACATGTTACCGGAGGCTCCGAAGGAAATCAATGCCGCCCGCCGCGGCCTATTGCCCGGTCTTCTCGTAGACCCTCACATAATCAATGTAGTACTTCTGCGGAAAGATCGAATTGTCAATCTCGCCTCCCCAATCGCCGCCCATCGCCAGGTTGATGAGCAAGTAGTGGGGTTTACGGAAGGGGTTGTCATCGCCGGTTCCGGCCTTGTCGAGGGAGAACGTGAAGTACCTCGTGTCGTCGAAGAAGAAATCAATGTGGTCTGAATCCCACTCGATAGCGTATACGTGGAACTCGGCGAAAGGCTCCTGGGTTTCCAATGTCTCGCCACTCCCAACGTTCTTCCCATTGACGGAGTAGTGGGCCGTGCCATGAATATGGTTCGGCTCGCGCCCGACAAATTCCATGATGTCGATTTCTCCGCACCCGGGCCATCGGACCTCCGCGATATTGTTCCCGAGAGTCCAGATGGCCGGCCAGACGCCCTTGCCCTGGGGCAACTTGGCGCGGACCTCAACTCGACCGTACTTGCAACTGAACTTGTTTCGGGTGGTCAGGCTGGCTGACGTGACTTCGGCGAATTCGCGGCTCCTGCTCCATCTCGACGACCCCGGTTCGTACTTCGGATTCTTGAATTCCTCTTTCCGCGCCTCGATGACCAGCATTCCGTTCTCGACCCTTGCATTTTCTTTACGGTCGCGGGTGTAGTATTGCACTTCGTGGTTCCGGACGAACCCCTCCTCATAATCCCACTTGGTCTTATCCGGCAGACCTTCGTAATCGAACTCATCGGACCACACCAGTTTCCACTCGCCCGACCGAATACCCTTGGGCGCCTTCGCCGTGCCGGTCTTGGGCGGCGTCAGGTCCGGACGGCCGGCGCATCCTGCCGAGGCTGCCATGAGAAGAACTCCCATTAGAAAAGCAACTCGCATTTTATGTGTCCTCTTGTCTGTTGCCATTGCCTATCTGAATAGTTGACTTCCGGAGCTATCATAACTCATAGTTTCCTCACCGCGTCGCCGACGCGAATGAAGCCGGGCTTCACGACTCGCGCGTTGACGCCGCGCAGTTGCAGGTGCTTCCACTTCGGCCCGTTGACGAACGCCATCGCATCCGCCCCGAACCGCTCCGTGAACTTCCTGCAGCCGGTGTGAGGCAGGGCGGTGACTTCAATCACGGCCGAGCCGATCGCCAGCCGCGTGCCCGGCGGCACATTCGCCGCGCTCAAATCCAGGTCCACGAACAGTTGGTCGCCCGCCAGCGGCCAGCGTTCCTTCGTCTGCGCCAGCAGCGCAATCACGCGCGTATTCATCAGGGTAAGCTGCCGGTCGAGGACCGCCGGCGCGCCGTCCGCGCTGCCGCGGGGCCCCCAGTTATCGCCCACGAGACCTCGCGCTGCATCCAATTCGCCCTCCTGGAGCACTTCCCGCGCATCGGTCCGCGGACGCCGCACAATCAACTCCAGCACGCCTTCATCCCTGGGCGACTGCCGGATCGTATCCAACCCCGCCTCAAGCTCCGCCGTAGTCAAATGCCTCGCGTCTGACATTATGATCTCCATCTCAAACGAGATTGTCAGTGTCACTTAGCACAGTCTGCAATCGGAAATAGCGTCACGATACGTAACTAACTTCTGGAGACCTAAGTCAATAAGTAAGTATGAGCCTCCGGAATCCCGGAATACGAAAACAGGGCTCCCACGAAGTCGGGAATCCGCGCATCATGTCTTGTTCGCCGCCGACGTGAACTCCACCGCCAGCCCCGTCAGATCGTCCTTCTGCGGCGTGTTGCCGCGGTAGGCGGTTACGCGGCTGAGGATGCCGGCCAGCATCTGGGTCAGCGGCCTGGTGCGCAGGTCTATCAGGTCGGCGAGGAGGCGGTCTCGGCCGTATGGCTCGCCGGCGGGATTCTTGGTCTCGACCAGGCCATTGGTCAGCATGATCAGCCGGTCGCCCGGCTCCACGTTCAGCGTGCGGCCTTCCCAGGTCGAGGGCGACTGCACACCGATCGGGAATCCGGTCGCCTTCAGGTCCTCCGTCCGGCCGGTGGAATGGACCAGGAAGACCGGCTCGTGTCCGGCGCTCGCGTAGGCGGCGGCCGGGCTGCCGGGCGTGAAATGGAGCAGCGCCATCGTCGCGAAGTCTTCCGGCAGCGTCACGCGGCAGAACGCGGCGTTCAGCACGGCGAGGAGTTTCGCCGGGTCGCTCTCGTGCTCGGCGCCGTTCAGGAGCAGCGTCTTGAGCATGGCCGCGCCCATCGCGGCGGGCACGCCATGTCCGCTCACGTCGGCGACGCACAGGACCACGCCGCCGTCGCCCGACGGCAGCACGTCGTAATAGTCGCCGGCGACCTCGGCGGCGGGCTGGCTGATGCACGCGAACCGCGCCCCGGCGATCTCTTTCAGGTCCGGGCGCAGGCAGTCCTGGATCGCGCGGGCGCGGTCCATCTGGCCGCGGCGGTCCGCCTCGTTGCGCTCGAGGACCGAGGCCATCGTGTTGAACTCGTCCGCGAGCAGTCCGAGTTCCCGGCTGCGGTTGGGCGGCATCCGCGCACGCAGGTCGCCGCGTCCGAACTGCTGGACCGTGTCCACCATCCGCCCGAGCGGCCGCACGAGCCAGAACTGGAGCATGACGTTGAGCGCGGCGGCGATCCCGAGGCCGACGAGCGTGTTGGCCGCGGCGCGGCGCAGGATCATGAGGCGGATGGCCTGCTCAGTCTGCGAGAAGGGTTCCAGGATGTAGGCGGCCACGTCAGCGCGCACCGCTCCGCCGACGATGACCGGCTCGCCGTCCACCACGCCGCGATGGTCGGGCGCGGAGGCGGCGACCGCCGCCTCGTCGAGCGCCTCGGGACCGGAAGGGTCATCGCGGTGCGCTTCGAGCTTCCTCTTGCCCACTCGCACGAGAATGCGGTGAGGGCTGTCGGCGGCGCGGACCGGCTGCATCGAGACGTTGGTGTCGTCGAGGAAATCCTGCACGGCCGGCATGCCGCGGCGGCTCAGGCGCGTGACCGACGTCAGCAGCAGCGTGGCGTTTTCCTGCAGATCGGTGATTTCCCGGTTCATCAGGTTGCGGCGCGCGAGATAGACGTCGATCGTGACGAAGAGTCCCAGGAACGCGGCGAGCGTCAGGTTGACGCCCAGCACCAGCCGCCGCACCAGTCTGACGCGCGCTCCGTTCGAAAGCATGCGCTCTCCTGAACCGGTGGCCGGCGCCTTCGGTTTCCCGCGATGCCCACGCTGCACGGCATCGCGGAGCCGGCCGCTGATATTGTACATTTCCCACAGGAATTGTGAAATGATTGTTTCCTGCGCAGGAAAAGGAAAGGGCTCACGCGAGGTCGCACAGCCGCCAAAAACGAGAATTTGACCGCGAAAGTGCGAAAGCACGAAAGCGGCGGTGCGACAGGCCATTCCCAACTTAGACTTTCGCGATTTCGCGTTTTGGCGGTTGAACTATTGAGTTGCCGTGCTTGGCGTCTTTGCGAGAGCCCTTTCCTTAACAAAAGCGCCGGCATGGCAAAATAAAGATTGACTTCGGCAGGAGATGAGCGTAGGGTGAAGCTGACTTAGGGCGCAACGAAGGAGCGGTGAAGCGCAGATTTGCGCAGAACCGGCGTCGAGACAGTCGCAGATGCCCGCACAAGCGGGCGTGTCCTGCCTCTCTTTCCCACCGGCGACGATTTGCCTTTCAGGTTCTCCGGCCCGCCAGGCCCGCTGTGTCGGATGTCGGCGGACGGCCCAACGCAGACGTTCGTCGAATGTTAGTTCGCCGCGCAGGATAAGGAGGCAGCACGATGGCCATGCAGTACGTGAAGCACAACCCGCTTTTCATGAGCGCGCCGCGGAACATGACCGCTCTTCAGCGCATGCAGCGGAACAAGGCCTATCAGTATAATCCGTTGATATGCTCGAAGTGCCGAAAGGAGAAGGCGGTTATTAGAAACTTATGCCGGGGGTGCCTTCTGCTGTTCGGCTAAGTTATTCCATCCCAACACGCTGACTTTGTCGTTGGGGTGACGTTACTGGCCGCGTCGCCTAAAAGGAAGCAGACCGATGCCTGACGATGCCGTGCGACCCGATCCGCAAGTCAACGACCAACGAGGCAGCACGCCGCTCTACCGGGTGCTGCTTCACCACGACGGTCTTCACGTCGCCCGCTATGTAGCGCAAGTCCTTCAGGAGGTCTTCTACTTCAACCGGAACGGCGCCGAGGAGATCACGTCGGAGGCGCTCTATAACGGAGTGGCTCTCTGCGCCATCGAGACGTTGGAGCAGGCGAACGGTCACGCCGAGAAGCTGACCTTGGCAAAGCTCACGGCGACGATCGAGCCGGAAGGTTGACCTGTTTGATATCCGCCGCACGCTGGAGGGATAGGGATGAAAACGCAGATGACGCTGGAGCCGAAACCGCGAATCGCACACGTCGTCCAAATCGGCGTCCTGCAACGACGCCTCGCAGTGACCAAGGTCCCCACCGGACGCAAAGCGATTGAAACCAAAATCGCCTACATGATCGGCGCGCTCGGCGGCTGGGTCCAGGACGGGCAGATATCGTCGCAACAGGTCAGGGACGGGTTCGCCGCTGAGGGTGTGGACGTTGGAACATTGGACGCCCGGTTCGTGCGGATGTTGAGAGATAAGAACGAGAGAAAGGCCGCGTTCGCCGCTCGCGCAAAGTGAGCCAGGCGCAAGCATCCGTCAATCGCCGGCCGGCTCCCGCCGCTAAGCATTTTCTCCAGCCTCAAGCCTCGCCGTTCACAACCGACCACCTAAGTGTAGTGCCCCAGAATAACATACATAAGTCTGGACCGCGTCATGCTGAGCGCAGCGAAGCATCTCACACCATAAACCATTACTAATGCGCGGCGTGTGAGATTCCTCACTTCGTTCGGAATGACAGTTCTTCAACAGCCACACTGTCCGGATCAATAAATCACAACCGGCGCGGTTAGGTAGATTATTCCTTGCGCCTGCTGCTCACGGGACTTGTCAAGCAGGAACACGGAATCCCATTTCAGCGGGAAATGGATTGCGTTATCGGCGACGCCGCCCCAGTTATCCGTGGCGGGACTTAGGTCGAATTCCACGAAGCGCCAGCCCGTCCAGTTGATTTCATCGCCGATGGGTTGCCAGCACTGGCCATTGGAATCGGTCACGCGCAGGCGCGGGCTGGTTTGTCCGCCGTTGCCGTAAATCCACATACCAAACGCCTTCGGCTCGCCGGCGATCGCGCGCAAGTCGGCGCGCTCGGGGGCGAGGCGTAGGAATTTCCAGCCGGCGTCCATCCGATACGTGACCTTGAGCGCGGGAGATTCCGAGCCGGGCAGCGGTTCCGGGGCGGGCGCGACAGCCACAGAAAGTTCGGAGCCGACCTTGGCATCACCGTCGGCAAAAATCTTGCAGTCGGTGAGGACTTCATCCGGAACGGCGGTGTAGCAGCGCGACGAAAGATCGAGAATCAAGCTGCCGTCCGCGCTCTCGATGCGCAGACCGAAGCTATACGCGCGCGAAGGTTTCGCGGCGATGGGAAAACGCAGAGTCGCTTCCGCCTCGCTCGCCGCGAACTCCAAGGACTGCTCCGCGGCGACCGGTTCCAGGCCGTCGGTCTCGACAAGCCGCGCGCGGCCTTTGAAGGCGGCGTCAACGAGGTTCTCTACGTGAACGACAAGCGTCATTCCCATGACCGGCGACACGGTTGCCCGCAGCGGGTGAATCGCCGGAGCGTCGGCAAGCGCGGGGTTCGGCCCATTGAAGAGGAGATACTGCGGGGCATCGGTGGCGGTGAGCGTGAAGCTGTCGCCTTGCACGGTGACGGTCCCGCGCCGCTCGCCGACGTGCGAGACGAGTTCGAACGAGCCGGGACTGGAAGGCAACGTCACCTCGTGCGGTTGGCGCGACGTTGTCCAAAGGGCCAGGCGCACTTGGCCGGCGCGTTCGAAGAGCACGGCGAAATCGTCGGGGCGGCCTGTGGCCAGTTGCTTCGCAAAGCGGCAGCCGCCGAGGACGGTGGTCAGCGTTTTCGCGGCGCGCCAGGCGGGCTTCGGATCGTAAACCGGGTCTCGCCCCGAGTGATAGGGCAGCGCGACCGTGCCGTAGTGGTCTTCGTCGTTGTTCGGGTCTGCGCCGTCGTCGTGCCAGTCGTACCAGATCGAGAGCGGGATTCGGTTGGCCAGGTTGGTCAGCCATTGGCGCGCGAGCATCTTGTCCTGGTCGAAGCCCTTCCACGCAGAGGAATAGCCCCACTCGCTGGAGAGGATCGGGATCGTCTTGTTCGCCGGCGCGTACCGGGCGATCAAGCGCTGCAACTTCGCGTAGTCAACCGCCGCGCTTTCGGGATCGGACCGCCGGTACGGATGCACCGACACGGCGTCCCACCATTCGAGCAGGCCGGCCTTGAAACACTCTTCGAGAAAACGGAAATCCATTCCCGAGGTCGCCGGCCCGATGATCGCCTCGCCGGGTGCGGCTGCGCGGATGGCCCTGGCGGCCGCCAGCGCGAGGGCGGCGTATTGCCGGACATCGGCCGTGGGTTTCCAGAAGACATCAATGTTCGGCTCGTTCCAGATTTCCCAGAGGATGCCGCGGCCCTTGAAATGTGCCGCGGCGGCCGCCGCCCATCGAGCAAAGGCCTGCCGGCCCGCGTCGGTCGCGACGGCGTTCTCCGGTTCGTACAGCGCATTGCCGTAATCGAGGATGAGCAGCGCGCGCATGCTGTGCGCGTCGAGCGACTGCATCAGCCGGTCATAAGCCGCGAAATCATATCGCCCGCGTTCGCGCTCGGTCGCCGACCAGACGAAATCCATCCGCACCCAGCGGAACCCGGCCGCAGCGAGCATTTCCATCTCGCCCGGCTGCGCGTCGGTGAAATGGATATTCACGCCCACGCCGTCGGGGATCACCGGACCCGGCAGCGACGGATGCGCCGGCTCGGCGGCGGCCAGCGAGGCGATGAGAACCAGCATGGCTAGAATCTTCATGCAGGGCATGGTCGGCTCCCAAAGAATTTTGTCCAAGTGTGATCACATTATAGGGACGAATTGCCGCTGTCAAGTTTTCGGCAGACCCCAAAAACTGCTTGACGGGTGCGACTTCAGTCGTGAGAATATGACATTTGATGTTTGACCGTCGTTAGGTGGGATGATGAAGGGAGGTCTTGGATGCGCGTCTTCCACAGTATTCTCTGGTTGACGCTGGCGCTGAGCGTTGCACCGCCCGCTTGGACGGAGGAAGCAGGGCATCCCGGCAATGCGGCCGTTCATTACTGGTGCGCGGCGTCGGTATTGACTTGGCCGTCCAATGAGAAAGAGGACAAGGTCCTCGACGACATTGAAGCCAGGACGTTCCTGGGGCCGAAGTTCTTCATCGAAAGCCATGCTGACGTGGCATTCCTGGAGCAAGATCTTGAGCGCGGCAAGGCGATGGACATGCTCCACATCGGCGCCGCGCGCACTCAATGCGACTTCGACCTTGCGGCCCAGGATGGCTTAGCAATCCCTCCTCTGGGAAGGCTCACAGACCTGGGCAGACGCACATGTGCGGCTGCCACCATGCTGGAGGGACAGGGACAACTTGAGCGCGCAGCGCAGGTGCATGCGGACGCCGTCCAATATTCGGTCCATCTCTGCCAGTGCCCCACCTTAATGTACGCGGTTACTGGGACTGCGGTATTGCAGAGCAATTTGGCAGGCATGAACGAGTTCCTGGCACGGAAGCCAGGAAAGGCGGCCATCCGCGTACTGATGGTTCGGCTTGTCGAATTGTCTACGCGGCCGCTCTCGTTTTCCGCCTGCATCGCCGATGACGCAAAGCGCGTGCCTCTCATGTTGAAGAGGGAGACCCTGTTTACCGATGCGGATCTCGATACAGCCCTTCAGGCGTTGGACAACGACTGGTTCAGGACGGTTCTCACTGAGCTCGCCGCAGGCCGGAAGGGCCTCATCGGGCAACTTCGTCGCCTCAAGCCTGATGAGCGCAAGGCGACCTATGGCAAGTGGGCGGATCAGGTCGGCGAAGAACTCTCCGAAATGGCGAAAGCCGGCGAAGGGAGCTTCGCTGACGCTCGGCCGCGCATCAAAGCCCGGATCGAACACATGAAAGAACTGGGCAAGCCCGCCGCAGGGCAGACGTATCCGGATAACCCGCTTGTGGGGAACTTCGCCGGTATCGGGGCGGGAATTTACGCGGACTTCACGCGGGACAATGCGCGCTTTGCCATGAGCAAAATTCTTGCCGCTTCGGCGCTACACGAGGCCGAAACGGGGGAATATCCGACCTCTCTCGAAGCCCTGCGCGCATATTTCCCGCAGGGACTGCCGAAGGACCCCTTCACTGAATCGGACTTCGAGTACAAGATCGAGGAAGGCGCACCGGTCGTGTCAGCTCATCCGCCCGAGGATGTCCGCCGGGAGTACCGGTGGGACTTCCGAATCAGCCTGGCCGAAATCCTCAAGAAGCAGGCCGAGAATCTGGAGCGTTATCGGAAAGAGACAAGCAGTTCGCCGGCGGACACCCACTAGCCTTTTCGCGGGACTGCAAGGTCAGGGATTGCGATCATGAACGGAAGGGGCCTATCAACTAAAGCGAAGCTGGCTGTCATGGCGGTGCCGATCCTTGCCATGGCAGTGGTGCTGATCTGCCTTGTGCCGCTCATGCGGCCGGTGCGGCAGGGCGCGCCGGCAGGATTCTGGTATGCAGCCTGCAGAGTGAAACTGGCAACCTTCGATTCCATACATGGGGACGAGGCCCTCGGGATACGACCGGCGCGGGACGGCCTTTGGATTTACTATAGTGACGGGTTTTCTGGCGCTGTCTTGTATGCGCTCAAAGAGTCAGACGCGCTCGCTTACCTTCCAGAGGTGATCCAAAAGCTCGATGCTGAGCTCGGCAAGAAAGGCCCGCTGACGGATACGCTGCGCGTCTACAAGAAATGGCGCGCGGCCGGAGGGAATCTTTCGAATGTCGCCGCGTTGCTGGAGCAGGAGCATGAAGTGATGAGGGAGCGTCTCGGGCGACGACTCTACGCCGGCGGCAGGCAGTGGCTGAAGGCAGAGAAGAGTTTCGAGCAGGCGTGGCCCAAGTTTCGGCGGTACCCGATGTACGCACCGCTGGAGTTCCTCTATCTCAGCGGCGTAGTAGTGTTCGGCTTCTGGCCGTGGCTCCGCAGGCTGAAACCCTGGCGGTGGGCGCTGCACATTGGGCTTCTCCCGATCCTGCTTTCTCTGCCCAACTTTCTCGGGTATTGCCCAGCTTTCGGCAGGCTGAACCCAAGCGGCTGGGTGTTGTACCCGTGGATGGCCGTGTGGTTCCAATTGCTTGGCGGCATTTCGCGGCCTTTCGACACGGTCGTTCTCTTCAGCCTGCCAAAGCCCCTGGCAGGGTTGTGCGGGTATAATCCGGCCACGACGTGGGACATCTACGATGTGTTCTGGGACATGGGCTTTGGAATGAGCGCTTCGAGCCTGATCGCGCTGAGCACGGGACTCGCTGTTGTCACCTACATTGCCGCATGGCTGATCCGGCGGCGCAAAGAGCGCAAAATGGGATTAGGGGCGACGGGGCGCAACTCTGCACACAACGCTGCACGGATTGCCCGCGCCGCGGGCGTCATCACCTGCTTTCTTGTCGCACTCTGCCTGGCGGCCGTTCTGCTGCAATTGCGCGGCGAAGTGCTCATCAATGCGGCCCGGCTTGGAAACGTGGCGTGGGCCAGGGCTATTCTGCTGGCTCGCCCCAGACTGATTCACGCTCGCGACGACAGGCGGAGGACTGCCCTTCATTGTGCCGAAAATGCAGAGCTCGTCGAGTTGCTCTTGTCCAAAAGCGCTGACGTGAATGCAAGAGATGAGGAGGGCAGAACGCCATTGGACAACGCCGTGGAGTGGGGCAAGAACCCGACTGTAGACTTGCTTCTGGCACATGGGGCCGACGCACGCTCGGCTGACATCTTTGGTAATACGCCGCTGCATAGAGCCTGCTATGGCGGCGACGCATTAGCTGCAGAAACACTACTGTCGCATGGCGCGGACGTGACCGTGCGCAACACAGATGGCTGGACTCCGCTCCACGCGGCGGAAGACGCCGACGTCGCAAAGGTCCTGCTGGCCGCAGGCGCCGATGTCAATGCCAAAGACCGGTGGGGTGACACACCATTGCACAAGATTAGATGGAAGTGGAAATCGGACGGAAATGACGACTTGATAAAAGTGCTCCTGGCCGGCGGCGCGAACGTCAACGCGCGAGCCAATGACGGAAGCACCCCCTTGCATATACTGGCAAGTTCCTACAACGTCGCTGACGCCAAACTGCTTATCGCGAACGGCGCCGACGTAAACGCGGAGGACGGCGACGGTTTCCGGCCCCTTGATTATGCGGGGAAAACGTCTTGCAAGGATATGCGAGACGCCTTACTCCAGGCCGGCGCGAGAGAATAAGTTCTCTTGACGAAAGCCAAGCCGGCTGTTATAGCCTCAAGACCGGCCGGCTGCCGAAAGACTCGACGGTGGCCGACAGGGCAGAGGTTACCTTGGGAAGGTGCGGAACATGAAGAAGAAGTGGAAGGTCGGGCTGGTCGGGCTTTCGCGCGGGCGAGGGTTCGTGGATGTGTTCAGCGCGCATCCCGCCGTCGAGGTGACCGCGCTCTGCGATACCGCGCCGGCGCGGCTCGCGGAGGTCGGCAAGGCGTTCCATCTGCCGGATCAGCGCCTGTACGCCGACTACGATTCGTTTCTGAACGCGCCGATGGACATCGTGCTCATCGCCACGCCGATCGCCTTTCACGCGGAGCAGACGATCCAGGCGCTGGTGAGCGGGCGGCACGTGCTCTGCGAGCAGACGGCAGCTTACACCGTCGCCGATTGCGCGCGCATCGTCGAGACCGTCCGGAAGACCGGGCTCGCGTACATGATGGCGGAGAATTACTGCTACTTCCACTACGTCCGCGAATGGCAGAAGATCGTCGCCGCGGGCAAGCTGGGCAAGATCTATTACGCCGAGGGAGAATACATCCACGAGATCATTGACCGGCTCGTGGACGAGAAGACCGGCCAGTTTCACTGGCGACATGACCGGCCGCCCATCTGGTATTGCGCGCACACGCTCGGGCCGATCCTGATGCTGATGAACGACCGCATCGTCCGCGGCTGCGGCCTGACGACCGGGTTCAACAAGATGCCCGAATACCAGGAGCATCCGGGGTTCCTCGATTTCGAGACCGGGATCTTCCAGACCGAGAAAGGCGCGGTGGTCAAGATCCTCCGCAGCCAGGTGGCGGCGCGGCCGCACATGGTCTGGTACTCGCTCTACGGCACGGCCGGACACCTGGAGAACCAGCGCGACCGGGGCGAAGGGCTCTACTTCAGCCTGAAGGAGGACCCGCCCAACCGGACGCGCGCCATCCCGTGCGAGGTCTCCGACCCGAACGCTCCCGCCGAGGCGCGCCAGGGCGGACATGGGACGTCGGAGTACTACATGATCCGCGACTTCCTCGCGGCCATCGAGCGGGATGCGCGTCCGCCGATTGACGTGATCCGTTCCATGGACTTCACCGTGCCGGGCATCATCGCCCATGAGTCAGCCATGAAGGGCGGCGTGTGGATGGACGTGCCCCAGTTCAACTGGTAGGGCGCTTGTAGTGGCGCCGTCAGGCGCTATTTCGTATGCCCTGACGGGCACACTACCAGCGGGGAGGATACGCGATGGATTCGGATATGCTCATGGCGGGCGCGGCGGAGGTGGACATCACGCCGCCGGTCGGCACCGCGCTGGCCGGTGACCTTAAGCCGCGCAAGTCCGAGGGGGTGCAGGATCCGCTCACGATCAAAGCCATTGTCCTCTCGTCCGGCGGAGTCAAGCTGGCGTATGTGCTGCTGGACTTGATCGCGCTCGAACGCAAGGAAGGCGACGCGGCCGTGTCGCTGGCCGCGCTGCGGACCGGCATCCCGGAGCAGAACATCGTCTGGGCCGCCAGCCACACGCACACCGGGCCGTACACGGTCCGGCTGTTTGAGGACGCGTTTCCGATTGACGAGGCCTGGCTCGCGGGCATTCCCGGCAAATTCGCGGACGCGGTCGAGGCCGCCTGCCGTTCCATGCGCCCCGCGCGGATGAGCCGCGAGCGCGCCTACTGCCAGCACGTCCTTCAGAACCGCCGATACAAGTACAAGGACGGCCGCGAGATCAACATCTGGCTGCTGCACGCGGGCGAAGAGGAGGTCCAGTGCCTCGGCTCCGCCGCGCCCGTTGACCCGGAGGTGGGCATCCTCTGCTTCGACGACGCCGCAGGCCCATTCGATGGAACTCAGGGCCGCCCTGAGCAACGTCGAACGGGCGGGCCCCCCATCGCCGTCCTGTGGCATTACTCGCTCCACACGAACGCGAACTTCGGGCCCTGCTTCAGCGCCGACTATCCCGCCGTGGTCGCAGCGCGGCTCCGCGAGCGGTTCGGGCCGGGCGTGGTGCCGATCTTCGTGCCGGGCACGTTCGGCGACATCAACCCGACCCTGAAGTACCGCGAGGTGGGCGACGCGCTGGCGCGCGCCATCATCCAGCGGCTGGAGAAGCGGAAGGCCGGCCTCGAGCCTGTTCCGCTGGGAGCGCTGAAGCAGGAGATCACGGTCCCCTGGCGCGACCTCGCGGCGGACCCGGAAGCGCGCATCCGCGCCTCGCAGTGGTCTCCGGAGGCGCAGGAGGTTTTCCGCCGGGAGATCGCGCGCATGCGCCGGGCGGGCAGGACGGAGGACCGGACGCTCCTGCAGGCGTGGCGGATCGGCGATGTCGCCTTCGCCAGTCTGCCGGGCGAAGTCTTCATCGAGTGGGGCTTGAAGATCAAGGCGGAGAGCCCGTTCCCCTGGACGTTCTGCGTGGAACTCGGCGGCGACTACCTGGGCTACATGGTCACCGAACAAGCCTGGCGCGCCGGCGGCTACGAGTCGCTGACCGCCCACAGCGCCCGGCCGAGCGTGGCCGGAGTGGCCACTATGGTGGACGCCGATCTCGCGTTGCTGCGTAAGCTATGGGAAAAGGGGCGCGGCGCATGAGCGGCAAGCCTGCGGTTCGGATTCTTCATAACCCCCGCGTACCGACAGACCGCCGAAAACCCGCCTGAGAGGTGTGATCTCAAATAGGGCGACCGAGTCATCCGGTCAATGCCACAGGCCTCTTTTGCATCGAAACGCCCCCAGGATTTGGTTGTGTTGTGCCGCGCGCGTTATAATCGGCTCCGCCGGGGCGTGCGGACCGGCACGTTCGCGCAAAACGAGCGAATATGTGAGCGCGAATTGGCCGGATGTGGATTGCAATCCGCCGGCGTAGCTGTTGTGTATCTTCCTTCATGGGAAGCAGTTGACAGCGCTTTTCAACCGGCTGGAACGGAAACTCTAAGTTATTTTCTGACTCTGGACCGATAGAATCATGGCAACCAGTTTCACGATGACTGTGAACCGCCGATCATACGGGAAATCACGACTCGGACCAGTGCTTAAAGCTGGCCGACGCTTGAAAAAATGCTTGACACGGGTGATACCAGTGGTAGCATACATATGTGGCTTGATCGCTAACTGTCGTGCGGAGGGCGCCGTATGGTGGATTCCGGTTCTCTACGGTCGGGTTTGATATCCACTCTGCACAGAACGGCGGCCATCGCGGCAATGGTGGTAGCCGCGACGTTGCTCGGGGCGACTGTCGCGCCGGCTGCCGAGAGCGAATCCATTTTTATGCGAACCGGATCGGACACGACGCTCAAGGCGGCCTTTGCTATCGCAAGCATGGCGGCGGAGAATGCCGGCGTCGTCGCCGTCACGCCGCCGAAAGATGCGGATAAGACTAAAGTCGTCCTGACCGCCAAGGCCGCCGGCGCAACGACCGTCACGTTGAGCGGCGAGGCCGCAGGCGCGACGGCGACCTACAACATCGTCGTCCTGAACCTCCTGCCCGATGACGTCAGAGAGCTGGTCAAGTCAATCCCCGGCCTGGAAGTGAAAGCGATTTCCACGGGGGTGATTGTTCAGGGGGTCGTCTTCAACAAGAAGGACAAAGATCAGATTGATGCGATCTGCGCGCAGCGGGCGCATGACATCTTCGACCTGGTCGAATATAACCCGGTTCATCCGGTGCTGCTGAAACGGATCAAAGACTGGATTAACATGCCCGCCGTCGAGGTCAAGCCCAGCAGCGACACCGTTGTGCTCGCAGGATACGTGCCGAACGAAGAGGCTAAAAAGCGCGCGGAGGATTTGGCGAAATCCCTTGCCGACAAGGTTCTGAACGTCATCATCGTGCAGCCTCAGCAGATTGAATTGGATTGCGAGTTCATCAGCGCTGATAAGCGCTGGCGGGAGGAGCTGGGCGTGAACCTGCTGGGCAACGCGATCCAGATCGGCGGCGCCGTCACAAGCAGGGTGGGCCCGGACAAGGGCCAGTCGAGCTTCCTGAACAACACGAGCTATTCCGTCACGGCCTTGGGCGGCGTCGTTGTGCAGTGCCTGGAGGCGAACGAGAGGAACAAGGTGCTGTGCAAGCCCCATTTGACCGTCGTCAGCGGAAGGCCGGCCGAGGTGGCTTCGGGCGGGCAGATCGGCATCCGGCTACCGGGTGATGTGAAGTACCTTCCCTACGGCCTCAGCATGAAGATCCTGCCTGTCCTCGATGTTGAGAGCAACGTTCAGTCGGATGTGGTGTTTGAACTCAGCAGCGTCCCGACACGCTCCAATGAGGGTTATGGCGACATCAGCAACACGATATTCAGAGTTACCACGACGATGCGCTGCAAGCTGGGCGAGACCATTATCTGCAGCGGCATCAAAGACACACGCTCGGATACTGTGGATGAGCGAACCCCGATCCTGGGATACATACCGCTGATCTGCTATCTCGGTTTCAGGCATAAGGAGACGGTTGAAAGGGAAAACGAAATACTGGTTTGCATCACGCCTTCCCTCTCCACCACGATCTCGATGCCCGACGCCAGCAAGCGGGGCACGGAAGATTCAAAGAAACTGCTGCAGCAGGGGCAGTCCAAGGAATAGTGATTACCGTCGGTCTTGTCGCGCCGGCGGTCCGCGTCCAGCGGCCGCAACCGTTAACCAACGGCCTCGCTTCCCATGACGGCTGCAATGCCACGCTGTTCGTGATCCTCTTCCGGCCGGAGGGCTACGTCAGCACGTTTTTCGAGGCGGCGCCAGGCGAGATTAAGGGAGATGCAAAGTCATGACGCGGGTTCCTTACCAGGACATGTTCAACGAGTTTCTGCGCGTGCTGCTCAAGTGCGGATTCCGGCGGGACCGCGCGGAACTCTGCGCGCGGCTGTTCGCCGACGCCAGCCGCGACGGCGTGCCTTCTCATGGGCTGAACCGGTTCCCCGTTTTCATTAACGATGTCCGGAAAGGGACCGTCAAGATCCACTCCGAGCCGGCCCTGGTGGAGAGTTTCGGCGCGCTGGAGCGGTGGGACGGCCGGCATGGCCCGGGACCGCTCAACGCATTTTTCTGCATGGGCCGGGCCATCGAGCTGGCGCGGCAGGGCGGCATGGGCTGCGTCGCGCTGAAAAACACCAACCACTGGCAGCGCGCGGGGAACTACGGCTGGCAGGCGGCCGAGGCGGGATGCGTCGGGATTTGCTGGACGAACACGATGGCGCTGATGCCGCCCTGGGGCGCCAGGGAACGCCGCCTGGGGAACAATCCGCTGGTCATCGCGGTTCCGCGCCCCGGCGGACACGTGGTGCTGGACATGGCGATTTCACAATTCTCCGGCGGCAAGGTGCAAATCCACCGGACGAGCGGCGAGCCGCTGCCGGTGGAGGGCGGATATAACCGCGAAGGGCGCCTCACGCGCGATGCGAACGAGATCGCGGAATCGCAGCGCCCGTTGCCGATCGGTTATTGGAAAGGCTCGGGGCTGGCGCTGATGCTCGACCTGGTCGTCGCGCTCCTGTCCGGCGGACTGGCGACGCACCAGATCGGCAAGCTGACCGAGACGAGCGTGTCGCAAGTCTTCATGGCCTTCGACCTCGCGCGCCTGGCGCCGGGCTCCCTTGCAGCGCGGGTGGTCAACGACGTCGTGGACAATTTCCATGCCGCCGGGCCGGTCGGTGAAAACAGCAAAGTCCTCTACCCGGGCGAGCGGTCTCTGGCCGCGCGGCGCGAAAACCTGGAACTCGGCATCCCGGTCGAGCCTTCGCTGTGGCAGAAGGTAAAAGAGTTATGAGAGGGCAGCGATGATGGTGCGCCTGATTCTGGCCGGCAGCCTGGCGATGATAGCGGTGGGGTTGAGCACCTCGGCGGCCGCCGAAGTTCCTACGGTTGATCCGCTGGATTACGCCAGCGACGCAGCCGCGCGGGCGGTTTGGGAACCGATGGCCGGCACGGCCCCGGTCTCCGTCGTGCGCGCGCCCGACGCCGCGAAGGCGCTGAGGATGCCGTGCAACTTCCAGGGCACGCGAATCGAGCGCGCTTCCTGGGACCATCCCGTGAAGCTGGACCTGTCCGACGCGGCCAGCCTGCAATTCGAAGCGGCCTGCGACGACCCCGCGCCGGTCGCCGGCTTCAGCTTTTACCTGCGCAGCGGCGACGGCTGGTACACCGGGCATTTCTCCGCCGCATCCGCCGAGTTCGCCACGGTGACGATCAGGAAGTCGGATATGGAGATCGAGGGCAAGCCCACAGGCTGGGCCGGGATTGACACGCTGCGGATATCCGCCTGGCGCGGCCTGAATAAGGACACGGTGCTGCGCATCCGCAACCTCCGCGTCGTCAGGGGCGGCGGCGAGATCGCCGTCGTCCGCGCGGAATCCGCCGCCCTCGCAGCGAAAGATGAATGGCCCGGCGCTCGGCAATTCACCGGGTCGCTCTGTGGGAGATTGGACGAACTGGGCCTGGAGTACACGCTCCTCAGCGACCTGGACCTGACGCCCGCGCGGCTCGCGGGCAAGCGGCTCGTCATCCTTCCCTACAGTCCGAATATGCCGGACGACGCGGTCGCCGCGCTGGAGAAATTCATGGCCGGCGGAGGGAAGATGATCGCGTTCTACGTCCTGCCCGGCCCGCTCCAACAGCCGGCGGGACTGCGCCTCGGGCGCAACGTGTCGGCCGAGGGGCGCTTCAGTTCCATCCGGCCGGCGGCGGGCGATGCGCTGCCGGGCATGCCGCCGGTGGTCAAGCAGGCTTCCTGGAACATCGAGGAATGCCAGCCGATCGCGGGCCGCGGCAAAGTGGTGGCGGAGTGGTACGACAGCGGCGGCAAGCCCACCGGCGAGGCGGCCATCGTCGTCTCGGACAATTGCGTGATGATGACGCACGTCATGCTGGACGACGATGCTCCGGGCAAGCGGCGGCTGCTGATGGCCATGGTTGGGGCGATGGCGCCGGACCTGTGGCCTGCGGCGGCGCGGGCAAGCCTCGACCGCGCGTTGACGGCCGGGGATCACAAGGACTTGTCGGAGGTCCAGCGCCTTGCGGCGCAGGCCGCCGTCGAGCCGGCGCGCGCCGCTTTCGCGGCCGCCCTGTCCGGCCGGCAGCGCGCCATGGAACTGGTCGCCCGGGGCCAGTCCGTAGCGGCGATGGACCTCGCCGAGCAGGTCCATCAGCAGGCGGTCAAGGGCTGGTGTCTCCTGGAGCAGCCGGCGCGCGGCGAACGCCGGGCCTTCTGGTGCCACAACGCGTTCGGCGTCGAGGGCATGGACTGGGACGCCGCTGTCAAGAACCTTGCCGACAACGGCTTCACCGCGATCCAGCCGAACATGCTCTGGGGCGACACGGCGTTCTACAACAGCTCCGTCCTTCCCGTGAACCCGCTCGTCAAGGAGAAGGGCGACCAGATCGCCCTGTGCCTGGCGGCATGTCGAAAGTACGGGCTTCAATGCCACGTGTGGAAGGTCAACTGGAGAATGCGCGAACCGGGAGAGTTCGCCGCCCGGATGCAGCAGGAAGGGCGGACTCAGGTGGGACCCGACGGCAAGCCGATCGAGGGCGGGCTGTGGCTCTGCCCCAGCAATCCGGCCAACCAGAAGCTCGAGACCGACGCGATGATCGAGATCGCCACCCGATACGACGTGGACGGCATCCACTTCGATTACATCCGCTATCCGGGCCCCGACGGCTGCTTCTGCGCCGGCTGCCGCGAACGGTTCGAGAAATCCATCGGTCGCAAGGTCGCTAACTGGCCCGCGGACGTACAAGGCGGCCTGCTGCGCGACCAGTGGCTGGACTTCCGGCGGGACAACATTACCGCCGTCGTCGCCGCCGTCAGCCGCGAGGTGCGGAAGGTCAAGCCGAACCTCAAGATTTCGGCGGCGGTGTTTTCCAATTGGCCCGTGGACCGCGACAACGTCGGGCAGGACTGGAAGCTCTGGTGCGAGCACGGCTACCTGGATTTCGTCTGCCCGATGGACTACACGCCCGACAGCGCCGAGTTCCAGGGCCTGGTGCAGCGGCAGGTGCAGTGGGCGGGCAAGGCCGGCTGTTACCCGGGGATCGGTTTCAGTTGCTGGGGCGCGCAGGGCGACATCTTCACGTTGTTCCGGATGATCCAAATCACCCGCCGGGCCGGCACGGGAGGATTCACCATCTTCAACTATTCATCCGCCGAGGCCAGGGAGATCGTGCCTTTGTGCGGACTGGGGATTACGCGGAAAGATCAGTAGTAACTGGCCTCGGAAAGGGAGCATCCATGATTCCGTCCGCAGCGCGAGTGGCCGTCGGACTCGGATACAGCCTGGAAACTTTTTTCGCCGACTCGCCCGTCCCGCGCCGGGACCGGATTCAGTTGAGCGGACTGCGCGGAGAGGTTCTCTCTTTCCAGGTGATCTACCGCTCGGACCGCCAGGGCGAAGTGGGCCTGGATGTCTCCGGGGCGCTCGCGGTATTGGCCACGGCGCGCCGGATTGACCTGGCGCACGTCGAGCATCCGACCTACCGCGAGAAACCGGAAAACCGCATCGGCCGGGCTCCGGGATTCTATCCCGACCCGCTCATTCCGAATGTTCCCTGGAAAACCTATCCCGGCCAGACGCGCGGCATCTGGTTTACGTTGCCCGTTCCCAGGCAGGCGCCGGCGGGGCGCAGCCGGTTGAGAATCCGCGTCCGCACCGGCGGCCGGCGCGTGGCCGAGCTGGCTGCGGACGTGCAGGTCGTCGCCGCGACGCTGCCGGAACAGCGGCTCAAAGTCACCCACTGGTTCTACAACGACTGCCTGCAGTCTTACTACGGCTTCGAGGCCTGGTCGGCGGAGCACTGGCGTATCGCGGAACGGTACCTGCGCAATGCCGCCGGGCACGGCGTCAATACGATCCTGACGCCGGTCTTCACGCCGCCGCTGGATACCGCCGTCGGCACGGAACGGCCCACGATGCAACTGGTGGAGGTCGAAGTGACCGGCCGGGATGAGTACCGCTTCGGCTTCCGCAACCTGGAGAAGTGGATGGACCTCTGCCGGCGGTGCGGGATGACGGATTTCGAGATTTCGCACCTTTCGACGCAATGGGGCGCAAAGTCTGCGCCCAAGATCGTCGCGAAGGTCAACGGGCGGATGCGCCGCATCTTCGGATGGGAGACGCGTTCCTCCGGCCCGGAGTATCGCAAGTTCCTCCTTCAATTTCTGCCCGGACTAGTCGCCGTCCTGCGGCGCAAGAAGGCTCTGACGCGCGCGTTCCTGCACGTCTCCGACGAGCCGCAGGTGGAGCACCTGGCCGACTACCGGGCCGTGCGCGACATCCTGCGCCGAGGCGCGCCCGAATTGCCCGTGCTCGACGCCCTGTCGAACATCGAGTTCTATCGCGAGGGCGCGGTGGACCGGCCCTGCCCGGCGTCGAACCACGCACAGGCGTTCCTGGATGCCCGCGTCCCGCACCTGTGGACCTATTACTGTTGCGGGCAGACCGACCGCGTGTCGAACCGGTTCCTGGATTTCCCCGGCGCGCGCAATCGAATCCTGGGGTGGCAGTTGCATAAGTTCGGGTTCGAGGGCTTCCTCCAGTGGGGCTTCAACCACTGGTACGCGGGCCTGACGGGCGAGCTGCTCGACCCTTATACCACCGCGGACGGCGGGCGGCTGCTGCCTCCGGGCGACGCGTATGTCGTCTACCCCGGCAAGGACGGCCCTGTGGATTCCATCCGCTGGGAAGTCTTTCGCGAGGGGCTTCAGGATATGCGAGCGCTGCAGTTGCTGGAGAGGCTGGCCGGCGGCACACCTCCGGGTGAGGCGGCGCGGCTGCTGGCTCTCGGGCCGATCAAGGACATGTTCACCTATCCGCGGTCCATGGGCTGGATCCTGCGGCAGCGCGAAAGGGTGAACGCGGAGATTGCACGGCGGGCTTGACTTCGTCGCACAGCCTGATGTAATCTGGATTCGTCAGGGGAGTTGCGCTCTTCGCCGGTGGCGCGAGGAGCCAGCCGTCCGGGGTTTTTGTCCGCACTCTTAAGGGTCATGTGCCATGAGAGAAATTCCCAGGAACGCCGGCTGTTCGCGCATCGTTTTCACGATTTTCCTCGCCGGGCTGATCATTCTTCTTGCCGGAGGAGGCGCCTTCGCGCAAGTCTCCTGGCCTATTTATGCCTCGTCAGGGGGCAACGGTTCCATCAGTCCGGCCGGCACGGTGTATTTCCCCGACGGGGCCGGCGCATCATTCACGTTCATTCCGGACCCGGGTTTTATGGTGTACCAGGTCTTCGTTGACGGGAACCTCGTTGCCGCCAACACGCCCGGCTTCACGCTGGGCGCCATCCATGGGCAGCACAGTGTTGTCGTCACATTCATGCCGGTCTCGGACGTTCCATATTACGGCGGCGGAGTCGTGGTAACGGGACCTGATCTGTATCTTTTCGGCGGTGGCTATGATCGGGGACGCGACGTGCGCGATTACAGCCATCGCGGAGCTGAAAGCCGCGCAGAGGCGCACCCTGCGCCGCACGGCGGCGAGGGCGGCGGTCACGAGGGCGGCGGGCATGAGGGAAAGCGGTGAGCCGCGCAGTTCATTGGGCATAAAAAGATCTGAGGAACCTATGAAACCTTCAAATCAATGGATGCGTTTTGCCGGCCTTTTGACCCTTGCGCTGGTGGCGGCCTTGATCGGATGCACGGCGGCGCAGCCGCCAGAAGCGCAACCGAAAGTCGCAGTCGCGCCACGGTTGTTCGCATCGCCGGATGAGGCTGTCCAGGCCCTGCAGGCGGCCGTCGAGTCGCACGATAGAGCGGCCTTGCGCGAAGTTTACGGCTCGGGGATTGATGAACTTCTGACCGGCGACAAAGTGCAGGACGCGAACAATTCGAAGCGGTTCGCCGCCCTCATGGCGCAGGGCTGCAAGCAGGTGAAAGAGGGCGAGGATAAAATTACTCTGGAGGTTGGGCCGGACGCCTGGCCGATGCCGATTCCGCTGGTAAAGGCGGACGGGCAATGGCATTTCGACACGGCGGCTGGCAAAGAGGAGATCATCAACCGGCACATCGGGAAGGACGAACTCCACGCCATCGGCGTTTGCCGGGCTTACGTGGCCGCGCAACGGCAGTACGCCGCCGCGAACCCGGAGGCGGGCGAAGGAACGAAGTACGCGCAGAAATTCAAGAGCGCGGCCGGCAAGAAGGATGGCCTCTACTGGCCGACGGCGGGGGAAGAACCGGCCAGCCCGTTCGGGCCGCTGGTGGCGCAGGCTCACGTCGAGGGGTTTGGCCAGAAAATGGGCACCGGCGTGAAGCCGTTCCACGGTTATTATTTCAAGATTCTGACCTGCCAGGGCAAGGACGCGCCTGGCGGGGAAATGGATTACATGAGCGGCGGCAACTTGACGGGCGGGTTCGCGCTGGTGGCTTATCCGCAGCACTGGGACCAGTCGGGCATCATGACATTTATGGTCAACCAGGACGGCAAGGTTTACCAGCGCAACCTGGGTGAAAAGACTTCCCAGGTCGCGGCGGCGATGAAGGAATACAATCCGGGCAGCGATTGGACGCTGGTGCAGGATGAGGGAGTATCGGGCGCGGCATCCGAGAAATAATGCCGGCCTGCCAAACATGAAATGGTGGGCGCGGTGACGGATGAAGAAAAGCAGTCGGCGGACTCCGCGAAAAGGCGCAAGCTTCCTTTATTGACCCGCAGCACCCTTTGGTTGATGATCCTATGGTCAACGCCGGTTCTGATAGGCATTAGCGCGGCTCTCCTTCTCCCGATCGCCATGCGTCCCGGAATTCGACCCATTGCAGAGACCAACGCCATAATGTCGTCCGTCGGGCTGGCGGTGGACGCCTACAGGCAGGAGTACGGACAACTTCCCAGCAGTGTAAATCACGACTTGGTGAACCAGTTGGCCGGCCAGAACGCGAAGGGAATTCCTTTCATGGACTTCAGTCGGCGGCGCAGGTCAACGCCCTCGGCCAGATACCTACGGCGCTGGTCAACATCAGCAAAGAGCTGGCGCGGGAGAAGATCAAGATCGTCCCGGACATCCTCGTCGCCGGCGGCGACCTCGGCGCGTTCCAGGGCCTGGCTGCCGCGCTCACGAAGAATCTCCAGGCGAAGTCGGAGCCGAAAGCAGCGCTCCCCAGGGCCGGAGCATAGGCGGCGCCCCTGACGATCATACGGCGAGCTTGCCCTGTTCCAGCAGGTACTCGATGCACTCGCGATAAATCTGCTCGGTGGTGTAGCGCGGCGAATAGCCCAGCAGACGCCGGCCTTTCTCGATGCTGGCACACGGAGAGTGGCTCATGTGCTCCAGCGTAATCCCGTAGTTCTTCTCGCCGACGGCCTCGCGGTATCGGTCCAGGGGCAGGAATTTCAGATTCGGCTTCCTGCCGAACAGCGCGGCCACGGAGTTGCAGCACCCCACGAGCGTCATGGCATAGGGCGCCACAGCGCTGAAGCTTTGGCCGAGCGCCGCCTCGCGGCGGGTCATGGCCAGCTCGAAGAGCTGCGCGACATCGTCTCCGTGAACGTGGTGGAGTCTGCCGAGCCCCATCTCGGGCAGGCAGACTTCCTGTCCGGTGGCGAGGCGCTCGTACACCTTGACGCCGTCGCGGGTTCCCTGCGGATCAATCGGCAGCCATTTGCGGCCGGAGATGTGGCCGGGATGGATGACGGTCGCCGGGAATCCTTCCTCGCGATACTTGCGCAGCAGGAACTCCTCGATCTTCGCCTTGTCCACGCCGTACTGAGTGATCGGCTTGCGCGCGAAATGCTCCTCGTAGGGGACTTTCTCCGGCGGGCCGTACGCCCAGACCGTGCCGCAGTGAATGAAATGCTGGATTCTGCCCTTGAAGGCCTCGTACATCTGCTGATTCTGCCCGGGCGTAAAGCAGAGCATGTCCATGACGACGTCGACGTCCATCTTCGCCATCCGCTGCGGCCATGTGCCGTCGGACTCTCCGGCGGTTCGGTCGGCCAGGACCCATTCCACCTCCGACCACCCGAGGCGCGCGTCGGCGTACTGCGGCTGCGGATGCCGCGCGACGGCCGCAACGGTGTGGCCTGCCTGGACAAGCCGCGGGACCAGGTAGCTTCCAATGTGCCCGGTCGCGCCGATGACGAGTACTCGCATGATCCTTCTCCTCCAAGCCGCGGGTTTCCGGATAGACCCGGTCTTCAAACTTCACATTCTGTTGATCGTAGGCCGCCCTGTCAAGTTCCACGCTCCAACCGATTCCGGCTTGCGGAACCGGCCGGGATGTGTAGAATATCACCCGCGTGGTTCACGATGGTATCGAACCGCCGGTCATCTGGGAAATCATGGCCAACTCGGCGCCGCTCCAGAACGCTCCTCCGGGATCGAATCCCTCCCCGACGCGACTGCTCCTCCTGCTGCCGCTGTTCATGGGCAGCGGGTGCGCGGCATTGGTATACGAGATCGTGTGGCTTCAGTTGCTGCAGCTCGTCATCGGCTCCACGGCGGTTTCCCTGGGAGTGCTGCTCGGCACATTCATGGGTGGGATGTGCCTGGGCAGCCTGTTATTGCCTCGGCTCATCTCCCCGAATCGGCACCCGCTGCGGGTTTACGCCGCCCTGGAACTGGGCATCGGGGTGATTGCGCTGGCGGTGCTGTACGGAATGCCGCACATCGAGACGCTTTACACCGGCGTCGCGGGCGGCGGGTGGATTGCATCGCTGGCGCTGCGAGGGGTGCTGAGCGTGGTGTGCCTGCTGCCGCCGGCGATGCTGATGGGCGCGACGCTGCCGGCGCTCTCGCGCTGGGTGGAGACGACGCCGGAAGGCGTCTCGTGGCTGGGGTTCCTCTACGGAGCGAACATCGCGGGAGCGGTGGCGGGATGTCTTCTGGCCGGGTTCTACCTGCTGCGAATCTCGGACATGGCGGCGACAACCTATTTCGCGGTGGCCGTCAACTTGACCGTATCGGCGATCAGCGTGGCGTTATCGGCGGTGTGGTCCTATCGGCCGGCGGTCATCGCCCGGCCGCAGGCGAAATCCCCGGCCGAAGCCGGCCCGTGGAGCGTGTATATCGTGATCGCCCTGTCCGGGCTGACGGCGCTGGGAGCGGAGGTGGTCTGGACGCGGCTGCTGTCGCTGCTGCTGGGAGGCACGGTTTACACCTTCTCGGCCATCCTGGCGCTGTTTCTGCTTGGGCTGGGGCTCGGCAGCGCCGCCGGTTCTTTCCTGGCGCGTACGGCGCACCCGCGGCTGGCGCTCGGATATAGCCAACTGCTCCTGGCGGGCGCGATCGCCTGGGCGGCCTGGGCGCTTTCGGACTCGCTGCCGTTCTGGCCGATCAACCCTTCGATTTCCATCAGCCCATGGTTCACGTTCCAGTTGGACCTGCTGCGATGCCTGTACGTGGTGCTGCCGGCGGCGCTCTGCTGGGGAGCGAGTTTTCCGCTGGCCCTGGCGGCCGCCGCGCGACCGGGGCAGGACTCGGGACGCCTGGTGGCGGGCGTCTATGCAGCCAACACGGTCGGGGCGATTGCGGGAGCGCTGGCCTTCAGCCTGCTGCTGATCCCTGCGATCGGCAGCCAGTGGTCGCAGCGGATCATGCTCATGCTCGCCGGCCTGTCCGCGGTCGTGTGCCTGGCTCCGGCGGCCTGGCGGTGGTTCCGGGCGCGCGAAGAGATTCGGACCGAGCGCCTGCCGGCGATGCCGGCGATCATCGGGCTCGTGGCGGCCGCGGTGCTCACGCCGCTGTTGACCCGGCGCGTCTCGCCGATGCCGTGGGCCGCCGTCGGCTTTGGCCGCTTCTGCGGCACCTACATGTCGGAAGTTTATCCTGGAGTCCTCGATCTGAAGGAAATCGCACTGCTCAAATACGCCGAGGGCTGGCATGTGACCCTGCGAGTCTCCGACGGCGCCATACGTTATGAGGCCCAGTCCAGCGGCGCAGCCGGCCAGGCGCTGATGACGGCCGCCAAGCCCGTCATGGATCCCTGGATCGCGGCCAACCGCGCGGAGCTGCTTTCCGCGTTGCGCAAGGGGCAGGCCTTCGAGCGACAGGAAGCGTCTTCCGCCGCTTACGGCGGCGGCGCGGCGAACTGGCATTGCGCCCTGGTGCGGGAAGGCATGAACGTCACCGTCGCCGTCTCGGAGGACAAGGACAGTTTTCGTTATTTCCACGGGGCCGGCAAGGTGCAGGCCTCCACCCATCCGCAGGACATGCGCCTGCAGCGCATGCTCGGGCACCTCACGATGCTGGCGCGCAGGGACCCCGATTCCGTGCGGTCGGTCCTCGTGGTCGCCTGCGGCGCGGGCGTGACCGCCGGTTCATTCGTGCCCTACGATGCCGTCCAGCGGATCGTCATCTGCGACATCGAGCCGGTCGTGCCCAGGGACGTGGCGCCGATGTTCGCCAAGGAGAACTACAACGTGGTGGCGGACCCCCGCACGCAGGTGATCCTGGACGACGGGCGGCACTTCATCCGCACCACGAAGGAAAAGTTCGACATCATCACGTCGGACCCGATAGACCCGTGGGTCAAGGGCTGCGCCGCGCTGAACACGCGCGAGTACTACCAGATGTGCAAGGCCCATCTGAACCCCGGCGGGATCGTCGCGCTCTGGTTCCCGCTGTACGAGAGCGACTCGACGAGCGCCAAGAGCGGGATTGCGACCTTCTTCGAGGTGTTCCCGAACGGCGTCATCTGGAGCAACGATTCTTCGGGCGAGGGGTACGACACCGTGCTTTTCGGGCAGGCGGAGCCGGTCGAAAAGATTGACGTGGATCGCCTGCAGCAGTGGCTGGACTCGCATCCGAAGGTGAAGCAATCACTCGAGGATGTGAAGTTCGGCGCGCGCCGTCCGCTGGGAGAGGGCTACGGCGAGGCGCCGGAGGTTGCCGTTGACCTGCTGTCCACCTATGCCGGACAAGCCGGGGACCTGGCCGGGTGGCTCAGCGGCGCGCAGATCAACACCGACATGAACCTGCGGCTGCAATACCTGGCGGGGCTGGCATTGAACCGCAACTTGAGCAAGGAACTGCTGGACGACATCCTTCTCTATTACAAGTTCCCGGACGACCTTTTCGAAGGCTCCGAAGCGCGCATGGCGGCCCTGAAGAAGACCCTGGCGGCGTCCGGGCGCACGCCGTGAGTTTGTCCCGGCCGCATCACTTGCGCTTCAGCGCGGGCAAGCCGGACTGCACCTTGGTGAGCAGCGACATGAGTGTTTTGCGCTCGGAAACGGAAAGACCGGCCATGAGCGCCGACACCCAGCCGGCGTGATCGGGCAGGATTTTCTCGATGAGCCGCCGCCCGGCCGGAGTCAGCGCGATGGGTGTAACCCGGCGGTCGTCGCCGCGGGCCTCCCGCTTCACATAACCGTCGCGCTCCAGCCCGTCCACGAGTCCGGTGATGTCGCCCTTGGTGACGCCGTACAGCTCCGCCAGCTCCGAGTGGGAAAGCGCCCTGGGTTGATGTTCCAGCAGCAGCCCCAGCACGACATACTTGCCCTGGCCGATCCCGTAGCGCGCCAGGTTGGCCCCGATCGCCGCTGACACTTCGTCGGCGACGCCCATCAACACGTGAACCGTCTGGACAGCGGTGGGGTCCAGCGAGGGAAAACGCTCCGCCATCCGCTGCAGCCGCTCATATTTCGGGATGCGATGAACCACCCAGCGCTTCGTTGCCATAGGCCCCTTTCGGCTAAGCTGCGTATAGTATATCCGTCAATTATATGGCTGCCAAGAGAATTTTTCGGTTTTTTGGACCCGTTGGCCCGGGGCGATTGGCAAGGCGGTCGGCGGCGGGCGAGGCGTCGCGCGATCAGCGGAGAAGCCGCTTCAGCGTACGGAGCGTCAGCGCGATGTCGCGAGCCGAGATATCGAGATGCGTCACCGCGCGGGCGCGGTCGGGGGCGGTCAGCATGATCAGGATTCCCTTCGCCTTCAGCGCGGCCACGGTCTCCTGCGCTTTCTGCGGGCCGGCCCGGAACCGGAAATAGACGAGGTTCGTCGGGAACCTGCCCGGATCAATCTCGATCTCCGGGATCTCCGCCAGCCCCTCGGCGAGCCGGCGCGCGTTCGCGTGGTCCTCGACCACGCGCTCGACGTGATGTTCCAGCGCATAGATGCCGGCCGCCGCGAGATAGCCGACCTGCCGCATGCCGCCGCCGAGCATCTTGCGGCACCGCCGCGCGCGCTCGATGAAATCCGCCGGCCCGGCGAGCATCGTCCCGACCGGGCAGCCGAGGCCCTTCGAGAGGCATTGCGAGACGGAGTCGCACAGCCGGCCGTACTCGCGCGGCGCGTGGCCCGTCACGGCGGCGGCATTCACCAGGCGCGCGCCGTCCATATGAAGCCGGAGGCCGTGCGCCTTCGTCAGACGGCGAAGTTCGCTCACCCGCTGCAGCGGGTAGCAGGTTCCGCCGGCGCGGTTGTGCGTGTTCTCGACGGTCACCAGCCGCGTCAGCGGCTGATGGATGTTGAGCGGGCGGATGGCCGACTCTACCGCGGCGGCGGTCAGGATTCCGTCGGGCATGTCGAGGGTGCTGAACATCACTCCGCAGAGCGCCGCGCCCGCGCCGACCTCGTAGTTCACCGAATGCGCGCCCCGGTCCAGGACCACCTCGTCGCCCGGCTGGGTCCAGCTCTTGATCGCGACCGTGTTGGCCATCGAGCCGCTCGGCATGAAGAGCGCGCGCTCCTGGCCGAGGAACTCCGCCGCCATTTCCTCGAGGCGGATCACGGTCGGGTCGTCGCCGAGGACATCGTCGCCGACCTTGGCGCGCATCATGGCGCGGAGCATGCCTCTCGTCGGCCGCGTTACCGTATCGCTGCGAAGGTCAACCATCGAAATCTCCACTGCACCCGGAGCAGGCGTCGGATGTCGTATTCTGACGACTGAGGCCGCACCCGTCAAGTGATTCTTCAGCGGCCCGCCGGTCTTGACATCGCTCTCGATTTCGCAATAAGATAAAGATCAGAGTGGGCGGGCAAGACGCGAAAGGCTGAAGACAATCCAGGGAAGGAGACCCTCCATGAGAGTTTGGAGCAAGGCGGCCTCTGCCGGCGTGGCGCTGGGTGTGGCGTTGTTCGTGGCGTTCGGCTTGATCGCGCTCGTTGCGGCGCGCCCGGGCGGAAGCGACCTGAAGGCCGGGCCGATAGATCCGGCCGCGGTGGCGCCGGCGGAGCAGTTGAGCAAGGCGTTCGCCATGGTCGCGGCGCACGTCCGGCCGACGGTGGTCAGCGTGTTCTCCGAGAAAACGGTGAAGTTCCAGGCACCCGACTTCGGGTCTCCCTTCGGCAACGATTTCTTCCGGCAGTTCTTCGGCCGGCAGTTTCCGCAGAATCAGCCGCGGTCGCAGCCGATGCCGCGCGAGTATAGCGTGCCGCAAAGCGGGATGGGCTCGGGCATGATCATTGACAAGCAGGGGCACGTCCTCACGAACTACCACGTGGTGAGCGACGTTGACGAGATCAAGATCCAACTGGCGGACAAGCGCACCTTCGAGGCGGAAGTCGTCAGCAGCGACCCGCAGACCGACGTGGCCGTCATCCGCATGAAGGGGAGCGTGCCGGACGATCTGCCGGCGGTGGAGTTCGGCGATTCGGACGCCGTGGAGGTGGGCGACCTGGTCATGGCGATCGGCGCGCCGTTCGGCTACCAGCAGACGGTGACCATGGGCATCATCAGCGCCAAGGGGCGCTCGGGCGTCGGGATCAACACCTATGAGGACTTCCTGCAGACCGACGCGGCGATCAATCCCGGCAACTCGGGCGGGCCCTTGGTGAACATGCGAGGCCAGGTCATCGGCATGAACAGCGCCATCGCCACCAGCATCGGGCAGTTCGCCGGCGTCGGCTTCGCCATCCCGATCAACCTGGTCAAGGGCATCCTGCCGACGCTCGTGAAAGGCGGGAAGGTGACGCACGGCATGCTCGGCGTCATGATCCAGGAGGTCACGCCCGAGCTGGCCAAACAGTTCGGCCTCAGCGAAGCCAAGGGCGCGCTCGTCGCGCAAGTCAACGCGGATTCCCCCGCCGCCAAGGCCGGCGTCAAGCCCGGCGACGTGATTGTGCGATACGACGGCAAGGAGGTGGAGAATTCCGCGCACCTGCGCAACATGGTCGCCGCCACCGCGCCGGACACCGAGGTGAAGCTCGACATTGTCCGAGGCGGCAAGGAAGAGACGCTGACGCTGCGTGTCGGGATACTGACCCCGCAGATGCTGAGCGCGGCAACGCCGCCCGAGGAAGGCGGCGTTATGGATAAGCTGGGGATGTCCGTCCAGACGCTCACTCCCGATCTGGCGAAACAGTTCGGCATCCGGGGCGCTGAAGGCGCGATCATCACCGACGTGGAGGAAGGCGGCGCCGCGTCGCTTGCGGGCCTGCAACCGGGCGACATCATCGTCGAGGCCGACCGCCAGAAGGTGACCAGCGCCGACGACCTGCAGGAAGCGCTCAGCAAAGCGAAAGACAAAGACACGGTCCTGCTGCTCATCAAGCGGAAAAGCTCGAGCCTGTTTGTGGTGCTGAAGACGAAATGACCGTGCGCCGGCCGAATGACGATCCGGCGCGAGAAAGGAGAACGGATCATGGCACGAACGAAAACTGTGGAGTTTATCCTGGAGATGCCGACCGCCGCCGCAGTCAGCGTGGCGGGAACGTTCAATAACTGGGATGCCCGCCGGAACCCGATGCGCAAAGGCAGAGACGGAATCTGGCGGGGCCGGGTCTCCGTGCCGCCGGGCCGTCATGAGTATCGTTTCGTCGCGGACGGGGTGTGGATCAGCGACCCGAAGGCCGCAGAGTCAGTCCCCAATCCGCACGGCAGCAGGAACTCCGTCCTGAAGGCCTGACATGGCAGGCGATTCCCCATTTCGCAAAATGATGCGGACGGACGCGCCGGCGGCCGTCATCGTGATTCGGTTTCTGGCCGGCGGCGTGTTCCTGGTCGAAGGAGTGAAGAAGTTTCTCTTTGTCGAGCAATGGGGCGCGGGGCGATTCGCCCGGATCGGCATCCCGATGCCGGGGTTCACCGGGCCGTTCGTGGGGACGGTTGAGATCGTCTGCGGCGCGCTGCTTCTGCTGGGCCTGCTGACCCGGTTGGGCGCCATCGTGCTGCTCATCAACATCTCCGTGGCCATCGCCACCACGAAGATTCCCATCCTCATCAAGAGCGGGTTCTTCGCGATGGAGGACCCGGCCCGGACGGATTATTCCATGCTCATGAGCCTGGTCTTCCTGGCCGCGGTCGGTGCCGGGAAGTGGTCGCTCGATTCGGTGTTGTGGAGCGCCCCGCCGCGCAACACGTCAAGGAGCGCATCCTCATCCTCTCTCACTTCGCCCGACGCCGATAATGCGCGGCGACTTTAGCCGCGGCGCGGACCAGGTCGCGCATGTCGCGCATGGTGAAGAAGTCGTTCATCCATAGCTGGATCGTCCGCCGCTTGACCTCCATCGCGCCGGGATAGTGGGCGACGTTGTAATCGGGCCGTCCGCCCTTGTAAAGCGGGCAGGCGTCCGCACAGGCGTGCGGGCTGAGAAGGTGGTCCCTGAAGATCGGCCAGTCCATGACGTTCGACTGGAAGGCCCCGACTCCAATCCCTTCAGCGCGCATGGCGGCGGCGAATTCCGTGTTGGTGCAGTGAAGTTTCTCCGGCGCGATGTGGAAGAGGTAGTACCAGTACGTGGCGTAGTCGCCCTTGCGCACGGGGCGCGGGGTGATGCCGTCAATCCGCGCCAGCGAGCGATCCAGGTAGCGCCCCAGCCGGTTCCGGGTTGAGCACACGCTCCGGACTCTCTTGAGCTGCTCCAGGCAGACCGCCGCCACCAGGGTGTTGAGCCGGTAGTTGTACGGCGCGAAGAAAGGCTGAACGCCGCGACCTTCGCGGTCGTAGCATTTGTCGGCGAAAAGGTCCGCGCGGCGCGCCAGGCCCACACGGTTCGTGAGCATGATGCCGCCGTCGCCGGCGCCGATGTGCTTGCTCTCGTTCAGGCTCCAGCAGCCGATGTCGCCGAAGGTGCCGGCGTAACGGCGCCCCTGCTTGCAAAGGTAGCTCTGCGCCATGTCCTCCACCACGGCGATCCCGCGGCGGTGCGCCAGGCGGACAATGCCCCTGGCGTCGGCCGGAAGGCCCGCCAAGTGCACCAGCATGATGGCCTTGGTGCGCGGCGTGATCTTGCGCGCCACGGTCTCCGGCGTGACCTCGACGGTCAGCGGGTCCACGTCGGCGAAGATCGGGACGGCATTCTGCGCCAGGATGGGAATCAGGGTGCCCATGTCGGTGATCGGGCTGGTGATGACCTCATCGCCTCGGCCGATGCCCAGGGCCCCGATCGCCGTGTGAAGAGCGGCCGTCCCGCTGGAGGCGGTGACCGCGTATTTCATTCCGAAGAGCTTCTTGAATTTCTCGCGCAAGGCCATGACCTCGGGCCCGCGGGTCATTTGGATGGCGCCGCGCTCGAAGATCGGCTTGATGGCCCGCCATTCCGCCAGGGTGTGCTTTGGGCCGGTGGAAAAAGGCGCAACCCGCACAGGCGACCCGCCTTCAATGGCCAGCTTCGCAAGAGTCTTTCGATTCATGGCTTCCTCCTTTTCTTGAACCATTTCACCCATCCCTGGCGCAATCGCTGCTCCTACTTCGCGGGCGCGTCCTCCATCGCCGCCTCGTCCGCGAACCCAGGCACCTTGTAGTTCTTCAGGCCGCCCAATCGTTTCCACTCGCGGTACATCAGCAGCAGGAAGACCAGCGCGGCGCAGAGAAAGGGCAGTCTCCAGGCCGGGATCATGCGATAGCAGTAGTCCGTGCCCCACTTGGCGTCGGGGAACGCCCGCCGCATCGCCGTCATGTATAACCCCGCCGCCACTGTAGCCACGATGCCGCACGCCGCCTGCACGATGGCGTTGAACGAACAGAACTGTCCGTACCGGCTCTTGGGCCAGACCAGCATCTGCATCGGCTGCCGCGTGGTATCGTACAGCAGTCCGAGAGGCAGTTCCACTGCGGCCAAGGCGATCAGGATGTGGAACGCGGTCTGCGGCTGAAAATTCCCGAACAGCCAGACGAAATTCAACGGCACGATCGCCACCAGCCCGATCTTGATCCAGACCATCACCCGCATCGGGTGAAAGCGGTCCGCCAGCATCCCCGCCGGGTAACTCAGGAACATCTGCACTAGGTTCACTGCGGCGGCGATGGAGCCGATCTGCTTCAGGGTCAGCCCCAGCGAGAGGCTCAGGAACACCGTATAGGTCCCGCACGCCGAAGATACGGACCAGAAAATGTTATGCACGAACATGTAAATGTACAGCCGGTGGCTGAGGCACTCTTTCGCGTAGATCCTCAGCTTCGTCCAGAAACCCTCGCCCATCGCCGGAGCGGGCGGATATTTCCCCTCCTTGATCCCCAGGCACATCGTAAGGAAACCGATGAAATAGACCAGCGCCGCGCCGAGGAAGATCAACTTCATGTGAGTCAGCGCGTGCTGGTAGATGAGGTAGTTCCACAATACGGCCGCCAGGCTGCTGACGAGCCGGAAGAGCCCGAAAAACCGCGACATGAACATGCCGGGCACGACGTCGTTGAAGAAGTAGTAATACACGGTGGTGGCGAACATATTGAGGACCGTGAACATAATCCACAACACCGACATCGCCAGTATCGCCACCGCGCCGGCGCTCCACCCGGTCATCGGACCGATCCGGCCGTGAAGCCACACACCGATTTCCGTTGAAAATGCCAACAGCACCAGCGCGCCGCAGATGAACGGCGCGGAGAACAGCATGAATGGAATCCGCCGCCCGAACCGCCCGCGATAGCGGTCGCTGGCGGTGGAGATGACCGGGTTGAGCATCGTATTGATGATGTTGGGTATCGTCGCCGTGACGATTGGCAGGAGAAAATCGGAGATTCCGAGTTGCTTGAGCCGCAGCGGCACGATGCTCGGGGCCACCGACTCCATCAACTGGAAAACGAAGTCGCCCCAGAGCAGCATTAAAAACACCCACGCCAGGCCCGCCTTCGTATACTGCAGCGTGCCCACGCGGTAACGCGCGTTGGTGTCCGCGATGGACGGAATCTCGGGGCTGCTCAAGGTCGCTGGCTCCGTGGTTCTCCGGCCTTCAGCCGGAATTTCCCATTGGACCGTCCCCTGGAGGACAATCATCATTCAAAGCGCATGAGACTATACGGTCGAATTGCCGCTGTCAAGCAATTTCTCGACCGTCTGCCGGACAACTATTTGACTGGGATCGGCCCGATCGTTACAATGACTGCGTTTGATGGCGACCGTGGCGTGTGGCCCGGAGATTGCATTGGGGGAGGCCGCGCAGTATGTCCATCCGACTCGTCTGCGTCTGCGGGCGGGGCATGGCTTTGCCCGACAAATACGCCGGAGAGTATGTCCAATGTCCGGACTGCCGCGCGATGCTGTGTATCCCGACCCCTGAAGAGGACCTGACGCTCATCCGATGGCTCTGCCGATGCGGTCAGCGTCTCAAGGCCCGGCCTTCCATAGGCGGCCGGAAGGTGAGTTGTCCGAAATGCGCTTCCGAAGTCTTGATCCCCTTCTCAGTTGAACATGCCACGTTCCTCGAAGAGAACTTCGTCATGGATGACAAGAGCCGCATTGTCCAGCGGGTTCCGCAGCTCTCGCGCGAGGATCCCTAAGCGGTTACTCCCTGTCTTTTCCGTTCACGGCATCTTCTTTCCTGCCTGCGTCTCCGCAGACGGAACGCCGCACAACCCATCCAATAGCCCGTATGACGAGTACGGCGATGAGCATGACCAGACAGAAAGTTAAAAACACGAACGCGACTTGGTTTCGCATGTCAGTCCGATATATCGCAGCGACAATCGCGGCAATAACTCCCGTGACAGGAGAAACTACCAAGGATATGCGGCGGAAACTCTTTCTGAGTTGCGTGTCTTTCTCGACGTTCATGTTTTCACCCTCGTCTTGAGTGCCTCACCGCTGACCTGCGCAGCATACATCGAATGGTGTCCTGACTCAAGCTCCCGCGCGTATGGGATTGCCGGGAGATCGCTTGACAACTTGGCATCCCAAATGGGAAATGCGGGCTTGACTCACAGAAATGAAACGCTACACTGTTGTCGGCAGTAAAAGCTAAGGGCAACACGAGCCTTTGAGTTTCTTTTCATGGAAAGGGCGGCGCATGGCGAAAGTGAAATTAGCGAGAGTGTCCGTAGAAGACCTCAAGAAGGAAATCCGTCGCAGGCAAGGAAAGCTGGCGATACTCGTCGCTGAACGGGACGCGCTCAACTGCCGGATCGCCGAGTTAGAGGGTCTGGTCGGCGCGAAGCCGAAAGCCGTGGCTCGCAGGAAGGCGGGCAGGAAGAAGGCAGGGCGAAGAGCCATGAAACCGGCGAGAGCCGGCAGCCTGAGCAGCACGTTGGCAGAGGCTCTCAGGGCCAAGGGCAAGTGCACCGTTGCCGAAGCCGTTGAGGCGGCTCTCGCGGCCGGCTACAAGAGCAAATCCAAAGATTTCGCGAACATCGTCAGCATGGCGCTCTCAAAAGACAAACGGTTCAAGCGCGTCCGCAGAGGGGTCTACGCGCTTAGAGGCAAATAACGAAGTCGTTCAGCCGCCTAGGACTTGACCTCGCACACAATGTGCACAGGCGCCTTCCCCAGGCCTTTCTTGGGGACGGCAATGAAATCGCCCTCAATGGGTTTTCCCTCAACCCGGATCCGGGCCTGCTTGCCGCGCCGGACGTGGATTTCGAAATTCGTGCCGCGGAACGGGCGGACGAAGCGGACCTGGCTCCATATCGAGGGCAGCCGCGGGCGCAGATGGAATCCTTTGAGCGTTCGGCGGAACCCCAGCATCCGATCCACCACGTTCAGGAAGTTCCAGCCCACCGTGCCGGTGCGCCAGGGATCGTCCGAGAAATGATGATTCATGCGCAGGGCGCTGGGCCCCACGTAGCCGCTCGTCTGGGCATAAGGCTCCGACCTCGACGCGTTGGGAATGATCCGGCTGAGCGAATCGAAGGCCTTGTCGGCCCGGCCCGCCTCGAAATCTGCCGCGACCTTGAAGCTGGCGGCGTGGCAATAGACGTTGCCGTTGGTGCCGTAGCCCGGCGGCGTGCCGCTGAGCTGGCCGATTCCGGGATCGAACTTCGTATAAGGCGGCCAGTGATGGACGGGGCCGACGGGCGTGTCCACGATCGGTTCAAGCCGCTTGGCAATCCGGCTGTACGTCGCCGCGTCCGCCACGCCGGAGAGCATCGCCCAGGACTGCGGGTTGATGAAGAATCGCCCCTCGCGGCAACGGCTTGACCCGATGAGCTGTCCGTCATCGTTGATGGCGTAGATGAAATGGTCTTTGTCCCAGCCGTGCTTCCATATCGCCTTCTTCAACTGGTCGAAGCGGCGGGCGCAGGTCTGCTCGATGTCGCGGTCGCCCCGCCAGGCCGCAAGCTGGCCGGTCAGTTTCAGCACTCGCGCCAGGGCCATGCTCATCCAGATCCCCTCGCCGATCCCGCGCGCGCCGGCCTTGTCAATGCAGTCGTTCCAGTCGCCGCAGTGCAGCAGGCTCAGGCCGTGCCGGCCCCGGTCGTTCCAGAGGAACTCCATCGCCTTGAGGTTGTGCTGCCAGAGCGTGCCCTTGCCCTTGTCGGAATACTCGACCGTTTTGTCCAGCAGGGAAAGGTCGCCGGTTTCGCGTATCAACGCGTCGGTGGCATGGCTGATCCACGACGGCGAGTCCGCGTAGTGCTTGTCGGCGGAGGCGATGTCCATGCTCGGGACGCGGAACGCCCTCGGGCAGAAGCCGTCGCTGCGCTGGTGGCGGAGCGCCTTCTTCAGCATTTCCCATGAGCGCGTAGGATTGATGACGCTCATCCCGGCGGCGTCCTGGCAGGTGTCGCGGTAACCCTTGAAGTAGAAGCGCGCCCAGTCGGACATGAGGTAAAGCTGGTGCTTGAGCCAGACGCTGAAGAGGCGGTTGAAATCCTTGTCGGGAGTCTCCAGCTTCAGGCCGCCCAGGCGCTGGACCTTTTCCCGTTTCATGGCCAGGAACTCTTTCTCGATCTTCCGTCCGTCCGCGAAGGCATTCTTCATCCGGCGCGCCTCGGCGATGTCCATGGCCAGGCCGAGCACGATGTTGATCGTGCGCGAGGCGCCGGGCTTCAGGCGGAAGTTGTGCTGCATTGCGCCGACCAGGCATTCCACGCTGGCCACGCTGTTGCCCAGGCGTCCCTCCACCACGCGCTCCGGGCGCGCCATGCTGCGGTAGCGCCCCAGGAAGTGGTCGCGGCTCGTATCCCAGCGGTTCGGCTTGACGTCGGCGTACATGAAGGCCCGGTATTTTTCCTCCACGACCGTGTACGTCGTGTTCTGATAGAAAAGAAATCCTTCCTTCGGCGAATAAGCCGCCCGCAATCCGCCGAGGTATCCGTACGGCATGTTCACGCCGTCGAGCACGATGTCGGCGACGGAGAACAGCGAGAGGTCGCGGGCGCGGCGCGATTCATTGCTAAGGCGGACCGTCCAGATCTCGCCCGAATAATCCCGCGGCACGAACAGGCGGAACTCGACGCGGATGCCGTTCTTCAGCGTGCGCAGGATCGAGTAGCCCAATCCATGGCGGCACTCGAACTCGTCGTGCTCGGTCCAGCAGGGGAAATACCCGGAGCTCCAGAACTCGCCGGTGGCGTTGTCGCGGATATAGAGCCAGCGCGGGCCCTCGCGCACGTCCTGCTTGCCGAAGAGATTGGTGACGACGCCCTTCTCGCTCTGGTAGAGCGAAAGGCCGTTCATGCTCTGCCCGGCGGCGGCGAGGTAGGTGGGGTTCCAGAAGAAGTTGAACCAGTCGCGGTTCGGGGTGTGCGGCGTGGTCACGACATATTCGAGGCCGTCGTCGCTGAAGTGGCCAAAGCTCTTCATCTTCGTGGACCCTCCTAAACACAACGGATCACCTAACTTCACCACGACGACACGACGGGCACGACGGAACTGCTGTTCAAGGAAGCCGCCGTCATCATTCGTCGTGCTCGTCGTGTCGTCGTGGTAAAAGTTTCACCCCAGCATCTGCACGTACCGCCGCAGGTTGGCCAGGCTGATGCCGATGCCTTTGAGCGGCTCCTCGATACCCTCGAACTCGATGGAAAGCACGCCGTCGTAGCCGGCCTTCTTCATAATGCTCAGGCACTGGACGATGGGCACCTCGCCGTGGCCGATGACGGCGCCACGGAGATAGTTGCCGCCGCGCGACTGGAACCAGCCGGCGCCCGGCGCGGGGTTGCGGCCGCTCTTGACGTGGAAGTCCTTCGCATGCACGTGGAAGGCGTACGGCATGGCGCGGCCCAGCGCCTGCGCCGGGTCCTCATCCACGCAGAGGAAGTTCCCCATGTCCACCAGCCAGCCGAAATTGGGGTGATTCACGGCGTTCATCAGCCGCTCGACGCGCGCGCTGTCCTGGGCGAAGAAGCCGTGGTTCTCGATCATCGTGCGGATGCCGAGATCGGCGGCGAACTCGGTCACGGCACGGCAGCCTTTCGCGAGGACGGGCAGGGCGTCGTCGAAGCCGCGGGGACCCTTGTGCGCGGGCGCGTAGCCGTACGTCGCATCGTGCCGCATGCCCGGCGCGCCGAGGATCTTCGCCACGCGGACCTCGTCCTTCAGCCGCTCGGCCTCCGCTTTCCAGTCGCCTTTCGAGCCGTTGAGAAAGTCTGCGCCGATCGTGTAGTTCGCCGCCGCGATCCCGGCGCGGTCGCACAGCTCGCGCAGTTTCGGCGCGAACGACAGCGGCGTCTCGCCCGCCGGCAGCTTCAGCACGCTGAACTCCACCACGTCGAATCCCATCTCCTTCGCCTTCGCCGGGATGTCGTTGAACTGCAGCGTGCCGGCGGCTACCGCCTGGCTGAAACTGTACGAGCTGACTCCGAGTTTCATAATCGCTCCTTTGCGCGGTTTAACGGGACAGGATTTCCCGGCCCTTGCCCTGCTGGATCAGCGGCACGTAGTCGGCGAGCTCGGCTGAATCCAGGAATTTTCCACGCTGCAAATCAATGGTCTGCCGGCGCTCGTGGCTCATGTAGGCGGCCATCACCAACTTTACCACGCGCGCGCCGTAGGCGAAATCGAGCTTGGCGCTCTTGCCCTTTTCCAGGCAGGCAACGGCGTCGCGCCATTCGCCGACGTATCCGTACAGGTCCGGCTCATTGGGCTGGACGACGAGCTGGCCGCGGCTGGCCTGGGATTTTTCCAGGGCGAGTTCCGCGTTGCCCACGCTGGCCGCCGCGTCGTCGCTGATGAAGATGCCCGATGACGAGTTGAGCGTGTTGACGTTGAGCGCGTAGCCCGGGCCCATCATTTCCATGTTGAGCCGCAGACCGGGCGCTTCGTACATCCACGAATCGGTGGCCTGGACCACCACGAGCTTTCCGCCCTCGCTCTCGAAAGTGAAAGAGACGCACGCGTAGTCCTCGGCCGGGGTCTTGGCATAGTCCACGCCGCGTTTCATCAGGCGGCTCTTCCAGGGCTCATTGCCCCATTTGAGCAGGCCCATGTTCGCCGTCAGCGAAAGCGGGATCAGCCGCTTTCCGGATGCCGGCGTGGCCAGTTCCTCGCCCACGGCCACGCTGTGGCAGCCCATGTCGCACCAGACGCCGCCGCCCTGACGAGTGGGATCCCAGAACCACGCCTCATGCGGGCCGCCGTGCTCTTCGGCGGTGCGCACGAGATTGGGCGGCCCCATCTTCTTCTCGATCGCCAGCAGTTGCTGCCGGGCGTTGATGACCGCGGGCATGTGGATCTGGTTCTCGAAATAGGCGGTGGGCCAACCCCTGGACTCGATCAGGCGGACGACTTCGTTGGCCTCGGCCACGTTTCGCGCCAACGGCTTTTCCGCGATGATGCCCTGGATCTTGCTGCCCTTGGCCGTGGCTTTCACGATGGCCTTGACCGCCTCGAGCCGCGCGAAGTTGGGCAGAAAGAGGCAGACGACGTCGGCCTTCTGGCACAGATCCTTGATGCTGTCGCAGACCACGGGCTTGCCGACGCCCGAGGCGATGGCGCGATCGCGAAGCTCCTCCGCGCCCTTCAGCGCGTACACCGCGCTGACCTCGGCCCCGCGGACCGAGTGCAACGCCCGCACGTGAAAATTGGCTACGAAGCCCGCTCCGATGATGCCCACTTTCATGACGCGCTCCTCCTCTCAGGGTTTCGCTCTCGCAGCTCCCGCCGAAAGGCCGGGATGACCACTGCAAAAATTGCGGATTGGAAATCGCCCGCCCGCGCTATCCCGTGAATCAAGCTCTTACAATCCGCCGTTGTAAAGACGTCCTGTCAATCCTGTAATCCTGTCAAAAAACAATCCGGCGACCGCTCACGATAGCTTCAGCTCGCCGACCTTTCGTTGCGCGGCGATGAGGCGGTCCTCCCAGTCTTCCTTGTCGGAATCGGGGATGCGCTTCTCGCGCTGCATCGCCTCGTAGACGCGGGCGAGGGACTGTTCGAGCGAAAGGCGCGGGCGGAACTCGGGCACGTCGCGCATCAGCCGCGCGGGACTGTAGATCACGTTGTATGAGAAGATCTCCTGGCAGATGCCGCTGTTCGGGACCTTCGCCGCCACGATCGTTTCGAGCGGCACACCGACCATCTCCACCTCGCGGCCGATCACCTTCATCGCCGTGCGGTGATACTCGGCCCACGTGCCGAATTCGCTCTTCATCATGTTGTAAATCTGGCCGACGCAGCGGTCGCGGCCGATGGGGAAGACGAACGCCGGCGCGGCGTCGTCCACGTACATCCACTGATGCAGCGCGCGGCCGTCGCCGCAGAGGGCGATCGGCTTGCCCTTGCGCACGCGGTCCACCCACGCCGCTTCCCACGCGATCTGCCGCAGCAGGGACCAGGTCGGGCCGAAGGTGCTGCTCGGCCGGATAATCGTGACGGGAAAACCCTGCCCGTTGTACGCCTCCATGTAAATCCGGTCCGCGGCCGCCTTGTTGCGCCCGTAGTCGGTGATCGGCCGCAGCGGATGGTCCTCCGTCACCGGGAGCCAGTCGTACTGGACGCCGTACGCGCAGACCGTGGAGCAGTAGACGAGATGCTTGACGTCGCGGAAGGCGCGCAGCGCGCTGCGGGCGTCGTCGGCGCCGTAGCAGATCATGTGGATCGCCGCGTCGAACCGCTGCGCCTGCATGGCCGCCTCGAACGCCGCGCGCTCCTTGAGGTCGCCATGGATCACCTTCACGCCCGCCGGCACCGTGCCGCGCTTGCCGCGGTTGAAGAGCGTCACCTCGTGCCCGACCTCCAGCAGGAGGCGGACGATGCTCGTGCTGATGTTGCCCGTTCCGCCGACGACGCAGACGCGCATGAGATCAATCTCCTGTCAGAACCATCTTGCCCGGGGTTTCGCGGATGAAAACAGACTCGCGACCGTCGTGAGTCTGGTTGGCGATATTCTACACTCTTTGGCCGGTTCCGCAAGCCCAATTCGCCGGCAAAGCCGCTGCTCGCGGCTCACTGCTTTTGCCTTCCGCCGTCGCCGCCGCCTGGCGGCTGTTTTCCGAATTGCCGCTGGAACAGTTCCCGCAACGCCGGCTGCTCCATGGTGACGCTGCCGTCCTTCGCGGCGCGGACGACGGCGCAGCATTCGTAGAGCTGGTAGCCGTCGTAACCGCCTTCGCGCGCGAGGCGGATCCAGTCGGCCACGACCCGCTCTCCGCCCGGCTTGCGCCAGATGTTGTTGGCGTAGGGGCAGAAGATCGTCCGAATGTTCCGGGGACGGGCGAGCGACAGGACTTCTTCCGCCAGAGGCGTCCTCGGCCAGAGTTCCTTCATCGTCAGGCTGTCGCAGAGTCTCTCTCTGAGCCATCGGCGCCAGTCCCAATGGATTTCCATCGCCGCACCCTGTTCCGGTTCCATGCTGCCGGTGGTGGGGCTGATGTGAAGGCCCATCGGCTTGCCACAGCGGCGGGTGAGTTCGCGGACGCGGCGGTAGAACTGCGTGTACGCCTCGCCGCGCAGTCGCCGCCACTCGGCCAGGTTGAAATCGTCCGTCTCCCAGAGGTCCACGCCGTATCGCTGGAGGAACGCGTCGCGCAGGGGCTTCTCGAAACCGAACTCCCTCCACGTGAGCGTGCTGTGGTGGTTGCGCACGCGCAATTCGATGCCGTCCGCGCCGGCGTCCATGCAGTCCTGCACCCACGTGAGCCACCAGTCCTGGACCTCGGCGAACGACGGCGAGAGCATGGCGATGGGCCCTTGCTCCTTGCCGCGGGCGACGGCCAGCAGTCCCGCGGCGCCGTCCAGCGCGCACCGCGCGCGGATGCCGTCGTAGTCCGGGAAGACGTTCGTGGGCGTGCCGGGCCAGCAGTCGAACTCGACGCCGAGCGTGCGGAAATCCTGGACCCCGCCGCGCAGGTCGCAATGGTCCGGCTCGCCGGCCGCGGTGCGGGACATCAGGCCGTAGGTCAGCCGCCGCTCTTCTCCGTTTTCGCCGAACACATGAATGAGGTTGATCAGCGTGTTGGCGAACGATTCTCCGCGCCCCTCGACGGCCAGCGCCAGGTACGGATTGCGGACCTCCAGGTCCTTCAGCCGTATGACGCGCGCGCGGCGACTTTGCCCCGCAGGCCGACCGCCGGACGAGGTGTGCTCCCAGACCGGATAGTCCTCGACCACTTCCTGGCGCGTCATCGGGCCTTCGTACGGGCGATAGGTGGCGTTGTCATCGCTGACGAAAAGGCGGACGCCGTCCACCGAAAACTCGGCGGGCCGGTCGTCCTCTTTCACCAGGTCAATCCGCGTGAACGCCTTGCTTCGGGCCGGCCCGAAGACGCCCGGCTTGCGCGATGTAATCAGATCGCGCCGCTGCGCGGCGAAGTTCGCGATCCAGCCGATCGGCCCGCCGATCCGCGCGAGCTTGCCGTGAGCCTTTGCCGCCGGCGTCCCTTCGCCGAAACTTTCGAAAAAGCCCATGTCGAAGGGCTTGATCAGCCCGAAAATTTCCAGGTCGTGAGCGTGCGCCGACTCGACGGCGACCGGGAAAATCTCTCCCATGTTCTCCACCGTCTTGGCCCAGTTCCGGTACGCCAGGCCGGCGATGCAGCAATCCCACAGCCCGCTCTTGGCGCCGCCGTAGTAGATCCAGTGGACTCGCTTCACGCCCCAGCGATTGAACTCGGCGAACAGCCAGTCGAACATGTCGCGGGTGAACGGCGCGTGCATCAGGTCATCCGGGAGATCCACGTTGACCTCGAGGGAGAATTCCTTGCCCGCGTGCGGCGGGTAAGAAAGTGACGGCGTCTCGACGAGCCCGTCGCCTAGGACCCTGACGCGACGGACGAGACAATCATCCCGGAACTGGACCCCGATCAGCCCTGCGGTCGCTCGCGGCTGCGGGACGGCGGCGGAGACGACTTCGTCGCCGTCCACGCAAGCGCGCAGGCGGCCGTCGTGGAACTCGAAAGTCACGAGATAAAAACCCGCCTTGGCCGGTATCTCCTTGCGGGCCTCGGCCAGTTGCGACGGGCCGTAGTTCATTATGGAGTGCATGCCGCGCTTGAGGTCCACGACGATCGTGTGCGAACCGTCGCCGCAGGAGAGGACCGCGCCGCCGATCGGCTCGACTTCCATCTCGACGCGGAATTCCCGCCAGCCGTTTCCGGGGACGATGAACTCCGCGGAGACGGCGCGCCCGCTCCGCAGCGCCCCGCGCTCGAAGCTGTATTCCCGCTCCCGCTCCATCCACTCCGGCGGGAGCTTTCCGTTTTCAAACGTGAAGTTCATCAGCTCGCGCATAGGGCGCCTTTCCCCCAAGCCGAAGCGGTGCTGGCGAAGGATCGGAACGACGGCTCTTATTGTAGCGACAAGAGAGACGCGCGGCAAATGCAAGGAATGGAGTATGGCTTCGAATCGTGTGTTATAACATACGGTGTTATATGGTGTTACGATAGCTCTGCCGCAAGACGTGTTGTCAAAAGCAGTTGTGACACGCTGGGTTCGTTTTTTCAACTCGCTTCGTAAGCGTTATCATCTTTTCCCTCAGCATCTTGCGACTTATCACGCATCTACGCCAGAACGAAAGATCTCTCGCCAAGACGCGAAGAGCGCCAAGAACAAAATAATTGGGTAGTCTTTCGTTCTTTGCGCTCTTCGCGTCTTGGCGAGAGAATTCTTCTTCGTGCGAACATTATATTATAACACCGGATTTTCGGCCGGGGCATCGCCGCCGAAGTCAGTGCGCTTGCCAGTGGTTTCGGTGCGCTTGGGAGCGGTTTGAGTGCGCTTCAGTGCGCTTCGGAGTGGCTTGAGTGCGCTTTTTTCGGCGAGTTGGACTTGGCGACCGTAAGCCTCCGCGCCACGAGGTGGTTGACTCGGCATACGACGACACGTATAATTTGGTGAGAGGACACGTGTTACGGAGGCAAACGGATGGCAAGCATTAAGCTGACGCTGACTGTAAAACCGGAAGTCGTCAAAATGGCCAAGCAATACGCCCGTAAACACAACACGAGCGTTTCGGCCACTTTCTCCCGGGTCATCCGCGCGCTCGTCGTCAGAGAGCGGAGCCAAGCCGTGGCCGTTCCTTCCGGATCGGCCCTGGAGAAGCTCTCCGGCATCCTCACGCTACCGGAAGGCAAGACCGCTGACGACCTCCTGTTCGAGGCCCTGGTCGAGAAGTATGGGTTGGTGGACGAGCCGAGGGAGGCAAATTGAAGCGCGTCTTTCTCGACACGAACGTTCTTCTGGACATCCTCCTCAGACGCGATCCCTTCTATGCCGCTGCGGCGAAGATTTGGCTGAAAGTCGAATCGCGCGAGGTGGAAGGGTTGGTCTCGCTCGTCTCCCTCGGAACGATTTCCTATCTGGTTCGGAAACGCACCGACCCGAATGCCGCGCGCGAGGCCCTCAACACGATCTGCCGGGTGTTGCAGATCGCCGACTGTCCGGGCCAGGCCGGGCGCATGGCGTTGCAGAGTCACATGCTCGACTTCGAGGACGCGCTGCAATACGCGATTGCGACGCTGGCAGGGGCTGATTGTCTTGTCACGCGCAACCCCTCCGATTTCCCCAAGCGCGGAAAGGTCCCCGTGCTGACTCCGGAAGATTTCCTCAGCCACGAGTTCCGGTGACACGCGACTTAACTGCTCACTCGCCCGCGTTGCAAAACGGCCGCATAACACGTATCATAGATAATCTACGCGCAAGTCATCGCCCATCGCCGACGTAGGCCCCTTGCGTCCGCAGCCTCCCGATGGCGCGTTGTTTTTCAGGCCGGTGAACCGGAACTATGTTATCGAACGCCTCGCACATCCGGAATATCTGCATCATCGCGCACGTGGACCATGGGAAATCCACGCTGGCGGAGCGGCTCATTCAGCAGTGCAACCTGGTGACCGATCGGGAGTTCCGCGATCAGATGCTGGACACCATGGACATCGAGCGGGAGCGCGGGATCACAATCAAGAGCAACAGCGTCACGCTGCCGTACAAGGCGCTCGACGGCAAGGACTATCTCATCAACCTGATTGATACCCCGGGCCACGCGGATTTCTCCTACGAGGTGTCGCGCGTGCTCGCGTCGTGCGAGGGCGCGCTGCTGCTGGTGGACGCCGGGCAGGGCGTGCAGGCGCAGACCGTGGCCCACCTCTTCAAGGCCGTGGAGCACAACCTGGAGATCATCCCGGTCATCAACAAGATTGACCTCGCGACGGCCGATATCGAGGGGACCAAGGAGCAGATCGAGGAGGAACTCGCGCTTCCCACGGACGATGCCATCCTGTGCTCGGCCAAGACCGGCAAAGGAGTCGAGCAGATCCTCGAGGCGGTCATCGAGCGGATTCCGCCGCCCGCCGGCGATCCGGAGGCGCCGCTCAAGGCGCTGGTCTTCGACGCGATTTACACTCCCTTCCGCGGCGTCGTCGTCGGTTTCCGCATCATGGAAGGCACCATCCGCCCGGGCGACGTCATTCGCTTCATGTCGAACAACGTCGTCTACACGGTGATGGAAGTGGGGTGGTCTCAGATCAAGCAGGTCCCGCGCGAGTCCATGAGCGTCGGCGAGGTCGGCTATGTGGTGGCCGGCATCCGGACGCTGGCGGACGTGCGGATCGGCGATACGATGACGCACGATCAGAACCCCACCGCGCAGAGCCTGCCCGGTTTCGAGCCGGTCAAGCCGATGGTCTTTTCCTCGATCTACCCGATGTCCGCGAGCGACTACGACGCGCTGGCGGTGGCGATCGAGCGCTACGCGCTCAACGACGCGGCGCTGGTCTATCAGAAGGACTCGTCGGTCGGCCTCGGCCTGGGCTTCCGCTGCGGGTTCCTCGGGGCGCTGCACCTGGACGTCGTGCAGCAGCGCATCGAGGAGGAGCACGGGATCTCGCTCGTCCTGACCGCGCCGAGCGTGGTGTACCGCGTCCTGCTGTCGAACGGCGATTTCGTCGAGGTGGATAACCCTTCGTACTACCCCGACCCGGCCAGGATCGAGAGCGTGGAAGAGCCTTTCGTCCGGGCGTCCATCATCACCCCGGAGCAGTCCATCGGGCCGGTGATGACGCTGTGCATGAGCGCCCGCGCGACGAACCCGCGCACGCACTATATCGGCCGCCATCGCCTGCAAGTCGAGGTGGACCTGCCGCTGGCGGAGGTGATCTACCACTTCTACGAGAACCTGAAGCAGATCACGCAGGGATACGGGTCGCTCGATTACACCATGCTGGATTACCGGCAGTCGGAGATCGTCAAGCTGGACATTCTCGTCAACGGCGAGCGGCTCGACGCGCTCTCGCAGCTCACGCACCAAACCAAAGCGCGGGCCACGGCGATGTACGCCTGCGAGCGGCTCGAGGAGACCATCCCGCGGCAGAATTTCAAGATCGCCCTCCAGGGCGCCATCGGAGGCACGATCATCGCGCGCCGGACGATTAACGCCCTGCGGAAGGACGTGACCGCCAAGTGCTACGGCGGCGATGTCTCGCGCAAGCGCAAGCTCCTGGAAAAACAGAAGGCCGGCAAGAAACGCATGAAGATGGTCGGGCAGGTCTCCGTTCCGCAGGAGGCGTTCGTGGCGGTGCTCAAGGCGCCGGGGGACTGAGGGCGGGCGGAACAGATCGTCCTCGTCCTCGACGTTCTCGTCCTTGTCCTCGAACTGCCGTTCCGTACGTCCGAGGACGAGGACGAGGACGACGACGAGGACGATTCACGCGCTGCGGTTATCATAATCGTAAAGTCATGAATCAGAATCCAGTCATCCCATCTGACGATCGCGCGCTCGGCCTCTACGTCCACGTCCCGTTCTGCCGGAGCAAATGCCGCTACTGCGATTTCTGCTCGCGGCCGCCCGCGGACGGCGAGATGGACCGCTTCGCGCGCGCGCTGGAGATTGAAATCCGGCTGCGCGCCTCCGACCGGCCCGCGCGGACGCTCTATGTCGGCGGCGGCACGCCGTCCTTTATCGGAATCGGCCGGCTGCGCGCCATCCTGGACGGCCTCCGGAGCGTTTTTAGCCTTCAAGCCGATTGCGAGATCACCGTGGAGGCCAATCCCTGCGACCTTACCGGCGACTGGCTGGCGGGTTGCCGCGCGGCGGGCGTCAATCGCCTCAGCGTCGGCGTTCAGGGAATGCGCGACGAGGACCTGCGGTTCCTCGGACGCGCCCACTCCGTCGCCGACGCCGTCGCGGCGGTGCGGCGCGCGCGAGCCGCCGGGTTCGACAACCTGGGGATTGACCTCATCGTCGGGCTGCCCGGGCACACCGCCGGCCTCACGCGGGAGATCCTGATCGAGGCGGTCACGGCCTTCGCGCCGGAGCATCTTTCCTGCTACCAACTGACCTGCGCGCCGGGCACGGCGCTGCACGACGCCGTCACCCGCGGAGAGGTCCGCATGCCGGACGCCGACACGGAAGCGGCTATCTTCATGGCCACGCATCAGACGTGCGAAGGGCTCGGTTACGAGGGGTACGAGGTCAGCAACTTCGCGCGGGCGAAAGCCTTCCGCTCGCGGCACAACAGCGCCTACTGGACGCACCGCGACTATCTCGGCTTCGGCCCGTCGGCCCACAGCTTTCTAAACCCGGCGCGCTCCTGGAACACGACCTCGCTGATCGAATATTGCGGATCGCTGGAGCGCGGCGAACTGCCCGAGGCGGGGAATGAGCGGCTGACCGACGCCCAGCGCGCGGCCGAGATCATCCTGCTAGGCCTGCGCACGCGCGACGGCTTCTCCCTCGACGAACTGCGCAAGACCACTGGCGTAGACCTGCCCGCCGAAAAGAAAGAGGTCCTTGCCCGCGCTGAATCCGACGGCCTCCTTCGCTGCAAAGCGAGCCGCGTCGCGCCGACCCTCAAGGGCCTCGCCGTAGCCGACCAGTTAGCCGTATCACTCGCGCCGGAAGCGCTGTTGGACTGAGCGTAGTCTGGACAACGAGCCGCATCTCTGGGATAATGCGCGGCGACACCGCGCAATTGAATGGTAAGACCGCACAATGAAAAATGCTCTGAGCGACCTCTTATCCTCCCGCGTCCGGGCGGAAATATTCCGCCTGTTGTTCGGCCTGTCCGACAAGGAGCTTCATCTCCGCGAGATCGAGAGGCAGTCAGGTCTTGCGCTGGGCACGGTCAGGCAGGACTTGACCAAGTTGGCCCGGCTCGGGCTGGTCCAGTCCCGGCGGGACGGAAACCGGCTCCTCTACCGCGCCAACAGGGAACACCCTCTGTATGAGGACATTCGGCGACTCGTGTTGAAAACGACCGGATTGACGACGGTTTTAGAGAAAGCCCTCGGTAAGAAGGGCATCCGCGCCGCCTTCGTCTTCGGTTCTATGGCGAGCGGCGAGGAGGAGGCGCATAGCGACGTCGACCTGATGGTCATCGGCAACGTGGGGCTTCGTGAGCTTTCGCGCCGATTGGCAGGTGTGTCGGAGACGCTCGGTCGTGAGGTGAACCCTCATGCGTTGCACGTGACCGAATTCCGCAAACGCCTTGACTCGGGCGACCATTTCATCACAAGCGTCACGGCATCGCCGAAGATTTTTGTGGTGGGCGGCGAAAATGACCTTACAAGACTGGGCTGAAAAGGGCTGGCTCAAACGCCACACGACCAGCCGGCAAGAGGTCAAGAACCTCCTCGGGATCGTAGAGCGGGACTTGGCCGATGCGGGAAGCGTTGCAGTCTCTGCGGATTGGCGTTTCGGAATCGCCTACAACGCCGCGCTCAAACTTTGTACCGTGCTGTTGTACGCTTCAGGCTACAAGCCGGAAAAATTGCTTGCACATTATCGAACCGTGCAATCGCTTCCGCTGATATTGGGCGCCAACCATCGAAGCGACGCCGAGTATCTGGAAACGTGCAGGCGGAAACGAAACACAGCCGAGTATGACTATGCGGGAGCAGCCACCGATGCCGATGCGGCAGAGCTCAGCGCGTTCGCAAGAGGCCTGCAGAAGGAAGTTCTGGACTGGCTGCGGGAACATGCACCTGAACTCCTGAAGCCTTGAGATATGGACCAGCCACCCGCAACGGCAAGGGTGGCACGGGAAGCGACTCGACAGTGGGCTACGGCAGGCTATGATGGGGCGGTGGCAGCCCCGGCCATCGGCTTCTTCGTGACAAGAAGGAAGCAGGGTGAGCAAGCGAGGCTGGGCATGGGTTCAAGCGCTGAGGCCGAAGCGGTTTGACTGGCTGATCATAGCAGTCACTCTCTTGATTCTCGCATCCATGACCGTGCCGAGTGCTGAAGTCGGAAGTTCGTCACATTACACCTGTGCGCTATGCCGCGCCAGACGAACGTGCCGGATTACCTTCGGGCATGTTTCTGAGCAAATTCAAGAGACCTCCTGCAGCAACTGGTACGCTGCGCATGTCGAAGAGCACCACGAGCATCTTTGGGTCTACTCGGGTTCTACCGTCAGACTCAACATTTTCGGGCAAGCGATATCTGTAGGTGACCAAACCACGCGAAACCCCATTTGGAGGATAAGCCCCGAGGAGCAGATGGAAATTTACGGCCACTTCAAAGACCTTCAAGTTGCGCGCAAACTCTTTTCTCATATCGGCGAACAGCAAAAAGAGCCTTTCACCGAGGCGGAAAGGACAGTTGATTCTCTGCTGTCATGGAGGGAAGCGGGGTATCCCAATTCATGGGAGCAGTGGAATGATTCACATCAGAGGCAGGCGCCACAAGGAGCGAAGTAAGAAAGCTGAGCGGTGCGTGACTCAGCTCCCAGCTTCATGCCGCCTTTATCATAACCAAGATGCGCCGTGTTTGTGATTGGGCTGACGCCGCGCGACGAGAATCATGCACGGTCCGAGGGCGTAAATCGGACACGGTGCGAACCTGTCTCTCGTAGCTTCAGCGAAGGCAGATGGGTGTCTGAACGGCACACGAACGGCGGCTTCCAGGAAAACGCCTGCGGCAACCGACCGCGCTTGACATGGAGACGGTTATCGGTGTCCCGGGAATATCAATGGGGTTTGTCATAATCAGTTATTCGCCGCGTCTTTCTCAAATGCCGCGACCAGTCCCTTGAAGAAAATCTGATGCCCCCGGTCAACTGGATGATTCAGACACGTCCCCAGCAGAACCATATAATTCAACCCTTGCCGGCCTGCATCCTGCCACCCACGGTAATTGTCCACCAGGCAGCAGTGCTTGGCTTGGGCCACCTCGCGCACGGCCGCCGCGTAATCGCCCATGTTCGGCACCGTCGCGATCCATTTCAGGTTCTTCATGCTCGGCGTCATCAGGATCACCGCCGCGCCGCCCGCCTGAGCCTTGTCAACCATCGTCTCCAGGTTCTTCCTGTACTCCGCCGGCGGCACGCTGTTGCCGCTGTTCCCGCGGTTATTGTCGTTCGCCCCGAGCATGATGGATACCACGTCCGGATGGTGCGCCGTCACGTCCGTGGCGAACCGCTCGAGGGCGCGCGGCGTGTCGTCGCCGCCCACGCCGGCCTTGACCACAACGATCTGCCTGTCCGCCGCCGGCACGACCTTATTTTTCGGCGTCACCACAACCTTGCTTTGTGGATACGCCGTCTCCAGCCATTTTACAAACCGGTCCACATACGATCCCTTGCCGTCCCGGAAATCCGTCGCCGGCTGAGCCGTGATGCTGTCGCCGAGAAACACGATCGTCACCGGCTTGCCTGCGGCCATCCTGTCCCGCGCCGTCCGCAGCACCGCCGTGTTCGCGACCGGCGGCACGCCTTTATAGGCCGGATCAATCAGATTGATGTTCTCCATCGTCAACTTCACCGTATTGGGCGGCAGATAGACGCTGAGCAGCGGTGTCGCCCCGGCATCGGCCTCCGGCAACTGCGGCTCGGACTTATCCTCGACGCCCTTCTTGAGGACCACTTTTCCAGCGGCCGTTTGCTCCACGAGGTCCAGCCGTGTCTTCGTATAATCATATTCGAAGTGACATTTTTGTCCCGCGTACTGACTGCCGGGCAGCCCCGCTACGCTCCACAAATCCCAGTCAACCGCATAATCCGTGCCCTCGACCAGCTTGACCTGCGGATGGCCTGCCGGCGTCACGACAAGCGACTTCGGCCGCAAGGCGCCCGATACCCACGCCACGCCCGGCAGCATCACCGGGCCGCTGTACGAGAGCGGCCCGGCCTTCAGCTCGCCATCCCAGCGGCCGTGAATTACGGGGAGGGACTCGATCGTCACCGATTCTTGCAGCGGCATGATCGTCAGCTTCATATCCTCCAGCTTCACATCTTCCGGTCTAAGCCCCGCGCCCCAAGCTGCAGCCGCCAGCCACGCCACGGTCATCATCGCCATCGTTTTGTCTTTCATCACGTTGGATTCCCTTATAACAGGATCGCTGGGGACAATCCGAGATTTGCCATTTGACCGTCCCTCCGAAGATGGCCAGCTCCGAAACGACGTATTGTAGCCTCGAAGCAGCCTGTGTCAAGGTCATTCCAGGAGGCTTTCCAGCCTTGGAGACCTCTCGACGCCCCTGAACAGGCGAGAATCCGGGCCAAAGGCCATTGTCCACTCGTTTTTGGCGACCCGAGCGCACACCTTCCCGTCACTTTGGCAGGAACGACCTGTGGGTAAGGCAAACACCGCTAACTGGTTCCTATGCGCGAGGTTAAGCAATCAGCGTGCCAAAGAATGCCGCTTGTATCTGGCAAATCCGGGCTTATATGTGTGCAGTCGTCATTACAAATATCCGCCAAGCGACTCCAGACGGCGCGAGCTACTTCTCCACGCGGTAGATGTGCACCGCCAGTCTGCTGAAGTCGTCGGTGAACTTGCCTTGCTCGGCGGTCAGGGTTCGATCCTCGTCCACGACCTCGATCTTTGTGCCGGGCTTCAAGCTGTCCAGCGAAATCGTTCCCTTGCCTGACTTGCCGGCGGCGTCTATGTTCTTCGCGAAGATCACCAGTCCGCCCTTGGCCGCCTTCGCGAGGCATTCGGCGGGCAGGGCGCCTTCGATTTCGATCTTCGGCTGGAGCTTCGCGTCGGGCGCGCAGAGGACGGGCGTCAGGCGGGTGATCTGCTCATTGATCTCCTTCATCGCCTTCTGGTTCTCCTCGGACGGGCCGAACTCGGAGAAGGTCGGCTTGAACCGGTGCGTGAAGTAGCCGATGGCCGTCGCGCCCTTGATGATCGCCTGCCAGACCTCGTTGCGAATCTCCACGCCGGTGACGGGGGCGGCGTTTTCAAAACTGCCGGGCAAGCATTCAATCCACTGATAGACCGGCTTGTCCTTGCCGGCGTACTCACGCAGATCGTCCATCCCCTGCGAGACGCGTCCGATCTTCGCCGGCAGGTTCCAGCCGTAGATGGGGTAATCGTCGAAGCCGACCACGTCCGCCGCCTTGAGCATCTGCGGATAAAGCTTGTCCTGCTGCGCGCGGTTCCACCAGTGGTCGAGGGACGTGTCGTGGATGAAGAAGTCGGTGACGGTCATGACCATCGGCCGCGACGAGTCGAAGGCCTTCAGGGCCTTGTACTTCGCCATCACGGCCTCGGTGCTCTCGCGCGGCTCTTTGCGCGGCTCGGAGAGAAGGAGGTTGCGGCCTTCCTTGTCGAAAGCCTGGACCTCGGCGATGGCGCCCCACACGTTGTCTTCCGGATAGGCCGAGAGGACCTTGACGGTGATCTCCTGGAAGGTGGCGGGCTCCGTCAGGTCGAACTTCTGGAGCTGCGGATTCTTCTCGAGCGTGACCTTGAGGATTTCCTTGCCGCCGACCTCGAAGGCGACCTCTTTAGCGACGGCCTCCTTGGGGTTCGTGGTGCTTTGCACGGCGACGGCCACCGCGGTCACCGGCGCCTTGAGTTTGATGGTGAAGCTGGCGCCGGCCATCGGGTCGAGGACGGCGGAGGTATCGGGCTTGCCATCTACCATCATGTAAAGAGGCCGCGAGCTGTTCACGATGACGCCCTTGCCGGGAACGACTTGGGCATTGCTGCGGGTGACCGGGTTGTCCGGCTCGTCGTTCTGCATCCACGCGAGGAGGGCGGTGGACGATTTGAGCTTCTTCATCTCGTCGGCGTACGCGGGCTCGAACGGAGGAAGGAAGTAGAGGCCCGCCTCGAACGCCTGCCCGGCGTACTGGTCGGCGGTCTTGCCTTTGGCCTCGGCGGGGTCCGCCGGCCGCCAGTAACCGGCGATGCAGTTGATCCCGACGGCCTTCAGCTTGGGCAGGTTCCCGGCATCCTGGAGCCAGCCCATGATCGGAAAGAAGGGCTTGCCGTTCACGACGAACTCGCGGTTCCTGCCGATTTCAACTTTGCGGATGGGCGCGATCGCCTCCTGCGCCGAAGCGGCCGCGCAGGATCCCAGGACGAGTGCCGCCGCCAGCGATAGAGTGACCAGGCGCATGGATCTTTCTCCTTTTATATAGGTCGAGGCGATTCCGCCTTCCATCAGCTCGCCCAATACGGCCCCAGAACTCCCTGCTTCTCTTCTTCCTTCCACATGGCATCGAAGAGCGCGCCGGCGGTCGCGAGCGAGCGCGTGAACGGGTGGACGCACAACGCCTCGAAGAGCATCCGGCGGTCCTTCTGAAGGACGCCCGCCACGACCATCTTCTGCACCTCGGCCAGGTGGCTCTGCTGGACGAAGACCGGCGGCGTGAACGCCGGAACCGGCTGCGGCTCGAAACCGTTCTTCGTGACCTTGCAGTAGACCTCCAGGACCGTATCCGGACTGAAGCCCGGCACCGCGCCGCCATGCGGGACGTTCACGGGGAACAGCTCGCCGCTGCCGGTGGCCAGCGCTTCCGCGACGCCGATGGCCAGGTCGGCATGTCCGCCGAAGTGCGTCCGGGCGATCTGGGCGGCCTCCTGCTCGTTCCAGTTGATCAGGATGGCCTTCAACTGGGCCCACTTCTTGACGTCGCCTTCCTTTCGCCGGGCAGGGCCTTCTTCGGGGTGCTGCCGCTGCTCCTCGACCGCCTCGTCGTAATAGAAGTACGGCTCGGTGTGGCCGGCCGGCGCGGGATATTGCCCCATCGTCCGGAAGATCTGCAACCACCGCTTGACGCGCGCCTGGCCCTCGGGCTTGAGCGAGGCGAGGTTGGCCTCGACGGCCTTGGAGTCCAGCCGGCGCAGTTCCTCCAGCAGGTCGCGCCCGTCGGATTTCGCCTCGTAAACCCACGAGCAGTGGTTGATGCCGGCGTGCCGCGTGGCGATCCGCTCGAAGTCCACGCCGACCGTGACGCCGATGTCGCGCGGCGGGCAGATGTAGCCGTCGCACAGGGCGACCCATCGCCTGTGGCCGTCGCGTTGAAGGGCGTCGCCGATGAAGTTGGTGGGGTTGGCATAGTTGAGCAGCCAGGCCTTCGGGCAGAGGCGCTTCATTCGCCGGGCCACGTCGAGCACCACCGGTATGGTTCGCATGGCCATGAACATTCCGCCGGGACCGACGGTCTCGTTGCCGAAGTATCCGAAGCGCGGCGGGATGATCTCGTCGAGCGTCAGGCTCTTCATGCCGCCGATGCGGAAAGTGGCGATCACGAAATCGGCGCCCTTGAGCGCGCGTTCGAGATCCGGCGCGGCGATGAAGGTCATGGCTGCGTCGCGCGAGCGGACGAACCGCTCGCAGAACGCCTTCACCGTCGCCACGCGATCGGCGTCGAGGTCGTGCAGGCGGACCTCCGCGCCCGCGAAGACCTTGCCTTTCTTGCACATGGTACCGACGAAGCTCGGCGTGAAGTAGCTGCCGCCGCCCAGCACTGTTAATGTCAACGGTTTCCGTGCCATGGAATTGTCCTCTCCTAGAGAGTCAAAATGCGGGCCTCTGACGATCAGGCGTCCGATGTCATATTGTGACGGCGCAAGTCACCCGCGTCAAGCAGTTCGCCACTGAAGAATTCATTGACAGAGGGAGAAAATGGGATATAATCATTACGGGGAGTGATGGATATGAAGGAAAAGCGACAGACGCAGGAGGGTCAAACCATGCGTTATAACCTGATCGTGCCGCTGGTGATATGGCTGTCCCTCCTTCCGCTGACAGTGGCTGGAAGTACAGCTCCACCGGCGGGTCAACCCAACGCACAAGGTTTCAAGATTCTGCTTTCGGACGGGAGCGTTCTGAAGGGCGCCGTTTCGTTCACCATGGATATTGACAGCCAGTACGGCCGACTGAGCATTCCATCCACGAACTTCCTCTCGGCCCGTTTCGACATTGCTAACGAATGGGCGGACATCTACACGAAGAGCATTGAGCTGCGGGTGAAATACAAAGCCTCAAGCAGCGACCTGAAAGCTACGACGGAGGCCGGGCCGGTCAACGTGGACCTCACGAAAGTGGTCAGCATCGAGACGCTCTACGCTGAGGCCCCGAATGCGGCTCCTCCGGTGGCGGTGAACCCGGGCTACCAGGAAGCGCCGCCTGTGGCGCCTTCGGACGTCTACTCTGATCAGATACCGTACGACTACGCCGACGTAGCCCCGTACGTCAATGTCAATCCGGCTTACGTGCCGCCCGGACCTTACGGCTATGGATACGATTACGGTGCTTTGTATGGTTATCCATATGGCTCTTCTTACGCCTGGTGTCCGGGGTACGGCTTTATAACAGCCGGCATTTACAACGGATGCTTTTTCGGGCGCGGATTCGGCGGCCGGTTCGGTAACCGATTCGGTGACCGGTTTGGTAACGGATTCGGTGACCGGTTCGGCGGCGGATTCCATAATGGCGTAGGCGGATTCGGTGGCGGATTCCACAATGCGGCGGCAGGACGAGGCTTCTCATCGTTCTCCTTCCGCGGCGGGGCAAGTCCGGCGTTCCGCAGCGGCGGCGGAGTGTTTCGCAGTGCGGCCTCTTCGGGCATCCGAAGCGGAGGAATGAGCGGATTCCACGGCGCAGCGCATGCGTCCTTCGGCGGCGGAGGAGCGCGAGGCGGGTTTGGCGGAGGACGCGGTCGCTGAACGGACCGGAAGCAGATTCTCCGCACAAAGGCAGGGATAAACTCCCTGCCTTTTTCGTTTATCGTTTGTCTTTCTTCCCGATGTGCCTGGACATACACCAGCCGATGGCGAAACCGGCGGCAGCGGCGCACAAACATATGAACGCGCTGAACAGCACCTTCTCCGTGCTGAACATCTCGCTCTCCTCTCTGCATGAGCCGGCCACAAGAATACCATTTCCAGCGGAGTGGCGGAAGCGGGTACCATCCAAAATTGGAACACTCGCGACGTGGACAGCCGAGAAACCGCTTGACAGCGCCAATCCGACCGTATAACCTCATGCTTGAAAGCAGGCTGTCCCTTGCTGTTCATTAGGAGGTGACGGTATGTGGTACTTGCGGGCGTTAGCCGTTGTGGCGGTCGCTGTGCCGCTGGTCATCGGCACGGGATGCAGCTCGGTGTCGAAGGCGAAGTACGACCAGGACATCATGGCCGCGCAGAAGAAGACCGACGCGGCGCAGAAGAAGGCCGACGCGGCGCAGAAGCAACTCGACCAGGTCCGCAAGGACCTCAAGACGGTCCAGGACCAACTGGCGGCGAACAGCCGTTCCCTCGCCGACTTGAAAGCCGTCCAGAACGAGGCTGCCGATCAGAAGACCCGCGCGGACCGGCTGCAGAGCCAGCTTGCAGAAACCCAGGCGTTACTGGACCAAGCCCGGAAGGATTTGGGCGCCGAGACGCAAAAGACGGGCAAGCTCCAGCAGGAAGTTGATGCGCAGAAGGCCATGGAAGCCGAGCTGGCGGCCGCAAAGAAGGCCCTGGCGGATATTGCGAAGAAGCTCGAATCGGCGGCGCCGCCGGCGAACCAGTAGGCCTCGAATCGGATAAACATGCGGGCTTCTTATTGGGAGGTCAAGCTATGAAGTGTTTGCAATGGGCGGCCGCTGCGGCCTTTGCCGCGGCCTTGATGATGACAGTGGGCTGCGGGCCGGAGCCGACCGCTGGGACAACCGGGGGCGACGGGGTAAAGGTCGCCGAGCTGCAGAAGCAACTGGACCAGACGAAGCAGGATCTCAAGACGGCCCAGGACGACCTCGCGGCGAAAACCAGCGAATTAGCGGCGAAGACCACCGAGAATCAAACCTTGCAAAAGCAACTGGCCGCCGCGAACGCGAAGATCGCGGGGATGACCAAGACGGTCCAGGAGGCGATGAAGCTTGCTGCGCCGCCTGCGGCGCCTGCGCCCCAGTGAGCCGATGATTCGCTCGGGCCAGTGAGCTTCGGCGGTCGCCCGGGACAATGAACCGGCCGCGCAGGCGGATCGCCGGCGCGGCTGGTTTTTTCGGAGCGGGCATGGCGGACTCGAGAGCGCTTCTCTATCGAGGCAACTGCAATGCGAAAACAATGGCGCATGATCGCGTGCCTGGCCGGGATGGCTAGCCTTTGCTGGGTCGGCGGGCGCGCCGTGGTGCAGGCGCAGGTTGAGGCTCCGCAGTACCCGCAATACGTCCAATACCCGCAAGGCGCACCGCCCGTCATGCCCGGCGTGCCCGCGGCGGCCGTCACGCTCACCGCCGACCAACTCGCCCAGTTGCTCGGGCCCATCGCGCTCTATCCCGACCCGCTCCTGTCGCTGATTCTGCCCGCCGCCACCTATCCGCAGGACGTGGCCGCCGCCGAGCAATGGCTTCAGGCCGCGCCCAATCCCACCGAGGCGGACATCGCCGCCCAGACTTGGGATGCCTCCATCAAGGGCCTGGTCCATTACCCCGGCGTCCTCGCGATGATGAGCGGCCAGATCAATTGGACCCAGGCCTTAGGCGCGGCATTCTTGAACCAGCAGCAGGACGTGCTCGCGTGCATCCAGCAGTTGCGCGCCCAGGCGCAAGCCGCGCAGAATCTCCAGACCAATCCGCAGCAGCAGGTGGTCGCCGACAACGGCGCCATCCGCATCGAGCCGGTTGATCCCGAGGTGATCTACGTGCCGCAGTACGACCCGGACGCGGTTTATGCCGGCGTCTGTCCGGTCACCTACGGCGCCGGCTACCCCATCGGCCTCTGGTGCGACGACGATTTCGACTGGGGCGGGCGATGCATCGTGACCGGCGGCGGGTGGTATTCCGGATGGCATCACCCCGAGGAATGGGACCGTCATCCGCCGGCATGGAACCGCCGCCCGGCGGGATGGAAGGCCTCTCCCAGAACCTGGACTCGCGCGCCGCTGAGGTCCGCGCCGCGGCTCACGCCTGCGGTCGCCGAAAAAGCGGGCCTCAATCGTGCGCGCGGAGCCGCCGCCGCGAAGCCCGCCGCCGGCGCGGCTCGTGGTTTGGCGGTCGGCAGGCAGGCTGCGCCCGCATCCTCGAAAAACATCTTTGCCGCCACGCAAACCCGCAGCACGGTTCAGCGTTCCGTGCAGCGCGCCACCTCGACGACCCGGCGGGCCGCGACTAAGCCCGCGCCTGCCCGCAGCGCGCCGGCTCCTCGCGCCGCCGCCCGCGCGCCGGCCCCTCGCGCAGCGCCGGTCGCCCGCGCAGCGCCGGCACGGGCCGCGCCGCAACCCGCTCGCAGCAGCGCCTTCAGCGGCGGCTCGGGCGGCGCAGCTCGCGCTCAAAGCGCCCGCGGCAATGCCTCGGCCTCGCACCGATGAAGATCGCGCATCGCTGACTGCCGGCAGTGCCGGCAGCGTCGGAGATTTGAAACGTCCGCCCGGATATCGCCGGCGGCTCAATTAAGGAGAGCAAGGATGCATTCTCGAACTTCCGGAGCCGTAATGGCCGCGCTCGTCTGCGCGGGCGCCTTCATACTCGCCGCCATCACCGGTTGCATCACCACGGGGAGCGAGGCCGAACTCGTCCGCCCCGCCGGCGAGCCGGGCGCGGGCCAGCAGCAATTCGACAGCGACGACCAGGCCGCCGCCGCGCTCGTCGCCGCCGCCAAGGCGCGCGACCGCGCGGCCCTCGACCGCATGTTCGGTCCGGCTTCTTCGGAGTTCGTCACCGGCGACAAGGTCGAGGACGAGAAGGCCTTCGACCGCTTCGTCAAGAACGCCGGCGAGCACCTCGAGCTGGAGAAGAAGGACGAGAATACCTCCATTGTTGACATCGGCAAGGACAACTGGCCCTTCCCCATTCCGCTGACGCGCCTGCCGGACGGCAAATGGTTCTTCGACACCGAAGCGGGCAAGAAGGAAATCCTCGCCCGCCGCATCGGCGCCAACGAACTGGAAACCATCGCCGTCTGCCGCGCGTATCTCGAAGCGCAGCGCGAGTACGCCAGCGTGGACCGCGATGACAGCGGCGTGCTCAAGTACGCCCAGCGCTTCATCAGCAAGAACGGCAAGGACGGGCTTTATTGGGCGGCGGCTCCCGGCGAGGAAGAGAGCCCGTTCGGCGAGTTTGTCGCCCAGGCTGATATGGAAGGTTACACGCTCGGGCAGAAGGACCACTCCGGCCCGCAGCCGTACCATGGCTACTTCTACCACATCCTCAAGTGCCAGGGCCCCGACGCACCCGGCGGCCAATACGATTACGTCATCAATGGCAACATGATCGCCGGCTTCGCCCTGGTTGCCTGGCCGAGCGAGTACGGCGCCTCCGGCGTGATGACGTTCATCATCAGCCACCAGGGCAAGCTCTATCAAAAGGACCTCGGGTCCAAAACCCCGGACCTCGCCCGGAACATGAAGGAATACAATCCCGACAGCAGTTGGACGCTGGTGGAGGATGAGGGAGCATCGAACGCGGCGCCTGAGAAATGACGCCGGCGCGTGTCCTCGACGGGGCCACCGAGGCGCGGCCTGGCGTTTCGCTCATCATGATGGTCGCGGTCACGGGGCTGTTGGCGGCTGAGTTGTATTACGGCTGGATTGCGTTTTCGCAGCAGGCCTCGCACCACACTTTCCCGCACGATGTGGGGCTGATTGATTACAGCCTGCACTGGACGCTCCACGGGCGGTTCATGTACTCGCCGCTGATCGGCCGGAGCCACTTCGGCGTGCACTTTACGCCGACGCTGCTCCTGGCGCTCCCGTTCTACGCGCTGCACGATGGCCCGCTGACCCTGCTGCTGTTCCAGAGCGTTCTTCTCGCGGGCGCCGCCGTGCCGCTCTTCCTCCTGGCCCGCTACGCCACGAACAGCCGCGCGCTGGCGGCGCTGACGGCGGGGCTGTACCTGGTGAACTACTACGTCGGCTGCATTCACCAGGCCTCGCACTACGAGGCGCTGCTGCCTTTCTGCGCGTTCAGCGCGATGTATTGCGCGCTGGCCAGGCATCGAAAAGCATACTGGATCTTTCTGGTCCTGGCCCTCGGGGTGAAGACGGATGTGGCGCTGTACCTGGCCCCGTTCGGCCTGTACCTGCTGCTGGTGCGGCGCCAGCGGCGGCTGGGCTGGGGAACCATGGGCCTGTCGCTGGCCTGGTTCCTGCTGGCGGCGGCGGTCACGCGCGCGTTCGCGCCCGCGGGCACGCCGCCGGCGTACCTGAAGTTCTATGGAGCTTACGGGAACAGTCTGCCGGCGATCGCGCTGAACATCCTGGCGCACCCGTGGCGCATTGCGCTCTCGCTGATTTCGTGGCCGCTGCTGACGCTGCTGGCGACGTGCGGGTTCCTGTTCCTGGCGGACTGGCGCAGCGCGCTGCTGATTCTGCCTCCGGCGGTGGTGGTGCTGCTTTCGCCGGACCCGGATTTCCGGATGCTGGCGTATTACCGTAGCGCGCCGATCATCCCTTTCCTGTTCTTCGCGACCGCGCTCGGAGCGGCGCGGTTCGCCCGAGGGCCGCGTTCGGCGAAAGGCCCGCTCATCGTGTTCATGACAGCGTTGCTTGCGGTGAACGGAGCGATCTGGCTGACGCGGCCGACGCTCTCGAACGGGTTCCCCATGAGGCCGTTCGAGGTCACCGCGCGGGAGCGCGCGGCGGCGGATATCGCTCGCCGGCTCCTGCCTGCGGACGGGCGCCTGGCCGTCCAATGGGATTTGTATTGCCAGGTTCCGCACCGCACGGAGATCGTGTTGCTCGACGATTACGCAGGGGCGGACTACCTGTTCATGGACATGAAGGGCAATCTCGGCACGACGCCGCCGGCCGTGGCCTGGCGGGCGCTCAGGGAGGCGCGGGAGAACATGGAGATCCTGGCCGACGAGGATAAGCTCATCCTGGCGCGCCGCCGAGCGCCGCCGCGAACCGAGAGCGCATATTGACGCTGCGCCATTCGTATGATAAGAATGTTGAAGCAGGTGCGCAGGCCGAAATGCGGGGCTTCCAGTGGGTGAGGCGCAATTCTTGTCCGGGATTCCCGATATGCGCTCCGACGACCTCTACGAAGGCGCGCCGGATATGGAGCCATTGCCGGCGACGGCCGGCCCTGCGCCTGACTTCGCTTCGCTTGTCATGCAACTCAAAGCGCCCGTCGTCATCATGGACCGCCTGGGCCGGATCTGCTTCATGAACCCGAAGGCCGAACGCATGCTCCGCGGCGGGCTCCAGACGCGGCTCGAAGCGCACCTGAACAACCAGCCGCAACGACTCGCCGCCAGCCAGGTCCGGTTCGCCCTGGACAACGGCGCCGAGATCATCCTGAAGATCCGGCTTTCCGCCATGAAATGGATGGGCGAAGAGGCAACGCAAGTGTCGCTCAAGGACGTGACGACCTACGTTACGACCGCGCAACGCCTCACGCAGGAGATCGCGAAGCTCAAGGAACGCCCGCGCGATTTGCCGGACTGGCGCGCGAGGCTCGAGATGCAGGTGAGGAGCCTCGCCGTGGAACGCGACCGCGCCTACGCCGCGAGCGTGCAGCGGCTCGCGCAGGAGACCGCCCGCTTCCAGAAAAGCCGGCAGGAGGCGCAGGCGCAGCGCGACCTGCTCGAAGCGCAGTTGAAGGAGCTGACTGATCACCGCGACGGCGTCGGGATTCAGCTCGAGGCCGCACTCAACCGTCTCCGCCAGGCGGAGGAGGAACGGCAGCGGCTTGAGAGACAGGCTGCGGAAGCCCGGCAGCAGGCTGAGCAGGCGCTCGAGGAGAATGAGAAACTGCGCCAGAAGATTGCGGCGGCGCTGCAAGCGGCGGAGGCTTCGAGCGAGGCGCAGGAATCGTTCGACGACAGCGACCCGCTCCGCATCGGGAAACTGGAGAAGGCCAGCGCTAAACACCGGCGCGAACTCGAATCCAACGGCGCCGCCGATGCGACCGACGAGCCGCCAGGGGACCAGGCTCTCTCGAACGCTTAGCCGCCCGCCGCCATCGTCGGCGGTATCAGAAAATCGGCGAGCGGAGCGCCGGCTCCCGTGCGGTGTTGCCCGCGCTCACTTCTGAACTTGCGGTTGCTCCGGCGCGGGGAGCGGCTTCCGTTCTATCCTCGCCACTTGCTCCGGCTTGATGGTGACGGCGCCCTCATCGGTCACGACGGTCATCTCCGTAAGCGTGGCCAGACCACGCGCGCGGAACTCGAAGCCGTCGAGGGTGCTCACCTGCGTGGCAGGGCCTTGTTGAATGTGCGATATCTGTGGATATGAGGCAGATGATATAGACGACAGAAGCTGAGACGATATACTTCCCTTCTTCCTGACGGTAAAAACACCGGAGACCGCCTTCGAGGGAACCTTCAGCGTTCCATAGGGCGTCTCCTGGCTCAGCGTAAAGGACGCGTGACCGACGAAATAGCTGCCGTCCGCCAGGCCGAACGAAAGCGTATCGGCGTCGTTCCCTTCGGCCGCCGAGGCATTTCCACCGCCCGACATCGCGGCGACGCCAAAGACCGAAACGGCTGCCAGCAACATCGCTGTGAGCCATCTCTTCGACGCAAGTTTGAACATGTCCTGTCCTCTCAGAACTCTTCCAGCTTGCACCGTCGGCCATCCCGGCGGTCTCAGCCCGCTTCGGGTTCCGCCGTGTCGTCGGGTTCCGCCTCGTCGTCGCTTTCGGGGCCGTCTTCCACATCCTCCAAGGGTTGGGGTTTCAGAGCCTCCTGGATGATCTCTTTCGCCCGTTCCATGTCCTGCTCGCTCACGAGAATCCGTCCCCAGCCGAATTGAGTCGCCAGGACTCCATCGTACGGGTTTCTCTGGAAGTCTTCAGCGAGATACGTGATGCCGGCCTCGTCGAGCGCGGCCTTGGCGACCGCCGCTTCCACCGCTTCGTGCAAAACCCACGCGACCGTGAAAAGGTTCCTTGAATGCTGCCTCGAAGTCCCTGCTTCTTGGAGTAGTTGCCATTCCGCTTCGCCGGGCACCGTGAGGGCCTTCCCGCACGCCGAGCAGTTGTCTCTGGAACCGGCGTCACTCAGGAGGGACTCAATCTGGCGGCCGCATTCCGGACAGCGGTAGACCACGCAAGGCCCGTCTTCCTGTCCCTTCTGAATCTCGTAGTCCTTGCCCATGCGGACGCTCCTTTCCTGCTTGCAACCCCTGCGCGAAAGGATGGCGTGTCTGCCTTTGGCCGAGATTCCCGGATGAGCGAGGATTTCCCGGCCTTGAGCCGCCGTGGATGATACTCGTCTTGAGCTTGGTCTACAAGCGTTAGGCAGTCACGAAAGGACTTCCAGATATCCCATCGCCGGCGAGTGGCCGCGCTCAGGTGCGAATGAGTACAATGAAAGAAGGCACAGCGGCAGGGAGCGGAACCAGCATGCAGACACTGAACCTCGACATCCCGTCTCGGTATCGCCCGCTCCTTCGGGTCGGCACCTGCTCATGGAAGTACGAGGGCTGGAAGGGGCTGATTTACCGGAAAGGCGTCCGGTATGCCGCCAACGACTATCTGGCCGACTACGCAAAATTCTTCAATACCGTCGAGGTTGACCAGTGGTTCTGGAGCCTGTTTCCGTCGGGCGTGAAGCTGCCTGAGCCGGCTACGGTGAAGGAGTATACTCAGAGCGTCCCGGACGACTTCGTCTTCACGGTCAAGGCGGCCAACGCGATAACGTTGACGCATCACTACGCCAAGCAGCCCAAAGGACACGCCGATCTCGCCAACCAACCCAACCCCGACTTCCTGAGCGCCGACCTGTTGAAACGTTTTCTGGACGCCCTCGCTCCAATGGGCGGGAAGCTCGGCCCCATCATGTTCCAGTTCGAGTACCTGAACAAAACGAAGATGCCATCGCTTCAGGCGTTCCTTGACCGGCTGCACGAGTTCTTCGTCAAGGCCCCGAAGGAGTTCGGCTACGCTATCGAGACGCGGAACCCCAACTACCTGTCGAAGGCGTTCTTCGATTTCCTTCGGGAGCACAAACTGGGATACGTCTTTCTGGAAGGCTACTACATGCCGCACATCGCCGAGGTCTTCAGCAAGAACGAGACGACCACGCCTGCCGGCACGATTGTCCGGTTGCACGGCCCCGACCGGCAGGCGATGGAGGAAGCGACGGACTCGGCGTGGGACGGCATCGTTGAACCGAGGCCGGAGAGCATTCAGGCGGCGGTGAGCATCGTCCGTGCGAATCTGCGGCTCGGGCATAAGGTTTTTGTCAACATCAATAACCATTTCGAGGGATGCGCTCCTCTGACGGCGGCGAGCCTGGTGAAGTTGCTCGGGGGCAAAACAGGTTGACCGGAAAAGGGCAGGCGCGAGAACGCGCGGAGTTCCATGCCGAGCGGTTGACGTCCCCGCGACGCTTGAGATAGCATGCCCGACGTCGGGAATGAAAAGGAATCCGGCTGTGCGAATCGTGACCGGCAAACAGCGAACGGAAATCACGCAGTTCTTCGAGCAGATGCGCGACACCGCCCGTCTGCACTTCGAGCGAGACGCCTTCTGCGAACCGGTGGCGCTGTTCCTTCAGGACCAGGCCGTCTCCGTGCTGCCCTTGCGGGAGTTCATCAACGACAAGGACGCCGCCTCCGCCATCCTCAATAAGGCCATCGAAGCCGTTCAGCCGCTGGCCTTTGTCCTCATAACGGAGGCATGGATGGCCAAGGCCGACGAGCAGCCCGCAGACGCCGCCGGAAACCCGGTGGATTTGCGGGAGAAGTATCAGGGGCATCTGACGGAGGCGACGCCCGGCGGCAACGCGACCCCAAAGCAGGGCGTCAAGGAAGTGGTGATGCTGCAATGCTCCTCCGTGGCAGGCGACAACTTCATGCTGACTGCGGACATCGTTCGGGCCGAAGGGACCGCGCCTGTTCTGATGCCGTGGGCGCAGACCGAGAATATCCGCGCCGAGGGCCGGTTCATCTTCGACGTGACGCCGCTGGTGGAGCGGCAGTAGGGCCGCCGCGGCGGGTTGACTGGCGTTCGTCCGTGTGGTAATCACGGGCGACAGCAGTGGGATTCGAAACATCTGAAAGGGCCGATATGTCACATAGATTGTACGGCGGTGCGATTTGCGGACTGCTGCTCGCGTGGATTCTTCCGGGCGGGTTTTCCATCGCCCAGGGCCAGAAGGACGCGGCAGCCGGCGCGGCTGTGCAGGCGGGCGCTCCCATGGATCCTGCCGTCGCCAAGGATTGGATGCAGCGTTGGAAGCAGAGCATCATCAACGACGGCCGCGACCGCCCTTGCGATAAGGAAATGGGCGAGGAGATCGGCTGGATCGTCAGCCCGTTCCTGAACGGGTACTACTACGGCTACATGGCCACGGGCGACCGCGAGTGGGTGAACCGGCTGATGGATTGGACGGACTCCGTCATCAAGCGCGGCGTGAAGGAGCCGGACGGCTATATCGGCTGGCCCAAGGAAGAGGAGGAGGGCGTCCTCGATTATCTTCCCGCCGGGGTCGAGACGCGCTACACGGACGTCGAGGTGGGCGACGCGCTGTTCCTTCGCCCCGTGGTGATGATGGCCGGCGAGATTCTCAAGACACCGGCTCTGAAAAAAGAGTACGGCGCCAAGGCCGAGGAATATCTCCAACTTGCCGAAAAAACGTTCGAGAAATGGAATTCGCGCGGCGCATGGCGCGAGACGAAGGAAGGCGGCATCTGGGTCGTTCCGCAATTCGGGCTTGACCCCAAGACCGGCAAGTGGACCGAGGGATATGACACCGGGAAGACGGTCGGCAACTCGCTGCCGGACAACAAGGAAAACATGATCTCCGAGTGGATGCTCGCCATGTACGACGCCACGCACAAAGCCGTCTACCGTGAACGCGCCGAGAAGTGGTTCCAGGTGATGAAGTCTCGAATGAAACTCCGCGACGACGGCAAGTATTTCGTCTGGGATTACTGGGACCCGGGCGTGCCGTGGGACACCAACGCGGATGGCTCTCTCAAGCACTGGGTCGGCGTGCACCCGAACGGCGGGTACTACGGCGTGGACGTCAGCGCGATTGTGGCGGCGTACGAACATGGCTTGGTCTTCACGAAAGAGGATATCGCCCGCCTCATCGCCACGAACCGGGACTTCATGTGGAACAAGCAGATCAAGGGCGCGAAGTTCCAGCGGATTGACGGCGGTAAGCCCGATCCGCATTGGGCGGACTCGCCGGGCGTGCTCTGGGAAGCCCTGGCGCCATACGACCCGACGCTGCGGAAGATTTTTGAAGCGAACCATAATCCGGGCGGCTGGGGCGGCCTGAGCGCCACGCCGCAATGGGTCGCCCGCTTCGGCCGGACGTCCGAAGCCGCTCAGTAAGCACCTTGCTCGAATTCCATTCCGGAAGGTGTCATGCGCGCAGCAGCGTCCATTGGCTTCCTGGCCATTCTCAGCCTCACCGCCGGATGCTCAAGAGCGCATTACGCGGCCACGGCGTCCCGGGAACTTCCGGAGGGTCCGGGCATGCACGATTCTGCCGGCCATGAACCCGCGCCGACGCTGGACCTGCGCCGCCTCTATCCGGCGGAAAACGGGGAAGTCGCGCCGGCCTCGGGTTTCGTGGGCGGCATCACCACCAGCGTCAGCGCCGATCGCGCAACACTGACCTACAGCGGCCCCGACGGGAAGTTGGAATATCAATGGTCCGGTCCCGCTGCAGCCTCCGATCCGCCGCTCGGCATCTGGCAACTGCGGGCAACATCGCAGGGCGCGAAAGCATCCGAAGTCGTTTCGCTGGCGGCTGACGCGCGCCTGGAATGGACGCAGACGGCCACGTTCAAGGGCAGCCGTCTGGAGGCGGCGCCCGGCGGCGTCGCCTGCGTTTCAACGTATGAGATGAACGGGCAAACGGCGACGCTCCGCTGCACGGCGCAGTTGATCGGGAAAAGCCTGGTGCTGGAGGTGAGCTGCGACGCGCCGCAAATCGCCGCGTTCGACGCGGGGCGCTGGGGGCCGGCGCCGCGCCAACGAGACGTGACCGTTCCTTACTACTCCGGCAAGGTGTTTTATCTCGAGCAGGAGAACCTGTTCGTCAGCACGTTTCTCGACTGGACGAAATCGTCCGCCTCCGATCACCAGAACACGCGCGCCGTCTATGGCGCCCGCACCGACGGCAGCCGCGTCCCGCTGCACGAGCGCGCGGTGTTCTGTGCCGCCTGGCAGGTGGCGGAAACTCTGCCCAACATCCCGAATCCGCCCTCTCCGTTCCGCGGCCACCTGGCGGGCAAGATCGTCCTCGACATCTGGGGCGGGCGTTTCGACGACATCGCGCGCAATCTGGAAACGCTGCACGGTTACGGGCTGAATAACTGCGTCGCGATCATTCATAACTGGCAGCGCAGCGGCTACGACAACGCGCTCCCCGCGCATGTCCCGGCCAACCCCGACCTGGGCGGCGGCGCCGCAATGAAGCGCCTGGTCGCCACCGCAAAAAGCCTGGGATACGACATCGCCCTGCACGAGAACTACGTGGATTACTACCCCAATTACGAAGGGTTCGATGACGCCGACGTGGCGCTCGACTCGCAGGGCCATCGCGTGCCGGCGTGGTATCAGCCCCAGACGAAGATTCAATCGTTCGCGATTCAGCCGCACTCGATCCTGCCTCTGGCGACGGAACAGAGTTCGCAGATCCTGGCTCTCTACAAACCGAACGCCGATTTTCTGGACGTGCATTCCTCCGTGCCGCCATGGTTCCACGTGGACTTCCGCGCCGAATCGGAAGGCGCCGGAATGTTTCGGACCGTTTGGGAGGCGCATCGCCAGTTATGGGCGTTCGAGCGCGGGCTCTACGGCGGGCCGGTGCTGGGCGAGGGCGCCAACCACTGGTTCTGGAGCGGGTTGCTCGACGGCGTCGAGGCGCAATTCCGGCTCGGCGTGCCCGAGAATGCCGGCCGGACCGCTCCGCTGATGGTGGACTTCGACCTCCTGAAAATTCATCCGCTGCAGTTCAATCACGGCATGGGCTACTACGAACGCTGGTGGAGCGACCGAAGCTGGGGCGCGCTGCCGCCCATGGAACTCCTCGACCAATACCGGATGCAGGAAGTCATTTACGGCCACGCCGGTTTTCTGGGTACCGCGGCGTACTCGGTCGTGCCGCTGGCGTGGCTCGAACATCACTTGATGTCCCCGGTCACCGCGCGCTATGCGACCGCGCTGCCGGTCAGCATCCAATACCAGGTGAACGGCCGCTGGGTGGACGGCACGCAAGCGGCCCGCGCCGGGACCTGGAAGCGCGTCCGCGTCGCTTACGACAACGGGCTGACCGTGACCGCCAACGACGACGCGGAACCCTTGCGCGAGGGCGGGGTCACCCTGCCGCAATACGGATGGGCGGCGAGCGGCGCAGGGGTCACGGCCTGGACGGCGTTGCTCCAGGATGTCATCGCCGACTACGCGCGCACGGAAGAGAGCACCTTTGCCAACGCCCGCGCCGAGTCGGATTGGGACCAGGGCGGCGTTCATCGCATCCAGCCGGCGGTTGCGGAATTCCGGCAGACCGGCGAACGCGCCTTCGCGCTCAGCTACGAATGGCGCGTCGGGGAAACCCTGCCGCGCGATTACAACTGCTTCGTCCATTTCGTCACCCGCGGCGGCAGCGGCGATAACATCTCGTTCCAGAACGATCATGTCCTGCCGCGCGCCAGCTCAACCTGGAAAACGGGCGAAACGCTGCGCGACGGCCCGCATGACGTTCGCCTGCCGGACGATCTGCCCGATGGAGACTACGGCGTGCGCATCGGATTATTTCTGCCGGACGAGGAGCGCCTGACGTTGCAGGGCCGCAGCGACGGACGCGGGCGCATTCGAGCGGGAACGTTGCACGTGCGCGATCACGGCCGGGACATCTCCTTTGACGCCGAACCGCCTTCGCCGCAGGGCAGCGCCGACATCTATCAGCACCGGCTGAACGCAAGCGGCAAGGTGCTCGACTTCGGCGACGTGCGCACGGACGGCAGCGTGCTGGTGCGGCGCGAAGAGGGCGAATGGGTGCTGCGCGCTCTGCCGCGCGCGCGGGACTTCTTCATCGAGCTGAGCGCCGCGCGTTTCGGCCGCCCGGCCGAAGTGCGCTGCGCAGGCGGCCCGGCGTCCACCGCGGAAACGCAGGCGCACGGCGACTGGTGGCAGTTGAAGTTGAACGGCGCGCGGGAATACCGCTGGAAATGACCCCGCCGGCCTGTCGCCCCAAATAGACGCGGCAGAGCATCCGACGACAGCGCGAGCGCCGTTACAAAGTGCCACTAGGTACGATACGTATCTAGCGGCTATTTCCCGGAGGAACTGCCAGCGCGCCGCGTTCGAGTGCTATCGCCCTCTGCGCTTCGCGCAGAAAAGACCGGGGAGGGCATCTCACGCGAGCGCGGGCACCGTTTCAGCGCTCCACTAGGTACGATACGTATCTAGTGGCTATTTCCCGGAGGAACTGCCAGCGCGCCGCGTTCGAGTGCTGTCGCCCGCTGCGCTTCGCGCAGAAAAGACCGGGCAAGGCATCTCACGCGAGCGCGGGCACCGTTTCGGCGCTCCACTAGGTACGATACGTATCTAGTGGCTATTTCCCGGAGGAACTGCCAGCGCGCCGCGTTCGAGTGCTGTCGCCCGCTGCGCTTCGCGCAGAAAAGACCGGGGAGGGCGTCTCACGCGAGCGCGGGCACCGTTTCAGCGCTCCACTAGATACGATACGCACCTAGCGGTTATTTCCCGGAGCAACTGCCAGCGTGCCGCGTTCAAGGACTGCCGTGCCCTGCGGTTCGCGCAGAAAAACCGGACAGGGCATCTCACGCGAGCACCGTTTTGCTGCTCCACTAGGTACGATACGTACCTACCGGAATTGCCTGAAGCAGCGGCAATGTCCCGCATCGGAGTCCCGCCGAGCTTTTCGGTTCGCTCTGAATAATCGAACATTGTGCAACTTATTTTCTGGAGGCAGCACTCGTTAGCGTCTCCCGGCTTCAACGCCGCCTCTGCGAACGGCCTCCAGCATCGTCCGCGCGCCGAGGGTGTTGATGTCGCACTGGAGCGCGGTCCGGAACTCCGCCTTCGCGCGCGCGCGTTTGCCCATGCCGAGCAAGCCGAGACCGATCAGGTAGTGCGCCTGCGCCTTGCGCGCCGTTACGCTCCGCCGGTCGCCGAACTTGTCGAAGAAGTCGGCTTCGCCGCCTTTGGCGATCTGCCGTTCTCCGGTGCGCACGAGGTCATCGAACATCCCGCGCGCCTCTTTCTCTCGGCCGAGGATCCGATACGCCTGCCCCTGCCAGTACGCAAGGGCGGTCCCGCGGCGTTCCTTCACCACGGACGCGGCAAAGCGGCGGCGGGCCTCGTCGTTGTTTCCGAGAGCCTCGTGCGCCGCGCCGAGGAACCAGTTGATCTCCGACTCCCGGCCGCCGTCATGGGGACGCGCGAACTCGAACCGAGGCGGGTATTCCATCGCAGCCTCGAAGTCCTCCAGCGCGCGCGTGGCATCGTCGGCGGCGAGGGCCTTGCGGCCGCGCAGGAGATGCGCGTCCACGTGGACGTCGTGAACTGTGTTCTCGCCGCCTTCCGCGACGCGGAAGCGCCTGTTCGCCATGAGTTCCACGGCGCGGTCGTAGTCGCCGACGTAGACGTGGAGTATGATCTCGCGCAGCAGCGCATCGTTGCGCTTGAGCACAACCCGGTGGCGGCGCTCCAGGAACCGCAGCCGTTCGCGGTGAGGCCGCTGGGCCGCGGCCATGGCGAGGTCCATCTCGAAGAGGAACCGCGCATCGTCCGGGGCGAGCGCGATGGCCTTCCTCAGACTTCGGATCGCCTTCGAGTAGTCCTGCGCGTAGTACGAATAACCGAAGGCGAGATTGCGGTGCGCCGTGGCGAACCGGCCGTCCAGGCGGCGCGACCGCTCCCACATGCGGATCGCGTTCTGCGGCTGCATATCGCAGAGCAGGTTCCCCAGGTAGTAGGGCGCGCGGGCGTCCGCGGGATTATGCTTCATCGCGCTTTCGAGCACGCGGACGGATTCGAGGCGGAACGGGAAGCAGTAATCGGGCGGCATCTTTCCGCCGAGGCGGTATTGTTCCGCTGACTTCACGGCGTCGCCCTTCCGCTCCCAGTAATAACCCAGTGTGTAGTGAATCATCGGGTCAACGTTCTTCGGTGATATCCGGAGGAACCGTTCGAGGACGTCAATCGCGTCATCCCAGAGTTCCAGGTTCTGGTAATCGGACGCGAGCTCCAGGTAGTTCTGCGGCTCACCGCGCAGCAGGGCGTCCAGCTCTTTTCGCGCCTGGGCGATCGCCTTTTTTTGCTTGAGCGCGAGAAGCTGCTCATTCTGCGCGCGCCAATCCAGCGGGTCCAGCCGCAGAGCCTCCGCCGCGGCCTCGCGGGACTCCTTGAGCGATCCCATGTGGCGAAGCACCGTCGCCTTGAGGTTCAGGCCCTTCGGATGAAGCCGGTTGAATGCCAGCGAATGCTCGATGGAGGTCAACGCGGCGCGGAGGTCTCCGCGACAAAGCTCGATCTCGGCGATTTCATAGTAGCTCGCGGCGCGCCACGCGAAACTCCACGCGGCGCGGTTCAGCGCGTCCAGCGCCTCGGCACGCTTCCCTTGCGCCTTCAGCGCCACGCCGAGGTAGTAGTGCGCCTCGCCGTCCTTGGCGCGAGTATAGTTCTTCGTCACGCGCGCGACCGCGCGGCACAGGTGCGCTTCCGCTTCGGCGAATAGCCCGCGTTTCAAGTCGAGGAGCGCCAGCGCGACGTTCGCGCGATAGTCATCGGGGTCGCGTCGAAGCGCTTCCTGGTAGTAGGGGTGCGGTTCCACCGCCGGGTTATGAAATTGCTCAAGGCGGAGGCCCGTCAGATAGAGTTCCTCGTTGGTCTTCATTTCAGCGGGCGGCCCGGGCGGGACCATCGGCTTGGGCATCGGCGCGCCCTTCGGCCTCGCCGGCCGGTATCCGACGAGTTCCTTCCCGCCGGCGATGAGCGCCGCCTCAAGTTCGGTCTCCTGAACGCCCTTGGGCAGGGCGACTTCCGCGGAGAAGGGCCGCGCGGGGCTGATGTCAATCCGGCGCTCGATCAGCACCCGGCCGCCGGCCTTGAGCAGAACGGTCGCGCCCTTGAGATTCGCCGTCGCGTTGAAGGCCAGCCGGGCGCTATTCTTTCCGCTGACCTCGAGGTTCACGGCCGCGTCGCGCGTCGCGTTCTTCACGCCGCCGAGGTTTCGGATGGGATACCAGTATTCCACGGCGGCCCGCGTCTCCGTCGGCTCGATCCAACTGTAATCGGGCTGGTTGTCCGAGTACGCGCCGCTCATGAGTTCCACGTAGGGCGTGTCACCGTCGCTGAGGACGTTCCTGTGCCACATCTCGCCTGGGGCGCCCGCGCCGAAGGTCCAGAACTTCATGCCCGGCGAGACGTGGTGGTCCGCCACGCGCGCCACGCCCGCGTCTTTCGAGTAGTCGTACCCGGCGAGGAAATCGTCATGCTCGTTCCACGCGAAGATGGAGATCATGCTCGGATGGTTCTTCCACCAGCTCACGTCCACCCCGGCCCTGTAATCCACGCCGGCGTAGATTTCATGCGCGATGGGCCAGTGGACGAACTCGTGCTTTCCATGCTGGACGCCGTACTCGATCGCCGGCGGGAAGATCACGCGGTAGTCCGGATTCACGTGCACGGCCGCGTTGGTGAAGCAGAGCATCGAGTGCGCCAGCGGCGTGCGGTTGAACATCTTCAGGGTCACTTCGAGGAACGACCGGCCCGGATACACGGTCATGCCCACGGTCCACTTCATGCGATGCCTGCGCTCGACCTCGCCGACCCACACGGTCCGGCCGCCGTCGGCGCGCGCCTCCAGGCGGTAATCCACCGGCATGAACGTCGTCGCCCGGTGATGGTGCGGCAAGTCCCACTCGACTCCGCCGGAAATCCACGCCCCGAGCATCCCGATCAGCGCCGGCTTGACGACCCGCTGGCGATAGAAAAAATCGTAGTGGTCCGTCTTGTCCAGGCCCGCGAAAATCCTTCCGCCGATCTCCGGCAGCACCGTGACCTGGAGGTACTCGTTCTCCAGGCAGACCGCCTTGTACGTCTTGTCAACCCGGGTGTCGCTCAGCTTGTCCAGGAACGGATACGGGTAGACCGTCCGTTTCGCTCCCTGATAGCCCTGGCCCGAGTAGAACAGCGGATTGATCTCAGGCGCTCCGAGCGCGTAAGTGGGGATCACGAGCGGACATTCGCGGACGCTTGCAGCGCTGTTCGGCATCGTCGTGTTCTCCCGCATGGATGAATACTCTACTCCAGGCAGCCACTGCCTTCGATGGGCCACACGTCCTCGATCACTTCGCCGCGCGCCACGATCAACCGGCGATGGAGGTTGCTGGTGGTGCAGCCGTGCGACGGGATGAGCCGCAGGCGCTCGCCGATTTTCGCGCCGGCGTTCTTCACCGCCGTGTGCTCCTCCGAAAGCTTGAGCACCTCCGCGGCCGGGTTTCCCATGACGGCGGGCAGGCCGAAATCAGAGCCGATCCCTTTGAGGCCGACATCGCAGACAATGTGGTCCGGCTGGACGGAGATCACGGTCGTGAGGACGAACATGGCGTTGCGAAACTCCGGGCGCCGCGTCCGATAATGCTTGTCCATCAGCGCGTAACTCCCGGCCTGGACCTCGTTCATCCCCTCGATATTGCCGGTGACGTCGTAGGTTCCGGTGCCGCCGCCCGAGATAATCGCGCACGGCAGCCCATGCCGCTCGAGTTCGGACCGCAGGGCAACCAGGCGGCCGATGCACTCCGTCGCACGGCGCGCGCGCTCCTGGGCGTCCGGCAGCAGAACGAGATGCCCTTCGTAGCCTTGCAGGCCGTCGAAGCGGAGGCCCGGCGACTCGTGGACCTGTCGAGCCAAGACAAACGTCGGCTCACCCGGTGGCACGCCGCAACGGTTCATGCCGATATCCACTTCGACCAGCACGCCGATGGTCACGCCCGTCTCCCGGGCGGCGTCGTCGAGTTCGCGGACGTTCTGCGCCGAGTCCACGGCGGCTCGCACGACGGCGCGGCGGTTCAGTTCGGCCAGGCGGCGGCACTTGCCCGGACCGACCACCTGGTTGGCAATGAGCACGTCGGCGATGCCGCCGGCGACCAGCGCCTCGGCTTCGGAAAGCTTGGCCGCGGTGATCCCCACCGCGCCGCCGGCCTGGAGCTGCCGGTGCGCGAGCGTCACGCACTTGTGCGACTTGAAGTGCGGCCGCAGCTTGCAGGGGCGCTGCGCAAAGTAGCGGGCCATCGTATCCAGGTTGAACTGCAGCGCGTCGGCGTCCACGACCAGCGCCGGTGTCTCCACTCGATCCAGCGTTTTGCCGATCAGTTCGTGACGGTCCGCCATGTCCTTCTCCTCTCCGGGCCGCGCTCGCTTCAAGCGCGCGCTCCCACCACGCGGCCGGGCAGCTCTTCGGTCATCCGGCCGCCGTCCAGCACCAGGCGCCCGTTGACGGTGACATACTCGACGCCCTCTGCGTACTGCCGGCCGTCTTCATAAGTGGATCGGTCGGTTATGGTCTCCGGGGCGAAAACGACCGTGTCGGCCGCCATG
>JBEKCB010000007.1:0-173746 GCA_050015075.1 Candidatus Brocadiia bacterium | reverse complement strand
CTCCGAGCGCGCTGAACAGCTCGCTCGACACGATCTCCGCACGCTCCCAGTCCGACAGCGCCAGCAGCGCCACGGCGCGGAAGTCTGATTCCAGGTACGCCAGGGAACGGCGGACGAACGGTTCGGCTCCCGCGGCTTCCCCCAACAGCTCATCGTAACGGTTCGCGCTCAAAAACCGCTCCTCCAGAACGAAATGGCTTTATGGGTGAATTCTCTTGTCGCGCGGCGGCGCAGTCAAGTGGGAGTCCGTTGGAGCATTCATTTCACGGGCCGGCTGACCGCTGCCCGCCGGTGCATCGCGTCAAGAATCTTCTTCCCGCTGATGGCGTACAGATGAGAATCGTGGCTGGCGATGAGGATGTCGTCAACGCCGCCGCCATCGAGGTCAGCGACGACGGGATCGGCTTCAATCAGGCCCTGGGCGACCTTCATATGCCAAAGCGGGTTGCCAGTCACCAGGTCCAGGACGAAGACATCGCCGTCCGCCGCAGCGACGACCACTTGTCTTTTCCCGTCGCGGGCAAAGTCGGCGACGACCGACGCGGTGATGACGGGGTGGCCTTCCGGCGAGCGCCACAATTCCTTCCGACTCGGCCAATCGAAGGCGACCACGCCGGCGCTGCCCATGGGCGCCAGGATGACGCTCCGCCCATCCACCGCCGCAACCACGGCGCGCCCGCCGACTTTGCCGCCGCCGGCCACGTCGGGAGACCAAAGCTCTTTGCCGTCGCGTCCGTCCAGCACGAACAGCTGGCCCGTCACCGTGGTCACCAGCACCTGCGGCGCGCCCTGGTCGTCCAGCGCAGCGATCGTCGGCGGCGACCAACTGGCGCAGCGGTTGCCGGTGGTTTTCCAGATCAGCTTGCCGTCTTTGCCCCGCAGCGCGTAGACGTGCCCGTCCAGGGAAGTGGCGACGACGTCGGCCGACCCTCCGCCGCCGAGGTCGCCCGCGGCTATGCCGCCCATGTTCGGCTGTTCCGTCGGCTGATACCAAAGAGTGGCGCCTGAACGCCCGTCAATCATCGCGATCCGCCGGGCGTCCCAGCAGCTCACGGCGACATCGCAGGCGCCGACGCCGCGGAAGTCGGCCACGGCCGGCGCGCAGGACATCCAGCCGGTCAGGTCCGTGCGCAGCGACCGGATCACCTTCCCGTCGGAGGCGCGGTGAATGACCAGATAGATGCCGTCGGAAGCCGGCGGATGCCCGAAGGCAACCACGCAGGCCACGCCGTCCGCATCCATCTTCGCCAGGGTCGGCGGGCGATTGGGCGAGAACCATTCCCGATCCGACCAGCGTGTGATGCCGCAGGCGCCGTCGAGCCAACGCATGTTCACGTCGTCGCCCCAGGGGCCGAGCTGAATGACGACCGGCTTGCCGTCATCACCCGTCGCCACCAGCGGCGCGGCCTGAAGCGGGGCGGTCGCTTCCGCCTCCCAGAGCAGCCGCGGCCCGTGCACCAGCGTAATCAGGCCCGCGTGGCGGTGGAGGAGAACGTCATAGGTTCCCGCCTCGTCCTGGCTTGGAACGAGCGCCCACGGAGTCACGTCCTGCCGCAGCCGCAGCGTCCAGCGGGTCTTGCCGGATGAATCCAGACAGACCAGGCCCTTGTCCAGCACGGTGACGTAAATGTTCTCCCGCGCATCGTCCACCAGCACACCGCTCGGCCTGTCTTCCGCCTGCCAGAGCACCTTTCCGCTCCGGGCATCCACGGCGGCTAGCGCCTGGTCGAGCGCAACCAGCAGCGCGCCGTCGGCGGTGCGGAGGAGCGCGCCTCCTTCGCCTCGGGGCTGATTGGCATACAGGCCGGAGGGCCCCTGCCAGATGACGGCGCCATCGTCCGGGCGCACGGCGAGCATCGGTTGCGAGGGATCAACGAATTGGAAAATCAGGTCGTCAGCGCCGCGGCCTTCGGCATCGGCCAAGCCGGGCCCGCCGACGAGCGGACCGCTCAGCGTGCCGCCGGCCTGCGCGGCGCCGGTAGTCGCGTCAATCGCCTGCCAGGCCCTGTCGTTCCACAGCAGGATCCGAGGGATGCCCTTGCGGTCGAGATCGGCGAAGAAGGCGTTCTGGCCGGCGCCCAGTTCCCAGCGCCACAGAACGTCCCCTGTCGCCGGCTTTATCACAACACCGATCAATTTGCCGTGGCCGGTCCCCGGTTCGTTCGGGTTCGCGAGCCGATAAAGTCCTGCCAGGCAGGTTTCGCCGCCGGCCGTCCACGCTGCCAGCATGGGCGGGAGATCCAGCGCCGCGTCGGACAAGACGAGTTCCTGACGCTGTGTCCCGGTGCGCCCGTCGAGCAGGCGAACGCGGCCGTCGCGCCCGGCGACGGCGACCTGCGCGACGTCGCCCGGACGGGGCACTGCGATAATCGCCAGACTTTGAGCCTGACCGAAATGAACGGCAGGTCCCTGCCACTCCCACAGCGTTTTTGCCGGCCAATGGGCCCCAATCGCGAGCACGCTGGGCCCGGCCGTCTCGTCCTCGAAGCCCGATACGATCACCTTGCCGACATCTCCGCCCAGGTCGAGCTGCGTGAATGTCCGCATGTTGCCGGCCGGCGTCGGGATGCTCTCCACGAGCTCTCCACTGGCCGCGGACAGGAAAACGATCTGGCCGATTTCGTTATGCACGATAGCTGCGAGGTCGCCGGGCTTCGGGCCGGGAACGATCACTACCCCGCTCTGAATGGCCGGCGAGGTGTAGGGCTCTTTCCACCGGAAGCCGCGTTCGAGCGAGAACCGGTCCTCGGTCCGCTGATCGCGATTGATCCGGACCGTGTGAAGCGCGTCAAAGCATTCGTCCGCCCGGGCGCGCAGGTCGTAGACGCCCGTGTCAACGGAAAGCTCCTTGATGGGCGCCGCGTAGTCCACGCCGTTGAATTCGATCGTAGTGCCCGGCGGCCACGCCTGCACGCCCAGCGTGCCCCGATAAGGTATGAGCGACACACGCGGCAGTGACTTGAAACCGCCGCGCAGCACGGCGACTTCGCGCTGTTCGTCCGCAAAGCCGTCTTTGCGGATGCGCACCTGGTAAACGCCCGCCGGGAGCTTCATCTGGAGAGGCATTTCACCCGGCTGGATGGTCCGGCCGGCGATTTCTATCTGCGCGTCGGCGGGCGACACGTCCAGGCTCAGCGTCCCGGGCAAGCGCCACCACCAGACCAGGCCCGCCGCGGCTATGACCAGCACCACCGCCGCCGCGCCCACAAGCGGCTTATGCGCCCGGCTCCAGCGCCAGGCCATCTCCCGCAGCGTCGGCGTGCGGATCGGGAGCGGCTTCCCGTCCAGGTAAAGCTGCAAATATTCCGCCAGCCGCCCGGCCGACTCGATGCGGTCGCCGGCGTTCCGTTCCGTGGCCCGCGCGACGATCGCCTCCAGGTCCCGGTCGAAGTTCGAATCCATCTGCCGAAGGCGCGGCACGTCCTTCTCATGCACCAGCGTCGTCAACTGCCGTTCGTCGTGCGCCTCCTCGAAGAGCCGGTGGCGCGTCAGCAGTTCCCAGAGCGTCACGCCCAGCCCTCGGACGTCCGCCTGAGGACCCACCTTCAGCATGGCCGCGGCCAGTTGCTCCGGCGCGGCGTAGCGGAGCTTGCCGACGAACCCGCCCTTTTCCGTCAGCGAGCGCGACAGGTTCTGCCCCTTCACCAGCCCGAAGTCCATCAACACCACGCGCGATCCGTCCGGCGTCAGCATCAGGTTCGCCGGGCTGATATCGCGGTGCACGATGCCCTGGTCATGCACCGCCTGTAGCGCCAGCGCCGCGTCCCGGATCAGCGCCACCACCTTTCGCACGTAGCCGCCCGAGTCCTCGCTCACTTCCGGCAGAGGAGGCAACGGCGGCAGCGGCAGCTTCGGCACCGCAGGCGGCTCCTGGTCCGCGGCGGGTCTCGGCTCGCCCGCGCCGGAGGCCGCGCAGCGCGATTCCACTTCCTTGCGCCGCCGCCCGCTCGCCGAGATCACCGCTCGCGCAAACGTGCTGTTCCCCAGCTTCGACGACTCCCGCGCCAACCCCGACCGAGACAGTTCGTGCCACACCTGGTCCAGGTCGCAGCCTGCGACGTACTCCATCGTGTAGTAAACCTGGCCGTCCGCGAATACGCCGCTGTCGAGGAGCTTGACGATGTTCGGATGATCGCACCGGGACAGCGCGCGCATCTCCCGCCGGAACCGCGCCAGCGCCACCTCGTCTCCCGCCAGGTCGGCCGGAAGCGTCTTCAACGCCACCAGGCGGCCGAGCGACAACTGGCGCGCGAGATACACCACGCCCATTCCGCCCCGGCCGATCTCCGCCAGGATCTCGTAGTCGCCCAACTGCCGCCGCACCGGCGCGGCCGGCTCCGTCAGCGCCTCGACGGAAGGGACCGCGGCGCGGCTCAACTCCGCCAACTGCTGGAGCTTCGACTCCGTGACCTCCTTGCCGGCCAGGATGGAGAGCAGGGCCGCCAGCTCCGCGGCCGTGTCCTTCGTCCGCTCCGTCCGACCCGTCGTGTAGCTCAGGTACTCCACCTGCCGGCCGCCGCGCTCACCGTTGAGCAGCAGCACTTCGTCGGCGACCTCGCTCTCCCGAAAGATCATCAGCGGGTCCAGCCGCAGCGGCGCGCGCAATCCCGGCCACAGCACCGCCGCGCGGTTCGGCGCCAGCCCCGCCGCCTCGCCCGCCTCCAGCGCCAGCGACGCCATCCGCTCGCCCTGCGCGCCGGTCAGCTCCCGCATGCCCAGCTCGAACCGGTCCTCCGACACCGCGCGCAACTCCGTCAGGTACGCCAGCCGCGCCCCGGCCGGACCCAGAGGCGAGAATACTCCTTCCGCCAGTATCTCATTCACCGCCGGGAAGAGCAGCGGCCCCATGTCATTGGCGTAAAACGATTCGAAGCGCCCCGCTCCGTGCCCGACCACGCCATTGCGGTACTGCACCAGCGCCTCGAACAATTGGAGGATCGTGCAACTCTTGTCGCCCGCGGGCTGGCCGTCCGGCCCGTTCTTGATCCGGCGGTAGAGCGCGGCGAGGGCGGAAGGATCATGCTGCGGACGGTTCAACTGGCCCCACATCTGCCCCAGCGGATGCGACGCCGCATCCGGCAGCGAGCCGTAATGCCGCGCGGTCTCCCGCAGGATCGCCATCCACTGCCCCAGCGACGGAAACGCCAGTTGCAGAAGAAGCTGATCCAGCTTGGCGACGCGCTGCCCGCCGCGGCGTATTTCCTGCACATAACACGCCGTCAACGGGCACGCGGAGAGCTTGATGAGCACTTCGAACAGGTAGTAGCAGTTATCGTGCCGGCTTCGCGCGTCCTTGGCGTTGTACGCCCGACTATACAATTGCGCCACCGGCAGCGGAAGACGCAACAGGTACTCGCGATGGAACTGCGTCTCCATTTCCGCTCTCTAATTAGGACCTAAGTTTCCCCGCTGCGCGCCCCGGATTTGCGAATCCCGCGCGGCGAATATTGTAAGTTTCAGCCGCCGGTCGTACAAATCGTTTAGCCTGCACGGCGGCTGGACTTCGGTCGCCTTATCGGCGCCTTCCATCCCAGCCGCCATGACATCGGCTCGCGAATTGGCTCACTTGCAATAAGAAACCGTCACGGGCGCGACACTGACGCCCACGCAGGTTTCGCCGTCCTGCCCGGCCACCTCAGACGTGCCGGCCAACGCCTTCTGGACTCTCTTGCGGACGGCGGCCTGCTCTTTCGCGCTCAGCTTCTTCCCCTTGATGATGGCGATGATCATCGTTTCGGCCATCGTGCGATCCTTTCACAAAAGCATTGATTGCAGGAACACTGACCACAGAATTGCGCACGGTGCGATTGCCGTTTCCCCTAAGTTCCGCCTCCTTTCTGCGGCCTCGCTTCATGCGTTTCAAAAGCGCCGGCCTTCAAGTCAATCAACCCGCTCCGGTACAAATCCATGAGCCCCAGGACGACCGTCGTGCCACACTCGATGCGAGTTCGATTCCCTCTCAACGATTTGACGGACGCCGCGGCCCCGAGCAGGGAAGCGACGCTGTGCGAGCCGTCCGCCACCTTCAACACGGCGGCCAATGCTCCCTGAACGAGCATGCAGCCGCCGGTGCGCGTGCTGAAGACCGCGCACATCGGTTTCCGGCCGGCGGAAAAACTGCACACCACGCCCGGATGCGCCCGCGGGTAGAGCGAAAGGATATTCCGCGGCATTCGCCTCACACCGAAGATGTCGTCGAACTTGTTGCACTGGAATCGCGCCATATACAAAACGGCGTGCAAACCTAACACCCCGTCGAGAAAAGCATCCCAGTGCGGGTAAGCGCGCCTCAGCGCGGCCTCGGCATTGTTCCACATCTCCTTCACGTGTTCCGGCCCCATTCCGGTACGGCATGAGAAAGCGAACGCCGGCACCAGGCCTTCTTTCTGGACTCTCCTGAGCTTCGTCACACCGAATTGCGAAGGAAAGCGATGGACCGGAGAATCGGCCGTGACGTGGAAGCATCCCAGCGCCGTGGAAGCGATATGCTTGCGTTCATCCAGAAGCAGTGCCACCGTCTCTCGAGCTTCGCTCGCGCGCTCGCCGGGAAATCCCAAAAAGTTCTGGAGATGCACCGCGATGCCGGCTCTGGCCGCGGCCCGGATGAGTTTTCTGTTCCATGGAGCCCGGGTTCCCTTCCGCATGCGGTCGAGCACGCGCTGGTTCGCCGACTCGTTTCCGAACGTGAGCTGCCGGCAACCGCCCCGATACATCGAACGCAGCAGCCTCGGCGAAAACGCTTTCTCGAAACGGCATTCCGTGACCCAATAAACGGGGCGTTTCTTCCCTCTTAAGTAATCGGCCAGTTCCCGGCAACGTGAAGGCGGCACGCAATCATCGGCAAAGAAAATCCACTTAGCTTTGTGCCGGGAAACAAGTGTCGCTATATCCTGTTGAACACGTTTCATGCTCCGTTGCCGGAACTCCCGCATGAAGCTCAGGGAGACATTACAGAATGCGCACTTGCGCCAATAACATCCCCGCGCGTTCGACAATGAGAACATGGGCTCAGGCGTCAGGTAGTCCTGAACATTCAGCCCGGTGTAGTCGGGAGTTGGAAACGTGTCGCCGTTCATTCGTTGACAGTGGTCCTTGTCGCCGGACTCGTACCGGCTCGCAGGCAGTTCAGGCGAAATGTACACATTCCCCGGCATCGCGACGCGCGGCTCGCGTTCTTCCAGGAGCGTCGCCAACGCAAGCAGACCGGCTTCGCCTTCACCAAAGACATAACTGTCCACGCGCTCGAACGCCCGCGCGTGCCGTCGTATCGCTTCCTCTGAAGCGGCGACGGCCGCCCCACCTAACACGACGTGTGTTTCCGGCTTCCTCCTCTTGATCATTCCGGCCAGTTGAAACCCGGCGACCAGTTGGTCGTAGAACGTGATTGAAATGCCGACTAAAGGCGGCAGCTGGGGCAGAGTTGCGGCCACGGCCGACCGCATCGGCTCAGTAAAAGGACTCCTGTCAGGCGCCATATCCAGGATTGCATCTAATGAGGCGACAAACGGGTATCGGATTTCGTTGAAGATTAATTCCAGAGGGAAATATGCCGCCGTCACAATTTGCAGGGCGTTCCGAATGGCATTCTTCGCGCCTACATACTCATCCCTGCGGTAAAAACGCTCCGGAGAGCGCATGACGCGCTTGGCCTCTTCAATATGGGCGATCGTCCAATCACCCGCGGCCAGGGCCGAGGTGACCGCTATCCGCCATCGCGTCTTATCCTTAGGCGACAATCCGCGGGGAGTACGCCGGTGAGAGGCCCGGGCGTTGATGCGCGCGCGCAACTTGTCAAGGTAATCGGGCGTGAGCATCAGGTCAATGCACTTGATACCCAAGTCGTGCTGAGCCACCTGATGTCCTGATTCACGAAGAAAAGCCGTCAGGCTCGGCAGACTCAAAGGCGCTTGAGTGAGTGACCCCAGCGGCGGCGAAAGTATGGCGATCCTCATTTAGGATGCAATGAACAATTAACCCATGCCTGGCAGGCGAGCCAATCATCTCCCTGTCCCTGGACTTGACCTCTGCCCGGCACTTTCCGTTTCTTCTCGCTCAGCCACCCGACTTTCTTACAATGCTTGGTCAGGATGGCCTGCGGAATCAGATAGACAATGCCTTTTCGATCAACGGCAATGACACCGGCCATTGTACGTCTCCTTTCTCGAGTTTTCTAAGGAAGCTCTAGCGTTCACCTTGAACGCCCGAAGATTGTTTGCGGCCGCACGCCGGCGCGTTGCTTTTTGCCTTTCGATATATCTCCCCAATCGCCACGCGGTTTCGCTCGAAACGCTCGAACAGCATCTGCGTCAATTGGCATTCCGCGTCGAAATGCCTCGTGTCTCCTTCATGCAGGCATCCCGGACACCCATAATGGCATATCCGGCCGGCCTTACAATACACGCAACGGACAAACGGGGCAAGCTCGCCGTGGTAGGCGGAGAGAACGCGTCGGCTGCGCGGTCCGTCGAAGCCGTCGTAGATGTTGCCCATGATGAAACGGTCTCGCGTTTCATTCCCGCAGGGATAGACGTCGCCGTTTGCGTCCACCGCCAGGAATCCGCTCCCCGCCGGACAAGCGGGAGCGTTGCAGAAGTTAGGTTCGTACACGTCTCCCATATAACGGTAGACGCGATCCAGCGCGCTCGCCTCAACGATGGAGAAACCGCAGCGGTCCATGTACCGGATTAGCCGCATCGTGCAGGCGAGGGCGTCCTTGGCCGTGGGGAGCAGCGCCGGCGCCGACGACGCGCGGCCCCGGCTGTTGACGGCGGTGAGCCGGAACACTCGGATGTTCATCTGCTTCAGCTCGTCCATGAATCGCGTGACGTGGCGCATCGCCGGCAGCGTGGCCACGGCATTGATGCCCGGCGTCGCGTACAGCTTCTGGAGCAGCTCGATTCCCTTGCGGACCCGGCGATCGAGCGTCTTGACCTCGCCCGAGACGCCTGCCGGGGCGTCCACGCCCACGGAAAGCTTGGCCTTGCAGTCCCGGATGATCGCAATGATTTCCTCGGTCAGGAGAGTGCCGTTCGTGGTGATCCAAAGATCGAGCCGCTTCGCGTACTGCCTCTCCATCGCGCGGAGCCCGCCGCACACGGCGGCGATCCAGCGGCTGCCGCAAAGAAGGGGCTCGCCGCCGGAAATCTCAACCGTAATCCTGGGCGCGGACGAATGCTCCAGGAGCAGCCGCAGGATCTCAACGGCCTGTTCCGCCGTCATGGCGTCCGCGCCGGGGCGCCCGCGGCGCGCCGACATGACACAGTACGAGCAGGACAGGTTGCAGGAGTCGTGCGCCCGGAGGTGAAGCCAGTTCACCTTCTTCATGTACGCTCCGGACGTCGCAGCGATCTGCGCTACCATGAGTTCTTCCGCAGTGGAAATCAGCCGCCCTTGGTTCCTGAACAGTTCAGCCAGGCCTGGCAAATCAACCAGTCCTGGCCTTCGACCTGGGCGGTTCCCTTGCGCTTCTTGTCGCTGATCCGGCCGACTTTCCTGCAATACTTCTTCAGCACATTATCGGGGACGAGGTACACGTTGCCTTTCGCATCCACCGTAATCAATGACATGGCCTGTCTTCCTAACCAAATGATCGTACATGGACCGCACTCACCACCCTCTTCTTCGCATGGCTTCTAAGCGATCACCTCCTCTTGCGCCGCCGCGGCCGTTTGGGTACCGGCGCATCTAACTCCCTGGCCAGGTCCAGCCGCAAGGAACCCTTCAAGTGTTGCAACTGCCCCGCGACTTCCTCGGCGGGAACTTTATACGCCTGAAGCCGCGATTCCTCGACTTCATAGAAAGAACCATCCAAGGCCTTGATTCTTATTTTCATGCGACCTGGTCCTTACAGACTCGAGTCCGGCGGTAGTTTCGCGATTCACTTAGGATATCGTGCAGCCGCGCGGCGCGAGATGTATTCGCCAGGAAGTACTCATAAAGTCCTTGCGCCAATTCACAGCGCCACTGTCCGGCCTCAGAACCGTCGTCGGCAGCGCAACCATAAGTGCAGATCCTGCCGGCCGCGCACAGGGCGCAACGGATGCGATGACGCTCAGCCATCGGGCTCGCCTCAGGCAAAACCGGCCGCGTGCACGACCTGATTCCATTCGCTGTGGCCCGGCCGAATTCCAAGGCGTCCGAATGGAGCGATTGACAGGGATAGATGCCGCCCGTTTCGTCTAAGTAGATCAGTTGCCTGCCGCAAGGCTTTCTGAGGCTCTGACAACCGGTGGCCTTGATCGAACTCGTCGGCTTTCCGACAAATCGCGAAACGTAGAGAGCCAGGCGCGCCTCGACCGGATAGCCCGGATTTGCGAGGAGCGTCTCGGCGACCTGGATGTAGCCGGCGAGGAGCATCTGCCGATAGGCGGCGTCGGAGGCGTCGTGAGAACGTCCAAAGGCGAGCCATGGCAGGAGATGAAAACCATCTAACTGAAGATCGGCCAGATAGCTCATGACATCGCCGATGACCGGAAGGTTGCGCGGCGTGGCCACCACAATCGCTCCGGGCCGCAGTCCGTAGGCCTGCATGACGCGCACCGCGCGCGCCGCGTTCTCGCTGCCCGCCCGATAGGGCAGCGACACCTCGGCCGGGCCGTCGGTGCTGATTCCGACGTTGATCGCCAGAGCGCGAAAACACGATGCCCACGAATCGTCAATCAACTGCCCGTTGCTCTGCATGTGGAACTGAAGGCTCTTGCCCGACCTGGCGGCCAGCCGCGAAACGGGCGCAATGACCTCTCGATACCATTCCTGCGGAGCCAGCGTCGGTTCCCCGCCGTGAAAAATGACGCCGACGCGCCGGGAAGATGTCGTGCGGACGATGTCCGAAAGCGCCGCTCGGGCGACCTCCGCGGGCAAGAGTCGCGCCTTTCCTCCGCGCGGAATGAGCCGCGAGTCCTGGTAGCAGTACGAACAGGCCATGTTGCAGTCGTTCGTGACCGCAAGGATGACGGTCCGCGTGCGAGAGAGGAACCGGCAACGAGTCGAACGGTTCACAGCGACCACGGCGGCGTCCCGATAAAAGAGTTCCCGCGTCCGCGTCCGTCCACTCACCGCGCGAACAGCTTGAGCAGCGACTTGACCTCAAACGGGCGCATATCCGGGTAAGCGCCCAGCATCCGGGCGCAGATCCCGGTGATCGTCGGAGTGGCGAAGCTCGTCCCGGTCTTGGTGGAGTAGCCGCCGCCCGGGGCCGCGACCGCGACCGCGGTTCCATGAGCGGCGTACTCGATGGTCTGGTCCGGCATGAAACGGAAGACGAACGGCGAGGGAAAAGCGCGGTTGTCCACGCCGATGCAGGAAGAGAACTCCGCGGGGAAACCGTTGTCCACCAGCGGCATGTTTCTTTTCGCCGCGACGACGACCTGGTTCTGGTAATACGCGGTCTCGCAAAGGGCCTGCAGGTCGGCGGCGAATTCGCCCGTCGCGGCCAGGCTCATATTGATGATGCGCGACCCGCGTTCCACGGCGAAGCGAAGCCCCTCGATCAGCGCCGCGCCGGACCCCTGGTTGTCCGGCCCCAGGACGCGGACGTCCACCAGCCGCGCGTTCGGAGCGATGCGCGCGATGATGCTGGCGACCGCCGTCCCGTGGCCGTAGTCGTCATTGTTCTTCCGCCGCGCCGGGCGGACCTTGGGATTCCTCTGCCCGCCCTCCACGCGGAACGCCGCGACGATCCGCCCGCGGAGCGCCGGGTGGCCCGCGTCAATCCCGCTGTCGAGGATGGCCACTTCAACCGGCCTGAGCTTGACCTTGCCGAGCGCCTCGGGCCGAACCTGGACCGCCGCCGTCAATCCCCGCGATCTGGCCACTTATCCTCCGCCGCTGGAAAGAGAGATCCGTTCGACGGACTTCAGAATCTGCGCGACGCACGTCAAGGCCTCGGGGCGCTTCCGCGACAGTCGCGCGATGGACTGCGCGATCTCCCGCTCGACCGTTCCGATTTCTCCCAACGCTTTCAGCGACGCCCGCGCGCCGCGGCCCGCGCCGGCGGCCGACAACCGCCTGCACTGGTCCACCACGACTCCCGCGATGGAGGCGAGCCCCGCATAGAGCCGCGCGTCGTCAGCGCCGAAGCGCTTTCCCTTCTTGAAGCTGACGCAGGTGATGACCCCGATGAGCGTGTCGCCGATGAGCATCGGCGCCGCGATCACCGCCTCGGGCGCGCCCGCGGGGCGGCCGCGCCGGCGGGTCTGCCGGATATCCTTGTAGGTCGGCGCGCCGATCTGCACCTCGTGCGTGGCCGCCGCCAGGCCGGTGATCCCCTTGCCCAGAGGCACGCGCTGGCCCATGAGCGTTTTTTCGGAGACACGGTCGCCGGCGGTCATGGCGAAGACGAGTGAACGCGATTTCTCGTCGAGCACCAGCAGCGATCCCTCGTCCGCGCCGACGACCTGGATGCCCAGTTGCACCAGCAGGCGCAAAACGCCGCTCTCCGGGGAAGCCGGAAGAAGTCCGAGATAGGTCTGAAGGATGGATTCCGAACTACTCATGTCTGGCCCGTCCATTGGCGCCGTCGCCGGCTTCGGCCGCCGTCAGACGATGGACGGCGATCTCCAGCAGCACCAGCGCGGACTCGGGAAACTGCACGAGGAAAGCGCGAAAGCGCGGGTAGTCCAGCGAGAGCAGCACCGCCGGCGTTTCAGCCTTGACGGTGGCGGTGCGGCCCTGGCGCGAGAACATCCCGTATTCGCCCAGCAGGTCGCCGGCGCCCAGCCTGCGCACCGGTTCGGGCCGGCCGGGAAGCCAGACTCCCATCGCGCCGGCCGCGATCACGTAGACGCTCGTGCTCGGCTCGCCTGTTTCGAAGAGGATTTCGCCCTCGGCGAGCCGCTCCGTCTCGACCATTTCCGCCAATACGCTCAGGTCGCCGGCCGGGACCCGCGCGAAGGCGGGACATCTGCCGAGCGCCTGCATGCGTTCGGCCACGCTGAGGACCGTTGTGTTCATGTCTGTCGCAGGATCTTGCGGAAAACGTCGGACCCCGCCTCCAATTCCGGGAAGGAACCCTTCGCGACCAAACGGCCTCCATCCATCACCTGGATGACGTCGGCATGCCGCATCAGCTCCACGTCATGACTCACCGTGATGAGGATCCGGTTCATCTTCCAGGCGTGAAGCAGCGCCAGGACCGCGGAGCAACTGGCCGGGTCCAGGGCGGAGGTCGGCTCGTCGAGGACGAGCACCGGAGTCCGCCGCAGGAGCGAGCGGCATAAGGCGACGAGCTGCCGCTGCCCGCCCGAGAGGTTGCCGCCGAGGCGGCCGATGCCGAATTCGAGCCCGAGCCGCGTGAACGCCTGCCGCAGCCCGTCCTGCTCGACGAAGTTCAGGACGGCCTCGTCCGCCAGGCGGCGCGTTCGGACGTTCTGCGACTGCACCACGCCGAAGATGAGGTTCTCGCGCCAGGTCAGGTTCGGATGAATCGCGCCGATGTCGAACCCCTTACAGGCGTCGCCGAGCATCTCTCTAAGCCCGGCGATCGTCCCGGCGCACTCGTTCTTGAAGTCCGGGTTGCCCCAGTCTCTGGAACCTTCGGCGCCCGCGAACTCGGACGGGCAACTCGTCAAAGCGATCACGCAGAAGGCCAGGGTTTCCGCCGTTGACAGCGCGGCGCCGTCGGCGAGCGCGACGCTGGACGACCGCAGTTGCCAGACCCTCTCGTCAATCGCCGACGGGGCCAGTTGACAGTAGACGTGGAAGTTGGGGATCTGGAGCAGGTGGCGGTTTTGCTGCAGGACCGCCCGCCCGGCGCGGACGAGTTCGACGCCCAGCGGCGTTCCGGGCAGCGCCTTCAAGCTGCCGGCGCGCGTCTTATGCAGCAGGATCCGCGCGGCCTTTTCACGGTCGCACCGCCCGTTCAACAGGTGCTCGAGCACCCAGTGTTTCGCGTCCGCGCGGCCTTCCTCGAACGGCAGAATGACCGCGCCGCATTCCTTCCGCAGCCGCTCGCGAAGCCGGTTCCGGGTCTCCGCGATTCCTCCGGCCAACTCCGCGCAACCGCGTTCCTTTTCCGGAAGCATGTCGAGCGCTTTAAGCCGGCAGACCTTTGCGAGGCCCGCGCTTTCCACCACTTCGAGGTCCGCGTCGGTCAGCTCGGGCGAGGTCCGGCCGGCGGGCGCGGCTCTGCCGAACAGCAGGTTCTCCCCAATCGCGGCATCCAGCAGCGCCACCGACTGGGGCATGACGGATAGGAGATCGGCGAGTTGCCGGTCGGAAAGCGATTGAAGCGGCCGGTCGCCGTAAAAGATTTCGCCCTCATGCGGCTTGGCCCGCCGGAGCAGCAGCCTGAGCAAGGTGGACTTGCCCGAGCCGGCTGTGCCCACCAGCGCCGTCCACTGGCCGGGGACGAACGTGGCGCTGACCTCCGACAGGCCGACTTGTTGCGTGCCGTCGGCGGCTGCGTACCGATAGGTAACCCGGTCGGCGCGGATCGGTTCCACGCGAGCGATTTCCTCGCCGGCGCGCGTCTGCGCCTGCCCCGCCGGCGGCGGCGACGCGAGGGCCTCGTATTCCAGCAGCCGCTTCATGCTGGTCCGGGCGAGCTGGAACTGCAGGTTGAGGAAGACCAGCGACGAGGCGCTGTTGAACAGGCGCGGCAACGCCCAGATCACCACCGGGACCAGGGCCAGCGACGAGTTCTCGCCGCTGCTCCCTCGCAGGTGCAGGGCGACGAAGATCATGGCGATGAATGCCAGCAAGTACCACACCGTGCTGCCCACGCTCAGCGCCGCGTTGAGGCCCACATAGCGCAGATACGTCTGCGTGCGGTCCTCCTGGACCTCCTCAAAATGCCGGCGGACCTTGCGATGGAGGTCGCCGACCTGGATCTCCGGAGACGCTCTCAGGCAATCCTCGAAGTGCGATTTGACCCGGTCGTCGGAGCGGAGGTAGCTGGCGTCCATGTCCTTGACGCGCTTGGTCATGTGGAAGGTCCACAGGGCGCCCGCGACGCAGCCTCCGAAAGCCACCGCCGCCAGCCGCCAGTCCTTCTGCACAAAGTAGCCCAGGCTGCTGACGATGAGGGCGACCGAGGCCACGGCGAGCATCAGGTTCGGCCGGTTTTCGGTCGTCCGGTACACATCCACCGCCAGGCGATTGACCGTCTCGGAGGGCGAATGGCGGGCGAAGAACGCGTCGTCCTGCCGCAGCAGGTGCGCGAGGATCTCGGCTTCCAGGTCATCTTCGCTTCGGACTCTCAGCCGGCCCGTCACGCGCACTTTCCAGTAGTCTATTGCGCTCGCGACGACCGCCACCAGGATGAAGAGTCCCAGGACGAGCAGCGGCAGCGATGCCGGCGTGAGGCCCAGCGAGGCGGCATCATTCGAGAGGACCGTCAGCGCCTTGTCCGCATGCTCGCCCGACTCGGCGGGCGCCGCAGGGTTGGACGCCAGCGACAGCGTCAGAAGGTCGAGCAAACCCTGCTGGACGTATAAGAGCGCGGCGGCAATCGCGGCGGCGACGGCCAGTTGAACCAGAATGCCCCGATACCGCGGGTGCCATATTCTGAACCAGGAAGCAAGCCCGTTGTCCATCAGGTTCCTCAACCACCGGCATGACATCGGCTCACGGCATCTTGGGCACGGCTCGATAGACCCAGAGGTTGAACTTGGTCCGGGCGGTCTGGCCCAGGACGTAGATCTCGGTCTTCACCTTCCCGTCCGCATCGAATGCGCAGGCGGTGCAGGGAAGGTCGCGCGTGTCTTTCGCAAGCTCAGTCCGCTCGTCGCCGTTGACCGCAGCCACGAGGATGGCGACGTTCTGGCCGGGCGATCCGGCGGCGACCGCCATGTAATGGCCCTCGGCGGCGATAGACAGGTCCATTTTGTAGATCGCCGTTTTCAATTCGGCGGTCGGTTCGCCTAACTCGCCTTGCTGGGCGATCACCTCCTCGGTCGTGAATTCGCCGCCCTTGTTCTCTTTGAGATCGTTCTGCCAGGAGGCGAGGATCTTGCCAAGGCGCTTTTCCGGCGTCGGCTCTTTCCTTTCGAGCTGGTACACGTACACTTCCACCGGCGCGTTGGCCGAACTGGCGGAGGCCGTGATCTCGATCGGCTCCGTGTCGCGCACTTCGAACTGGGTCACGCTCGCCCAGGGAACTTCCTCGTGGATTTTCTGTCCGGGATGCTCCTGGCCCGTTGCGGCGCCGCCCTTTTCCACCACGTTCAAGGCGAGATCGCAGGCGTCGTCGCTCGAGGCGACCACCACCAGGCACACGGCGTTCAAGGGAAGAGTCGCCGTCAGCTTATACGTCGCCGGATTGGCGGCTTCGGCGGATGCGGTGAGCTTGCCGGCCTGGTGGGAGATTTCCCGCGCCTGGACTTCCACGTTCTGATCGTCGCCGGCCAGTTGGACTTCCCGGAACTTCACGTATTCAGGAACCAGTTCCTTGTGCAGCAGGGCGAGCCCGGTGTCGTACACCTCCGGTATCTGCCTTCGCCACGCGGCGGAGCGTTCCGGCTGGGCTTTCGCGGCCCGTCCCTCGAGCAGTTCGGTGACCAGGTCAACGCGCTGGGCGAAATTGATGCCGGCCGCCGACGGAGTCCGGCCCGCGCTCGTCACCACCATGTTGCCCGCGCTGAGGATGGCAATGACCTGTCCGTCCGCGTTCAGGACCGGACTGCCGCTGGCGCCGCCGGCGAGCGGCAGCGAATTCTGGATCAGTTGACCGTCCTTCGAGCTGACGCCGAGAAAATCGGTCACGGCGGTAATGCTGCCGACCTGCGTGACGGGGTTCGGATGCGTCTGGCTGATGAGCGCCAGGTTCTCGCCCGGGTAACCGACGTATCCGACCGATCGGCCGGCGAGCAGCTCGCCGAGTTCCTTCGGCGTTGCGACCGGCAGCTTCGCGGCCAGGCCGGCCTGGTCCGCCTCGTCCACCTGCAGGAGCCCGACGTCGCAAGCCGGGCCGGCGGCGTCCACAATGCGCAGGGTCCTGAGCGATTGTCCGTAGCCGGGCTTGAGTTCGCCCCAGATCTTCTGGAACTCCTCGTAACCGGGGTGAATGCGCACGGACTTGATGCGATGCGTCTTCGGCTCAGGCGCGTTCGAGCGGACCACGTACTCCTTGAGGACGCCGAGCGGCTTGAGGTCCTCCATTGTCTTGCCCAGGTTGTTGAACACCTCCGCGACGTGCGCGTTGGTGGCGAGCACGCCGTCGGCGATGACCCACGCCGTGCCGAGCTGCACCTCTTCGTAGGACGATTTCCCCTCGGGCTGGAAGCGCAGCACGACCATGTAGACCGACGGCCGCGCTTTCGCCAGCGCCATCGGCAGCGCCTCGGACTTGGCGGCGACCGTCGCGAGCTTGCCGGCCATGTCGTTGATCAGCGCCTTATCCGCCTGGGTCAATTCGGTGACGCTGCGAATTTTCTCCTCCTGCCGCCGCGCCACGGTGAGGACGACGACGCCGAGGATCACGAGCAACGCGGCCACCGCAAGAGCGATGTTCCGGCCCTTCCTGGCCGTCCGGCCCGCATCGCGGACCATCGTCGCCTGGCCCGCGCGCCGCCCCTGGTCCATCGTCGGAAGCAGGCCGGCCTTCCCGGTCGTCTCGGCGATCAGCCGAGGCCCGTCCGGCCCCAGTTGCAGGTCGGCCGTCGCGCCGAGTTCCTGGTCTTCCATCGCCGGCTTGCCGTCGAGCAGGACGAGGTTGTCCTTGTTGAGCTGCAGGCGGTAGCGGCCCAGGACGCGCCGGAGCGCGCAGTGCTCGCGCCCGACCTTCGTCTCTTCCGGCGGAAAAACCACCTGGCACCTGTCGGCATCGCGGCCGAAGACGACGGTCTCGACCTGGTCGCCGAAGTCGAGAACTTCTCCGGCGCGCGCGCCGCCCTGGAAGCGGATCGTCAGTCCCATCACACTCTCCTCACCTCTGCGGACGTCTCAGAACGAATGCGCACGCCTCACGCCGGCGGATTCTTCGCCTGTCCGGCCGAGCGGGTGACGATCTGCTGATGCTCCTCCGGCCGGATGTGATAGATCTCGATGGGCTCCGGATACTGGTTGCGGTCCTGGATGACTTCGTCCGGCTCGCGGACTTCCTTGCGGCCGGCGTAGAGCAGGCGGCGATAGCAGTCGCGCGTCACGGCTAGGCCGCGCCGGCGGCAGACCTGCCCGGCCACCACGCGGCTGGCCACGTTGATCGCGTCGGAGATGTTGGAATAGCGCGGCGGCTCCGGCTCTGCGGACAACTTCATGCGCCAGACGCGCCCGATGTGAAGCCCGGTGCGCAGCGCCGCGCTGGCGCGAAAGCCCAGGTTCAGCATCAGCGGCCGAGTCTCCGCGTCGAAACGGCTGTGCAAAGTCAGCGCGAAGTCGTACATGGTGCGGACCGGCGTCCGGCCGCGGCTGAACGCCAGGAAGCCGTCCCCGGCGTAGCCTTCCACGGAAATGTCCGGATGCGCATGGCCGGGCGCATTGAAGAGCCGGTAAAGCGCCATGGACAGGCGCTGAAGCCGGTCTTCATCGCCTACGCACTGATAGACGACCTGGGTGTAGCCGGAAAGGTCGGCGAAGAGGATGCCGACTTCACCGAGACTTTCCAGCTCGGGCCGGCTTCCGCCCGCACCCGCCGAAGCGCCGCGCGATCCTGGTTTCATCGGACCCTTCCCGTTCCTGTTGCCGTTCGCCCTGCGCCATTCTACACGCAGCCGTAATTCTGTCAATCGGCCCGGCGCATTTTCGGAGGGCAATGATGGCCGCCTCTCGCCGCAGGACGTAACATTTCAGTTGCTTTTTCATTCAACGGGTGTAGAATCCTGCCGAATGTGAGTGTCGAACCGATGGAAGGAGAACGCAACGATGAGCGCTCCGGACCAGAAGGGCGGCGGACGCCGAATCGAGCAGGAGTCGGTGCGGACGACGATCGTCGGCGGGCGGCCGCCGGGCGCGGGCAAGCCGCTGGGCGGCGTGCCGCGCGGGGTCGAGGTGCTGATCAAAAAGGCGGCGGTGGACCCGCAGTTCCGCCGATTGCTCCTGGAGCAGCGCGCCGAGGCGGCGAAGACGATCGGGCTGGAACTGCGCCCCTCGGAAATCGCGATGCTCGCGGGCATCCCGCATGCGCAGCTCGAAGCGATCATCAGCCGGACCAACGTTGACGCGAAACTCCGGCCGGTCCTCATGGGCGCGGCCGCGGCGGTGATGCTCGTCGCGCTCGGAGCGGATTTGGCCGGGTGCGGCGAATCAGCGCCGCCTCCGCCGACCGGCAGCAGACCCGACCAGCCGCCCTCCGCCGCGCAGTCAACGACGGGGAGCGCTCCGGTGTTTTCCCACGCGGTCTTTGGCTTCGTAGCAGAACCGGCGGATACCGATGCCGTGAACAATCCGAAGCGCCCGACCAACTTCGGCGGCGTTCGACCGGACCGGCCGCCGTCGCTTCCCGCGGAGACGCCGCCCGGCAGCCCGGCGACTACGAATCCGCCGGCGACTCCGCCGGACACGGATGCCGCTGTCACGCCGCAGGTGCCCAAGCCGCCGATGGTGGTTACAGGCATGCGTCCGGACCAACCCTAGGGAAAACAGCATGGCCGACATCACGCTGATCAACCTGAACATGCTCTTCATGCGCTACGGCGAGGAGGTCGAGCGCGAGCTGCACGTGCCGCTCGGCTGCCTGTATCTCACTCGCGCGCTCGAGGACGCCGGCTTCGAGGTGGACTTCCGCGACTACCAGACCTGCCCGACCGACGATCCGTTCGACATCGCCGCCTTCCTCGATTTCCTGAAAGAGCCCGCGCCGGTCATCGGCCTTTCGTGCATGGCGAACCTGCTGCCGTTCACCGTCCTGGCGCTGCAGGCCCTGAAGAAGCGCTATCCCGGCCGCACGCTGGTCCTCGGCGGCGTCGGGTCGAAGTCGGTCGAAGAGAAAGTGCTCGCGCGCTTTCCATGGATTGACGTCATCTGCCGCGGCGAAGGCGAGCTGACCGGGCCGGACCTCCTGCGCGCGCTGAAGTCCGGCGGCGACCTCTCCGGCGTCGCCGGCATCTCTTACCGCGACGGCGTGGGAAAAATCCGCCACAATCCCGACCGCGCGCGCATCCGCGACCTCGACAGCATCCCGTTCCCCGCCTTCGACAAGATCGAGCTGAAACGGTACGCCGGTTACGGGTTGATGACCAGCCGCGGCTGCCCGTATCCGTGCACGTTCTGCTCGGTGGCGCCGGTCTGGAACTTGGAGAGCTACTCGCGCAGCCCGCGGAACATCGTGGCGGAGATGAAGCTCATCCATGAGCGCGCCGGCGCGGAGATGTTCCTTTTCCAGGACGAGTTCTTCGTCTCCGGCAAACGGCAGGTGATGGCGTTCTGCGACGAGCTGGCGCGCACGGGGCTGAAGCTGGAATGGAAGGCGTTCGGCCGCGTGAACCTGGTGGACGAGGAGATGATGCGCGCGATGGCCGCGTGCGGCTGCCTGGAGTTGCGGTTCGGCATCGAGTCCGGCTCGGACCGCGTGCTGGAGATCATCCGCAAGGGCTTCACCGCCGCGCAGGCGCTCGAGATCGTCCCGAAGGCGATCCCGATCTTCCCGCGCGTGGACACGTTCTACGTCTGGGGATTCCCGTTCGAGACGATCGAGGACTTCCGGCAGTCGCTCTTCCAGATGATCTCGTTCCGCATGATGGGTGCGCGCATCCTGCCGAGCCTGCTCTCGCTTCTGCCGCAGACGGAGGTGTACCGCGAGTGGTCGGCGAAGGCGAAGCTCGAATTTTCGCCCTGGCTGCTGCCGGAGTTCGTCTGCACCGGCCACGAGACGTACGTGGACGGCGGCATCCGCATCCCGGAGCGGTACCGGCGGTATTTCCAGCTCATCACGGACAACCCGGACATCTTCTCCGGGTTCTTCCACATTGACCTGGAAGGCAACGTGCTGCCGAAACTGCGGCTCCTGCGCGAGTTCGGATTTTACGCGAGCCCGGCGGCCACGCCGGAGGCCGAAAAAGCGGAGAGCTGCGGCGCGCACTCGCCCCGAGTCCAGCCGCATGAACTGGCCACGCGCGCGTAACCGCAGGCCATGGCGCAGGCAGCTGAGTTAAAAAGGAGAATCGTTCATGAGCAACACAGTCAAACCCCCTTACCTCGGCGCCGCTTATTATCCGGAGGACTGGCCGTTTTCGCAGGTGGATGACGACATCGCCCTGATGAAGCAGGCCGGCATGAATGTGATGCGCATCGGCGAGTTCGCCTGGAGCCGGATGGAGCCGCAGGAAGGTCAGTACGATTTCGACTGGCTCCACGTCGTGGTCCGGAAACTGGCCAAGGCCGGCATCGCCACGATCCTGGGCACGCCGACGCCCACCCCGCCGGCGTGGCTGACGGAGCGTTATCCCGAATCACTCGTCATGTCCGAGCAGGGCGTGCGCGCCCAGCACGGCGCGCGACGGCACGTCTGCTCCAACAGCCCCGTCTATCGCGGTCATTGCGCGCGGATCGTCACGCGCATGGCCGAGGAGTTCGGCCGGGACCCCAACGTCATCGGCTGGCAGATTGACAACGAGCTGTACCCCTATGGCACGCGCGCGTGCTGCTGCCCCATCTGCCTGCAGAAATTCCAGGACGCCCTGCGGGCGAAGTTCGGCACGATCGAGGCCCTCAACGCCGCCTGGTGCAATAACCTGTGGAGCCAGGCCTACCAGTCCTTCGCGCAACTGCCCGTCCCTCGCAGCGACACGTGGCACCACCCGTCGCTTCAGACGGCGTGGATGTGCTTCCAGTCCGATTCCGTCGTGGAATTCTGCCACCACCAGGCCGATATCCTCCACCGGCTCGTCCGGCAGCCTGTGGGCACCGACATGATGCCCGCCTTCGGGCTGAACTACTTCGACATCGAACGGAAGCTCAACATCGTCCAGTTCAACCACTACACCAAGCCGAACAACATGTGGCGGGCGGCGTTCTGGATGGACCTGTGCCGGTCGCTCAAGGACCGGGCCTTCTGGAATACGGAAACCTCCACCTGCTGGAACGGCGGTGTGGCGGCTTCCAACGGTTACCGCGAGCCGGGATTCTGCCGGGCGAACTCGTGGCTGCCTTTTGCTCTGGGCGGCGAGGCCACCCTTTACTGGCTCTGGCGCGCGCACCGGGCCGGGCAGGAACTCATGCACGGCTCGGTCGTCTCCAGCGCGGGGCGCCCGCTGCACATCTTCGGCGAGGTTCAGGAGATCGCCACGGGGCTGAAGGCCGCCGCCGGCTTCCTCAACGGCACCCGTCCCGTGCGCACGGGCCTGGCGCTGCATTACTCGGGGCCGGCGTACTGGATGTTCGAGTTCCAGCCGATCGTCAATGGGTTCAAGTACTGCGATACGCTGGTCAACAACATCTATCACCCGATGATCCAGGCGCAACTCCGGCCCGACCTCCTCGACGCACAGGCGGACCTGTCGGCGTACAAGCTGCTCTTCTCGCCCTTCCTGCCGAACCTCGACGAAGGCAGCCTGCGCGAGCGGTTGCGCAAATGGATCGAGGCCGGCGGCACCTGGATTGCCGGGCCCTTCACCGACATCCGCGACCGGCACGCCGCCAAGTTCTCTCACGCGCCGTATGGTTCGCTGGAAGAGTGGGCGGGCATACGCTGCAAATATGAAATCCCGGGCGACGCGCGGCCGTTCTCGTTCCTGTGGAATGACGGGCACAAGTCGCAGGGCGCGCTCTGGTACGACTCATACGAACTCCACGGCGCGAAGCCGCTGGCGACCTATGTCGAAGGCCCGATGAAAGGCTTGGCCGCCGTGGTCGAGAAGCGCATGGCCAAGGGGCGGATCATCCTCCTCGGCACGCTCCCCGGCGAGCAGGACCTGCAGCGGCTGCTCCTCGACGCCGCAGTTGAGGCGCGCGTCGCCCCCGCCGCCGAGGCCTCGGCGAACCTTCTCGTTGTCCCGCGCAAGGGCCGGGCGGCCGAAGGTCTTATCGCCGTCGAGTTGTCGAACCAGCCGGCCACGCTCAAGCTGCAGCGCCCGGCCGTGGAGTTGCTCACCCGTCGGCGTTGCCAGGGGACGTTCGAAGTTCAACCCTATGGAGTGGCCGTCTTCAAATACGCCCGGTAACGCGCAAACGGCGGCGCAACATAATGAACGTCGCTGCTGCGGGTCGGCACGGCCTTGGACAGGCTTTTCCTTTTGCGTGAGGCGCGCGGCTTAGCCGGAATTGTGGGCCGATTCCCGTGTTGAGCCGACACCGACCGCGAGTTCCCGGTCGTAATTGATTTGGCCCTCTGCTTGGGCTATGCTAACCGACACTCGGGCGAGTGGCGGAATGGCAGACGCATCGGACTTAAAATCCGATGTCCCGCTAGGGACGTGAGGGTTCGACCCCCTCCTCGCCCAAATCAAGACGGGCGCCGGCGGCGGTCTGCCGGCTCACTCATCCGACCGCGGCGCGGGGGCCATCGCGGAACTCAGGCAGGACTCGTCGAACCCTCTCGGGGCGCGGCCGTCGCGGGCGTAGAGGTAAACGGCGGCCTGGAAGATGGTCTGCAGGGTGGACTGCACCACGGACAGCCCGATCAGGTAAATCGCCCCGACGGCGATCAGCAGCACGCCCAGCGGCATGACGGTGTGCAGAATATTGAAGCCCAGGAAAAGCGGGATGAAGCCGCCGAGACCCAGCAGCATGAAGACCAGTCCGAAGCTGAACCCACCGACCAGTTGCTCGCCCCACGTCTTCCTCAAAAGCGTCACCGATTCCTTCAGCGCCTCGAAGGGGCCCTTTTTCTCCACGACGAGGATCGGCACGACGAGGAACGTCACGACCGACCACGCCATTCCGAGCATGCCCGCGACGATCTGGCCCACCCAGTTGCCGCGCTTGCGCGCCACGTTCTCCAGCGCCCGCAGAATCAGCCCGACGGTGGCCGCAACGAGCGCCCATCCGGCGATCTGCGGCAGCCGCGAGAGCGCCGCGTGGATGCCCGTCGAGAGCGTCGGCTCGCCGCCGCGCATCCGCACGATGGCGCACGCGATGACGGCGCTGTTGAAGAAGATGACGATGAAGTAGTTCATAAAATAGAAGAGGAAGAGCAGCCCGTAATACAGCACCGGCCGTTGCTGCAACTGCTCCGAGTTCGGGAAGCCGACCGCCCACAGCGGCAGCGCGAACGAGGCCAGCACGAGCAGACAACAGATGCCGCTGATCAGCGGGAAAAGCACCAACTGCTTCTCCGCCTTGAGCACCTCCCACGACGAGCGCATCATGTCGAACGTGTACGAGATGCGTTCCATGGCCGCGCCTCCTTTTTCCAAACCTCGTAGTCTTGCTCGTAATCGCTCGCCCGCCGCAGCCCTGAGCGCAGCCGAAGGGGCGAAGGCGGGTAATCGCCGTCTCGCTTGTAGTGGCGCCGCCAGGCGCTGCTTCCGTCAAGCGCATTGGAAAAACGTATGCCCTTACGGGCACACTACGAGCGGCTCTAACCGCATCCGCGCGTCATCAGCAGCATCAGCGCCAGCCCGACGGCGGCCACGGCGCCGGCGACGGCGAGCATTCGGAGCAGGCGGCCGCCGGCGGCGGGCGCGCGGATTTCCTCGGGCCGGCCGGCCGGCGTCATCAGGCGGCACGCTTCCGCGTAGCTGATCGAGGCCGGCTGGCCGTCGCGCGCGGCGGCCAGGTCGGCTTTCAGTTCCGGGTACGAGGCGTGCCGGTCCGCGGCGTTCTTGGCCATCATTTTGCAGATGACCGCCGCGGCGGATTCGGAGAGATTCGCGAACACGGTGCGCGGCAGGCGCGGCGATTCGGCCACGACGCGCACCATCGTCTCCTGCGGCGTGGAGGCCGGGAACGGCAGCTCGCCGACGGCCATGTGGTAGAGCGTCGCGCCGAGCGAGTAGATGTCCGACCGGAAATCAATGTCCCGCGCGCCGCGCGCCTGCTCGGGCGACATGTACGTCGGCGTGCCGACGACGCCCATCGTGAGCGACTGCTGGATGCGCGCGTCGCGGATGTCGGCGAACTCCTTGGCGATGCCGAAATCCGCCAGCTTGGGGACGCCCCACTTCGACATGAGGATGTTCCCCGGCTTGACGTCGCGGTGGATGACGCCGAGGCTGGCGGCTTCCTCGAGCGCGCCGCTGACCTGCAAGGCCACGTCGAAGGCGTCGCGTTCCGGGATGCGGCCGCGCCGCCGCAGGACCGCGGAGATCGGCTCGCCCTCGACGAACTCCATCACCAGGAACTGCACCGCCTCTTTCTCGCCGGCGCGGAAGACCTGCACCGTGTTCGGGTGCGTGAACCGCGCGGCGATGCGCGCCTCGCGATGGAACCGCGCCAGGTAGGAATCGCTCGACGAGAATTCCGGAAGGAGCAACTTGATGGCGACGGTTTTGCCGAGCGAGACGTCCTGCGCCTCGAACACCACGGCCATGCCGCCGCGCCCGACGAGCCGCACCAGGCGGTATTCGTCCAGGTCCGAGGGCAGCTCGCGGATCCACGCCTCGGTCTCCAGGTCGTGCGCGTCCTGGTCGGAGAGGATGCCGCGCTCGATCGCAATGCGCGTGGGCGTTTTGCTGCGGCCCTGCGCGGCGACCTGCGTGTGCTCCGCGCGGACCATCTCCAGTTGCGCGTCCGTGATCATGCCCCGGTCGAGCGCGATCTCGAGCAGCCGCATCGGAGGTCTCTTCTCGGTCGCGGGCGTCATAGTTCCTCGCTAACCCGCACCACAAAGGCACGCGCTCACCACGACGACACGACGAGCACGACGTAAGGCCAAACGAATTTTCTCTTCCGAGTCCGTACGTCGTGCTCGTCGTGTCGTGGTGGTGAACTAAAGACTTAATTCACCACATTCTGCCGGCCGCCGGCCAGGAAGACGCGGACGTTGTCCACGGCGGCTTTCATCAGGCGTTCGCGCGCGGCGCGGGTGGCCCAGGCGATGTGCGGCGTGATCTGGCAGTTCTTCGCCTTCAGGAGCGGGTGCGTCGGCGGAGGCGGCTCGACGGCCAGCACGTCGAGCGCCGCGCCGGCGATGCGGCCGGAGTTCAACGCGTCGGCCAGCGCCTGCTCCTCGACGAGCGGGCCGCGGCTGGTGTTGATGAGGAAGGCCGTCTTCTTCATGAGCGACAGCCGCTGCGCGTTGACCAGGCCCTTCGTCTCCGGCGTGAGCGGGCAATGCAGGCTCACCACGTCGCTGCGGCGGAAGAGGTCGTCGAGCGAGACGAACTCCACCCCGGGCTCGGCCGGCTTCGGGGCCTCTTCGACCGCGAGCACTTTCATCCCAAACGCCTTCGCGACGGCGGCCGTCTCGCGGCCGATCCGGCCGTAGCCGACGATCCCCATCGTCAGGCCCTTCAGCTCGATCAGCGGGAAATCCCAGTAGCAGAAATCCGCGCTCTTCGTCCAGCGCCCATCGCGCACGGTCTGCGCGTGGTGCGCCACGTGCTGCGTCAGCTCGAGCAGGTGCGCGAAAACCATCTGCGCCACGGACGGCGTGCCGTAGGTCGGAACGTTCGTCACCGAAACGTGCCGTTCGCGCGCCGCCCGGATGTCCACAACGTTGTACCCGGTCGCGAGGACGCCGATGTACTTCAGTTGGGGCAACTGCCGGAGGACCGCCGCGTCGAGCACGGTCTTGTTGGTGAGGACGATCTCCGCGTCCTTCGCGCGCGCGACGACCTGGTCCGGCGGCGTGCGGTCATAAACCTCGGTCGGGCCGAGCGCCTTCAGTTCGTCCCAGCTCAAATCGCCGGGATTCAGCGTATGGCCGTCGAGCACAACGATCTTCATTTCGAACCGCCTCTCTGTGCCGGCATTCGCCACGCGGCAATCTATACCCTTGCGGCTCATTTTTCAACTGGCACTCGGTTTTCCGGATCATGCCTATGCTGTCTTAGAGCGATTTCACGCGCCCTCACTCGGCGTGCCGGCGAGCCTCTGTGAAGCTGGTTTAAGACCTGCAGGCGACCGAGAAATTGCTTGACACCGTGTAAAGTATGCATTACACTATGTACAGTTACCTTTACATAAGGGGCGGAGCCATGAATGCAGAGCAGAAACGCGCGTGGTTGGCTGTGATAACTTGCGCCGTGTGCGTCGTTTTATTCGCCGCCCTGGCGCCGTTCGTCGGGGTTCATGCAGCCACAGCGGCCTTCGGGTTCTTCGGGGTTAACGGTTTCGCCGTATTCATCGGACGCCGAGAGAAGCCTGACGAGCGGGACATAAGCATCTTGCGCAAGGCCACAATAGCCGGCTTTGCGGCATCTTACATGATTTTCGTTCTGGGTCTCATGGGCGTGTGGTTTGCGGCCTTCATGTTTCATGGGCGTTCGCAGGTATCCGTACATGTGCTTCCCGCTATCGTGTTGTCGGGCTGGATGACGTGCTACCTCGTGCGCGCAATCGCCGTACTGGTGGGTTACAGACGCCACGCGGAGGCCGACGATGTCTGAGATATCCAACTGCGTCCGGCGCTTGCGTTTCGAGCACGGCGAGATGACGCAAGAGGAGCTGGCCGGACGTGTCGGGGTGACACGGCAAACCATCATCGCCATCGAGAGCGGCAAGTACACACCGTCGCTGGGGCTTGCGTTCCGAATTGCCCGCACTTTCAAGCGCGGGATTGAGGACATCTTCACCTTTGAAGATTAGAGAGCCGGATAGGCGCGTTCCGGATTCTCACACATTTCCGTCGGTCCAGCGTGTATAATGGCGCCGGATGAACGCGATTATTCAGGGGAAAGGGTCGCCCATGAAAACTGCGCGTGGCGGTCTTACGCTCGTCGAAATGCTGGTGGTCGTGAGCGTGGTCATCCTGGTCGCCGTTCTGCTCCTGCCGGCAATCCGTTCCGCCGCCGATGAGGACGCGCGCAAGGCCTGCAATATGAACCTCAGCCAGATCGTCAGCGCCGTCGGGACCGCGGCGGAGGAACCCGCGCCGCCGGCGAAGATCGCCATGCGCATCCTCTATGCCGGTCATCCGGGCTCGGCGCGCGAGAAGGATTTCGTCGAGTTCCTGGGCAAGTATTTCACGCAGGTCCAGACCGGCGACCTGGCGACCTTCGACGACAAGAGCGCCGATGGGTTCGACGTGGCGATCCTGGATTATGACGGTGACGGCGTGGAGGCCCTCCATGCGCCGCGGCCGAAGCTGTCGCAGAACTATGCCCATGCGACGGTGACCGTCGGCGTGGCCGGAGGATTGATCGGCAATCAGCTTCGGCTCAAGACGGGGTATGAGTGAAACTGCATGAGCGACGCGGCTCAGTTTGAGCCGCTCAATCACGAGGTGTTCCAGAAGCCGTTCCCCGTTCAGCCCGCATTCGAGATGTGGCCGACGCCGGAAAACTACCGCCGCTCGCCGGCCGGCAAGGAGCTGCCTCCGAAGATTAAAGTCTGGCGCGTGCAGAACAGCGGGAAGGACTACGGCAGCGTTGTTTCATATGGCTCCGGCTACGCCGATTCGCCCGATGCGGAGGTGCTGGCGCAAGGCTACAACACAGGCAAGGAATACGGCGACGTCGGCGTCGGGCGACATGCGAGCTTTTTACAGTGGGGCTACTCTTCGCCGCCCTCGCAGATGACCGAAGCCGGGCGCGCGCTTTTCCTGAACTGCGTCTGCTACATCCGCAAGTTCGACGGCGTGGCGCCGCTGGTCCATCGCGTGCAGTTCGCGCGAGAGCACGCGGTTAGGATTGCCTCGATCATTGACGAGATCAAGGATCCCGAGAAGACGCTCAGCGGAACCTTCCCGCCCGAGCTAATAAAGCAGTATCTCGGCAAGCACGACGCTTTCGTAAACTACTTTCAGGATAACCTGGAGCTTGTCTGCTACGACAAGGGCTATCGCGTGGACGATGACCTCAAGTCCGCCGACATCCCGTCGAACCGCACCGTCGCCGCCCTGGGCCAGATGATTGCGTTGCTCAAGGACGCGCGGACGGCGGAAAAGGGCCGCCTGCTGCTGAAACGGTACACGGTGGAGAGCTTCCGGACGCCGGAGCGATGGCAGGCCTGGTTCGACGCCAACCAGGACCGCATCTACTTCAGCGACGTCGGCGGGTATAAGTTCCGTGTTGCCCCGGCGAAGTGAGGGCCGACTCGATTTCGGCGGCGCAACGGCGCATAGCGCTGAAGGCTAAAGGATCACTCGCAATATTAGAATTCTTATGAGTTAGATTTGACAGGATATCATACGCCATGGTACAATATATTCGCGTTTGACAGATCGCAAGATGCACTTGGGGAAGAGGTTGAGACGTAAAAAGCTATTTGAAAAAACGAATCCAATTTATCATAACATGCTGTGTTAAGGCATGTTATGATATAGTTATCGCAACACGTATGGTGATAATAAGTTAGGACAGATGAATCTCACCGGGTGGCGGATTCTTCGCTTTCTGCTGCGGCCGTTGGTGCGGGTGTTCTACCGCGTCACGGTCATCGGGGCGCGGAACCTGCCGGCGCGCGGCCCGGCGCTGCTGGTCTGCAACCACGTTTCCTACGTGGACAGCATCATCCTCGGCTACGCCCTGGAGCGGCCGCCTCGGTTCCTGATCTGGCGGAAGTTCTTCGACGCGTGGTTCACCGGCCCGCTGGTGCGCGCGTTCGGGGCGATCCCCGTGGCCCCGGATGATGCGCCCGAGGCGATCAAGACATCCATCGCGGGCGTCGTCGCGGCGCTCAAGGCGGGCGAAGTCGTCTGCCTGTTTCCCGAAGGCGGCATGACGCGCACCGGCCACGTGCACGGATTCAAGCGCGGCCTCGAACTGATTGCGCGCCGGGCGGACGTGCCGATCACGCCGGTGTACATGGACGGGCTTTGGGGCAGCGTCTTCAGCTTCGAAGGCGGCCGCTACTTCTTCAAGCGGCCGAAGCGGATCCCGCGGCCGCTGACGGTGGTGTTCGGCGCGCCGCTGCCGCCGGACAGCTCGTCCGCGGAAGTGCGCCGCGCGGTCCTGGACCTGGGGTCGGACGCCTTCGCGCTGCGGAAGCGATTCCAACTTCCGCTGCACGTCAAGTTCTGGCGCGCGGCGCGGTCGAGCCCGTTCTTATGGCGGCGGCTGTGCATGGCCGACTCGACCGGCCAGGAGCTCACCTGGGGCGCGTCGCTCGCGGGCGCGCTGATGCTCTCGCGCTGGATGGACCGGCGCTGTCGCGGGCAGAAGAGCGTCGGCATGATGATGCCCGCCTCGGTCGGCGCGGCGCTGATGAACGCGGCGACGCTCATCTCCGGCCGCGTGCCGGTCAACCTGAACTTCACCGGCGCGCGCGCCTCCATCGCCGTCGCCATCCGGCGCTGCGGGCTGAAGACGGTCTTCACCTCGCGCGGGCTCCTGCAACGGACGGGGCTGCCGGAGCGGCCGGAATACGTTTATCTCGAGGACGTGATGCGCGGCATGCCGCGGCGCGACCGGGTGCTGTGCTACCTCCTCGCGGCGATCACGCCGAACGCGATCGCCGAGCGCCTGCTGATGCGGCGCGGCGCGATGGACGACCTGGCCACGGTGATGTTCACCAGCGGCGCCACCGGCGAGCCGAAGGGCGTGATGCTCTCGCATCACAATATCGTGAGCAACATCGAGGCGTTTTCGGAGGTGATGCGCTTCGGCCCGTCGGACACGATGATGGGCATGCTGCCGCCGTTCCATTCGTTCGGGTTCACCGCCACGCTCTGGACGCCGCTGACGGTGCGCATGCGCGTGGTCTATCACCCGAACCCGCTCGACGCGAAAGGCGTCGGCCGCATGGTGGCGAAATACCGCGCGACGGTCATCGCCGGGACCTCGTCCTTCTTCGCGCTTTACGTGCGCGGCTGCGAGCCGGAGCAGTTCCGCTCGCTGCGGCTGGCGGTCGCCGGGGCGCAGAAGCTCGTCCCGGCGGTGGCGGAGGCGTTCGAGGCGCGGTTCGGCCTGCCGCTGACCGAAGGCTACGGCTGCACGGAGCTTTCGCCGGTCGTGTCCGTCAACGTGCCGGACGTCCGCGACGGCCCCGTGAAGCAGATCGGCTCGCGTGTCGGCTCCGTCGGCCGCCCGCTGCCGGGACTGGGCATCCTCGTCGCGGACCGCGAGACGCTCCGGCCGGCGGCCGGCAACGCGCCCGGCGTCATCCTCGTCCGCGGGCCGAGCGTGATGATGCGCTACATGGATGACGCGCGCGCCACCGCGGCGGCGTTTCGCGAGGGTCCGCCTCCGCCGGAACCGGGCCTGCGGCGGCTCGACTGGTACGTGACGGCGGACATCGGCGCGATGGACGAGGACGGGTTCCTCCACATTCATGACCGCATCTCGCGGTTCAGCAAGATCGGCGGCGAGATGGTGCCGCACATGGTGATCGAAGCCGCCCTCGCCGCGGCGTCGCCCGAGGCCGAGCGCAGCTTTGCCGTGGTGACGCTCCCGGACCGCGTGCGCGGGGAAAAAGTCGTGGTCGTCTATTCCGGGCCCGAACTGGACGCCGGCGCGCTGCTCCATCGAATGTCCGAGCGCGGCGTGCCGAACCTGTGGCTGCCGTCGCCGAGGGACTTCCACCGCGTCGAGAGCCTGCCCTTCCTGCCGAGCGGGAAACCGGACCTCGCCGCCACGCGCCGACTGGCGGAGGCGGCCGCCGGCGCGAAGGATTGAGCGGGAACATTTTGCGTTTGGAGTTCAGTTGACAGGGAACGCTGCGCAAGTCATAATTCCCGAAAGGCGCACGTTCCGGGCGGAAAACGAGGCGCGAACCGACCCCAACAATCCTTAGGGAAGGAGACGTAAATGGCGAAGGCACAGGCCGGCGGGCAGAAAGCGGACTTGAAGCCGCTCGCGGAAGCGATCATCAACGGCAAGCGGGAAGTGGTCGTGGAGCTGGTCAAGAAGGCGCTCGCGGCGAACGTGCCGCCCGCGACGATCCTCAACGACGGGCTGATCGCCGGCATGAACGAAGTCGGCCGCCGCTTCAAGGCCAACGAGTTCTACGTGCCGGAGGTGCTGATCGCGGCGCGCGCCATGTCCAATGCCAAAGAGGCCGCCACCAAGCCGGGCGCGATGGAAATCCTGCAGCCCTACCTGACCAAGGCGGGCGTGAAGTCGCGCGGCAAGGTGATCCTCGGCACGGTCAAAGGCGACCTGCACGACATCGGCAAGAACCTCGTCTGCATGATGCTCCGCGGCGCCGGCTTCGAAGTCGTTGACCTCGAAATTGACGTGCCGGCGGAGAAGTTCGTGGAAGCCGCCAAGGCCCAGGGCGTGAAGCTCATCGGCCTCTCCGCGCTGCTCACGACCACCATGCCGCAGATGAAGGCCGTGTGCGAATCGGTCCGCAAGGCCGGGCTGAAGGACGTGAAAGTGATGATCGGCGGCGCGCCGGTGACGCAGAGCTACGCCGACGAGATCGGCGCGCAGGGTTATGCTCCGGACGCCGCATCCGCCGTGGACAAGGCCAAGGAACTGTTAGGGGTCGCTTGATCAGCGGACGCCGGCGCAAGAGTTCGGCGGGGAGAGCGGCCGTGGCGCATGCCGCGGAGGCTCTCCCCGTTTTTTTCTGAGGCACGCGCACTGAGTTTCGCCAGCGAGATCGCCATCCAACAAGTCTCGTAATCGCAATCGCAATCTTACTCGTAATCGCCTTCCGGACGGCGACGGATGGACGGCGATTACGATTACGAGTAAGATTACGATGAACAGGAAACGAGTCATTCAAGGCTCTGTTCGGTAACATCAATCATGGCGAAAGCCGACACCCAGCTTCGCAAGCTCATCCGCGAGACCCCTCTCGCGGAGCTGGTGGACGTCGGCGTCCTCCAGCGGATGCAGGACCGGTTCGCCGAAGTCACCGGCGTCTCCGTGGTCATCCGCGACCTGCAGGGCCGGCCGGTCACGCGGCCGAGCTGCCAGAACACGTTCTGCTCGCTCATGACCGGTTCGCAATACGGCGAGACGTGCTGCCGCGAAAGCAACCGCCGGGCCGTGGCGCGCGCGGCCGAAGAGCATCGCGTGGTCAAGTACGTCTGCCACGCGGGCCTTTCGCAGTTCGCCGCGCCCATCGAGGTCGAGAACACCTGCGTCGGGACGATCGTCACCGGCGACCAGCCGGAAGGCCAGGTCTCGGCGGCGCGCATCGCCCAACTGGCGCAACGCAGCGGCATCCCGGAGAAAAAACTCCGCTCGGCGCTGAACACCGTCCGGCCGTGGTCGGAAGCGGAGATGACCCAGGCGATCACGCTGCTCGTCTCGATCACCAACGGCGTCGCGGGCCTTTGCTACCAGGGCGCAGAGCTGCGCGCCAAGCTGCGCGAGATCAGCACGCTCTACGAGGTCAGCAAGCTCCTCGCCGGAACGCTGGACCTGAACCAACTGCTCAAGCTCGTCGCCAAGAGCGCCACCGAGGCGGCCGGCGCCAAGGGCTGCTCGATCCGCCTGCTCGACGCGCAGGGCAAGCGCCTCGTCATCAAGTCGTTCTACAACCTCAGCCAGCGCTACCTCGACAAAGGCCCCGTGCTGGTGGAGCGGAGCGAAATTGACCGCGCCGCGCTCAAGGGCGAGGTGGTCCAGACCTTCGACATGCTCCACGACCCGCGCGTGACGTACCCGAAGGAGGCGCAGGCCGAAGGCATCCGCTCCGGCATCTCGCTCGGCCTGATCAGCAAGAAGCGGCCCATCGGCACGCTGCACCTTTACACCGCCGACCAGCGGCATTTCGACCCCGACCAGGTGCAGGTGCTGCGGTCGCTGGCCAACCAGGCCGCCGTGGCGATCGAGAACGCGCAGCTCTACCAGCAGAGCATCGAGAAGCGCAAGCTCGACCGCGAACTGCGCTGGGCGGGAAGGATCCAGGAGCAACTCCTGCCGGAGCACCCGCCGACCGTGACCGGATTCGACATCGCCGCGCAGAGCATCCCGTGCAGCGAAGTCGGCGGGGATTTTTACGATTTCATCCGCGTCAAAGGCGACCGCGTCGCCTTCGTCATCGCCGACGTGGCCGGCAAGGGCGTCCCGGCCGCGCTGCTGATGGCCTCGGCGCGCGCCGCGCTGCGCGCTCACCTGGAAAGCACCACCGAGCCGCGCCAGTTGATGCGGCGGCTGAACAAGAACCTCTGCCACGACTCGCGCTCCGGCCAGTTCGTCTCGCTCTTCTGCGGCGTGCTGGACCCGGCCCGGCGGATCGTCTCGTACACCAACGCCGGGCACAACCCGCCGCTGGTCATCCGCGGCGGCCGGGCCGAGCCGCTCGAAAAAGGCGGCATGGTCCTCGGCGCCGACCTGGGCGAGGAATACGAGCAGGCCGACGTGCCGTTGCGCCGAGGCGACCTGCTCGTCTTCTACACCGATGGCGTCACCGAGGCGCTCAACCCCCAGGGCGAAATCTTCGGCCTGAAGCGCCTGCTGCACCTGGTGCGCCGGGTCGGCGATGCCGGCGCCGATGAGATTGTGAAGCGCATCAGCGCCGCCGTCCGCGAGTTCGCCACGGGCGCACCGCAAAGCGACGACATCAGCCTCATCGTCCTCCGCGTCGAATAAGCTTCCGCGACCGTTCCTCGCGGCCGAGCGAGGAGCGCGGCGGGGATCAGTCGCAGCCCGAGATTGGAACTGCGCAGAAGCCCATAGGGCGACAGTCATGTTCTTTTGCACCGTGCCGCTTCCCGAGCCCTACCGATCGGCGTTGGACCGGGAAACTCCCGCTGTGGTGTCCGACGAACCGGCTTCTTCCGCCGAGGCGTTGTTCGGGCGGGCGCAGGCCCGGCTGCTGGTCGGCCGGGAAGCCGAGGCCCGCCAGGACCTCGAGGCCGCCTCGCCCGCGCTCCGCGACGCCTGCTCGCTGGAACTGGCTCTGCTGGGCATCCGCGAACGAAGCCATATCCCGAAAGCGCTGGATGCCGCGAAAGACGTTTTGAGCCGCGTCGCGCCCGGGACCGTTCTGGCCGGGCGGGCATGGCACATCATCGGGCTGGCCGAGGGAAAACTCCGACGCACCGCGGCCTCGATCGAAGCCCTCCTGAAAGCCGCGGAAATCTATGACGGCCTCGGCGAACGCCTGGCGCAGGCCCAGGTGCTCGACACATTGGGCATGGCGGAAGCCGCGCGCGGCCGGCTCGACCTCGCCGTCAACGACTACGCCTTCTCTCTCGTCCTCAAGACGATGGCGGCGGACCGTTTCGGGACCGCCATCACCCTCGGCAACCTGGGCAGGGTCCACCTGAAAGCCGGGCGTTTCAGCCAGGCCGTCTTTTGCTTCGAGCGGAACCTGGAACTCGCCGCCGCGCTCGGCGACCGGCGCGGCCAGGCGCGGATGCTCGAAGACCTCGGCCGCGCCTTCCTCGGGATGGAGAACTATGCGAGGGCCGAGAGCTGCCTGACCCAGTGCATCGAAAAAGCGGAGGCAGCCGGTTTCAGGGACCTGGTGTTCTTCGCGCGGAAAGACCTGGCGCTGCTGCGCCTGGCGCAGGGTGAGCCGGACCGGGCCGAGTCGGAACTTGCCGCGGCGGAAAAGGCGATGCCCCGCGACGCCGACGCTTACTTCCCTTTGCTCCTCAGCGCCGCGCGAGGAGAGCTGCTCCGGGCGCGCGCGGACGAGCAGGCCATCCCGCTCCTGGCCGAGACGGTCAAGGGGTTCGAGGAGATGGACCTTCCGGACGAAGAAATTCCCGCGCGGATCTCTCTGGCCGAGGCGTACTTGCAATGGAGATACAAGGCGCTTGCGGAGCAATGCCTGCTGCGCGGATTGCGCATCGCGCGCGCGGACGGTTTCGCCCGCTACCTTCCGGTCCTCAACGAGGCCATGGCCGGCCTGGAATTGGTCGAGGGCGCGATAGACGAAAAAGGCCGCGGCGTCGGCGATGCGGGTTCCGCCGCGAGGACCACTTATGTCATCCGCCGGCAGTTGGGCGCCGGCGCATTCGGGGATGTCTTCCAGGTCTACGACCCCGAGCGCGGCAGAGACGTGGTGCTCAAGCGGCTTCGCCTTGAGAAGCTCTACGACGCGCGCGCCCGGCAGAGCATCCTCGCGTCGGCCCGGACCGAACTCGAGGCGGCCTCGCGCGTGCGCCATCCCGGCGTCGTCCGTGTCCTGGCCATCGGGACCGAGCCGGACGGCGCCACGTACATCATCCAAGAACTCGTCTCCGGCGGCGCCTTGCGAAACCTGATGCCCAGAGACGCCACGGCGGACCCGTACCAGGTCGTCGCGCAACTCTCCAGGATCGCGCAGGCCCTCCACGCACTGCACGAAGCCGGCGTGGTGCACCGCGACCTGAAGCCCGAGAACATCCTCATTCGCAACGACGGCGGCCCGGTGCTGGTGGACTTCGGGATCGCCCATGTCGCCGGTCAGCAGGAGACCTCGATCCCGCAGATGACCGGCACGCTGCCCTACATGGCGCCGGAGCAAGCGGCGGGCGCGCGAGTCACCGGACAGGCCGACATTTATGCGCTCGGCGTGATCGCCTACGAATGGCTGACCGGCACGTGGCCGCTCCGCCCGCGGGGCGCGAGTCTTGAAGAAATCGCCCGCGACATTTCAACGCGCCCGCCGGCGCCCATCGCGGACTTCCGGCCGGACCTGACCGCGGAGATCCAACGGTTCATCATGCGGATGTTGGAGAAGAAACCGCGCCGCAGACCCGCCGGCGCGCTGGAAGTCGCGACCGAATGCGACCGATTGCTCGGCGGCACGCTGTCCACAAAGAGCATCTACCCGGCCGGGAATGGCGCGGCCGAATCTCAAATTCCGTGATCCAGGCTCATTCAGCCCGGCGAAGAAACCGGCTCTTTTAGCGAACCGGTCGTCCCGCGCCCCTGTTTTTCTTGACAGCATCACTGCCGGCTGATAGATTCCGCTGGGGCGACATAGGTACGGACAGGAAACAGGGCGTGCGCCCAGGGATTCCCGGATTCTCATGAGATCTGAAGGGCGTGCGGAAGTTGAGATCAAGAAGCCCTGAATATCTTGAAGGGCGCGGAGGAGAGAGTCCGGACCGGCGCGGCCCGAGGGATGACGCGCCTGCAAGAAGCAGCCTCACCCGCCGGCGCAGGTGGGCCTTCCGGCTCGCGGCCATGGTCGTCGTGCCGGCGTTGCTCCTCGGCTTGCTCGAGGGCGGCCTGCGCGCGTTCGGCTATGGATATCCTTCGCATTACTTTGTCAAAGCCGGAGCGGGTGAGAAGCTCACGAGCAATGGCAAGTTCGCGTGGCGGTTCTTCAGTCCGGCCATCGCCCGCACCCCGGCCGTCCCGACGACGTTCACAGCCGAAAAGCCGGCCGGAACATATCGAATCTTCGTCCTCGGCGAGTCCGCGGCTGCAGGCGACCCGGCGCCGCAGTTCGGGTTCAGTCGGATTCTCGAAGCGATGTTGCGCGAGCAGCGCCCGGCGTTGCAATTCGAGGTCATCAACACCGCCCTGACCGGGATCAATTCCCACGTGATCCTTCCGATCGCCCGGGATTGCGCAAGGCTCCATGGCGACTTGTTCATCATCTACATGGGCAACAACGAGGTGGTCGGACCCTTCGGACCCGGCACGGCGTTTGACCGCTTCTCGCGAAACCTTTGGCTCATTCGCGGCAGCATTTGGAGCAAGTCCACAAGGATCGGGCAACTGCTTCAGAGCGCCTCGCGGCTGTTCCTGAGAGGAACGGGGCAGCCGGAGAAGTGGGAAGGCTTGAAGATGTTCGCCGGGAATCATGTGCCCGCCGGCGATCCGCGTTTGGAAAGGATGTACGGCCATTTCCGGAAGAACCTGAGCGACATCTGCGAGGTGGCGCGGCGGTCAGGCGCGCGCGTGATCCTTTGCACCGTCGCGACGAATCTCGGGGAGTGCGCGCCGTTCGGGTCGGCGCACCGTTCGAACCTGGGCGCGGACGAGACGGCTGCATGGGAGGAGATTTATCAGGCCGGCGTTGCGCTCGAGGCCAAGGGCGACCACGCGCAGGCGGCGGCCAAGTATCGCGAGGCGGCCGCGCTCGACGATCAATTCGCCGACTTGCACTTTCGCCTGGGCCGGTGTGACCGGGATCTGAAGGAATTCGACAAGGCGCGGGAGGAGTTTATTCTGGCGCGCGATCAGGACGTGCTGCGGTTCCGCGCGGATACGCGCATCAACGGCATCATTCGCGAGGCGGCTGCCGGACAGGAACCGAACGGGATTCACCTTCTCGACCTCGTGCGGGTCTTTGAGGAGGGCGACCCGGCGGCGCACGGGGCTCCGGGCGCCGAGCTGTTCTGGGACCATGTCCACATGAACTTCGCCGGCAATTACCTGCTGGCGAGCGCCGTCTTCGAAGAACTGGCCCGGAACCCTGCCGCCTTCTCGCTGGACGGCCGCCCTGCGGAGACGGTTTCGCCGCCGCCCATGGAAAAGTGCGCGAAGGCTCTGGTGCTGACCGACTGGGCCCTGACGGGGATCGCGGGAATCCTGCTGGAGAGAGAGGATATGCCGCCTTTCACGTTTCAACTCAACCACGCCGAGCGGTGTGCGCGGTTGCTGGCGGATCAGAGGGAATGGGAAAAACATGACACGCCGGAAGTTCTGAAAGCGGATTCGGACCTGTACCGCAGCGCTCTCGAAAAAGCTCCCCAGGATCTGCTCCTCCGCCAGAATTACGCAGAACTGGAGTTCGATCGGGGCGAGTTCAAAAGCGCGCTGGAGCAGTTTCACATCTGCCTGGAAAAGGCGCCCGCGGGCGCTGATTGGATCACGGCCGGCGTCGTCTTCGCGATCGGGCGGATGGGCCGAAAGCTCTGGGCAACCGGACAGCACGACGCGGCCCGTCAATACTTCGAGGAAGCTCTTAAACTCAGGCCGGACTTGAGCGAAGCGCACAGCGATCTGGGGTCTGTTCTTTTGCAGATGGGAAAGCCGGACGAGGCGATGCGGCAGCTTCACGAGGCGTTGCGGATCTCCCCCGACTCTTCGTCGGCACACCTCAGTCTCGGAGAAGCCCTCGTCCAGGAAGGAAACCTGAAGGAGGCCGTCGCGCAGTTTCGCGCGGCTGTGAAAAGCGATCCGGATTCCGCCGAGGGGCAAGATAACCTGGCAGCCGCGCTGATCGCGCTCGGGAAGACAGAGGAGGCGCTGCCGCCCTGTCAGGAGTTCGTGCGGCTGGCGCCGGACGACGCCGGAGGACACACTCGTCTCGCCAAGGTGCTCTGCATGCTCGGCCGCCCCGCGGAAGCAGTGGAGCACCTGCGCGGGAGCTTGAAACGGACGCCGGGGTCCGCGAGAACCGCGCTCGCCCTGGCGTGGATCCTTGCGACGAATCCGGACGCCCGTGTCCGCGACGGCGCCGAGGCGCTGCGACTGGCCGAACAGGCCGACCGGGCGACCGGGGGCGCGAATCCGGTGGTTCTGAGCACGCTCGGAGCGGCCTGCGCGGAGCAAGGGCGCTTTGACGAGGCCATCGCGGCGGCGACCGAGGCGCTCGACCTGGCGCGGAAGGCCGATTCTGCGCAAGCGGCAGGATGGATTGAAGGGCAGTTGGAATCCTACAAGGCGCGAAAACCTTTTCACGAGAGCCCGGCAGGCTATGGTCCTTAGACGACGGCCGGCCGCCTTCCTTGACAACCCCATTGCCGGCGGATAGATTCCGCCTGGGTGACTCGGGCGCGGTTCGAGGGGGCGCGGCGGACGAAGGAAGCAGGTCGTGCGTCCATGGATTCTCGGCGCCGGAGGCCGGGGGAAGATGGGATCAGCAGGATCCGAAGATCTTGAAGGGTGCGAAAGAGAGGGTCCGAACCCGTGCGGCCCCAGAGAGGAAGGGCCCGCGAGAATCGGCCTCACCCGCCGGCGCAGGTGGGCCTTCCGGCTCGCGGCCCTGGTCGTCGTGCCGGCGTTGCTCCTCGGCTTGCTCGAGGGCGGCCTGCGCGCGTTCGGTTATGGATATCCCTCGCATTTCTTTGTCAAAGCCGGACCGGGTGGTGAGTTCAGCGGCAATGGCAAATTCGGGTGGCGGTTCTTCAGGCCGGCCATCGCCCGCAGCCCGGCCGTCCCGATATCGTTCGCAGCCGACAAGCCCGCCGGAACGTACCGAATCTTCGTGCTGGGCGAGTCCGCGGCCATCGGCGATCCGGCGCCGGAGTTCGGGTTCAGCCGGATTCTCCAAGTCATGCTGCGCGACCAGCACCCGGAGCTGCGATTCGAGGTCATCAACACCGGCCTGGCCGCGATCAATTCTCACGTGATCCTTCCGATTGCCCGGGATTGCGCAAGGCTCCATGGCGATCTGTTCATCATCTATATGGGCAACAACGAGGCGATCGGGCCCTACGGACCCGGCACGGTGTTCGACCGCTTCTCACGAAACCTCTGGCTCATTCGCGGCAGCATTTGGATCAGGTCCACGAAGATCGGGCAGTTGCTTCAGAGCGCCTCGTGGAGGTTCTTGAGCGGATCGGGAGGGCCGAAGAGGTGGGACTCCCTGAACATGTTTGTCGGGAATCACGTGCCCGCCGATGATCCGCGTTTGGAAAGGATGTACGGCTATTTTCGGAAAAACCTGGCCGACATCTGCGAGGCGGCGCGGAAGTCGGGCGCCAGCGTGATCCTGTGCACGGTCGCGACGAATCTCGAAGACTGCGCGCCGTTCGGGTCGGCGCACCGCTCCGACCTCGGCCGGGATACGATGGCCGCATGGGAAGCGGCGTACAATGCAGGCGTTGCGCTCGAGGCCAAGGGCGACTGCGCGCAGGCGGCGGCGAAATATCGCGAGGCGGCCGCGCTCGACGACCGGTTCGCCGACTTGCATTTTCGTCTGGGCCGGTGTGACCGGGAGCTTAGGCAATTCGACAAGGCGCGGGATGAATTCATTCTGGCGCGCGATCTGGACGTGCTGCGGTTCCGCGCGGATACGCGCATCAACGGCATCATCCGCGAGGCGGCCGCCGGACGGGAACCGAGCGGGATTCACCTTCTCGACGTCGAGCAGGTCTTTCGTGAGGAGGACAAGGCGGCGCACGGGGCGCCCGGCGCTGAGCTGTTCTGGGACCATGTGCACATGAACTTCGCCGGCAATTACCTGCTGGCGAGCGCCCTCTTCGAAGAGCTGGCTCGGACCCCTGCCGCCTTCTCGATGGACGCCCACCCTGCGGAGACGGTTTCGCCGCCGCCCATGGAGAAGTGCGTGAAGGCGCTTGTCCTGACCGACTGGGGCCTGGCTGGAATCGTGCAGATCCTGTTGGAGAGAGAAAATACGCCGCCTTTCACGTTTCAACTCAACCAGGCCGAGGTTCGTGCGCGGCTGCAGGAGACCAAGAAAGAATTGGGGAAACGCAACACGCCGGAAGGCCTGAAAGCGGATTCGGACCTGTACCGCAGCGCGCTCGAAAAAGACCCCCACGACCTGCTCCTTCGCAAGGATTTTGCGGAACTGGAGTTTGATCGGGGCGAGTTCAAGAGCGCCATGGAGCAATTTCAGATCTGCCTGGAACAGGCGCCCGCCGGCGCCGTTTGGATCCATGATGCCATGGTGCTCGCGGCGTTGACGATGGGCCGCAAGCTTGCCGCAGCCGGACAGAGCGACGCTGCCTGTCAATACATCGAAGAGGCTCTTAAAGTCAGGCCGGATTCGAGCGAAGCGCACAATGATTTGGGGACTGTCCTTATGCAGATGGGAAAGCCGGCCGAGGCCATGCAACAGTTTCACGAGGCGTTGCGGATCTCGCCCGATTATTTGCAGGCGCACTTCAATCTCGGAAAAGCCCTCTTCGAGGAACGAGACCTGAAGGAGGCCGTCGCGCAGTTTCGCGCGGTCGCGCAAATCGCTCCGGATTTTGCCTCGGGGCACAAGAGCCTGGCGACCGCGCTGATCGCTCTCGGGAAGATGGATGAAGCGCTGCCGCAATGCCGGGAGTTCGTGCGCCTGATGCCGAAGGACGCCGAGGGGCACATCCGCCTCGCGCGGGTGCTCTGCAGGCTCGGCCGCCCGGCGGATGCGGTTGAGCATCTGCGCGAGACGTCGAAACTGATGCCGGGTTCCGCGGAGATCGCGAGCGCCCTGGCGTGGATCCTTGCGACGATTCCGGACGCCCGTCTCCGCGACGGAGCCGAAGCGGCGCGACTGGCCGAACAGGCCGTCCAAGCAACCGCCGGCGCGAATCCGACAGCCTTGAGTACGCTCGGCGCGGCCTGCGCGGAGCAGGGGCGATTTGACGAGGCGGTCGCGGCGGCGACCCAGGCGCTCGACCTGGCGCGGAAGGCCCATTCCGCGCAGATGGCCGGACGGATCGAAGAGCAGTTGGAATCCTACAAGGCGCAAAAACCTTTTCGCGAGAGCCCGGCGAACTATGTTCCATAGACGAATACCAGCCGCCCGGAGGTCCGGATTCCACCGATGAATATCCTCGGCATCTCTGCCTTCTATCACGATTCCGCAGCTGCGCTGGTGCAGGACGGGAGGATTGTCGCCGCGAGCCAGGAGGAGCGCTTTAGCCGCAGGAAGCATGATTTCCGCTTTCCGCAGAGCGCCATTGATTACTGTCTCCGTGAGGCGGGCATCACCGCGGCTGAACTGGACCACGTCGTCTTCTACGAGAAACCGCTCCTCAAATTCGACCGCCTGCTCGAGACGTACCTGGCTTACGCGCCCGGCGGTTTTCGCAGCTTCCGCCTTGCGATGCCGGCGTGGTTGCGGCAGAAGCTTTATCTGCCTCACGTCATGGACCGCGGCCTGAGACGCCGATTCAAGGGCCGGTACGTCTTCGTCCAGCACCACGAATCGCACGCAGCCAGCGCATTCTTCCCCTCTCCGTTCCGTGAGGCCGCCATTGTGACGCTCGACGGCGTGGGCGAATGGGCGACGGCGGCCATCGGGGCCGGACGGGACAACCGGCTCGAGTTGACCCATGAGCTGCGCTTTCCCCATTCGCTGGGTCTCCTCTATTCGGCCTTCACCTATTACACGGGATTTCGGGTGAACAGCGGCGAGTACAAGATGATGGGGCTGGCGCCCTACGGCGAGCCGAAGTACGCCGACGTGATCCGCAAGCAATTGCTGGATATCAAGGAAGACGGCTCCTTCCGGATGAACATGCGCTATTTCAACTATGCCCAAGGCCTGACGATGACGAACGCCCGGTTCCACCGCCTGTTCGGACAGCCCCCTCGAAAGCCGGAAGGCGCGCTGACCGAGTTCCACATGGACGTGGCGGCGAGCATACAGCAAGTGACCGAGGACATCATGCTGCGGATCTGCCGGCATGCGCACCAGCTCACCGGCCTGGATCATTTATGCCTGGCCGGAGGCGTCGCCTTGAACTGCGTCGGCAACGGCCGCATCCTGCGCGAAGGGCCGTTTAAAGACATCTGGATTCAGCCGGCCTCCGGCGACGCGGGCGCCGCGCTCGGTGCAGCCTTGTTCGTCTGGCACCAGCTCCTCGGGCACGGGCGCGAGATTGCAGCGCAGGACAGCCAGCGCGGAAGCCTCCTGGGTCCTGCGTTCAGCGACGATGAAGTCCGGGCCTTCCTCGATTCGGCCGCCGCACCCTACGAGACCTTCCCGGATGACGAACGGCTCATGGACCGCGTCGTGGACCTCATCCTTGGGGGACGGGTCGTCGGCTGGTTCCAGGGCCGCATGGAGTTCGGCCCGCGCGCGCTGGGCTGCCGCAGCATCCTCGGCGACCCCCGCTCTTCCGAGATGCAGAAAGTGATGAATCTCAAGGTGAAGTTCCGCGAGTCCTTCCGTCCGTTTGCTCCGTCGGTCCTTCGCGAGGATGTGGCTCAATACTTCGAGATGCGGCCGAACGAGGACAGTCCGTACATGCTCCTGGTGGCGAACGTTCGAAAGGACAAGCGGATCGCCGGCGGCGACGAGCGCCTGAAGGCCGCGCGCGGCCTGGCGAAACTTTCCGTCCAACGTTCGGTGGTGCCCGCGATCACTCACGTGGACTTCTCGGCCCGCGTGCAGACGGTTGACGCTCAGCGCCACGGGCGATACTATCAACTGGTGAAGCGTTTCAAGGAACGGACCGGTTGCCCGCTCCTGATCAACACGAGCTTCAACGTGCGCGGCGAGCCGATTGTCTGCACCCCTGAAGAGGCGTACCGATGTTTCATGGCCACCAACATGGACGCGCTGGTCCTTGCGCACTGCCTGCTTCTCAAAGAGCGTCAGCCCAACGCAAAACCTCACGAGGTGGACGAGTATCTTGCGAAGTTTCAATTGGACTAGCGTACTGTGCCGGAACATAACTATAGCCCGCGTCATACTGAGCGCAGCGAAGTATCTCACACGTTGAACCATAACCGGCGCGAGGCGTATGAGATTCCTCGCTTCGCTCGGAATGACCAAACCTTGCGCTTCTCAGGAGTATGCCCGTGGCCGTGATTGAAATAGACTGGCGGCCGGACGACCGGAGGCTGCGTCAGTTCGCCCTTGTCCTGCTGCTGAGCCTGGGGCTGGCCGGCGCGCTCGCGGCTTGGAAGCTGGGCACGGTTCGGCACGCCGCGCCAATTGCGTTATGGGCGCTCGGCGTTGCGCTGGCGGCCATCGGTCTGGCCGCTCCCAGGTGGATTCGGCCGCTTTACATCGCCTGGATGGCCGTTGCATGGCCGCTCGGATGGGTCATGAGCCACGTGGCCCTCGCGATCATATTTTTCCTCGTGTTTACGCCGATAGCCCTTATCTTTCGTCTGATCGGACGGGACCTTTTGCACCGGCGGTTCGACAGCGCGGCGGAGAGCTATTGGATCAAGCGAGGATTGCCGGCGAAGGCCGCAGACTATTTTCGGCAGTTCTGAAGGCGAGGCCCCTTGGGCACGATCAAGCCGGACAGAAACGACTTCGAGTCAGAGACCCGGAAGAAGCGCACGGGCCTGTTGAGCGAGTTTCTCTACTTTCTCGCCCACAACAAGAAATGGTGGCTGCTGCCGATCATCATCATCCTGTTCCTTATGGCGCTCCTGGTCGTTCTGGGCGGATCGCCGCTCGCGCCGCTGATCTACACCATCTTTTAGGGCTTCTTTTGAACGCCGGCGACTTATTGCCCATCGCTGTCCGTCTCCGGATGAGGGCCGTACATGGGAGTCGTCGGCCCGGCTTCGGCCTTCGGGGTCGCACCCGTGACGGCCAGTTGGCCGGTGACTCCGCTGGGGGCGAGAATGGCGCGGGCGAACTCATGCTCGCTCACCCGGACAGGATCCACGATAAGCTCCGGCAACTGATAGAGCTTCGGGAAGGAATCATAGAAAGCCGGGTTCCGCTGCGGCAGAATGAACGGCTTCTGCGCCTTTCCGTTTTCATCAATGTAGCTGAAGTACACTCTGCCCAGCAGGCCGGTCCCCCGCTTGCTGGTGAAGGCAAGCCAGTGGCTGTTGCTTGACCAGCAGTGCCACGTGTCCGCCTGGTCGCTGTTGCACTCCATGGGAGCATAGCGGCCGGTCCTGAGATCCATGAGGTACAAGTCGCTGCTCGGCTGGTAGCAGGGGAAAGTGCTGTATTCGGACATGCAGAACACGAGAAACTTTCCATCCGGAGAGATTCGGGGCTGCGTGATGCTCAAGCCGGTCTCCTCTGCGGAAAGCACGGCCTCGACTTCGCCCCAGGCGCCGGTGCTCAGGTCATAACCGATGCGCATCAGGTCGTACTGGACCTGGTCGTAGCGGTCCGGCGGCGCTTTCTCGCGGCTGGTCCATAACTTGGGAGCGGAGCAGAAGTACAGGTAACGCCCGTCCGGCGCCCAGGTCGGCCATGTCTCGAGGCGGTCAGGCCGGGTGATCTTGGATGTGCTCGTTATGCTGTTCGACTCGACCGAGTACACAGCCAGTTGAGAATCCAGGTCCACAACGTCCCGGAGTTCGGTCCTGGCGGAATGGAAAAACAGCCGCAGGGTGTTGACCGAGAAAACGATCAAGCGTCCGCTCGGGTGCCACGAGACGAATGCCGCGGGAGCGGGATTGAGCTTCGTGCGGGTATCCACCTTCGTGAGCGTCCCGTCGCGCAGGAGGATCATGCCCCCTGTGACGCCGCGCGTCTGCACGATCATGTTGTCGGGCCTGTTGTTGAGGAACGTGTGGCAGTTCATGCATTGATCGCCGAAATCTCTGCTGTCGAGAAGAACCGATTCGTCGAAGTCCTGCAGGTTCCGCTGACGGATGCTCATCACCGAATGAATGTTGTGCACCGGGTTGATCAGGCGGTACACCAGGTATCCGTCCACCTCCTCCTGTGCGATCTTGTTGATGACGCTGTCAAACCTCTCCCACCGGCCGCCGGCCGGTCGCACGCAGAGATCAAAACGAAGTTCCTCCCCGCGATTGGCCGCCAGGAGGCTTTTCCATGGTCTTGAGGGGATCACGATCCGCGGGGTGCTGGAGGAAATGTCAATACCTTCTCCGCGCTTCGATGATATTCTGACGTAGTATTCTGCACCCGGCTCCTCCACGACGAAGTTCATGGGCGCGATATTCGGCGGAATGACGACTCCGGAATAATCGGGGTGTATGTGCGGAAGCCGGTTCACGGGCGCGCAGTTCGCGACGTCGCTCGCACGCGGGCGCAGCCGGAAAGACAGGACGGCCGCCGATAGCGCCAGGCCGGCGCAGAACAGCAGCACGCAGAGTTTCCGCTTCCTCATTCCGGTTGCCGTCCTCTCATGGCCAGGGACCACCAGAAGAAACTGCCGCCGTAGTCTCTGGCAACGTCTCTGAGGGCGCCCTCATGGTCGTTCCCGTGAGAAGCGAGGATGTTGCCGACGCGCTGAAACCGTTCGAGCGTCTCCGGCCTGATGCGCCGGCCGTTCAGGTCAATCTGCTTGCCGGTCGTGGCCGTATAGACCAGTATTGCCTCCTCGTAAAGGCGAGGGACGGCGGGATAGTCAAAATCATCGAGACGGCGGATGTTCAGGGCGAACTTGTCGAGCTGGCGGGACAGGAGGTAGTGACTCATCAGGTATTCGAACGCCATTCGATTTCGCCTGTTGGCTTCCAGGAGCGCCAACAGCTTGTCTTCCACGGAATTGAACTTGACGGTGTCTCGTGTGGGCCTGAAGAAACGCAGGCGCTGGACTTCCGGGTCGGTGGAGAGTTGCGGGTCGGCCTCCAAACGCTCCAGGCCGAGCGTTCCCCAGCGCCCGCAAACCGGGTCCAGCGCGAGGGCGCCCAGGAAGACGCGCGCGGCCTCCGTCTTACCCTTGACCATGTTGATCAGCGCCACCCGTTGCAGGTTCCGCGGCCGCTCGCCATCTATTTCCAACGTCTCATACGCCAGGTGTTCGGCCTCGGCCACGTCTCCCAGTTCAATCCAGATGTCGCTGGCTTCGCCGCCCGCGGTGGGCACAAGGCTCACAAGGCTCCCGGGGTATTGGACATACTCAAACAGGCCCTCGGGCATCCGGCCGGTGTGGTAGAGCGCCCGCTTGACCTCCCAATTGATCGTCGGATTGTATTGCGAGCGCGAGAGGTGCTCGGCTTCTCGAAGGATCTGATCCCACCGTCCCTGGCTCGCCCAGCTTTCGATTCGAAGGGATCTCCTCGCCCCCATGTCCAACGAGAAATAGATCGGGATGGCGGCCAGGATGAGAAGGAGCGGCGATTCGAGCGCCGGCCTGAACCCCGCTCTCAGGGAGCGCGGCTGCGACTGTTGACCGGACGGAGAGAGCGTGCCTTCGGTCGCTCGCAACCGCCCTCCGCCGAATCGGCGCACGATGGCGATCACTAATCCAACAACGGGGCAGAAAAGATACAGGCCAAGCGCGACAGTTGGAATCGGCCCTGTTTTCGCCAAAGAGAAGGGAATCAAGCGCAGAGATGCCTCGACGGTGCTGACGGGGAAGACGCACCTCTCGGCCAGATAGGGAACTCCCACGACACACGCGATATAGCACGCGCCGAGGAAAGGCCGCCGCCGGGTCAAGAGTTCCAGGATTCCGCATAATGCCGCAAAAACCAGATACGCGCCCGCCGTGAGATAGTAGACGGCGGCGGACAGAAGCAGGAATGCAGGCAACCGCAGCCAGGCAGATCGAGGCGCCCACCGCGAGTAGATATTCACGAAAAGCAATGCGGCCAGCAACGCCAGCGCGGCGGCAAGCAGATGGCCGTACAGGTTATAAAGCGCCAGGAGGAGGACTGCCGGAACGAAGTAAAGAGCGCGCACGCGGGTGCCGCCGAGCGCCTGGAATACTCCGTAAGTGGCCAGGCAAAGCAGCCCGCCCAGCAGGGTGACGATCAACGAGCCGAGCCAGGACCAGTAGTACAACTGAGAGAGGAACGCCGCCAGGTACCCGATCGGTCCTCCCGGATACGGCAGAAAGTCTCCGAGGAACTCCGCGCCCTTCCGGAAGCAAGGGAACTCTCGGAACCGCATGAAACCCCAAAGCAGCGCGGGATCAATGCGTAACCAGAGGTAGAGGAAAAACGAGATGAGGAAGAGTGCGGAAAAGACGGGCATGAAGACATGCTGCGGGCAGAGTCTTCTCAGAAGCACCGGGACCGTCGCTGAACCCGTCCCATGCCCAATGGTCTGAACCTCCGGGCCACCCTTGTGCGAGATGCCATACAAAGCGGTTGTCGTCCTGGTTCAGCGTGAAATGGACAAACGCCTCACGCTGGCGAGAGACTCTCTCCAGAGCAGCCCACTTCCGTTTCTCCGGCCGGAGGTAGTTTGCGCTTCCGTTTTCCTCTTGTCAAGCCTTTTTCGCCGATGCCATGCCGGCCGTCGAAGAGGACGGACCGGCGCCGGGCCCATGCGATGTGAACGGCAAGGGACAGGACGCAACTTCAAGCGGGGCATTGAGAAGCGAAGAAAAATCAAGTAGAATCGCGCCAGCGCGAGGGTGGCGGAACTGGCAGACGCGCTGGACTTAGGATCCAGTGGAGAAATCCATGCGGGTTCAACTCCCGCCCCTCGCATTTCTCGCACCCGTAAGGAAAACCCGTGGATTGACGCGGGTGGAATGAAAGCCCGGCCTTGCCCTGATACGGAATTCCGCATCAAATCCGTATCACGGAGGGCGAGACCGTGGACCATCCGAGAGGCCTGGAATCGTATCGAGGTCACTAGCATTGACCGAGGCCGCGGCGGGATCTGCAGGGGCGATAAAGTGTCGGAAGTCGCCTTGACACCGGTCGTTTCGAGCTTACAATTTCGCTTGTGAGAGGCGGCCGTCCTCGGAGGGACGGTCAAATGGGAAAAACGTCTTTTGAGGAAAGAAGCAATGTCCATGCGACTTGGAACCTTGAAAGCGGGATTGGCGCTGACGGCGGCGTGCCTGTGGATCGGTATGTGGCGTCCGGCGATTGCGGCGCCGGAAGGCGGCAACGGAGCGGCGTCGGGCTATCACGTGATCAAGAAGGTGACGCTCGGCGGCGAGGGGCGCTGGGATTACCTGACGATTGACAGCGCCGCGCGGCGGCTGTACCTCTCGCGCAGCAGCCACGTGATGGTCGTGGACCTCGAGACCGATAAAGTGGTCGGCGACATCCCCGGCACGCAAGGCGTGCACGGCATCGCGCTCGCGCCCGAATTGGGCCGCGGATTTACCAGCAACGGCGACGCCAATACCTCGACCATTTTCGATTTGAAGACGCTGAAGGTGATCGGCGAAGTGAAGACGGGCGCAGGACCCGACTGCATCATCTACGACCCGGCCTCGAAACGCGTCTTCACTTTCAACGGCGACGCTAATGACGCCACCGCGTTCGACGCCGCCTCCGGCGAAGTCGTCGGCACGGTCCCGCTCGGCGGTTGTCCGGAGTATGCCTCTGCCGACGGCCAGGGCAAGGTCTATGCGAACATCGTGAGCACCAGCGAGGTCGTCGAAATTGACAGCGCGAAACTCGTCGTGACGAAGCGTTTCCCGCTCGCGCCGGGCCTGAAGCCTTCGGGCCTGGCCCTTGACGCGGCGCATCATCTCGTCTTCTCCGGGTGCAGCAACAAAATCATGACCGTCCTGGACGTGAGCGCGGGGAAAGTGATCGCCTGCGTGCCGATCGGCCGGTGGGTGGACGCGAATGGGTTCGATCCGGGCACCGGCGTGGCTTTCAGCTCAAACGGCGAGGGCACCCTGACGGTGGCCCGCGAAACGGCGCCGGGCAAGTTTGAGGCGGAGAACATCCCGACGGAAGACAACGCGCAAACGATGGCGCTTGACCTCAAGACCCACAACGTTTATCTGGCGACGGCGCGATTCGAGCCAAAATCGGGACACCCGCAGACCATGGTGAAGGATAGCTTCATGATCGTGGTCGTCGGAAAATAGGCCGTCCGGCGTCCTTGCCGACTGATGTCGGTAGCGCCTCACTGAGGACTCCGGCGACATCCATAACCGTCTTCTTGTCAAGGGCGGTCCCTCGCCCAAGCCGTTCACTCTCAATGTGCCGTTCGTGTGCCGTTCAGACACCCATCTGCGTTCGCTGAAGCTACGGCAGACAGGTTCGCACCGTCTCCGAATTCCATCCTCGGATCGTGCATGATTCTCGTCGCGCGGCGTCAGCCCAATCATAATAACGGCGCATCCGCCCCGGCATCAACGCGAGGCGCTCGCCAGTCCCCTGGACCGGGCCTCGAACGCCGCCTTGGGCACACGTCGCCCGCAGTACGCTGCGCGTTCTGGAATCTTTTCCTCGCTATGCAGCGGCGCGCTCGCGATGCCGGGCCGCAGGAGAATCCAGCAAATCTCCACCAGCTTGCGCGCCACGGCCACGCGGGCAATGTGCCTTCAGCCCTGTCTCGGGCGAAGTCTAAGACCTTGTTGGGCAGGAGGGTCTGGCGGGGCGATGACCGGAAGCGAGGCAAAGTTCGCTTTGTTGCGGACGTTGTCGTCCCGGCTCACCAGAAACACTTCGCAGCAGGGATGATGCCGCATCACTTCGAGAAAGGAAGCGATGAACCTGTCGTCCTTACTGCCGGCGTCAAGCCACGACAGCGTATGGGCCATGTCGGGTTCTGTCGCCAGCGAGCGCACCACGCTCCTGCCCTCGGCGAGAGTTACGCCTTCGCTCAGGTTGCCTCTGCCGGCATACTCCTCTATTTGCCGCACCAGGTTTTCGGCCTTCGGCTTATTCCTGTCACTTCCCCGCACTTTGAGGTCCTCGAGTTCAGAAAGGACTGCGGGGGTCAGGACAACCGTGAACGTTGGGACGCGGTCGAATTGCCACGCATCGAGCTGCGTGTTGTAAAGCAAGGCGTTTGTGTCGGGAACGAAGCACACTTCGCCGCCCTTCCCGTCGTAGAGTCGAGCCAGGCAGCTCAAGGCGACCTGCATTGCCTTCTTGGCCGCCAGCACGGCGGAATCAGCGCTCTTATACGGGCACCGTTTTTCTTGTGCGATGAGTTCATGGAATTCCGCGCTCGCCGTCTCCACCTCTTTGCGGCAACTCGCAGTTCGGCCTGAGAGCAGCGTTTCCAGCACGGAAAAGAAAGCGTCGGACTTTTGAAGCAACCTTGCCTGTTCCTGCAATCCCACCTCTTCGAGTTTGCCCCAATTGCAAAATGATCCCGACCCTGCCTGAGCACGGCCTGGGTCGTTGGAAGGGCCGGACTCAATGTTGGAATGCACATACAGGAAAATCTCAACCTGAACCAGCAGGTCGTGACCTTCTTTCTGGACGTTCTCAATAACGGTCGGCATGGCCACCTCCGGTCCCGGAAGGGATAATGTGTTTCAAAACCCTCTCAAACATTATACGCCGAAGCACGTGGTCACAACTACTCTTCCAAAAGCGTTCCGTTCCATAATATGCCGCTCATGGGGCCGCTGCTTACGGCCCGGCGCCCGGTGCGCTTGCCTGGACTCTCTCGGCGGGCGCGGACGGCTCCTTCACGCGCCAAGCGATAAGCAGCGCGACGATGCATAGCGCGACTCCGGAAAACGTAAAGGTCGGCCGATAATCCCGCATGTACGCGGAGAGGTACGCGCCGGCGAGCGGGCCGAACGCCCATCCCAGGGCGTTCAGCGAGGCGACGAGGCCGAACGCCTTGCCCAGGCTGTGCTCGGGCACCACCTTGCGGATGATGGCGCTGGCGGTGGGGAAAACCCCCGCCATCCCGAACGCGAACAGGATGCGGAACGTCATGAGCTGCGGAATGTTCCGCGCGTAAGCTTGCAGGCCCGCCATGATCCCGCCCCAGACCACCGCCGCCATGAGCACTTGCCGGTGCCCCCACCGGTCGCCGAAGCGGCCGAATATCCACGCGGAGAGCGTTTCGACGATCCCGACCACCGAGATGATGATACCGGTCAGCGCGGCGGCGTCTTTGTCGTTCATCGCGGATACGTCCTGCACGAAATAGGGGAAGATCGGCGTGGGCGCGGTCGCGGCAAAGGTGATCAGGCAGAGCGTCAGCAGCGGCACGAGGAACGATCCGATCGCCAGCAACGGCAGGAACGCGCGGGTCACGCCCGCCCGGCTGGTGGCGTGGCGCTCGAATTTCTCCTCCGTGCCGTACGTCACGATGAAGCCGCCGACCACGAGGATCGCGCCGGCGATGATGAAGGTGGGCCGGTAGCCGAAGAATTTGGCCGCGTAGCCGCCCAGCAACGGGCCCATGAAGTTGCCGCCGCTCGCGGAGACAGTGACCAGGCCGAGCGCATAGCCGGAGTGTTCCGTCGGAGTCGCGCTGGCGACCATTGCCATGCTCGCCGTGATGGTGCCGGTGAGGATGCCCTGGAGAATGCGCAGGACGAAGAGCTGGTGGACATTCTGGACGAACGCCATCAGCGCCACGGTGACCGCGCCGCCGAACATGGCCCTGAGCACCATGCTTTTGCGGCCATGCCGGTCGGCGAGCCAGCCCCAGATCGGCGAGCAGATCGCCATGGGAACCCCCATCGCCGTCACGAGGATGCCGGCCCATTTGTCCGCCTGCGGCCCCGCCGGCACGCCGAGGTCGTGGAGGTAGAAGGCCATGAACGGAAACACGAACCCGAAGCCGACCATCGCGATGAACTGGGCGATGCAGACCGAATAGAGAGTCTTTTTCCAGGAAATGCCCATCGGTCGCGCGAACGCATGCCTATAAAAAGAGAGCGAGCGAGGTCATCGCCCGCCCGCTGGTTGAAATCTCGAAGCCGACGTACTCTGATTATAGAACGCGCGTCGGCGCGCCGCAAATCGAGCGGCGTGAAGAACCGGCTGTGCGGTCAGAGCCGGAACCGGTAGCCGATGCCGGCCTCGGTGAGGATGTACTTGGGGCGCGCGGGGTTGCCTTCGAGCTTGTGCCGCAACTGGTGCACGAAGACGCGCAGGTAGGTCGTTTCGTCCGTCAGGTGCGGCCCCCAGACTTCCTTGAGCAACTGGCGCTGCGTGACGACTTTGCCGGCGTGCTTCACCAGCAGCGCCAGCAGGCGGAACTCGATCGGCGTCAGGCTGACCGGCTTGTTGCGCAGGGAGACGAGATGGCCGGCCAGGTCCACCTTCAGATCGCCCGAGACGAAGACGGCGCTTTCGGCGTCGTCGCCCACACGCCCGGCGTGCCGCAGCGCCGCGCGGATGCGCGCCATGAGTTCCGGGACGCCGAACGGCTTCGTCAGGTAATCGTCGGCGCCGGCGTCGAGCGCGGCGACTTTGTCGCTCTCCTGCCCGCGCGCGGAGATGATGACGATCGGCACAGCGCTCCATGCGCGCAGCCGATGGATCACTTCGAGCCCGTCCATGTCCGGCAGGCCGAGGTCCAGCAGCAGGATATCCGGCCGGCAACTCGCGGCCAGCGACAGGCCTTCCTGCCCGGTCGCGGCCTCGTGGAACGAATAGCCGTGGCCGCCGAGCGCCGTCCGCAGGAAGCGGACGATCGGCGGCTCGTCCTCGATGATCAGAATGCTCGCGGCGTTTTCCGCCATAAGGCTTAGCCCCTACTCGTCCTCGTTGCCCTGCTCGTCCTCGTCCTCGTCGTTGTCCTCGGCCGTTGAAACGAGCAGTTCGAGGACGAGGACGATTCGATCTGGCCTGCCCAAGTCGCCGACGGTCACGTCGCCAGCGGCAGGGTGAACCGGAACGACGCGCCGCCGCCGGGGCGGTTCTCCGCCCAGATTTTTCCGCCGTGGGCCTCGACGACCGCGCGGCAGATGGTCAGGCCCAGGCCGACGCCCGAGGCGCTGCCGGCCAGCTTGCCGCGGTAGAACTTCTCGAAGATCTTCTTTTCGTCGCCGGGGCTGATGCCCGGCCCGCGGTCGGCGATCTCCACGGTCACCTGCTGGTCCGACGCCGTCGCGGAGATCTCGATCGGGGAGCCGGCGGGCGTGTATTTCGCCGCGTTCTCCAGCAGGTTGATGAAGACGTGCTCGGTGAGGATTACGTCCAGCGGCACCAGCGGCAGATCGGCGGGAATATGCGTGGTCACCGGATGCCCGCTCAACTGCTTCTCCATTCGGGTCAGGGCGCTGCCGACGACCTCCTCGATCGGGCACGGCTCCTTCTTGACCTTGGCGGCGCCGGACTCCAGCCGCGTCATTTCGAGCAGGTTGGTGACCAGCCGGCTGAGATGGGCGGCCTCTTCGCTGATACTCTCGGCCATCTCGCGGCGGGCGGCGGGCGTCATTTGCTCGTCGTGCTCCAGCAGCGTGCTGGCGGCGCCAGTGATGGCGGAGAGCGGCGTCCGCAGGTCGTGCGACACGGAGTTCAGAAGCGCGTTGCGCGACTTCTCCACTCCCGCTTCCAGTTGTGCCTTTCGGGCCTCGTCGGCGAAGCGGTCGCTCTCGACGGCCATGCCGCCCTGCGTGCCGAACGCCTCGAGAAGCTGAAGCAGGTCCGGCGTCAGCGGCCGGCCCGCGTGGAGCGGCCGGACAGCCAGCACGCCGACCGGGCCGCGCGTGCCGTTCAGCGGCACGTAAAGGCACTCCGCGCCGGGCATGGTGTCGGTCCCCAGGCCGGCGACGCGGCCGACGTCGAAGACCCAGTGCGCCACGCCGCGCTCGCGCGCGTCCATCGGAAAGGCCGCATCGTTTCCGGCCCGGATCACCAGCCGGCCGGTCTCGTCCGGCACCAGGGCGGCGACCTCGCTCTGCAGGACCTCCGCCACGTGGCGCACGACCACGTCGAGCAGCTTCGCCGTGCCCCAGTTGCTGGCCAGTTGGCCGCTCATGGAGTAGAGCGCGGCGGTGCGGCGCTCGCGTTCGCCGGCGTCCTCCGCCTGCACGTGCAGCCGCGAGGTCAGCGAGCTGATGATCAGGGCCACCACGAGCATGACGCCCAGCGACACCAGGTGCTGGATGTCGGCGACCGTGACGCTGAAATAGACTTTGACGAAAGCGAAGTCGAAGGCGACGACGCTCAGGATGGAACAGAGGATGGCCGGCCCGGACCCGATCCGCGCGGCGATGAGCGCGACTCCGAGGAGATAGACCATCACGAGGTTTGACGGATCGAACTTCTTGCGCATGGCCCAGGCGAGCAGGGTGCAGACGAGCACCGTCAGCGCCGCCCAGGCGTACCGCCTCCACTCGATGGGCGCTTCGACGCGCACCGCGCGCGTGATCTCGAACGGCTCCGGCTCGCCCTTGATGATGTAAACGTCAATATCGCCGCTGGCGCGGATCAGGTTGCCCACGAAGGAGCCGTAGAGCCGCTCGTGAAGGCGGAGCGGGCCGGGCTTGCCGGCGATGATCTTGGTGACGTTGTGCTTGCGCGCGTAGGCGACGACCTCTTTCACCACGTCCGTGCCGGTCACCCTCACCGTCTCGGCGCCGAGTTGCTCCGCCAGGCTTAGGTTCTCCGCCAGCGCCTCCTTGCCGGCCTCGGAGAGGTTCGGCTGCTCGACGGTGATGGCAATCCATTCCGCGTGCAGGCCGGCGGCCATCCGCCGCGCCGCGCGCACCAGTTGGGCGGAAAACGGGCTGGGGCTGACGCAGGCGAGGAGCCGTTCGGAGGTCCGCCAGACGCGGCTGATCGCCTGCTCTTCGCGGTAGTCGCGCACCTGCAGGTTCACGCGGTCGGCGGTCGAGCGCAGCGCCAGCTCGCGCAGCGCGATGAGGTTGCCCTTGCGGAAGAAGTTGTCGGCCGCGAACCCCGCCTGCTCGGGAAGATAGATCTTTCCCTCTTTCAGGCGCCGGATCAGGTCGTCGGGCGGCAGGTCAATCAGCTCGATCTCGTCGGCCTGCTCGACGACGGAGTCGGGGACGGTCTCGCGGACGACGACGCCGGTGACCTGCTGGACGACGTCGTTGAGGCTTTCGAGGTGCTGCACGTTGAGCGTGGTGTAGACGTTGATCCCGGCGTCGAGGAGATCGTTGGTGTCCTCCCATCGCTTTGCATGGCGGCTGCCGGGCGCGTTCGTGTGCGCCAGTTCGTCCACGAGGATCAGCTCCGGCTTGCGCGCCAGGGCCGCGTCGAGGTCGAACTCGCGCAGCTTCGTGCCGCGGTACTCCACGAAACGCGGCGGCAGGATTTCGAGCCCCTTGAGGAGCGTCTCGGTCTCAGTGCGCCCATGGGTTTCGACGATCCCGACGACGACGTTCAGCCCTTCGGTCTTGCGCGCCTGGGCCGCTTCGAGCATGGCGTAGGTCTTGCCGACGCCGGCGGCCGCACCGAAGAAGATCTTCAGCTTGCCGCGTCGCTGCCGCTGCTCCTCCGCCTTGACCTGCTTGAGCAGTTCGTCGGGATTGGCGCGGGTCGGGTCCATCGCCTTCTCATCATTGACGTTCGCATGAAGAAAGAAATACTCTCGCGCAGAGCGCTAAGAACGAAAAAACATCAGACCAATCGCAGCTTCGGCGCCGCGTGCTTTGCTATGAACTGGAAGTGCTTGTCGCAACAGTAGAGGGGAACATCATGGTGCAGCGCAGCGGCTGCGACGAGGATGTCGTCGCGGGGGACCGTGGCGCCATTCTGCCGCATCCCTCTTTCCAGTGATGCTCCCAGTTCCCAGGCGGCGGCCGGAAACTCCAGGAAACCGCAGAACCCGAGGGCTTTTCGAATCAAATGCGTCTCCGCCGGACGCGCGCCAAGTGTTAGTTCGTAAAGGATGGGGCCGCAGAAACCCGCCTCGCCCGTTTCCACCCACCCGGCCACGCGCGACTTGATGGCGGCATTACCGCTGCGCCGGAAGAACTCAATCCAGGCCGATGTGTCAATCAGAATCATAGGTCGCGAGTTTCTCCAGTTCTTCGTTCGTCATGCCGAAATCCGTCTCGCCGCGGAGGACTTTGCGCAAGAACTCTCTCTTCTCCCGCTCGCGCAGATACCGCACAAGCGCCTCGCGGACGGCCGGCGAGCGCTTACGATTCCCCGTTGCCTTTTGAATGCCGCGAAGCACCTTCTCGTCAATATCAATTGTGAGCCGCATGATTCGGGCCCTCCTATTTGATGATATTATGGCCATCAAAAGATGCTTTGTCAATCTGTGCTTGATTCCTTAAGGCGGTCTTGCTGGATCCGCCCGTCCAAAGCCAGATTCAGCTCGAGGACGTTCACTCGCGCCTCGCCGAGGATGCCGAGTTGGCGGTCCTGGGTGAACCGTGCGACGAGGGCGCGGACCTCCTTCTCGTCGAGCTTCCGCGCGCGGGCGACGCGCCGCACCTGGAACTCCGCCGCCGCCGGCGTGATGTCCGGGTCGAGCCCGCTGGCCGAGGCCGTCACGAGGTCCGCCGGCACGGGCGCCGAATTGCCCGGATCGGCGGCGCGCAACGCGGCGATCCGCTCGCGGACCGCCTTCGCCAGGTCCGGGTTGGTCGGGCCGAGATTGGAGCCGTTGGAGGATTCCGCGTTGTACGGAAAGGGCGTGGTCGCCGAAGGCCGGCTCCAGAAATACTTCGGGTCCGTGAAGGGCTGCCCGATGAGCCGGGAGCCCAGCGCGCGGCCGTCCTTTTCAATGAGGGCGCCATGCGACGCGCCGGGGAAGAGCGTGCGGGCGATGGCGGTGATGACCGCCGGATAGACCAGCCCCAGCAGCGCCGAGGACAGGGCCAGCGCGACGAGCGCCGGGCGGATTTGACGGCGGATTTCGGCGAACATGTCTTTTCCCTCAAGCGACCCGCAGCAGAACGAGAATCATGTCAATCAACTTGATGCCGACGAATGGCAGCGCCAGGCCGCCGAGGCCGTAAATCAGCAGGTTCAACCGGAGGAGCTTCTCGGCGCCGACGGGACGGTACTTGACGCCGCGCAGGGCCAGCGGGATGAGGAAGACGATGATCAGCGCGTTGAAGATCACCGCCGAGAGGATGGCGCTCTGCGGCGTGGCCAGGTGCATCAGGTTGAGCGCGTTGAGCGCGGGATACGTCGCGGCGAAGGCCGCCGGGATGATGGCGAAATACTTCGCCACGTCGTTGGCGATGCTGAACGTCGTCAGCGAGCCGCGCGTCATCAGCAACTGCTTGCCGATGCTCACGATCTCGATGAGCTTCGTCGGGTTCGAGTCGAGGTCCACGATGTTTCCGGCTTCCTTGGCCGCCTGCGTGCCGGTGTTCATCGCCACGGCGACGTCGGCCTGGGCGAGCGCGGGCGCGTCGTTGGTGCCGTCGCCGGTCATGGCGACCATGCGGCCGCCGGCCTGCGATTCGCGGATGTACTTCAGCTTCGCCTCGGGCGTGGCCTCGGCCAGGAAATCGTCCACCCCGGCCTCCGCCGCGATGGCAGCCGCCGTCAGCGGGTTGTCGCCAGTGATCATCACCGTCTTGATCCCCATGCGGCGCAGTTCGAGGAACCGCTCGCGGATGCCGCCCTTGACGACGTCCTTGAGCCGGATGACCCCCAGCACCCGCGCGCCTTCCGAGACCACCAGCGGCGTGCCGCCTTCGAGCGAGATGGCGCGGACTTTCTCCTGCACGCCGGCGGGGAATTCGCCGCCAAGGGTCTGGACGTGCGCCTCGATGGCCTCCGCGGCGCCCTTGCGGATCTGGCGGCCTTCGAGGTTGACGCCGCTCATGCGCGTCTGCGCGGTGAACGGGACGAACGCCGCGCCCAGCGGATGGATGTCGCGCCCGCGCAGGCCGTATTTCTCCTTGGCGAGCACGACGATGCTGCGGCCCTCGGGCGTCTCGTCGGCCAGCGAGGCGAACTGCGCCGCGTCGGCCAGTTCCGGCAGGTTGACGCCCGGCGCCGGGATGAACTCCGTCGCCTGCCGGTTGCCCAGCGTGATCGTGCCGGTCTTGTCGAGGAGCAGCACGTCCACGTCGCCGGCGGCTTCGACCGCGCGGCCGGACATCGCGATGCAGTTCGCCTGGATCAGGCGGTCCATGCCGGCGATGCCGATCGCCGAGAGCAGCGCGCCGATGGTCGTCGGCGCCAGGCAGACGAACAGCGCGACGAGCACCGTGATGCTGACCACGACGCCTTTCCCGGCTTCCTTGACGCTGTAGATGGAGTACGGCAGCAGCGTGGTGCAGACGACCAGGAACACGATCGTCAGCGCCGCGAGGAGGATGTTCAGCGCGATCTCGTTCGGGGTCTTCTGGCGCTTGGCGCCCTCGACCATGGAGATCATGCGGTCGAGGAAGCTCTCGCCGGGATTCGCGGTGACGCGGACGATCAGCCAGTCGGAGAGGACGCGGGTGCCGCCGGTGACGGCGCTGCGGTCGCCGCCGCTCTCGCGGATCACCGGGGCGCTCTCGCCGGTGATGGCGCTCTCGTCCACGGAGGCGACGCCCTCGACCACTTCGCCGTCGCCGGGGATGAATTCGCCGGCTTCGACGAGCACGAAGTCGCCGGTGCGGAGGTCGGCGGAGGCGACGCGCACCGACAAGGCATCGCGCTTCGGCGCGGCGAGTCTCCGCGTCAGGATGTCGCGCCGCGCCTTGCGCAGGGTGTCGGCCTGCGCCTTGCCGCGGCCCTCGGCCATCGCCTCGGCGAAGTTCGAGAACAGCACCGTCAGCCACAGCCAGGCGGAGACGGCGAGGATGAATCCGGGCGCCGCCTCGCCCTTGCCCAGCACCGCCTGGACGAAGAGCGCCAGCGTCACCACACTGCCGATGAACACGGTGAACATGACCGGGTTGTGGATTTGCAGCGCGGGATGGAGCTTGCGGAACGAGTCGAGCACGGCCCGTTTCACGATCGGCGGGTCGAACAGCGGGCGCGTTCCGGTTTTCTTGTCGCTCATGAGCGGATCATCTGAAGAAATTCCGCGATGGGCCCCAGCGCCAACGCCGGGATGAAGGAGAGCGCGCCGACAAGCCCCACGACGCCGGCGAGCATCGCCACGAACAGCGGCGTGTGCGTCGAGAGCGTGCCCGCGCCGGCGGGGACGATTTTCTTCCGCGCCAGCGAGCCGGCGATGGCCAGGATCGGCACCGCCAGCCAGTACCGCCCGAGCAGCATGGCCAGGCCCGTGGTCAGGTTATAGTACGGCGTGTTGACGTTCAGCCCGGCGAACGCGCTGCCGTTGTTGTTGGAGGTGCTGGCGTACGCGTAGAGAATTTCGCTGAGCCCGTGCGGGCCGCGGTTGCCCAGGCCGCTGGTCCCGGCGTCGCAGACGGCGGCGGCGGCCGAGCCAATGAGGACCAGCAGCGGGACGATCAGGATGACGAGCGAGGCCATCTTCATCTCTTTCGCTTCGATCTTCTTGCCGAGGTACTCCGGCGTGCGGCCGACCATCAGGCCGGCGACGAAGACCGTGACGATGACGAACGCCAGCATGCCGTACAGGCCCGAGCCTACGCCGCCGAAGATGACTTCGCCCACCTTGATGAGCCACATCGGGATCAGCCCTCCGAGCGGCGTGAACGAGTCGTGCATCGAGTTCACCGAGCCGTTCGAGGCCGCCGTGGTCGCGGTGGCCCAGATGGCGGAATTGACCGGGCCGAAGCGCACCTCTTTGCCCTCCATGTTCCCGCCGGACAGGGCGTTGTTCGAGCCCGCCGTCGTGAGCGCCGATGCCCCGTCGTGCGGCGCCTGGTCCACGCCGAGCTTCGCCAGGATCGGGTTGCCGCGCTCTTCGACCCACACGCACCCGATCGCGCAGACGAGGTACAAGCCCATCATCGCCGCGAAAATGGCCAAGCCCTGGCGCATGTCTTTGACCATTTTTCCATACGTAAAACAGAGCGCGGCCGGAATGAGGAGGATCGCCAGGAGTTCCAGGAAGTTGGAGAGCGGAGTCGGGTTCTCGAAGGGGTGTGCGGAGTTGGCGTTGAAGAAGCCGCCGCCGTTGGTTCCCAGTTGCTTGATGGCCACCTGCGAGGCCACCGGGCCGACCGACAGCGCCTGCTCGGCGACCGCTTTGCCCTTGTCGTCCTGCGTCGGCTGAAGGAACGGCACAGTCCGCGACGGGCCGAACGTCTGCGGCACGCCCTGCCAGACCAGCGCCAGCGCCAGCACAATGGATAGCGGCATGAGGACGTAGAGCGTGCTGCGCGTCAGGTCGGTCCAGAAATTCCCGATGTGCTCGGTCTCCTTCCGCACGATCCCGCGGATCAGCGCGACAAGGACGGCGATGCCGGTGGCGGCGGAGACGAAATTCTGCACGGTGAGCGCCAGCATCTGCGTCAGGTAGCTCATCGTGGACTCGCCGCCGTAGTCCTGCCAGTTCGTGTTGCTGGCGAAGCTCACGGCGGTGTTGAACGCCGAGTCGGGCGACACGGCGCCGAGCTTGTGCGGGTTCAGCGGCAGGAAGAGCTGGATCCGCTGAAGGGCGTACACGAGCAGGCAGCCGAAGAGGTTGAAGAGCAGCATCGCCACCGCGTACTGCTTCCAGTTCATCTCCTCGTCGGCGCGGACGCCGCAGAGACGGTACAGGAGGCGCTCGACGGGGCGCAGGATTTTCTCCATCCGGCCGGCGCGGCCTTCGAACACGCTGGCCATGAACAGGCCCAGCGGGATGGCGAGGAGGGTCAATATGCCGACGTAGAGAAGGATCTGAAACCACGCATTGGCGGTCATCAGAATTTCTCCGGCTTCAGCAGCGCCACGAAGAGGTAGATGAGCAGCCCGAGCGCGACGGCGCCGCAGACGGCGTGGATGGCGGTCATGGTCTCTTCCTAAATCCGGTCGAGCGCCTTGAGGCCGACGATGGTGACCGCGAAGAACGCGATGACGATTCCCACGTACAGGAGATCAGCCATGGATTGCTCCTAATCCTCTCGGCGAACCGGGCGACGATGCGTTATTCGCCCAGAAAATCCTTGTCGGGCTGCGCGGCGAACTGCTGGTTGCGGAAATGGATCGCGATGTCCACCGCGACCATGATGCCGTTCAGAATATAAAGGTAAACGACTCCGGCGACCGCGTCGGGCTTGTACCACAGCTTGTTCGCCGTGCCCGCCAGGTAGCCGATGAAGATCACGATGAGGAACAGCAGGCTCTTGCCGCCGTTCTCGCGGGAACGATACGCCTTGACGATGGAGAAGGGCCACGCGGCGCCGAAACAGACGAGCATGAGAATTTCAAACGGGGACATGGTGCTCCTCGACGAGAGAGAAAGGGCTCGAAACCTGAAACGATACCGAAGGGTCCCAGGACGAGCCCGGTTTGGCTCAGATTATCGTGATTCGGCCGGCAAATCAAGCCGACTTCTTACAACGACGACGCCGGCCGGATGGGCGGCGCTCCGCACAACCGACCGGCGCAGATGGAATTGCTACGCCGCTTTAGCCTTATGACCTTCGACCGTGTACTTCCGGTCCAGCCACTCCTTCATTCCGCCCTTGAAGTCATGCACGTTGGTGTAACCGAGCCGTTTCAGCGTCTTGCCCGCCTCAATGCTGGCCGGGCATTTGTAGTTCGCGCAATAGACGACCACCTCGGCGTTCATATCCGGAATCAGGCGCGAGGCCCACTGCTCGACCTGGTCATACGGGATGTTGACGGAGCCTTTGATGTGCGACTCACGGTAGTTGTCCGCGGGCAGCACGTCCACCACGATCGGCGGCGCGCCGGACAGCAACTTCTGTTGAAGTTGATCCGCCGTCAGGAATCCGATGCCGTTCTCATGGAGTGTCTTCACCGATTCCCTGGCCTCATCGGGCAGGTTCTTTTCGCTGGAGCCGCACGACGAACACGAACTGTCGCCCGCCGAGCTTCCGGATTTACCCCTGCCAAAGAACGAAACTCCCATCAGGATCACCGGCAGCATGGCAATTTCTGTGACCATGGTTGTGCCCTCCTATCAACGACATTCATGCGTCCGGTCCGGAGTGGTGCGATTGAACGTCTTTCAGGCTAACGTCTTGTGATACAATCACTTGTGGAGTCGTCTTTGCGCTTCCACCCCGGAGCCATGACGCCCTTGACGACTCCTTTAATAAAAGTATGGAGGACGCCGGATGGACTGTCAAGGGGCGCTGCGGAGCGCGGCGTCTCTTTTGGGGGTTGGGAAGAAACAGGGCGGAGTCGCTGAATCAACTCCGCCCTGCTCGGTCCGGCCGACTAGATTTTGATCGGCTCGCAGAGATTGCCCGGTTTGGCCGCCGCGCGGCCGCAGAAGTGGCAGACGTATTGTGAGTTCTTCGCCAGGTCCGCCACCTGGTCCATCAGCTTGCGCGACGCCAGGTCGCACAGGTGCTTCGCGTGACCCGCGTGCGACTGCTCCAACGCATGCGCTTTGACCATCCGCTTCTTGCCCTTCGCCATGTGCGCTTTCCCCCTAAAAAAATGAAACGTCCCTCAGCCCGCTCCGAACTGCAACGCTACTGCAGCGTTGCCCTCACCCAGCGCTTGAACGGCTCTTTGCCTTTCTCGTACAACGTCGCCGTGCCTTCGAGTTTGTTGTCCTTGACCGTTCCCATCCAGACATTCACCGCGCCTTGCCGGTTGTGCGTTATCGCCTGGAACGTCGTCGTGTCGCCGCTCGCCACGGCCAGGTACGCGCCGCTCCCGAAATGGAACTGGTCGCAGGCGGCCGAATGGAAGTAGCCGTCCTTGAAGGTCAACGTGTCGCGCGTCGAGGGCGCCTCCGCGACGCCGACTTCGCCGACAAAAGTCTTGCCGTCGAGAATGCCGGAGAGCATCGGCTGCACGCGTCCCTTGTGCCACGACGAGGCGCAACCGGCGGCGAGGACGACGAGGCCGGCGCAGAATGCGGCGACAATCCAACTCTTTCTCATGGCAGGAATCCTTCCCATCAATGGGCCCCTTCATTCGGGAATCCGGCAACCCCAGTTGCTGAAATTCGCCCGCATGCCTCCGCCCCAACTCTATTCGAATGTACCGCCGCCCGACACTGCGAGTCAAGTCCCGCAACCGGAATTTTGCGCGGAGCGTTGGGCGCGCGCTCGCCTCGGTCGTTTTTCGGCCGCTCGTTACGGCTATTCGAGGACGAGGACGCGGTCCGCGAACGTCTGAACGAGACGTTGGCGCGATAGGGCAGATCGCCGGAAGCCGCTGAAAAGGGAGGACGGCGTGACGCCGGGGTCATGCCTGGGATGGGGGAACCCAGGCGGACGTCACGCCGTTTCCAAGAACCTGCTACATAGCACTGGGCATACAGCAAACATTATGCCAATGTTGTCGGCTGGACGTTGATTCCATGCTCGCCGAAATAGCAGTGTCGCAAGTCGCCGAAAATTGAGTAGATAGGTCAACGGTTAGATCGCGTGCGGAAGATGTCTGACGCGGCAGTGGAACGCCAACCGTTCAAAACGTCGCAAGCCGGAATATTGCGCGTCTCAGCTTGCGACGCCCGGCAAGGTCAGCGAGTCCAGAATATGCGCGTCTGGTATGGCTCGAAAGTGATGTCGAACGGATGCGTACGCGGCACGGTCAGCGGTTGCGTCGGCGAATCGGGGAAAATCTCTACCAGGGACTTTCCCACGACCGACGGAGGCATCGAGAGCCGCGTGGTCTTCTTCCAGAAATCCGGGTTCACGGCGATGAACAACTGCGCGTCCATGAAGGTCCGCAGCGAGCAGTCCAGCGGCGCGCGGTCCTCCGGCGGTTTCGGCGCCGCAGGCGGAACCTGCTCCTCCAGCACCTGCACATTGAAGTCCACCGGCGTCGGCGGCGCCAGCAGCGGTCCGCGCAGCGCGTTGATCTCTCCGACCAGCCGTTCGATCGCCGGGAACAGGTCCGCATGCTGCGTGATCGGCCGGTCGCCCGACTTGTACGAGAAGAAGACGATGCCGCTCGCGCGATGGTTGAGCGCCATAAAGACCATCGCGCGGAGTTCCTGCGGAGTCGGATTGCGCGGCCACATCGGCGCGGCGAAGAACGCCTGCATCACCGCCCAGACCGGCTTCGGACCCGCCGCGGCGCGCGCGGCCTCGATCCACTGCGGCACGCGCCTCAGGTCGTTCAACTCCGGCGCCAGGTGCTGGATCGGATAGGGGTCCACCGCCAGGATGTCGCAGCCGGCGGCGTAATCCGCGTAGTTGTCCGGCGACTGCACCGTCAGGAAAAGCGGCCGCCGGCTTTCGGCAGCGCGGAAGAGCTTCACGAGTTCCAAGTACGCCGTCGCCGAAAGCGCGTTGAGGTCCGGCTCATCGAACAGGTACCACGCGAACAGAGTCCGCCGGCCGGCGGCGCTCGCGACATCGGCTGCCATGTGCGCCATGTCAATGTAAGGAATCACGCGCAGCCCGAGCGCCTGCGCCCGCGCCAGGTACGACGCATCCTTCCCGCCGTTGACCACGGTGTTGAACCCGGCCGCGGCGACCTCCGGCAGCGCCTCCTCCGGCACGTCGTACAGCCCGATCGGGAAGAACGCCTCGGCCAGGAACCGGTCGGAGTCCGGTGCGAGCGCGATCAAATGCTCTTGCAGCAGGATCTCTTGCCGGGGCGAAGTCGCCGGGTCCAGCATGTCGCGGGTCGTGCGCTCGGCCGATCCGCCGCTTAGCGCACACCCGGAAAGCAGCGCGCAGAGGCACCCCAACTGCGCCAGCCACAGCAGCCGGTTCATCATCGCCGCACCTCGCGAAAAAGAACGTTCGCCACGGATTACCGAACGACTACGACGGAATCTTGGCCACGGATTTCACGGATTTACACGGATTACCGAAAGGCGACGACCGAATTTTGTCACAGATTATACTGATGAAGAAGAACACGGGCAATAACCGCTGTAATCATTTTCCAGTCCGTCGCCGGTAATCCGTGTAAATCCGTGAAATCCGTGGCAAAAACTTTTTCCGTTATTATCAGCGGCGACAAAGCAATCCGCGGCGGAGTATGGCGCGCCAGACCCGGTCCGCGACCTGCGACTTCGAGAGCAATCGGCCGGACTCCGTACACTTGATCAGCGCACCCTGGCGCGCGGAACGGCTCGAGGCCAGTTGCAGGTAGATGCGTTCGGCGTCGCGCAGATGCCGGGGGTCCGACTCGTGAATATCGCGCCGCTTCCCGCGCAGGTACGCGCGCGGCGCCTTGCGCGCAATCAGCCGGTCCGCGAACTGTTGTGGCACGTGAAGAAAGATCGTGAAATCCGGCCTCGGAAGACCGAACACCCCGTACTCCAGCCGGTCCACCCAGTCGAGGAATCTTCCTCGCGACGCAGCACTTCGCAGCCGCGCGCCCTGGTGCGCCTTGTTCGAATCCACATAGCGGTCGCAGACGACCACCCGGCCCTCGGCCAGCCAGCGCGCGATCTTCGCTTTCGCCTCCCATCGGTCGCCGGCATAGAGCAGCGAAACGAGGCGCGGGTCCGCATCGACGCCGAGCTCGCCCCGCAGGTACTCGCCGGCCATGCTGCCGAAGAACCCGCGCCGGTAGCCGGGAAAAGCGATGCGCGCGACGGGGACATCCCTGGCGCGCAGACGTCGGACCAGCGCGCGGCTCTGCGTCGCCTTGCCGCTCCCGTCGGAACCCTCGATAACGATCAGCCGTCCCCTGCCGCTATGCAAAACGCCCTCCGAGCCCGCTCCCGAAAATCGTTCGCCGCACCGCGCCGCGCAGCATAGCGCAAGCGCCGCCTTTTGGCAAATCGCCCGCGCTTTCGCCCGCCGCGCGCTTGTGCTAGAATGCGACTCGGACGGTCGCGTTCCCTTTTCCGCCTGCGGCCAACGCGGGCCAGGCGACGGAGAAAATCATGGTTGAAGTGGAATTGTCGCGGATCATCATCAACGAGCGGAGCGACCAGCAGGTGATCGTCCTCAAGGAAAAGCAGGGCCAGCGCGCCTTTCCCATCCTGATCGGCATCTACGAAGCCACGGCGATTGACCGCGGCATCAAGGAGTACCGGACGCCGCGCCCGCTCACGCACGACTTGATCTGCTCGATCCTCAAGGGCCTGAACGTAACGCTCCAGCGCACGATCGTCAGCGACATGCGCAACCGCACGTTCTATGCCACGCTCATCCTCGAGCAGAACGGGCGCACGCTGGAGGTGGACTCGCGGCCCAGCGACGCCATCGCCATCTCCGTCCAGTTCGGCACGCCGATCTTCGTCGAGGAGAAAGTCTTCGAGGAGGTCAGCAAGGACGAAGAGCAATTGGGCGGCGAGCCGAGAGACCTCGACGAGGAAGGCGAGGAGGAAGAGAAGTAGCGAGGAGTCCAGAGCGCGGAGCGCGCTGAGTCCGGGCGAAGCCCGAACCGGATTCCATTCCGCACTCGACACTCCGCACTCCGCACTCGATCGTGGAGGGATGGCCGAGTGGTTTAAGGCGGCGGTCTTGAAAACCGCTGAGTCGAAAGGCTCCGGGGGTTCGAATCCCTCTCCCTCCGCCGTTGATTCTGTGCCCGTGAATTCGCGTTCCCTCCTTGATTCACGGGCCCTTCCGCACCTGCCGCCACATGCCCAGCGCTCTCCTTTGTGACTCCATCCGACTCTATCCCAATCTCCGGGATTCCATCCCCAGGCAGCGTTCTTGCCGCGGCGGACCATGATTTTGCCTCAGATTTGCACAGATATGTCCGATTATTATCACGAAGCGCTGTTGTCGTGATGATGCACTGTCCGATGCATGGATCAGGTGGGACGCGAAGGCCGGGACGTGAGAGCCGGGGATCAAGGGAGTCGCACCATGACAGAATCCAATCCTTCTCCGGACGGAAAAGCCCCGGCATCCGCCATCGCGCAAGGGCAGAACATCACCGAACGGAAGCGAGTGGAAGAAGAGCTGTGGGCGAGTGAAGCCAGCTATCGCGCCGCGGAGAAAATGGCCCATCTCGGCCATTGGGAACGCGACTTCAGGACCGGCAAGACATTCTGGTCGGCGGGTGTCTGCGATGTGTTCGGTCTGCCGGCTGGGAGCGCGGCGCCCCCGCTCGATGACTTTCTCGCGCTGGTTCATCCCGAGGATCGGGTGCGCCTCAACCAGGAGATCGAGGCGGCACTTGCAAGCGGGCAGGCCCTCGATGCCGAGTTTCGCATCCGGCGGCCCGATGGGGAACTGAGATATATCCACACGCGGGGCATGCCGGTCCGCGACGCGTCCGGCGAGTTCAACATTCTTTCGGGCGTCCTCCAGGATATCACCGATCGCAAGCGGGCTGAGGGGGCGCTGCGGGAGAGCGAGGGATGCTACCGTTCGTTCGTGACCTCCAGCATGGACGCGGTGCTGCTGACGGCGCAGGATGGCCGCATTCTGGCCGCCAACGAGGCGGCCTGCCGCATGTTTGGCCGATCCGAGCAGGAGTTGATGCAGGTTGGGCAGAGCGGCGTCGTTGACGGCTTGGACCCGCGCATGGCGACGGCCTTGGAAGAACGCGCTCGCACGGGCCGGTTCCGTGGCGAACTGACCCTGATGCGCAAGGACGGAACGAAATTTCCCGGTGAAGTCTCTTCGGCGCACTTCACCGGATGGCATGGGGAACTGCGTACCAGCATGGTGATCCGCGACGTCACCGAACGAGTACGGATGGAAGAGGAGTTGCGCGAGAACGAGGCTTCAGCTCGCGCCCGCGCGGATGAACTCGCGGCGTTGCTGGCAGCGACGCCCGCCCTCATCTTCATCGCACACGACCCCGCCTGCCGGCGCATGACCAGCTCCGACGCCGCCCTGCGCGTGTTACGGCTCCCCCACGATGCGAACACTTCCAAGAGCGCGCCGCCCGGCGAGCGACCCAGGACGTTTCGCGCCCTGAAGAACGGGCGCGAGTTGCGGCCCAAAGAACTGCCCGTTCAGCTCGCCGCGGCCACCGGGAAGGCGGTGAAGAACTTTGAGATGACGCTGGCGTTCGAGGACGGCACCTCGGTGGACACCGTGGGTGACGCCGTTCCCTTGTTCGACGCGGAAGGCAAGGTGCGCGGCGCGGTCGGCGCGTTTCTGGATATCACCGAGCGCAAGCGGGCGGAGGAGAAAACCCGGAGGCTGGCCCGGGAACTTCTGGTCGTGCGAGAGAATGAGAGGAGGCAGGTGTCGTCCGCCTTGCACCACGATGTGGGTTCACTGGCGGTGGGGATTGCAGCCCACCTTGACGCGATTGACGAGGGGCTCCGCTGCGGGAAAAGTGAGGAAGCGCTCAAGTGGACGAAGCGGATCCGGGAGCTGTTTGACGAGTCGGTGGGCCACCTGAGGGGGTTGGCCATTCAACTTCGGCCGCCCGAACTCGATGTCCTCGGGCTGCCCGCCGCCTTGCGACAGCACTTCTCTCAGATTACAGAGTGCGGGCAGACCCGAATTCATTTCAGAGAGACCCTGGGACGAAGGCGAGTGGACGGAGACACTGCCACAATTCTGTTTCGCATTGCGCAGGAGGCGCTGACGAACGCCATCACGCACGGTGAGGCGAAACGAGTGGACGTGAGCCTCAGGGCGTTGAAAAAGGAAGTCAGACTGACTGTGCGTGACAACGGAACGGGATTCGATCCGTCCGAAAACCAGGTGCGGCAAACATCGCACATGGGCCTTCGTGTGATACAGGAGATGGTGACTTACGCCGGGGGCGCCTGCCTGATTGATTCCAAGCGGGGGAAAGGAACCACGCTGCGCGTGAGCCTGCCGCTCAGTTGCGGCGCTGACGGCGCATCGGGAGATGGAGAAAGCGCAGGGAGTGACGACGATGGCGGATGAGTATCCCAAGGATACTCGACCTGGAAGCAAGATACGACACGGGATGATTCCCCTGCTGCGGCAGTCTGTCTATGAGCGGTGTACTGGTTATGAGGATCTGAACGACGCCGAGCGTCTTCGAGTTGATCCAAAGATGCGATATGTCGAGCAAGATTGGCATAACGCGAGAGAGCTGCGTGGATCTATTTCCCGACTCGGCTCGGAGGATCGAGACGCGCGGCAATTGACGTATCACGCGCCCACGAATTCCACCGGGAATGCTCGCGGGAGGCAATATTGGCAGGTATTCTTGACTACCGACAAAGTTTCCTTGAGTGAGCGCACTCCCAATGTAAAATGGGATCAATGCGCTACAGCTTGCCAGGCACAATGCGGAGGCGATCACCGCGGAGGGAGCAGCCCATGAGCATTCGCGTTGTCATTGCCGATGATCACCCGGTGGTTCGCGAGGGGCTGCGATTGAAGATTGAAAGCGGCGGAAAGGATATCGCGGTCGTCGGGGAGGCTTCGGACGGCCAGGAAGTCCTGGAGATAGTCAAGACCCGGCCGGCCGACGTCGCCATCCTCGATATCGTCATGCCCAATATGAACGGAATCGAGACTGCTAAAGAACTGGTCAAAAGGTCTCCGGCCACAAAGGTCATCATCCTGAGCCTTCACGATACGAAACCCATGGTGGAGGAGGCGTTGGCGGCCGGCGCGCGGGGATACTTGACGAAGGAAATGGCCGTCCCGGACGTGATCAAGGCCGTGAGGGAGGTCCACGCAGGACGCTACTATCTCAGTCCAAAGATCGCCCATTTCGTCGTTGAAGACGTTCTCAAAGGGAAGAAGGGGAAGCGGAAGGCCAGCCCCGCCTCGGCGCTCACCGGGCAGGAAAGGAAAGTGCTGCAACTCATAGCCGAAGGCCACAGCAACAAAGAAGTCGCCGCCGCGCTGGAGGTGTCCGACAACACTGTCCACGCCCACCGGAACCATCTTGCGGCAAAACTGGGCATCCACAAACAGACCGACCTCGTCCGTTACGCCATCAAAGCAGGAATTGCCAAACTATAGCAATGCATCCTTGCGGCCGTCTTGGGGGGTAGGATTAAAATCCGCATGATCTAACCTCTTCAGGCTATATCTATTTCCCCCGCGCTGTCGCATAATAGTATTGGGCAAGCGACATAGGGATAACCTTCCAAGGGAACTTATCCCCACAACCATTGACGCTCACCAGACCCTGCCTTACTTATATCTTCCACTCCATGAGTTGTTAGCGTTCGATGCAAACCTTCTCCTTCCTAAGGAGACTTGGAGAAAGATCGCCTCAACTGGCTGATGTCTATGGCGGTAAGGATAAGTCATGGATTCATTCGCTCTGCGGCACGACTTTTGCGCTTTCGCGTCGGGAGGGCGTTTACCGTCCTGTCCGTGGAGCAACAGGCGTGCACACGGAAGGCGAGAGGTTTTCGAGGTATGGAGCCTGCGCCATAGAACAAGTTCCAGAAGCAGGTATCATGTCCCATAGAAATCGGCGTGCCGGAAACGTTGCGATGCTTCACGCAGTACGAACCGACGGAAGTGGACTCGAGCGAACATGAACGATCATTTGACGAGAAAACTAATCTGGGTACCCGTGGTTCACACCGAAGCCGACTTCGGAAAGATGAGCAAACTGGTTCGGCAGGCCTATGTAAAACGCATGGGCCAGGCCAAATGGGAGCGGCATGTCAAAGATATCCGCGAATTCTGGACCAAAGTTCAGGAAGTGATCGGGAACCTCCGCCTGGCCTGGGAGCGAGTGCGGCTTTATCAGGACGGCTTGCCGAACTGCGGCCGTGAAGTGGAGATCGTCCACACGATAGCCAAGTCCGGAAGCTTCAATCATCAGCTCCTGCTGAAGCTCATGGAACGCGGCGCCCAATTAACCGGCACCGAGTCTCCGGAGTTGCTCATCCAGGAATATGAACTGGCCCGGCAGCTTCTGGCTCCGGGCGCTTCCGCCCGGAACGGAAAGTCGGCTGAATGCGTGGAACGCAATAGACGCATCCTCGACATGCGCGACCATTACATCGCAGAACGGATCGGCCAGACTCTGAAACAGGGTGAAACAGGCCTCATCTTCCTGGGAATGCTTCATTCGCTCAACGGCCGTCTTCCGGACGACATCCGGGTTACACAACTATCTGCAGAGACTGCCTCTGTGTGGTCCAAAAAGGTTTTTTTAGCGCCCTGTTAATATGTTGACAAATATGCGCTCGACTGATACTGAGCACTTCACGCTGGCTGGCTTGGAAGTGGACGCCGATTCCTTTTTGCACCATATGATGGGGCCGAGCACGCACGTATCCCGCATCTGTGGGCAGGTGAAGCTCGTTGTATCTACGTCGCTAACGGTGGTCATTTGCGGTGAAACCGGCACCGGCAAAGAGGTCATTGCCAACGCGCTCCATCGTTCTCCCCCTTACGACACAGGCCCTTTCATTCCCATGGACTGCGGCTCAATTTCCCCCACGCTGCTCGAGTCGGAATTGTTCGGCCACGAGAAGGGAGCGTTCACGGGCGCAGACCGAGTCAAGTTGGGAAAGTTTGAAATTGCCACAGGGGGCACGCTGTTTCTCGATGAGATATCAAATCTCCCGCTTGATCTGCAGCCGAAATTGCTTCGTGCATTGCAGGAACAACAAGTCTTCCGCGTGGGTGGAACGCAGCCGGTTGCAGTTAATCCCCGCCTCATTGTGGCCACCAATGATGACCTGCTTGCGCTGGTGCACGCGGAGAAATTCCGGCGCGACCTTTATCACCGCTTGAACGAGTTCAACATCGTGATCCCGCCGTTGCGCAAACGCAAGGAGGACATCGAGTATCTCGCAAACCGTTTCCTTCGCATCGCCAACGAAGAAATGAACAAAACCATCACGCTGTCGCGCCCCGCTTTGCAGATACTCCTCGTGTACTCCTGGCCTGGGAATGTCCGGGAATTACGCAACGCCATCCGATCCGCGGTGCTCGTGGCGGAGAAGGAGATTCTTCCGGAACATCTGCACCTGACGGACGGTAGTTCCGTGACGAACCTTGCTCAGCCCGATAGTGGCGCGGAGTTTGACGGCAGTCTCTCTCTCAAGGAAGTCGTCCACCATGCTGTCGCTAACGTTGAGCGGAGTGTTCTCATTCAGGTCCTGAGGCAGACGCGAGGAAACAAAGCCAGGGCGGCGCGTCTGTTGAAAGTGGATTACAAGACCCTGCACGGGAAAATCAAGAGCTATGGCATTTCATTTGCTGGAGTGGAGGATGTCAATGCGACACGGCAAACGATGTAAAACAAATCTTGGAGGAGAATGACCTCATGGGCTCCAGCGGAATCGTGGACAGACTGGGCACAATCCTCGAAAAACTTTCTGAGTTGGCGGAATCGGGAAAGGAACTTCACGAGACTAAGGACATCCGCGACCCCGCGACCGGACAAACCCGCGGCGTTGTCGGGTATTCAATTCGCGTCGGAATCGGCAATGAAGGAATCAAAGTCGAACGTTTCGGCAATCTTCGGAAGGACGAGAAGACCGGCAAAGCCGTCGTCCACCCCGTGCGTGAACCCCTGGTAGACCTGTTCGACGAGGCGGATCATGTCCTCGTCCTGGTCGAAATGCCGGGGATGGGATCCGGCGACGTCCAGCTTGAACTGCGGGACGACATCCTGACCATCGCCGCGGAGAAAGGGGACCAGAAATATCGCAAGGAGGTGCTTCTGCCGTCGGCTTTTCTGCCGGCGAACATGAGCCACACGTGCCGTAACGGCATTCTTGAAGTCAAATTCATGAAAGACGCTCCCAAACGATGACGCACATGGACGGCAGAGGCAACGGCGCTCTCAAACTACGAGTCTCGGAAGCCCTGGGGAAAGACGTCGGCCGCGCGCTGGCCCGCTTCGACCCTTCGGACATGGAGACACTCCAACTGAAGGTCGGCGACATCGTTGAGGTTGCCGGCAAGCGGAAGACGGTCGCCAAGGCGATGCCGGCGTATCGCGAAGATCGCGGAGCCTCGCGGATTCAGGTGGACGGCGTGACCCGGGAGAACGCGGGGATCGGCCTGGATCAGCTTGTGGAGGTCCGCAAAATCGTCGCCAAGCCGGCCACGAGCGTAGAGTTATCGCCCATCACGATCACTCCGCGCGACCGGGACCTGGAATACATCGGCCGCCTCCTCGACGGCATACCGGTGGTCGAGGAAGACCGCATCCGCGCCACGCTCTTCGGCACGCGGTCCGCCGACTTCAAGGTCGTCTCCACGGTTCCGTCCGGACCGGTCGTGATCAACTCGGCGACCACGCTGGAGGTGGTGAAGCGGGCCCCGGGCAAGGAAAAGGCGCACACGGTATCCTACGAAGACATCGGAGGCTTGAAACGCGAGGTCCTCCGGATCCGGGAAATTATCGAACTGCCGCTGCGATACCCTGAGGTCTTCGAGCGGCTGGGCATCGGCGCGCCCAAAGGCGTGCTCCTGCACGGGCCGCCCGGCTGCGGCAAAACCCTCATTGCGCGCGCCGTCGTTCACGAGACGGATGCCAACTTTTTCCTGGTCAACGGCCCCGAGATCATCCACAAGTTCTACGGGGAGAGCGAGGCCAATCTGCGCAAGATTTTCGAGGAGGCGACCCGGCAGGCGCCGAGCATCATCTTCATTGATGAGATTGACGCCATCGCGCCCAAACGGGAGAAGGTGGTCGGCGACGTGGAGAAGCGCGTCGTCGCTCAGCTCCTGGCCCTTATGGACGGCCTGGCCCAGCGGGAGCACGTGATGGTCATCGCCGCCACGAACATTCCCGACGCGCTGGACCCCGCCTTGCGGCGGCCCGGGCGATTCGACCGCGAGATATCCCTGCCGATTCCCGACCGCAACGGCCGGAAGGAAATACTCGAAATTCACAGCCGCGGAATGCCTCTCGCCCAGGACGTTGACGTGGGCCAACTGGCGGGGATCACGCACGGCTTCGTCGGCGCAGACCTTCAATCCCTCTGCCGCGAGGCGGCCATGATCTGCCTGCGCCGCATCATGCCCGAGATTGACTTTGCGGCAGCGAACATTCCGTACGACGCGCTGATGAAGCTCGAGGTCCACATGTCCGACTTCACAGACGCCCTTCGAGAGGTCGAGCCTTCCGCCATACGCGAGGTCTTCGTCGAGATCCCCGATGTCCGCTGGGCCGACGTGGGCGGCCTGGAGGACGTGAAGAAACAGTTGATCGAGTCCGTCGAGTGGCCTTTGAAGCACCCGGACCTCTTCGCGCGCGCCTCCGTCAACCCGCCCAAGGGCATCCTCCTGTCCGGTCCTCCGGGCTGCGGCAAAACGCTGCTGGCGAAGGCCGTGGCCAATGAGAGCCAGGTGAACTTCATCTCCGTGAAAGGACCGGCGCTCCTTTCCATGTACGTTGGGGAATCGGAAAGGGCGGTCCGCGACGTTTTCCGTAAAGCCAAGCAGGCGGCTTCCTGTATTCTGTTCTTCGACGAAATTGACGCCCTCGTTCCGACCCGCGGATCCAAGGGGTCGGATTCGCAGGTCACTGAACGCGTCATCAGCCAGTTCCTCACGGAGTTGGACGGCGTGGAGGAATTGGAGGGAGTGCTCGTCCTGGCCGCAACGAATCGGCCGGACCTGCTGGACCCCGCGCTCCTGCGTCCCGGCCGGTTCGACATATTGCTCAATATTCCACCGCCCGATGAAGACGGACGCCGGCAGATATTTGAGATCGGCCTGCACGGCAAGCCCATCGCAGGCGACGTGTCCGCGAGTGAACTGGCGGCCGAGACCGAAGGGTTCAGCGGCGCGGAGATTCAGGGCGTGTGCCGCCGCGCCTCCCTCGAAGCCGTCCGCCAGGCCATCGACACGGAGCACGGCGATACGGCGGAAAAGGACTGGCCCGTGAGTGTCACGCGAGAACACATCTCCCATGCGCTGGAGGAAGCCCGTGCAAACCACCCGAGTGCGTGAGTCCGCACAGCCGTCCGGCTCCGCCATTAAAGACATAGGGTTCTACCTCTACTGTTTTGCCCGCGCGCAGGCCGTAGAAGGCATTATGTGCATCGGGGTTGACGAATCCCAACCGGTGAACGGTCTCAGCGTCAAGGGTATCACGGCTGTTTTCAGCCCCGTTTCGCTCCCGGAATTCGTCGGCGACGGCGCGTGGAGCCGACTCGAGAATCCGGCCTGGGTGTTGCCGAGGGTCTGCCGGCACGAGCGGGTCATCGAAGAGGTCATGGAACGCTCCCCGGTTCTCCCCGTGAGGTTCGGCTCCATGTTTACCTCGACGCAGGTCCTCATGGACCTGCTGGACAGGAAAGGCCCGGAGATTTCCGGGTTCCTGGATCTTCTGTCGGACAAACAGGAATGGTCCGTCAAGTGCTTTGCGGATATGGATAAGAGCCGGGACTGGCTGCTCGGCTCCGACCCGGAATTCGCGCAGAAACGCAAGCGCGCTCCCAGTTCACCCGGCGCGCGTTACTTGCATGAGAGACACCTTCATCTTCGGGCGGACAAGAAGGCTCGACAGGGTTGGCCGGCGGCCGCCGAGCAGGTTAGGAACGAATTGAAGGACCAAGCCCACAAGACTTGCCCGCTGCGCCTTCAGCCGCGGAGCGTCTCTGGAAGAAGGGAAGAGATGATCCTCAACTGCGCGTTCCTGCTGGGCCGCGACAGCATCACGAACTTCCAGGCCCATGTCGAGAGCCTCAACGCGGCCCGCCGAGGGCGGGGCATCACGGTTGAATTGTCGGGCCCGTGGCCGCCCTACAGCTTCTGTCCTTCCATCGCAGAAACACCCTGATGAAGTACGTCCTGTACGGAGTCCTCCGCCCGGCGGAGTATGCCGAGCCGCGACTTTCCGCCCTGGCGGAGGGCGCGTCGGTCTGCCTGATTGCGAACGGCGGCCTGGCGGCGGCCGTTTCCATAGCTCCCGCCGACGCTCCGCCGGACCCCAAGCGCCATGCGGAGGTCGTGCAGATGCTGCATGAGGTCTGCACGGTGCTGCCGATGCGCTGCGGCACAGGGTTCCGGACCGAAGCGGAGGTTCATGCGCTCCTGCAGGATCACGTAGAGGAATTCCGGGCCTCTCTGGCCGCGCTGCAAGGGTGCGCCGAGATGGGGCTGCGGGTTCTCTGCAGGGTGACCGCCGCATCCGCTGCCGAAGCCGGCGCGGGAGAGCCGGTTTCGCGCACCCGCGCCTACCTGGCATCTCGGAAGGCTTATTACGCCGGCCAGGACGCCAAGCGCCGGGAACTCCTGCAAGCCGCCGACCGCATGCAGCGGCCTTTCGATGGGCTTTTTCTTAAATGCAAGATGACTCCACTCTCATACGGCGACACGCCGATTCTCTCGTTCCAATTTCTCGTTCGACGGTCGGACACGGAGCGCTTCCGTGACGCCTTTCGCCGCCTTCAGCAACAGACCATCGAAAAACTCCTCCTGACCGGCCCATGGCCTCCGTACAGCTTTGCGGCCCTCGACAGCGCGCCTCTCCTCCGCGTGTGAGCGGAACAACGCCCTTGATCGCGGGGCCTCCCAACAGACGCAACATCACGCAGTTTCTTCGCGCGAGAATGGAAGACCAAGCACAGCATTTCAGAAATCCTGCGAGGATCTGCAAGACGTGGCGCCAGGAGTGTGGAGGCATTTCCAGAGCAGGGAACCCATTCCATAGCGGCGACACACCGAAGCCTCGCTTTCCTCGCGCCTAACTCTCCAACGGCCTTACCGCGAGCCGATCTTCGTATTCCAAAAGTATTGTGGTCCACGGCACATCAATTGCTCTTCTAGTTAGAAGATGCCAGGGAGACGAAGGCTCACTCCTTCCTCCTGGGCAACTGAACTTTAGAAGGCTCCGAGAGGAGGTGACATACATGGCTAATGTGCAGAAATCGACTGACAGTTCGAGTTTGGCGGAAGTCGTGGACCGCATCCTGGACAAAGGCATCGTCATTGACGCGTGGGTGAAGGTGTCGCTCGTCGGCATTGAACTCTTGTCCATCGAGGCACGCGTGGTGATCGCTTCTGTCGAGACGTATCTGAAGTACGCCGAGGCGATCGGTCTTACCGCCACCGCCGCAGCGCCGGCCTAAGTCGTCGCGTAACCAGGAGATTGCCGGGAGGGGAACGCCTAAGTCCCCTCCCGGTACTCTGGTGATGCGGCCTCCAGCGGTTCGGCGGACAACGAGAAAGAAGGTCACTTGAGGATTCCAGCAAACAAAGGAGTTGAAAATGGATCAGATGACACGGGAAATGGCAAGCCTGGCCCGCGAGATCGGGACGCTCCGCGAGGCGCGCACCACGTTCATGCGGGAACTCACGAGCAAGGTATCGGATCTGCGCGATGGCGTTCAGCGGATGCAGACGGACTTCCGTAACGGTCGAGAGCACATGGCGCGCACGATGAAGGCGGAGAGCCAGGCGTTCCTCGCCGAACTCAAGCACACCGTGGGAGACCTGGAGAAGAGGGCGCTGGGAGTGAGGCGCGAGTTCGCCGCCGACCTGGCCGGAGCGCGCGTGGCGTGGAGCGGACATGGCTCGTCCGTTCGCGTTCCCGTCAAGAAGGTGGAGCATTCCAGGAAGCACAAGAACAAGGCGTGAGGAATCCTCGCTCCGTACGGGCGAGCCGGATCAGGAATGAGGTCGCGCGTCTTACCGGAGGAATTGAGGGAGTGTATCCGTCGTCCGGCCGAGAAAAAGAACCCCCTAGAAAGGGTGGGTAGGAAGTTGATCGAGATGCTCAATAAAGAAGCAACCTGCACCTCATCGGCCACAGTCCGAGTGTCGCCGATGGAGGACGGCATACTGCCCGAGCGCAGCGAGGAGTTCGTGATCACGCCGGCGATTGAGTCCCTGACGGATCGCGCGCTCGCCTACCTCGAGGTGGGATACCCGGTTCACTTCGCCGGAACCGCCGGGACAGGGAAAACCACCCTCGCTTTTCACATCGCGGCACGGCTCGGAAGGCCGGTCATCCTCATCCATGGGGACGACGAGTTCGGCAGCTCCGACCTCATCGGCAGGAACTCCGGCTACCGCAAGTCCCGGACCGTGGACAATTACATCCACTCCGTCCTCAGAGCGGAGGAGGAAATGAAATCCCTGTGGGTGGACAACCGTCTCACCACGGCCTGCCAGAATGGTTGCACGCTGATCTACGATGAGTTCAACCGCTCCAGGCCGGAGGCCAACAACGCCCTCCTCAGCGTCCTCTCGGAAAGGATTCTGAACCTTCCGAGCCTGCGGATGTCCGGTGAAGGCTACATGGAGGTGCACCCGGAGTTTCACGCCATTTTCACCTCGAACCCCGAGGAGTATGCCGGAACTCACAAGACCCAGGACGCCTTGATGGACAGACTCATCACGATTGAACTGGAGCACCATGATCGGGAGACGGAAATCTGCATCACGATCGCTCACTCCGGCGTCTCTCGTGAAGATGCCGAGAATATCGTGGACACCGCGAGGGAACTGCGCGCCCTGGGACAGAAAAAACACCGGCCGACGATCCGGTCGTGCATCGCCATCGCTCGTGTCCTGGTTCATCGCGGCGGCCATGCCCGCAACGACGACCCCGTGTTCAAGTCCGTCTGCCACGACGTTTTGAGCAATCTGGAACTGGCAAAGGTCACGCGTTCGGGTGAGTCACTCATGTCGAACGGCGTGCAGGATGCTATCGAGAGGATCTGCTCGCCGCGGACCAACAAGAAACGTCTGAATTGCTCCGCCGGGGAGAAAGGATAAACACATGGCCAGACCCGCAGGACGGACAAGAGGTGTTCGGGACATTCGGACACACTCCCGCGCGCCGGAGGAGACGATCCAGCCCCACACCGGATACATGCGGATCGCTTCTCTCGAACTGGAAAAATTCCGCCGGGGGCAGGAACGGCAGAGCGCGATGAGCCGTGTCAAGAGCATTGACGATCGCTCCCGGGAAATCGAGGCGGAACAGGCCCTGATCCTGAAAGCACTCAAGGCGCGCAAGGCCCGCGAGGATCCCCGAAAAGCACTCAAGACGCGCAAAGCTCGCGAAGATTCCCGTTGTTCACCGGACGCCGCGCCGGGGTCCCCCAGGCCCGTCTTCAGGCTCAGGTACTAGCTGAACTGCTTAGGAGCAAAGAGACATGACTGTAGAACAGGCAAATGCCACCGGACGATACATCTACGCAATCATAGATGACAAGGACGGCGCGGCCGGCGAGCGAGGCGGGTTCCCCTGGGGCGAGGATTGCCTCGGCTTCGGCGGGGGCCGCGTGCGCCTGGTCTCCGAGGCACGAGTGGCCGCGGTGGTCAGCGACGTTCCCAACTGCGCGCTGCGGCCCGAACGCCGCAATCTGGCGATTCATTATGCCGTGCTGAAACGCCTCATGGGGCAAGGGGCCGTCTTGCCGATGGCGTTCGGAACGATCGCGGAGAACGAGGAGGTCATTCAACGGATTCTCCAGTCCCATAAAGACATGCTGCTCGAGCAGCTCAAGCGCGTGGAGGGAAAGGTGGAGATGGGGCTCAAGGTGTCCTGGAACGTCCCCAACATCTTCGAGCACTTCATCAATGTGTGCGGGGAACTGCGCGAGTTCCGGGACAGGTTGTTCCGCCCCGGGTGCGAGCCTTCCGCCGAGGAGAAGATCAACCTCGGCCGGCTGTTCGAGCGGATGCTCACCCGCGAGCAAGCGCATCACACGCGGAGCGTGATCGGCGCCCTGCGCAACGGATGCTCCGAGATCAAGGAGAACAAGCTGCGGGAGGAACGCGAGGTGATGAACCTGGTCTGCCTCATCGCGAAAACCGCGCAGGCGGAGTTCGAGAACGCCGTTCTCCAGTCGGCCAGCCAGTTCGACGACACCTATACGTTCGATATCAGCGGGCCGTTCCCGCCTCACAATTTCGTGGACTTGGACTTGAGCATGGCTGAAATGCGGAACGCGAGGGCGTCATGTTCCTGATAGACAATCTTCTGCTTCTCCCACTGACCGGCACCCTGCACCTGGCCCGCACGATTGAGTCCGCCGCCCGGGAAGCAACCGCCAAAAGCGCCGACGGCCTGCGAGCGGAACTGACGGAGTTGTACCGAATGCTGGAAACGGGCGGGATTACTTCGGATGAGTTCGATGCGCGCGAGGCGCGACTTCTGGACCGCCTCGACGCAATTGAAGCGCCTCAACGGGAGTCGGAGACACCGGTGAACAAACCATGACAGATGCCCGCCCAACTGAATGCGTTCCGTCGTTTCTGGGCCGGCACGGCCTGAGCCTTCTCTTTTTCGGCGGCAAGGGAGGCGTGGGGAAGACGACTTGTGCGGCGGCTGCGGCTCTGCGCCTGGCACGCCGGTTCCCCGACCTGCGGTACCTGGTTATTTCCACAGATCCGGCTCACTCTCTGGTCGATAGTTTTGGCGGATCCGTTTTGCCGGCAAACCTTGAGATGCGGGAGATAGACGCCAACGAGAGTCTCGGAAGATTCAAAGAGGCGCACGCCGCGCAACTGCGCCAGATAGTGTCCAGCGGGACTTTCCTGGATGACGAAGATCTCTCGCACCTCCTGGACCTGTCCATGCCCGGCATGGACGAGATCATGGCCTTCCTGGAAATATCCAGTCTCGTGGAGAGCGCCACCTATTCCTGCATCATCGTTGACACCGCCGCCACGGGCCACACGCTGAGGTTCCTGGGCCTGCCTGAAGTTCTGGCCCAGTGGGTGTCCGTCCTGGATGCCATGCTGGCCAAACACCGCTACATGGCCATGCTTTACCGCAGGATGTACACCAAGACCGCTGCGGATCTCTTTTTGGAAGAACTGTCGCAGCTCATCGAGGGACTGGCCGCCCTGCTTCGTGACCCGCAGCGCTGTCGCTTTGTGCCTGTGATGTTGGCGGAGCCGTTGAGCACCAGTGAGACCCGGCGCTTCGTGGACAGGCTGCACGACTGGGATATTTCAGTGGGGGACATCCTGGTGAACAAACTGTATTCGTCTTCCTCGAACGGCTGTGCCGTCTGTCGTTGCGTCCGCGGCCAGCAGTTGACGGAATTGCGGCAGATCGTCCCCGAGTTCTCCTCCAACCCGCTGTGGGAAATCCCATACCAGCGCGCCGAGGTGAGGGGCGCCGGACAGTTGTCTGCTTTCTGGGACGACATTCAGCCGGTTCGGAACACGGGCGAGCCGCTGCCGGTCCCGGCATTTCCGTCGCATGTGGAGTCCCCCCATAATCTGCCGGGAAAGCATACTGTGCTGCGCCTGTTCGCCGGCAAGGGAGGCGTGGGCAAGACGACTCTGGCCTGCGCCACGGCCTTCCGGCTTTCCCAGGGATACGCCGACCGCCGCACTCTGCTTTTCTCCACCGACCCGGCCCATTCTCTCTCCGATTGCCTGCAGATGCCGGTGGGGCCGGACGGAGTCGCCGTGGCCCCCGGTCTGACGGCGATGGAAATTGACGCCATAGTGGAATTCAAGAAACTGAAGAGCCTGTATGCCGACGAGGTGGAGGAGTTCTTTCACTCCCTGACCGGCGGCAGGGTTGACCTGCCGTTCGAACGCGAGGTCGTCGAGCGCCTGATTGATCTGTCGCCTCCGGGACTCGACGAACTGATGGTGTTGACCCGTATCGTGGAACTGATCGAGTCGCAAGAGTACGACTTCATTGTCGTGGATACCGCCCCGACCGGGCACCTGATCCGACTTCTGGAGCTTCCGGAACTGATTTTAGGCTGGCTCCGTGCCATTATCGGAGTTTTCGTCAAATACCGGGCGAACTTTCAGGCGCCCAGGATGCAACTGTTTCTGACCACCCTTTCGCGAAACCTGGAGTCCTTGCAGTCCCTCCTGAAGGACTCTCGCAAGAGCCACGTTTACGCTGTGGCCATTCTGACCGAAATGGCCCTCGAGGAGACGCGGGACCTGCTCCTGGCGTGCTCCCATGCGGGCGTCAACGTGCCGATTCTCTTCCTGAACATGGCGATTCCGGAGAGTGAATGCCCATGGTGCCGCACATTGTCCGCGGTCGAATCCAAAGTCCGGACGCGGTTCCGTGACGAATTCCGGCGTATCCCTCAGTCCCTGGTTTATCGTTGCGGAATTCCGCGCGGGGCTGAGCGGCTGACTGAACTGGGCCGCGTTCTTTATGCCAACTAACTTAGTAAAGGAGAGACTCATGACCGATGAGATTCATACCGCCAATGTGAGCGCGGCGTCCGTTGTCGAGGCGCCTTCCCTGACCGTTCAGGCCGAATTAAAAGCGCTGGAGTGCCTTCTTCTGGGAATGGCGGATCGCTACCTCGCGGACAACCTTCTGCACCAGGCCGCGGAGATGTATTTCGAGGTGGTGGATCGCTACCTCGGTGCGCCGGAATCGTCCTGCGCCCGCCAGCGGCTTCTTGAGATTGCCGAACATTACGAGAATATCGGGGCGCCCCACCAGGCACGAGGCATCTATGAACGACTTCTGTAACGGAACTGAAGGAATTCGCTCTTCCGCGGTCTCCCAAGGCGATGTGGAGAGCATCTCTCTGTGCGAGACCCTCGACCGCGTCCTGAACAAAGGAGTGGTCATCGGCGGGGAGATCGTGATTTCGGTCGCGGATATTGACCTCGTCTATCTCGGTGTGAAGGCGGTGCTGACGTCGGTTGAAACGGCCCGCCGGATGCAGATCGCTTCCGTGTAGCCCGTGAAAAGGAGCCCGTGCATGCCGCACAGCAGAATGCCGGCGCCCGAGTCGCAAGACCTTGGCGCGTTTGCGCGAATCATGTCGCCGTCGGCCGTGGCCTCGCCCCGCATCGCGCTTGGCCAGGAGAATGTGGCCAACGGTCTGGGGAAGCTGGTGCTGACGCTCGTCGAGCTGATCCGGGAACTCCTGGAACGGCAGGCGATTCGGCGCATCGAGTCCGGTTCGCTGACCGAGCAGGAGGCCGAAAGACTCGGCATCGCCTTTATGAACCTCTCGGAGCAGGTCGCGCGATTGAAGAAAGAGTTCGGGTTGGAGAACGAGGATCTCAACATTGACCTCGGTCCCCTGGGCAAATTGCTTTAGCAAGGGAGTCTGACATGGTCGGTCATCCTGGTTCGATGCAACACTCCGTCGAGAGTTCCACGCTTGCCGACGTGCTGGAGCGCGTCCTCGACAAAGGTGTCGTTATCGTCGGGGACATCAAGATCAAGCTCGTGGACATCGAACTCCTCACCATTCAAATCCGTCTGATGATTGCTTCCGTGGATAAGGCCAAGGAGATGGGAATGGATTGGTGGGCGCATAATCCGGCCTTTTGTCCCCAGAGCGAGAGCGTCCTCCCGGAGGGCGTGGCGGAAATGAAGCAGCGGATTGAACGGCTCGAACTGGCGGTCGCCGCGCGCTGAAACGCGCGGATGCATCAGAGCAAGTGTCATGAAGTCAGGCTTTGGGAGCGCGTGAAGCAAGTGGCTGCATTCAGTGACCATTCCACTTCGAAGTTGCGGAGCGCAGACGACATGGCCTCCGTGAGGGGAAATGTCAGCCTCGGAGACCCTGGGGAAGTCGTCGAGCGCGCGTCATCCGTGCGGCCCGCCGAAGGCAAAAAGGAAGAGGCGGGAAAATTGTTCCAAACTCTCATCCTCAGCGCTCCGACCGGCATCTACATCCTGCAAGGCAGGCAATTCAGAATGGTCAACCCGGAATTCCAGAGGCTTACCGGTTACAACGACGATGAACTGCTGAGCATGGACTCTCTGGGCCTGATCTTTCCCGAAGACCGGGAAGCGGTTCGGGCAACCACCATGAAGATGCTGAAGGGACAGTACGCGATCCCCTATGAGTGCCGCATACTTACCAAGAGTGGAGAAGTCAAATGGGTCATGGAGACGGTGTCCTCCATCGAGTTCCAAAGCAGGCAGGCCATTCTGGGGAACCTGGTGGATATCACGGAGCGCAAGAGGGTCGAGGAGAGACTCCAGACGCTCAACGAACACCTGGAGCAGCGCGTGGCCGAACGCACGCGAGAACTCCAGCGCTCGAACGAGGAACTGGAGCAGTTCGCATATGTAGCCTCCCACGACCTCCAGGAGCCGTTGCGCTCGGTCACCAGCATGGTCCAAATGCTCGCGAAACGATACAGCGGCAAGTTGGATGCCGATGCGGACGATTTCATCAAATACGCCGTCGGGGGCGCCAGCCGGATGAAACAGTTGATTTGCGACCTCCTGGCCTACTCTCACGTCGGCACACGCACCCAAGACCGCAAGCCGGCGGATTGTTCGCTCATTGTGGATCACGTGCTTGCGGGCCTGCGCGTGGCCATCAAGGAAAGCGGGGCACTCGTCACTCGCGACCCGCTGCCGACGGTCATGGCCGACGCCGTGCAGTTTGCGCAGCTCTTCCAGAACCTGGTGGGCAACGCCATCAAGTTCCGCAGCGAGAAACCGCCGCGCATTCACATCTCCGCGCAAAAACGCAAAGGCGACTGGCTGTTTTCCGTTTCGGATAACGGTATCGGCATTGACCCGAAGCATGCCGCGCGCATTTTTGTGATCTTCCAGCGGCTGCACACTCCGGAAGAATATCCCGGCACCGGCATCGGGTTGGCCATTTGCAAGAAAATCGTTGAGCGCCACGGCGGAACCATTTGGACCGAATCAAAGCCTGGTGAGGGGGCCATATTTCACTTCACCATGCCTGAAGGGACCCTTGAGCCGTGATTGACGAACTGACGAAAGCCATTGAGGTTCTCTTGGTCGAGGACAGCCCCAGCGACGTCCGCCTGATGGTGGAAATCCTGAAGAGTCGCGGCGGGTTGGCCCATCTCACCCTGGCCCAGGACGGCGAAGAGGCGCTGACCCTGCTTCGCGGGAGCGGCGAATGTCCCAGCCATTGGCGCCCCAATCTTATCCTGCTGGACCTCAACCTGCCCAGAAAGGACGGACGGGAGCTGTTGGCGGACATCAAGAGCGACCCAAGCTTGAAACGCATTCCCGTTATCGTTTTGACCACCTCCCGGGCGAGGCAGGATGTGGACATGGCCTACGACCTGCATGCCAACTGCTACATCACCAAACCCGTTGACCTGGATGACTATGTCAAGGTCGTAAAGGCCATCGAAGATTTCTGGTTCCATCAGGTCATGCTTTCTCAGGACGACGAAAATGACTCGTGAACACCTCCAGATCCTGTTGATCGAGGATAACCCCGCCGACGCGCAGGTCATCCGCGAGATGCTCGCGGAAGTGACGGAGATTGACGTTGACCTGGATTGGGTCAGCCGGCTCTCAAGCGGACTGGATCGTTACGCCGGAGGCGGCGTTGACGTGGTGCTGCTGGACCTGGCGCTGCCGGACAGCCAGGGCCTTGATACCCTGCGCACCGTTCACTCGCAGTTGCCTCATGCTCCGGTCGTGGTTCTGACGGGGCTTGACGATGGGGCGCGGGCTTTCAGCGCGCTGCGCGAAGGGGCGCAGGACTACCTCGTCAAGTGCCACTTCGACAGCGCCTCGCTCATTCGATCTGTTCGCCACGCGGTTGAGCGCAAGCGGATCGAGGAAGAACTTGAACTCAAGACCGCGATTCTTTCAACCCAGTTTGAACTCTGCGCGGACGGAGTGCTCGTGGTGGACGAGCAGCGCAGGATCATCCATTTCAACAGGCGCTTCATGGACCTCTGGAGCATTCCGCTCGAGGTCATGGAGGCGGGCTCCGACAAGCGTGTTCAACACATCATCCTCTGCAGTCTCGCCGATCGCCGGGGTCTCGTCGCACGTTTGACCCGCCTCTATGGAGACCACGCCATCAGTAAGGATGAACTTGAGCTGAAGGACGGAAAGACTTTCGAATGCGATTCCGCTCCGATGTTCGGATCCGGCGAAAGATGTTGCGGCCGAATCTGGTTGTTCCGCGACATCTCTCGTTGGAAACAGACCGAGGAGGAACTTCGCATGCACAAACGGCTGTCAGGGATTCAGTCTCAGGTGAAGACATGAAAACTCGCGTATGCGAAGACAAGCGCATGAACCACGTCCCCCTGTCGGTGTCGGGGCCAATCCTGCTCGGAAGCTGCCGGAGGCTCGCCAGGAGTTGAACGCGCAGTTATTGGCCACGCAAACGGAATTGAGACCGTAAAACAACTGGTCAAGGGAGCCCCAACAGCGAAGGGCATCATCCTGAGCCTCCACGATACGAAACCCATGGCGGAGTAGGTGTTGGCGGTCGGCACGCCGGGACACTTGACGAAAGAGATGCGCGTGCCGGGCGCGATCGAAGCCGTGAGGGAGGTCCGCGCAGGACGCCACTATCTCAGTCCAAAGATCGCCCATTTCGTCGTTGAGGACGTTCTCAAAGGGAAGCGGAAGGCCAGCCCCGCCCTGCGTTCGTTGCACCATCAAAGCAGGCATTGCCACACACATAGTAGTCCATCCTTACGGCTTTTCTTAGGTAGGGCTAAAAGCCGCATGAATTAACCTATACAGGCTATATCTATTACCCCTCCACTCGCACATAATAGTATTGGGGCAGCGACATGGGGATTACCTTCCAAGGCAACTTAACGTGTTCGAAGATATCCTCACAACAACGGACGCTCACCAGACCCTGCCTTCCTTATATCTTTCACTCGATGAGGTGTTAACGTTCTATGCTAACCTTCTCCTTCCTAAGGAGACTTGGAGGAGGATTGGTTCAATTGGCTGATATCTATGACGATAAGGACAACTCACGGATTAATTCGCTCTGCGGCACGACTTTTGCGCTTTCAAGTTGGAAGCGCCTGTGCGATCGCGCCCTGGAGCGACGGGCGTGCACACGGAAGTGAGGTTTTCAAGGTATGGAGCCTGCGCCATAGCACAAGTTCCATAAGCAGGCATCAGGTCCCATAGAAATCGGCGTACCGACAAAGTTGTGATGCCTCACCCAGTGCGAACCGGCGGGAGCGGATTCGAGCGAACATGAACCAACACTTGACGAGGAAACCAATTTGGATGCCGGTGGTTCACACCGAAGCCGACTTCGGAAAGATGAGCACACTGGTTCGGCGGGCCTATATGAAACGCATGGGCCAGTCCAAATGGGAGCGGCATGTCAAAGATATCCGCGAATTCTGGACCAAGGTCCAGGAAGTGATCGAGAAGCTCAGCCTCATCTGGGAGCGAGTGCGGCTTTATCAGGACGGCTTGCCGAACTCCGGCCCGGAAGTGGAGAAGACATGAAAACTCGCGTACGGGAAGACAAGCGCATGAACCACGTACCGCCTTTCGAGGCCAAGACCGCGCGGAAACTGCCGGAGGCGCGCCAGGAGTTGAACGCGCAGATACTGGCGACGCTCAACCGCGGCAATGACGTCGCGCAGCTCATGAAGGACATCCTGCACCTCATCAAGGAAAAAACGGGCCTGGAGGCGGTCGGCCTCCGGATGCGGGAGGGCGATGACTTCCCTTATTACGAGACCAGCGGCTTCCCGGAATCGTTCGTCGAAGCGGAGCGCTTCCTCTGCGCGCGGGACGCGGACGGGAAGATCGTTCGGGAAGCGAGCGGCCAGCCGGCATTGAAATGCGCATGCGGCAACGTCCTCTGCGGCCGAAACGACCCGGGGATGCCCTTCCTCACGCCGGCGGGAAGCTTCTGGACGAACTGCATGGAGGAACTCCCGGCCGGCGCCACGGAGCAGGAGCGCCAGGCCCGCACGCGCAACCGATGCAACGACGAGGGGTATGAGTCCGTGGCGCTGGTTCCGCTGCGCTCCGGCGACGAGGTCATTGGCCTGCTTCAACTCAATGACCACCGGAAGGGGATGTTCACGTTGGACAAAATCCAGTTTCTCGAAGGGATTGGCTCAAGCATCGGAATTGCCCTTGCACACCAGCGGGCCTCGGAGGCGCTGCGCGACTCGGAGCTTCGGTATCGCCGGCTTTTCGAGGCGGCCAAAGATGGGATCTTGATCCTGAACGCCGAGACCGGCATGGTCGTGGACGTAAATCCGTTCCTGATCGAGCTGTTGGGTTTCTCGCGCGACCAATTCCTCCAAATGAAGGTCTGGGAACTTGGATTCCTCAAGGACATCTTCGCCAACCGGGCCAATTTTCTGGAGTTGCAGCGGAAAGGGTACGTCCGCTATGAGGACTTGCCGCTCGAAACCGCCGACGGACGACAGAGCCACGTCGAGTTCGTCAGCAACGTCTATCTCGTGAACCACCAGAAGGTGATCCAGTGCAACATCCGCGACATCACCGAGCGCAAGCGAGCCGCAGCGCAGATCGAAGCACTCTCGCGGTTCCCCGCGGAAAACCCGAACCCGGTGGTGCGCCTGTCTGTCCAGGGCCTCCTGGAATACGCAAACGCGGCGTCGGACTCCATTCTCCTCACGATGGGCGCCGCGGTGGGCGGCGCGGTCAACGCCGAATGGCAGGCGCGCATCGGCGAAACGCTTGCGAAGGAGCGCCCGGTCAACTTCGAGTTCCAGGCGGGGGATCGCACGTTCAGCGCAACCTTGGCCCCCGTCGTCGGCCAGGGCTACGTGAACCTGTATGCCCGAGACATCACCGAGCGCAAGCAGGCGGAAGAAACGCTGCACTCGTCGCAACAGATCACCGAAGGGATTATCAACGCGATCCCCGTGAGGGTGTTCTGGAAGGACAAGAATCTCGTTTACCTGGGCTGTAACGAGATATTTGCGCGCGACGCGGGATTTGCCGGTTCGAAGGACATTATCGGCAAAGATGATTATCAGATGGGGTGGCGTGATCGGGCGGAATCGTATCGCAGCGATGACCGCCAGGTCGTTGAGAGCGGTTGCTCCAATTTGCTCATCGAAGAACTCCTGACGACTCCCGAAGGGAAAACCATCACGATTCTTACGAACAAGCTGCCTCTGCGCAGTTCTACGGGCGAGATCAGCGGCCTGCTCGGGACTTATATGGACATCACCGAGCGCAAGCTGGCGGAGAATGTGCTGCGCGACTCGGAGATGCGCTATCGCCGGCTCTTCGAGGCGGCCAAAGACGGCATCCTGCTCCTCGATCCAGAGACCGGCATGGTCACCGACGTGAACCCGTTCCTGATCGAGTTGTTGAGTTTTTCGCATGAGCAGTTCCTGAACAAGGCGGTCTGGGACCTGGGGTTCTTCAAGGATGTCTGGGCCAACCAGGCTAAGTTCATGGAATTGCAGAAGAAGGGATTCGTCCGTTACGACGACTTGCCGCTGGAAACGGCCGACGGGCGAAAGATCAGCGTGGAGTTCGTCAGCAACGTCTACGCGGTGGACCATCACAAGGTGATCCAATGCAACATTCGCGACATTACCGAGCGCAAGCGCGCGGTGGCCGCGGTCCGCGAACAGGAGGAGGAAAGCCGGACGATCCTGAAAACCACCATGGAAGGGGTTTTCATCTTCGACCACCAGGGGCGCTTCCTGGAGGTGAACGACACCTATTGCAGCATGATCGGTTACAGCCGCGACGAACTGCTGCACATGTCCATTCCCGACGTCGAAGCCGATGAAACACCCGCCGAGGTCGCGGCCAACCTCCGGCGCATCACAGAGAAAGGGAAGGCGCGGTTCGAGCGGCGCCAGCGCCGCAAGGACGGAACGCTGGCGGATCTGGATGTCAGCGTCAACTTCATCTCGACCCATGGCGGGCGCTACGTTTGCTTCCTCCGCGACGTCACCGAGCGCAAGCGCGACGAGGCCGCGTTGCGCGAAAGCGAAGAGGAACTCCGCACGATTCTGAAAACCACGATGGAGGGCTTCTACCTGGCCGACCTGCAGGGGCGCTTCCTGGAGGTGAACGACACCTTTTGCCGCATGACCGGTTACAGCCGCGACGAACTGCTGCGCATGTCCATCCCCGACCTCGAAGCCGATGAAACGGGGCCCCAGGTCATGCTGCAACTCAGCCGCGTGATCCAGGAAGGCAAGGCGCAGTTCGAGCGGCGGCATCGCCGCAAAGACGGAACGCTGATGCACCTGGATATCAGCCTCAATTTCCTCCCGATTCACGGCGGGCGCCTGGTCTGTTTCCTGCACGACATCACCGGGCGCAAACGCTCGGAAATTGAGCGCGCCGCGCTCGATGCGCAACTCCAACAAGCCCAGAAGATGGAGTCCGTCGGCCGTCTCGCCGGGGGTGTGGCGCACGACTTCAACAACATCCTGACGGGCATCGGCGGCTACGTCGAACTCGTCTCGGACCAACTGGATGCGGCGTCGCCGATGCGGGAGGATCTGGCGGAAGTTCAGCGGCTGACGAAACGGGCCGCCGAGCTGACGCGGCAACTGCTCGCGTTCAGCCGCCGTCAGCCGCTGGCGATGCAAGTCCTCAATATCAATGACACGGCCGCGGAGGCCAGCAAGATGCTGAAGCGGGTGTTGGGCGAGGACATTGACATTCGATTCACGCCGGCGCCGGACCTCGGCAACGTCCGGGCCGACCCCGGCCAGATGGAGCAGGTCCTCGTGAACCTCGCCGTCAACGCGCGGGACGCCATGCCGACCGGCGGGAAACTCACGCTGGAGACGGCGAATGTCGAGCTGGACGCGGAGTATGCCGGCCAACATGTCTCCGTCAAGCCCGGACCCTATGTCATGCTGGCCGTGTCGGACACGGGGCACGGCATGGACGCCGCCACGAAGGGCCACCTCTTTGAGCCGTTCTTCACGACGAAGGAGAAGGGCAAGGGAACGGGCCTGGGCCTGGCCACCGTCTACGGCATCGTCACGCAGCACGGCGGCAACATCTGGGTTTACAGCGAGCCGGGCAAAGGGACCACCTTCAAGATTTATCTGCCCAGGGTCGAAGAAGCGCTCGCCCCAGTCAAAGTCGCGGTGGCGCCCTCGGCCGAGGGCGGCAGCGAAACCCTTCTCATTGTCGAGGACGAGACGCCCGTCCGCCAGATCGCGGAACGCGTCCTGAAGGCGCGGGGATACGCGGTGTTGACGGCCGCCTCCGGCGAGGAGGCAGAACGCCTGGTCGCGGAACATGAAGGACCGATTGCCTTGCTGCTGACGGACATGGTCATGTCCGGAATCAGCGGACACGAGCTTGCTGACCGGCTGAAGACCAAGCTGCCCGGTCTCAAGGTGCTCTACATGTCCGGTTACACGGACAATGCGATTGTGCACGACGGCGTGCTCGACATTAGTGTCGCCTTCATGCAGAAGCCGTTCACCGTCGAAACGATCGTCCATAAAGTCCGGCAGGTTCTGGATAGTTGAAGGAAGCAGGTTGACGATGGCAGTGAAATTGCGGGATCGCATTCTCGTGGTGGACGACGAAGAGTTCCTGCGGCGCCTCGTGGCCCGCCAGCTCACCTTCGAGGGCTACGAGTGCGACCTCGCCGCGAGCGGGGAAGCGGCGTGGGAAATGCTCCAGCGCGCGGAATACTCGCTGGTGGTGCTGGACATCACGATGCCGGGGATGTCAGGTCTGGAACTTTTGGAGAAAGTCCGGCAGGCCCGCCCGGACATCGCCGTCATCATGGTGACGGGCGTTGACGACCGGCCCACCGCCATCCGTGCGCTGCAACTGGGGGCTTACGGCTATATCGTCAAGCCATTCGAAGCCAATGAGTTGGCCATCAATATTGTCAACGCCCTGGAGCGCCGCCGCATGGTCAGGGCGAGCCAGGACCGTGAATGGGAACTCGAGCAGAAAGTCAGCGAGCGAACGGCGGAAGTCCGGGCGGCCCAGGAGGAAACCACCCTGAGACTGCTGTCCGCCACGGAGTATCGCGACGAGGAAACCGGAGCGCACGTCAAGCGCATCGGCCTCTACGCCTGGCAAATCGCCCGGCAATTGGGATGGAAAGGGCGCGAACTCGAGGACATACGCCTGGCGGCCCCGATGCACGACATCGGCAAGGTCGGCGTCCCGGATGGCATACTTCAGAAACCGGGCAAGCTGACCGCTGAGGAATTTGAGTTCATCAAACGGCATACCGTCATCGGGGTGAAGGTGCTGGCCGGCGCCAACTCGCCGTTGCTGCGCATGGCCGGGGATATTGCGATGTCGCACCATGAGAAATGGGACGGCAGCGGCTATCCCGAGGGACTGGTCGGCGAGGCCATTCCGCTCAGCGCGCGCATCGTGGCCGTCGCCGACGTCTATGACGCCATGACGCACGCCCGGGTCTATCATCCGGCGATCCCCGAAGCACAGACGATTGAGATCATGCGAGAGGAGCGCGGAAAGCACTTCGACCCGGCCGTCTTCGACGCCTTTATGGAGGTCCTTTCCCAAGTCCGGAAGATCCGGGAGGAAGCGGACGACGCGATTTTACATCAAGGCGCACCCGATACCGACGCCGCCTTCATGTTGAAGCCGTTGACAATGGAAACGGTCGCCCGAAAGGTCGGCCATGTCCTGGACAGTTGAGCGGAGGAACGGAACGATGGCCGACGAACCAAGGCATCGCATACTGGTCGTGGACGACGAAGAATGCCTGCGCCGTCTCGTGTCGCGACAGCTCGATCTCGACGGCTATGAGTGCACCACGGCGGCAAGCGGTGACGAAGCGTGGGACCTTCTGCAGCGCGCGGAGTACTCGCTGGTGGTGCTGGATATCACGATGCCGGGGATGTCGGGCCTGGAACTCCTGGAAAAAGTTCGGAATGCCCGCCCCGACACCGCCGTGATCGTGGTGACGGGCGTTGATGACCGGCCCACAGCCATCCGGGCGCTTCAACTGGGCGCTTACGGGTATATCGTCAAGCCGTTTGAGGCCAACGAATTGGTGGCCAACGTCGCCAACGCTCTGGAACGACGTCGCCTGGTGATGGCGCTCCGGCGCCACGAACAGGAATTCGAACAGAAAGTCAGCGAGCGGACGGCGGAAGTCCGGGCGACCCAGGAGGCGATCATTCTGAGACTGCTGGCCTCCGCAGAGCGCCGCGACGAGGCAACCGGGGCGGGCACCAGGCGCATCGGCCTCTACGCCTGGCAAATCGCCCAGCAATTGGGATGGGAAGGGCGCGAACTGGAGGACATCCGCCTGGCGGCGCCCATGCACGACATCGGGAAGATCGGGGTCCCCGACGCGATTCTCAGGAAGCCGGGGAAGCTGACCGCTGAGGAATTCGAGATCATGAAACGGCATACCGTCATCGGGGCGCAGATGCTTTCCGGCGAGGAGGCGCCGCTGCTGCGCATGGCCAGGGACATTGCGTTGTGGCACCACGAGAAGTGGGACGGCAACGGCTATATCCACGCGCTCGCCGGCGATGCCATTCCGCTCAGCGCGCGCATCGTGGCCGTCGCCAGCGTGTATGACGCCATGACGCACAACCGGGTCTATCGCCCGGCGATCCCCGAAACACAAACCCTTGAGGTCATGCGAGAGGGACGAGGGAAACACTTCGCCCCTGCCGTCTTCGACGCCTTTATGGAAGGCGTCTCCGAGTTCCGGAAGATCCGCGAGGAGATCAGCGAACCGTGAAATGTCTCTGGGTGTGGCTTGGGTTTATCGCCGCGTCGGCCAGGAAAGAACATGGAGAATGACGTGAAACGCGAGTCCCTGCGCGAGACAGCGGCTGTGCGGTCGCAGGCAACGCACAATTCATCTGCGCGCTTGCCGTCGGCAGATGCGTCATCGGCAGAGAATATTGTAACGAACGTAGCCGCTCCGGGAGAAGCGAAGATGCATGACATCGGCAACTTCACGATGAAGGACATGGCCGAATGCTCCGGCGCGCTGAGGACGATGGCGGCCGGAGCGACGAGCATGGAGGAAACGGCAAACCGCATAGTGCGCTATCTCTATGACCATTTCCTCGACGGCAAGACGGGCCGGCAGGCTTTCGTCCTGGCTCGCTTATTCAAGACTCACTTCTACGACGAGCTTGACGAAGAGTTACGGGCTGCTGCGCGGAACATGATCGGCGCGTCTTCGCCACCTCCCTCGATGAAATGTCTGGTCCTGCTCGCCACCGCCGGCGCGAGGCCGGAGTGGAACTTCCGGAGGAACTCCCAAGGGCATAAAGTCATCCCGCTGCCCAGCGAGCAGTTCGTCAACCGCGTGCCGATGGTCCGCCAACTGGTCCAACAGCTTGGGCTGGAGATCAAGACCCTGCTGGAGCCCGACCCGAAGGTCATCATGGATCTGACGCAGAAGACGTACAACGTCTTCTATGTCCCGGACGCCGTCGGCAACGAGTATGTGCCGGCGCAGAAGGAATTCGTCGTGCCGTTCGGCGTTCGGTCCGTGATCGGCTTCGGTGGGATGCTGCCGTCAGGGAATCTCTACACAACGATCTTGTTTTCCAGAGCCCACGTTCCGCCGGAGACCGCCGAGATGTTCAAGACGCTGGCATTGAGCATCGGCATTGCCCTCCTGTCCTTCGTTAGCGGGAGAGTCTTCGGCTGATGCGTCGGAAACCGTTCCCATATGGAGGCAAAGGTTGTGGCTGTCCGCGATGTTCTCGACAAGGCATCTATTCTGCAGGCTGAGGTGGCGGCACTGACCGCGTTGCTGACGGTGCAGGAAAGGGTTGTGATTGACCAATCCACAAAGTTGGAGCAGGCCGTCCAGGAAGCCCGGGCCTCCCAGCAGCGATGGCAAAGCACGTTCAATGCCTCGCCGGTTGGGCTGCTGCTGATGGACGCGAACACGGTGATCACAGCCGTCAACGACGTCGCCGCAAAGCTGGTCGCCAAGACCTCCGCCGAGATGGTCAATCGCCAACCCGGGGATGCCTTCGGCTGCCTGCATGCCTCAGAGCACCCCGGAGGATGCGGGAGAAGTTCCTCATGTGCATCATGTCCGATCCGAGCGGTCATTGAAGACGTCTTCAAGACCGGCCAACCCGCTCACGCGATTGAGGTCCAGCCCGTCCTGGCCGTCGGCGGCGTACAGGTCAAGCCCTGGCTTGAGATCAGCGCCGATCCGGCGGTGATTGGCGGGCGACCGCACATCGTCGCCTCCATCGTCAATATCACGTGGCGCAAGCAGGCGGAGGAGGCGCTGCGGGCATCACAACAGATCATCGAAGGTATTATCAAAGCAATACCCATGAGGGTTTTCTGGAAGGACAAGAACCTCGTTTTCCTGGGCTGTAACGCGGCATTCGCGCGCGATGCGGGATTTGCCGAATCGAAAGACATCATCGGAAAAGATGATTACCAGATGGTGTGGCGCAACCAGGCGGAATTATATCGCGCCGATGACCGCCAAGTCATCGAGAGCGGCCGCCCCAGGCTTCTCACCGAAGAACCCCAGACGACCCCTGAAGGAAACACCATCACGGTTCTCACGAGCAAGGTCCCTCTGCCCAACTCTACGGGAGAAATCATCGGCGTGCTCGGAACGTATATGGACATCACCGACCGCAAACGGGCGGAGGAGGCGCTGCGGCAGAGCGAGGAGCGGTTCCGGGTTCTCTTTGAAAGCTCGCGCGACGCCCTGATGACCGACGCGCCGCCGTCATGGAGTTTCACATCCGGGAACCCGGCAGCGGTGGCGATGTTCAGGGCAAAGAGTGAGGCGGAGTTCCTCTTGCACGGGCCTGCGGACCTTTCTCCCGAACGGCAGCCGGACGGGAGCGTTTCCGCCGAGAAGGCCCGGGTGCTGATTGAGAAGGCCATGCGCGAAGGCACCCACTTCTTCGAGTGGATACACAAGCGGCTCGACGGCGAGGAATTCCCCACCAACGTGCTCCTCACCCGGGTGGAGCAGGCCGGCAAGGTGTTTATCCTGGCAACGGTCCGCGACATCACCGCACAGAAGCAGAGTGAGGAAGCCCTGAAACAAGCCAAGGCTGCCGCCGATGCCGCCAACGCTTCCAAGAGCGCTTTCCTGGCCAACATGAGTCATGAAATCCGCACGCCGATGACGGCGATCCTGGGATTCGCCGACATGCTCGATAACTCCATCGAGTGCTGCTGCATCGCGTGCCCGGATCACCAAGCCTGCGCCACGCGCGTGCAGAACAAAGAGAGTATTCAGGTCATTCGTCGCAATGGCCAGCTCCTGCTGGAACTCATCAACGAAATCCTGGACCTGGCGAAGGTCGAAGCCGGCAAAATTCAAGTCGAGCGCGTGCCCTGTTCGCTCGTGCAGTTAGTTGAAGAGACGGTGTCGCTGATGAGGGTCCGGGCCGTTGAGAAGGACACGAGCCTGAACGCCCGCTACGAGTTCCCCCTGCCGGAGACGATCCTGAGCGATCCGGCAAGGATACGACAGGTTCTTGTGAACCTGGTCAGTAATGCCGCGAAGTTCACCTCCAAGGGGCACGTGGAAATCGTCGTGCGCTGCGTCACGGACGCCCAGGCCGAACGCGCGGCCGTGGCCTTCGACGTGAAGGATACAGGTATCGGCGTGACGCCCGAGCAGATCGAGCGGCTCTTCCAACCGTTCACCCAGGCGGATTCCTCCACGACGCGGCAGTACGGGGGCACCGGGCTGGGCCTGGCCATCAGCAAACGGCTGGCGGAAGCCTTGGGTGGCGACGTCCACGTCGTCAGCGTGCCGGGCAAGGGAAGTACGTTCACCTTCACGATGAAAACGGACCTTCCCGAGTCTGTCCGCATGCTGAGTGATCTTTCCGAGGCGGCAACTCGGATGTCTCATGAATCACGATCACCTTCCCCCGCTGACGTGAAGCTTCGCGGCAGAGTTCTGCTGGCCGAGGACGGCCTTGACAACCAGAAGCTCATCTCCCTCATCCTTCGCATGGCCGGGGCGGAGGTGGACCTGGCCTCCAACGGCCGAACAGCCGTGGAAAAAGCCCTGGCGGCGCTGTCGGCGGGCGCGCCATACGGCGCGATCCTCATGGACATGCAAATGCCGGTGATGGACGGGTACGACGCGACCCGTCAACTGCGTCAGTCGAAGTACGACAAGCCGATCGTTGCCCTGACAGCCCACGCCATGCCGGAAGATCGCCGGAAGTGCATCGCCGCCGGGTGCGATGACTACGCCACGAAACCGGTGAACCGTATAGCCCTGCTGGCGATTCTCGCCCGGCTGATGGGCAGTCCGGGACCCGGGAGCGAGAGCGGGCCGGTTGTGCCGGCGTCGGGGAAGGCGTCTTCGGAGAATGCTATTCACTCAGTCTTCCGCACCGACCCGGACATGGCGGGGATCATTGCGGAGTTCGTCGGCAAATTGCCGCGACGACTGGCGGAGATGCGGGAGGCGGCGCACAACAGTCAGTGGAACGCGCTTCGCAGACTGGCCCACCAGATGAAGGGCGCCGGGGGCAGTTACGGTTTCGCCTGCCTGACCGACGCGGCCGGTGAGCTTGAATCCCACGCCAGGTCGGGCGACGCCGAGGCGGCGATTCGAGTATTGGACCACCTGGGGCATTTGTGCGAGAGAATTCAAGCAGGACACGTGCCGGATTACGTGTCCTCGGATGTGGGGAAGACATGAAGATACTCATTATAGACGATAGCCCCGACGCGCTGGCTGTGGCAAAGGCCCGGCTGGCCCATGAAGGCCACGAGATTCTGTGCGCCGGCGGCGGCAAAGATGGGCTTGAGGCGGCCAGCCGCGATATCCCGGACCTGGTCCTGCTGGACGTGGACATGCCCGGCATGAGCGGCTTCGAGGTCTGCCGGCGACTGAAGAGCGAGGCGCTCACCTCTTCGATTCCGGTGATCTTCCTGTCCGGGTCGGACGGCGCCGACGATAAAGTCAAGGGACTGGATCTGGGAGGCGTGGACTTCGTCACCAAGCCCTTCGACGCATTCGAGTTGCGCGCGCGCGTCCGGGCGGCCTTGCGGACCAAGCGTCTCCAGGACCTGCTCCGGAAACACGCCTTGATGGATCCCCTGACCGAGTTGTTCAACCGCCGGGCCCTGGACGAATGCCTTCAGCGCGAGTGGACCAGACATGTGCGGTATGGTGAGCATCTGTCGGTCATTATGGCGGACATTGATCATTTCAAAAGGGTCAACGACCAGTTTGGCCATGCGGCAGGCGACGATGTCCTGCGCCAGGTGGCCCGCCTGCTGGCCGCGCGCTGCCGCCAATCGGATACCCCTGTTCGCTTCGGCGGCGAGGAGTTCGTCGTCGTGGCGCCGGAAATCTCTCTTCAGGGCGCCATGGCCTTCGCCGAGCGGCTGCGGATGAGCATCCGCTCCGGACACTTGACAGTTCGCGACAAGACATTGGAGGTCACAGTGAGCTTTGGCGTCGCGGATAGCGAGGGCCGTAACTCGGCGGGGGCGCTTCTCCAGGCAGCCGACGAGGCCCTGTATCGCGCCAAGTCCGCCGGCAGAGATTGCGTCCGGGATTGAAGACTGGATTGACACGCGGGGAGCGTTCCGTCAGGGAGACGACCCGGTGCAAACGGTGGCCTGAGCTGGGCCGCACACTTTCATTTTGCGAGATATGAGGAGGGAATTCCGTGAAGAACGACACGCTGACCGACGTCGCGGCGGCTATCAACGCCCTGGTGCACGGTTACAAAGAAGAGGCGCAACTCTACACGCACGTCCGCAGGCTCACATGGAAACAGCACGACACGCTCCACGAAGGATGGGACCTGGATCAATTCCACGACCTCCGGGACGAGAAGGAGGACCTCCTCCAGATGGTCGAAGAGATCGAATTGGGAATGCGCGCCGCGAGGGCCGTTGTGCTTTTCAAGAAGCCGCCGAAATGCCCGGACCGCTCGAAATTGGATACGCTGCTGGATCACATGATCGAGATTATCGAGGAAATCTGGACCGTCGAGAGTGATAACGCGTCGCTCTTGTGCGCTTTCTTTCTCGGCGGCGGGTTAAGCGGGGTGCGGGCGGTGAGCGCCGGTGCGCGCGACGGATGATGCGGCACTTGAAAAGCAACGACGGGCCGGAAAAGGAGAAGCAGATGATAACTTCCACGGCGGATCGCGTCACGGGCATGGCGGCTCGTCGCGCGTCGTTCGGCCGGAAGGCGAGCCCATGTGCAGGAGAAGCCGTGGAGCGCGGACGCCATGCCGGGCGTTTTTCGCAAGCGGTGCGGGAGAAGTTGATTCTGGACCATCTGCCGCTGGTGAAACATGTCCTGTCCTGCGTCGCCGCGCACTTGCCGTCTCACGTTGACCGGGAAGACTTGCTGGAAGCGGGCACGCTGGGCCTGATTGAAGCGACCGACCGTTTTGACCCGGGCCGGAACATACGCTTTCACACTTACGCTATGATCCGGATCCGCGGAGCTATGCTGGATCTGCTGCGGTCCGCCGATTGGCTGCCGCGTTCGGTGCGTTCGACGCTGCGACGCGTCGCGCGCATCAGCGCGGAACTCGAGCAGGAAGTCAGCCGGCCGCCGACGTCCGCCGAGATTTGCGGCCGAGCGGGACTCGCGGCGCAGGATCTCGCCAGGCTGAAGGTCGCCGGTGCGCACGCGTTTTTCTCGTTGGACGCCCCGCCGCCGGCGGGTGGGCTCGATGGGAAGTATGCGATGCCGCAGTACGAGCGGCGCGACTCCGCACTCCAGCCGCCGGACTGCGCGGCGCTCGAGGAGAGCAAGTCCCGGCTCGCCGGAGCCATCCTTCGCCTGCCCGGGACCGAGCGGATGGTCATCAGGCGCTATTACTTCGAGCGGCTGGCGCTGCACGAGATAGGCGCCATCCTCCATGTGACCGTTCCCCGCGTCTGCCAGATTCACCGCGCGGCGCTCAAGCGGCTCGCGGGCGACCTGACTTCAAACGGGGAATACGGAGCGACGGCCGTCGGCGGCGGGGAGAAACCCGGCGTGTTTGTGGAGCGCCTCAAAGAACCGAAGAGATGATGGGCGGCCATTGACGGATGGCCCATGGCCGAATGAATTCATCACAAGACATTCGGCATTCCGCCTGCGGCGGACCCGGCGACATTTTCAGAAAGGTCGTTTACCATGGTTGTTTCATCCGCGCGGCCTGAGATGCTGGCCTACAAGCCCCGCCCGGCGGGAACGGCAGGGGAAGCCGTCCCGCTCGCCGTGATTCCCGAAAACAACGCAGCCGGCGCGGCGGCTTCCGGCGCGGCGGGCGCTTCGGAGCCGGAAACGAACGGCAATACGCCGGGCCGGCGCATCGGCGAAATCCTGGTGGACCTGGGCTATGTCACGACGGTACAGATTGATCAGGCGCTCGACAGCAAGGAAGACGCCTACGCCCGATTGGGCATGCGGCTGCTCCACAAAGGAGTGATCAACGAAGGGCAGCTCGCGTATGCGGTGAGCCTTCGCCTGGGAGTCGGCTTCACCGAATTGACCGAGCCTTCCGAGACGCAGCCGGCGGCGATTGCAGTGGTGCCGGACCGCATTGCGCGCCGTTACTCGCTGATTCCCCTGCGCATTGAGGGCAACGTCCTCGTCGTCGCTATGAGCAGCCCGGGCAACGTCTACGCGCTCGACGTGGTCCGCGCCGTGACCGGCTTCGAGGTGAAGCCGGTGGCCGCGACCGAACACGCCATCCGCCAAGCGCTCGAGCGCTGCTATGGGATCCGTTCCGATCTGCAACGCAGCGCCTCGGATATGGTCACCACCGGAAACGAAGAGGAAATCAGCCTCGAGAGCGATGAGTCCGTGGCGGAGGCCGAGCAGCTCCGCAACGAGGCCGAGGACGCGCCGGTGGTGAAATACGTGGACTCGCTGATCAGAGACTCCATCGCCGAGCGCGCCAGCGATATCCACATCGAACCCGGCCGCGAAGCGGTCTCCGTCCGCGTGCGCGTGGACGGTCGCCTGCGCCGAACGATCCCGCCGCCCAAGCGGATGCAGAACGCCGTGATCTCGCGCATCAAGATCCTCTCGCGGCTGGACATCGCGGAGAAACGGCTGCCGCTCGACGGCCGCATGCGCGCAAAGTTCCAGGGGCGCGACGTAGACCTGCGCGTTTCTACCTTGCCCTCCATCAACGGCGAAAAGGTCGTGCTGCGAATCCTCGACCGGAGCTCAGTGAACCTCGAGCTGAACAAGATCATCACCGACGCGGCCTTCCTGGCGCATATGCAGAAGATCCTCGCCCGGCAGAGCGGCATGATCCTGGTCACCGGGCCGACCGGCAGCGGCAAGACCACCACGCTCTACGCGAGCCTCCAATACGTCAAGAACGTCACCAAGAACGTCATCTCCGTCGAAGACCCGATCGAGTACGAGGTCGAGGGCGTCACGCAGGTGCACGCGCGGCCGGAGATCGGGCTGACCTTCGCGCGCGCGCTGCGGTCCATCCTGCGGCAGGACCCGGACATCATCATGGTCGGCGAGATGCGCGACCTCGAAACGCTCGAGATCGGCATCCGCTCCTCGCTCACCGGGCATCTCGTCTTGAGCACGATCCACACCAACGACTCCGTCTCCACCATTACGCGCATGGTCAACATGGGCACCGAACCGTACCTGATCGCCTCGACGCTAATCACGGCGGCCGCGCAACGGCTCGTGCGCTCGATCTGCCCGCATTGCAAGGAAGAGTACGACCTGCCCGACCCGGTGCGGGCGCGCATGCACGAACTCCTCCAGGAGGACATTCCGAAACGGCTCTGGCGCGGCGCCGGCTGCGCCAACTGCGCCGGGACCGGCTATCGCGGGCGCGCCGCCGTCTTCGAGTACTTCCACCTCGATGATGAGGCGAAAGAACTCGTGACGCGCCGCGCGCCGGAGGCCGAACTGCGCGCGTACCAAAGAAAGCACGCGTCCGGCAGCTTGCTCGAGAACGCGCTGCGCAAGGCCATCGCGGGCATTACCACATTGGAAGACGCGTTCGAGCTGGAGATGTCCATTTGAAAGCCGCGCGACCGCGGCACGGGCCCGGGCTTGCGATCAGCCACGGGATTATTAAGGACCATGGCGGCGCGGTCACCTCGAGACGGAGGACGGGCGCTAAACGCGGATGTGCGTGGGCTCACCGCTCGACAATGGCTGGAACTTACAGGCTGGAGGCGCTGCAACAAGGCGGCGGTGGGCACCCTTTTAGGAGGCGATAGCATGGCGCGTTCAAGTCTAGTCCACGAGAATGATCTGCTCTTATCCAAACGGAAAAGTTGGCGCAAGCGCGCCCGTTTCATGGTCAAGTACCAAACCGAGGATCTCAAGCCGCTGGCGGGGACGGCAACGGCGGTGGATGTCAGCGCGAATGGCATCGCGTTCGAGGGCCAGAAGCCGCTGCAGGTCGGGTCGCGCGTGGACATGCAACTGTTCATCACGGGGCTGGTGCGCGCGCCGGTGCGGGCGCAGGGACGCGTTGTGCGGCTAGCGGAAGTCGCGGGCGGTACCTTGTTTCTTCACGGGATCGCGATTGACAAAATGGATCCGGACGACCGCCATGCAATGGAAGAGTACGCGGAATCCGGCAGGATGAACCAGATCTTGCGGGAGGCGGTGCAGCGGGGAGCTTCGGACGTACACTTGACAGCCGGCCGGCCTCCGATGTTCCGCATTAACGGCAACCTTGTGCCGGGCGACACCCAAGTCCTCGAGGCCCCCGTGCTCGAGCGCATCCTGATGGGCATGATGAGCGAGGAGCAAAGCCAGGGTTTTCAGCAGCACCAGGATATGGACTTCTCATACACCCTTCCTGAAGGCACACGATTCCGAGTCAACGTGAACATCGGTATGGGGAACGTCGAGGCGGCCTTCCGCGTGATATCCATCTCCATTCCACCGTGGGACGAGCTTGGACTGCCCGCAGTCGTGCAGGACCTCGCCAAGCTGCAGAAGGGGCTGGTGATCGTCAGCGGTCCGGCGGGATCCGGCAAGAGCACGACCCTCGCCTCCATCGTGGATCTGATCCGTCGTCAGCGCCAGTGTATGATCATCAGCATTGAGGACCCCATCGAGTACATTTACGCCTCCGCCGGCTCGGGCAGCATTGTCAAGCAGCGGGAAGTGGGGGTGGATACGCCTTCCTTTGCCAGCGCGCTCCGGCACGTGTTGCGGCAGGACCCCAACGTGATCCTCGTGGGCGAGATTCGCGATCTGGACTCGACTTCGATGGCCATCACGGCGGCGGAGTCGGGCCACCTGGTGCTGACCACCCTTCACACGACCAATACCATTGAATGCATCAATCGCATCGTGGACGCCTATCCGGGCGGGCAGCAGGAGCAAGTGCGCAGGCAGTTGGCATCGGTCCTGCAGGGCGTCATCGGACAGGTCCTGCTGCCGCGCCGCGACCTGAAGGGGCGTGTGCTGGCGACCGAAGTGCTGATCGTTACGCCGGCGGTGAGCAATCTCATCCGGCAGGGGCACATGGACCAGATCCAGACGTGTCAGGAGTCGGGCAGCAAGTCCGGCATGTACCTGCTCGACCACTCCCTGGCCAACCTCGTCAGGAACGGCATCGTGGAGATGAACGTCGCCCGCGTTTACGCGCGCAACCCGACCACTTTCGCCGAGGATCAGAAGCAGCAGCCTCGGAATTGATTGATAGACGCTTACATTCGGGAAGTGCAACATGGTGGCTACGGACGGAGCGAGGGCAGTCGTCGGCGGGGAAACCCGTCGCTCGACGATGGCCGGCCCTTTTGGGCTGGACATGCTGCAACAAGGCTAAGGAGACGTGTCATGATAGCGTCGTTGGATCAAGGTCAGTCTTTCGTGCAGGCGATCTTTAAGGAAATCAGCGACATCGTCGCGTCCCAGAAGGATTCAGAAAGAGTCCTGAACGAACTCGTGCGCCGGGTCGGGCGCATGCTCGAGGTCAACCGATGCTCGTTGATGTTGATCGAGCCGGGCGGCAAGACGCTGCGCATCCGCGCCGCCCACGGCATTGCCCCGGACGTCGTCAAGGCCGCGCGGATTAGAATGGGCGAAGGCATTGCCGGCTGGGTCGCTCTGCATGGCCGTCCCCTGCTGGTCAAGGACGTCGCCACGCACCCGCTTTTCAAACGACAAAGCGCTGCCCACTATAGTACGCGCTCTCTATTGAGTGTTCCCCTGCTCTTCCGGGACCGGGTGATCGGCGTGCTGAACGTGAACAACAAGCGCGACGGCGCGGTCTTCAAAGAATCGGACCAGGTGCTGCTGAGCACGGTCGCGAACTTCCTGGTGATTGCTCTGGAAAAAGCGGAATTGCGCGAAGTGGAGGAGGAAAAGAAACGCATAGACTTCGAGCTCGATTTGGCGCAGGACATCCAGCAGGCCTTCCTCCCGAAGGCCTTTCCCGCGGGAGGAAACTTACAGTTCGCGGCGTACTGTCATTCCGCCCGCAAGGTGGCAGGCGATTTCTATGATGTCCTTCCCTTGATCGGCAACATGCAAGTTGTGCTCCTCGGAGACGTGTGCGGCAAGGGCATTGCCGCCGCATTGTACATGGCGCGCGTCATGAGCTACTTCCGCGCGGTCGCCTCCCTGCGAAACGACGCCGAAGGGCTGCTGCCCTATGTCAACCGCTTCCTCGCGAGGGAATGGTGCGACCGCACCTTCGCCACGGCTTTGATGGTCGTGATCAACATGGACCGCTCCACGGCGTCCATCTACGGCGCCGGCCACTCGCCGCCATACCTGATCTGCGAAAAAAGAGGCACGCTGAGTCCGGTCGCGGTTAAGAATGGACTGCCGCTCGGCGTGGATGAAAACTGCGAATATGACGGTTCCGACCTGACTTTGGAGAGCGGTGATAGTCTGGTCTTGTACACCGACGGCATCACGGATGCCGTGGATGGCAACGGGGAGTTCTTCGGCGCTGCCCGTTTGGAAGAGGTACTTCGTACACACCACGGGCAACCGGATGCGCTGGTCAGCGCGGTGGCCCAGGCCGTGTCGTATTTCAGCACGGGACAACCGCAAACAGACGACCAGACGATTCTGGTCGTGCGAAGAACGTGATGGATGCCCCGAGGCGACCCGGATGAGCGTTGAGCCACCCGGCAAGTGACGAAAAGGCAATGGAGACCATGTCATGGCAAAAGTGCTTGTTGTAGACGACGAGAAGGCGATACGCAGGACGTTCAGCACGTTCCTCGGCGCCGCCGGGTACGAAGTGGATACGGCCGAGAACGCCGATGCGGCGGAAACGCTGTTCCGCGCAAAGGAATTCGATGTCATTCTTTCGGATATCATTCTCCCCGGCCTGAATGGTGTCGCACTCCTCGCAAAGATCAAGGTGGCCACGCCGCGCACGCTGGTGGTCATGATGACCGGTGAACCGACGGCCGAGACGGCGGCGGCATCGCTCCGGGATGGGGCCGTGGACTACCTGTTCAAACCCTGTACCAAAGAGGCCGTCCTGCGCTCTGTAGGCAACGCCTGCAAAATCAGGACGTTGAATGACGAAAAGGCGAGACTCGAAGCTGAAAACCTGCGCTACCGGGAAAGGATGGAGGACCTGATCATTGACCGAACCTCGGCGCTGCAGGAGCGCGAGAGTCGTCTTGAGCGCGTGATGGACGGAAGTGTCGAAGCCATATCGTCGGCAATTGAAATCCGCGACCCCTTCACGGCGGGGCACGAACGGCGCGTCGCACGCCTGGCTGCGGCAATCGCTCGACGGTTGGGCATCAGCGAGACGCAGGAGCGAGGCATCGAGATTACCGGGTTCCTGCACGATATAGGGAAGATCGCCGTGCCCGCCGAAATTCTTTCCAAGCCGGGGAAGCTCAGCGAATGCGAGTTCGGCATCATCAAGACGCACCCGCAGGTCGGTTATGACATTTTGCGAAAGATTGACTTCTTCTGGCCTGTTGCAGACGCGACGCTGCAGCACCATGAACGGCTCAACGGCTCCGGCTACCCTCATGGACTCAAGGGGAGCCAGATCATCCTCGAAGCGCAGGTTCTGGCCGTGGCCGACGTGGTCGAGGCAATGTCCTCTCCTCGTCCCTATCGTCCGGCTATGACGATTGAGCTTGTGATTGAACAAGTGACCAAGGGCTGCGGCACGCTTTTTGACGCGAATGCGGCAAATGCCTGCTGCGAGCTTATCAGGAGCGAAAACTTCCGGTTCGAGTAGGCCTCTTATCAACACGGTCTATGACGGCAAAAAACGTCCTGTGGCCGGAATAACGCTAACACTGAAGACACGAACCGCCAGGCCCAGGGAAATGAGAGGAGAGGCGGGATGGCCGACAAGCGAAAAAGTCGTCGTCGAGATTGCCACGCCGCCCCGCGGCATGCGGCCCAGGCGATAGACCGTGCTCCAGCAACGAAAATGACGCGGGAGAAAATGGCCATGCCTGAAAACCCGGCCGCACCCCGGTTCCAGGACGAGGCGGCGCGCCGCGCCTTTCTGGAGTGGCAGGCGGCGCGGGCACGCGTGCTGAGGCGCCTGGTCTGTTTGTCCGCAGCCAACGCTGCCATCGGCAGGCTTTCAAAAGCGGCCTCAGTTCGGCAGGTGGCGGATTCCGCGGATATCGAGGGCGCGGAAGCGACCCGAATGATTCCGGAATGATTCCACTACGCATCGCCTCACTCGGGAATCCCGGCAGCATCACTCCTTCTCAGCCGATGTTGACACTGCGCCGCGGTCCGCGGGCGTTGCGGCAGCGCAACGCGACGTGATACACTAACCTCCCAGAGACTGAGTTGTCTTGCGCAGACACGGAGAGTCCCTCTTGGCGTCCCTCGCAAGGTTCGTGATCCGGGTTGTGGGCAACCGAAGGACTATTTGGGCCATGGCCCGAATGGAAATTCGCAAGCGATACGTGGGGACGCTCGCCGGGATGGCCTGGTCGGTCGCGCACCCGCTGATGATGATCCTCATCTACTGGGTGATCTTTTCGCTCGGCTTCCGGGTTCACCCGGCCGGCAACACGCCGTTCATCGTCTACTTCCTGTGCGGTCTGATTCCCTGGACGGCCTTTGCCGAGACCGTATCGGCGAGCAGCAATGCGGTCACCGGCAATCCGTACCTGGTCAAGAAGACGGTTTTTCCGACGGAGATTCTGCCCCTCGCACACTGGCTGGCCAGCATGGTCAGCCATGTGATCATGCTGGTGATCCTGGCCATCGTGATCATGGCCAGCGGTCTGCGGTTTTCGTTCTACAACGTTCAATTCGTCTATTTCCTGCTCGGGATGGCCGTGTTCAGCGTGGGCCTGGGATGGATCGTCGCGGCGCTGAACGTCTTTTACCGCGACGTCGGTCAGATTCTCGCCGTGGTGCTGAATATGTGGTTCTGGCTGACGCCGGTGGTGTGGACCGAGGACATGATGCTTCGGTTGCCGCAGTCTCTGCGTTTTCTGCCTAAGTTGAATCCCATGTACTACGTCATCCACGGCTACCGGGCGAGCTTTATCCCGGACCTGTACGCGCCGCTCTGGCAGAACTGGAAGGCGGGAATTTATTTCTGGATCGTCAGCCTGGGACTCTTCTCCGCCGGCGGGCTGCTGTTCCGGCGGCTGAAGCCGGACTTCCCGGAGGTGCTCTAGAATGGCGGATGATTCCCTGGCCATCTCGGCAAAGGGGCTCTCCAAGAAATACCGGCTCTACGGCTCGCCCAAGGAACGGTTGCTGGAGGCGCTCGACCCTTTCCGGAAGAAGCATCACAAGGAGTTCTGGGCCTTGCAGGAGGTCAGCTTCGATGTGCCGAAGGGGCTGACCTTGGGCATCATGGGCCGAAACGGATCGGGGAAGAGCACCCTGCTGCAGATCGTCAGTTCCGTGTTGCGGCCCACGGCCGGCACGGTGGAAGTCCGCGGGCGGGTGTCGGCGCTGCTGGAGCTGGGCGCCGGCTTCAGCCCGGAGTTCACCGGCCGGGAGAACGTTCTGATGCAGGGCAGGACATTCGGGTATTCGGCGTCGGAGATGCGGAGCCGGCTTCCGGTGATCCAGCAGTTCGCTGAGATTGACGAGTTCTTCGACCAGCCGCTGAAGACCTATTCCTCGGGGATGTATGCCCGCCTGGCGTTCGCCGCCGCGATCTACGTGGACCCCGATATCCTGGTGGTGGACGAGGCGCTCGCGGTCGGCGACGCCAAGTTCCAGCACAAGTGCTACCGGAAGTTCCTCGAGTTCCAGTCGGGCGGAAAAACCATCCTCTTCGTCAGTCACGATACGAACGCGATTGTGGAACATTGCAACCGCGCCATTCTCCTGGACCATGGCCGGGTGCTCGAACAGGGCGAGCCGAAGCACGTGGCGAACTGTTACAATGAGCTGCTGTTCACCGGCGTCATCGAGGGGTACACGCCGTATCCGGAACTGGTCTTCGAAGGTTACAAGGGGTTCAACATCGTGAAATTCGGCCGCCGGTTGTTCGCGGTGGACCAGGGACTCGGGCCGATGGATTTCTCGAGTCTGCCGGAGACGGTCATCGAGCAGCGCGTGGAGGAAAAGCGGATCTTCGTCGGCAATTCGGAAAAGGCGGTCCGCGAGGCGGTGGACGCCTCGCGCCCCGACAGCGCCCAGCCGCGCGGCGCATCGGCCGCCGAGACGACGACCGGAGAGGCGGTGAACGACAAGGCAAAAGCGCTCCGGGCCAGGCAGATCGAGGAATTCCTGCGGGACACGCCGCCGGGAGATCATTGTCCGGCGCGCAGCGGCTACAATAGGAATGAATACCGTTTCGGCGATCGTCGCGGCGAAATCGTGGACTTCCTCGTCGCGGATGCCGCCTCCTGCGCCCCGGCGGCCATGGACAGCGGCGAGGTCGTGGACATCTATGTGAAGGCCCGCGTGCACCAGCCGATCGCCAACCCGATGTTCGGATACGCCCTGAGAGCCCTCGACGGCCTCATGGTCAACGGGAGCAACACGCGGTTCATGGGAGTGGAATTGGCCCCGGTGTCCGGCGGAGAGATCCTTCTGGGGAAGTTCACGATTCAGCTCAACGTTCATTACGGCGACTACTTTATGGACCTGGGGCTGGCCCAGAAAGAGCCGGCGGAGGACGTGCCGATTGACATTCGCACCAGCGTCATCCATCTGGCCGTGCGCCAGACGCGGCGGTTCGATGGGATCGCGGCGCTGGAGAGTTCCTTTACGCTCGTGTCCGGAGTCGAAGGAAACAGCCACAGATGACCGCGCCCGCGAAGCAGATCCCGAGCCGCGAACAGGAGATCGTCCTGCGCACCCTGGCCGAGGCGGCGGCCCGTCCGGGCGCCCGGTTCCTCGAAGTGGGCAGTTGGCTCGGCGAATCCGCCGCTATTCTCGGCAAGGTCGCGCAATGTCACGATGGGCACCTCTTCTGCGTGGACTGGTGGAAGGGCAGTCCCGGCACGGAGCTTTTCGCGGCGGCGCAGAGAGAGGATATATTCTCCAGGTTCTGGGCCGGGATTTGCGAGCAAGGGCTTGAGAATACCGTCGTGCCCATCAGGGGCAGATCGGACCTTGCCGCCGCGATACTCAAAGAGGGCGCCTTTGACCTGGTGTTCATTGACGGGGACCACCGCTACGGCGGCGTCCTGCGGGACATTCAGGCCTACTCCAACCTGGTGCGGAGCGGCGGAATTCTTTGCGGGCACGACTGCGAAGGCCGCATCCGCGACTTCGAGCGCGGGTTCCTCGACCAGGGCAAAGAGACCGATTATTTCCAAACCGTCCATTGCGGCGTCGTGCTGGCCGTCGGCGAGACCTTCGAGAAGTACTCGATCAATCATTCGATCTGGAGCGTGCGCCGCCTGCCGCAGAGCCAGGGCTGGGAGCCGACCGACATCGCTTTTCCGGGCATTGAAGACAGCCTCCAGCAGCCGCCTCCGCCGCTCTGCTACACGCGCACTTACGCTCTTTTCCGATACGAGAAAAACATATACGCGGTTCCGCATGCCCTTCTCCAAGGTCTCGATATAACCCGACAAGCCCTTCGCGAGCGACCCGAAGTCCTCCGTTCGGAGAGCATGGAAAGTCTGCTGCCCAGGCTCAACGAGCCGCCGATCGCGGACGATTCTCCCGCCCTCATCGGAAATCACGAAGGGTATAACCTCGTGCGGTACGCCGGCAGAGTCTATGCGGCTTCGGTGGAGTTGGGGCCGCTGGACCTGCGAAGCCTCGACGCGCCGCGTTTGAATGAACTCCAGGCGCAGCACATGCTCGTCGTAGCGGAGGACGTGCCCCAGGCGCAACAACTCGTTGATCGAGCGCGCTCCAGGCGCCTCCGCGTTGAATTCGATGAAAAGGCGGCGCAAATCGGGGCGCTGCAAGCCGCCGCCGCGGTGCGCGAGGCCGATCTGGCCGCGCTCCGCGAAGGGACGGTGCGCAAGGATGGAGAAATCGCCGCGCTCCGTAAGGCGGTCGCTGAAAAAGACGCCGCAATGGCCGGCAAGGACCAGGCCGTCTCGCAACTGCGCGCGGCTCTCGAAGCCCTGCGTCGCGCGGCTGAGGCCGATCTGACCGCGCTCCGTAAAGAGACGGAACGCAGGGATGGAGAAATCGCCGCGCTTCGTAAAGTGGTCGCTGAAAAAGAGGCGGCGATTGCCGGCAAGGACCAGGACGCCTGCCAATTGCGCGCGACTCTCGAAGCCCTGCGCCGCGCGGCCGAGGCCGATCTGGCCGCGCTCCGAAAAGGGACGGAACGCCAGGATGAAGAAATCGCCGCGCTTCGTAAAGTGGTCGCTGAAAAAGAGGCGGCGATTGCCGGCAAGGACCAGGACGCCTGCCAATTGCGCGCAGCTCTTGAAGCTCTGCGGCGGGCGAGCGAGGCCGATCTAGCCACGCTCCGACAGGAAATGGAGCATAAGGACGCCGAGCTCGCCACGCTCTGGAAAGTGATTGCCGAGAAGGACGCTGAGATCGCAGACAAGGACCAGGCTGTCTCGCAAGCGCATGCCGCTCTCGAAGCCATGCGGCGGACGGAGGATGCCAAACCCAAGCCGGGCTGGCGCGCCTGGTTTCTCGGTTTGAGAAAGACGGCAAAAGCGTAAGCGCGCCGCTGCTGTCTGATGCGTCGGGCTGAACCGGAGGATGGCCGTTGAACGTGTTCGAATACTCGCTGCTCCTCCCGACGAGGGGACGGCCGGAGCTGGTGCGGCGCTTCCTGGAGAGCGTGGCCGAGACGGTCCTCGTTCCGGGATCGCTGGAGGTCGTCCTCTGCCTGGACGAGGACGACAAAGCCTCTCAGTCCATCCAGTTCAGCGCTCTCAGTCTGAAAAAAGTCGTCGTTCCGCCGGGGCTTTCCATGGGCCGGCTCAACCGCGCCTGTTTCGAGGCGTCGTCGGGCCGCCACGTGATGCTCGTCAACGATGACATCATCGTCCGAACGAAGAACTGGGACCGGGCGGTGGGCGACGTGTTTCGATCCGTCCGGGACGACATCGCCCTCGTCCATCTCAACGACCTGCTCTTCCGTGAGAAGTTGTGCACGTTCCCCTGCCTCTCGCGCAGGGCCTGCCGTGAGATCGGCCTGTGCCCGGCCGACTACCATCGGTATCGGATTGACGATCACATCTACGACACGTATTGCATGCTCGCGCACCTGGGCCACAAACGCATCTTCTACCTGCCCGACGTGGTTTTCGAGCATGACAATTTTGACAAGGCTGCGGACGGGAAGGCCAAGTCGGTTTTCCAATCCGAGGAAGCCAAAGTTTATGTGCCCAGCCAGGAAATCCACGAGGCGGACTCCCGGCGCTTCATGGAGAAGCTCGACGAGCGGCGGACCAATGCGCTTCGCCTCGCCGCGCTGATTGACGAATCATCCGCCGCGCGAAAACGAAGCGGCTATACCCGCCGGCTGGGCCATATCACGGATCCTTATATGTTCCGTCGGCCGGAGTACGTCAACTGGTGGCCCACCGGATCGTCCGACACATCGTCGCGGAAGCCCTCGGTGACCATCGCGGTCGTCAGCGCCGATTTCCGGCAGACGCACTCCGCCCGCTGCCTTTCGCTGCTCAAGGAGCACGCGAGCGAGGCGGAACTCATTCTGCTCGACAACAATCGGAGCCGGGATTTCAATCATCCGCGGGAAATGAACAAAGTCCTTCGAGCGGTCCGGAGCGACTACCTGGTTCTCATGGATGACGACGTGTATGTCGAAAACGGCTGGCTGGACGGTCTGCTGCGCGCCCTGGAGCCGGACGTGGGCGTCGTCGCGCCCATGCACAAAGACGCCGCGGGCAATATATCCTTCACCGGCGCGTATATGATGGGCGACCGGTTCGGGTCGCACTCGCATCTCCTGGATGTGCCGGAGCGTCCCCGCGAAACGCCCTGCGCATGCAGCGCCTGCCTCCTGGTCCACATGCGCAGAGTGGGCGACATTCGCTTCAATGAGGCCTTCAGCAAGTACTTCCTCGACATTGACTACAGCCTGAAAATCTGGGAAACGCGCTACAAGCTGGTGTGCACGCCTGAGGTTTGCGTCACGCATCTCGCCGGCGCCACCCTGCCGCACGGTTCCGCCGCTTCCCAACGGCTCTGGAACAAGGACCTGGACGTCTTTGTCGCCGAGTGGCTGGACACGGGCCGGCTCTCCAAGCTGGAAGAGAGTGTGTGGCTGCCCGACGAGCGGCTGGCCCCGTTCGTCGCAATCCCCAGGCGGATCTATGGACTCCTCGGCGGCGAGGGGCCGACGGAGCCGGACCGCTTTGCCGCACAACTGGAAGAGGTGGTCCGAGCCTCGGAACCATTCCCGCTGTTTCGCAGCCTGCTCGTGACCGAACTGGCAAAAGCCCGGACGCAGTACGCGGCGAGCGGCGATGAGGGCCGCATGCGGATCGCCGAAAAAGTCCTGGAGCGCCTGCAGCGTACGCCGATCGTTCGCGGCGGCTATGCGCCCATTCTGCTCTCCTCATACAAGTCGTACAATGTCGTTGAATTCGGCAGAACGGTCCTGGCCGTGCCGCTGGCATTCGGAGAAATGGACTTGAGGGAGGAGTCCGCGCGGTCTCGTGAAGGAGTCCTGGCGTGCGCCTCCGAAGCAGACGCGCGAAGCCGGATAGATCAAGTCACATCTTCCGCCGACGGCTCTCCCTTCGTGCGCAACGAGCTGGTTCGGCAGAAGGTCAGTTTCTCGCAGGCCGCGGCGATTCTCTTCGAACTCGGCCGTTCTCTGGGCGTCAAGCTCAGCGGCAGAAGGAATCCTCCCGGCTTCGGGCCGCGGGCCTTGACGAAGAAACTGATATCCGCGCTGACCCCGCGCCCGCCGCGGCGGAGCGGCGGCGCTCGGGTTGAAAATCCGCGCGCGCTGCCGCCGGTCGGCGATGATTCGGCTTCGGCAACCGCCCGCACGGTGCTGCCCGATTATCAAGGTTTCACCATCACCTTCTGCGCGACAAAATATTTCGCCACGCCGCAGAGCGAGGGAGCGTTCGAGCTGGCGCGCGCGCAAAAGGGGAATTACAGTCAATGCCTGATCGGGAACACCATCGAGGAGGTGCAGCAGGAAATTCAGCGCCGTTCGAAGGCCGGCGGAAAAGTCAAAGCGCTGTTCCTGGGGACCGTCGCCCCCGCCACGGCGAAACGGCTGGTGCGCCAATTCCCGGATTACGAGGTCGCCTGCCTGGCGCCCGCGCATTGGGCTCGGGAGTACGCCGAAGGCCCCATGCATGTCCTGAAGGATGCCCAGGGCCGCGAGACGGACCTCTTCGATCCGGCCCGCTTGTCGCCCGAACTCCTGGAGGCCCTTCGCAAGGAACGCTGCGATGTCGTCATCCTTCCGTGCGATGGCCGGCCGAAGTGGGCCGACAACCATGCGGAGGCGCTCGCGGCGCAATTGGCCGACTGGCTGATTATCGCATCCGCCGATCGTCCGGCTCGCACGTACCGGGGCGAGGACGTGCATCGCATCGTGTACAACAAGGCCTATCTCAACAGCATGTTCCGCTTCGTTCCGCCGCTGAAGGGCAAGCACGTGCTGGAAGTCGGCTGCAGCGACGGGCTCGTGTGCGATCTTCTCCTGGCCGAAGAGCCCGCATCCATGACCGGCATTGACCTGCTGGCCACGGTCGGCTGCGCGTATCCCAATCCCCGCATCACGTATCGCCGAATGGGGGCGACGGAAATGGACTTCCCCGACGGCAGCTTTGACGCGTGCTTCTCCATTGCCACGCTCGAACATATCACAGACCCCGCACGCGCGCTGCAGGAAATGAAACGCGTCACCTGCTCCGGCGGCTGCATTTATTTGCAGGCCGGCCCTCTTTATTTCTCGCCGTTCGGGCATCATATGTTCGGCTATTTCGACGACTTCCCGTGGATTCATCTTCGCCTCACTCCGGAGGCCATCCTGGCTCATTGCAGAAAGCGCGGCCTGGACGCGGTCATGCGGCGCAAGATGGGAAGAGAGCCGAAGGAGTACCTCGAATCCATGCTCAACCCGGCCCACGTGAACCGGAAGCGCTTCGAGGAATACGGGATTCGTGAATTCATGGAGGCCCCGGACGTCGAGGTGCTGCATTTCGTGCGCTCGTACGAAGGGAAGGACCTCCTGACCGAAGATATCCGGAAGGAATTGAGTTCGATTCCGCCCGACGATCTCATCGCCCATGGCTTTGAGCTTGCGGTGCGGGTGAAGTAGAGGGAAAAAGAGATGGCGAATGCCGCCATAACCCTTGAGGCCGATCTCAAGGAAATGGTTTTCTCGCGCGCGCGCTGTTTTCGGTTTGACGGCGGCGAGGAGGACCGTCGCTGCGTGTCGGTTCTGGCCAACCATCTCGCCGGCATGGAGGGCGGAGTGGCCTTCTTCGGCGCCGGGCGCCTTGCCCGGTATCTTCTCGAACAATCGCCCATTTTGAGAGAACGCGTTTCGGTGATCGTGGATGAGGACCCGGTGCGCGCCGCCGGAGACTTTGCCGGGATGGCCGCCATGCGCCCGGAGTCTCTGCCCGCCGCCGTGAGCACCGTTTTCCTGTGCGAGGTCCGCGGGCGCGTCCTGGACCGCATGCGCAAGGCCTTGCCCGCGCGCGTCAGGCAAGTGACCCTGGACGACCTGAAAAATCTCGATTGGAGAGCGATCCCCTCGCGCGCCTGGGTCCCCGCCGTCAAGAGCATCTATCCCATTGAAATCCCGGAGATCGAGTTCCTCCCGGGACAGGATGTGATTCTGCTGGACTTCCCTGCCCGGAGCATCGCCCAATTGCCCGTGGGATTCGGTTATGTGCAGATGGCGCTCGCACGCGAGGGGATCCGCCTCCAGACAGTGGACCTGGACAATATCATCTATCATCGCTTCCACTCGGACCGGATTCTGGACGCGATCCCCGTGATGAGAACGCCTGCGGGCCGGCGCATGCCGGAGGACCCCTGGCAGTCCGTTCACTACCTCGAGTGGGAAAAAGACGATTTTGTCGGCTACTTCCAGCCGGACATGGATGAGATCGTCGCCAAACTGGTGCGGGCGCAACCGAAGATCCTTGCCTGTTCGCTGCAGCAGGCGAACCTCACGTTCGCCCGGCACATCGTGCAGGAAGTGCGCAGCCGCCTCCCCGGCCTGGTGGTGATTGCAGGAGGCATGAGCTGCCTGCAGCCGGGCGTCGCCAAGTTCATCTTCCCGCCGGCGGATTATACCGTCGTGGGCGAGGCGGACCTCACGGTCGGGCCGCTGGTCAAAGCCATCCTCAGGGGCGAAAAGCCGCACGACCTGCCGGGCGTCTGGTCGCGCGGCGATACGCCCGACCGTGAATTCCAGCCGGGCCCCATTCCGGCCGAACTCGATCCGCTGGGTCATCCGCGTTACGAATGGACCGACCCGCGGCGTTATCGAAACTGGAACGGCTACTGGCTGGTGCCGATTGTGGGAAGCCGAGGATGTCCGTGGTCGCGTTGCCGCTTTTGCGCGGAGCGTTTCCACTGGCGCGCCCGCACGCCGGAGAAAGTGGTGGACGATATCGAGTACTTCTGCAAGATGGGCGCCGTCGAGTTCGTCTTCAATGAGAGCGACCTGCACGGCGACACGTCGCTGATCGAGAGGCTGTGCGATGAAATCATCCGGCGGGGCCTGGCGATTCACATGACCGCGCAACTCCGCTGCAACAAGCGCGCCGGAAAGGAATATTACCTCAAGCTCGCGAAGGCCGGCTTCGTCTGCCTGCGGTTCGGCGTGGATGGCTGGTCCGCCAATACGATGAAACTTCAGCGGAAAGGGTACAGCAAGGAGGTCGTTCACGACAATCTGCGGTTTGCCGCGGAGGCCGGCATCACCACCGAGGTGAACGCGATTGTGGGGATTCCGGGCGAGACCGAGGCGGACGTGGATGAGGCGATCGAGTTCTTCAAGGCGCTGAAACCCTGGATCGGGCGCGTGCCCTTCGTCAACCCGCTGATGCTTTTCCGAGGCTCCGACTACTGGAACCGGCCCGAGGAGTTCGGCATTAAATTCCGCACGCCCCGGGAACAACTCTATTCTCGTTACCCCGTGGCCATCCCCGACGGCGAGTGGCACAGCGAATCCCCTTATATTGACGCGCAAGTCCGCTATCAGAGGCTCAAGCGGATCGTCCGCGCGCTCCATGAGAACGGCATTCCCACAACGGCGTGGACCGAGTTCACCGCGCAGGAGGTCGAACGAAAGGATGCCGACCTGGCCTCCACGCACAACGCGCCGGCGTGCAAGGAACAGAGCAAGCCCGCGTCCGCCGCAGTCAACGAGGCGGTCGCGCACGCCTCCGACCAACCTCAATTGTTCCAGGCCTACCGGGGCTACAACGTGGTCCTTTATCGCGGCCTTTTTTACGGCGCGCCCGCCGCGCTCGGACGCATTGACTTCACCCGTGCGGCGGACCGCGCGCAGCCATGGATAATCATCGGTGAGACCCGCGATCAGTTGATCCAGGCCATTGACGGATTCCTGAGCCTGGCCGGGGACGGCGAGCCTTACCTGGTCTGCCGCGTGGGCGACGCGTTTCTCGGCATCCCATCGGTTGCCGGCGAAGTCGCCGTGAAAGCGGTGAAAGCCCTGCCGCGCTACGAGGGAAGCCCTCCGCCCACCCTGATCGGATCGTACAAGGGCTACAATCTGGTCGCCTACGGACGGTGCGTCCTTGCGGCGCCTCTTACGTTGGGACCGCTGAATCTGGCTCGCAAGGCGGACAGAGAAACGCCCGGCATTCTCCTGGCTTTGACCGAAGCGCAGGCGCGCGCCATGATAGACGACACCCTCGGCCGCGGTTGACATCGCCGCGCAGGACAATTGCTTGACAGAGGCAACCTCGGTTGTCAGAATCCGAGGGTTGACGCCTGACCATCGCATGGGCTTCGATCAGACACAGATTCCCGCGGGTTAGGCGGGTGGCGAGACACCCGCGCGACCCTTACGGTTAAGCGAGGCTCACGTGGACTTGAGGCCGTTCGTCAAAACCGAAGCTGATGCGGAAGAGGCCAAGCGGCTCATCTGCTCCGGAAGCTTTACCTATCAGCCCTTCATCATCACGGACCAGCTCGAAGTCGGCGCCGGCTATACGTTTGTGACGCGGAACCCGAGTGCGGGGCAGATTCGCTGGCCGGGATACGATGCCGCCAAATACCCCAGCGCGTCCGTGCCGCGTCTCTTGGTCGCCGATCAGGAAGCGCAGGCATTCAGCCTGGCCAATTCGGCGATACGCCAGGTCTACGACGGATTTGTAGACCAGTTGTGCGAACACATTCACGACCTCGGCGAGAAGTCGTTGGCGGACATCGGCTGCTTCGCCGGATATATTCCCGTGGCGATGTCGAGGCGTGGAATGAGGCTCGCGGTCGGTTATGATCAGGACGACCGGGGCGCGTGCGTTGATTTCCTGAATCGGTTGCTGGGCACCAAGGCAAAATTCGTCCACGCCGGTTACGATCTGCGCCTGGGCGTCATACCCAACTGCCCCGAATACGACGTGGTGGTTTCGATGAGCGTTCTTCAGCATTTGACGGAACCTCTTCGTCATCTTCACTTCCTGCGCTCGATCACCCGCGAAGCCCTGCTGCTGATCACCAATGTCTGGGATGACGATGAGTATGTCATCAGAATGGGCGAACCGAACCAGGTGTTCTCGAATCCGTTCCCATGGTGCTTTGACAACTCCGTCTACCTGTCGGAAAAGCTCCTGCGGCGCTGCCTGAAGGAAGCGGGATTCGCGCGGGTGGTTGACCTCGAAACGCGGTTTCCGTCGTCGGCCTACCATGCCGAGGCCGCCGGACGGCATGACTATGCGACCCCGGCGCCCGCACAGCCGAAGCCGGCCGGCCCTTCGATGAAATCATTCGTCGGCCTGGCTTTCTGTCAGAAGTGAACGCGGCCGCCTCACGCCGTTCGAGCATCCGGCTCAAAAGGACTGAGATGCCGCGCAACCTGGCCCGGCAGCGAAACCATGGAAGAAAACAGCCAACTTTACCGGACCCTGTCGCTGGTCCGTCACGCTGAGCAGAAGATCCTGGACGTGTACGCGTCCAACGTGATGCAGTGTCCGGTGCACTTGAGCGTCGGGCAGGAATCCGTCGCGGTGGCGCTGTGCGCGCACCTGGCCCCGGACGATCTGAAAATCGGCACGCACCGATCGCACGCGCTTTATCTGGCCAACGGCGGCGACCTGGTGGCTTTCTTCGGCGAGTTGCTGGGTCGCCGATGCGGGTGCAGCGGCGGATACGGCGGCTCGATGCACCTTGTGGACCGCAAGAACAGCCTGGTGGGCACGACGAGCATCGTCGGCGGCGCCTTGCCCATCGCCGTCGGATTGGGGCTGGCCGTGCGGCGGCCGACGGTGGCGGCCGTGTTGTTCGGCGACGCGGCGGCCGACGAGGGCGTGTTCGCGGAGAGCCTCAACTACGCCCAGCTCCGCGGCGCGCCGGTGATCTTCCTCTGCGAAAACAACCGCTACAGCGTCTACACGCCGCAGCGCGTCCGGCGGGCGGCGCATCCGGCGGCGGTGGCGCGGGCCTTCGGCATGGAAACGCATGACTTCTCCATCGAGGTGGCCAACGACGTCTTCGCGCTTCACCGGGCGCTGGCCGAGCCGATCCGGCGCGTGCGCGAGGCCGGCGGACCGCTGTTCGTCGAGTGCAGCACGGTCCGCCGATATGACCACAACGGCATCCGCGACGACATCGCCGCCGGCTTCCGCGACGCGGTCGAGATGGAACTCTTTGAGAAGTACTGCCCCATGAAGGTGGCCCGCTGCACGCTGGCCCGCGCGGAGGCTGATGCGATTGACGCGGAGGTCAGCGGCCAGGTTGACCGGGCCTACGCCGAGGCGCTGAAGAGTGAAGAGACCGTCCTGGAGTACCGCCACGTTTAGAGATGGGTCAGCAGACCGATGAGCAACTGGGGAACGACGCCCAAGCTGCCCGAGCTTCTCGCTCAAGGAAAGCGGCCGCTGACGTACCAGCAGGCCCTGGCCGAGGCCACGCGGCTGGCGCTGGAGACCGATGCGCGCGTGCGGCTCTTCGGCGAGGGCGTCGCGGACCTGGGCGGGACTTACGGGACGACGAAAGGACTTCAGGAGGTCTTCGGCGAGGAACGCGTCTTCGATGTCCCCACGGCCGAGGAAATCATCACCGGCATGGGCATCGGCATGAGCCTGGGCGGGCTGCGCCCCATCGTCGTCCATCCCCGCAACGACTTTCTGCTGGTCGGCCTGGACCAGATTGCCAACCACGCCGCCAAGTGGGACCTGATGTTCGGCCATCAAACCGCAACTCCCATGGCGATCCGCTCGGTCGCCTGCCGGGGCTGGGGTTCGGCCGCCCAGCACAGCCAGGCCCTCCACGCGGTCCTGGCGCATTTCCCGGGACTGCGCGTCGCCGTTCCCTTTACTCCCGCGGACGCCAAGGGTATGCTGCTTTACGCGGCCCTGGAAGCCGCCGGGCCGGTGATGTTGATGGAACACAAGTGGCTTTGGAACCTTTCCGGGCACGTGGAAGAGGGCGTCTACTTCCGTCCGCCGGGGCCGCCGCAGACGGTCCGGGAAGGATCGGATTTGACCATCGTAGCCCTGAGTTACGCGCTGGCCGATGCCCTGCTGGCCGCGGGCACACTGGCCGAGGAACATGGCATCGAGGCCGAAGTCATTGATCTCCGCTGGCTGCGCCCGCTCGATCCGGCGCCGGTGTGCGAGTCGGTGCGCAAGACCGGGCGCCTGCTGGTGGTGGACACGGGTCACACGCTGTTCGGGGTGGGCGGCGAGGTCATCGCGCAGACCCTTTCGGGCGTCGGGCCGGGCGCATTCAAGGCGGCGCCTGCGCGGATCGGCTTGCCCGATACGCCCGTGCCCGCATGCAGTGAGTCCACTTATTACCCGGGTCCCAGGGACGTCGTCTCGGCGGCCCGGGCGCTGGTCGGGCGGAAAGCGGGGCGGGCGGCGCGATGAGCGACCGGCTGGACTTGCTGTTGATCAATCCCGGCGGACGGAACCAGGCCTACCAGGCGCTCGCCGGCGAGTTCGCGGCCGTGGAGCCGCCGGTCTGGGCCGGCCTTCTGGCCACGAACGCCCGCAATGCGGGCTTCCGCGTGGCGATCCTCGATGCGGAAGCGGAAGGCCTCGGCCCCGAGGAAGTGGCGCGGCGGGTTGCCGAGGCGCGGCCTCGTCTGGCCATGACCGTGGTGTTCGGCGCGAACCCATCGGCCTCGACGCAGAAAATGCCGGCGGCCGGCGCCATCTGCGCCGCCGTTCGAAACGCGGCGCCCGATGTGAAGCAGATGCTCGGCGGGCTTCACGTCTCGGCCCTGCCGGAACGGACGCTCCGGGAAGAGGCCGCCGATTTCGTGTGCCAGGGCGAAGGCCCGCGTACGATCCAGCCGTTGCTGAGGGCGCTGCGCGCCGGCAGCGAGGACCTTGCCGCCATCCCCGGCCTGTGGCATCGCCGGGACGGCCGAATCGTATTCAACGGAGCCGCGCCGCTGATCGAGGACCTGGACGCGGAGTTGCCGGGCGTGGCGTGGGACTTGCTTCCCATGGACCGGTACCGCGCGCACAACTGGCACTGCTTCGGCCGCCTTCACGAGCGCAGCCCTTACGCCGTGATTTACACCTCGCTCGGCTGCCCGTTCCGCTGCCACTTCTGCTGCATCAACGCGCTTTTCGGCGAGAGCGGCATCCGCTATCGCAGCATCGGGCAGGTCGTCGAGGAAATTGACCTCCTCGTGAACCGCTGGCACGTCAGGACGATCAAGATTCTCGACGAGCTGTTCGTGCTCAAACGCGACCGCATCGAGCAGTTCTGCGATGCGCTGATCGAGCGAAACTACGATCTGAACATGTGGGCGTACGCGCGCGTGGACACCGTCACGCCCGAACTGCTCAAGAAGCTTCGGCGGGCGGGCATGCGGTGGCTGGCCTATGGATTCGAATCCGCCTCGGCGAACGTCAGGGACGGCGTGGAAAAAGGCGTGACGGCGGAGAAAGTGGAGAATGCCATCCGCTGGACGAAGGAGGCGGGCATCCACATCATCGCGAACTACATCGTCGGCCTGCCCGACGACGATGCCGAGACGATGCGGCAGACCCTGGATGAGGCGTACCGGCACAACTTCGAGTACCTGAACCTGTATTGTGCCATGGCGTACCCCGGCTCCCGATTGTACCAGGACGCCCTCAACGCGCGGCTCCGCCTGCCGGACACGTGGGGAGCTTACGCGCAGCTCAGCCCCGACACGCAGCCGTTGCCAACCAAGCACCTGTCCGCCGCCGAGGTGCTGCGGTTCAGGGACGAGGCCTTCCGCGCGTATCACAGCAACCCGCGCTATCTGCAAATGCTCGAAGAGAAATTCGGCCGGCCGACCGTCGTCCACGTGAAGAAAATGCTGGAGCAGCCGATCCGGCGCAATCTCTATTCGTGATTGGAATGCGGCTCCGACATGGCGGAAATCGCACAGAACAGCGTCCTCAGCCTTCTGCTTCCCGTTCGGGGCCGTCCGGACTGCGTCGCGAGGCTGTTCGAGAGCATCGTAGCCACGGCGGACCGGCCGGACCGCATCGAGGTGGTGCTCTTCCTGGATGCCGACGATCGCGCCAGCCACAACGTGGGCCATCCGAGGCTGTCGGTCCGCCGGTGCATTGGGCGGTCCGCCAAGATGGGCGCCATGACCGGCGCGTGTTACGCGGCCGCGCGGGGCGACTACCTCATGCTGATGAACGATGACGTCGTGTGCCGCACTGCCGGCTGGGATACGGCGGTGGTCGAGGCGCTCAACCGGTTCCCCGATCGGATTGCGCTCGTGTGGTGCAACGACCTGTTTCGAGGAGCGGCGCTGCCTTGCCTGCCGGCCTTCCACCGCGAAGCGTGGGCGCTGGCGGGCGGGCTGGTGCCTGTCGAGTACAACCGCGACTACATTGACACCCATCTGTACGACATCTTCCGGAAGCTCAAGGCCCTCGGTTGCGACCGCCTCGCCTACTTGAAGGACATTGTGCTCGAGCACATGCATTTCGAGGCGGGCAAGGCGCCGCTGGATGCGACGTACGTCAAGCCCCGGGAGTTCGCCGACGAACTGGTCTTCATCGCCTGGGAAGAAGGGCGCCAGATCGCCGCCGAGAACCTGGCCCGAAGAGCGAAGGGCAGGCCGTGACCCGGTTCATCGTCAATAGAGAGCGCCCCGCCGGCGTGGATGTCAGCCTGGTCCTGCTGGACTGGTCCTGCCGGGAGAGCGCGCACCTGCTCGACTGCCTCGCCGAGCAGACCGTTGACCGCGAGCGTTACGAGATCATCTGGATCGAGTACTATCAGCGCGAGTGGCCGGCCCTGCGCGAGCGGATGGACCGCGCGGCCGCTTCCGGCCAGGCGCCGCCTGTGGACGTCTGGGCCGTGCTGGGCATGGACCCGGGTCTGTGCTACCACAAGCACGCCATGTACAACGCGGGCATCCTGCTGGCGCGCGGCCGCGTCGTGTGCTTCGCGGACTCCGACGCCCTGGCGCGCCCCACGTTCATCGAGTCCATCCGCAACGCCTTCCAGGCGGACCCGAACATCGTGCTGCATCTGGACGAAGTCCGCAACAACCACCCGAGCTTCTATCCCTTCGACCGAGCGCGGTTCGAGGACATCACCGGCTTCGGGTGCATCAACTGGGTCAACGGCAAGCCGCTGGGATTGCTCGACAAGGCCGACCCTCTGCACACGCGGAACTACGGCGCGTGCATGGCCGCGCGCCGCGACGACCTGGTCGCCATCGGCGGGTCCGACATGCACCTGGACTACCTGGGCCATATTGCGGGCGCTTACGAGATGACGTGGCGGCTCGTCAACCTCGGAAAGCGGGAAGTCTGGCAGGACGCGGAGTGGCTGTACCATGTGTGGCATCCCGGCCAGGCCGGCGATCGCAATTACGCCGGGCCGCACGACGGACGGCACATGTCCACCCGGGCGCTGATGTGCCTCCATTCAAACCGAACGCTGCCCTTCCTCGAGTGCCCGGCCCTGCGCAAGCTGCGCCTGGACGCGGTCCGCCCGCCGAGCGCCGCCCCGCTGGAAGACCTGGTGGACCCGGACTGGCTGCCGTCCTGGCGGTACGACCGGCTCGACGCGGTGACGCGGCCTTATCGTCTGGGTGAACGCAAGATCGCTTTGCGGGAACGCGCGGGCTCGGGCGCCCCGGCGCAGGGGCCGGCCTCCGCGCATGTACCGCCCTTCGGTCACCGGCTCGGCCGCTGGACGCGTCTGTATCTGCGGCCGGTGGCGCTTCGCATTCTGTGGCATCAGTGGCGGGTCAAGTGGCGCGCGGCCGCCCTCGCCGCCCCTCGAGCGGGCAGTTCCGCCGCCCATGAGGGCGTTCGCAAATCCAAAGCGCTGGTCTCCTTCCTTAAGAGGATTATCGCCTTCGACCGGTACTGGTTCAGACAGTGCTCCCTGGCGCTGGGCTTTGCCATTCAGGAACGCCGCACCGACCTGGTTCTGTACGGAGAGGGCGATGTGGCCCGCGTCCTCTGCGCGATGGCCAGGCGCCTGCCCGTCCACATCAAGGCCGTGTGCCCGTTCCGGCCCACGGCGCCGCCGCGATTGCTCGGGCGCCCGACGATGACGGAGAAGGAGATGGCTCAAAGCGGCGACACCATCGTGGTGGCGGCCATTGTCGGGATCGGCGAGCGCGTCGAGCGGCTGAAGGCGCTCGGCGTGCCTCGGGACCGCATCATTACCATGCAATAGGGCCGAGCTTCAATCTTCGCAAGCCCTGCACAGGCCGCGGTGCCTCGCAGAATACATCTTGCGAAAACCCGACAGAATAGGTAAGATTCAGAGAGTAGGCATTTTGTGCCTTTGAGTGGACCTGAAGGCGCTTCGGAGCGCGACGTGGCGAAGATTCTCGTGACGGGCGCCGCCGGGTATATTGGCTCGGTCATGGTCCCTCGATTGCTGGCGGCGGGGCACGCGGTGCTGGCGCTGGACAACTTCATGTACCGCCAGAGTTCCCTCCTCGAATGCTGTGCGAATCCTCGATTCGACGTGGTGCGCGGAGACTGCCGGGACCGCGACCTTCTCGCGCGGTGCCTCAAGGACGTTGACGCCGTCTTCCCGCTCGCCTGCCTGACCGGCGCCCCGCTGTGCAACCAGGACCCGGTCGGCGCGACGACGGTGATCCGGGACGCGGTCCGCGATATCCTGAAACTGCGCTCCGGGAGCCAGCTCATCATCTTTCCCACCACGAACAGCGGCTACGGAGTCGGGGAGAAAGGCAAGTACTGCACCGAGGAGACGCCGCTGCGGCCGGTCAGCTTGTACGGGCGGCTGAAGGTGGAGATCGAGGGAGAGCTGCTCGCCGCGGACAACACCGTCACGCTGCGCCTGGCCACGGTCTTCGGCGCCAGCCCGCGCATGCGGACGGACCTGCTGGTGAACGACTTCGTGTTCCGCGCGGTCAATGACCGGTTCATCGTCCTGTTCGAGGGGGACTTCAAGCGCAACTTCCTGCACGTGCGCGACGTGGCCGACGCGTTCCTCTTCTGCCTGGAGAATTTCGACCGGCTGAAGGGACGCCCCTACAACGTGGGGCTGTCCGAGGCGAACCTGTCCAAGCGGGAACTGTGCGAGGAGATCAAGGCGCAGATTCCGGATTTCCACATTGCCGAATACGCGTTGGGCAAGGACCCGGACAAGCGCGACTACATCGTCTCCAACGCCAGGATCGAGGCGGCGGGCTTCAAGGCCGGGCGCACGCTCCGAGAAGGCATCGCGGAACTCATCAAGTCCTACCGGCTTCTGCCCAAGTTCTCCTACGGCAATGTTTGAGTTCCGAGCAGCGGCAAGCAAAGGCGGTCCATGAAGATTCCTTTCGGAACCATCACGATCACCGATGACGCGAAGCAGCGCGTCCTCGCGGCCCTGGAAAGCGGCCGCGTGTCGAGCGGCAAAATGGTCCGCGAATTCGAGCAGCGCTTCGCTGAACTCACCGGCACGCGCGAGGCCGTCGCCGTATCGAGCGGCGCGGATGCCGACGCTCTGGCGCTGGCCGCCCTGTACGATTTCGGCGCTGAGCGCGGCGATGAGGTCATCGTGCCATCGCTCTCCTTCGTCGCCACCGGCAACGCGGTGCTCCAGGCCGGGTTCACGCCGGCCTTCGTGGACGTCGAGCGGGCCACGCTGAACATCAACCCGGCCCGCATCGAGGCGGCCGTCACCGATCGCACGGTGGCCATCATGCCCGTTCACCTCATGGGCAAGCCGGCCGAGATGGACACGATCAACGCCATCGCCAGGCGACACGACCTGTTCGTCGTCGAGGACGCCGCCGAAGCCCACGGCGCCACGTATAAGGGGCGCAACGTCGGCACACTCGGCGACATGGCCGCCTACAGCCTCTACCTGGCGCACATCATCACCTCCGTCGAGGGCGGCGTCATCACCACCGACCGGGAGGACTTCGCCGAGGTCATCCGCTCGCTCCGGTCGCACGGCCGGGCGTGCAAGTGCAAGAGTTGCGTGATCAACAGCTCGGGCGGCGGCTGCAAGCGGCGGTTCCAGTACGGGTCCGACGCGCGGTTCGTCTTCGAGCGGATCGGCTTCTCCAGCAAGATGAACGAGCTGGAGGCCGCCGTCGGATTGGGCAGCCTCGGCGTGTACCACGAGATCCTGGAGAAGCGCAGCCGCAATCTCGCCGAAATGATGGAGCGGCTCCGCGAGTTCGAGCCGCACCTGACGACCTTCCGCCAGGAGGACCACGAGCGCATCGGGCCGCACGCGCTGCCTATCCTGGTGGCGGAGAACGCCCCGTTCACCCGGGACGAACTCGTCCGCCACCTGGAGGAAGCCGGCATTGACACCCGCAACCTGTTCCTCTCCATGCCCACTCAGTGCGCCGGCTTTGCGTTCCTGGGATACGAACCCGGTCAGTTCCCCGAGGCCGAGTACGTGGGCACGCATGGATTCCACGTCGGCGTCCACCAGGACCTGGGTCCGCAACACGTGGACTATCTGATGAACACTTTGCGCGATTTCATGACGCGACACGCTCACGCATAGACCGAAGAGGTGCAGCTGTGGACCCGAGAGTGCAGGACTTCCCGGTTTGTCTGCTGGCGGGCGGCCTGAGCACGCGGCTGCGCCCCATCACCGACAGCGTTCCCAAGTCCATGGTTCCCGTGGGCGATCGCCCGTTCCTCCAACTGCTCCTCGACCACTTCGGCTCTCTGGGTTTCCGGCGGTTTGTGCTGGCGGTGAGCTACCGGTGGGAACAGATCGAGGCGTACTTCGGCGACGGGGCGCGCTTCGGATGGCGGATCGAGTACTCCGTGGAACCGGAGCCGCTGGGCACCGGCGGCGCGCTGCTGTGGGCGCAGCCGCTGTGGCGCGACGCCGCGCTCGTGGCCAACGCGGACACGTTCCTGCCGGAGGACTGGCGGGCGATGCTCCGGACCCACCGCGAGCAAGGGCTGCCCGCCACCATGGCGCTCGCGCGCCAGGACGACTGCAGCCGCTTCGGGAAGGTGACGGTCCGGGAAGGGCGCGTCGCGGGATTCGAGGAGAAGAAGCCGCACGCCGGTCCGGGCTGGATCAACGGCGGCGTGTACGTCATGAGCCGGCAGGCTCTCGAGCCGTTCAAGCGCGGGACGGCCTTCTCGCTGGAGAAGGACGTTTTTCCGCGGCTGAGCGGACGCATCGCCGCCTATACTTGCGACGCCGGGTTCGCGGACATCGGCACCATGTCCTCCCTGGAAGAGTTCCGCAAACAGATGGCCGGCGGATTGACGCCCGAAAAGCAGAGGAGGCCACGTTGATGGCGAACGGAAATGGAAACGGCCTGTATGAAGTGGAGATCATCAGCCAGGCCCCCACGCGCATCAGCCTGGCGGGCGGCGGCACCGACGTCTCGCCGTACCCGGAGCAGTTCGGCGGCGAGGTCGTCAATGCGACCATCTCGGTCTTCATGCTCGCGCGGTTGCGGCTGTCGCGCGATCCCACGGTGATCATTCACGCCAATACGCGCCCCCAGCCGATGGTCTATCCCAGCTTCAAGGACATGGCGTTCGACGGACAACTGGACTTCATCAAGGCGGCCGCCCAGGCGATGTACGACGGCCGCGGCGGCTTTGAGCTGTTCGTCTATTCAAGCCTTCCCATGCGGAGCGGCCTCGGCGGATCGGGCGCCATGTGCATGGCGGTCCTCGGCGCCTTCAACGCCGCCCGGCATGGCAAGAAGCTGAACAATTACGATCTGGCGGAACTGGCGTATGAGATCGAGACGGTCCGGCTGGGGAACGCCTCGGGCCGGCAGGACCAGTACGCCGCCGCGTTCGGCGGATTCAACCATTTCGAGTTCCTGGGAGGAAACAAGGTCCGCACCCGCCCCCTGGACATCGGCCGGGCCGGCGAGCGCATACTGAACCAGGCCCTGCTGCTCTTCTGGCTGGGAGAGCGGAAGGCTTCCGGCGGCATCATCGAGGACCAGCGCACGGCGATGAAGAACGGCGGCAGGTCGCTCGAAGCCTTTCACGCCTCCAAGATGCGCGTGGCCGAGATGCGCGAGGCCCTCGAGGACGTGGACGTCGAGCGGATCGGCGGCCTCCTGCATCTCCTCTGGCAGCAGAAGAAACAGTTCAGCAAGGATGTCTCCAATCCGGCGATAGATGCGATCTACGAGCGGCTCAGCGAGGCGGGAATGACCGGCGGCAAGATCACCGGCGCCGGCGGCGGCGGGCACATGGTGGCCTGTTGCTCCATCGAGAAGCGCGACTCGGTGCTGGAGGCGGCGGCGGAACTCAAAATCCGCAACGTGCCGTTCTCTTTTGTCCAGGAGGGTCAGATCAGCTGGCAGGCGCCCATTCGGACGATCACCGGCCCCGCGCGCACCGAACCGACCTCAATCCCCATGGAACAGCAGACCGCTCTCCGGCCCGCGCTTCTTCCCGAGTGCGAGGGCGTCCTGGTGCGCGAAGTCAATCACACGTCATCCCGCTCCCAGCGGGAACGGATTCCCGAGCATGCAGGCCGGCAAGGCGGAGGAACAGTGCGGCCTGAATGATCGCTAACGAAAAAGCGGCGGTCCTGATTGACGGTCGCGTGCTGAAGCACGCCGGGTTATCCGGCGTCCAGCGCTATGCCCGCGAACTCGTCGGCGCGTTGCGGGAACGGGCGCTGCCCTTCGACGTGGCCACCCCGGGCGCGACGACGAGATACGGCCGGCAATGCTGGGAGCACCTGGTCCTGCCGCGGCTGGCCGGCCGCTACAAGGTCCTTTTCTGCCCGGCCAATGTGGCGCCGCTCTACGTTCCCAGGCGCACCGGCCTGGTGGTGACGATCCATTCCTTGCCCTTCATGGAGGTCGCCGGGAGTTACCGCTGGGCATTCCGCAACTATTACCGCCTCGTCGTCGCGCGGGCGATGTGGCGCGCCGACGCGGTCATCACGGTTTCCCATGCCGAGGCCGAACGGATCGCAGCGCGTTTTCCCTCCGCGGCGGCGAAGATCCGCGTGATCCCGCTCGGCGTCAGCCGGACCTTCGCCCCGCCCCGCGAGCCGCGCCGCCTGCCCGTGGTGCTGTTCGTCGGCAGCCTGAGCTCGGCCAAGAACCTCCACGGCCTGCTCGCGTCGTTCGCCGAAATCCGCGACAAGACGGCGTGCGCCCTTTGGGTCGTGGGCCGAAAGGGCTCTCCCTTCGCGCTCGCGCCGGAGACGGAGGCCGTCGTCGCGCGGATCGGCGCGGACCGCGTCCGATGGCTCGGCCAAGTCAATGACAGCGAGGAGCTGGCGGCGATTTATCGGAGCGCGGCGCTGCTGGTGCTCCCGTCGCTTCATGAAAGCTTCGGCCTGGCCGCGCTCGAGGCGGCGGCCTGCGGCACGCCCGCGCTGGTCAGCGATATCCCCGCCTTGCGCGAGGTGATGGGCGACGCGGCAGCCTACGTCAATCCCGGCGACGTCCGCGCAATAGCCGACGCGATGCTGGCGCTCCTGACCGACAAGGAAAAGCGGCGCCGCCTCGGCGAGCGCGGGATCGAGCGCGCGGCGCAGTTCTCATGGCGGCAATGCGCCGAGCGCACGTGGGACGTGTTGTCCCACGTCATGCCGAGCGTCCAGGCCGCTCAGGCGCCGGCGCTCTGCGAGCGGCGGTTGAAGGGGCCCGCGGCCTGAAGGCCCTCGGCCTGCTTTACGAGACCCATCTTCACCAATAACCCGCCCGCTTCGGGAGACAACGGCGCAGGCCCGCTGGTGCGAGCGTCAACCAGTACGGCGACGCCGTTCGCCGCGACGACGGTGACGAACATCCCGGGTCTCAACAAGGCAAAGATGCCGTTCGAGCCGTCAACGATGATGACCGTTTGTGCGTTCGTGAACATCCGCACCTCCGGCCCGGGCACGCCTCGCGTCACCTCGGTCGCCATAATGAAGCTGCCGGTGGCTGTGTCCACGCTGGCTAGAATCCCGCGCAATTCCGACGACTGGACGGGGAAAGCCGCCTTCGCGGCTGCCTCGGTCCGGGTCGCCGTGAACGCGCAGGCCAGGCACATGAAGCCCGCCGCAATCAGGAACCATGGGGACGAACGATGTGATATTGACATGGCTTGCCTCCTTATCCAACCGCACTCCTTAAAATAAGTCTCTCGGACGCGGCCGGCCATGTCAAGCAAATCCTGCCGCCGTCCGTCCTGAAAAGTGCATAAGGTTTCTGCTCATAGGGAAGGCGCTGGAAAGCAGGCGGATGGCCGGCGGTCAACTGGGACCTTCACGCGGCGCGAGAGGCTGTCATGACACGAGGCCTTCTATTCGCCCGCGCTTCTTGGCCGGGTAATGCCGGACCTCGATCTTATTTCCGTCGGGGTCGTAGAAGTAAACCGAAATCCCCGTGCCGTGCGCTCCCCATCGCGGCACGGGGCCTTCCAGCACGTGGACGCCGCATTTCCGGATCCGCTTCAGGAAGGAAGCCCATTCCCCTTTCCGGATCGCCAGGCAGACGTGGTTGAGCCGGGCGTCGGGATTCAGCTTCCGGACGCGCTTCCCCTGTTTGCCTTGCCACATCGCCGCAGGGAACAGGTCAATGATGGTGTCGGCATTAACGCGCACCGACGGGAACGGCGCCTTCCGCTTGCGGTAGAGATCGAGCCGTTCCGGCTTCAGGCCCAGGACGGCGACGTAGAACCGGAGCATGGAATTCATGTCGCGCACGTTCAAGGCGATGTGGTCCATGTCAAAGTGCATCACGGGAATCTCCGGTCTCACCCGCGCGAGCGTATTGCTTGCAGTGGCGCCGTCAGGCGCTGCTTCCGTCAAGCGCAGTGGAAAAACGTATGCCCTTACGGGCACACTACGAGCGGCTCTATTTTTTCAGCATTCCGGCCAGCAACTTGCGCGTCACCTTGACGTCCGGGCTGGTCAGGGCCACATAGTCCACGTTGATTCCGCGCCCGTTCAGGTTCGTCAGGCGGACCACGTTCTTTCCCTGCTTGAACTTCAGCAGCAGCGGCTTGTCGTTCGTCGGGTTCGAGGCCGTGAACAGCCGCCAGTCGTCCGAGCCGTTGGCCCAGCCGCCGGTGGACGGGAAGACCATCGGGGCGAACGGTTCCTGCACCTCGCCGGCGACCTTGATCTGGCGCTGCGCCAGGTCCAGCTCGCTGCAGTAGCAGAGGGTCAAGTTGTAATAGCCCTCGGCAGGCACGTCGAACGTCCATTCGAGCCACTGGCCCTGGGCGTCCCACTGCAGGATGCACGTTCCGCTGGCGACGGCCCGCTTCAGGTCCGAGGTCTGGACATGGCCGCCGCCTTCGGCCGAGAAGTTCCGGCCCTGGACGACGATCACGGTGTTTGCCGGAGCCGGCCTGGCCTTGGCCTCGGCCTCGCGGACCTTGGTCCGGGCCACGCACTCGTCATGGGCCTTGCTCATGGCCGCTTCCTGCTCGGCCTGGCGCTGCTGGAGCACGGCCTGACGCTGGTCATAGACGCTGATCGCGCCCTTGGGGGCGAACTCCACCCTCGACGTCGCCTTCATTTGCAGCGAGAACGAGTTGGCCACCGCGCCCGGGCTGACCGTCGCGGCGCCGCTGCGCCGGCCTGTGAGGTCCAGGTTGAACGCTTCCATCGCGGCCAGCGGCTTGAAGGTCACCGTGACCGTGGCGTCGCTCGGCGACGGGTTGGCCAGCACGTACGCGCCGGTATCCGCCTTCTCGATGCAGGCCAGGCCCGGCTCGCTTCGCTCGAGCGCCGCACCGCCGGCCTTCAGCATCTTGCCGCCGCCGAGGTACATGGCCTTCACCGCATGGCCGTCCATCACCACGAACGCCTGCTGGGCGTCCGTCTCCAGCCCGCCGGCCTGGTACGCGCCCGGCCGGTACGACGCGAAGCACAGGTCCGTGCCTTTGGCCGTCTCGACCTTCAGCAGGCCGTAACCGGCTTCCAGGCTGCCCTCCTGCTGGAGGCCCTTGACGTAAGCCTGCTTGCCGCCGGAAATGTCAATGGCATTGCCGTAGACGGTCGCCGCGGTCTCGCGCCGCTCCAGGATCGCCGGCGGCGTTTCGAGACCGTAATGCCCGTCGCCGACGATGACTTCCGTCGGGGTTCCGCCGGCGGCCACGAACCGCGCGACGTTGCCCTCGCGCGTCACCGTCGCGGACCAGGCCTTGTCGCTCGGCGCGGCCTTGCGGACGTTGGTCAAGGCCACGTATCCGAACTCCCTCGGTTCCGGCAGCGTCGTCGGATCCAGCTTCAAGTCCGAGGCGAATTCGCCGCGAATGTGCCAGGCCAGGTCGTACCTGCGCTGCAGGCTCGCGAACGCGCCGAAGATGTCGGCCACGTAGTCCGCCGTCATGAACGTCGCCCGGTCCATGATGACGCCGGGATAGGCGTCGCGGCACGAGGCGCGCTGCATGCCCATGGTCTCGGCCGGAGCGTAAACCAGTTGCGTCGCCCCGCACATGACCTGGTTGCGCTCGTCCACGACCAGCGTGTTGTGGGCCAGCGTGCTGTGGTACCACTGCAAGTAGAGCGGCAGTTCGTACCAGACGCTGCCCGGGTCCATCATGAGCTGGTCGTTGAAGGCATAGAGATCGAGGCACAGCTTGTCGGGATGGCCGTGCGAGCGGTTCGGCCCGTATTCCAGCAGCAGGCTGGTGATGCCCGCCGGAGTGGTGATCCGCGTAATGCCGTAGCCGACGCCGAAGAAGTTCACGCTCTTGAATTCCACGGCCGGCTGCTTCTCTTTCGGGTCGCGGTCATAAAGCACCGAGACGGGGAACTGCTGGAAATGGGCGTCCAGGTGGCGGCCGGTCTGGTTGAGGATCAGCAGGTAGCTCGGATCGCGGTAGCGGCGGTAAGCGTATTCGTAGACGTAGGAATCGCCGCCGACGATCGAGTCGCGGCCCGAATCGTGCGTGGCCGGCGTCGTCAGGTCCGGATAGCAGAATTGCAGCGGCGAATCGAACAGCCGCTTCAGGGCGCAATTGTGATAGCGGTACATGTCTATGCCGTGGTGCCACAGCTCCTCGGCGTCCATGACCAGCGCCTGCAGGGCCATGAACTGATAGCCCATGGCGCCCTCGGCCCACATGCCGTCCACGTCAATCGGCTGCGTGAAGTGCCTCTCGAACAGGCCGCCGGTCGGCTTCTCCTCGGTGCCCTGGAGACCGTAATAAGCGATGTTGATCAGCTTCTCGTCGTCGCAGGCATAGCCGGCCGTCAGGACCGCGCAGGTGTCAATCGCCGACCAGTTGGTCGGCGCCTCGACCGCCGCGTGGTTCTCCGTGATATGGCGGCCGTTGGCCCTGACCAGGTCGTCCTCGATGTGCTTCCGCTCCTCGGGCGTGATCGAGGGCAGGTTGTGGATCAGGTCGTAACCGCGCGCGACCTGGATCAGCCACGTGGCGTCGCTCAGGCGCTGGTCGAAGACCTTGCTCGGGTCATGGTTGAAGCCCGGCCGCGCCCCGATGCCGTAATTGGGATAAGCGTCCGCGTAGGCCAGCAGTAGTTTCTTGCAGAAGTCCGCGTACTTCTCCTCGCCCGTCAGGACGTACACCGCGCCGAGGTTGGCGATGTCCAGGGCGAGCTGATTGTGAATCGCGCCGTACGTCTGTCCGTTCGGCGACACCTTGTTGTCAATCAGGTGCATCCACTGGCCGTCCGGCCCTTTCTCCGGCTGGGGAATGCCGAACGGCTGCGTCATCCGGATATCCATTGAAGTCTTGAGCCCGGCCAATTGGGCCTGGAGTTCCTTGCTCGTCTTCAGCATGTCCTTGTAATGGGCGATGTCCTCGTTGTCCCACAGCGTGCAGGGATGGCCCTGGGTCATGCGCGGCTGGCCGACGACTTGGACCTTGCCCTCGGCCGCGCTGCCGCCCGTCGGGACCAGGTTCGACGGCGACGCCTTCACGTCATACTGCGCCGGCGTCTTCATCTTCTCCGCCACATTGGTCGTCGTCAGCACCCGCAACCGCATCCAGCCGCCGTAGTCCAGCGGCCGGGGCGGATATTCGTCGGTGACGAGAATCCCGACGTTCTGCCCATGGGCCTCCAGCTCGATGCGCTGGATTTGTCCCGGAGCGTCCGCCAGGTCCGCGTGCCCGACCCGCTTGCCCTCGACGAAAATGTCTATGGCCTTCGGTTGCCTCGTGCCGTGGTAGTCCAGCCCCACGACCTCGATGGCCTTGATGTCCACGGGGATCAGGAGGCGGATATCCACGCGGCCGCCCTTGAGCGAGCCGCTCTTGTCGAAGATGGTCCCGCCGCTGTACATGTCGCGCACCAGCATGTTGTCCGGCGGCCAGTCCCTGTTGAAGGCCGCCCCGCTGCCCTTGGCCGTGGCGCCAAGCTCCAGCAGCGCCGCGTTATAGAGCCCGGTCGAGTCCGGCTGATCGGCGGCCGGCGCCTGCTCCATCGGTCGCGGCGCTCCCTTGGGTTTGGTTGCCGTAGTTTGAGCCGTAGCCATCGCCGCCAGGCCGGCCAGCGCCAGAATCGCCACGAGGTGCCGCATTCCTCTTCTCCTCTTAGGGTGTTCCACGTGGAGCAGATTTCAAAAACGGCTTTCGCCGACGTGCAAAGAGTCTACCGACTGAAATTGCCCCGGTCAACGGAGTCTCGGCGGGAACTATCTTCTTCCGCGGCGTTGTGGAGTGTCAAGGAGCTTCCGGCGCGCGTTCCGCTTTGAACTCCTGAACGTTGATCTTGAGGTTCTGATGCGCCTGCGCCTCGACGATGAGCGCGGCGTCGTCGGGAGTGGGGCCGTCCATCGCGCTGCCGCCCAGCTTGATGTGGGCGGCATCCACGATGTTGCCGCCCGACAGCGTGGCGTCGAGGGCGGTCCAGTCGTTGAGGTACGCCTCGGTCCACATGTGGCTCATGAACTGGCCGTTCGCGTAGACGACGCCGACAGCCACTCGCGACGGGATTCCCGCCGCCCGCAGCAGCGCGGCGAGCAGCAGGGAGTGCTCCTTGCAATCGCCCTCGCGCGAGAACAGCGTCTCCTTCGCCGAGGCGAAGCCGACGTTGTAGTCCTTCTGGGTGATGTACCTGACCACCCACGCGGCGAGCTGTCTTGCCTTGGTCTCCGGCGAGGCGTCGGGCGAGACGTTGTCGCGCGCCATGCGCTGGATATCCGGGTCGTCGCTCTGCAGATAAGCGGAGGCGGCCAGGTATTCCGGCCCGGGCTTCTCCGCCGAAGGCTCCGCCGCGTCGCCGAGCGCCTTCACGCGCAGCAGCACCCAGCCGGGGCCCTGCTTCTCGATCTTCTGACGCCGGTCCTCGAGCTTCAGATTCTCGACGCGGCCTTCGATCCGGTAGAGCGCCTCCGTGACCAGGTCCGGCCGGTCGAACTTCACGTTCGAGACGATCACGGACAGCGTCGCCAGGTCGGTCTGATCGGGCGAGGTCACCGCGCCCAGCGCCTCCTCGCGCGTGACGCAGATCTCTTCGAAGCCGTCGTTCGTCACGCTCTTAAGCTCGTCGCCGGTCTCGTCGAGCCAGACGCGCGTCACCACTCCCGGCAGCGCGTCGGTCACCTCCGTGGCCTTGTAAAGCTCGCGCGGCTTGCCCGCGATCGTCACCGTCTCGCGGCCCTCGACCGTGATCGTGGACGTGACGACTTTGTTGATTTCGCGCAGGTACTCCTTGAACGTGACGCCCTTGCCGACCGGGAAGCCCGACTCGCGCATCCGGCGCATCTGCGCTTCGGGGCCGAGCACCTCCGGGTCCCAGGCGGTCTCGGTGACGTGCGTCGTCCCGCCGGTATGCGTGGTCACGATCAGCTTGCCGTTCTCGATCCTCGCCTCGGAGTCGCTCATCTCCGCGCCGGACACGGAATAGGTCACACGGAGCAGCGCCCCTTCGGGCGTCTCGTGGTCTTCCTCGGTCTCGTGCGTGACGAGCGTGGCGCCGAAATCCTTGATGCGCGTCTCGGAGAAGGTCAAGGTCACGATCTCCGGCTGCGGCTCAGCCACCCTGCGCGTGATCGTGTGGTCGTAGCCGATCTGCACGCCGGACAGCGACATGACGTCCCACTCGTCCCGGATCGTCGAGTCCGCCGCCCGCGCGGCGCACCCGGCCAGGCACACGACCGCGCCGAGCAGCAGCATCAGCGCGCCCGGCCGCAAGACAGGATTTCGGGATCGCATATTCATGACGTTCCTTGACCGGGATTTACCCTGTGGCCGCTCTCAGCGCCAGCGGCCGCCGCTGTGAACCCAGCCGCGCGAGCTGCGAGCCCAGGCATGGGGAACCCAAACCGCGCCCGGATGCGGCCTGCGCGCCCAATAGCCGGCATGCCAAACCCATCGGCCGTCCCACCCCCACCATCCGCCGATCCATAGATAGTCCACCTCCGGGCCCGGCGCGACAGGCGCCGCTTCCGCCATGGGCGGCGGCGGCGCTTCCCCGGCGACCGCTTCCTCCTGCCCGGTGACCGGAGCCGGCGCCTCTTGCCCGCCTACGACTGCATTTTGCGCAGCGGCGTTGCGCAAGCCCCGTTCCCGCGCTTGCAGGCGCGTCGCCCACGCGGCGAGTACGATCACTGCGGCCACGAGGAGGACGATCAGCACGCCTATGAACAGCCCCCGCGCCCGCATTCGGCGCGGCGATTCCATTCCGCTCATCATTTCCCCTCCGCTAGTGCCTGCATGGATCGCGTGACCGGCGCCGGCCGCACCCGCGCTCGCGCCTCTGTCATTTTATTCCACCTGCTGACGATATGCCAACCCCGGCTGTTGAAATAGCATAGGGCGCCTGCTATAAGTGGGCGCGCAAGTGAAAGTGGAGAGACCGCGCGAGGCGGCGGGCGCTTCCGGTCTCGTCTGGGGCCGAAACGAAAGGGAATCCTGTCATGTTCGAAAAGATTGCAGTGATCGGTCTCTCTGTCGCGGCGGTCGCGGGCCTGTCGAGTCCATGCTGGAGCCAGGAAAAGCCGGCCGTCATTTACACCGAGGCCAACGCCCCGGCGGCGCCCAAGCTCGATGACCTTCCCTTGAAAGACAGCCTCTCGCAGTACGGCATGACCTGGACGTTTGCGAAGCCGGCGCGAGTCGGGCAATTCGTCAATGGCGACTTTTACGTCGTCGGGCCGGTGACGATCACCGCGATCACGCCCAAGCCTCTTTACGGCGCCGAAATTCCCGCCGCTCAACTCGACCCGTTGGATAAGCAGCAGGCGGAAAAGAACCGCGTCCGCAACGGCTTCATGCTCAATCCGCCGGCGGATCGAAAAGTCTCCTACGACAGCGGCGTCAGAAACTATTTTGACCCGTCGCTGATCCGGAAGCTCCCGGTCTCCATGAAGCCCGGCGATTCCTTCGTCTCCACGATCAGCATGCCGATGGGGCTGGTCCTCCACGTTCCGCTGCAGGGCGACAGCAGCGAAACGGAATCCCGCGCCGTGGGCGATGCCAGCCCGGTCAGAGACGCCGCCGTGCTGACCTGCGTCGCCGAGCCGCTGCCGGCGGACGCGTTCCGCCCCGCGTTCTGCGACCGCACTCAAAAAATCTACCTGGCGCGCAATCTGAAGCGCGAGCTGCTGCCCGACGTCGTCCGCCCCGCCGACGCGCCGCCGCTCCAGCAATACATCGGCTGGACGCAGCGCCCGTGGGTCAACACCTGCTTCTTCGGGTTCGATGAACCGGCCGACAACATGCCGTGGTACGGCCGCGAGATCGGCCGCGTCGTCGGCAATGCCGCGCTGCTCCTGTGCTGCAACTTCACGCCCCAGCAGAAAGAGCCGCTCCTCGATAACTTCGTGCAGATCGGCATAGACCTGGGCGGCATGATCCGCTCCGGACATCCCGGATGGTACTGCTGGGGCGGCCACGCCAGCGGCCGCAAGATCCCCATCGTCTTCGCCGGATTCCTCCTCGGCGACGAGGAACTTGCCAACATTAATAAGCACTTCCCCAAAGCCTGCTTCGGCGAAGATGAACAGACCGCCTACGGCGACTCCTGGACCGGCGCCAAGGTCGTCTTCACCGGTCACTCCGGCATAGATGAAGTCACCGGGATCGGCCGCGACTATGCTCGCGGGGCCGCCTGGGGTCCCTACGAACACACGCAGCCCTCGACCTGGGGCGCTGGCCAGAAAACCAGCGAAGGCTACCGCCGCACCAGCACCACCGTCGCCTGGGTCGCCCAGGCCCTGGCGCTCCACCTGCTGCACGCCGAAAAAGCCTGGGACCACGACGCGTTCTTCGATTACGTTGACCGCTGGATGTTCGAAAAAGACAGCGCCAACATTAAAACACTCAAAGCCACCATCGGTGTTGACTACGACAAGAGCTGGTGCCGGCAAGGTGAATGCTGGGACGATTTCGTCAACGAAATGTGGGCGAAATACCGCGCCGGCCCCGGCATGCCGCCGACCGACGGCTGGAAACAGCAGCACGACGACAGCTATTACAAAAACGCCATCGCCAAAGAACCCAAAGGCCCCGCCCGGAACGGGAGATAGATTACGGCGCGCGGTCAGTCCTTCCCGGCCGGCGGGCGCCCGAAGGTCATGACGAGCGGCTGGTCGAATTGCCGGCCGCGTACCAGCATGGTTGACTTCAGTTCGAAGGCGCCGCCCTCCAGAGCCGTGTACTGGAAGGGCTTTCCATCGTGCGGATCCGTGACCTTGGTCAGGGCGCTCTCACCTTCGCGCCTGATCTCGATGGCTGCTCGGACCATAGCCCATCTGATGCGGTAGCGCTCCTCTTCCTTGCGGACGCTTACTATGTAAGGGAGAATGAGTTCAGAGAACGGGTTCTTGCTTGCCTTGATTCTCTCGTCAAGCGCCGCCCACCTGGTTTGGAACTCCTGGAAGGGCAGGTCAGCGATAGCCGCCATGTCGTCGTACTGCTTGAGTTCCTCGTCGAGCCACTTCAGTATATCCGCGTTCTGCGTTTGGCTGAGCTTGATTAAAACTTCCTTCCTCGTTTCCGACTCGGCCGGCCCCAAGTCTTTTGCGAGTTTCTTTCCGATATCCGGCTCAGACTCTGCCCGATGACGCATCCATAAAATGCGAACTCTCTTTTCCGCCAGGATCGCGTTCTTGGAGAGGAGCGCCGAAGGTCCATTGCTGAGATCTCCAAGAACATCCGCGAACAGGTCGGCCGCCTCCCGGTCGGTCAGCAATTGCGCCGCGGCATCCTGCACAAGCCCCTCGATCGCGATCTGCATGAACAGCGCAATGTCCGTCTCTCGCCCATCGTTTCCGACGTGACGCGCCATGACCACTGTCGCGCGGAGGTCCTCCGCCGCGTCCTTCCGCTGCCCCTTCTCCCAGAGATATTTCGCGCGAAAGGCCGCGGCCCTTGCCAAGGTCCAGGCCTTGGAGAAATGTGGAAGCGACGCATGCAATCCCTCTTTCTCGTAATCAATTCCCCAGTCGCATTGCGAGACGGCGGCCGCCTGGTGCATCAGTTGCAGAGCCTGGCCCCATCGTTTGACTAACGCAGCGTTCTTCTCCGGCGACGTCTTGGGCTCGGTCCCAGGGCGAGGGTTGAAGATTTTCAGCTCATCGTCGGTCATTACAGGACTCATGGCGAAGGCGCGCCAGTACGTCAGCGCCGCGTTGCGCCCGAGGTCGGGCGCTACCGACTCGCCTTCTGCCGCCAGGGCTGGACCGGTGCTAAACAAAAGCGCCAGAATGAACGTTGCGCATGCTGTGTTTCTCATTGTGCTTCTCCTTAGTCTGGTTCATGGTCTGAAGAAACCTGAGCGTGTTCAACTCGGTCGGAATCGGTTCCGGCCGAAGCAGGACCGCTGCGTCGCGCGTCAGCAGGTCGTCCAGTGCATCGGGAGATTCTTCCCACGCACGAGAATAGACCAGGTAATCGGCCGACGGAAGATCAGCCGGCTTTGCGGCAACAGGCGGCGGCAGGACGACGCCGGCCGCCCCGCGTTCCTCCCGGACGCGGTCATGACGGTTCTCCGGTCTGCCGATCATCCAGACTGCCAGGCCGATCAGAACGCACGCGGCGACCGCTGCCGCGGCGCAACGCCACAGCCACGTGTGACTGCGCGTCGCCGTCGCCCTGCCCGCGAGAGAGGCCCGCATCCGGTCCTTCAGTCCGTCCGGCGGTGGGAATGCCCCGGACGCATCCTTGAACGTTTTCTCAAGCGCGAAGTCGTCATCCAGGTCCGTGTTCATTCGGGTAACCCTCCTTCGTTTGAACCTCGGACATTATCGCGCGAAACGCTTCGCGCGCCCGGGAAAGCGCCGACTCCACCGCTTTTTCGGTCGTCCCGCGACTTTCGGCCATCTCCTTGACGGAGCGGCTCTCCAGGTACTTATCCTCCAACAGCTCCGCGTCTCGCTGCGGAAGGCGGCGCAAGGCGATGGATACCTGAATTGCGGCCGCTTGCGCCGACGAGAGCGGGCCATCCGGACGACTCCGAACCTCATTGATGGCGTCGCCGACCGACGCGGGCGCGGCCCGCCGGTTGCGAAAGTAGTCGGCGACTTTATGCCTGGCGATCCCACGCAGCCAGGCGCCGGCTTTCTCGTTCTGCCGCAGGCTAAGGAAGGATGCCAGCGCGGCCGTGAAGACTTCCTGCGTGACATCCCGGGCGCCGTCAATGTCCGGCGCGATCCTGAAGGCGACGTAGCCGTAGATCTCTTCAAAGTGCCGGTCGAACAGTTGTTCGAATCGGGGCGTGTCCATGGTCCCATGCTCAACACGGTTGGTGCGAAAACCGGATGTCCACTATTCTAGTCGAAGCAGGAGCCGAAATCCTTCGCGGAATTAAGCACGGCCCGCCGATCTTCGACTCCCGACTTGACAGGCGGAATTCGGATAGTCAGAATGCGAACTTTGATGGCTGACCGTCACGAGCGCGCAGCATACTGCGCGCGATATGTGGACCCTGGCCGCCTTCTGAAAGGGAGAACCATGAAATCGTTACGGATGTGGCTGAGTCTGTTCCTGGCAGCCGGGTTTTGCGGCGGCATGAGCCTGGCCGCCGATGCTCCCCAGGCGTCGGCGCTCAAAGACCTGCCGGTGCAGGACAGCGTTTCGCAATATGGGATAACCTGGAAGTTTGACAAGAAGGCGCCCGTCGGCCAATTCGTAACCGGCGACTACTATGTGGTCGGGCCGGTGACCGTGGTCGAGGTTACGCCGGCGCCAACCGGACAAGGCAAAACTTTTCGCAACGGTTCGATGCTGAATCCGCCCGTGACGGGCTATAGCGCCTATGACGGCCGGTTTGCCAATTGTTTTCGGCAGGAATTAACGGCGAAGTATCCCCTGGAACTCAAGCCGGGAGATTCGCTGGTCTCGGCGCTCAGCTTTGAACCCGGACTGACCGCCGACAAGGTGCCCGGAAACGAGTCCTACTTCATGAAAGCAGCCGCCGTGCTGACGTGCCTTAAGGAAGCCGTTCCACAGGATACTTTCCGCCCGGGCTATTGCGACCTAAGTAAAGACGTCCTCCACCGCGCCAGTGAAATTCATTGGGAGCTGTTGCCGAGCGTCGCGCCGCCGAGCAGCGCTCCGCCCTGGTCGTGGGCGGAGCTGGAGCGCGCCTTTCAACGCCCATGGCTTGACCACGTCTACTCCTGGGAAAGTCGGGACGTGCATCCTTCGGACAACATGCCCGGTTACGGGCGTGAGATCGCGTCGGTGGTGAGCGTGGCCGCTTTGCAGCTCTGCACCGATGCGTCGCGGGAGCAAAAGACCAGGCTGTGCCAGGGCATGATCCAGGTCGGGATTGACAATTGGGCCATCGCCAAGCGCGGGAAGTCGGGTGAAGCGGGCGGTTGGATTTCCCAGGGCGGATTCGGTTGTGGGCGTAAACTCCCCATCGTTCTCGCCGCCATCCTCCTGCAGGACCAGGAGATGCTGCACATCAGCAAGAATGCGCCCGAAACCGCCTTCGGTGAGGACCAGGCCACGGAATTTGGAGTGACCTGGACCGGCGCCGACGTCCGTTATACGGGCCAGTTTCCGTTGTCGGGGCAGACGGACCGAGGTCCTTATGAGCAGCTCTGGCCGGGCTTGTGGCCCGGACCCGATCGCACCCAGTCCGAGGGATATCGGAGAGCTTCTTCCATCAGTTCCTCGGTTGGAACAGCGTTGGCGGCGCACCTCATGAAGGCTGAGAAGATCTGGGACCATGACGCTTTCTTCGCTTACATGGACCGCTGGATGTACGAGGACGACGCCGAGTTCGTGAAGATGATCAAGACGGCGCTCGGCGTCGATTACGACAAGCCATGGTGTCTTGGGATGCACGTTTTCCCCGGCGACGACAAATTCACCGACGGCATGTGGGCCCAATACAGGAAAAGCGCCGGGATGGCGCCGGTGGCGGAATTCCGGAAAACCATTGACGAGCAAGGGCAGGTGAAGATCGGGGCGAACCGGGAATTCATCGTCAACGGCAAGAAGCTGTTCCCGCTCATGCTGCGCGTTCAGGCCAAGCCCAGGATTCAGAACGCGTGGGCGCTCGGCACCCAGCTCGTCGAAGGGAAAGTTCCTCCCGAACTCTTCTCTGATGCGGATATTCAGGTCCAGGAAGCATTGGACTTAGGCGCCAATACGGTGTTTGTCAACGGCGACGCGGGCGAGAGCACCTGGGCATTCCATTATGGGCGGGAATTTCTCAGGAGAATCACTGATAAAGGGCTCTACGGAGTTTTGGGGGCGGATACGGAGACCTTTGGTCAACCTAACTTGCTGGCTTTGACACAGGAGGACCAGCCGGACCGCCCGGTGACGATGCTGCCGACTCCGCCCATGCCTGTTGACGTAAACGCGGCGATTCTCAACCGGCCGCACCGGCCTCATGGCGCGGCCGCAGAGGCATTCAATCCCGCATCCACCGAGGAAGGCGTCTTGTTGGAAACCATGCAAGGCGCCGAGGTCCAGATTACATTGGCCAAGCCGGTCACGGTGAGCAGCCTGGCGGTCTGGATCGAACCGACCCCCTCGCGCGAGGCTGCCAAAGAGATGGTTTTCCTGGCCGATGGAAAGGAGATCCTCACGGTTGGTTTGAAGAAAGAGTCCGGCAAGCAGGAATTCAAATTGGCAAGCCCGGTCAGCTTCAAAGAATTGGTTTTCCGAATCACCGCCGTGTATCCGGGCGAAGCCGGTTACGGTTTTGTGAAACAGATCGGGGCGTTCGACGAGAACGGCCGGCGAGTTTGGCTCTATGACTATGAGCCGGAGATTCGTTCGGTGAAAAAAGTGGCAGACGTCTATCACTGGATGAGAAAGATGCAGAAGACCCGTCCGGTTTTTGTCACACTCAGCCCCGGCTTCATGCCCTCTTCGGCGATGTGGGACAAAGAGACGCGGCAGGCGTTATATCCCGGATACATTGAGAACTGCGATGCGGCGGGATTCGTGCTGCCGGCCGACCCCGCAGCCGCCGCGGCGGATTGGCTGAACCGCGTCGGAGAAGGAGTGGACGAACTCGGCAGGCTGGCCGGTCCCGGACGACCCGTCGTATTCTGGCTGGAAGTGACCCCGTCTCTGGAACCGGCGCAAGCGCGAGCCGCAATCTGGAGCGCGATTATTCACGGGGCGACGGCGATCGGCTATCGCATGCAGCAGGGCGACAAGCCGCCGGTCCCGGACGATAAAATGGCGGCGGCGCTGAAGCAACTCAATGAGCAGGTCGCCCATCTGGCACCCGCCATTCTCGGCGAGCCGGCGCGCGGCAAGGTTCAGATGACCATGAACAACGCTCAGCCGTGCCGCTGCAAGGCGACGGAATCCGAGGGGGCGACTTTCATTTTCGCACAGAACGCCGGCGCTGACGGCAAGGCCGTCATTCGTATCGAGGGACTTCGGGCCGGGACCAACATTGAAGTGCTCGGCGAAGGGCGCACCCTCGCTTCAGATCGTGGAGAGTTCAGCGATGATTTTGCCTCGTTGGCCGATCACGTCTACAAACTGAAACGTTAGCGCCGTCGGAACAGGTGAGCGATCGGGAAAGGGTCAATTCATCGCCCCGGCGAGCGCTTGCGCGCGAGCGCCTTGGCGTACACCTTCATCACCTCCTCGAAATTGCGCTCGGCTGAGTGGGACTCGGCCAGGGCGCGCGCGGCGACCGATGCGGCCTCGCGGCGGTCGCGGTCGAAGAACTCGCCGATGCGCTCGGCCAGTTGCGGCGCATCGCCGAACGGGACGGCGTAGCCTTCCTTGTCCGTGAGCAGTTCGCCGGAGCCGTTCGTGGCGCTCGTGACGGCGGGCAGACCGCAGGCGAGCGCCTCGAGCAGCGCGTTGGCGCAGGGGTCGTAGTGGCTCGGCAGGCAGAAGATGTCCGCGGCGGCGTAGAACTTCTCAGGCAGGCTGCTGGCTCCCGCGTATTGAATCAGGTCGCCGACGCCGAGCTTCCGGGCCAGCCGGTCGCAGGGATCTCGGCGGCCTCGGCCTACGACCAACACGCGGAACGGCGTCCCCAGCTTCCGAAGTTCCGGCAGCGCGCGGATCAAAAATGGAACGCCCTTGCGGTGGTAGTTGTGGCCCACGAGGAGGATCATGAGTTCGTCCTCCGCGAGGCCGAGTTCCCGCCGCGCAGGCTTCCGGAACCTCTCGCGCAGATCGGACGTAAACCGCGCCAGATCGGCGCCGTTGTGGATCACGGTGATGCGCTCCGGCTCGCAGTGATAATACCGGGTGATCTCGTCGCGGACCATGTTCGAGACGGCGATGATCTCGTGCGCGCCGCCCGGCGCGAACTGCATTCTCTCCAGCCGCAGCAGGAGCTGATGCTGCAGCCGTATCCCGCTGCGAAAGCGGACCCACGCCCGGCCCGCGACGCTCTTCGCCAGCCTGGCCTTGTATTCCAGCTCCGCGCGGCGCACTCCGCCTCCGGGCCGGTAGACGTCCATGTACACGCTCTTCCCGAAGCCGTGGATGACGTCGAATTTCTCCTTGAGCAGCAGGTCGCGGGTGCGCAGGGCCCAGGAATAATCCCGCAGCATGTGGAACGGAGGAAGCGGAACGGGATGATAGACGGGCCCTTTTTCCGCCGCGTCCCACGTCGCGGTATAGACGTGGACCTCGTGGCCGCCGCGGAGGAGCTTTCGGGCGAAGTTCCGCACGTAGGTCTCGGCGCCGCCTCGGGCCGGATCGAAGTCCACGTTCGTGAGAGCGATTTTCATCGGCGGTGTTCCGTCCAGCGTATTCCGGTTCAGCGTGAAATGGACCAAGGCCGCAGGCAGTTTACTCTTTCCTTTCCTGTCGTCAAGCCTTCTCGCGGGCGATTGCCGCGCAGCGCGGAGTCTGCTAGAATCCCGGCGCCTGCCCGACACTGCCCGCGCATGATGCGCGCCGGCCCTGGAGCAACGGGATGGAGTCTCGGCCGCTGAAAGATTACCTGCGGAAGCCGGAGGAGCATTTCGTCTTCTGGCTGATCGTGCTCGCGGCGCTGCTGGCGATGCAGATCGGCTCGGGCTGGCTCCCGGGCCCCGACGAAAGCTCCTATCTCTCCATTGCCAGAAGCCTCGGCACGGGGCACGGGTTCACCCGGTTCTCCGGCGAGCGGTATCTCCATTATGCTCCCGGCTATCCGCTCCTGATTGCGCCTGCTTTCGCCCTGCAAGCTGTCCGGCCGTTTATCGCCATCGGGCTCATGCAGTGGTTCCTGGCCGTACTCTTCATGCTGGGGCTGTATCTCTGGAGCCGGAAATACTTCGGCAACCACGCGCTGCTGCTGACGGCGCTGGTCATGACGAACGTCGGGTTCTGGTATTACTACCGCCGCACGGTGCCCGAGATCGGGTTCATGGCGGCCATGATCTGGGCGGTGAACCTGCTGACCCTGGCGACGGAACTTCGCATCGGCCAGGCGATCGGCCTGACGCTGGCCGGCAGCGCGCTGATCGCATTCCTTTGCTGGATACGCCCGGCGGGCGTGTTCATCGCTTCGGGGTTCGGCGTGATGCTGATCGTGCTGGCGTGCCGGCGCCGGGTCTCCTGGGGCCGGTGCTTTCTCCTGGGCGGCATCGCGTCGGTCATTGCGCTGGCGTCGGCGATCGGGTTCCTGTCGTGGCAATCGGCCTCCGCTGCAGAGCAAGGGCCGGGCACGGTGACGTACGTCGGCGAATTCCGCAATCAGAATAAGGACAGGCCGCTGCCCGCGCTGGTGGCCGAAGGGGTGCGCCTGCGCGTCACGGAAGTCGGGCGCCTGCTGATCCCGGGCATGTTCAAGAGCTACGATGCGAAGGGCCGGTGGATTCCCAACACGCTGTTCATCTTCGTGCCGCTATTCATCCTCTTCGCCGTCGGCTGGTGGCGTTTCGCGATGCGCGCGCCCAACGTCCTCGCGTGGGCGTTCCCGTTTTACCTGGGACTTTACATCGTGTGGTGGGGCGAGCAGGGAACGCGTTACATGATGCCGACGCTGCCGGTCCTGTGGGCGTCCATGTGGTTCTTCGCCGCGCCCTGGGACCGTTTCCGCCGGCCGGTTTTTGCCCTGCTCGTCGCGGCGCAGCTCGTCGTGGCGGGAATTTACTGGACAACAGACCTTCAGCAGACGCGGCAACTGGCCGGCTACTGGCCCAAGCTGGACCGCCTGGCGGCGGCGGTGCGGTCCGAGCCGGCGAACGGCGTCATCTGCGCGGACCGGCACATCGGCTGCATGTTCCTCGTTGCGCTCGACCGGGACTGGCCGATCGTGGAGAAGGCCGGCGCCGTGGGTTCCGGCGTGCGCTGGCTCATGATCAGCGATGACCGTGGCGACGCGCCGGGCTTCACGACGAAGGCCCAGGCCGGCGACCTGCGGTTGCTGGAGCGGGACTGACTGCGCCTCTGCTGCTTGCAGCGGCGCCGTCAGGCGCTACTTTCTATGCCCTTGCCGGCACACTACAAGCGGCTACCGCGGCGGACGCGATTCGAGGACGATGGGGTTGTCATCGGGAAGCCCCGCGATCTTCACCAGCACGTGGGACTTGAGAAGCTCCGGCGTCTGCACCTGCTGAAAGTTCGAAGCCGTGCGGTCCAGCAGCACAAACCGGTACGGCCAGCGCAGGTCCTGCTTGAAGGAGGCGGGAAACGTCTCGCCCACCTGCATGACGCGGCCGGGCACCCGGGAATAAAACGTCCCGTAGCAGGTGTTGGTCAGGAGCGTGTCGCCGGGCTGCGCGTGGTCCCCGATCCAGCGTGCGGCCTGGAGCACCGGCCGCGCATGCTCGTGGAGCGGCCGCAGGCTTCGCGGCAGCAGCCCCAGTACGGACCCCGCGACCAACAGGCCCGCCAGGAGGCCGGGGCTGAGTCTCGTCGTCGCGGCCGAACGCGAAGCCAGCAGCCCCGACAACTTCCCGCCCAGCCAGATGGTCCCGCTGCCTGCCCAGGCAAGGCTCACGCACAGCAGCGGCATCGTGTGGCGCCCCGCGATGTAGCCCGCCACCAGGTACAGCAGGATCAGGAGCACGATGTTGAAGCCGGCCAGGGCAGCCAGGAAGAGCTTCGGGCGCGGCTGGGCCTTCGGCGCGCCAGGGAAGACAAACCCCATCGCAACCAGCCATGTAATAAAGTAGCGCAGCCCTACCGTCCACTGCATGGCGAGCATGCCCACGGCGTTCGCCAGCGCGACGAGACGGCCGCTCCGAGGAACCGGTTGAACCGCGACCGGGGCCGGAGTCGGCTGCGATGCGGCCGGGCCTGGAGCCGGCTGCGAGACGGCCGGGACCGGTGTCGGCTGCCAGGCGACCGGACCCGGCGGCGCGGCGGGCGGTGCGCCCGTGACGCTGCGGCCGGACTGCTCGTTGGATTCGCTGCGCACGAGGGTGCTCAAGTCCTTCTTGTCCGTCAGTTTCCCCTTAAGACATGTGTATGGCGCCGCGACGATTCCCGTGGCGATCAGCAACCCGGCCAGCCAGGCAAGCGCCCGCAGCGGCTTCTCGCGTCCAAAGACGGCGAGGAGCGCAATGACGCCGGCGCCGACGACGACCGGCGCCAGGCCTTCGGGCCGTATCCAGTAGGCCAGGCCGCTCGCCGCGCCGGCCAGCGGGAAAAACCAGAACCTGCGCCGGACCATTCCTTCGGTGATCAACCAGGCCGACAGGAGATAGAAGAACAGGTGCGGCGCGTCGCTCATGGTGTCCGCGGCGCTCTCGCAGAAAACCGGCAGAATCGCGAGGAAGACCGCCGCAATGCCGGCCACGCGGTTATCGAACGCGCGGCGGACCCAGCACCAGAACACGAGCACGTTCAGCAGGCCGAACAGCATCACCGGCGCCCGCGCGGCCCATATCCACGCGCTTAAATCATCCACCGGCCCGAACAGGCCGATGACGCGCCGCGCCGCCAGGATCATCGCCGGGTAGCCGGGATGCTGGACCGATGCGCGGATCGTCTCGATGGGCGATACGGCGAGCTGCTGCGCGACCTCGATGAAAGTCACGCCGTCCTTCGCGATGAGCGGCGACCGCGCGGCAAGCGCGATCTCCACTCCCGCCGTCAGCGCCAGGGCGACGAACAGCCCCGTCAGCGTCCCGCGCGGCGCGGCGATCGGAGCGGTCTCTTCAGTGCGCATTCCGGTTGATGAACCCCATAAAGCGCGTCAGGAAAATGACCAGCGCCTCAGCATTGCTCCGTTCCCTTCTGCGGCGACAGGAGATTGTCGCGGAGCGCGGCCTTGCACCGTTCGCGGCTGAAGCGCAGCGCGTTCGCGCGCAGCGTTTCGGCGCGGAAGGCCGCCTCGGACCGCTCGAACCGGCGGACGGCTTCGACGAGCGCCGCGGCGGTCGGCTCGCGGAAGAGGATGCCCGTCGCGCCCGCCTGCGGCGCGGCCTGCGCCGGGTCCACGACGGTCTCGAGCGCGCCGCCGCGGCCATAGGCGATGACCGGCCGTCCGCACGCCTGGGCTTCCAGCGGCACGAGGCCGAAATCCTCCTCGCCCGGGTAGATCAGCGCCCTGCACGCCGAGTAATGCCGCCGCAGCACGTCGTCCGGCTGGCGGCCGAGGAATTTCACGTTCGGCGGCGCCGTCCTTCGCGCCCAGCCGAGGTCTTGGCCGTCGCCGATCACCACCAGCTCGCGGTCGAGCGCGCGGAACGCCTCGAGCGCCATGTCCATGCGCTTGTACGGCGCCAGCGCGCCCGCCCACAAATAGAAGCCGCCGGGCGCGGCCTCCACCGGATGGAAGTAATCGGTGTCCACCGGAGGATAGATCACCGCCGACTCCCGGTCAAGGCAGCGCCGGACGCGCTCGCGCACGTTCTGGCAATCGGAGACATACTCGGTCACCCGCCGCGCGGCCTGCCGGTTCCATTCCCGCAGTCGCGGCTGCAACCGGCGCAGGAGGAAGTATTGGAGGCGGGCGCGCCAGCCGCGCGGACGGTAGGCCTCCAACTGGTCCCACGCGTAGCGCATCGGCGTCAGGCAATAGCAGACGAACCGCGTGCCTTCCGCGACGCGCACCCCGTGCGCCACGCAATGGCTGACGGCGACGACCAGGTCGTAACCTTCAAGCCGCATCCGCCCCGCCGCCCACGGCATGAGCGGCAGCAAGTTCCGGTAGTAACTTCCGACGCCGGGCAACCGGTCCAGGCACGAGGTGAAGATGCGCCGGTTCTCGATCACAGGCGTGACGCTGCCGGGAACGTGCACCATCGTGTAGAGATCGGCCTCGGGGAAAAGCTCGCAGAGGACCTCGAGGACCTTTTCTCCGCCCCGCATGCCCGTCAACCAATCATGGACGAGCGCGCAGCGCACGGGATTTCCTTGCCGGGGATTCATCGGGCGTCGGCGAGAAGCTCCTCTCAAACTCGCGGTGGCCGCGGACACTGGATTATACGCTTGTCGCGGGTGTCCCGCAAGATGCCGGCGCCCGCGCGGGACGTGTCGCAAATTGTTGCAACTTGCGGCTCGGTCCCGGCTTGCGAGTTGCCGAAACGCTTGCTACTATTGGGCGATTGCGGAGGGGCGTGCGGTCTTGAAAACTGGAGACATGGCCGTGACACAAGTGACCGACGGCAATATCAGGCGGTGCGCGGCCCTGGTTCCGCTGGTGCTTGCCCTGTTGCTCAGCTCGCAGGCCCGCGCCCAGGTTACCCGAGCGGTCGTCCGGGCTGACGAGAGCCAGAAGAGCCTGCTGAAGGACGACGCCTGGCGGCCCTATCAGAGCGAGTTCCCTTTCAGGCGCGATGGGGAAGCCTTCATCTGCGACAACGGGGCCGACCGCAACGCCAGGGGCGGCCTCAGCCAGTCGGTGGTCCTCAACCAGGCGGCGCCCCTGCCGATCCTCGCTTCGGTCTGGAGCAAGGCCGAGGGCGTCGGCGGGCAGCGGGACGCGGATTACTCGCTCTACCTCGATCTCGTCTACATGGACGGCGAGCCGCTCTGGGGCCAGGTCGCGCCGTTCAAGGTCGGCACTCATGACTGGCAGCGCGTGGAAGTGCGGGTCTTCCCCGCCAAGCCGGTCAAAGAAGTGTACTTCCACATGCTGCTCCGCTCGCATGCCGGGAAGGCGTCGTTCAAGCATCCGCAGTTGTGCCAGATCGCAACCGCGCGCGACGCCGTGATCTTCGACGGCGTGCCCGTCAAGCCCGCCGCGGCCGGAACGGAGGGCTTCTGGGTCCGCGACGCAGCCGCCGATTCCGACTTCCATTCGCTGGAGAATGGAGAGGCGCTGGGCCTGAAGCTGGAGTTCAAGAAGTCCCTGCAGGGCCGGGCCGCCTTCTTCACCGGCAGCCTGGCCGATACCACCGGCAAGGACCGCGCCGTGACTCTGATCTATGCGACACCCGTTTCCGGCGACGGTTGGCGCTGGTGGGCAAGCCCGCGCCGGGAAACGGCCGCCTCGCCCTATGGGAACGTGTGCGCTACACGATTCGGAGACAGCGGGACCGGCCGGCTGTCCATGTACCCGTTTGCCGCCGTCACCAAAGGAGACCAGGGCCGGGCCATCGCCCTGGACATGGGCAGGCCCGCGTTCTTCCGCGTCGGGTTTGCCGCCGGATTGAGCGAACTCTACATCGCCTATGACCTGGGCCTGGCGAAGGAGAAGCCCACGGCTGAGTTCTCCTTCTGCGCCTATCCCTTCGCCGGCGCGGCCGGGTTCCGCGGCGCGGCCGCCGGGCTCTACGAGCTCTTCCCGGACTATTTCCGCTGCCGCACGCCGCGGCAGGGAATCTGGATGCCGTTCCAGAAGATCAGCCAGGTCGCCGGCTGGCAGGACTTCGGCTTTCGGTTCAAGGAGGGCAATGACGAAACCGAATGGGATAACGCCCACGACATCATCACGTTCCGCTACACCGAGCCGATGACCTGGTGGATGCCCATGCCGAAGGAGCTGCCGCGGACGCCGGAGGCCGCGCTGGCCGAGGCCAGAAGGCGGGCGGCTAAGGGCGACCGCGAAGCCCAGGCCCTGCTGACCAGCGGCCACTATGACGAGTCGGGGCAGTTCGTGGCCCGCATCCTTCATGAGCCGTGGTGCGACGGGGCCGTCTGGAGCATGAACTCTTCGCCCGGCATTCCGGGAGACGTGACGGACTTCAAGAACAAGTGGAACGCGGACTGGAAGGAGAAGCTGTACGGCAAGGGCCGCAAGGGCGACCTCGGCGGAGAGTACGTTGATTCCAGCGAAGGCTATGTGACGGCCGAGCTGGATTTCCGCCGCGAGCACCTGGCTGCCGCGCAGGCGCCGCTGACCTTTTCGGCCGACGACTTCAAGCCCGCGGTTTTCCGCGGCCTGATCGCGTTCGAGTACGTCCGCGCCATCGCCGAAGACGTGCACGGCATGGGCAAACTGATGATGGCCAACGGCACGCCGGGCCGGCTCTGCTGGCTGGCGCCGTGGCTGGACGTCATGGGGACCGAAACTGACTGGAACCCCGGCGGAAAATGGCGGCCGATGTCCGAGGAGGAACTGCTCTGCCGCCGGGTCCTGTGCGGGCCGAAGCCGTACTGCTTCCTGATGAACACGGACTTCGCGGCCTTCCCCCATGAACTGGTCGAGAAGTACATGAAGCGCTGCCTGGCCTGCGGCATGTTCCCCGGCTTCTTCAGCCAGAACGCCTCCGAGGGCCACTACTTCAGCCAGCCCGCGCTCTACAACCGCGACCGCGACCTGTTCAGGAAGTACGTGCCGCTGTGCCGGACCGTGGCCGAGGCGGGCTGGCAGCCGATCACCCGCGCCCGATGCGAGGACCCGAAGGTTTGGGTGGAACGCTTCGGCGAAAAGTACCTGACGGTGTTCAACGACAGCGGCCGGGAAACGGAAGCGGTCATCGTGCTGAGCGGCAAGGCTTCGGGAAAGGTCCGTGAGCTCGTCGGCGGCGCGGAACTGCCTGTCGCGGATGGAAAGCTCACGCTATCGCTGAAGGCGGAGGACGTGGCCGTCATCGTCCTGGAGTGATGGTGATTCCCGGCCGGTCAGCTCCAGCCGTGTTCGTACCCGGTCTCGTACATCGCCACGACGTTCTCCGCCGGGCCGACGACCTGGATGTTGTGGCACGGGGCGATGATGTAGCCGCCCCCGGCGCCGAGAATGCGCAGGTTGTCAATGACTTCCTGCCGCACCTCTGCGACCGTGCCGAACGGAAGCGTGTGCTGGTTGTCCACCCCGCCGTGGAAGATCAGCTTGTCGCCGAAGTCGCGCTTCAGCCGCTCGCGCTCCATTCCCCGGCATCGCCACTGGATCGGGTTGAGCACGTCAATCCCCGCCGCGATCATGTCCGGCAGGATGCGCCAGCAAGAGCCGTCGTTGTGGTGGAAGGCGTACGCGCCGGCGCTGTGCGTCAGGGCGATCATCCGTTTCATCCGCGGCAGCAGGAATTCGCGGATGTGCTTGACGGACATCATCAGGTCGGTCTGGCCGCCCATGTCCTCGGCGATATACGAGATCGCGACCTTGCCGGGGATCGCCTCGTAGATCCGGCGCGTCTGCTCATAGGCCAGGTCGAAAAGCTTGTCGAGGCAGTAGTGGACGATTTCCGGGTTGAGCGCCAGGTCCATAAACGCCTGCTCCTGTCCGCGCAGCGCCTTGTAAGTGAGGAACGGTTCAGAGCCGCCGCCGCGGATCGGGCGGCGCTCCTGACCCTCGACCTGCTTCGGAAGGCCGGAGAAGTCGAACCAGTCAATACTGGGCCAGCGGTAGTGCTTCTCGATCTCCGCCACGGAGTTATATTTGGCGAGCGGCGCGTCGGCGTTCTCGAGGTATTCGCCGCCCTCGTGGCGCATCGTCTGCATGCGGATCCCGTACAGGTTCGTCCCCGGCGGCAGCTTCGGCCCGACGTACTTCGGCCCGACGTCCAGCGGCGCGTCAATGTGCAGCCGCGCGAACACTTCCTCGGTGGTGGCCACGCCGAGGTGCCGCTTCAGCTTCGCGGTCGCTTCCGACGTCCCCCAGTAATCCATCGGCACGCGGTCCGGCTTCTCGCGCCGCAGCACCGCCAGCCAGCGCTCGCGGGGCGTCATCGTTTCCTTGGGCATGCGCATCCTCCGGGTTGATCGTTGGGAACCTGCCCGCCAGGATTCTATCATCCCTGAATGAAATAGCAACCGAGATTTCCGCGCCGCCGGCGCGGGAATTGCTTGACGGGAGCGCGCTCAGCCGCTAAACATGATTTGGATGCCTGACCGTCGTGAGGCAGCCATTAGGAAAATTACGAACAATGGCAGTGGAGATCCTGTCGCTTCAACCTTTCGCCTTCGGTCTCGCGCTTGCGCACAGAGGTACGGAGAATGTATCTTCACCCAAGGTGCAATTTCGCGGTTGCAAACTGGAAACATTTGCTCGGCGCTGGTGAGGCTAACAGCCAATGTCACGGTCACTCGAATACACGTCCGGAGGCTACTTCCTCACGAAGCGCTTCCGCAGAAGAGAATGGATGAGTGCAGAACTCGTCCCCGAGTATGTAGTTTCCCTGTCGCCATGCGTAACCGAGGTGTTTCCGGACTCTTGGTTCTTGAACGAGGCGCCAAATCAGACTAATATCGATATTGCCGCTAAAATGGGAGTTCAACCCCATCGTCTCGCTGAACTGTATCCTTGGATGAAAAGACACCCGCCCGAGCCTGCCAACATCTGGCCTTATGCCTTTTCGAAACTTGACACAGCGAGCGAGTTCGCCCGTGAGTTCCTTCAGGGTGCCGCGGACGTGCTGCTGCTCGGAACCTCGCTACACAAAGAATTCCTCGAAGCCCTTCTGGGTGAAGCCGGTCCAATGCATGACTCAATGTTCGCCAGCGGCCCATATGTCTCGGAGCGTACGGAAGTCCTGAAGCTAGGGCTACCGCCGGCAGATGATGGGAACCTTATGGGATTCGAAGTTTTCGGAGACGCTGTGAAAGAAAGCCATACGTTGCTTTGCACAGGTGGCGAAAAGGATGTTCATGCGGAATTCGGCATTCGCCTCAACCAAAACGGTTTATTCGGGACGCTCCGCGACGCCCATCGGGTGGCGCAATGGGCATCGTTCGAAGGCCATGCCGAGCCATGCCTGTACCTACCATGGCGATTAGAGCAGTACCAATGGTGACGGTAAACTGTGGGACTTTTTGAACACTCGCAGCGAGTATGCTGCGAAGGGACCCGGGGCCGCACGACCTGTCCATGACGTGGTCGCCAGAGGATATTAAGAGTAGGCTGACCCTCATGGCGTCCAGGTTCGACGCGCATGGGAACTTGGTCTTCTTGTGCCGTGTTTGCCCGTTGGTCTTGTGGAGGAGGGTCTTTGGGTAAATTCCAGCTCGAGCAGGAGGCTTCGAACGCCATGGACGTTCGGACGCGGCGGAACGGACTGCTTCGGATGCCGATCCTGTTTCTTGTGCTGATCGGGGTCTCGGCTGCTGCTGCCGACACGCTCACGCTCAAGCCTTCAGGCAAGCCGCGCCCTTTGCAAGGCCCCATTTTCGGCGCTTCGACGACGGCGTTTTATGAACGCCTCCTGGAGGACCCGGCCAAGGTCGCGGTGCTGAAGACGATGGAGATCGGGCTGGCGCGTTTCCCCGGCGGCTCCGACTCCAACTTTTACAACTGGCGCACGGGGCTGATTGAAATCCAGGAGAAGCCAGACAGTTCGGCCTATGTGCGGTTCTGGGTTATCGCCGCCGCCAACATCGCGCGCGGCAAGCCGAAGGGGGTGACCTTCGAGCAGTTCGAGCCCTTTGCGCGAGAGATCGGAGCGCAGGTCGTTTTTGTCCCGAACCTGGAATCCTCCAGTGTCGAGGAGCAGGTAGAATGGTTCAAGCGCCTGGCCGGCGAGGGCATCGTCCCGCAGCGGATCGAATTGGGAAATGAATTCTGGGTCGCGATGGGCAACGATCCGACCAGCCTGGCGCGCTGGCCCGATGAACCGGCCAGCATGCAGATCATGAAACAATATCTGGATGCGATAAAGCCTTTCTTGCCGGCCAATGTCAAGGTGGCCGTGCAAGCGGCCGCCGGCGCCATTGACGTGCGAAGGGGCAGGTTCGGACAGCGGCTCCGGAAATGGGACGAGGACCTGCGGCCGGAACCGTGGTTCGACGCCGTCACGCTGCATCTCTATCCGCGGCTGCGCGAGGTGATGGGCGATCCCGAGGCCGGGGCGACGCCGCCGACGGAGGAGAACGCGGCGGCGCGTCTCAACGCCATGATGGCCCGCGTGGACGAGGGAGTGGACCGCATCCTTCAGGACTTCGAACGCCGGTTGCCCGGCAAGGAACTTTGGATTACGGAATGGAATACGCGCGGCGCAAATCCGGTGACCGACCGCGGCGAGAACGGCGAGCCGATGTCGCCCGCGATGGAGATGCTGACCACGACGCGCATGGCCCTGGTGCAGCTTCGCCATCCCTCGGTGACGGCCTCGCTCTTGTTCATGTACAGCTTCAGGCCGAAAGATTCCCACGCGATGTTCGTCCCGGATGGCCAAAGAAGCTACGCCGCGGTCCCCACGGCCGCGGCGTTCCGCTGGTTGAGCGAGGCAGCCAATCGGAGCAGCTCTTTCCAGCGCATGGTCCAGGCGGACGAACGCTCGGTTTCGGGCGGCGGAGCGAAGACTGAATATTTTATTCCAGTCGAGGCGGGACTTTTCGAGTCGCCCAGGCGCACGACGCTTCTGGTGGAGAACGCGTCTGGCGCCGATCTTTCCTTCGATCCTTCAACGTTGTTCCAGGACCGCAAGCCCGGCCGGGTCGAAACCCTCGCCACATCCGGCCTTCTCGACCTCGATAGAAAAGCGGCAAGGATAGAGACGCAAAACGCCACGGGGCCGATCGCGATAAAGCCATTCTCCCTGACTCGAATCGTCTGGGACAAGAATTAGCCTCGTCCAGCCTTCGCAACTTTCACCCGAAGTGCGTGTTGAGACTCGGCAACATCCCCAGGGGGTGCGGAAACGCCACACTCGGCATAACCTATCGCTATTGTCGTAATTTACCTTGTGACAGTAGTTAAGACTGCCATCGATTTTCGCCTTGCCACTGCGCGGCTTTTACTGTTTCCGGCATCCGGTTTGCTTAATACTGAACGGGTTCTACTCTAATCTCGCATAGTTTATAAATAGAAGGGAGAGGATCGAAACGAGAAGGCTGACCGAAATTGACCGGGCAATGGGGACCACGGATTTTTATGGGGGAGACTCAGCATGAATGTCCGTTGTTTTACGATTGCCGTGCTTGCTGCCGGTCTTTTTCTCTTCGCGCGCACAGGACAGGCTTTCAGTTACAGCGTAGACGAGACGACGACCGCGGCCTTTGGAGACGTGGGGCAGAACCAGGTCGGGCCGAATGGCACGAACGGAAATAATTTCTGCGCTCCGACTGCGACGATCAACTCGTTCACCTGGCTGTCAAACGCCTATCCCGGGACGTACGGCGACTTGCTCATGGGCGGACAATCAACCTGGGTGGCGGCCGGCCAACTGTTGGCGGGCGGCAACTTCATGCAGACAGATCCGAACACCGGGACCTCGGTGGCCAACTGGATCAATGGCAAGTTCAACTATATCCAGACGTACGCGCCGGGCAGCACGGTCTTTCAAGGCATGTCTTCGCTCGGCACCGGCGGTCAGCCCTGGGTGCAGCCAGCGGCCCCGACCGCCAACTTCCTGCTGCAGATGCTGGAGGATGGAGAAGACGTGGAGCTCGGAATTGTTCCCGCGGCGGGCGGCACCGGGCACGTCTTGACCCTCTCAAGCATTGACTGGAGCACGGACGGTCTCAGCATTGATGGCTTGGATCCCGCGGGCTCCGACGGGCTCGGAACTTCGGCGTCAGAGTTCGACCTGGACTTGACCATCAACGGCGGCGGGAATCCCATCACGGTTTCCGGCGGCGACGGCGGCATCTACAACGGCTATGCGCTGGACGTAGCGCTGGCCGAAAGCCCCTGCCCTGAGCCGGCGACCTTGAGCCTTTTCCTTGCGGGCTGCGGCGTGATGGCCGTGGTGCGCCGAATTCGACGGTAAGCCGCGTGAACGGCGGGTATGGAAGCTGATTGCGCCGCGGAGAACGCCTTCTTAATCGCGGTTGGTCGGCGTTCTCCGCGGCGAAGCTGTCTCGAGCGGTCATCCACAAAGTACGCTCTTCAAAGTCCGCGCCTTTCGCAGTTGACCGGCGGGCCGTTCGCTGCCCCAACACAAAAGATGTTCTTCAACAGCCTCTCTATCCCCATTTGCAGTTGCGCGTCCTGCGTCTCTTGGCGACAATCCGCCGTCCGTACTGCGGCGGCCCGAAGGAGCGCGTCGTTGCATGCGCGGGTATCTTAACGGATAATACGGAAGTCACGCACGGAATCTGCAATGGGTGATGAACGCCGATGAAAAACTCAGTTCGCGCCGCCTGGGTCCTTGCCCTGGCGCTGGCGTTCCTTGGCCGTCCCGCCTTGGCCGAGGCGCGGAACTGCACGGTGTTCCGCGCGAAAACGCCGCCGCGGCTCGACGCGAATTTCGACGACGACTGCTGGCGCGGCGTGCCCTGGCAGACCGGGTTCACCTACCTCGGCGGCGCCGAGGTCGGGCCGCTGTTCCAGACGCAGTTCGCCATGCTCTGGGACGACCAGTGCCTCTATGTCGCCGTCCGCGCGCTCGAGCCGGAGCCGGCACGGCTGGTGGCGCGTGCGCCGCGCGGCAGCAACGACCTGTTCCGCGACGACCACATCGAGATCTTCCTGTGCCCCGGGCCGGAGCGCTCCAACTGGCGCCAACTCCTCGTGAACCCGATCGGGCGCGCGCTGGACTTCACTTACGCAGACAAAAAAGTCGCGGCCCGGCAGGTGCCGCCCGACGCGCCGCCCTGGCGCTGCGCCTGCGCGACCCGGACCGCCTGTTGGGAAGTCGCCCTGGCGATACCGCTTGCGGAACTGAAAATTGAGCCGCGCGAGGGAGTGGTGTTCGCCGGTAACATCGCCCGGGCCCGCGCGGTCGAGCAGCCCGAGCTCTATCACACAGCGTGGGCGCCGCAGTTGAAGGGCAGCGACGAGTCGGACGCGTTTGTCACATTCCGGCTCGGCGGTTTACCGCCTGCCGAAGCGGCGGGCTGGTCGCTGGCGGTAGATCCGAGCCGTGATCGGGTCACGACCGCGCCGGGAGATCGGTTCACCGGCACGGTGCTCAGCCTGGGCGAAGACGGCTGGCTGCACATGCGATGCCCGGAATTCCCGAACGAGGTGCGCGTGCGCGCGTCGGTCCTGGACCACATCGAGTTGACGACCGCGGGCCCGCCGGGAACGGGCGCTCGAATCGCGCTGGCGAACGGCGACTTCGTCCTGGGCGAAGTCCGCTCCATCGGCCCGGACCAAATAGTTCTCGCCAGCGAGGCGCTGGGCGAACTGACCCTTCCGACGCCGAGCCTGTCGGAAGTCCGCTTCAGCGCGGCGGCGCAGCCGTTTCTCGATGCGCCTTTCGACACGGGCGGCATGGGCCAGTGGATGGCCGTCCGCGGCAAGTGGGAGTTTGAGAACGGACGGTTGGCCACGCCGGGCGACGTGACGGACGGCAGCATCATCGCGGCCATTTTGCCGCAAGAAGGTCCGGTCACGGTCGAGGCCGATGTCGAGACTTCGGAAGATGTGCCGCTCGACTGCGAGATGATCCTCTTCGCCAGCGAAACCGGATGGATGGGCGAGAGGCCTCCAGCCGTCTACGGCCCGGCCGCCGCACCGAGTCAGAGGAGCGGCGTGCTGTTCGGATTCCGGGGCAACGGAAACGACATGGTCAGCCTGTCGAAGGGAGCGCCGGCGGCGAGACGCGACTGGGCGCAGTCGCTGCGGTTTGCCGCACCGCGCGCGCTCAGCGTTCGGCTCCGGTGTTCGTACGACCCGAAAGACAGCACGGTCCGGGCGTGGCAGGACGATCAGGCGCAGGGACCGTTCGCAGCACCCCGTCCCGGGCCGAAGGACGGCCTCTACGTCGTGTTCGCCGGATTCGCGCCAGTTTCGATCAAGCGCCTTCGCGTGCTGCCGGGCGTCGTCACTGCCGGCGGCGCGCCGGCGCCGGCGGCCGGATCGGTCCGGGTCACGCTCACGAACGGCAACGCGATCACGGCGCAATCCGTGACGCTCGCGGATGGCCGATTCTCGCTTCAGACCGGCCATGACGAGGTGCAGCCTGACCTGGGCCAGGTCGCGTCCATCCAGTTTCCCGCGCCGGGCGGCAAGCCGCTCGCGCCCGAGGCGGCGGTCCGCGTCGTGACGAGCGAGGGCCGGTTCACGCTGCGCTCCTGCACGCTCTCGGCGGACCGGCTCACGGGGCAATCGGAGTTTCTCGGCGCGGTCTCCATCCCGCGTGACCGCGTGCGTTCGATCCTCTTCCTGCGCCCCTCGCCGTGAGCGCCGCCGAGCTCCCGGCCGGACTTCTCTAGTGTGGCGCCGGCTGGAATTGGCGGCCAATGATGTCGCCGTATTTCTCCATCAGGACCACCTGCGAAAAATCGGGGTCCTTCAGCAGCACCACGATGTTCTGCCCGTGGTGCTCCTTGACCGTACGCAGGTCGGCGGCGGCGCCGTCGAGATCTTTTTCGCGGATTCGGAGCCGCGCGCGCTGCTGAAGAGCGTGGCGGCTTAAGGGACTCAGCTTGAGGGCGCGATCGAGCGTCGCCTTTGCCTCGGCGGTCTTGCCGGCCAGCATCTGCGCGTTGGCGAGTTGGGCCAGGAGCCAGTCGTCTTCGGGCAGGCCGTCGAGCACGAGCTGGAGCTGTGCGATGGCCTCGTCGTAGTGCTGCTCCTCGATGGCCATCGCCGCCAGTTGGTAGTGCGCGAACAGGACGGCCTGGCCGCGCGCAAGCATGTCGCGATACAGCTCCTTAGCATCATCGTACTTCTTCATCGAGCCCAGCGCGCGGGCCAGCGTCAACCGGAAGACCATGTCCTCGGGCGACTCCTTCAACGCCTCGCGCGCGGCCTTCTCCGCTTCGAAGTGCGACCCGCGCATCATCTGCACGATCATGGCATGCTTCCGCTGCTTTTTCTCCTTGTCCTCCGGCGACTCCGGCCAGTGCGCAGGCATCAGGGCCGCCGCCGTGGAGACGATGTCCGGCCCGGTCAGCGGCGTCTCGATGTTGACCAGCCGCAGGCCTTCCGGAGAGGTTCGATAGCGGAAGACCTGGAAGACGGTGACTTGCACCTTCTCCGTATTCCTGGAATCGAAGCGCACGGGCACGACGAGCAAGCCCTTCTCATCGCGCGGCGGCGACAGAAAGCGCTCGGCATCCGTGGCGTAGGACCAGATTGCGGGGACGCCCGTCGCGATCGTTTCCATGAAACCCGTGCCGATCCGCTCCCGCTCCTTCGGATCGGTAGGGTAGCTTTGGGGCATGCGCTGGACGAGTTCGCTGCGGATGTCGCCGTTGCGGATCAGTTCCAGGACCGGCTCGAAGTTCTTGTGCGACATGGCCTCGCAGGCCTCGGCGGTGAGCTTCTCCGCGGCGTCGAGGTCCGCCTGGGCGCCGAAGGCGACCAGCGCCGGCGTCGCCGCCGTCAGCGCGGTCAGAACCAGCAGATGTCGGAGGCGCATGTTTTTTCTCGCAGAACTACCTCGCCAGCTCGATCTCATACCAGAGCGTCTTGAACTCGGGTCCAATCGCTATCGTCGCCCTGCCCGCGGCGGACTTGACCGGGACTTCTTCGCCGCGCTGTCCGCAGCCGTCCAGCGCCCAGGCGCGCATCGTCGCTCCGGCTTCGAGCGGCAGCGTGATCGCGGCCGGGATGCCCTCGGCAAGCGCCGGCGCATGGCCCCAATCGCTGCCGACCGAATCGTGTTTGTCGTCCTTCCAGACCATCCCTGTATTCTGCACGTAGCCGGTGGCGGTGACGAGGATGCGCGCGGGCGCCTTGAAGCCCTCGCCGTCGAGGACCGTCAGCGTGATGGCTGACCAGTCCTGCATGGTCTTGCCGGGCGTGACTTCGACGCCATCGCCCAGCTTGAAGGCGCGCTCGTCCGCGGCGCCGATCAGCGCTTTGCTGCGGGGCGCCTTCACCAGCACGAAGCCCTTCTCCGCCGCTGTCGCCGGCCCCCAGAAGAGTTCGCCGGTGGCGCTGGAACCCGGCTTGGCCGCGGCGGGCTTGAGCGCCGGCGCGGCAGGTCCGGCCTCCGGCGTTGGCGCGAGCGCGACGCGCCCCTCGAAAACGGCCGCCGGGTCCGCGCCGAGGCGCTCCGCGGTCGGCAGGTCGTCGAATTTCCGGATCACTTCGATGCAACTTTCCACGGTGTAAGGCACTACGGTCGGCGGGTCGGTCGTCCGGACGTCGCCGCGCTCGAAGAGCGCCGCCGCGGCGGGCAGCGCGACCATCTTCGTCGGATGCTCGGCGATGTCGAAGAAATTCGCGAAGGTGCCGCGGTTCCAGTCGGCGCCGTGCGAATAGGCGAACGCGAAAATTCCATCGAGATCGTGCAGCGCCGCATAGGCGCCGAGCAGCAGGAACGCCTCCGACGAGTAGGTGTTCGGCGCGGGGTGATTGTACTCGGTGCAGACCAGCGGCTTCCCGGCCGCGCGCGTCAGCAGCATGCCCAGCGTGCCGCCGTCCGGCGCGCCGGCCATCGGGACGTTGCGCACAATCCAGTTGACCGGGTCCCACGGTCTTCCGGGGAAGTGCGGGTGTTGCCAGTAATTATGACAATCCGTGACGTCCATCTCCGCCTGGATCGCGAACGGGCTGTAGCTGGATGCCGTGCCGACCACGAGCGAGCCGCAGTGGAGGTCGTCGCGGATGAACCGGCGCATACCGGTCCAGTAGCGCTCCTCGGTCTCCCACATGAACCGGATCCAGTCGCGCTGAACGGCCGGAGCGCGGCCGGCAAATTCCTTCTTCAGCAGCGGGGCGACGGCGCCGAGATCTTCGCCCGCGCGGAGGCCGGCGACGCCGCCCGCGCGGAATGACACGGCCGCGAACTCGCAAACATCGCCCGCATGACCCAGGTCCGAGAAAACCACGCGCGCATTCTCGTCCGTCTCGGGCGCGACGAAAACCAGATGGAACGTGCGCCATTCCCTGTCGAGCGCCGCCCGCGTGGACGCCACCGCAGTCCAGGGCTCGTGCGCCTGGCCGACCACCGCCGCGATGGCGCGCGGCCGCTCGCTGCGGGCCTGGAAGCTGAACGTGTAGGTCGAGCCGGCCCGCACCTTCAAGCCGGGCTGGCCGAATTGGACGTGCCAGCTTTCCTGTCCCGGTCGCTGCACGGTGAGCCGCAGCGCCGGGCCGCCGGCCGGACCGTCCTTGGCGGCCGCCGCGGTCGCCTGCGCGCCGTCGTGCTGCTCCAGGCCCCATCCGTCCGCCCCGTTCGCGAAACCGCCGTTCGAGAGCATTTCCGTAGCGCTCAGCGGCTGGTCCGCGGCATTCCATACGGCCCTGAGCGCCGCCGCGCCGGCATAGCGCGCCTTGAGCCAGTCGTTCCATTGCCGGGTAAGCTCGCGCTCATAGAAAGACGGCAGAGCGTCCAGGTTGCCCCAGAGCCACTCGCGGATCAGGCCGTCCTCGTTGCTGATCTCGATGAGCGCGACCGCCGGTTCGTCCGCGTAGCTTTTGCCGGTGTAGGGATTGACGTGCGTGAGAAGGTCGCGCGCGTACTCGTGCTGCGACTCGATCATCTGCGGCACGAAATGGTCCAGCGCCTTATCGAAGCTGATGCCGCCGGCCTCCGGCAGCCCCGGGAAATTGCGCCCGACGTGCAGGTTCAGGTCTGCGTAGATGCCGTTCGCCTTCAGCCGGGAGATGAGGTAGTCGAGGCGCTCCAGTTGCGCGGGGTCTATCGTGCGCCGATCGTCCTTGAGCAGTCCTTGCGGCGAGGCGTTGGTGTCCATGTGGTGAAAGCGGACGCAGTTGATCCCGAAGCGCGCCATGCGCGGCGCGATCTGGTCGGCATCCTCGTGCTTGGGGAAGTTGGCCTCGAAGCAGAGATTGACGCCCAGAAGCCGGATGCGCTGATCTCCGGCGCGGAGATGGCCGTCCTTTGCGATGATGAAGCCGGATTTCCCGGCGGGCTTTTCGAGCCAGCCGCTGAGGTTGGTCAGGCCCGGTGAAACGTCGTTCCATGGAAGCGTGAAGGGGACCAGCGGCGGCGCGGATGGAGGAACGTTCTCCGCGGCGCGCAGTCCGGCCGCCCCGCAAAGACCCAGCATCAGCGCCGCGCAACTGTGGAGGGGCCGGGAACGCCGAACCATCGAAGCACCTTCCTTTCCGGCGGGCGGCGCCGGCGGATCCGGACCCGGGTCAGTTCGGAACGGTTGCCGCAGGCTCTTGCACGCCGGTCACGCGCGATAAGTTGGTCAGCGTACCGCCGACGTCAATCGTCATCTCGTCTCCGGTGGGGTCCGGTCTGCCCTTCATCGTGTAGCCGATATTCGCCGACTGCGTCATCTCGAGCGCCGGCATGGATACAACGACCGGCAGCTTCTCGGAAAAGCTGATTTTCAAGAACCCCTTCTCGACTTTCACTTCGCTCGGCACGGCGGGAATATACTTCGAGCAGTCCACGGAGCCGCTGATCTGCAGGCACTCCGTAGTTCCGACCCGTGCGACTTTCTCAAGGGTGACGGTCCCGCTGAGGTCCGCCGTACCCGCCGTCGCCCGGCGGCGCAGCAGGTCCTTCGCCATCAAGTCGGTGTTGACGTCCCAATGATCGCCCGGCTTCTTCCGGGCGGTCGTGCCGAAAAGCTCGTCGTCCGTCGGCCCATTGGGATCCAGCGGAAGGATCACCGTAATCGCCTCCTGGGCCGGCAATGGCAGGCGGCGGTCGTCCATCTCGGAAACCTCGACCTCGTCCTTCATCGAAACGGTGACGATGCCGCCCTTGCTCACCAGTTCCTTCGCGCCGGCATCGTCCGTCCGGGTCAGTTTCTCGATCTGCAGGGAGAGCTTGGACGGCTTTCCTTTATCGTCCACCGCGAGGACGGTCACCGCGCACTCGCATTCCACCGCGAATTTCACGGATTCATTCTGGAGGATTTTGTCGCCGGACTTGAGGACCTGGGTGCGGGTGCTCCGGCCGCTGGCCGACAGGTGGTATTTCAGCCCGACGGCCTGCGGGCGGTGCAGTTTGATCGCGTAGTCCTGCGCAAGCAGCGGCGCGCACGGCCACAGCGCCAGGACAAGAACCGCCGCCGGCCACGTTATTCCGCCGCGAGAGCATCTCATCGGGTCCGCCTCCTTCCGCCCTGGGCCGGTGTCCGGCCGCTCCAAGGCCGACACCCGCGAGTGCAAATCGCCGGTCATTCTACCATTTCGCCCCCGCTTTTCAATCCTCAACTTTCACCACAACGACACAATGAGCACGACGAACGTCACATAACGAACATCAAGAACAGCGGATTGCGGTAACGGCCGTCCCGTAGTGCTCGTCCTGTCGTCGTGGTGAAAATTCGTGCCGTCGTGGTGGAAGAGTTATTCATCGCGCGCGGCGTTCGCTCTCGGGCCGAATCAGCGCTTCGGGGGACAGGAGCTTTTCGGCCTGCTCGCGCGTGACGTAGCCCAGCTCGAGCGCCGTTTCGCGGATGGACTTTCCGCTGGCGAGCGAGCGCTTGACGATCTCGGCGGCCTTCTGATAGCCGCAGACCGTGTCGAGGATCGTGGCCAGCGCGGGCGTGCTCTCCGCGTAACGGCGGCAGCGCTCCGCGTCGGCGCTCACGCCCGCGACGCATTTCGCTGTGAACGCCCCGATCGCGTTCGGCAGGATCTGCAGCGATTGCAGCAGGTTGTGCGCGACGAGCGGCATCATGACGTTCAGCTCAAGCTGCCCCGCCTGCACCGCCAGCGAGATCGCCGCGTCGTTCCCGACCACCTGGAACCCGACCATCGCGAGCATCTCCGGCATGACGGGGTTGACCTTGCCGGGCATGATCGAGGACCCCGGCTGCAGCGCGGGCAGATGAATCTCGCCGAGGCCGGTGACCGGGCCGGAACTCAACAGGCGGAAATCGTTGCCGATGCGGATGCACTCCAGCGCCAGCGCCTTGAGCGCGCCGGAGAGGATCGCGAACGGGGCCAGGCTTTGCGTGGCCTCGAAGAGGTCCGGCGCGGGCTGGAGTTCGAGCGCGGTCAGGTCGCGGAGCCGGCGGACGACCTCCTCGCGGTAGCCTCTGAACGTGTTGACGCCGGTGCCGACGGCGCTGGCGCCGATGCCGAGCGCGCGCAGGTGCGCCGACGATTCCCGCACGGCGTTCGCGGCGCGCTCGATCGCCGAGGCGTAGCCGCCGAATTCCTGCCCGAGCGTCAGCGGCACGGCATCCATCATGTGCGTGCGGCCGGCCTTGACGACGCCTTCGAATTCCTTTGCCTTGGCGCGCAGCGCGCGCACGGCCTCCAGGAAGACCGGCTCCGCCTCGCGCAGCAGCATCAGCGCGGCGAGGCGCATCGAGGTCGGCACGACGTCGTTGGTGGACTGGCCCAGGTTCACGTGGTCGTTCGGATGGACCACGGCGTAGTCGCCGCGCCGGCCGCCGAGGATCTCGATCGCGCGGTTCGCGATGACCTCGTTGACGTTCATGTGGAACGAGACGCCCGCGCCGCTCTGGAAGGCATCCACGACGAACTGGTCGAGCAGTTTCAGCGAGATCACGTCGTCGGCCGCCTCGGCGATGGCGGCGGCGACCTTCGGCGGCAGGCGGCCGGCGGCGCCGTTCGTCTGGGCGGCGGCCTTCTTGACGCAGCCCGCCGCGCGCACCAGGAACGGGCTGACGCGCAGCCCGCTGATCGGATAGTTCTCCACCGCCCGCTGCGTCTGGACGCCGTAATAAGCCGCGGCCGGCACCTCGACCTCGCCGAGAGAATCTTTCTCCCTGCGCATGCTCCAAGAAGTCGTCATGGGTTGCTCCCGCGCAATTTCATATCGGAAAATCGAGGGTTGCATCTTAGCACGAGAGACGAGGAAAATCTACGAAAGCGCTGCGAGCTGAAAGCGGACTTCCGCCGGCTACTTCATCAGTTCTTGCCCGGCGCTGAACGCATCGTCGAGCGCGGTGGGATGCTTCAGGATGTCGCCGAGCGCGTCAATGGAAGGATAGAAGAGTTCGCCGGTGAGCCGGATGTCCAGCACGACGCACCATGCGGCGATGACCTGCCGCGCGCACTTGTAGAACCGGTCGTGCTTGAACCCGCCGCAGGAGAGGAAAAGCGCCTTGCGGTCCGGGTTCGCGTGCGGGCGCTTGAGCAGGTACTTGCGCGCCCAGATCGCCTGGCAGCGGTCAATCATGGTCTTGAGCTGCGCGGAGATGCTGGCGAAGTAGATCGGCGAGGCGATGACGAACCGGTCCGACGCGTCGAGCGCCTCGTAGATGCCCTTCATGTCGTCGCCCGCGGCGAACCGGCAGTAGCCGGTCGTGTTGCAGAAGCGGCAGTTCTGACAGGGCGCGAATTTAAGCTCGTTGAGCACGATCTTCGTGATCGCCGCTCCGGGCGCGGCGGCGGCGACGCCGGCCAGCGCGCTGTCGAGGAGCTTCTCGGAGTTCCCGCCCCGCCGAGGGCTGCCCGCAAATGCCAGGACCCTGTGCTCCAAGCTCTCTCCTTCGCGAGTATGGGTGATCAGGAGATTGGGAAATTAGGAGATTAGAGACCGCAATGTCCCAATCTCCCAATCACCTAATCTCCCAGTCTCCCTTCCGTCAGTTGCTATTCGCCGCCCTCGTCCTCGTCGTCGGTCTCGTCCTCATCCTCGTCCTCGTCCTCGTCGTCAGTCTCATCCTCGTCCTCCTCGTCCTGCTCGTCCGCATCGTCGGGCGGCGGCGCGGGAAGCGGTTCGTCAACCGACGGGACATCGGGCAGGACGATGCTGGAATCTTCGTCGGGCCATTCGTCATCGGCCGGCTCGTCCGGTTCGGCGGCCGGCGCGGGCGGCGGGGATTCAGGCGCCGGCTCGGGAGGAAGCGGCGGCGCGGCCTGCACGCGTTCCTCCGGCGGCACGTACGTCAGCCAGATTTCGCCGAACGCCTCCGCCTGCTCCACGTGGAGGACCTGCTGCTTTACCAGTTCCAGCAGGGCGATGAATGTGCCGATCAGCCGCAGGCGCGTCATCTGCCCCTGAAAAACTCCGACGAAGGTCAACCGGCCCGCCGTGCGCATCGTCTCTTCCAGTTCGCGCTGGATTCTCTCCTGGGGCATCGGGTCGAAGACGAGTTCGTGGCCGCCGCCGGTCTGCTGGAGGATCTTCGAGAACGCCTCGAACAGCGTCCAGAGGCTGACGCCGGCCGGCGCTCCCGAAACGGGACCGACCGTCCCGTCCGGCCGCTCGCCGGGCCGCGCGAACCGCTCCGACTGCAGCTCGGCCCGGTCGTTCAGCGCCAGCGCCGCTTCCTTGAAGCGCTTGTACTCCAGGAGCTGGCGCACGAGTTCCATCCGCGGGTCGTCCGGCTCTTCCTCAGGCATGGGCTCAGGCTCGGGCGTCATCATGCGCGACTTGATCTCGATCAGTTGCGCCGCCATCACGATGAATTCGCCGGCGACGTTGATGTTCAGCTCGGTCATCAGCTCCATGTACCGGAGGTACTGCTCGGTGATGCGCGCGATCGGGAGGTTCCAGAGGTCCACCTCGGCCTGCCGGATGAGGTACAGCAGCAGGTCGAGCGGGCCGCTGTAGGTGTCGAGTTCGACTTTATAATCGAGGCGATCGGTCATGACTTCGGCGGGAATAATCCGGGCGCGGGCGGCTTGAGGCGGCCGTCGGCGACCAGGGGACAATGCACGGGCCCGTTGCGGCGCGTGGAGCATTCGTTGCACGAGATGCACGTGGCGCGCGGCTGTCCGGCGCGGAGCCGCGCGACGAAGTCCGGCTCGGCGATGAACGGGCGCGAGACGGCGACGAAGTCCAGCCCGTCGCCCTCAAGCGCGCGGGCCATGACGTCGTAGGAGCGGAACCCGCCGCAGGCGCCGACCGGTACGGCGCCGACCGCGCGCTTGATCTCCACGGCCTGCGTGAGATAGTACGCTTCCTCCTGCGGTTTCGGGTCGCCCTTGCGCATGGGCGCGTAGCGCTCGTCGCCTTCGGCCATCCAGCCGCTGACCTCGATGGCGTCAATCCCTTCGGAGGCCAGGGCGCGCGCGGCCTCGCAGCTCTCGCCGAGAGAAAGGCCGTCCTGGATGAAGTCCTCGCAGTTGAGCTTGACGGTGACGGCCAGGTTCGGCCCGGCGGCGGCGCGCGCGCGGCGGAACGCCTCGACCACGAAGCGGCGGCGGCGCTCCGGCGTGCCGCCCCATTCATCGGTGCGGCGATTGGTGTGCGGCGAGAGGAATTCGCTGAGCAGGTAACCGTGGGCGCAGTGGAGCTGGACTCCGTCGAAGCCGGCCTCGCGCGCGCGGCGGGCGGCCTGGCCGAAGGCGTCGAGCATTTCCTCGATCTCGCGCGCGGTCATCTCGCGCGGGCGGACTCCGCCGCCGACCGCCACGGCCGAAGGCGCAATCGGCTCGCTGACGAGGTCGGCGGGCACCTGGCGGCCGCCGTGTGCGATCTGCATGAAGAACTTGACCTCCGCGCGCTCCTGGTGGACCGCCTCGGTGATCTGCCGCCACGGGCCGACCAGTTCGTCGGAGTGGATGCCGCTCTGCGTCGCGGCGGAACGGCCGTTCGGAAGGATGAAGGCGTAGCCGGAAACGATCCAGGGCGCGCCGCCCCGCGCGAGCGCCACGTACATCTTGCGGATCGCCTCGCCGGGCCGGCCTTGCGCGTCGCCGGCGTTTTCGAAGGTGGCAGACCGCGCCATGCGCCCCGCGACGGTCACCGGCCCCGCGCGCATCGGTCGGAAAAGGATCACGCGGGGTCCCTTAGTTCGACGCAGGTACGGTGATCGTCAAGACCGTCCCCGCCGTCAGATGCCCGGCCTGCGCCACGCTGATCTTGTTCTCTTTGGCAATCTCGCGCCACGAGTCGCCCTTGCCGAGCACCTTCTCGCTGATCATCCAGAGGGTCTCTCCGCTCTTGACCGTGTAGGTGACCACCTTCGAACCAGCGGCCGGCTTGGGCGCGGGCGTCGCCGGAATGGCCAATGCCGCCGGCGGCGTCGAAGAGCTGCGGGCCTGCGGCGGCGTGAAGTTGCTGTGCGGCGGCGTCACCACGTTGTTGCGCGGCGGCTCGTCAACTTTCGGGAGATTCCAGACGACCGGCTTGGCGGCGCCCGGCTGGTTGGCGGGCGCGGGCGCCTGGGCGAGGTTGCCGGGCGCGCGCAGCGGCGCAGGCGGCGTCTGGACCGAGGTCGCCGCCGCGACGCTCCGGTGCTCATGGCTCGCGGCCGCGGCCAGGTTTTTCGCCATCAGGGAGTCGTCGCTCGATCCGCCGAAGGTGTAATACACCAACACCGCCAGGAAGCATGCGGCGACCGCGCCGCCGAGCAGCGCGCCCTTCTGGAACCGGCGGAGCCGCCGGCGGACGATCCACATCTCCTGGTCCGCGCGTTTCTTCAGGTCGGCCGCTTCGCGATCGAAATGCGCGCGGAGCGATGTGAGTTCGATCTCGCGCGAGCTGAGCTTGTCCTGGAGCAGCCCGACCGCTTTCTCGTTCGACTCAACCTGCTGGCGCAGCGCCGCGGCCTCGTCGCGGGTCTTCGTGACGTCGGCCTGGAGTTCGGCGATGTGCTCGCACTTCGCCTCGACGCCCTGCTTGAGCTGCGCGGCGGCGGCGCGCAATTCTTCCAGCTCCGTGTCCGCGCCGGCCAACTGCTGATGGAGCGCTTCCATTTCCCGTATCCGATCGGACTGGCCTTCGACGGTCGCGGCCAGCGCCTCGACGCGGCTGCCGGCCGCCTCGAGCTCCGCGCGCTCTACGGCCAGCGCCGTCTCCTTTTCGGAGAGCGCCTGGTCCTTCTCGGTCAGCAGGCTTTCCTTCGTGGCCAGCGCCACTTCGAGTTCGCTGATCCGTTTGCGCAGGGCCGGAAGTTCGGTATTATCGGAATTCAGGCGCGTCACTTCCGCACGCGTGCGCGTCAACTCGGCGGCGGTCTTCCGCAGGTCGGCCGCGATCTTGTCGCGCTCGTCGTGAGCTGCCGCGACTTCCTGTCGGAGCGCCTCGACGTCCGGATGCGGCGTCGCCGGCGCCGGCGCGGGCGCGGCGGATGCCGCCTCGGCCGGCTCGATGACCGCCGTCACTTCGTCGGCCTGAATGGCCGCCTGCTCCGATGTCGTCAGCCCAACGTCTTCATGTCCGGCGGGCGGCGCGTCGGCCTCTTTCAGAGCGGGCGCCTCGGCATCCAGAATCTGAAGAGCCTCAGTCCGCAACGGCTCCGGCCGCATGCTCGCGATGATTCGAATTCGGTCGTCCGGATACCCTTTGCGCCGGTAATCATCCACGAACGCGCGTGCATTTCTCATCACTTTTCTCCTGAATACCGCTATATGTTGCGTTTTGTCAACGCATATAACCCATTAGGTCGAGTATTGTAGCAGAAGTGAGAAAAGTAAGCAAAATCAGGGCTATTTCGCTCGCGAATCGCCAATGAAATCGAGAACTTCCGCGCAAAACAGGCGTTTCAGCAAATTTCGGCGGAGGCGGCGCAGAAAAGCGCAAATGAGGCAAATCCTGCGGTTGGATAGAGTCTCGTCAGCGGCGCGTGAAGATCCTGTCAGACCGCTGTTGCGGGAAACAGCGCGTCGAGTTTCTGAAGGACTTCGGGCGGAATCTCCAGCTCCACGGCCTTGAGGTTTTCTTTAAGCTGGTCGAGGCGGCTGATGCCGAGGATGACGCTGGTGACTTCGGGCCGGCGCAGACACCAGGCCGCGGCAAGTTGCGCGGCGGTGACGGCCAGCCCCGCTGCGATCTTGACGAACTCCTGGCTCGCCTGCTTCTGCTCCTCTTTCCAATACATGGACATGATCACCGAATTGGTTTCCGGGTCGGCGGCGCGCGTGCCGGCGGGCGCGGGCCGGCCGGGCAGATACTTGCCCGTGAGCGTGCCGTGCGCCAGCGGCGAGAACGTGACGTTCCCGATTCCCTCGCGCGCGGTCAGCGGGAAGAGTTCCTTCTCCGGCTCGCGCCAGAGCAGGCTGTAGCGCGGCTGGCTGACGCCCATCGCGCGCGCGTTCATCTGCGCGGCCACCGCCTGCGCCTGCTGAATCAACACCGGCGGCCATTCGCTGACGCCCCAGTAAATGATCTTGCCCTGCCGGGCCAGGTCTTCCATCGCGCGGATCGTCTCCTCGAGCGCCGTATCCGGGTCCGGCCGATGGCACATGAGAAGGTCCACGTAATCCATCCGGAGGCGCTTGAGGCTGGCGTCGCAGCTTTCGCGGATGTGCTTGGCGGAGAGGCCGCGGTCGTTCGGGCCCGGGCCCATCGGCCAGAAGAGCTTGGTGAGCAGAAAGATCGAAGAGCGCGGGAAGTCCGCCAGGATCTTACCGAGCGCGATTTCGGCCCGCCCTTTGTTGTAGGCGTCGGCGGTGTCGAAGTAGTTGATGCCGTTGTCGTAGGCGAAGCGGACGACCTCGCGGGAGGCCGCGTCGTCCATCTTCATGCCGATGGTCAGGTAGCTCCCGACGCCCAGGCAACTGAGCTTGACGCCCCATTTTCCCATCTTGCGGTATTGCATGGCCGCCGTCGCCCCTTTCGAGCTTGCCGCAACGCGAACGACCAGTGTGGCGTCGCGAAAAATAACTTACATAAATCTAGCACGCGTCATGGTGAGCGCAGCGAAGCATCTCACTCCACAAATCGTTGCCAGAGCGCAGCGTATGAGATTCTTCGCTTCGCTCAGAATGACGGCGCGCCATGCAAATTAATTCCAGGACGCCGCGCTAGCGCCACCAGATCTGGGCGCGAAGGCTCTCGATCCATCGGTTGATTTCGGCGGAGGTCTGCTCGGCTTCGACGGAGAGGGCGAGAAGGTCGTCGGGGCGAATCAGGCGGCGCTCCTGAAGGACCAGGATCTGCTCGCGGCAGGCGCCGAGGCTGCGCAGGGCGCGCTTGCAGTTGGCGATGTTGCCGCAGAGGGAATCGCGCTCGTAGCCGATGCCGTGGCCGCCGGCGACCTGCGCGGAGACCATCTGGGCGGCGAAGACGGCGCGCCGCGCGTCCTCGTCGTCGCTCCATTTCTGCATCCGCCGTTCGAGCAGGTCCTCCAGCCGCGTGGCGAAATCCTGCGCGCTGACGTAGGCGGGGATTTCGCGGAGCTGCTCGAAGCAACCGACGAGGTCCTCGGCATCCGGGTCGTCGTCGAGACGCTCCGGCTCGGACATCAGCCGGAGCATTTCGTAGGCCTCGCAGTCGAAGCGCTTGTCGCAGGAGGGGCATTTCGACGCCGTGCCGCCGCATTCCGCCAGGTCGTCTTCCCAGCCCATCTCATGCGCGATGAGGCGGTCGCGGTGCGGGTGATGGACCAGCGTCTCGAAGAGTTCCTGGAATTTCGCGGTGCGGGCGTCGGCGCGCTGAAGGAAGCGCTCCCAGTCGTTCTCGTCCCACTCCTCGTAATCGGGGGCGTCGAAAACCGGCTCGAGCATCGGCACGCCCTTTCGGCTTGCGAAGAGAAGTCGAATCCACCGTTTTTTCCGCCGCGGTCGTCTGAAGCGAGTTTACCCCATTCGCGTCGGCGGAGTCAAGAATTTCGCTTTCGGCCTTTTCAGTCCGCGTGTCCGCGCCGCCCGCGCTTCTGCCGGAGGTGCTTCGCGTAGTCGTGGACGGCCTCTTCCTGTTCTTCGGTCTCGACCGCGCCGGGCCGGAGCGAGCGGACTTCGGCGAGCGCTTCCTCCGGCGTCCGCCCGAGGCTGACGAGATAGCAGGCGGCCATGGTGCCGCTGCGACCCCGCCCGGCGAAGCAGTGCACCAGCGTCCTGCGCCCCGCCTCGCGCGCCGCCGCGACGACCGAGACGAATCGCTCGATCTGCGCCGCGTCCGGGGCGCGGTAGTCGTCCACCGGGATGTGATGATACTCGATGTCGAACTCGGCCAGGATGTCGGTGTTGAGCGCCGTCTCGGTGAGGCTGATGACCACGCCGATCCCGGCGTCCTTGAACAGCTCGACGGCCTTGCGCAGATCGTACGGCCGGCCCATCGCGGCGAGGACGTCCGGCACGATCCAGGTCAGTTTTCCCTGCGTTTCCAACATCGCGCTCCTGCGGTTGAAGACGAGCCGAGAGGGTTGTTGCCGCGCTGAAACGTCATTGAATACAGCGTATCAAAAATCCGCGCGCGCAAGCAAGCGCAGGAAATGGGGAGGTAGTGTACCCTATCGTGTGTAAATTGTCGGGAGAAAGAAAAGGGCGTATCCTCCGGTTGGATTCAAGGACACTTTTGGGAGGACACGCCCGTGCAGCATGTGTTGAGAAAGACGCTGGAGGATTA
>JBEKCB010000006.1:0-185580 GCA_050015075.1 Candidatus Brocadiia bacterium | reverse complement strand
TCAACACATGCTGCACGGGCGTGTCCTCCCAAAAGTGTCCTTGAATCCAACCGGAGGATACGCCCTTTTCTTTCTCCCGACAATTTACACACGATAGGGTACACTACCCTCGCGAGGCGCAATCTTGACGCTGCGCAACGGAGCGTGTAGGCTGGATAGGGGAGGGTTGGCGGGCGTCGCCTGGCAGCCCGGCCTGGCTCTCCCACGGCTTGAAGCGGGTGACGTATGGCTGACGATAACGGCATGCAGATTCGGTTCCTGCTGATCCCGGCGGGCGTGCTGCTCCTGCTGGTCGGCGCGACGCTGTTGTGGCGGCACTTTAACCCGGCCGTTCCCGGCCCCGTCGCTGCAATCCCCGGCCCGGTCCGCGCCGCATCGTCGCCGGTGGGAACGGTCGCCGAATCGCCGCCGCTGCCTGCGGACGCGGTGCTGGTGAAGGTCAACGGCGAGCCGGTGCTCGAGAAAGACGTCGCCATGGCCGTCCCCGCCGGTTCCTCCAACGTGGACGCCTCGTGGGTGCGCGAGTTCAGGCTCGAGCGCCGCATCCGGCTGGCCTCCGTCCGCCAGTTCCTGACCGCAAACGCGGTCTCCGTGCCGAATGACGTGATCGAGCAAACTCTCCAGGATATGAGGAAGAACCCGCCTTCGCTAGGCTGTCCCTGCTGCCGCTTTCCCACCTTGGATGCATTCATGCAGAGCCAGTATCTCACGCTGGACGAACTGCGCGAGGAGATCCGGAATAACGAGGGGCTTCAGCGCTATGCGCTGGCGATGTGGGCGGTGCGCTATCCCGAGGGCGCGAAGCGCACCGAATTGCTGCAGAAGGAACAGCCGGTCGTTGAGCGCCGGTATGCGAAGCTCTACCAGATTTTCTTCAACACGTTCCAGCAGCCCGACTTTGCCGATGCGCCCGACCGGGTCCGCGCCGAGGCCCTGAAGAAGGCCCAAGCGGCGGTCGCGCGGCTGCAGAAGGGCGAACGTTTCCAGGACGTCGCGCGGGAGGTCTCCGAGGACAACGTCAGCCGCGTGAACGGCGGCGACCTCGGCTGCGTTCCGATTGACGCCTTCGGCAAGGAATTCGCCGACGCCGCCTCCGCCTTGAAGCCCGGCGATTACTCTGAGCCGATCGCAACGCCGTGGGGCTATCATATCGTCCTTCGCGAATCCATGGCCGATGCCGACGTGCTCGACGTCCTGCAGAAGGAATACGTTGACACCAGGATGCAGGAGGCGCAGCAGGTCGCGCAGAAGGACGCCAAGGTCGAGTGGGTCGGCGCGGTCAGACCGGACTGACTCGCCGCGTTTCCATTTGATCTCGTGATCGTAATCCTGCCCGCAATCGGCATTCTCGTCCCTGCGGCGCTTCGGGCGCGCCGCAAGAACACTTGACGTGTGCCGAATCTCTGATACAATTCAAGTCTTGCATCTCGACGTGATTGGCCGGCGGGGTGCCCGGGGTGAAACCAGAAAGGAGATCGCGCATGGCAGTCAGCAAGATTAGCGTGCCCAGCGACATTGACATTGCACAGGCGTGCAAGATGAAGCTGATCCGTCAGGTGGCCGAGGAAGCGGGGATTCTGCCGGAGGAACTGGAGTTTTACGGGAACTACAAGGCCAAAGTGCACCTGAGCGTGCGCGACCGCCTGGCCCGTAAGCCGCAGGGCAAGTACATTGACGTGACCGCGATCACGCCCACGCCGCTGGGCGAGGGCAAGACGACGACCACCGTCGGCCTGTCGCAGGCGCTCGGCGCGCATCTCAAGAAAAAAGTCTTCACCTGCATCCGCCAGCCGTCCATGGGCCCGACCTTCGGCATCAAGGGAGGCGCCGCCGGCGGCGGCTACAGCCAGATCGTGCCGATGGAGGACTTCAACCTCCACTTGACCGGCGACATCCACGCTGTCGGCGTCGCCCACAACCTGCTCTCCGCGGCCATTGACGCCCGGATCATGCACGAGCGTAATATGACCGACAAGCAGCTCTACAGAGCGCTGTTCCCGAAGGACGAATGGGCGCCGTCGCTGCTCCGCCGCGCCCGGCGGCTCGGGATCAAGGCGAAGAAGCCCTCCGACATGAAGGTGGAAGAGCGCGCCCGGCTCGTCCGGCTGAACATTGACCCGTATACGATCACGTGGAACCGCGTGCTGGACGTGAGCGACCGGTCCCTCCGGCAGGTCGTCTGCGGCATCGGCGGCCGCGACAACGGTTATCCCCGCGAGACCGGCTTCGACATCGCCGTGGCCAGCGAGGTCATGGCGATCTTCGCGCTGACGACCAGCTCGGAAGACCTGCGCGAGCGCCTGAGCCGCATCGTGATCGGCACCGATCGCCTGGGCAACGCCGTGACCGCCGAGGACCTCGGCTGCGCCGGCGCGATGACCGTGCTGATGAACGACGCGATCCGGCCGAACCTGATGCAGACCCTCGAAGGCACGCCCGCCTTCGTCCACGCCGGGCCCTTCGCCAACATCGCGCACGGGAACAACTCGATCGTGGCCGACCAGATCGCGTTGAAGCTGGCCGACTACGTCGTCACGGAGAGCGGTTTCGGCGCCGACATCGGCATGGAAAAGTTCATGGATATCAAGTGCCGCATCAGCGGGCTGATCCCGAACTGCGTCGTGATCGTCGCCACCGTCCGGGCGCTGAAGATGCACGGCGGCGTCGGCAAGATCGTCGCCGGCAAGCCGCTGCCGAAGGAGCTGATCGAGGAGAACCTGCCCGCGCTCGAAAAGGGCGCCGCGAACATGGTCAAGAACATCCAGATCGCCCGCCTGTTCGGCGTGCCGGTCGTCGTCGCGATCAACACCTTCTCCACGGATACGGACCGCGAGGTGGAGCTGCTCAAGAAAATCGCGCAGAGTTCCGGCGCCGAGGCGGCGGTGAAATCCGACCACTGGGCGCGGGGTGGCGCGGGCGCCGTCGAGCTGGCCGAGGCGGTCCTCTCCGCCGCCAACAAGACGACGCGGTTCGAGTTCCTGTATCCGCTCGACATGCCGATCAAGAAAAAGATCGAGACGATCGCCACGCGCGTGTACGGCGCCGACGGCGTGGATTTCCTGCCGGTGGCGGACGAGAAGGTGGCGCTGTACGAGAAACTCGGCTACGCCAACCTGCCGATCTGCATGGCCAAGACGCACCTGAGCCTCAGCCACATCCCGGGCTGGAAGGGCGTGCCGAAAGGCTTCCGCATCCCGGTGCGCGACATCCGCGCCTCCGTCGGCGCCGGCTTCCTCTACCCGCTCTGCGGCGACATGCGCACCATGCCCGGCCTGCCCAGCCGGCCCGTGTTCTATGACGTGGACCTCGACATGAAGACCGGGAAAGTGGTGGGGCTGTTCTAAGCGGCAACGAAAGACGATGGGCGGCAGACCATGGCCTGCCGTCCATCGTCTTTTTTCGTTTAGAGCCATCTTGACACCGCCCCGCATGCGTGTTAGCATCCCCCAGGCGCTAGAGTGGGCGCCTCCTGGCCTGCGGGTAGGACCGAGTCCACCACCTTGACAACATTGCCGCAACCTTCTTTTCTGCCCGTGAGTGCAGGCCCTGGGCGCGATGGAAAGGAAGGTGCCTCATGCCGCGCGCACTTCCGCCTCGTCCGAGTCTGGACCAGCTCAGGCACCAGGCCAAGGACCTGCTCAAGGCGCACCACGCGGGGGACGCCGGTTCTTGCGGCGTACTTCGCAGCCTCCCAAAGCTGGCCGCCGCCTCCGATGCCGAACTGCTTGCGGCCTCCGTCACGCTGAATGATGCCCAGTTTGCGCTGGCTAATGAGTACGGGTTCGAAAACTGGCGGGCACTCAAGCAGCACGTGGAAGCCGTGACAACCTCCCGCGGCCTCCGAAAGAAGGATGGCTGCACCTGGATTGAAGGGGTCCCTGTCCTGCAGTTCGGGCGGGGAAAGGACTGCACCTTCGCCGGCGGGTTGGAAGCGGCCACGGCCGTATCGCGCCGCCCGTATTCCTACGCCGATTTTATGGGTTGTTCCGCGCTGGCTTTTCGTGTGCGCTGGCATGAAGGCTGGTGTCCGTCATGTACTGTCGGCGAGATGCGGGAAGAAACGGGCGCGATAAGGACGACCACGGGGTGGAGCATCAATTGGAAGACGGGCGCAGGCGGGCCGGAAATGGAGCGCTTCACTGAGGACATTCGCAAAACCCTCGATCGCGGAATGCCGGTCCTCATTTATCCGCCCGACCTCAACATCGCGGTTGCTTATGGCTACGACGAGGAGGGTCGTGTTCTGCTCTTGCGCGACCACATGCACGGGGAGAGGGAACGGCGTTTGCCGGTGAAGGAACTGGGGTTCCTGCTGGGGTTCCTGAATGACCTTGGCGAAGGGCTGCCGCCGGCCGAGACCCTGAGGCACGTGTTGCGCATGGCCGTACACAATTGGCGGCGCGGCACCGGCAACAATGGCGCCAATGTCTACTTGTATGGCATCACCGCGTTGCGCCGCTGGTCCGACGACCTTCTTCGCGCCCAGACGCTCAACGAGGAAGACTGCAGGAAGCTTTTCTTCCTGTCGTGGCTGAACTTCGCCACTATCGCCGACGCGCGAGCCACAGCAATAAGCTTCCTCGGAGCACAGGGCAAGACCGCTGACGAAATTGTCAAGGCGCCGCTGGAACGCGCAAGGGCTTTGTACGCCAAAGAAGACGCGTTCCTCGGCGGCGTCTTCGGCGCAAAGGACGCCTTCCTCGGCCCGTGGAGCCGGAAGAAGTTCGAGGACTGGACCGAAGAAGTCCGCCAGCGCGAGCGTGGCATACTCGACGGAATCCACACGTATGAGCGGGAGGCTGTCAGCGCCCTTGAGGAAGCGCTGGCGGCGCTTGACCGGCTTGCGGCGACCTGAAGAAACTGAAAAACAACCGCTTGAGCGCGTCAGACTCGACGCGGCTTTCTGCAACCTGTATACTGATGCGGGAAGGATGGAAGGTGTCAGATCCATGCTGCGGTGCGTCATCTTTGATTTGGACAATACGATCGTGGACTCGGACCTCGACTTCGCCGCCATCCGGGCGGAGATCGGGACCGAGGAGCCGATCCTGGAGTACCGCGCCGCGGCCGGTGAGGCGGAGCAGCAGCGCGTGGACGAGATCCTCGATCGCCACGAGCGCCGCGCGGCCGAGACGTGCGGGCTCTGCGATGGCGCGGTCGAGATGCTGAGCTTCCTCCGCTCCCGCGGGATCCGCACGGCGCTGCTGACGCGGAACTCCCGGCAGTCGGTCAACACCGTCCTGGCCCGGCACCAGTTGCAATTCGATTTTATCGTCTCGCGCGAGGATTCGGCGCCGAAGCCCTCGCCGGAGCCGATCTTCCTGATCTGCAAACGGTTCGGCGTGCAGCCCGGCGAGGCGCTGATGATCGGCGACTATCTTTACGACATCCAGACCGGCCAGGCGGCCGGCGCGAGGACGATTCTCGTGCAGGGGCCGCATCGGAATAAGTTCACGGCGCAGCCCGATCATGAGGCCGCTTCGCTCATCGAGGCGCGCGCGATCATCGAGAGAATTCTGGAGAAAGAAAAGCCGTGACGCGGAAGCGTGTCAGGATGGGGATTTCGTTAGCGTTGGGCGCATGGGCGCTCGCGGGATGCGTTTTCACGCCGCCGCGTTCTGCGCAGGCTGCCCAGCCGGAGACCGCCGCGCCGGCGGCAGAGGCGGCGCTTACGGTGGACCAGGTGCTCGACAACATGGAGGCGGTGCGGAAGAAAATCAGGACGTTCAAGGCCGACGTCGCCAAGCTGCGCCAGGCGACGGGCCTGGACGACAGCCATTTCACCGGCACGATCCAGTTCAAGTCGCCGCGCCTGTTGAAGCTCGATCTCAAGAATACGGAGAACGGGGCAGAGACGATCTCATACGTCGGCCGGAAGTTCGGCTGGATATACCGGCCGCAAGATAAGCCCGCCCCGCAGGCCGAGCGCATCCGGCTCGCCGACATTGATAAGGACAAGAAGGCCGGGAATCCGCTCGAATACGGCCTGGCGCGCGACATGCACGGGCTTCGAGAAGGGTATACGCTGACGCTACTGCCGAAGGAGAGAATCGGGGACGCGGAAACGATCCCGCTCGAGATGACGCCCGAGGGCGGCACCACCTACACGAACGGCCGACTGATCTTCTGGATAGACACACAGTCCTGGCTGCCGGTCCAGGTGCGCGAGTACAAGAGCAAGGACGAGGTCGTCGAGACGCACACCTTCACCCACATCGCCCTGAACGAGACGATCCGGGATTCCACTTTCGAGTTTGATCCGCCGAAGGACGTGGATGTCCTCATTCACGATGAACCTGAGAAAGCTCGTCCCTAGCCTGCCGGCGCTCTGCCTGCTCCTGGCGGTCGCGTGCGACAGCGGGCCGCAGCCGCAGCGCCTCGACAAGGTCCAGATCGAACTCGGCGGCCGGAAGCTGGCGGTCGAAGCCGCCTGCACGCCCCAGCAGCGCGAAATGGGAATGATGTACCGTCAGACCCTGAAGCCCGACGAGGGGATGCTCTTCGTCTTCCCGCACGACGAGGAACTGGATTTCTACATGAAGAACACCTACGTCCCGCTCAGCATCGCTTTTATCAAGTCCAACGGCGTCATCGCCAACATCGCGCACATGGAGCCGTACTCGCTGGAGACCCACCGTTCGCGCACCGACTGCCGTTTCGCCCTTGAAATGCCCTTCGGCTGGTTCTCCCGGAACGGCGTCGCCGAGGACTCGAAGGTGACCATTCCCGACCTGCATGCGGAATGAAGCCGCGGGTTTTTCCCTTGGAAAAAGGAGGTGAGAGGCGTGGCGAAGAAAAAAACGCTCGTGAAGAGGGCGCACAAGAAGGCCGCGAGGAAGGCCAAGAAGTAAATCGCGCCGAACGCGCGGCGGCAAGCCCTGCGCAGTCCCGGGAGAACAGACCCTCTCAGGCTGCGCGGGATTTGCGCTTGAGGCCTCAATCCTCCGGCTTCGGTTTTCGGGAAGAATCCAGGTAGATCTGCAGTATGAGCTGCGCGGCCACGCGGTCCACGCGGCGATGCTGCTGTTCACGGGAGAGTCCCGCTTCGGTCATCGCCCGCCTCGCCTGCTCCGTCGTCAGTCGCTCATCCACGAGATGGACATTGCAGCCCAGGACTTTCAGCCCGTCGGCGAATCGCATCGTCTTTTGCGCCTGCGGCCCGATCGAGTCGTCCATGTTTCGCGGGAGCCCGACGACGATCTCGGCGATTTCGTATTCCTCCACCAGCCGGCGAATCGCCGCGAGCACTTCAGCCTCGCCCTCGTTCTTGAGCGTGGGAAGACCTCGCGCGATGATGGCGCCCGGATCGCTCACGGCCAGCCCGATCCGCCTACCGCCGTAATCTATACCCAGGATTCGCACGCCGCCTCCGGAGGTTGACAGAAGTTCTTTCGGAATGGATGATAGCATGCGAGGAGGAGAACGTAAACCATGAATATTTCATGGAACCAGGTGCGGATTGCGCTGGCGATCCTCGGCGCCATGGCCCTGGCGATGCTGCTGAACCGGTACATCGTTACCGATAAGAAGCGCATCGAGCGGACCGTGCAGGAAATGGCGGATGCGGCGGCGAAAGGGAACATTGACCTCCTTTTCTCGAACATCTCGGCCGACTTCGACACCGAGGCCATGTCCCGGGAGCACCTCAAGTCCCTGGCGGAGAGGTTCCTGAGCGACGGTTCCGCGAGCGGGAAAATCCAATGGATGACCGTGAACGTTTCAGGCGCGCAGGCCCGCGTGCAACTGAGCGTTTCGGGCAGCACGAGGCGAGAATACCCGGTCTGGTCGGGCGCCCTGGAATGGGCGGCCGAATTCCGGAAAGAGGCGGACGGCGCCTGGCGGGTGACGAGCCTCACGCCGGTGCGAATCTACGGCAGAGAGATCTCAGGCTGGCGCGATGTGACGCGTCATATCGAGTAGAGTTACAGCCCCATTCGGCCGAGGAGCGCTTCCGCGCGCGGGCCGGCGGCGCAGAGTCGGATCTCGCGCCGGGCCTCGCCGCTGACTTCCAGGTGAATCTCCAGCCGGTCGGCGGGCAACACATCCAGCACGCGCTCGGCCCACTCGATCACACAGATTCCGCCGCCGTAGAACGCCTCCTCGGCGCCGATATCGAGAAGATCCCGCGGCGTGCCGAGCCGGTAGGCGTCGAAGTGATGCAACTGCAGGCGGGCCTGGTATTGCCGCAACAGCGTGAAGGTCGGGCTGGTGGCGTCGTCCGGATCGCCGCCCAATCCGCGGAGGATGCCTTTCGCGAGGACCGTCTTTCCTGCGCCCAGCCCGCCGAACAGCGCGACCACGTCGCCCGGCAGCGCCGCTCGGCCGATCCGCTCGCCCAGCGCCAGCGTCTCGTCCACGGACTGGCTGACGTGGATGCGCTCGGTCACGCTAGGCCGAGGCCTGCTCGACGATGGGCGCGACCGTGTCGTCCCAGCCGAGCGTCATCAGGTGCGCGCCCTGGCACATCGCCCGCATGCTGCGCACGAGCCGCGCCGAGATCTCGATGGCCTTCTTCTTCATGTCATCCTTGGGCGTATCCGCCAGCTCTTTCATCAGCGGCTCCGGCACGACCACGCCCGGGACGTTGCCGTTCATGTACTTGGCCATGCCCAGGTTCTTCAGGACCACGATGCCGACGAGGATCGGAATCTTGATGTTGCGCCGCTGGACGTCGTTCATGAACCGCTCGAAAGCGGCCGGGTCATAGACCGCCTGCGTCTGGCAGAACTGGGCGCCGGCCTCGGCTTTCTTCTCGAGCTTGATGATCTGCGGCTCGACGGCCTCCGCGCACGGCGTGACGCAGCAGCCCTTGAGGAACTTCGGCGCGCCTTCGAGCTGGTTGGGGTTGCCCTTGAAATCGCGACCGAGGTCCCGGCCCGACTCGAGCGCGACCATCGCGCGGAGCAGGCCGACGGAGTCGAGGTCGTATACCGGCTTGGCGTCGCGGTGGTCTCCCATGAGCGTGTGGTCGCCGGTGAGCGCCAGCACGTTCTCGATGCCCAGGATCGCTGCGCTCAGGAGGTCGCTCTGCAGGGCCAGACGGTTCCGGTCGCGGCAGACCATCTGGAACACCGGCTCGATGCCGCGCTCGACGAGTTTGGCGCTGACCGCGAGCGAGCCGACGCGCATCACGGCGGTCTGGATGTCCGTCACGTTGACGGCCACCACCTTCGTCTTCATCAGGTCCGCGCCGTGCATGCAGTGGGAAATGTCGGTGCCCTTGGGCGGGCCGATCTCGCCGGTGATCGTGAATTGGCCCGACTGAAGCGATTCCTGGAGCTTGCTCATGCCTTCGCCTCCTTCTTCACGGCCTTGGCGCCCTTCTTTTTCTTCTTCAACTTCTTCTTCGGCGGGTCGGGCGGCTGCACCTTCTCCTCGGTCTCGAGCGCCCAGAGCATCGTCCCGCGGCGGTCGTCCGGGATGTCCTGCAGGGCGTGGTTGCGCGGCTCGGCGGGGCGCTGAAGCTCGGCGAGTTGTCCCAGCGCCTTCAGGCGCTCGTAGATCAGGTACCAGCCGCAGTCCTTGTTCTTGCTGACTTCGCACTTCCCGCGGTTCGTGCCGCCGCAGGTGCCGTTGACGAGGCTCTTCGTGCACATGGTGATCGGACAGATGCCGCCGGTGTGCGCCAGGAGGCAGTCGCCGCACTGGCCGCAGCGTTCCTTGCCGGGCCACAGCCCTTGCAGGCCGCCGACGTTGATGGTGTTGAGGCCGGGGACGACGCGGCGCAGGAGCACGTTCCCGACGGACTGGACGCCCACACCGCAGGAATAGACGACGACGGCGTCGGCGGCCTTGGCCTGCTGGACATGCCGGCCGAGTCGCACGCCCACCTGCGCCTTGTTGCACACCATGTCAATCATGATCTGGCCGGTGACGGTCTTCTCCGCCTGGGTGAGCGCGGCGGCGGTTTTCTTGAGCTGCTCCGGTCCGCCGGTTTCCATCCCCACCGGGCAGCCGCCGCAGCCGATCAGCAGGATATTCTTCGCCGGCCCGCAGGCGGTGACGACCTCGGCCAGCTTCTTCTTGGACGTGGCATTCATTCAGTTCCTCCTCGCCGCCCGTTCGGCTTTGCTCAGGGCGGCCCTGAGCCTTATTGAATGGGCCGGCTGTTTGCAGGCGCTTCCAGTTCCGCGCGCACGGCTGCGACGATCGCCGGAAGGCGCTCCCGCAGCACGGGCGATAATCCTTCGCGGAGCACAACGCTCTCCGGCTCGACGCCGATCAGGACGACCTCGTTCATTTTCCCGGTGACGATCCGGTGCAGTTGCAGCGCGTGCAGCACGTTCAGGTCATGGAGCGATTCGCCCAGCGGATCCGTTTGCCACTGGTCCAGTTGCATGCGCGTCCGGTAAATGCTTCCGGGCGCACCGCCCGCGCGGCAGCAGTCCACGAGGACGATGCGCGCGCAGTGCTCGATCTCCGGCAGAACGTCCAGCAGCGCCGTGCCCGCATCGTACAGCTCCACGTGCCCCGGCAGCGGCGCTGCCTTGTCGAGTTCCCGGATGACGGCAATGCCCACGCCATCGTCTCCCATGAGCAGGTTGCCGACGCCGACGACGGCGATCGCGCCGCTCACGCAGTCGTTCCGCAGAGATGTCGCGAGATCACACAATGCGAGCCACTCCGGTCAGGTTCCGGTGAGCGTCCAGCACGTGGACGGAGCAGGCCAGGCACGGGTCGTAGGAACGGACGATGCGCGCCAGTTCGACGGGGTTCTTCACGTCCTTCACCTTCGCGCCGATCAGCGCCTGTTCCATCGGACCCGGCAGGCCGCGGTCGTCCTTGGGCGAAGAATTCCACGTCGTCGGGACCACCAACTGGTAGCGCGCGATCTTCTTATTCTCGATCTCGATCCAATGTCCGAGCGCGCCGCGCGGCCCGTCCACGCAGCCGAAGCCGACGCCTTTTTCCGGGACTTTGCTCTCCGCGCAGAACGGCTCGCCCGGCTTCAGCACGAGGGCCCAATCCGTCGCCATCTTGCCGAGGCGCTTCGCCTCGATGGCGCGCGCCGCGTGCCGGCCGAGGACGGACTTCAGCGCCGCGGGCGTCGCCTTGAGTTCCGAGAGCAGGGCGTTGACTTCCGTCCTGCATTCGCGGTTTCCGGCCGTGTACGCGATCATCGTCCGCGCCAGCGGCCCGACCTCGCACACCGTTCCGGCGTAGCGCGGACTCTTGAGCCAGGAGTACGCCTCCGGCTTTTCCGGCGCCGGCACGGTCTGGCCTTGCGCGGGCGCGCGCGCGCAGTCCTCGGTGTACCAGGAATGCTTCACGTACTCGAACACCTTGTACGGGTCTGCCGGGCTGAGCTTGCCGTCGAGGATGACGCCGCCGGGGAAATATCGCTGCCGCACGCCGAGGTCCACGTGCAGGTCCTCGTCGAACGCGCCCCAGGCGAGATAGTTCTCCACGCCTTTTCCGATTTCGGCGTAATCGGGATACGCTCGCGCGACGGTGAGCAGGTCCGGCAGGTACGCGTTCTCGATGAACTCGCGGATGGCGCGGATCTTCGAAACGAAGGCCAGAATCTTATCCGCCGTCGGCCCGGCCGTCACGCCGCCGGGCACAACTCCGACGTCGTGCGGCATCTTGCCGGCGAAGAGGGCGATCGCCTCGTGCGCCAGCGCGCGCATCCGGAGCGCCTGGACGTAGTGGCGCGCGAGCAGGACGTTCTGCTCCTTGGTCAGCCGGTAGTCGCCTTCGTAGCGCGGCAGGAACGGCGCCGCCGCGCCGCGGTCGAGGAACTGCCGCACGGCCTTCAGGTCCGCGTCGTCGCCGGTGTAGTCGGCCACGGCGGCGAGGTCCACAAAATCGAGCGCCGCGAGGACGTAGAAATGCAGGATGTGCGACTGCAGGTAATTGGTCGCCAGGATGAGATTTCGGATGTGGCGGCCGTTGTGCGGGACGAGGTGCGTGATGCCGAACGCCGCGTCGAGATTCTGCGCCGCGGCCACGCCGTGGATGGCCGGGCAAACGCCGCACACGCGCTGCACCAGGCGCTGCGCGTCCCACGGGTCGCGGCCCTTGAGGAAGATTTCGAACCCTCGGAACATCGTGCCGCTGACGGACGCCTCTTTGACGACGCCCTGGTCCACCATCGTCTCGATCTTCAGGTGGCCCTCGACGCGGCTGATGGGGTCAATGGCGATCTTCTGCATCGGTCATTCTCCTCCGGGGAATCCAGAGCGCGTTCAACTCAGGAAGAACCGCGCCAGGCGCTCCTCAGTCAGTTTCTGATAGAGCGGCGAGAGCTTGTCCGGGAAGCCGGGCTCCGTGCAGCCATGGCAGGGCGACCCGGCCTGGATGCACCAGTTCGTATGGTTGTTGAACCCGCGCGCGGGGCAATCGGCGTAGCTCACCGGCCCTTTACAGCCGACGAGGTAAAGGCAGCCTTCGTCGCCGATCTTCTTGGCGAACTTGCCGGCGTCGAAGGACGGCCGCCGCGGACAATTTTCGTGAATCTGCGACCCGAAGAAACTGAGCGGGCGCCCGGCGTCGTCGAGCTGGTCCGCGCGCGGCAGTCCGAACAGCAGGATGTGCGCCACCGTTCCGGTGAACCAGTCCGGATGCATCGGGCAGCCAGGGATGTTGATGACCGGCGTCTTGATCCCGCGGCTGCGGAAGAAGTCCGCCAGGCCCATCGAGCCGCTCGGGTTGGGCTCGGCGGCGAAGATGCCGCCGAAGCTGGCGCACGTGCCGACCGCCAGCGCGGCGAGGGCGTTGCGGCCGAGATGGTCCACCGCCTCGACCATCGTCAGCGGCTTGCCGCCTTTCTCGCCGACCGATCCCATCGCGCCGTTGACGGCGGTCGGGATCGTGCCCTCGACCACGAGGATGTAACCGCCTTTTCGGTTCTCCGCGGTATCCCGGAGAATCTCCATGACCGGCTCGCCCTGGCCGGCCATGACCGTCATCTGGAAGAGCAGGTTGATGTGATGTCCAGGGATGATTTCGTCAATCAGGATGTTGCGCACGTTCGGGCTTGCGCTGTTGAGCAGCGAGACCGAATCGCCGCTGCAACTGGCCGCCTGGTACCAGACGACCGGGATTTCCTTCACCGTGGGTTCCATCGCGCCGTTCCTCCTGCTCCACGTGAGCCGCGCCGCTCAGGCCGTCTGGACGACCGCCAGCGGTTGGCCCACCTTGACCGACTGATTCTCCTGGACCAGAATCTGTTTCACGCGCCCGTTGAGCGGGCAGGGGACCGTGAAGGTCGCCTTGTCCGTGAACATCTCGCAGAAATCGTCGCCCTCTTTGACGTCGTCGCCTTCGCGCACGAAGAAGAACGAAAGGTTCGCCGCGTCGGGCGCGCCGTCGCCGAGGGAAGGCAGTTTCACTTCGGTATCCGGCATCGTGAGAATCCTCATGCAAAAGACGAATTCAAAAATGAATGCCGCGCCCGAGCCAGGCCATGGCGGCCTCGGAGAGCGCCTCCGGCATCGTCGGGTGCGCGTGGATCGTTTGCGCGATCTCTTCGACGGTGGCTTCCATCGCCATCGCGAGGCCGGCCTCGGCGACCAGGTCCGAGGCGTGCGCGCCGATCACGTGGACTCCGAGCACCTCGCCGCTCTTCGCCTGGGCGATGATTTTCGCAAAACCCTGCGTCTCGCCGATCGCCTGCGCCTTGCCGAGCGCCATGAAGGGGAAGCGCGACTCCTTCACCTCGATCTTCGTCGCCGCGCACTCGGCGCTGGTCATGCCGACCGAGCCGATCTCGACGTGCGTGAAGACGCAGGACGGGACGACGCGATAGTCCATCTTCCGGTCGTGCCCGGTGGCGCATTCGGCGGCGATGATGCCCTGGCGCGAGGCGACGTGCGCAAGCTGTATCTTGCCGGTCACGTCGCCGATGGCGTAGACGTTCGGCACGTTCGTGCGGCAATGTTCGTCAATCAGGATCGCGCCGCGCTCGGACTTGACGCCGACGGCTTCGAGCCCGATCTCGCCCGAGTTCAGCGCGCGGCCGACCGAGACGAGCACCTTCTCCGCGACGACGCTCTTCCCGCTGGAAAGCTCGCACGTCACGCCCTCGGCCTGGACTTTCACGCTCTTGACCTGCGTCTGCAGATGGATGTCCATCCCCGATTTCTTGAAGATGCGGAAGAGTTCCTTCGCGAGGTCGGCGTCGCTGCGCGGGAGCAACTGGTCCATCATCTCGACGACCGTCACGCGCGCGCCGAGTTCGCCGAAGATGCTGGCCCACTCGACGCCGATGTAGCCGCCGCCGACGACCAGCAGGCTCTTCGGAATCTCCTGGAGCCGCAGCGCGTCGTCGCTCGTCAGCACCGATTTGCCGTCGAAGGGGAAGCTTGCGGGTTTCAGCGGTTCGGAGCCGGTCGCGAGGATGAGATGATGAGCGCTGACCTTGCGCGGTTCGCCCGAGGAAATCACCTCGACTGTGTGGCGGTCTGCCAGCCTGCCGCGGCCGGCGATCACCTCCACCTTGTTCTTCTGGAGGAGGGATTGAACGCCTTTGCGGAGGCGGGCGACGACTTCGTCCTTGCGCTGGCCCATCCGCGCGTAATCCGGGCGGAGGTCGGAGCAAACGACGCCGAACTCCGCGCCGCGGCGAGCGGTGGAGAACGCGCGCGCGCTTTCCACCAGCGCCTTGGTGGGAATGCAACCGCGGTTCAGGCAGGTGCCGCCGAGATCGCGTTCCTCGACGAGCGCCGTGCGCGCGCCGAGTTGTGCGGCGCGGATCGCGGCGACGTAGCCGCCCGGTCCGCCGCCGACCACGAGGATGTCGTAATTCACGCTGCTCTCCGGCCGCCCCTGCGCATTCCAACGTTCGCGAAAATGACGCGAGGGCGCATTATAGCCCCACGCTCCGTCATGGGTCAAGACTAAAGTTACGGCGCTTCCGGCGCAGCGGCCGGCGACGCGCCGCGCGGCCAACCCAGCAGGCGCGGCTGGCGGAACGCGTTCGGCGGCGGCGGCGTCCGGTCCACGTCGGCCAGTTGCAACTGCTGAATCCGCTGGCTCAGTTCCGCCAGTTCGCGCTCGTTGAACTTGCGCGGGATGTGATATTGCTCGTCGCTCAGCCGCCGCGCGCCGATGTATTTGGGCAACGCGGCCTGGTAATTCCCGGCCGCGTCATACAGTCGGCCGAGGTTCAACGGCATCTCCGGGTTGCTCGGGAAAAGTTCCTCGGCTCTCGCGTAAGCCGCCGTCGCGTCCTGGTAATCCTGCGGCAGATGGCGTTCGCGCCATTGAATCTCGCACAGCCGCCCCAGCCGCGAGTAATATTCGGAGCGCATCGGGTTCAACTCGATGGCGTCCTTGGCGCTGTGGATCGCCAGGGAGATCACCGACACGTTCTGCTCCGTCCGCCGGCGTCCCATGCGCCACTCGCCGAGGTAAAAATCGGAGAGCAGCGCGTGATTCTCCGCGTCCATCGGGAACCGTTGGACCGCCTCCTCAAGGTCGCGCCGGCAGTCCTCTTCGGCACGGCGCGGCTCGAGCGCGCGCTCGCGCAGGACGTTGGACTCCGCGACGCGCGCCACAAAACCGTAGAGCACCAGCAGGACGATCGCTGCGGCTCCGAACACCAGTCCGAGCCGTTGGCCGGGCCCGATCGGGCGATCCACCGCGTACGATTCCTTCTCCTCGCTGAGCCGGGCCGAGAGCAGCAGGGCCATGAGGATCCACGCCGTCTGAAGGGTCCCGCCGATGTAATGGTGGAAATCGCCCAGGCTGTGCGCGAGGTAGGCGATGATCCCGCACGCGATGCCGATGGTCGCGTACGATGAGCGGCCCAGCGCGAACGGGTCCTGGCTCCGGGCGTTCAACAGGAGATAAGCCATCCAGCCCAGCCAGAGCGCAGCGAGCCATTGCCAGCTCCAGAAGCCCGTCGAGGCGCGCAGCGCGCCGCCGCACAGTTCCTCCAGCCCGAGGATCATCACCGACAACGCCAGCAGGCCGGCCGTGGCGGTCGCGTTCAAGGCGGCGGGCTCCGGTTGCGCGAGGACCGGCTCGGCGCCCATGCGCGTTACCCTTCGCCAGAAGAGCGCCAGGAATGCCCCGTAGGTCAGGATCCCGATCAGGCCGGTTTCGGCCGCCAGTTGAATGTAGTCGTTGTGCGCGCGGCGTGCGTCCTGGTCCTCCGGCTGCTTCTTCGACGCATAGAAATCCGCGTAGTTGTCCAACCCCACTCCGACCAGCGGGTGTTCGGTGAAGATGGAAACGCCGGCGCGCCAGTAGCCGTACCGAACGGAGGTCGAGCCGAAGTAGTCTCCCAGCGAAGGCAAGTGTCCGGAGACCTGCGCGGCAGCCCAGACGATGATCAAGCCCGCGCAGACCGCCAGGACGTGAAGCCTCCGGTGCCACAGCAGCGCCCCGAACGCCCAGACCGCGAAAACGGCCGCCGCGAGCAGAAACGCCAGCCAGCCGCCCTTGGACTGCGTGAAGTAAAGAGCCAGCAGCACCGGGACGAGCAGTCCCGCCCGGATCGCCAGGCTGACGTATGAGAAGTCGTCCGCCGCGGGCTGACTGTCTGACACATCGCCATCGCTCTTGCCTCGGATGCGAGAAGGACGGCTTTTCCACCAGTCCATCGTCAGCCCGATGAGCGCCGGCGCCAGCAGGATCAGAAACCCCGCCAGGGAATTGGGCAGAAAGAACGTGCTGAAGATCCGGTCTTTCTCCAGCCGGCCATACAGGTCGAATGCGGCGTCCGCCGGCAGCCGCAGATCGCGAAGCACCGCGTCCGGGTCCTGCGCGAAGACCGCGCGCGCCCGCGGCAGGTCCACCGTAATCTGGTGCAGCCCGTGCAGCGAGATCGTGAACGTCGCCGCGCCGATCATCAACAGCACCATCAGCCGCCGCCACCGGGAGCGCGTCTCGTTGACCAGGAAGACGAACGCGACCATCGCGGAGAGCCACGAGAAGAGCGTCAGCATCGCCGGGTACTTGTAGACGGCGTTGACGCAGCCGCAGACCAGCGCGCCCGCCAGGAGCAGCAGGACGATTTCGAGGCCCGTGCTCCGAATCCGCACGCGGCCCTCGAGCGCCATCGCGATGACCCACAGCGCGCCGGAGAGGATGAAAAACATCTGGATGATGAGCCGCAGGACCGGGTTGCCCTCGAAATTCGGCGCCAGCGGTCCAAGGCCCGCGGCGAGCAGCGTGATGGCGAAAGCGATCTGCCGGACGCGGAGCGCGATGACGGCGGATTCCGGAGGCGGAGCGGCGCTCCTGGTGCGCGGCCCGCGGCGTCCGGCGTCGGTCGTCTTCCGCTTCATGTCATGCGCCGCTCTTCCGCCGGCCGGTCGTTTCCAGGATTCCGATAATGGTAAAGACCGCCACCGTCTGCGCGAAGATGACCAGGATCGCCACGGAGCTGGCCATGTAGTAGAGGACCGTCACGCCGAGGGCTACGGTCGCCGTCACCAGGTAGATCGTCAGCACCGCCTGCCACGGCTTCATCCCCAGCGCCACCAGCCGGTGCGAGAAATGGTTCGTGTCGCCTATGAACGGCGAGCGGCCGGACCGGATTCGGATCCACATGACCGTGATCGTATCGAACAGCGGCACGCCGAACATCATCAACGGCACCACGATCGCAAAATAGGGCCGCTCCGCCTGGAAGAACGTGAACTGAACGGTGAGCACGGCGAGCGAATACCCGATCGTCATCGAGCCGCAGTCGCCCATGAAGAGGCTCGCCGGCGGGAAGTTGAACACCAGGAACCCCATCAGCGCGCCGATCAAGCAGCACAGCGCGCCGCCGACGAAGTAGTGCACGGTCTGGAACGCCACCACGCTGAAGAACACCGCGATGATCGCCGCCACGCCAGCGCTCAGGCCGTCCATGTTGTCCAGGAAGTTGAAGGAGTTGATCAGGGCCACGATCCAGACCACGGTGATCACGCCGCGGAGGATGCGGCTCTCGAAGAAAAGCTCGACGCTGACGCCGCTCAGCACCAGCATCAGCGCCACGCCGACCTCGATCACCAGCCGCAGCCACGGCGACAGGCTCCATCGGTCATCGGCCAGCCCGACCAGGTACACGATCACGCCGCCGAGGAAGATCATCGCCAGTTGCGGCGCCTTGTCCAAGACGCCCATCACTTGGATCTTCAGGTTCTCCGGGATCGGCAGCGTCGCCGGGAAGTTGGCCGCGCGCAGATAGAAACAGAACGCCACGGAAATCCAGATCGGCAGCCACAGGCCGAGGAAGATCGCCGTCCCGCCGCCGACCGGCGTCGGCTGCTTGTGGATCATCCGCCCGCCGGGGTGCGCGACCAGGCCCAGGCGCGGCGCATACCGCATCACCAGCAGCGTCCCGAACAGCGAGATCGCCATCGAGGCCGCCACCAGCAGTATCAGGAAGCCGATCATTTCAAGGTTGCTCGATCAATGTCCAGTTCATTCGGCGTCGGGAGCTTTCGCGCGTGCATTATAGGAACCTGCGGCCCGCCTTTCCACTGCTGCGAGTTGACCGGACGGGCGGCGTGGTGATTTAATGAGCGGGGTTTCGCGATGAGGAGGGACGGCCTTGCGGAAAAAGCTTCTCGCGGTGGAATGGATCGGCGGACTCGACGGCTGCCTGCGAATCATTGACCAGACGACGCTGCCGGGCGAAGTGCGGATGATGGAATGCCGCACGCCTGAGCAAGTCTTCGAGGCGATCCGCCGCCTGCAGGTGCGCGGCGCGCCCGCAATCGGCATCGCCGGGGCGATGGGCGCCGTGCTGGGCATCCGGAAACTCGCCCGCGCGAACTCGCGGGAACTCGTCGCCGAGCTGAAGCGCGTGGCGGCGCAACTCGCGTCGGCGCGTCCGACGGCGGTCAACTTAAGTTGGGCGCTCGACCGGATGGTGCGCGTCGCCGAGGAGAATTCGTCGCTCGACGCGGCGGCGTTGAAGCAGCGCCTGCTCGACGAGGCGAAGCGCATCCGCGACGAGGACGCGGCCATGTGCCGCGCCATCGGCGAGCACGGCGCGGCGCTCTTCAGGAGCGGCGACGGCGTGCTGACTCACTGCAACGCCGGCGCGCTGGCGACGGCCGAATATGGCACGGCGCTGAGCGCGGTCTTCGTCGCGCACGAGATGGGCAAGCGGCTGCACATCTTCGTGGACGAGACGCGCCCGCTGCTCCAGGGCTCGCGGCTGACGGCCTGGGAACTGACGCAGGCCGGCGTCGAGATGACGCTGATCTGCGACAATATGGCCGCGCAGGTGATGCGCGAGGGGCGCGTGCAGCGCGTGATCGTCGGCGCGGACCGCATCGCCGCCAACGGCGACACCGCCAACAAGATCGGCACGTACTCGGTCGCCGTCCTGGCGCACGCGCACAAGATTCCGTTCTACGTCGCCGCGCCGTCCTCCACGTTCGACCTCTCCATCGCTGACGGATCGAAGATCCCGATCGAGCAGCGCGCCGCCGAGGAAATCACTGACGGCTTCGGCCGCCGCACCGCGCCTGCGGGCGTGCGAGTGTACAACCCGGCGTTCGACGTCACCCCGGCCCGGCTCATCGCGGCGATCATCACCGAACGCGGCATCATCCGGCGCCCGAACGCCCAGAAGATCCGCAAACATCTTCGAATTTAACCACGAAAACCGAAAGCTCAGAAAACGGAAAATCAACGACGTTTTTGACCGCGAAAACGCGAAAGCGCGAAATAGGAAAAAGCACCGACGGGATTTCCTTAGTTTTTTCGCGCTTTCGCGGTCAAAGTATTCGTCTCTTTCGGGGGTGTCTTCGTGAGAACCGCTTCTCTGCATTCATGGCGGCTGTCGCCGAAGAGGGCCATCGCGCTTCAGACGCGGCTGCGCGATCGGATCGTGGATTGCCCCATACGGCCTTGGCCGGAGTTTGTCGCCGGCGCGGACATTTCATACGCGAAGCAGACGAATGATCTCATCGCGGCCGTCGTGGTTCTGCGCCTGCCGGGGCTGGAGACCGTCGCCGAAAGCTGGGTCGTGCGGCGCGCGCGCTATCCGTACGTGCCGGGCCTGCTGACGTTCCGGGAGGCGCCGGCGGTGCTCGCGGCGTTCAAGCGGCTTCGGAGCCGGTGGGATGCGGCGATTTTCGACGGGCAGGGGCGCGCGCATCCGCGCGGGATGGGCCTCGCGGCGCACATCGGATTATGGCTCGACGCCCCCACGGTCGGCTGCGCGAAGAGCCGCCTCATCGGCGAGGCTGCGGAACCGGGCCCGGCGCCGAGCGACCACGCGCCGCTCAGGCTCGACGGCCGCGTCATCGGCGCGGTCCTGCGAACGCGGCGCAACGTCAAGCCGCTGTTCGTCTCGGCGGGGCACAAGTCCAACCTGGCCGATTCGATCCGGCTTGTCATCGCCTGCTGCGCCGGTTACCGCGTCACCGAGCCGATCCGCCGCGCGCACGCGCTGGTCACTCGTCTGCGGAGCGAGGCGAAGGGCGGGTAGAGCCGCCGCCGGAACATTTCCCGGCGCGCGCTTAAGTCGCGGTGACAACCGTGATGTGCAGCTTCATGCCCGGTTTGATGAACTCGCCCCGGATGCCGTTCTCGTTGGCGATGGCGCGCCACTTCAAGGAACTGCCGAGGAACCGGCGACTGATCGCTCCGAGGGTGTCGCCTCTTCTGACCGTGTAGGTCACAACGCGCGCGGCCTGGACGGGTTGGGCCGTTGCGGCTTGGGGTGCTTGAGTTCCGCCGGTGTCGGCGACCGGCGCAGTCGCAGGCGCCTTGACATGCGGTTGGACCTTCCGGACCACCCACGTGTCATTGCCGGAGCGCACGTAAAGGATCGCTCCGACCACTACCGCCGCCACGCATACGGCCAATAAAATCCAGCCTTTGCGTCCCATTTCACGCCTCCTTCATCAGACTTTTCCCCCACGCGGAGGGCTTCCGCCGCCAGGACCCTCGCCGGGTGGATTCCTTCAGGGACAGTGAACCACGCCCACCCGGACGAAATCGCAGGACACTTATTGTAATACCGCAACTCGTCGGAAAGCAAAAATAGCACCTGCGGACAGATGGGAAACCCCGGTTAAAAACGAAGCGGGGAGAGGAATAATCCTCTCCCCGCTTCCGTATTAAACTCGCGCGAGCGAATTATCGGGCGCCGGCAGCGGCGGTTGTCGAGCCGGCAGTCCGCGACGCGCGCCTAGCGACGCATGTGCTCGCGTATCGCCCTGCAATCCTCCCGGAAAGTCTTCATGTTGGCCTCGACTGTTTCCGAGGCGGTCCTCAAAGCTTCGCGGGCTGACTGGATGGCGGCCTTATTGCCGCCCTGAATCGCCGTCAAGAGCGCCTGGAGTTGCGCCACCCGGGCGATCTCCGACTGAAGGAGCGTCGTCCGGTCCGTCAGCGCCTGGTTCAGAAGCGGCACCAGCGCCGGATTCTGCGCGGCATCTCTGATCGCGTTAATAATGAGCTGCATCTCGGGGTCGCCGCCGGGAGGCGGTGGCCTGAAGCGGCCTTCCGGATTCTCGCCCGCCGTGGTCGCGGGCGCGCTCGTTTGCGCAAACGCCATCGTCCCGCACAGCGCTGCCACTCCCACAACCAACGTCATGAGCTTAAGCATGGCGGTTCTCCTTTCCCCGAATTGCCCAAAACCACCTCGCTGACGGTCGGTTAGCAAACGCCGTACCTGTTTACTGGCCGGAAGGACCTGAAATCGCAAGTGCCAAAAAGATAATGCGTTGCAGCGGGTACGCTTTGCGTGAGGAGTATGCGAACAGCCGGCATGTGTAGTCGAATCCATAGCGGCGTGATGGCTCCTGCGACACGGCGCCGGGCTCTTCCTGCCCGTTCTTAAACCAAAAGTGCGGAACTATGGGCTCGTGGACCTTAGTGTGACGAGTTCGAGCGGGTTGATCGTGATCGTCAGTTGACCGTTACTCATGGTCGCGGGTTCCTGACGGGAGTTTTTGATCTGCGGGCCGCTGCGGCGGACCTCAAAACGGAGTTCGCCGGCTTTGGCCAGTTCCTCAACTTTGACGGTAACAGCAAAGCTCTGCGCCGGCTTGCCGGGGTACCAGAAATGCTGGGGAAAAGCATCCGATGTGAAGTCTGAAATGCCGATGCTCCATGAGCCATCGGGATTCCGGGCCGCCGCAGCAACGAGGCGCGGCTTGCTGTCGCGCGCCCACGTCATTTCGTTCTCCAGCGAGCTGATGGACTGCCGGAAGACGGCGCCTGCATCGAATGTTTGACCGAGCTGTTGAAGGTAGCAGTACGGCTCGAAAACCTTGATCCACGCGTTGCCGGCGACGCTACCGTTGTAAAAAGCGATGAGCCGGGTTCCGTTGTCGTTTGGATCGTTGCTGAGATAACCGATGAAATGAATCCAGTAATTGACGCGGTGGTTCATGTCGGAGAGGAACGCCGCGGCCTCTGCCGAGGCGCGAAAGAAATCGCCCGGTTCCTCGGGCCCGCCCAGGCAAAATTCGGTCATCCAACAGTCCTTGCCGGCGCCGGCAGGGGTGTCGGTCCACCGTTCGGTGGCGCCCCCGTCGTAGTCGTGCAAGGCAATGCCGCCGAGTGCTTTCCAGGCGGCTTCATCGGCCTTGAGCGCGTCCGCCTGGGCGACGGCGGGAGCATTGCAGCCGACCGATTCCGGGGCGATGATCTTCACCTGCTGCAGGCCGCGGGAATCGAGCGCGGCGCGCAGCAGCTTGACGCTTCGGACGACGTCTTCGGGCGTGAACACACAATCGTTGGGATCGTTCGGTTCGTTCTGAATGCCGGTGGCCTCAACGGCGATGTGATCCTGCTCCCGCAAATCGCGAATGAAATCCGCGATGATGGCCGCGTGCTCGTCAAATTGGTCCGACTTCGGATAGGGTTCGACGGACTGTCCATTTCCGTCCTGGCCTTTCCTCGGCAGCCGGTCCATCAAGTAGCCCGGTATGGCGCTAGGCCCGAGCACCAGATGCTTGACGCCCGCGGCCTGCGCATCGCGGACCAGAGTTGCATCCGTGTCGGGAAATGCATCCTTGAAACGGCGTTGGTCGGGCGCAGGCGCATATTTTTTGAGATGGAGCCAAATCCGCATGGTGTTGAACCGCGCCTGACGCCAGACCAGATCATTGAGTTCCGCGCGTCGCTCGGGAGTAAGCTGCATGTAGTCGCCGCCTCCGAAACAGCTCGCTCCAAGCCCCGCGAAAGTTTGCCGGGGTTGCGAGCTGACGGTGATCGTCACACTGCTGAGGTTCGTCGGCGGTTCGCTCGGCGCCGCGGGCGCCGCCGTCAATGCCGTGGAAATGAGGCCGCAGAAAGTTGCAAGGATGATATTCGTTTTCATCAATGTTCCTTATTCCGGGGTTTGAGTCATGGTATCAAGCGACTGGCAGCACTTCAAGGTTGCGGGTCAGAGACACCATACGCAGTTAGAAGGATAAGCTAAGCAGGGGCCGCGGAACTTCAGGAAACTAATTGACAGGGGTAATTCAATCCTATAGTCTCAAGTTTGAAAGTTAACCGTCCTTTGGAGTAAGGTCAAATGGGAAGTTCTGCTGAAGGGAGATGAACATGAAGCACTTCAGGACGTGGACGATTATCGCGCTGTGCGCCGGTCTGGGCGCGCTGACGGCATGCTCAACGGGCTTCGTGCAGCCGGGTTACGACTTCCAGTCCGTCGGTAAAGTCGCCGTGCTCATCACGATGAACGCCGGCAGCCCGGCGCAGCAGCAGGAGGTCGCCGATTTGTTCGCCCTGCACGTCCTTCAGAAAAACTACGACGTGATGGACCGCGGCAACCTCGCGGACCTGAGCAACGACGCCGCGTTCCGGAATGCCTCCGGCATCACCGGCCCGGAGGGACGCGCGAAGCTGGCCGGCCACAAGGTCTCCGCCGTGATCGTCGTCAACGTGCACATGCCCACCGGCGAGCATTGGCGCGCCAGGTACGGCTACGCGGACGAGGACGAAGTGGATATCACTATGAAGGCCGAGATGTCGGACGTGCAGACCGGCACGCTGCTCTGGGTCGGCAAGGGGGTCGTCACTCTGAACGACGTGATGGAAGCTTACGGAATCGCGGCGCCCGAATCGGGCCCCGGCGCGGTGATCGAAAAGACGCCCGTGCCGGTCATCGGCGGAATCGCCGGCGCCGCGCCCGGCGGCACAGCGGGTGAAGCCCTGCAGCCGGACATGGCCAAATATATGCGGTCCGCGATCGAGAAAACCTGCGAGGACCTTCCCGCGCGGACGCCGGCGCCGAAGTAGTTGTCGCCGACCTCATCCGCGCCGACGATGTCGCGCGCGCCCTGGCGGGTTGCCGTCGCATGAATCATTTGACAAGCGGGATTCTGACGGTCAAAATCCGCAAAAAAGCCATGCCCGGCCTGAGAAACATCTGCCTGTCCTTCGCGCTGACCCTCGCCTGTGCGGCCTGTGCGCAGACGAAGGAGCCGCTCGCGCTCGGCGATTATGACTCCGAACCACGCGCCGGCGGTCACGTGGATTCCGACCTCCTGGTGCGGCGCCTGGGCGACCTCGGCGCGAATACCTACATGTGGCTCGTCCTGCACAGCGCCAATGACTGGGACGACCTGAAGCTCTTCCTGCCCAAAGCGGAGCGCGCCGGGATCAACGTGTGGGTTTACCTGGTGCCGTACTCCGAAACGCCTGCCCAGAATCCGCGCGAGTCTTATTCGGAACCGTTTCGCCTCGACTACGTCCGCTGGGCCGAAGAGATCGCCAAGCTGTCGCTTAAGCACCCGAACCTGGTCGGATATGTCATTGACGATTTCTGGGAAAACGTCGCGCCGGGCCGGTTCTCGCCCGAGTACATTCGCCGCATGGTCGCCGCCGGCAAGGCCGTCAACCCGAGGCTCAAATTCTACCCGTTGATGTACTTCAACGAGATCGGTGTCCGGTTCGTGGACATCCTCGCGCCGCTGAGCGACGGCGTCGTCGCCGCGTATCCGCCTGACCGCGCCGCGGTGGAGTGGGCCTTGGAATTTCTGGAGGGCCGATGGCACACGCCCGCCTCGGTCCAAATCGCTTTCCCGCCGAACACGCCGTCGCAGCCGGGCCAGCGCGCCTTCGTGGTCCAGGAGGCGCGAGTGATCGCGGGCAAGGATGCCGTGCTGAGTTTCCATTACCGCCATGGTTATCAAGGCCCCACACAGGGATATCATCGGCTCCAGGTGCGCGTGGACGACCAGGTCGTTTGGGACGAAGACGTTGCCGGGCATGACAACGGGGTCGCGACCGTTCAACTTGCGAAGGCCGTCAGCGGCAAGCGGAGCGTCAAGTTGAGCGTGGGATTATTCGACGCGAAGGGCGTCAGCAACTTCGGGATCGAGGCTTCGTTCGAAGAGCTGGCTGCGCGCGGCCTGGAGTTGAATGACGCGGACCTGGGGCACGAAGCCGCCTGGCGCGTGGATGTCGCGGGAGACTTTTCGGTGAAGTTCGTGCCCGCGCGGTCGGCCGCCGGACGATACCGGCTTCCGCTGATCGTGATGCCGGCAGGCGAGGCGGCCGAGTACAAGATGCGGTACAACGAGGAAGGCACTCCGGAGAACATCTCCAGCCGCGTCCGGATGCTGGCCGACCTGGCGCGCGAGGGCCGGATCGAGGGCATTGTGACCTACTGCCTTGACAAGCGCCCGGGAAGCGCAAGCTTCGAGGCGGTCCGAAAAGTCTTCGCGCCGCTGCGGAAGGAAGGGGACTGAACGGCTGGAAAACGGAGAAGCGCATCGGGCGCCCATCCGCTATATTTCGCTTGGTCCGGGACAGGACTGAAGTAATCACGAAAGGAACCAAACCGATGGATCGGAGCAAAATCATCTCTGCATCGCTCCTCACGGCCCTGCTTGCCTCGACGATCCAGGCGGCGGAGGTCAAGATCACTCCGGCCGAGCCGCCCGACCTGACCGTCCGCATCGCGGCAGGCGAGACGGCCTTGCCCGGCGGCAAAACCGTTAAGTTCGAGGCGGCGCAGCTCAAATTCGATCCGCCCGAGATCCGCGGTCTGTGCTTCTACACCAAGGCGCCTCGCAACTTCGCTTCGTGGTACGAGCCTTGGGATCCGTGGCCGAGCGGGGATGGGCATCCCGGCGGTGTGAACACCATAGACTTGAAGCCCCACGTCGCCAAGGAGCCGGCAGGCGCGGAGAACGACCCGTCGCGCGATGGCAACTTGGACGCCGCTATGGATGAAGAGGGCACGATGATCCTCGGCGACATGTTCCGCCAGGTCATTGCCGATTCGGTCCTCGTCACAAGCGCCGACGGCAAGAAGACCTGCAAGATGAACGAGGATTATAAATACAACGCCGAATGGGGCCAGATTGCCAACCTCAAGGGCGGCCTCGGCGAGGAATTCAAAGCCGAACTGAAGGTCGCCTGCAAGTACGCCACGCAGCGGCTCGATCTCGTCCAGGTCGGCCCCGACGGCCGGCTGAGCGTCAAGAAGGGCGCGCCGCGCATCGTCTGCCCGGAACTGCCCGCGCCCGATGCCGGCTGCATGGGCCTCGCCGGCATCTACATCGCCGGCTGGACCGCCGCGGACAATCCGAACTACGACGCCGTCGGCGGGCTTAAGGCCGCCGGCAGATACGCCATAACGCCGTACGAGATCTTCCCGATCCAGCCCGCGCCGCCGGTGGCGCCCGTCAATAAGGAGGCCCTCGCGCGGAGCGTGAAAAAGCTCGCCGCCGGCGGGGACCTCAAGATCGCCTTCATGGGCGCCAGCGTCACCGTCGGCGCCGAGACCCCGGCGTGGTGGGCCAATCTCTGGACCGAGAAGAACCTGGGCTTCCCGAGCCGCGTGGTCGTGGGGCTGCGAAAGCGGTTCCCCAAAGCCATGGTCACGCCCATCGCGGCCTTCCAGGGCGGCACGCAAACCAAGTACGGCCTGGAGGTGATGGACAAGACCGTCATCCCCGCCAAAGCCGACGTCGTGCTCATTGACTTCGGCGGCAACGATGTCTCGGGGCCCATCGGAGGGAAACCGAATAACCCGCCCGAGCAGTTCAAGGAGGACATGCGCGCCATGGTCAGGAAGGCCAAGGCCGCCGGCGTGGAGGTCCTCATCGTCGTCGGCGAGCGGTCGAACCCGTGGCTCAAGCCTGATGTGTTCAAACGCTGGCCTGCGTACCGCCAGGCCATGCTGGACGTGGCGAAGGAGGAGAACGTCGCTGCGGCGGACGTCTGGACCGAGTTCATCAACCAGGCCTCCCGCGGCATTCCGCCCTTCTCGCAGCTTCACAACTGGCTCAACCACCCCGGCAAGAACGGGCATAAAATCTACGCCGATGTGATCCTGCGGTGCTTCGAGTGATAATCGAGATTAGAAGAAAGGATGCTTCATGAAAGCATCGTGGCCGACTGTCGCAGCGCTTTGTTCAACGCTTCTTGCCGGCTCATTTCAAGCCAGTGCGGTAGAATCCCAACCCGTAGTTCGCGGCGAAATCAGCCAGCCCACAAAAATTCCGGGCAACTGGGTGTGGGAGCCGCCGCCGATGCCGCCGCTGGAGAAGGTCCTCCGCGAGGCAAAACCCAATCCGCTCATATACGGCCTTTACGAGTGGGCGGGCGAATATCTCGAGTACCGGGATTCCATCAAAAAGGTCGGCTGGCGCGCGTACCGCTGCGGCGGGCCCATGTCAGATCAGGCGATGCAGGCGTTTGCCGAGGATGACACCGAGGTCATGTACTGCGCCGGCACTGCTCCCCAGAAGCTCGACGCCACGCCGCAGGAGGACGAAGCCTTCATTCGAAATTACGCGCAGAGCATTACAGCCCTGCTGACTCGCTACGGTCCCAACGGCACGCTCTTCCGGGATAACCCGAAAATTCCCAACCGTCCTCTTCGCAATATCGAAATATGGAACGAGCCTAATTTCGAGTATTTGATCCGGCCGGATAATCGTCCGCAGGCGGAGCTGGAGGCGGCCCGTTTTGCCCTCTATGCAAAGCTTCTGCCCGCGGCATACACCGCCGCGAAGAACTGGTCGAAGGAGGTGAACGTCGTCGGGTTCGGCGCAGGCGGTGCGTCCGCGGGCGACATCCGTTTTATCCAAAGCGTCAACAGAGCCGGCCCCTCCGCGCTTCGCAGCTATGACATTCTTTCCACGCATCCCTATGTAGAACCTGTGGCTCCCGAAGCCACTTCCGTTCGCTCCTGGGGGCGTTACAGCATAGCTGCCAGCCTGGCTGAGATTCGCGCCGATCTCGCCTCTCACGGTCGCGCGGAGGTCCCGATCTGGTACACGGAAGTCGGGTGGCCCATCTCGAAGCAGGACGGCGGTTCTTATGCGATGGCCGGGATTCAGGTTAATCCTGATCTCCAGGCCGCCTACGTGTGCCGGCTCTACGCTTTCGCGCAGCGCCTCGGGGTGCGTCGCGTGCACATCATGTCCGTCAATGACACGGATAACTTCAACTCGGGTTTCTTCCAGCGCGACGGTTCCTGGAGGCCCTCCGCGCATGCCGTCCAGACGATGATCCAACTGATGCCCAGCCCGCGGCTGATCGGCGTCTTGAGCGATGGAGAGGACGGGTATTTTGCATATCGTTTCGCGCCGAAGGAAGATCCCGCGGCCACGCCCGTGCTCATGGCGTGGAATGTCTCAGGGCCGAAAGTTGTGGAACTGCCGATGAAGGCCTCACGCGCGACAATCTTCGACATGGTGGGGCACCGGCAGACGATTGCAGTGACCGGGGATAAAATTCGCCTGGAGATCGGGCCGCTGCCGGTCTATGTGCGTGGGGAATAGGCCGCTTGACAAGCGTGATTCTGCCGGTCAGAATGCGGCGCGTGACGGCGGACCTTCTTACGATGTGGAACAAAATGGAGGAATATCATGTTCGGAAAGGTTTTAGCGGCCGGTCTCTCTGTCGCGGTGGTCGCGTGCCTGGCGACTCCATGTTGGAGCCAGGAAAAGCCGGCCGTCATTTACACCAGGGACAACGCCCCGGCGGCACCCAAGCTGGAGGAGCTTCCCTTGAAAGCCAGTCTTTCGCAATACGGCATGACCTGGACGTTCGACAAGCCGGTCCGGGTCGGACAGTTCCTCAATGGCGACTTTTACGTCGTCGGCGCGGTGACCATCACCGAGATCACCCCCAAGCCTCTCTACGGCGCCGAAATCCCCGCCGCCGAGCTCGACGCGACCGATAAGAAGCACCCGGAGAAGGACCGCATCCGCAACGGCTTCATGCTCAATCCGCCGGCGGAGCGAAAAGTCTCCTACGACAGCGGCGTGAAAAACTTCTTCGATCCCGCTCTCATCCAGAAACTCCCGGTCTCGATGAAGCCGGGCGATTCGCTCGTCTCTACGGTCAGCATGCCGGTGGGGCTGACCGTTTCGCCTCCGCTGGCGATCGAACACACCAGCAACAAAGGAGTCCGGGGCTTCGAAGATTCCAGCCCGATCAAGGACGCTGCCGTGCTGACCTGCGTCGCCGAGCCGCTGCCGGCCGACGCGTTCCGCCCCGCATTCTGCGACCGCACGGAGAAAATCTACCTGGCGCGCAATCTCAAGCGCGAGCTCTTGCCCGCCGTCGCCGCCCCGGCCGACGCGCCGAATCTCTCCGACTACGTCCGCTACACCCAGCGCCCGTGGGTCAACACCTGCTACTTCGGGTTCGAGCACCCGAATGCCAACATGCCCGGCTACGGCCGCGAGGTGGGCCGCGTCGTCGGCGACGCGGCGCTGCTCCTGTGCTGCAACTACACCCTCAAACAGAAAGAGCCGCTCCTGGATAATCTCGTCCAGGTCGGCATAGACTACGGCGGCATGATCCGCGCCGGTCATCCCGGATGGTATTGCTGGGGTGGCCACGGCATCGGGCGCAAGCTGCCCATCGTCTTTGCCGGCTTCCTCCTCGGCGACGAGGAGCTTGAGAATATCAACAAGTCCTTCCCGAAAGCCTGCTTCGGTGAAGATGAGCAGACCGCCTACGGCGACTGCTGGACCGGCGCCAAAGTCGTCTTCACCGGCCACTCCGGCATTGATGAAGTCACCGGAATCGGCCGCGATTACGCGCGTGGACCGCAGGCCTGGGGGCCGTACGAACATACCCAGCCCGCCACCTGGGGAGCAGCCCAGAGGACCAGCGAAGGCTACCGCCACACCGCCAGCTACGGCTGGGTCGCCCAAGCGCTCGCCCTCCGCCTTCTCCACGCCGAAAAGGCCTGGAACCATGACCCATTCTTCGATTACGTGGACCGGTGGATGTACCAGACAGACGAAAAGCTTAGCCCACAAGACCGATGCTGGGAAAACTTCGTCAACGAAATGTGGGCGAAATACCGCGCCGCGCCCGGCATGCCTCCCACCGATGGCTGGAAGCAGCAGCACGATGACGCCTACTATAAAGCCGCCATTGCAAAGGAACTCAAAGGGCCCACTTGATGTGGGAGATGAATTGCTGCCGACACGCCGACGGCCGGAGTGCGAATCTGGACGGCGGGTATAGAGCGGATCCCGGCTGACGCCTCACCGAAAAATTCCTCGGCTTGCCCGCCGGCCGTGTGGAGGGCGGCCTGATGCGAGGCGGAACCAAGCGGAGGGATATCATGTTCGGAAAGATTTTAGCGCTCGGTCTCTCTGTCGCGGCAGTCGCGGGCCTGGCGACTCCATGTTGGAGCCAGGAAAAGCCGGCCGTCATCTACACAAAAGCCAACGCGCCGGCGGCGCCGAAGCTCGACGATCTTCCGCTGAAAACCAGCGTCTCGCAATACGGCATGACTTGGACGTTTGACAAGCCGGCCCGAGTAGGACAATTCGTCAATGGCGACTTTTACGTCGTCGGGCCGGTGACGATCACCGAGATCACGCCCAAGCCTCTCTACGGCGCCGAGATCCCCGCCGACCAGTTTGACCCGAATGAGAAAGACAGGCCGGTCAAGGACCGCATTCGCAATGGCTTCATGCTCAATCCTCCGGCCGCACGGAAAGTCTCCTATGACGACGTGGTCCACAACTGGTTCGACCCGGCGCTCATCCAAAAACTCCCCGTCTCCATGAAGCCGGGCGATTCGCTCGTTTCGACCATCAGCGTTCCGATGGGCAATGTGCCGTTCGTGCCGCCGCTGCGGGAGCAGCAGAGCCGTTTCAACCCCAAAGATGAATCCCGCGGCGCGCCCGGCACCGATTCCAGCCCGGTCAAGGATGCCGCCGTGCTGACCTGCGTCGCCGAGCCGCAGCCGGCCGACGCGTTCCGCCCCGCGTTTTGCGACCGCACCCAGAAAATCTTCCTGGCGCGCAACCTCAAGCGTGAGCTGTTGCCCTCGCTCGCCGCGCCGGCCGACACGCCGAAGCTCTCGCAGTACATCCGCTACACCCAGCGTCCGTGGGTCAACACCGGCTTCTTCGGCCACGACCAACCCGCCGACAACATGCCGTGGTACGGCCGCGAGATCGGCCGCGTCGTCGGCGCTGCAGGCGTGCTCCTGTGCTGCAACTTCACGCCCGAGCAAAAGGAGCCGCTTCTCGACAACCTCGTCCAGGTCGGCATTGACCTGGGCGGCATCATCCGCGCCGGGCATCCCGGATGGTTCTGCTGGGGCGGCCACGGCAGCGGCCGCAAGTTCCCGATCGTGTTCGCCGGAATCCTCCTCGGCGATGAGGAACTCGCGAATATCAACAAGTTCTGCCCCAAAGCCTGCTTCGGCGAAGACGAGCAGACCGCCTACGGCAACTCCTGGACGGGCGCCAAGGTCGTCTTCACCGGCCACTCCGGCATAGATGAAGTCACCGGGATCGGCCGCGACTACGTCCGGACGAACGATGCCTGGGGTCCCTACGAACACACGCCGCCGACCGCCTGGGGACCGGGCCAGAAGACCAGCGAAGCCTACCGCCGCACCTGCTGCGGCAACGGCTGGGTCGCCCAGGTCCTGGCGCTCCACTTCCTGCACGCCGAAAAAACCTGGAACCATGACGCGTTCTTCGACTACATTGACCGCTGGATGTACGAGAATGACGGTCCGCCCACTAAAGCCATCAAAGCCGCCACCGGAGCGGGTTATGACGAAGACTGGTGCCAGGAAGGCTCATGCCCGGAGAAATTCGTCAATGAAATGTGGGCGAAATACCGCGCCGGCCCCGGCATGCCCCCGATTGACGGCTGGAAGCAGCAGCACGACGATACCTACTATACGACCGCCGTCGAAAAAGAACTGAAAAACCCCGGCCAGCGCGGCAGATAGAATCGCCGCCGCGACGTAGATCGTACTCGTCCTCGTCGTCGTCCTCGGTCGTGATGAACTCTTGTTCGAGGACGACGAGGACGAGGACGAAATTGCGCCCCGCTTGACAAGCAGGATTCCGAGTGTCAGAATCCGTCACATGATCGCAGGTCGTCATCCGATGGCGGCATAATGGCAAGTTCCGGTTCAGGTGGAGGTCGGGGCGATGGCGAAGAAAGCGGCGAAGAAGGCGGCCAAGAGCAAGAAGCAGAGCGTCAGGGTGATCGCGGACGGCTCGAACCAACTGACCCTGGTCTTCCCGAAGCCCTCCTCGCTCACGGGCAAGGCAGAGGTCTCGCGCGCCGCAGTGATGAAACTGCTGATGGGGTCCAGCAAGGGAGAAGTCTCCGGCCAGTGCTGGGGCGAGTGTTCCGACTGCTGCTGTAACGCCAGGATCGTCGCGATCGCCGGGGTGAGAGGTTGAGAGCGCCTTTACGGGCGGACTGCGCGACGACTCGTTCGCTCTCCGCGGAGACGTGGGTGCCGTCGCGTTTCAACGTCGCCGCGGACCTGCCGGATGGACGCAAGGCGGTCTTCAACACATTCTCGACTTCCCTGGCTACCGTAAACACCGCGACGTGGCGCGGCTTCCTTCAAGCCGGCGCCGAGTATTCCCCGCGCGGGCGGCTGCCGGGCCGGACCGCGCGCCTCCTGCACGGCAAGAACTTCCTGGTGGCCAAGGACGTTGATGAACTCGATGTCCTCCGGCTTCACTACGAAATGAGCCGTTGCGCGGAGGACTCGCTCACCGTTTACATCGCTCCCACGCTCGCGTGCAACCTGCGGTGCAGTTATTGTTTCGTGCGGCCCGACCGCACCCTCCAGCCCTTGAAGGCCATGGACCGGCGAACCGAGGATGCCGTCGTTCGCTATGTCGCCCGGCAGGCGCGCGGCAAGAAAAAGGTCTCCATCAGTTGGTATGGCGGCGAGCCGGCATTGGGTCTGCGAACCATCCGGCGGGTCAGTTCCCTGCTGGCCCCGGCGTTCGAGAAAGCCGGCGTGGACTGCTCGATGGGCCTTCTGACCAACGGCGTCCTCTTGGACCGCAAGACCTGGGGCATGCTCAGGCGGAGCCATGTCGGGTACGTTCAGGTGACGGTGGACGTCCCGCGTGCGTTGAAACGGGACCGGCGCGGGCGCGACTCGCTGGAGCGGGCGTTGGACGGCGTGGCCTGCGCCGCCGGACAGGCGGACGTGGAGCTGCGTGTTAATATCTCCCGCGACAGTGAAAGGGAATTCAACGCCCTGTACGAAGGCCTGCTGCGGCGCGGGTTGCAGAAGAAGCTGAAGGCGCTCGTCTTCTCCAAGGTGACCCGGCAGGAGCGCGGGCCGGCATCGTCCCGGCGCGGTTTTCTGCAAGCCCGGGATTACGTCCGCATCACCGCGCGTGAACGCGCCAAGGCCGCGTCCCTCGGCTTGCCGGTGGAAACCCTCTCGCTCCGCCCGCCGGCGGCCTGCACCAGCACCCGGCGCACGGGCATGGTCATCGGGCCCGACGGCTTCCTCTATAAGTGCCCTGTGGATCTCGGAATCCGCGACCGCGCCTACGGCTCCGTTTTTGAGAGCGGCGTCAAACTCGGCAACCTGCTCCCGTGGCTCGCTTACGACTGGTTTCAGCACGACGAATGCCGCCGCTGTCCCGTGCTGCCTCAGTGCGCGGGCGGGTGCCCGCACCGGCGCTTGCTCCAGGCGCACTACCTCACGCGCGAGGAATTCTGCCATTGGTACCTGCGCGGGGATTTGGAGAACCGCGTGCGGGAGTACGCCTTGATGAACGAGTCGGCCCGGGCTTCAGCCAGGGACCGTTCCGACGTCGCCGGATTGGAGTTCCACGGTTAGCGCGGACTCTCAGCGGATTCGCCGCGCGGCGATCCACTGAATTCCTAGGAGAGCTTCGGATGACAGCTACGGCGGGCAACGCCTCCGCAACCCGGACGTGGGCGCCTTCGCGGTTCAATGTGTCCGTGGACCTTCCCGGCGGGCAGAAGGCCGTCTTCAACACCTTTTCCGCTGCGCTGATCCAGTTGGAGACCGCTGCGTGGCGGCGGTTTCTGACTCCCGGCGCCGTGCATTCTCCGGCCGCCGCGCGGACCGACAAGACCGCCCGCCTGTTGAGCGAGAAGGGGTTCCTGGTCCCGCAGGGGGTGGATGAAGTGGACGTCGTCCGGGTTCGATACCTCAGCCGGCGCTATTCCCGAGACTGTCTCGGCGTGTACCTCACTCCGACCCTGGCGTGCAATCTTCGATGCGACTATTGCTTCGAGGGGCTCGCCCAATCCCTTTCAACCCGCAAGACCATGGACCGCCGGACTACGGACGCCGTGGTCCGCTTTGTCGCCGGCCAGGCGCGGCAAGTCCGGCGGATCGAGCTGACCTGGTTCGGCGGGGAACCCTTGCTTGGCCTGGACACGATCGAGCGCGTCAGCCGGCTGCTGCTGCCTGCGTTGGACAAAGCGAGCATCGGCTACGCGGCGCACATGCAGACGAACGGCACCCTCGTTCGCCCCGCCACGGCAAAGAGGCTCAAGGCATGCCGCGTCGGCCGCGCCCAGGTCACGGTGGACATCCCGAGTTCGGAGAAGCGCGACCGGCGCGGCCGGGACACGCTCGACCAGGCGCTCGACGGCGCGTGCATGTTGTCCGACGCGCTGGAGGTCGTCCTCCGCATCAATATCTCCCGCGACGACGAGGCGGAGATTCAGGCTCTTTACAGGGCGCTGCTCAGTCGGGGTCTCTCGAAGAAACTCCAGGCGCTCTATTTCGCCAACGTCCGCCAGCCCGAGTGCGGACGCGGCGCCTGCTCGGGGCTGCTCGGCTCCGGGGAATACGTCCACATCCTGGCGCGCGAGCGCAAAAGAGCGGACGAGCTGGGCTTGCCCATCGAGCGGCTGTATCTCAAGCTGCAGGCGGGCTGCATGGCGACGGCCGCCTCCAGCGTGGCCGTCGGTCCCGACGGGTTGCTCTACAAGTGCCCCGAAGACCTGGGACTGTCGGACCGCGCCTATGGCTCCGTATTCGACACCGACGTTGAACTCAGCAACATGATCCCGTGGCTGACCTATGACTGGTTCGATCACAAGGAATGCCGGAATTGTCCGGTCCTTCCGCAATGCGCCGGAGGATGTCCTCATCAACGCCTTTTCCAGAAGCAGGGCGCCAAGCGCGGCGAGTTCTGTTACTGGTTCCTGCGCAGCGACTTGGAGAACCGCATTCGCGAGTTCGCGATGCGGAACAGTCGCGATTGAGTTCCCGCGCTGCGCGGTAGAGGCCGCTCAGTGTGCGCGAAACGGCGGACTCCCGCCGATCACCCGCTTTTTCTCCATGCCGGCGTATTACGCGATCGCATTCCCGCACGTGCGGTTTGGGTTCCTCTGGCGGTACTACCTTCATTGAGTCGGCTTCAGCGCTGCTTTCTCCAATCGCACAGATGGAAAATCAATTTCTGCAGTTGCCCGCCGAGTTCCGCCGAAACACCCAGGGACAATAAGTCGCTGTAGATTTGCGGTATGAACCCGCCTTCCGGCCGGTCGAAGACGCGGAACAACCGGGCTTGAAATTCGGCGATCCGTTCCCAGTCGCCGGTCGGCAATACCGCTTGAATGTCCACCGGCGCCGTGATGCACATCCGGCCGCGCGCGGCGGCCACGGCGTCCATGTCCATGCAGTTCAACTGCTGCAGCTCCAGGATGTCCACGCCGATCTCGGACAGGTCGCTGATGATGTCCTGCACGTAGCCGCAGCTATGTTGAAACACCAGCAAGCCGTGTTCGTGCGCGCGGTTGTATACCGCCTGGCAGCGCGGCTTGAACACTTCGCGCCACATCGCCGGCGAAATCGTCAGCCGGTCCTGCAAGCCGAGGTCCTCGTTGACGCAGATGATGTCCACCGTCCCGCTTGCGGCGTACGCGTCCACCATCGCGATGTAGTACGCCTGCAGCCGGTCGAGGAACGCCTCCAGCGTTTCGCGCTCGGCGGCGAGATCCATCATCGCCTCGCGGAACTCCCGCAGTTTCTCGAGCCGTTCGAAAAAGAAGAAACTCAGCCCGCCGCTGCACGCTCGGTCGGGATACTCGGCCCGGTTGGCCCGCAGACCCGCCAGGTCCAACTGCGGTTCAGGAAGTCGGTAGGCCGCATAATCGGCCGCCGACGCGATCGGGTGCCCCGCGACGTGACCGGCGGTAGTGTCCAGCGTTTCCCATCGGCAACCCCATTCGTCCACCCATTCGCGACGAATCGGCGCCGGGTTCCCGGCGTACCGCGCCCAGGCCGCAACGATGTCAGTCCTGGCAAAATCATCCCAGCGCAAGTACGGTGTCCGATCCGGTCCCGTCCGCCGCACGCAACTCAGCACTCGTTCTCGTCCGGTCATGTCAATCGGGATTTTCCAAATCAACCTCGCGAAGGTTTGTGCGAACCCGGGTCATTCGACTCGCTTGCCTCCCGGACTCGCCGGCCTTAAAATGCAACTCGCCTCGCCCGCTGTCCGGCCGAAGGCCATGAGCGAGCGAAGCGAGTCGAATGGCTGAGGATCCAGGACTCGAACCTGGAATGCCTGATCCAGAGTCAGGTGTGTTACCATTACACCAATCCTCAGCGCAGGCTGGAGTCTATTATAATCTCCCGCTCACAGGAGTCAAGGCGGACGGGCCCGGCATGAGAATCTTCGGCGGCGGCTTTCGATTCGACAGGGCGCAGAGAATCCTGATCGTCCGCAACGACCGGATCGGCGACGTCGTGCTGACTCTGCCGATGGCCACGGCGATCCGGCGGCGGTTCCCGCAGGCTGCAGTGCACTTCCTGCTCCGGGGCTACACCGCGCCTCTGGCGGCGGGCCATCCCGACGTGGACAAGGTCGTGGTCGTCCCGGACTCGCTGAAAGATCGCGCGGCATACGACCAATGCCTGCGCGAAATCCGGTCGGAGAAGTACGATCTGGCCATCGTCGTCCACAGCAAGGACGACGTGGCGCGGCTCGTCTGGGACGCTAAGATTCCGTTCCGGATGGGCAGCGGCCTGCGCCTGCACTCCTGGCGCTACAACGTGCCGGTCTTCCAGCGCCGCCGGCAGCCGAAGCGGCACGAGTTGGATTACAATCTCGACATGATCCGCGGATACGTCCCGGTCCCGGCGCGCGAGGAAGTGGATTTCCGCCTGCGGCCCGACGATCAGGCGCTCCTGCGCGTCCGCCGATTCCTCGACGCGAGGAAGATCACTCGTTACACCATCGTCCATCCCGGCAGCGGCCAAAGCGCCGTGGACCTTCCGCTGGAGACTTTCGGGAAGCTCATGGACGCGTTTGAGTTTCCAGGCGAGGTCATCGTCACCGGGACCTCCGACGAATCCGCGCTGTATCGCGGCCTGGCCTCCGCCGCGAAGCGCCGGCTTGTGGATGCGACGGGGGCTTTTTCGCTCTCCGACCTCGTCGCGCTGGTTTCCGGCTGCGACCTGTTCCTCTCGAACAGCACCGGCCCGCTGCACATCGCGCGGGCGTTCAACCGGCGGCTGCTCGGTTTCTATTGCACCGTCCCGGCCTGCCACCCGATGCGCTGGGGACCGTACGCGCGGGAGAAGTCGAACACTGTCCTCCCGCCGGACGAGAGCTATGAAACCTTCCAGCCGGACAAGAAACTCAGCGCGGAGGGGATGAAGAAAATCCGCGTGGAGACGATCGTGGAACGCTTGAAGGAGATCCCGCCGGCGAGATAGATACGGAGTATGCCGTAAGACGACGGGACGACGGCCTTCGGTTTTTCAGGGACAGGGGCTGCTGAAAAAGCCGTCGGAAGAACCCGCTCGTACCGCGTCTGCGCTGCGTCGTTCCCGCGCAAGCGGGAATGACAAACAGACTTTTTCAAGAGCCCCACTGTCCCCGGCCATTCAGGAAGCGCCGTGCGCTCCGCTGAACTGACCGGCCCCCAGCGCGTCCCAGTCGAAATCCGGGTAGCAATCTCGCAGCCGGTTCAGCATGTAGGGGGGCGACTCCTGGAAGATGTGCGTGCGTTCGACGAAGAAGTAGCGCAGGTCGGCGGCCGTCATGTGATACCGCTGTTCGAACAGGCTCGTGGGCGTCCGGTCCTCGAAAAAGCGGTGCAGCAGCGACGGTCGTCGGCGCCGGAATTCCTCCTCGACGCGCTCCAGGTCCTGCCGCCGGGCGATGGCGGGATTGCCGCTCACGCTCGGATAGGCGCGCAACCCGCCGAGCGGGCTGAAGAGCAGGTACTCATGGTAGAACTTGTCGTGATGCGGGTTGACCGTGATGCACAGATCGGTGGCTTTCAACGACAGGGCTGCGCAGTCGAAGACGAGCTTCATGAGCGTCAGCACCGTCGCCAGCGAGCGCCGGATCGTCAGGCGCCGGTCGGCGAGCATCGTGACCTCGACCAGCCGCCGGCCGGCATCGCGCAGGGCCTGGACTTCTTCGCGATAGATTTCGTCCATGGGCAGCCCGATCGGCGTGTCGGGAATCAGGGACACCGTGGCGATCACCTGGTTGTGGATGACGCCGACGAAAGTTACGCTGCTCGGAAACGCGTTGAAAATCGTGAGGCGAAGGCCGAAAGGATTGGCGGGAATGTACTCGCGGGGGCGATAATTGTGATAGACCAGCTCGTAGGCGCCTTCGAGTTCGGCGCGGTCATGCGCCGGCCGGATCACGAGGTCGCCGTTTCCCCCCTCGTGCATCTCGGCGGGCGTTGCGCTATCCTTCGAGATCATGAATAAGGCACGTCCTACACAGCGGGAAGGACAGTACGTCCCCAGTTCGACAGGGATTCCCGTTTTGACCGTCCTCCCAAGGACAGTCGGCTGCCAAAGACCAGATTATACGGTCGGATTGCCGCTGTCAAGTGTTTTTTCGGTCTTCTGTCGGTGTTGCGAAGCGTTCCAAGGCTGCGGGAAGGCTGAAGCGAGCGGATAGGGATCTTGATGTTTGCGACGGCGGGATGTAAGATTCCCCGCATCCGAGGTCTTCCGGACGCTGGCACGGGGCGAGCGAGGACGATAGCGAGATGCGGATTCACTGGGGCGTGATCGGCGCCGGGATTCTCTGGTGCGCGGCGGTCGGCGCGCAGGAAGCGCCGCCGGGTTTCCAGGCGCTCGGCCGGCACGTGCCCGGTTATGCGGATCGCGTCGAAATTCCCAAAGGCTGGAAGGACGTCACGCCGGCCGCGGCCGCGATGCCGGCGCTGACCGATGCGGAGCGCGCCGCCGGTTACGTGCTTTTCTCGCGCAATCCGATGGGCGAGCCGCAGGTCTGCGACGCGCCGTTCCGATTCGAAATTGACCGGCCGATCATCACCTTCGCGGCGCTCGCGCAATACGAGCCGATCCTGCTTTGCGTCCGCCCGCTGGAGGACCTCGAGGACGCCGTGCTCACCGTGAGCGACCTGGTCGGGCCGGGCGGAAAACTTCTCGGGGCGCAAAACGTTGACGTCCGGCAGCTCTGGATTCAGCGCCGGGCCGCGGACCGCGCGGCCAAGACGTACCGTCTCGTCCCGGACATCCTCGAAGCCGCGCATCCGACCGCGATGACCAAAGGCCTGACGCGCCACTATTGGGTGACGCTGTTCGCGCCGAAGGACGCGGTTCCCGGCGTCTATCGCGGCACGGCGACATTTCGCGCGAAGGGCCGGCCCTCGGCCACTCGCGAGATCGCGCTGCGCGTGCTGCCGTTCGAACTCGATCCTCCGGGCATCAGCTACGGCGTCTTCTACGCGCTCTATCGCGACTGGCTCAAGGCGTTCGGCGAGGGCGACGTGATTCCCGGCCAGCGGATGAAGCACCTCGTTGACCAGCGCGAGCACGGGATGAATTGCCTGACGGTGTCGTCGCCGATGAGGCTGGCTTTGCGCGGGACCGGCGAGGATGTCGAGCCGGTCTTCGATGCCTCGCAGCCCGGCGAGGGCGTTCTGGCTACGTTCGTTTCTCTCGACGAGGAGTTGAACTCGGCCAGGGAGGCCGGCTTCGATCGGACCCGCTGCGTGTGGTTCGGAGATGCGGACTTCGCCGAACTCTCGCGGGAGCTGCTGCAGCTCAGGAATCAGCAGGACCCGAAGCCGTTCGACGCGGACCGCGCCCAGCCCGGCACGTGGCTGTTTGACCGCGTCTATGATGCCGCTCTCGGCGCCGGCGTCGGCCGGTTCCGGGAGGCGCAGCTCACGGAGCCGTACATCTGCGTCCTCGGCAGGCCCAGCGACACGGAGGAACTCAGCCGGGCCTGCGGGCGATACCTGGCGATGGCGCGGAAACTCGACGACCTCACGTTCCTGTTCGTCAACGGCGGGTCTCATGGCGAGGACCAGTCCGGCCGGTTCAGAGGCAAGCTGGATGTGGCCTGCCACAAGGATATTCTCGGACCGCAGGTCCTCGACGAGGACAAGGCAGCCGGCGTGCAACAGGTCTGGATTTGCGGCGCGGCCAGCTTCACGGACGCTCATTTCAACCGCATGCGGTTCGGCTGGTACCTGTTGCGCATCGGCGCCGCCGGCGCGCTGGAATGGGCGTATCAGTGGCCGGGACCCGGCGGCATGTACGACGACTTGTTCACCGGCGAATCGAGCCAAACGGGGGCGTCTCGTCCCGGAGACGGCACACCGGCGCCGTTCGATGCGCCCGGCGCGCACGAGTCGTTCGCGTATCCGAGCCCGGACGGACCGCTGCCGACGGTGGCGTGGGAAGGTTTTCGCGCGGCGGTGGACGACGTGCGCTACGTGCGGACGCTCGAACGTCTCTGTCGCGAGAAGCAGGGCGCGAAGCCGGAGGACGTGGCGGTGGCGCGGCAGGAGCTGGCGGATATGGTCGCACGGTTCTCGATCAATGAGCGCGATACGGTGACGGTCGTCTCGCCCGATACCGCCCAAATCTGGCGCGGCCGGCTGGCGTGGCATATTCTCAAGTTGATGGACGTGGCGAGATGAAGACGGCTTCGATTGAAACCGAAAGGCGGCGAATGGCGCGCATGCGATGGTGGGCCGGCCTGGCGCTCGTGCTGCTCGCCGCAGGCTGCCAAACGCCGCCGCAGCCGCGGGGATTCGAAGTCCGGTTCCTGGCTGAAACCGGATCGGTGACCGCGCAGGAGAAGAACGCCTTCGACATCCATCCGCGCGATGAGCTGGTGTCCGGCGGCGCCGTCGCGCTGCCGATGGATTTCACGCTTAACGTCGCCGCTCGCGCGCTTGGCGGGCTTCGAGTCCAGATCGTCTGCGGCACGTCGCTTTATGGCTTTGCCCCGAGCGCGCGCCAGGGAACCTGCGTCATCCCGATTCCGCCCGAAGGCGATATCGCCGTCACCGCGAAGCTCTCTTCACAGGCCGGGCTCATCGAGGAGAAGCAGTTCCTCATCCCGAGGTTCCCCAACGCGCTGGAGTGGTAGGACCGGCGCCGCAAACGCGCCGGGCTTTCAGGTCTTCTGCAGTGTGCCGACGTTGTCCTTGATGACCGAGCTGGCCAGCCGCCGGACCACGATCGAGTAATCGGGCGACAACGCGCCTCGGTTGCCGTCATCCCTTCCGGCGGTCATGGCATTGCCGATGAAGGCTAGGCCGCGCACCTCTTCGAACCGCGCGTGCGCGCTGTCATAGTCGCTCTCTTTGCCCCAGTCCGGTTTGCCGCTCCGGTAGATCACGTTGCCCGTCGCGGTGATGACGCCGCAGTGGCTCTCGCCCCTCGGCAGCAGGGCGATGCCGCATCGGCCGGAACGGTCAATGTAATTTCCGGTGATATTATAAGTCGAGCCGCCGTGGATCAATATCCCGCCCTGTCGGTTCCATTCGATGCGGTTTGCGGTCAGCGTGTTCGAGGCGCTCTCGTCATAGGCGCCGTAACCGGCCATCGCGTTCCCCGAAAACCAGTTGTCCAGGATGAACCCATCCCAGCCGCGCACGCGCAGCCCGCAACCGCCGTTGTGAACGGAGTGGCTGTGCCGGACGGAGAAGCACCAGATCCGCTCAAGACGAATGCCATCGCCGGTGAACTGCTCGACGCGGCACCCGTCAATCCGCGGCGTGTCCTCCTGCGAGCCGTAATCCGGCTTGTCAATCATGATGCCGTGGATCGGGCCGTCGCCGCCGAGTCTGCCGCCATGAAAGCAGACTCCATTGACCATCGCGCCGTAGGCCCCTGTGAGATTCAACAGGCACTTCGCGGCGCTGTCGTTCAGGCGAATGACGGCGCCCTGGCTGTGGCGATAACTCCATACCGGAAAGCCGCAAAGCGCTGTGCCGGGAGACATCCGCAGTTCCCCGGACATGTACGAGCCCTCCGGCACGAAGACCGTTCCCTGGGTGCCGGCCGCGGAATCCAAGGCCTTCTGAATCGCCTTGGTATCGTCAGTCTTGCCGTCTCCGGTTGCGCCGAAATCCCGCACGTTGAGGGTATGTCGCTCAGCCACTGGCCCGCTCCTTTCCCCGGCATTCTTCTCATCCGCCGCCGCCGCGATGCCGCCGGCGCCGGTCAACAGCATCCCGGCGCCCACCGTGCCCGCCGCGACGAGAAAATTCCGCCGCGACCGGCGCAGTTCGGCATCCGTCGGCTGCCCGTTCGTCGGCTCGGGATTTCCCATTCGAGTCTTCTCCAATCGGGGAGGCGCGACAGGCGGTTACGTTCCGCTCCTCGCCGGCTCGAGCGACCGTTTGCTCCGCGTCTTCTGGAGCTCGATGGTCGGCTGGCGGCGGCTGAGGAGGTCGAGCGAAATGGAGATGACCTCCTTCGCTTCGTCCGGCGTGGTCGTGCCGACGGTGACCATGTCCTGCTCGCGGATGGTGCTCCAGACGAAGGCGAGGCCGACGGGGACGATGAGCCGGCCGGCGGCGAAGGGCTTGATGGTCATCACCGGCTTCTTCGCCTCGGCGATGATCTTCATGACCCAGTCCACCTCGACCTGCATCAGGAAGCCGGCGGCGTTGTAGATCTGGATGTAGGTCTCGACGTCCGCATTCATGGCGTCGGCATAGGGGACGACTTCCGGCATGTGCGTGGAAAGGCCGGGGATCATGCCGCGCTCGCGGATCATTTTCGTGTAGCGGTCGAGGTCGCGGATCACGCGCGCGCGCCGGTCGGTGAGCGCGTCGGTCACGCACTGGTGCGGCATGCAGAACGTGCCGCCCATTTCGCGGCAGACGTCGAACACGCGCTCCGGTTCCTGCTCCGGCGGCCCGCCCGCCGTCAGGTTGAAATCGGGAGTGAGGATCGAGATCATCTTGCGGCCGGCGCGGTCTTCCGCGTCGCGGATCGCGTCGCGCAGCATCGGCGAAATCGGGCTCATGATCGCGTCCACGCCCGCGTCCAGGAAGACCCCGAGCAACTCGGCGATCCGCTCGCGCGTCTGGAAGGACTTGATGAATTTGTTCTTCGCCCCGCTCTGGTGCGACCAGCCGAGGAACCAATTCGTCCCGACGATCATCCGCGGCAGCGAAACGCCGCCGACCAGAGTTCGTGGAAACTTGTCCATCCGCCATCCCTTCAACTTGAATCCGGAATTTCCCGCACGACCGGGGCCATGCGCGTCACAAACCGCCACATTGTATATTATACCTTCCATGGGCGTATAAGCAAAGCGCGGGGCGTTCGGCCGCTGATCAGGCCGGCGGAACTTCACTCTCCATCGCCGGGCCGAGCAGATACGCCAGCACGAACGTCTCGGCCGTGCCGATCACGATCAGCCAGCTCCAGCCGAGCGAAATGGCTCCGGTTGCGGAGAGGAAGAACAGCTCCGCGCAGGTCAACGCGCTGAGGACCATCGCGACGATATTTGCGGCGTTTGAGCGCCGCTTCGTCAGAATGCCGAGCAGGAAAACGCCCAGCGTGCTGCCGCTGAGGATGCTGACGATCTGGAACGCCAGCCATAGCGCCTTCTCGACCGACCGGCACGCCAGCGCCAGGGCGATGAGGATCAGCCCGAAGCCCAGGATGCCCGCGCGCGAGACCCACAAGTAATGCTTCTCCGAGCCGGACTTGTGGATCAGCGGGCGGTACAGGTTCGTGACGAAGGAGGTGGAGAGCGAACTCAACGGCGAGTCAATGCTGGTCATGACGATCGCGGCGAGCACCAGTCCTTTGAGCCCCGCCGGCAGCGTGTGCGTCACGCACCAGCCGAGGATTTCGTCGGGCTTGCCGAGCGCCGGCTGGCCGCGCTGCTGGTAGAAGACGAAGAGCAGCGTGCCGAGCGAAAGATAGCAGCACAGCAGCGGCAGGGCGGCGAGAATGGTCGAGATGAGCGCTTTCTGCGAGGAACGCCGCGTCCGAACGGTGAGCAAGCGCTGGACGAGTTCCTGGTCGGCCCCGAAAACGGCCAGGCTCACGAAGAACGCGTTCGCCGTCCCGGCCCAGAACGTCGTGGGGTCGCCCAGGTCGCGTTTGAAGTTGAACACGCTGAGCCGCCCCGACGCGCCCGCGACGCGCCACGCCTCCGCCAGCCCTCCGTCAATGTGCAGGAGCAGCCAGCTCCCGACGAGCGCGCCGGCGAGGAAGAAGACGCACGCCTCGAATGCGCCCGTCCAGACCACCGCCTTGATCCCGCCGAACCCGATGAGAGCGATACTGATGGCGGTGAAGACCAGGATGGCCTGCGCGAGGCTCCAGCCCATGATGAGCGAGATGCCCAGGCACGCCGCGTAGAGCCGAACGCCGGCGCCGAGCAGCCGTGTGATGAAGAAGAACGCCGAGCCGGCGTACTCCGTTTCCGCGCCGAACCGGTCCCGCAGGAACTCGAAAACCGTCGTGCAGTTGTGCCTGTAAAACACCGGGATGAACAGGAACGCCACGAAGATTCGCCCGGCCGCTGAGCCGACGAAGAACTGGAGATAATGCCAGTTCTCCGAGTAGGCGACGGCGGGCACGCCGATCACGGTCAACGCGCTGATTTCCGCGGCGACGAACGACAGCGTCGCAATGAAGGTGGGCACGCTGCGGCCGCCGAGGAAGAAATCGCGCGTGTCCTTTTCCTTGCGACCGGCCACGTAGGCGATCAGTCCCAGCAGCGCCAGAGCGACGCCGACGACCAGAAAATCCAGCGGCGCGAGCGTGCTGACCGGCGCGGACTCGGCCGTTGGCGCGATCATCTCGGCTGGTTCTCCAAGGCGGACCTGAGCGAGCCGCCGGCCTGCTTCAAGAGTTTCACGGCGGCGTCGAAACCGATCTTTCGAGCCTGCATGACGATGGCGACCTTCGCGCGGCCGCGAGCTTTCTTCAGCAACCGCCTCGCGCGCGGGCGGGCGACGCCGGTCACCGCCATGACGATCCGTTCCGCGCGGTCGCGCAGTTTCTCGCTTCCGGCCCGCACGTCCACCATCAGGTTGCCGTACGCCTTGCCGCAGCGGATCATGGCGGTCGTCGTCAGCGTATTGAGTACGAGCTTGGTCGCGGTGCCCGCCTTCATGCGAGTGGAGCCGGCGAGGACTTCGGGGCCGGGGACTGGATTGATGACGACGTCCGCGCGGAGCAGCTTCCTCGCCTCGGGCGCGCAGGTCACGAAGATGGTGGCCGCGCCGATCTGCCTCGCGCGCTCCATCGCCCCGCGCACGAACGGCGCCAGCCCGCAGGCGGAGATTCCCGCGACCACGTCGCGCGGCTTGAGCCTTCTCCGGTCGAGCGCCCGCGCGCCGGCCTCGGCGTCGTCCTCCGCGCCCTCGACCGCGCGCCGGAGCGACCGCGCGCCGCCGGCGATAATTCCCTGGACCATGAACGGCCGCGTGCCGTACGTCGGCGGGCATTCGGAGGCGTCGAGCACGCCGAGCCGCCCGCTCGTCCCCGCTCCGACGTAGAACAGCCGCCCGCCGCGCTGGAAGCTCTTCACGATGAGGTCCGCGGCCGCCGCGATCCGTTTCCGCTCTCTGGCCACAGCGGGCGCAACCTGCATGTCCTCGCGGTTGATGATGGCCACGATCTCCAGCGTGGAGCGCCGGTCAATTTCCCGGCTGCGGACGTTCCGCTTTTCCGTCGTCAGCCTTGCGCGGTCCTTGAGCGTTTTCATCGGTTCCCCGGAACTATCTTACCGAGAACGACGGGCTTGTGCGCGCCGGTCGCCGACGGCACATTGTTCGGCACGCCGCGGATCGTCTCGCGGGCGAGGAGCGCGAACGACACGGCCTCCTTCGCGTCCGCGCGGAGTCCGAGTTCGTCCATCACGACCACCTTCGCCGGCCGGAGGTCGGCCTTCAACCGCTGCACCAGCAGCCGGTTTCGCGCGCCGCCGCCGCAGAGGATCACTTCGTCAGGCCACTTCGGCAGGAAGCGCCGATACGCATCCCGGATGCTCGCCGAGGTGAAGGCGTTGAGCGTCGCCAGGATGTCGAGCGGCGCGACGCCGGCACTTCTCGCGCGCCGGAAAAGCTCATCGGCGAACGCGACTCCGAATTCCTCGCGGCCGGTGGACTTGGGCGGCCGACGCCGAAGAAAAGGATGCGCCAGCAGTTCGGCCAGCAGCGACGCGTCAATGCGTCCGCGCCGCGCCAGCCAGCCGCCGTCGTCGTAGTCCTGCTTGCCGCGCGTTATCCGCTGGGCAATGCGGTCCATCATCATGTTGCCCGGCCCGGTGTCGAATGCGATCAGGTCGCCGATCTTCGGCCGCGCCGGTAGCCACGTCACATTCGCGATGCCGCCGATGTTCTGGATCGCGCGGCTCCTGCGCGGATGGCGGAAGAGCAGGAAGTCGGCGTAAGGGACCAGCGGCGCGCCCTGGCCGCCGGCGGCGATGTCGCGCGGGCGGAAGTCCGCCACGGTCGTGATCCCGGTCCGCTCGGCGATCACGGACGGCTCGCCGATCTGGAGCGTCGAGCCCGCGTTCCGCCGGCCGGACCGTCCGGCCTGCGGAAGGTGACAAATCGTCTGCCCGTGCGAGCCGACCAGGTCAATCGAGCGGAGCGGTATCCGGCTCGATCTCGCGAGCGCAATCAGCGCCGCGGCGAACAGTTCGCCGAGGAGGAAATTCAGCCGGCAGATCTCGTCCAGCCGCGCCGTCCCCGGCTGGAACAGCGCGAAAACGCGCTTCCGGATTCTCGGCGGATACGGGAACGTGCGGAACGCCAGCGTGCGGACGCGGCGGGACGCGATCTCGACAATCGCCGCGGAGACGCCGTCCGCCGACGTGCCGGACATCAGCCCGGCAACCCGCAGCGTCTTCTTTCGCGCAAGCGCCGCGACTTTCTTCACTCGCCGTCTCCCGACCAGGTTCGCTTCACAGTTGCTCGACGACGGAGACCATCTTCTCGTAATTCCGCAGCGCCAGGTCGCTCAGCCTTCGGCCATACGGGCAGGCGGAGGGCATTAGCACGAAGCCGCGGCCTTCTCCGGAGGTTCCCTCGACGATCGCTTTGCGGACCTTCCGCTCGAAATCGCGGGTGTTCAGGTTCTCGATGTCGCTGGCCTCGAGGTTGCCGAAGAGAACCCACTGGCGGCCGTACGCGCGGCGGACCTCGGCGAGTTCCACGTCGCCTTGGGGCGGCGGCTCGATCGGGTCGAGCCCTGTGCAGCCGGTCTCCGCGATGGCGTTCAGGATCGCCTTCAGTTTGCCGTGACAGTGGATCCGTGCGAAGCCGCCGCGCCGCTGGATCGCCCGCACCATCGGCTCGTCGTACTGGATGACGTACTCGCGGAAAAGCGCGGGCGGCAGGTAGGGCGGCGAGGCATATTCCGGCCCGAAGATACGCCACAGCCGGCCGGGCAGCGTCTCGGCGACCGCTTCGGTCCGACGCCACAGCGCGCGGGCGTGCCACTCGAGCAGGCGATGGAACAGCCGCGGCTCCGTCAGGGCGAGGACGGTGAACTGCCCCAGGTCGAACATCCCCGCTGCGAGGCAGAGCGGGTCGGCTGTGTCCAGCATGACGATACCGCTGTCGCCCAACTGTCGCTCCGCGTCGAGGATCGGCTGAACGTCCACCTCGCCGGCGCGCTCGTCCGCCGGAATCTGGAGCCACGCCCGGATGTCCTCGGCGTCCTTGAGCAGCGGCTCCAGGACCCACGTGGTATTCACGTCCGGGTCGCGGCGGCTGCGCGAGGTCAGCGTGCGCGCGCCCGCCCGCACCGTCCGGGTCGTGATGCGGCTGCCGTTTTCGAATTCGGTCCTCGTCGCCGTCGCATCGTCCAGCGGGCTTGGGCCTAGGTTCCGGAAATGGGCCGACCGCATGACGATGCGCTCGGTCCTCTCGCGGGCCAGGTCGAGCAGCGGCTTCCAGGACGGGTGGGAATAGATGTTGAACGGGTCCGTGTTCGCGGGGTCCTCGTCGAGGCCGTTGATCTCGTAAAAGTTCACCGGCGGCCGATCCACCGGCCGGCCCTCCAGCGTCGCCGTCAGCCGCTCGCGCCTGTTCATAAGTCCGGTCCGCCTCGATGAGCGCCTGCCTGCTGATCTCACAACTGGCGTTGGCCCGATTCCGCCATGGCGACGACACTGTACCGGCTGACGCCCTCCGTGGTCAACTCTCGCGCAGCGCCCCCGAAATCCCGGCAGGAACATAAGATGTTTTATAAATTGTTTCACGTGGAACAATCAGACTATTCCTGATAGCTATGCCGCTTTCATGCCGCCGCCATGCCGTCGCCATGGGGCCGCAACGGGCCGGAATGATGTCGAACCGGCCGCGCATGCCGGCAAACTGCTCGCTTTCATGACGCCATCGCGGGCAGGCCGCTGAAAGAACGCTCGGCTCGATAAGCCTATCCGAAAAAACGAACCCAAGCATCTGCGATGCCGCTTGAAAGCGGGCTACATGAGCGTACAATGCTGTCGGCCGGAAGATGGCTGGCGACCAAACGCCATCCAAGGCGCTGCCAGGCGGCTGAAGATGCCGCCATTCAGGCAACCCGAAGTTTTGATGGAGAGGACCGATCAATGGAAGGACCGCGCCCGATCCGCGCCGAGGAACTTCCCTCGCTGGTCCGTTTCATGAACCGCATGTACCACGCCGGACTTCCGGCGGACATCGGTGAAGAGTTCCCGCAGGTCCTGAACGAAGCCAACGTTGGACGGTTGATCGTGATTACCGAGGGCGGCGATATCGTCTCGCACGTCGGGATGGCGGCGGAGCATATTTCGTTTGAAGGGGTGCCGCTGGCGCTGGCACTCGTCGGGTTGGTCGCGACGGCGGTGGAATGCCGCGGCAGAGGCTGCGCGACGCGCTGTCTGGATTTCGCGCTCGACCAGGCGGCGCGCGAGGGGAACGATCTCGCTTGGATTTCCGGCGGCCGGGGCCTCTACACCTCTCGCGGCTCAGCCGCCGTGGGCCGAGAATGGGTTTACCAAGTCGCCGCCGGCGGCCCTTTGACGGCTGAGGTGGCCTGCCGTGAGCCCGGTCGAACGCGCAGATCGGTGCCGGCCGATCTGACCATCCGGGAGATCTCCCTTGCGGACGAGCCCGCCGCGGCGGCGCTTTACGAGCGCGAGCCGGTGCGCTTTCTGCGCACTCGCGACACCTGGCTGCGCGCGGCGAAAAACCGCTTCGTCATGAACTGGAAGGCGCGCTTCTGGGGCTTGTTCAGGTCGGAGCGCCTCAGCGCGTACCTGGTCATCCAGGAGCCGCGCCCGGAAAAGCAGGCCACGCTCCTGGCGGAATTCGCCGGCGACCGGATGGACGCCGCGCGCGCCCTGCCCGAGGCGGCGTCGAAAATGGGCGTCCCGCTCGTCGAGGCGCACGTCGGCGACTGGGACTTGGCCGGACGCGAGGCGTTTGCGGCCGCCGCGCGCTCCGAGGGAAAACTGGAAACGGCCTTCGGGACTTTCCTGCCTCTGCGCATGGCCGCGTGCATGGAGAAGCTCCGGCCGCGCATTAACAGCATTTGCGGACCCGCGCTCGCCGGAAGCGCGCTCCGGTTCTCCGAATCGGGCGAGGGACCCGGCTCGCGTTCCGGCGCCGGCGACCGGCTGCACATCGCGCTGGGGCCGGACGAAGCCTGCATCGTCGGCCGCGCGGAAGTGGCGCGGTTCCTCTTCGGCGCGCCGGACTCGAATCCGCCCGCCTTCGAGGGATCGGCCTCCGTCATCGAAAAACTGCAACCGGCTTTCCCGCTGCCGACGCCCTGGTATGGGCTGAATCTCGTTTAGGTTCCGTGCACCGGGTCGAATCCCACCGGCTTTCAGCCGGTTGACTTTCAGTGGATCGTCTCTCCGCTCGCGCATTTTTGCGAAAGGGCTCTTGTGAGTGCTCGTCAGGCTGACCAGCGAAGGGAGATTTCCTGCCGAAACTCCCGGAAGTGTTCCATGTCCCTCAAGGAGATGCCGGCGTCATGACCAATCGCGAACGCGCTCTGGCCGTCCTGCGTTTTCAACCCTATGACCGGATGCCGCTGGTTCATTTCGGCTTCTGGGACGAGACGCTCCTGAAGTGGGCCAAAGAGGGACACATTACCGAGGAGGAGGCGCGGAGCTGGAGCGACGGCTCCCCGATGGACAGGACCATCGGCGCGCGGCTGGGCTTCGACATGACCTGGCAGAGCGTCCTGTACCCGAACAATCTCCTCAACCCTGCTTTCGAATCGAAAGTGCTCCGCGAGTTCCCGGATGGAACGAGGCACGTCCTGACCAATATCGGGACCGTAGTGGTCCAGAAGCCGGAGACCTCCGGCATCCCGGCGGAAGTGGACCACCTGCTCAAGGACCGCGCCTCCTGGGAAGAGCATTACAAGTGGCGGCTGGCCTGGTCCGAGGAGCGCGTGACCGGCTGCCAGGTCAACGGCAGTTCCGGCGTCATGCGTTGGAACGAAGGCGGCCTGTCGGCTCTTCAGCGCGCAACCCCGGCGCGCGACTTCGTCTACGGCCTCCACTGCGGAAGCCTCTTCGGACACATCCGGGATATCCTCGGCATCGAGCGCGCGTGCTACCTTCAGGCCGACGATGAGACGCTTTTCGACGAGATCGTCGAAACCGTAGCGGACCTGTGCTATCGGAGTTGCGAATACGCGCTGAAGGCCGGCGCACGGTTCGACTTCGCGCATTTCTGGGAGGACATCTGCTTCAAGAACGGTCCGCTGATCTCGCCCAGGGTCTTCCGCGCGAAGATCGGCCCGCACTACCGTCGCCTGACGGACTTAGCGGGTCGCTACGGCCTGGACATCGTTTCACTCGACTGCGATGGCTGCATTGACGCGCTGCTGCCGGTCTGGCTGGAGAACGGAGTGAATACCATGTTCCCAATCGAAGTGGGAACGTGGAACGGCAACCTGGCGCCCTGGCGAAAGCAGTACGGGCGGACCGTCAAGGGCGTGGGCGGAATGAACAAGACCGTTTTCGCCCACGACCAGGCAGCCTTGGACGCCGAGATTGAGCGCCTCAAGCCGCTGGTTGCGCTCGGCGGCTTCATCCCGTGCCCGGACCATCGCCTCGCCCCGGATGCGAAATGGGATCTCGTGCGCTACTACTGTGACCGGATGCGCGAGACGTTCCGGTGAGGCGAGGATTCCGGGCTGAAGGGAGAACAGATGAAAGCGAAAGGCGGCGCGAAGACAGGAACGATTCGTGACGCTCTGTGGATCTGGGGGCAGGAAGCCGGATGCTTCCATCGGCATCGGGACAATTGCTGGAACCTGCCGGGGATGTCCCGCATGACGCCGGCCGAGGGCGCATTCTACATGGGAATCCCCAATATCATGATCGTGCGGTTCGCGAACCAGCCGATGCCGCCATTCCGGCCGCACGCTATTCCATTGCGCCCATTGAAACGCATTGTGTGGTCCATTATCGGGGACTCCTCTTCGCAAGACAACGATCGTCAGCCGGACGTGCAGGAAGTCATCGCCCTGGCCGAGGATTTCCCCAACGTGACAGGCGGGATCATGGACGACTTCTTTCGCAATGACCCGGCCGCTCCCGGGCGCTTCACGGCGGAACAGGTCGAAGGCTTCAGACGCCGACTGCACTCCGCCCGGCGTCCATTGGACCTGTACGTCGTCGCGTATTCCCGGAGCCTTGCACTGCCGATACAGAAACACCTCGACGCGGTGGACGTGATCACGTTCTGGACATGGCAGGCCAGGGAACTCGAGGCCCTCGAGAGCAACTTCCGCCGGCTCGAAGAACTATCGCCGCAGAAGCGGAAGGTGCTGGGCCTGTACATGTGGGATTTCGGGGCCTGCGCGCCCATGCCGATGGCTGCGATGGAGCATCAATGCCGCCTGGGCCTTGAGTGGTTGAGGACAGGACGAGTGGAAGGCTTGATCTTTCTGGCGAGCTGCATTGCCGACCTCGAATTGGACGCGGTCGAATACGCGCGGCGTTTGATCGCTCAAGTGGGCGACGAGCCGCTCGCACGTGCTTGAAGTTGGGGATGCGAGGCGAAAAAACAGGCGACTGTAGTGTTGTTGAAAAGACGCAGGATAGCCCAAGTCCGCTGCGATCGCCACTCGGTCATTCCCGCGCAAGCGGGAATCCAGCGCTTCGGTGCGCGTTCCTGGATTCCCGCCTTCGCGGGAATGACAAGGAGCGTTTTTTCAACAGCCCCTTGCGTCCCCGGCAATCCTGAGTTGATCCGCGAAACGACAAATGATAAGTAAGCATGCGAAGAGTCGGCGGAATACCGCTCGAACGCAAACCAGCAAAGGAGATGTCATGGCCCAAACGCGCATCCCCATCTCATTCATCGTTGACGACTCGCCGATCAACGCGTCGTACTGGCTTCGCCGCCAGCCGGAGGAGATGGGCATCGGCCAGCCGCCGAGCGGCGCGTTCGGCCTGTGGGTGCAGCGATGGCGCGATCAGGAGCCCAGCAAGATCATCCCCAATGGTTTCTGGCGGGATTTCATTCGCTGGGCAAAGTCGGCCGGCGTGAAGGGCAAGTTCACGTTCCTGCCCTGCCCGGCGGGCCTGGGGTGCATTGACGAGCGGGTCGAGGGGTACAGCGCGGCGGAGCTGTCGGAGCTGATCGCGCTGGTGCGCGAGGAGATCTCGCCGCGCTTCGACATCACGCCCGAAATCCTCACGCACTCGATGGCCTGGAACATCAAGGAACGCCGGCTCCTGCCGATCACGGAGCACGAGTGGATGGCGCAGCAGAGCGAGGATGCGCTGGCGGAATACATGGCCGAGGCGCTGCGAATCCTGAAAAGGGTCGGCATCCGGCCGACGGGCATCACGCAGCCGTGCAGCTTCGGCGGGAGCGAAGATCTTTACGCCCGCGCGGTCCTGAAGGCGATGAAGTCTGCATGCGGCATCTCGCGGACCTTCTACTTTCTGAACGCCGACGGCGCGACGAACCCCATCAACTCGCCCGTGATGATCGCGGACGAGGCGAAGGGCGAATACGTCGTCTCGGCCACCAGCGCGGTGCGAGCCGACGAGCCATTCTGGGAGAGCCTCTACGGCGGCGGGGACATCGAAAAGATGGCCGACTACTTTATCTCGGCCGACGGCAAGAGCGGCCGGCTCGTTGACCTGCTCTCGACGGGCTCGCCCCTGGTCTTCCATGCCCACGGGCAGACGCTCTTCTCCAACGGCGCGCGAAAAGGTTTCCAATCTCTCCAGCTCGTCGTGCAACGCGTTGAAAAACACCTCTCCGGCCGGGTGAAGTGGATGAAGATGATGGAGTTCGCCGAGGAGCGGATTCGGGAGGCGCGGTCGGCCTGACCGTGAACTGTCGGTGCGCGGGCTTTGGTGGAATTCCGGAGGTCGATCTAACCGCCTGCCTTGCGGATGTCAATTAAAAATAGGGTTTATGCCCCCGGAATGCGCCCTCATTGAGGTCGCATGAATCCGGGGTCGAATAGCCGCTCACGTGTGGCTTAAGCGCGGCTCGCCTTTTTCTGTGACGGATGGATGCGGACGTTACGGCTACTCCGCAAACACAAGTTCGCGAAGAACAGTACTCAGATTCTCTAGGTCGGGGAAGAGGGTTTCCCGGCTGATGCTCAAGACTTGAATGCTCTGACGGAAAGTCTCCTTCGTGCCTTTCGGTATTCGAATCCGGGCTAGAAAATCAGCGCGAGAAGGATGCTCGTTCATGGGGGCACGGGATGCATGAATGGTGAATTTTGCCTGTTGGACCATCTGCCGCGTGTCTATCTGTTCCGCATTCACGGAAAGTACCTGTTCTGGCGGCCTTTGACCTGATTGAAAGGCCGCGCGGAAGAGCGGTTGCAAGCGCGCGTTGCTGGAGCCGAAGATAGTGGCTTCTCCAGTTTGGGCCTTGTTGAGCATCGTAGGGTGGAGCGCCCACAAAGCTCCGTCTGCGTCGTCGTGTTTTCTGTTTTCGATTGCGAAGAATAGGGCCACTAGTGGCGACTCGCTCCAGTCTAGAAGTCTGGTCGGGAGCCGGTAGTGTTGCATCAAGAACAGCCAGCTAGGGAGGTCGTTGGAGTCCGGACATGCCGGATATCGCGGTTTTGCCATGGCTCTGAATCGGTTAGTCAGGTTGTATTCGCTGTAAGCTTTTCCTTGGCGATGGATGGCTGCGAGCAAGCCCCAGTCTAGGACGGCTTGACCGCGCCACCAAGGCCTGATACCGAACTGTTTATGGAGGCCGACTAAGGCGCTAAAGAGTTGAGGTAAGTTGTTGACCTCCATATCGGTCATTGCGGCCATCGCGAGTGCCTAACCGTTATCCTTGTACGCGGGCCGAAAGAGCTGTCGAAAGAAGGCGCTGTACTATCGCTCTGGAGGCGCGTGATGTCAAGCCATTCATCCTGAGATTGTGCGGGGCCGCAATCGCGTAGGACGGACGGCTCGTGCCGTGTAGTTCTATTCCTTTAGACAAACCGGGGAAAGGCACCCGTTTTCGACCGATATCTCGTAGTGTTTGGAATTCCGGTGACATAAACCCTATTTCCTGCTCCTTCTCGCTGAGCGGCCGGCTCTTGGCGTCACGCCGCGCTGCGCGGCATGATGCGGATGCCTGCCTAATACTACTCGCGCTATTCTGCGTGGGCGTTCAATCTAACCTTCTGCCTTGCGCATCTCAATTAGAAATACGCTTTATGTCCCCCGCAACGCCCACTTATTCCTTCCCGTCATTGGGGACCGATGTCACGTTGGGATAGAACTTTACCCAGTCGTAGATCGTCACGGCATCTTCTGTCGGGGCCAGGCCGCCCCAGTTTCTGTTGCCGGTCCAGCTATTCATCATGATCCAGCCGGGCTCGCTGGCGACTCCCGGATCCTCGAAGCTGTAGACAATCTTTCCGTCAACGGTCCAGTCCAGGCGGGTCGGCTGCCAGAGAAACCCGTACCGGTGAAACCCTTTGGAGGGATTGAAGGGAAGGTCCTGGTAGTGGACCTTGCTCCGGTTGTCATCCAGGTGATAGTTCATGGTGACCTGGCCGCTGTCGGGCGAGGTGATCCATTTATCGTTGGTCAGGAACTCGAGATCCCATTCGCCCGCGGCATAGTTCTTTTCCTTCCAGAAGAAGGAAGCGCAAACCCCCCGGTTGGTTGCAGGGTCGCCGACGCTGGTTAATTTCATCCTGACTTCGTAATAGCCGTAGCCATAACACGGGCCCGAAGAGATCGTCTGTATTTCAGATCCATTGGTTGTATTGGCTTTGGACTTGAAATACATGAAACCTTTGCTCTTCTCGCCGGGATAGGTTTCCGTAAAGGTGACGTTGGCGGGATCGAACGTGTTTTGCCCCGTGCCTACCCAAATCCCATTGATTTTCCAGAGGCCATCCTGCGACGTATTGTTGATCCAGCCCGTATGAAAATCCTGAAAGAGAGCCGGTTTTAGAGTAGCTGCCTGCTGAGGAAGCGTGCCCGTTGTATCTCCGGGGTCGCGATTGGCGCACGATATGCATGTCATTGCCAGGACTAACGCGGCGACGGCAGGCTTTGCAGCAAGACGCATCTTCGTCGAGATCGAATTCATGGCTTTCTTCCTTTCTTTGTTGGTGCGACACAACGGCGTTTATTCCAATGCGAACGAGTCACCGTAGTTCGGCGCCAGGGCGGTCCAGCCGGGTTTTTGGGAGACCAGGGCGGCGAAGCTTAGGGCGGATTCGGATTCGCCGTGGACTACGAAGGTCTTCTTCGGCGGCGCTTGGAGTTTCCCGAGCCAGCGGAGCAGTTCGTCGCGGTCGGCGTGGCCGGAGCAGCCGTCGAGCCGCGCGACGCGCGCGCGGACCGGGTAGGTCTGGCCGAGGATGCGCACCTCTTTTGCGCCGTCTGCGATCTGGCGGCCGAGGGTGCCGGCGGCCTGGTATCCGACGAAGAGGATGGTGCTCTCGGGCCGCGTGATGTTGCGTGTCAGGTGATGCTTGATGCGGCCTCCGTTGCACATGCCCGCGCCGGCCATGATGATGCACGAGCCGCGGATGTGATTGATGGCCTTCGATTCCTGGGCCGTGCGGGTGAGCTTCAGGCCGGGAAGATCGAACGGCGATTCGTGTTCGCCGACGCGCTCGGCCATCTGGTGGTCATACAGTTCGGGATGGCGCTCGAACACCTCGCAGATGCTGACGGCCATGGGGCTGTCGAGGAAGGTCATCAGGTGCGGAATCTTATTCGCCAGGAGCAGTTCGTTAAGCTCGAAGAGGACGTCCTGCGCGCGCTCGAAAGCGAACGCCGGGATCACGAGGTTGCCGCCGGCGTCGCGGACCCGGTTGACCTCGGCGGCGAGCAGGCCGGCCATATCGCTCTCGGGCGGATGGAGCCGGTCGCCGTAGGTGGATTCAATCAGCACGTAATCGGCCTGCGTCGGAAGGGTGGGATCCTGGAGGATGGGCATGTTCCATCGGCCGATATCACCGGAGAAAACGATCGCGGTCTGCCGGCCGTTGCTCCGGATGACGATCCGGATGAACGAGGCGCCGAGGACGTGGCCGACGTTGTAGAACGTCGCCTCGATCCCATCCGCAATGCGGACCGGCTCGCCGTATTTCGCCGCGGTGAAGCAGCCCTGGCAGGCGCGCGCGTCCTCGACGCCGTAGAGCGGCACTTCGGGATGCTCGGCCTTCCGGCCTTCCTGCCGATGCCGGTTCTGCTTGAACTGCGCGCTCTCTTCCTGCAGCCGCGCGGAGTCCTCGAGGACGAGCCCTGCGACCTCGGACGTGGCCGCGGTGCAGTACAGCTTGCCGCGGAATCCTTCGCGATAGAACTTGGGGAAGAGGCCGCAGTGGTCGAGGTGCGCGTGCGTGAAGAAGGCCGCCTGGATCGTATTGGGAGGGACCGGGAACGGCTGCCAGTTGCGCGACTGGAGTTCGCGTTCCTGGCAGAGGCCGCAGTCCACGAGGAGCCTGACGCCGTTCGCTTCGAGCAGGTATCGCGAGCCGGTGACGGTCTGCGCCGCGCCTAGGAACGTCAGCTTGATCTCCATGATCCTGCTCTCACCTGAAAAAGTTCAGCCGCGAAGAGGCGCAAGACGGACGATAGACCAGGGACGATGGACGATGGAACTCTTGCGCGGTCATCCGCGCGCTGAAACGAGATTTTCCGGCACGCTGATCTCGATGTCGCCGGTCACCTGCACCTGGCAGGCGAGCCGCATTCCCTGCGCCCTCTCTTCGGGCGTCAGGAACGGCTCTTCGGCCGGCAGCCGCTCGCCGCCGCCTTTCACGACCTTGACCTTGCAGCGGCCGCACTTGCCCTGTCCGCCGCAGAGCGACGGGATGAAGATTTTTCTGCTCCAGAGGGCGTACAGAAGGCGGGAGCCGGCCTTAACCGTCTCCTTGCGCGATCCGTTAATAATGATCGTGCAGTCGGCGCCCACTCGCAGTCCCTCACTGGCGCTTCTTGGCGGAGAGCAGGCACGGGCGGCGCGCAACGATCACGGTCAACTCGGCGCGCGCGAGGCTGTCCGAGAGCAACTGCTCGAACCCCTGCATGTCCTTCGTCGGGTCCACGACGTGCACGTTCCCGATTCCGATAACCCTGGCGAGTTCCTCGAAGACCAGCCGGTGCGTCGGCTCGCCGGCGAGGCGGCGGCCCGTGCCCGGATGCTCCTGCAGGCCGGTCATCGCCGTCGTGCCGTTATCCAGGATGACGACCACGTGCCCGGTCAGCGGCGGGTTGTACGCCATCTCGATGAGGCCGGTGACGCCGCTGTGCACGAACGTGCTGTCGCCGATGACGCTCACCACGCGCCGGGCCTGCTCCGGCGGCAGCACGTGCCGCAGGCCGAGGCCGACGCCGATGCTCGCGCCCATGCAGACGCAGGAATCCATCGCCTGGAACGGCGGCAGCACGCCGAGCGTGTAGCAGCCGATGTCGCCGGCCACGATGCACTTGAGCTTGCCCAGCGTCTCGAACACGGCGCGATGCGGACAGCCCGGGCAGAGCTGCGGCGGCTTGCCCGGCGGCGGCGAGAATTCCGGGCTGACGTCGCCGGCCAGAATCCGCCGGACGCGCTCGACGTTCAGCTCGCCGAAGCGGTACATCTCCGGCTTGCCCTCGACGGCGATGCCCGCCGCGCGGAGGGCATCCGCCAGCCAGGGATCGCCTTCCTCGATCACGATGCAGCGCCGGACGCTCTGCGCGAACTGCCGGGCCTTCTCGATCGGCAGGGGATAAGTCAGGCCGAGCTTGAGCACGGACGCCTCCGGCGCGGCCTCGCGCGCGTGCATGAACGCAATCCCGGAGGTGATGATGCCGAGCGCCGGGTCGCCGGGTATGACGCGGTTCCATTCGCTCGATTCGTTCCACCGCGCGATCTCCGCGAGCTTCTGCCTCAGCCGGCGATGCGCGGGCCGGGCGTACGCAGGGATCATGACGCGGCCTGGAATGTCGCGCTCGAAGTTCGGCGCGGCCGGCGGCGGCGCGAGCTTTCGCGGGCGGACGATGGTCTTGGAGTGGCAGACTCGCGTGGTGATGCGCAGCAGCACCGGGATGTGCCAGCGTTCGGAAATCTCGATGGCCGCCGCGGTGAAATCGTACGCCTCCTGCGAATCCGAAGGCTCCAGCATCGGCACGCCCGCGGCGACGGCGTAGTGCCGGTTGTCCTGCTCGTTCTGGCTCGAAGCCATGCCCGGGTCGTCGGCGGAGACTACGACCAGCGCAGCGGCCACGCCGGTGTACGCGGCGGTGAAGAGCGGGTCGGCGGCCACGTTGAGGCCGACGTGCTTCATCGTCACCATCGCGCGCGCGTTGCCGAAGGCGGCGCCGAGGGCGACCTCCATCGCCACCTTCTCATTCGGCGCCCACTGCGCCCGCCCGCCCAGTTCCGAGAAACGCTCAAGGATCTCGGTGGAGGGCGTTCCCGGATAACCGGCGCCCAGCGCGACGCCCGCATCGCGGGCCGCCAGGGCGATGGCCTCGTCGCCACTCAACAGCAGTCGTTCGGTCTCGCTCATGTTGCGAAGGATTCTGTCTTTAGCGGGCGGTTCTGTCAAGCGGGTTTTCGCGGGCATGGCGCCGGCCGGGCGGAATTCGTATAATCGAAGCCCGTCGCCGATGGCCGCAATAACCTCTGTATCCGGATGCGCGCCTTGCCCGACCTTGAAAAAGCACTGAAGCAGTACTGGGGATACGGCTCGTTCCTGCCGCTCCAGAAGGAGGCTATGTCGGCGGTGGTCGCCGGGCAGGATTCGCTGGTGGTGCTGCCGACCGGCGGTGGCAAGTCGCTGTGCTTCCAGGCGCCGGCGGTGGTCCTGCCGGGAATGGCGGTCATCGTCTCGCCGCTGATCGCGCTGATGAAGGACCAGGTGGACGGCTTGCTCGAATGCGGCGTGTCGGCCGCGCGGCTGGACAGCTCGCTGACCGCGGCGGAGCAGAACGACGCGATGCAGAAAATCCGCTGCCGCGCGCTGAAGCTGCTGTACGTCGCGCCGGAGCGGCTGGTCTCCGATTCCTTCATCGAGCTTCTGAAGCGGCTGAAGCCGTCCTTCATCGCCATTGACGAGGCGCACTGCATCAGCATGTGGGGCCATGATTTCCGGCCGGAGTATCGGCAGCTCGGGCAACTGCGCGACCTGTTTCCGAAGATGGCGATTCACGCCTATACGGCCACGGCCACCGAAAAGGTCCGCGCGGACGTCGCGCTGCAACTGCGGCTGGCCGATCCGAAAATCCTGGTCGGCTCGTTCGACCGGCCGAACCTGGTCTATCGCGTCGAGCGCCGCGAAAACCGGCTCGGCCAGGTCAGCGGGATCCTCGACCGGCACAAAGGCGAATCGGCGCTGGTCTACTGCATTCGCCGGGTGGACGTGGATGAGCTGTGCGAGGGCCTCGCCGACAAGGGTTATCGCGCGCTGCCATACCACGCCGGCATGGACGACGAGGCGCGCAAGACCAACCAGGACGCGTTCATCCGCGAGCGAGCGGACATCATTGTCGCGACCGTCGCGTTCGGCATGGGCATTGACAAGTCGAACGTCCGCTGCGTGATCCACGCCGGCATGCCGAAATCGCTCGAACACTACCAGCAGGAAAGCGGCCGCGCCGGGCGCGACGGGCTTCCCGCCGAATGCATCCTGCTTTACTCCGGCGGCGACTACGGCGTGTGGAGGAGCATCCTGGAGAACACCGAACCGGTCGCGCGGACGATTTCGCTGGAGAAGCTCAACCACATGTATTCGTACTGCACCGCCAGCGCCTGCCGCCGGAAGGAGATTCTCGCCTACTTCGGCCAGGACCCGGCCAGGGACAACTGCGGCGCATGCGACGTATGCCTCGGCGACGTGAAAGGGATGAAAGACTCGCTCGTGACCGCGCAGAAAATCCTATCCTGCGTCCTCCGGCAGGGCGAGCGGTTCGGCGGCGATTACACCGCGCTGGTCCTCACCGGCTCGAGCGACGAGCGGATTCTGCGGAACCGGCACGATCAGCTCTCGACGTACGGGCTGCTCCGGGATTATTCCAAGCGCGCCGTCCGCGACTGGATCGAGCAACTGGCCTCGCAGGGATGCCTGGACCGCGTGGGCGAGTTCAAGGTGCTGGCCGTGACCGAGCAGGGCCGGCGCGTGCTCAAGGGCCTGGACACGCCGAACCTCCTGGAGCCGCCGAAGAAACGCGAGCCGAAGAAGAAGCGGCCGGCGAAGTCCGCGCGCGCCGCGAAGGTCTCGATGGAGGGCGTGGACCAGGAATTGTTCGAGGCGCTGCGCGCGCTGCGGCGCGAGATCGCCGACTCGAAAGGCATTCCCGCGTACGTCGTCTTCCATGACGCGTCGCTGCTCGACATGGCCCGCCGGAAGCCGACGACCGAGGCGGAACTCCTGGAAGTCTTCGGCTTGGGCGAGCGCAAGGTCGCGAAGTACGGGCGAGTGTTCCTGGAGGCCATCCGGGAAGCGGTTGGGAAGAAATGATCGCGGCGGTGCGCGCGCGGGTGGCCAATAAAACACAACTCGCTCCGCCCTTGAGCGAGCGAAGCGAGTTGAAAGGCTCCTCGGCGAGGACTTGAACCTCGAACCTAGTGGTTAACAGCCACCCGCTCTACCGATTGAGCTACCGAGGAATCAGATTCCCAGTTCGCCGGACAGTTTATCAGGTGGAAGCCGATTTTTCAAGACAGGGCGGATTGCGATGCTTGCGGACTCGCATGCACATCTGGACGACGGGCGGTTCGCGCCGGACTTGACGGCGGTTCTGGACCGGGCGCGCGAGGCGGGAGTTCAGCGCATCGTGACGGTGGGCACGGGGCTGGCTTCCTGCGAGGCCGCCATTGCGCTCGCGCAGCGGAATCCGGAGTTTGTCTGCGCGTCGGTCGGGATTCATCCGCACGATGCGGCGGGCGCGGACGAGGCGGCGCTGGCGCGGCTGGCTGAGCTTGCACGAAGTCCGGGCGTCGTGGCGATCGGCGAGACCGGGCTGGATTATCATTATGATCGTTCGCCGCGCGACGTTCAGCGGGCGGTCTTCGAGTCGCAGATTCGGATCGCGCTGCAGCTTAACCTGCCGGTGGTGATCCATTGCCGCGAGGCGTACGCAGATTGCCTGGCGGTTCTGAAAGAGCATGCCGGCGACGGGCTGCGCGGGGTGCTGCACTGCTTCGCGGGGGACCGGGCGACGGCGGAAGCGCTGATCGGGATGGGCTTTTTCATCTCGTTTGCGGGACCGCTGACTTTCCCCAGCGCCGGGAATCTCCGCGAGATCGGCCGGCTCGCGCCGATGGAGCAACTGCTGATCGAGACCGATTGCCCCTATCTGGCGCCGCAACCGGTGCGGGGCCGGCGGAACGAGCCGGCTTTTGTGCGATACGTGGCGGAGGCGCTGGCGGCGCTTCGCGGAATGACCGCCGACGAGGTCGCCGCGCGGACCGCGGCCAATGCGATCAGGCTTTTCGGGCCGGCGGAACGGGGCTTCTGAAATTTCTCCGACAGGGGACTTGCAATTTTTTGAACATTTGATACAATGCTCCCGTCGCATTCGGGCTCGGCGCCAAACGCGACGCCGGGGCGCGGTCTGCTGTCTGGTCCGCAGCATTCGTAAAGCGTCAAGTTTCCTTGGTACTCGTACGACGCATGGTCCCCGAGGCGGACGCTGTAAGTAAGACTGTCTGATCACATGCCCGTCTGTTCTCCGCGTGAGGCCGCAGTACATGGGTGAAAGTCGCGCCAGACTGGAGCCGACGGAACGGCCTTCGCCGTTCGTCTACTTCCTCGTCAAAGTCTACTCCGTCGCGGCGAATACTTTCATCGAAGGCATTCGGCAGCCGGTGTACGGCGCGATCGTGGGTTCGGCGGCGGCGATGATCCTGGTCAGCCCTTACGTCACGATGTTCACGATGATGCAGTCCGCGAAGTTCATCACCGACATGGGGCTGGCCACGCTGATGCTCGCCGGGTTGCTCGTGGGGGCGTTCACCGCTTCGAACGTCATCTCGCAGGAAATTGACAACCGGACGGTGCTGACGGTGATCTCGAAGCCGGTCGGCCGGTCGGAGTTTGTCCTCGGCAAATTCCTCGGGATCATGACCGGATTGATCATCGCCATCTATCTCCTTTCGCTGGTGCTCGTCCTCACGGTCAGCGGCGGCGCGCTGGAAGGGGACCTTGAAACGGAACTCAGCCTCTGGATCGTGCTTTCCGTATTCGGCTGCATGTTCCTGGCGGTCTGCTACGGGCTTTACCACAACTTTTTCCATGACCGGCCGTTCGCGAGCCGGGCGATCGGGGCGGCCATTCCGCTGCTGACGATCTGCTTCGTCGTTTTCGGTTTCGTGGACACGCGCGCCCTGAAGGAGAACTGGGGCGCCTTCGGCAAGGGGATCAACCTGGATGTCGTCCGCGCGTGCATCATGTGCTGCTGGGCGATCCTGCTCATGGCCGCTTTTGCGGTGGCGGTTTCGACGCGCCTCAGCGTCGTGGTCAACGTGGCGGTGTGCTCCGGCATGTTCCTGCTGGGGCTCCTGTCGGAGTATCTCTTCGTGCAGTTGGGCGCGAACGCGCCGAAACTGAAGTGGTTAGCGGGCATTCTATACGCTCTGATACCGAACCTGCAGGTGTTCTGGGTCTCGGACACTCTGAACGCCGGCATTCCCGTGCCGGCGATACTGGTGATTTATACGGGGATCTACGCGTTCTTTTTCATCAGCGCTTTTCTGTTCCTCGGGATGCTGTTATTCCAGGAGCGGCAGGTAGCATAGCGGATGCTCGGCGGGCCCTGCCGAAGGGCGGACCGCCGAGGGCGGCCGGTTGAACGGCGCAGTTACGCGGACGGACAGAGGAGGAGGAGCACACAGTGGCAAGGCTCGATCGGAAGCCGGCTGAACACGTGGCGGTTGCCGGCCTGATTGTACAATTGATCGGCGTCATCTTCTGCCTGGTCATCTGTTGGCGCACGGGATGCTCGTGCACGTATGTTCTGAGCTGCCAGCTTTTCATCGGCGCCCTGGTCTGGCTGATCTCGCTGATCCGGATGCGCCAGGTCGGGCTGGCGGAAGAAGAACAGATGGAATGGGAGCGGATGGAGGCCGAACGGGCCGCCGGCGGCGCGCGCGGGCGGCTGTTCGATGAGGACGAGATCCAGGCGTTCACCGCTCGAAACCGGCTGCGGATCCTGAACAAGTACATCACGCCGATCTTCTCGCTGGGCATCGGCCTGGGGCTGGCGGCCATCGTCGGGTTGTCGCTGTTTTTCAACGTCGTCAAGCTGCTGGTGGACCGGACCGGCCTCGACATGGTCTGGATGATGTGCATCTTCGCGGTGGCGACGTTTGTCTTTTTCCTGTTCGCCAAGTACTCCGCAGGGATGTCGCGACAGGCCGAATGGCGTCCGTTGCGGGCCTGCGCCAGTTTCATGATGTTGAACACGCTGTTCGCCGCGGTGACCGTGATATCGCATGGCGTGGCGCGATTCGGGATCGGGGACGATTTCGACGACCCGTGCGCCTATGCGATGCTGGGCCTGATGGGCATCGTCGCGATTGAAATCCTCATCAACTTCGTCTTCGACTTCTACCGTCCGCGCGTCGAAGGCGTCGAAGAGCGGCCCGCCTACGACAGCCGCGTGCTGGGCATTCTGGTGATGCCCACCGGCCTGCTCAAGACGGTCTCCTCGACGCTCGACTACCAGTTCGGCTTCCGCGTGTCGCAGACCTGGCTCTATCGCTTCACCGAACAATGGATCGCGCCGCTGATCCTTTTCGATCTGGTGACGCTCTACCTGCTGAGCAGCTTCGTCGTCGTCGGGGCCGAGCAGCAGGGCGTCCTGGAGCGGCGCGGCGTGTTCGTGGCGCCGGTGCTGACGCCGGGCTTCCACTTCAAGCTGCCCTGGCCGATCGAGCGCGTCTATCGCTTCCCGGCCAACGAGGTCAAGACGATTTCCCTCGGGCACTCCGGCAGGGAAGCGGAAACCGACACACTCCTCTGGACGAACCGGCACTACGAGAAAGAATACAACGTCATGGTCGCCCGGCGGGAAGCCGATAAGAATATCAGCGAGAAAGAGCTGCCGGTCAACCTCCTGGTGGCCACCACGACGATTCGCTACAAGATCAGCGACGTGAAGAAATGGTACTACTCCAGCCCCGAGCCGGAGCGACTGCTCGAGGCGATCTGCGAGCGCGAACAGATCAAGTACCTGGCCGGCGTGGACCTCTTCGAAGTCATGTCCAAAGGCCGGGAGGAAGCCGGGAAGACACTGCGCGCGAACATGCAGCAGGCGGCGGATGAGGTCGAAACACGGCAAGGCAACGGCCTTGGGGTGGAGATTCTGGCCGTCGGCGTCGAAGGCATGCACCCGCCGGTCGAGCAGGGCGTTCCGGAGGCGTTCCACGCGGTCATTGACGCGCAGACCGAACTGGAGACGACCCGGCTGGGAGCGGAGCAGTTCAAAGAAGCGACCCTCGCCACCGCCAAGAGCGAGACGGCCATCGTCAAGCTGAACGCGCAGAGTTACTATACGACGCGCGTGTCCGTGGCGGAAGCCGAGGCCAAACGCTTTGACGCGCAGAATACCGCCTATGGCACTTCCGCCGAGGTCTTCAAGGCGCGCGAGTACTTCAGCGCCCTTGAGAAGGGCCTGCAGGATCCCACCGCCTCCACGGCCGATCAGAAGGACGCGGTTCCGCGTAAAATCGTGGTCGGCGTGAAAGACATGGACCAGCGCATCCGGCTCAACCTGGAAGACCCGGTCGCGAGCGACATCGAACAGATCCAGTTCAATCAATAGGCCCGGAGAGAGGATTCACATGAGAAAGCACGTTCTGACGGTCATCGTGGGCGTGGTGGTCGGCGTCAGCCTGCTGCTCTACATGTTTGCGTTCCAGGTGCGGGAAAGCGAGGTGGCCGTGCTGTTGCGGTTCGGCAAAGCCTCGAGCGACCTGCCGCAGCCGGGGTATCATTTCAAATTGCCCTGGCCGATCGAGGAAGTCCGCAAGTTCGACTCGCGGATCAACGTGAGCGAGGGCCGTTTCGAGGAGACGCCCACCCGCGACAAGCGCAACATCACCCTCTAGCTCTGCGTCGGCTGGAGGGTTTCCGATCCTCTGGCGTTCAACCAGAACTTCGGACGCCTTGCCGAGGAAGACCGGATGCAGCAGGCGTGGAACCGCGTCGAGGGCTACGTGCGCGACAGCGCCCTGGCGGTCATGGGCCAGCACGACCTGAACGAACTGGTCTCCGTGGACCGGGACAAGCTCAAGTACGACGCGATCGAGGACTCCATCCTGCAGGCCTCCAACGACAGGGCGAAAAAGACCTACGGGATCTCATTCGTCCTGCTCAAGTTGCGCCGGCTGGAACTGCCCGAGAGCGCGACGCAGAACGTTTACAAGCGCATGATCGCGGAGCGCAACCTGGAGGCGACCAAGATTCAACAGGAAGGCCTTGCGAACGCCACCGTCATCAGAGCCAATGCGACGACCGAAAAGGAAAAGCTCCTGGCGCGCGCCCGCAGCGAAGCCGAGGCGCTCAAAGGCCAGGGCGACGCCGAGGCGGCGCAGCATTTCGGCGTCTTTGCCAAGAACCCGGCGCTGGCCATCTATCTCCGCAAGATCCGCGCCCTCCAGGAGACCTTGAAGACGAAGACGACCATCATCGTGGACCCGACGATCCCGCCGTTCGACCTGTTCTCCCAGGGGTTCACCGGGACCATCAATAAGCCGAGCGTGACCGAGGCGCCGGCGGTTTCCCCGCGACCCACGAACTAAGGACCCCAAGAGACGGAGGAGCAAGCCGTGGCTGAAGAACCCAAAAATCCTGTGCCAGACGGGCCGGCGAACGAGCCCGGCGACGTCCAGCCGGCGTTCGACGAGGCCAGCGCCTCGCTGGCGGATGCGTTACGGACCAGCTTCAGCGTCCTCACATTTATCATTGTGCTGCTGCTGGTCGTGTTCCTCCTGCAAGGCCTCTTCACCGTCCAGTCCGACCAGAAGGCGATCATCCTTCGGTTCGGCGCGTACGAGGAAGGCCGCGTCAAGGACCAGGGCATCCACTACGCATTTCCCTATCCGATTGACCGAGTCGTGCCCATCTGGGTCAGGCCCCGCAAGCTCGAGGTCAACACGTTCTGGCGAATGATCAGCGAAGAAGCGAAAGACCAGAAGATGGAGAAGGGCCGCGAGATGCCGAAGCCCGTGGAGGGCGCCGAAAACGCGGTCATGCTGACCGGCGACCTGAACATGCTGCAGGCCCAGTGGGACGTCACCTACCGCATTCGGCCGCAGGATAAGAAAGCCGTCGTGGATTACTACCGCATCATCGGCGAGGGAAAGGCCGGCGAAATCAACGAGGAGCGGCTGGTCCGCGGCGCCCTTCAGAGCGCTGCGATCCGCGAGACCGCCTCCATGAAGGTGTTCGACATTTACCCCCGGAACAAGGAGGTCCTGGTCGAAGCGGTGAAGAAGTCACTCGAAGAGACCTTGGACCGGCTCCAGTGCGGACTCGAAGTGGAGCGGATTACGCTTCGGGAACTCCGGCCGCCCGACCAGGTCCGGCAGGCGTTCGATAACGTGCTGGCCACGTCGCAGGCGATGGCCGAGTTGCGCGTCACCGCCAACCGCGAGCGCGAGAAGGTGCTCATCGAAACCGCCGGCGAGGTCGGCATTCAGCTCGGGAGCAGCCTCGAGAAGTGGTGGGCCGCGAAGGATGCCGGCAACACGGAAGAGATGCAGAAGATCGAAGACGAAATGTCGAAGACCTTCCTGCTCGCCGGCGGACAGGTGCAGACCATCCTCGGCGAGGCGAAGACGTACAAAAGCCAAGTGGTCGAATCGGCCAAGGGCGATGCCTCGATCATGGACAGCCTGTTGAAGAACCCGGCCCAGATCCAGGTCTTCCTCGATCACGCGCGCGTGGACGCCCTGCAGGAAGTGCTCAACGCCTGCTACGAGAAGTACTATTACAATGCAGCTACCGACAAGGCCCACAGGCTGCTCGAACTCTGGCTCAACCGCAGGCCGGAACTGATCCGTGCGGCGACGAAACCCATAGAGTCGCGCTGACCTGAACCGCAGGAAAGGACTTTCATGAGCACAGCATCCGGGCACATCTTGCACGAGGAGCACCACCTGAGTTCCGAACAGGAACAGCGCCTGGTGGCGCTCTCGCTGATCGGATCGTTTCTCGGCGCCGCGCTGATCATCAACTCGTTCATCGCCGACAAGATCTTCACCGACGCGCGCGCGGTCGCGGACCTCTCGGCGCTCCTCGGCGCGCTGCTGCTGGCCACGCCGATCGTGGTCCGCGCGATCAGCGACCTCATCCACGGCGAGCGCCACATGATCGAACTCGTCGCCATCGCCGTGGTCGCCTGCATCGCCATCAACAAGTATCAGGAGGCCGGCGTGGTCAGCTTCCTGATGCTGTTCGCCGACCTGATTCAGCACCGCACCGCCCTGGGCGCCCGGCAGGCGATCGAGGGCTTGATCCGCATGACCCCGACCCGCGCCCATCTGCTGGAGGGCGGCCAGACGCGCGAAGTGGAGGCCGCTTCGCTCTCCGCGGGCCAGCACGTCCGCATCCGGCCGGGCGAAGTCGTCCCGACCGACGGCGAGATCGTCCTCGGCGCGACGACCATGAACGAGGCGAGCATCACGGGCGAATCCGTCCCGGTGGACAAAGGACCCGGCGCGCAGATTTTTGCGGGCGCCGTCAACCTCACCGGCTCCATTGAAGTCGCCGTTACCCGCGTCGGCTCTGACACGACGCTCGGCCAGGTCCGCAGCCTCATCCTCGACGCCGAGAAGACCAAGATCCCGCTGATGCGCATCATTGACCAGTATATCCGCTGGTACACGCCGGTCGTGATCATGGTCGCCTTCGTCACTCTGTTCTTCACCGAGAAGATGGACCGCGCGATCACCGTGCTGCTGGTCACCTGCCCGTGCGCCTTCGTCCTCGCGACGCCCACCGCCATGGTGGCGGCGTTGAGCGCTTCGGCGCGGTTGGGCATCCTCGTCAAAGACGTCGGCGACCTCGAGGCCGCCGGCCGCTTGAACGCCATCGCCTTCGATAAGACCGGCACGCTGACCACCGGGCAGCTTTCGGTCACCCGGCTGGCCCCGGCCGCTTCCGTGGATCCTCTGCGGATGCTGACGCTCGCCGCCGCGGCCGAGGCCCACAGCAACCACCCCGTGGCGCAGGCCGTCGTCCGCGTGGCCCGGGAAGCCAAGATCGCCGTCCCCGAAGCGCTGGAGGTTCGCGAGGAAGCCGGCAAGGGCGTGACCTGCCGCGTCAATGGCGCCGCGGTGCTGATCGGGCGCGAAACCTGGCTGAAGGAGGAAGGCGTGGACTTCTCCGGTTTCGAGGTGCCCCCTCAGGAACTGGAAGGCTATAGCGTGCTGTTCATCGCCGAGAACAAGCGTGTGATCGGCTGGCTCGGTCTCGAAGACAAGGCCCGGCCCGAGGCCCGCAAGGCCACGGTGGAGTTGCGGAAGCTGGGCATCCGCCGCCTGACGATGTTCACCGGCGACCGCTGGTCCGTTGCGCGTCGCGTGGCGCTGGAACTGGGCTGCACCGAAGTCGAGGCCGAATGCCTGCCGGACCGTAAACTCAGCATTGTGCACAAGATGAAGGCCGCCGGCTTGCACGTGGCGGTCGTCGGCGACGGCGTCAATGACGCTCCGGCACTGGCGGCCGGCGACATCGGCATCGCGATGGGCGCCGCCGGCAGCGACATCGCCATCCACTCCGCCTCGATCGCGCTGATGTCCAACGACCTGTCGCGTCTGCCGTTCCTGGTCCGGCTCTCGCGGCGGACCCGCGCCATCGTCAACCAGAACCTGCTCTTCGCGTTGCTCTTCATCGTCGTCGGATTGACGCTGGCCATCACCGGCATCGTCGAGCCGATCACGGCCGCCGGCTTGCACGTCGTCGGCTCGTTCATCGTCATCTTCAACAGTGCGCGGCTGGTGCGATTCGGCGAGGAATTGACGCCCTACACGGTGCCGCAGGAAACCGAGTAAGGGCTCGCTTTAAGGAGGACACGCTTGGCAGAAGAACGCCAGGTTGTGGTGGAGACGGTCCAACTCAGCAAGTTGTTCCGCGATTTCTGGATGCGGCCGAAGGTCAAAGCGCTCGACCGGGTCGAGTTCCAGGTCTACCGCGGGGAGATCTTCGGGCTGCTCGGGCCGAACGGCTCGGGAAAGTCCACGCTGCTGAAAATCCTGCTCGGCCTGCTCTTCCCGACGACGGGCCGCGCCGCGGTCTTCGGCCGCGATCCGCGCAATCTCGCGATCAAGGACCGGATCGGCTTCATGCCGGAGGAGTCTTACCTTTACCGGTATCTGAACGCGGAAGAGACGCTGGACTTTTACGGGCGGCTCTTCAATCTCCCGTCCGCGGAGCGCCGTCACCGCGTGGAACTGCTCCTGGAGATGGTCGGACTCACCCATCAGCGCAAGCGCCCGATCGTCGAATACTCCAAGGGCATGGCGCGCCGCATCGGCCTGGCGCAGGCCTTGATCAACGACCCGGACCTGATCTTCCTGGATGAGCCGACGACCGGATTGGATCCCACCGGCACGCGCGAGATCAAAGACCTCATCCTGGAACTCCGGCGGCGGGGAAAGACCGTGCTCCTGTGCAGCCACCTGCTCGCGGACGTGGAAGACGTGTGCGACCGCGTCGCGATTCTCTATGGCGGCCGGCTGCGCCGGCTCGGGAGCGTGGATGAACTGCTCAGCCTCCGCGCCAAGACGCAGATTACCACCGACCGGTTGAACGCGGAGACGATCGAGCAGGTGGTGAACCGGATTCACGAACTCGCGGGGCCGGCGATGGAAGTCTCCGTCCAGACGCCCCGCGACCGGCTGGAGAACTTCTTCCTCCACGTGGTCGAGGAAGCCCGCGCGGCGCGCCTGGAGACCTCCGGCGTGACCGTCGGCGCCAAGCCCTCCGACTTTTTCTCCGGCATCGCGCGCGAGCAGAAGGCCGATGTCATCCTCGAGGAACTCCTCAAGACCACCGCTGAAAGAACCGTGGAGCAGAAAGAAAGCCCCGACAGGGAGGAACAACCCGTCGTCGTGCCGCTCCAGCAGGAGCCGAAGTCGGACGACAAGCTGATCAGCGGACTGCTGAAGGAATCCATCCCGTCCGCCGCGGCCCGGACCGGCGGCGCGAGCGGGCAGCGCCCCGCCGCGGAGCAGCAGGTGGTGTTGCCCGCCAGCGGAGGCACCGGGGACGACAGTAAGACGACGCAGGACGTGCTCAAGGACCTCCTCAGCACCCGCAAACCCGGATCGGACGAGGAGAATACCGACAAGTCTCGAACCCGCAAGACGGAGCAGTAGAGATGGATTTGAGACGCGCATGTTGCCAGGTCGGGACGATTGCCCGGCAATCGCTCCTTCAGGCGGTCCGCATGAAGATAGCGGTCGTCCTGGTCGTGTTCATGCTGATCCTGGTCCCATCCCTGCCGTTCCTCTTGCAGAGCGACAACACCCACGAAGGTCTGCTGCGGATGGTGATCACCTATTCGATCTATCTGATCAGCTTCCTGCTGGGCGTCCTCACCCTCTTCCTCTCCGCGATCACGCTGAACACCGAAATCAAGAACCAGCACATCTTCCTCCTCGATCCGAAACCGGTGTCCCGCGGCACGCTGCTGCTCGGCAAGTGGTGCGGCGTGATGCTGATCAACCTGATGCTCCTGATCGCCATGCTGGGGGCTACGTACGGACTCATGAAGTATTTGGGCCGGCAGACGAAGGGAGAGACGCAGCAGGGCCATGACGTCGTCGAGTGGGAGGTCCTCTCGGCCCGCAAGGTCGTGCAGCCGCCGCTCCCGCCGCTCGATGATTGGGTGAAGTCCGAAGTGAAGGATATCGTAGCGAATGGCGAAGTGCCCGAGGGCAAGACGCCTGAGTGGGTTGAGCGGATCGTCCGCGAGCGCCTGTCCAAGGCCGCCTGGGTCGTCCCGCCCGGCGGCGTGATGAAATGGACCGTCTCAGGCATCCCGCCATACAAGAAGGGCGCGCTGGTCATTCGTTTCCGCCACTACACGGACGCCATGTTGGCCGACCCGGTCCTGCCGGGCAAGTTTACCGTCAACGCGGGCGAGCAGCCGTACTCGGAGATCGAGGACGCCTTCTCGGTTGGAAAACCGCATACTTTCGGCGTCCCCTCCGAAGAAATAAAACCCAATGGAACGGTGGAGATCACCTACGAGAACAAGTATAAGCCCCAGGACCAGAATTCGCCTCCGGCGGCCCGGGCGGAGTTCCCGTTCGAAGATGGGATCCAGGTACTGTACCCGGCCACGACGTTCGGGGAGAACCTCTTCCTCCGAGCGGGGCTGGTCATTTTCATACGTCTCGCTTTCATTGCCATCGTCGGAATCTGGGCCTCGACGTTCCTGTCCTTCCCGGTGGCCGTGCTGCTGAGCCTCGTCGTCTTCATGATCGGCTATGCGGCTGATTTCATTTTCACCGGGTTGATCGGGCAACTGGTGATCTTCGGCCCCACCCTGGTGCCGCCCTGGGCGCCCATCAATCCCATTGACAATGTGCTCCGCAATGTCCTGACCTACTTTTTCCTGATGTTCCCCAACTTCAGCAAGTACGACGTGGTGCCGGAGCTTTCCGACGGCATGATCATCAGCATGTGGACTGTTTTCTACTGTTTCTTCTGGCTGATCGTCGTTCGGGGCGGCATCCTGGCGCTGACCGGATGGTTGATTTTCAAACGGCGCGAGTTGGCGGCGACAACCGCCGCGACATGAAGTATTCCTGCGCGCGCGGCGTCCGGCGGGCCTGAAAGGCCGCCGGCGGGCGCGAAGTGTGGAGACGTCTGCGCGAATGTCCATACGTCAGATCATCCTGCTGTTCATGATCCTCGTTTGCCTGGCGGGCGCGGCCTACGTGCTGCCGGCCTGCGACTACGACCAGGCGGCGCTCCGCGGCGAGGCCCCGATCGGACCGGACCCGCAGAACCCCCAGGTCGTTCTTCTGACGCACCTGCTCGGCGGCTTCAAGGGACTCGCGGTGGATGCCCTCTGGCTGCGCGCGGGCTCCCTGCAGGAGGAAGGCAAATACTGGGAGCTCTACCAGCTCTACACCTGGATGGGCAAGCTGGAACCGGGCATCGAGGAAATCTGGGACTTCAACGCCTGGAACATGTCCTACAACCTCGTCGCGGAACTCGATGACAGTGAGGCGCGCTGGCAATGGGTCGAAAGGGCCATCCATTGGCTGACCGACGAGGGGCTCAAGGCCAATCCCCGCTCCGCCAAGCTCATGGAGCGGATCAGTTGGATCTACTGGCACAAGATCGGCCGCGACACGGATATGCATCACTTCTACTACAAGCACCGCCTGGCGCTCATCATGCACCGCATTTTCCTGACCCGCGAAGAGCAGGACATCCCCGCCATCGCGAAGGCGCCTAAGGAATTGAAGACTCTCCTGGCCGACCCGGAAGTGGCGGCGGCGTTCTCCCGTTTCCAGCTCAATCCGCCCGAGAAGACCGTCCTCCAGATTAACGATGCGAGGGACCTGTTCGATTTCTCGCCGGCCATCGTCGAGGTCCTGAAAGACCCGAAGAACGACGCCGCCCGCAAGAAAGTCTTCGCCTACACCACCGCCCGTATCCTGCGCGACCGGTATGGGATGCATGAGCTCGAGATCATGGCCAAGATGGAGGAAAGTTTCGGGAAGTTTGATTGGCGCCTTCCCGAGCCGCACGCCATCTATTGGGCCACGCTGGCCAAGCTGGTGGAACCGATCCGTAACCAATCCCGCCAGATCAACTACGACCGCCTGCTGATGTACAGCCTCCAGGCCACCTGCCGCCGCGGGCTGATCAGTTACCTCAGCCCCAACCCGAACTCCCCGCTGGTGACCTCCTTCGACCTCAGCAAGATCAAGCCGATCGACACGCTCTTTAGAGAAATGCTGGGAGAAAACCCCGAGGGCGACCGGGAGCATCCGAAATACCGCGCCGCCGACTCCGTGCGCGACGGACACGTCCAGTTCCTCCAGGAGCAGGAGTTCAACCTGTACTTCGCCGGTTTCGTGAACGAAGCGCAGAAGTATCACATGGAACTCTATAAACTCTACGATAAGCCGCGCCCGTACGAAGATCTCGAGCACGTCTGCGTGGGCAAGATCGAGAAGCTCGTTGACGAATACGGCACCATGGACAAGGTCCGCGCATTCGTGGATGACCTCGTCGTCCAGGCCTGCGTGGACCTGTGCCTGAACAAGCCGATCGAAGCCCACAAGCAGGAAAGGCTCGCCAAGCGCGCGTGGGAGGCGTTCACCACTTTCACGGAAGCCCAGCAGGAAGGAAAGATCCGCGTGGCCAACGCGGCGCTTCCGACCTGGAAAGAACTGCTGAAAGGGGACATCAGCCAGCTCCTTCAAAACCATTTCATCGGCTTTCCCCCTTCGCTCATCCCGGTCTTTCGCAACATCCTCCATGTTCCGCCCGGAGCCGAGATTGACAAGCTCAACATCGGCGAGGCGATCACGCCCGAGATTCCGCCCTCGTCGCCGCCGCCGAAATGACCTTGCACTTCCATGACGCAACCCGGCGCTCCGCGCAGACCTTCGAGAAGCCCGATCCGTTCTCCCGGCCGCGAATCTGTATGTTGACGGTAGCTGCATCGGATGCTAAACTTGAAGGGTATGCGCCGGCACACTCAGCGGAGTCTCGAAAAGAATGAAACTGGCCGTCTCAGGCAAAGGAGGCGTGGGCAAGACCACTCTCGTGGCCATATTGTCCAGGCTGATCGCAGCGGACGGGCATCAGGTTATTGCCATTGACGGCGACCCCACGAGCAACCTGGCGGCGGCGCTCGGTCTGCCGGCGGCGGTCCGGCCGGCGCCGATCCGTGAAATGAAAGAGCTGATCCATGAGCGGACCGGGGCCAGCCCCGGCAGTTCGGGCGAGTACTTCAAGCTCAACCCCGACGTCTCCGATTTCCCGGAGAAGTTCGCCGTCGCGCACGAAGGCGTCCGGCTGATGGTCCTCGGCGGCATCACGAAGGGCGGCGGCGGCTGCGCCTGCCCGGAGAACGCGCTGCTCAAGACGCTCCTCGCGCACCTGCTGGTGATGCGCGAAGACGCCGTCATCGTGGACATGGAGGCCGGAATCGAGCACCTGGGCCGCGCAACCGTCGCGGCGGTGGACGCGCTGATCGTGGTCGTGGAGCCCGGCCGGCGCAGCATCGAAGTCGCCTCCGCGATTCGCCGCCTCGCGCAGGAGATCGGCATCCGGAAAACGCTGGCGGTCGGAAACAAAATCGAGACGGCCGAGCATCGCCGCTTCCTCGAAGAATCTCTGGACGGCCTGCCTTTGCTGGGCTGCATTTCGCAGCATCCGGAACTGGCGCGCGCGGACATGGAGGGACGGCCGGCGTTCGAAAGCGCGCCGGCGGCCGTGGAGGAAACGCGGCAGATTTATCGCAGCCTGTTGAAGCATATCGGCGAGGGACGCGAAGCCCGCGAAAAACGCAATTGAATTACCCGGATGTCAATAGTTAGGATGATCCCATGCCTGAAGAGCAGAAGAGACCCGTGGATGGCGCCACGCAGCAGATGCTGGAGAAGGCGCGGCGCGACGGCGTCGAGACCGCCTGGGACCGGCACGCGACCATGGAGCCCCAATGCAAGTTCGGCACCAGCGGCCTGTGTTGCCGGAACTGTTTCATGGGCCCGTGCCGCGTCGTCGAAGGCGTCCCCGGCCAGGAGCGCGGCGTCTGCGGCGCCTCGGCGAGCACGATCGTGTCGAGGAACTTCGCCCGCATGGTCGCCGCCGGAACGGCCGCGCACAGCGACCACGGCCGGAGCGTCGCCGAGACGCTGCTGATGGCCGCCACCGGCAAGGCGCCGGACTACACCATCCGCGACGTCCAGAAGCTCAACGCCGTCGCCCGGCTTTACGGAATTGACCCCGCGGAGAAATCCACCGCGGCGCTCGCGGAACTCGTCGTGCTCACGGCGCTCTCCGAATTCGGCAAGCACGAGGGCGAGCAGCGCTTCCTCAAGCGCGCGCCCGAGCCGCGGCAGAAAATCTGGAAAGAGAACGGCATCGCCCCGCGCGCCGTGGACCGCGAGGTGACCGAAGTGCTCCATCGCACCACCATGGGCGTGGACCAGGACTTCCGCACGATCCTCGCCCAGGCCAGCCGCTGCGCGCTCGCCGACGGCTGGGGCGGCTCGATGATCGCCACGGAGCTGCAGGACATCCTCTTCGGTACGCCCATCCCGCGCCAGGCGCGCGCCAACCTCGGCGTGCTGCGCGAGGACACCGTGAACATCATCATCCACGGCCACGAGCCGACGCTTTCCGAGATGATCGTCCTGGCCGCCCAGGACCCGAAGCTCATCGCCAAGGCGAAGGCCGCCGGCGCCAAGGGCGGCATCACCGTCGCGGGGATGTGCTGCACCGCCAACGAGACCCTCATGCGCCACGGCGTCCCGATCGCCGGCAACTCGATGCAGCAGGAACTCGCCCTCGCCACCGGCGCGGTCGAGGCGATGGTCGTGGACGTGCAGTGCATCATGCAGTCCATCGTGCGCGTCGCCCGGTCGTACCACAGCAAAATCATCACCACCTCGGCGAAGGCGCACATCACCGGCGCGCTGCACATGCAGTTCGACGAACACCGCGCGCTCGAGGTCGCCAAGGAGATCGTCGAACTCGCCATTGACAACCTCCAGAACCGCGGCAAAGTCGAAATCCCCTCCGAGGTCAACGACCTCGTGGTCGGCTTCAGCCATGAGACGATCCGCTACATGCTCGGCGGCCGGTTCCGCGCCTCGTATCGCCCGCTCAACGACAACATCATGAACGGCCGCATCCGCGGCATCGTCGGCGTCGTCGGGTGCAACTCGCCGAAGTTCGCCTGCGACACGGCGAATTGGGACCTCGTCACCGAACTGATCTCGAAGGACATCCTCGTCGTCCAGACCGGGTGCATGGCCATCGCCAGCGGCAAGCAGGGGCTGTTGCAGCCGGAGATCAAGGAAAAGGCCGGGCCGGGCCTGCGCGAGATTTGCGACACGGTCGGCATCCCGCCGGTGCTCCATTCCGGATCGTGCGTGGACAACTCGCGCATCCTGATCGCCTGCTGCGAGATGGTGCGCGAGGGCGGCCTGGGCGCGGACCTGAGCGACCTGCCCGTCGCCGGCGTCGCGCCCGAGTGGATGAGCGAGAAGGCCGTCGCCATCGGGCAATACTTCGTCGCCTCCGGCGCGCTCGTCGTCTTCGGCATCGGGCTGCCCATCGAAGGCAGCCGCGAGGTCAACGATTACCTGACCGGCGGCATCGCCAAGGAACTCGGCGGCCGCTGGGCCATCGAGCCGGACCCGAAGCGCATGGCGCAGGTCGTCCGGGAGCACATCGAGTCCAAACGCGACGCTCTCGGCATCAACGAGAAGAAGGAACGCAAGCTGTTCGACATGGCCGATCGCCGCGAACTTAAAGTGTAAACCGGGAGAAATTCATGTCAAAGCTGATCTGCTCTGCGGCCATCCGCGGCGCCTACAAGCACGTGGCGCGCGCCGAGAGCAAGCTCGACCAGATGATCGAGGCCAAAGGCGCCGACCAGAAAGTCGAATTGCCGAACACCGGCTATTACCTCCCGATCATCTATTCGATGACCGGGATCGCCATCAAGACCCTCGGCCAGATGCGCGAGGCGCTGACGCAGGCGAAAGAACTGCTGCCGCCGGTCCCCGAGAAGAAGTTGTGGGTTCCCTATCTCGGCCACGCGCTCGACGCGGGCATGGCCACGCTCTGGGCGGAGGAAATCTTCGAGGCGTGCAAGTACCTCGACGACCCGATCCCGTACACGATGACCGAGGCGCCGCTGGACGGGCGCATCTGGCTCGGCGCGGCGGACGACAAGATCATGCGCGAGCGCGGCATCGAGTTCGTGGACGGCTCGGCGCCGGGTTTCGCCGCCTGCGTCGGCGCCTGCAAGACCACCGAGCAGGCCGTCAAGCTCGCGCGCCAGCTCCAGGAAAAGCGCCTGTACGTCTTCATGGCCGGCCACACGGACGGCAAGACCATGGCGGAGCAGCTCGCCGAGGGCGGCGTGCAGATGGGCTGGGACACGCGGCTCATCCCGTTCGGCAAGGACATTTCCGCCGCGATCTTCGCGCTCGGCTTCGCCTCCCGCGCGGCGCTTTCCTTCGGCGGCGTTCAGCCGGGCGATTTCGCGCGCAACCTGCGCTACAATAAGAACCGCATCTTCGCGTTCGTGCTGGCGCTCGGCGAAGTGGACGACGAGAAGTACGCCACCGCCGCCGGCGCGATCAACTACGGCTTCCCGACCATCGCGGAGACGGAAATCCCCGAAGTGCTGCCCACCGGCATCTGCACCTACGAGCATGTGGTCAGCTCCGTGCCGGTCGAGGACATGGTCGAGCGCGCCATCAGCGTGCGCGGGCTGAAGATCAAGATCACCCACATCCCGATCCCGGTCCCGTACAGCCCGGCCTTCGAGGGCGAGCGCATCCGCAAAGAGGACATGCACTGCGAGATGGGCGGCCAGCGCACTCCGGCCTTCGAGTTCTGCACCATGCTCGACATGGACCAGGTCAAGGACGGGCGCGTCGAAGTCATCGGCCCGGACCTCGCCGACGTCAAGGAAGGCGGCCGCCTGCCGCTGGCGATCTGGATCGAGGTCGCCGGCCGCAAGATGCAGCCCGACTTCGAGCCGATCCTCGAACGCCAGGTCCACCGCTTCCTCAACGAGGCGCAGGGCATCTTCCACATGGGCCAGCGCGACACCATCTGGGTCCGCGTGAGCAAGCAGGCCAAGACCGCCGGCCTGAAACTCGAGCACTTCGGCACCATCCTCCACGCCATGCTCCACGAGCAGTACAGCGCCATCGTGGACCGCATCCAGGTGAAGATCTACACCGACGAGAAGAAAATCCTGGAACTGCGCGACGCGGCGCGGAAGGTCTTCAAGGAGCGCGACGACCGGCTGGCCGGCATGACCGACGAGTCGGTGGAGACGTTCTACTCCTGCACGCTCTGCCAGTCCTTCGCGCCGAACCACGTCTGCATCATCACGCCCGAGCGCAGCGGCCTCTGCGGCGCGTACAACTGGCTCGACGGTCGCGCCGCGTTCGAGATCAACCCGACCGGCCCCAACCAGCCGATCGAGAAAGGCCGCGCCGTCGAGGAGAAGCTCGGCCAGTGGGAGAAAGTCAACGAGTTCGTGCAGGGCAAGTCCAACCGCGCGATCGAACGCTTCAGCGCCTACAGCATGATCAAGGACCCGATGACCTCCTGCGGCTGCTTCGAGGCCATCTCCGCGATCCTGCCGAGCACGAACGGCATTATGATCGTGGACCGCGACTACCCGGAAATGACCCCGTGCGGCATGAAGTTCAGCACGCTCGCCGGCACGGTCGGCGGCGGGCAGCAGACGCCCGGCTTTGTCGGGCATTCCCGGCAGTACATCGTTTCCCCCAAGTTCATCTCCGGCGACGGCGGCCTGGCGCGCGTGGTCTGGATGCCGAAGAAGCTCAAGGAAACCCTCGGCGACAGCCTCACGCATCGCGCGAAGGACGCCGGCCTCGGCGAGGACTTCGCCGACAAGATCGCCGACGAGACCGTCGCGACGTCCGAGGAAGAGGTGCTCGCTTATCTGACCCAGAAAGGGCATCCCGCCCTTTCGATGGAGTCCATGTTCTGAACGAGAGGCTATCTATGGCATATCGGCCGCGCCGCAATGCGCCGTCGGACGAGTCGGAAGAGAAACGTCTGGAAGGCCAGGTCTCGATACGGCTGTTGAAGCAGCGCACGCTGCTCCTGACCGGTGAAATCAACCGGCGGTCGTCGCAGCGCCTTGTCGCGGAGCTGCTGCTCCTGGCGGCGGAAGAGCCGGACGAGCCGATCAAGCTCTTCATCAATTCCCCCGGCGGCGACGCCGACGCGGGATTCGCCATTTTCGACGTCATCCGGTTCATCCAATCGCCGGTCAAGGCCGTCTCCGCCGGGCTGACCGCCAGCGCCGCGGTGATCGTGCTCCTGGCCTGCCCGAAGGAGCGCCGCCTGAGCCTGCCGAACGCGCGCTTCCTGATCCACCAGCCCAGCACCGGAATTCGCGGCAGCGCCGCCGACATCATGATCGAGGCCTCCGAGATCCTCAAGCTGCGCGAGAAGGGCGACAAGCTGATCTCCGACGAGACCGGCCAGCCCATCGAAAAAGTGAAAAAAGATACGCACCGCAACTACTGGATGAGCGCCTCCGAGGCCAAAGAGTACGGCCTGGTGGGCAAGGTGATTTCGAGCTCCACCGAGATCTGACGCCCGAACCGCGGATAAGGAAAAGAAGGGAGCTGCAATGGCTCTGTCCGGCCTGGACATCTTCAAGCTGCTGCCGAAGACCAACTGCAAGAAATGCGGTCGGCCGACGTGCATCGCGTTTGCGATGCAGCTCGCCCAGAAGAAGGCGAATATCGAGGAGTGCCCGTTCGTCAGCGAAGAGGCCAAGGCGGCGCTGGCCGGCGCGTCGGCCCCGCCGATCCGCAAGGTGACCCTCGGCGGCGACGGGCGGACGTTCGCCGTCGGCGAGGAGACCGTGCTCTTCCGGCACGAGGGCAAGTTCTTCAATCCGGCCGGCATCGCCGTGACCCTGGACGACACGCTCGACGCGGCCGCGCGGAAAGGCCGCCTCGATGCCATCGGGAAACTCTCGTTCATCCGCGTCGGCCTGCCGATCCAGGTGGACATGATCGCCGTCCGCAACCTCTCGGGCAAGGCGGAGCCGTTCGCGGCCGCCGCGCGCGAGGCGGCTGCCGCGACGAAGCTGGCCATCGCGCTGGTCTCGGACAGCCCCGAGAACATGAAGGCCGCCGTGGCCGCGTGCGCCTCCCGCGCGCCGCTGATCCACGCCGCGACGCCGGCGAACTTCGCCGCGATGACCGCCATCGCGAAAGAGCACCGCTGCCCGATCGTGGCCAAGGCCGCCGACCTCGAAGCGCTTTCGGCGCTCACGCCGCAGATCAAGGCGGCCGGCGTCGAGGACATCCTCATTGACCTGACGATGGCCGACCTGCGCTCGACCGTCGAGGCGCTGACCGTTGCCCGCCGCGCCGCCCTGAAGAAGAACTTCAGGCCGCTCGGCTATCCGGCGCTGGTCTTCGCTCTCCGCGCCGATCCCTTCGACGAGATCGCCGTCGCCGGCAGCGCCATCGCCAAATACGCCGGCGTCGTCGTCACCTCCTGCGCCGAGCCCTGGCAGATCCTGCCGATGCTCACGGTCCGCCAGAACATCTACACCGATCCGCAGAAACCGATCCAGGTCGAAGCGAAGCTCTACGCCATCCGCGAGCCGGGCAAGGACTCGCCGGTCATGTTCACGACCAACTTCTCCCTGACCTACTATTCGGTCGAAGGCGAGGTCGAAGCGAGCCGCGTGCCGGCGTGGATCATCGCCGTGGATACGGAGGGCACCTCCGTCCTGACCGCCTACTCCGGCGACAAGCTCAATGAGAAAGTCGTCGCGAAGGCGCTGAAGGACACGAAGGCCGAGGAAATCGTGCGCCACCGGAAGCTCATCATCCCGGGCCACATCGCCGTGCTTTCCGGCAAGCTCGAGGAGGCCACCGGGTGGGAAATCCTCGTCGGTCCGAAGGAGGCTTCCATGCTCCCGGCGTTCCTCAAGACCGTCTGGCCGCAGCACGCCCCGAAAAGCTGACGGGGCATCGGCATGAACACCCAGGCGCCGCCGAAATGCCACATCCGTTTCCTTCCCGACGGCATCGGCGTCTCCGTCCCGCAAGGCACCACGATCCTCGACGCCGCCCGCCTCGCGAACGTCTACCTGAATTCCGTTTGCGGCGGCGACGGCATCTGCGGCAAGTGCAAGGTCGTCCTCAAGTCCGGCCGCGTGGACAGCCCGCCGACGACGCTCCTCAGCCGCGACGAGGTGCTCCAGCAGCACCTGCTCGCCTGCTGCGCGCGGGCGCTGACCGACGCCGAAATCCTTGTCCCGGATGAGACGCGGGCCCAGGCGGGCCAGATCCTCGTGGACGAGGACGCCGAGCGATTCGGCACGCTCGTCAGCCGCTGGGCGCCCGCCGAGTTCCGGCATGCGCCGCTGGTCCGCAAGCTGTTCCTCGAAATGAAGCCGCCCACGATGGCCGACCCGCTGCCGGACCACGAGCGCGTCTACACGGCCATCCGGCGGCTGATGGAAGCCGGCGAACTGCAGACCGGCTTCAGCGTGCTCCAGGGACTCCCGGACGTGCTCGAGCAGGCGAACTATCGCGTCACCGTCACGCTCGGCCGGCGCGGCGCGGTGACCGAGCTGGTGCAGGTCGAGCCGGGCGACACGACCGCCCACTCGTTCGGCCTGGCGGTGGACGTGGGCACGACCACGGTCGTCGCGCAGATGGTGGACCTGAACACCGGGCGCACGGTGGATGTCGAGGCGCGTTACAATTCGCAGATGCAGTACGGCGAGGACTACATCGCGCGCATCATGTACGCGCGCGAGCACAAGGCGCTTGGGCTGATGCAGCGGACCGTCGTCGGCGACGTCAACGACCTGATCAACGTCCTCGTGCGCCGGAACCGCATCGCGCTGCACGACGTGGTGGCGATCCTCTGCTCCGGCAATACCGCGATGATCCATTTCCTCATCGGCCTGGACCCGGCGCGGATTCAGCGCGCGCCGTACGTCCCGTCGGCCAACCATATTCCGCCGATCCGGGCCTCGCAGGTCGGCATCCGCATCAACGGCCGCGGCCTGCTCTATACGCTGCCGAGCGTCGGCGCGTACGTCGGCAGCGACATCACCGCCGGCGTCGCGGCCATCCGGTTCGACCACATCAGCGACCTGAGCCTCTACGTGGACATCGGCACCAACGGCGAGGTGGTGCTGGGAAACAAGGAGTGGATGGTCTGCTGCTCGGCCTCCGCGGGGCCGGCCTTCGAAGGCAGCGGCGTGAAGCACGGCATGCGCGCCGCGCGCGGCGCCATCGAGCGCCTGAAGATACTCCCGGACGGCCGGACCGAGTTCGAGACGATCGGCAAGCTCCCGCCGCGCGGCCTGTGCGGCTCCGGCCTGCTCGATGCGCTCGCATGGATGCTGCGCGTCGGCATCCTCGACCGCCGCGGCACGCTGCAGCGCGCCGCTCCGAACGTGCGCGAAGGCGCGGAAGGCCTCGAATTCATGGTCGTCCCGAAACACCTCACCAGCCTCGACACCGACCTCGTCATCACGCAGTCCGACGTCCGCAACCTCATCCGCGCCAAGGCCGCCATTTATGCCTCGGTCAAAGTGCTCCTCGAATCGCTCGACCTGACCACCGACCGGATCCAGCAGATATTTCTCGCCGGAGGGTTCGGAAATTACCTGGACGTGCGCAGCGCGATCGCGATCGGCATGCTGCCGGACGTGGAGAACGAGCGGATCCATTTCGTCGGCAACGGCAGCGTCACCGGCGCGCGGATGGCGCTCGTCAGCGAGGAGGCCATGGACACGGTGGAGAAACTCGCCTCGCAGATGGCGTACTTCGACCTCATGCAGAACGCGCGCTTTATGGAAGAATTCGTCGCGGCGAACTTCCTACCGCACACGAACATGGAGGAGTTCCCGAGCCTGCTGGCCGAGTTGCCGGACCTGAAACGGTCGAACGAAAAATAACGGAACCCGTTGCGGAGTAACGTGTTATGGGATTTGTCATTGCGCTTTCAGGCAAAGGCGGCATGGGCAAGACCACGCTGGCGGCGCTGATGGTGCGGCACCTGAGCCACGCGCGCGGCAAAGCGGTGCTGGCGGTGGACGCGGATCCGAACAGCGGCCTGGGCGAGGCGCTCGGCATCTCGCCGGAGCATACCCTGGCGGACATCCGCGAGGACACGCGCGAGGACCGGCTCCAGCTTTCGGCCGGAATGTCCAAGGAGCGGCACCTCGAACTCCTGATCCAGAGCTGCCTGGTCGAAGGCAACAAATTCGATCTGCTGACGATGGGCCGGCCTGAAGGCCCGAAGTGCTACTGCTATGTCAACAACCTCCTGCGCAAGTACCTCGACGAGGCGACGAAGGAATACCCGATCGTCGTCATTGACAACGAGGCGGGCATGGAGCATCTCTCGCGCAGGACGACGAACAACGTGGACGAGCTGTTCGTCGTCTCCGATGCCACGCGGCAGGGCGCGCGCACCGTCGGGCGGATCATGAAACTGGCGGACTCGCTCCCGATCCGAGTCAAGCGCAAGGAAGTGCTGCTGAACAACATCGTCCCGGGCGCGGACGCGGCCGATTTCCGGGCCGCGATGCGCGACGCCGGCTTCAACGTGGCGCTGGAAGTGCCGTACGACCGCGGCCTGTATCAGGCGTGCGCGGCCGGCAAGCCGGTCTTCGATCTGCCCGACTCGTCGGAGGCGCTTCAGCAACTGAGTAAGTTTCTCGACACGCGGGTTCCCTAGAGCGGTGCTTCAGGAATAAGTTTCGTAATGCGCGGTCATTCCGAGCGGAGCGAGGAATCTCATACACTGCGCGCTGGCAATGGGCTAAGATATGAGATGCTTCGCTGCGCTCAGCATGACGCGGGCTAATCTTATGTGTGTGATTTCCTGGATACTACGTTAGGCGCTGGAATAACCCGCAAACAGTTGTATAATGGGCCTGTCCGGTTGTCCCGGCCGTTCGCCGCGAAAAGAGAAAGGTGAAATCATGCCCGTACCCGACGTGAAAGAGAAGTGGAGCGCCGAAGTCGTTTCGGTCGTCCTCGGGGCGACGAAGGCGGAAGGCGGCACGCGCGAGAAAACCATCACCGTGGGCGGGGCGAAAACCATCCCGTACATCAAGTACGAAGGCAAGCAGGGCCACCGCCCCGTGATCGCCATGGACGTGCTCGACGTCGCGCCGCCCGAATGGCCGGCGGCTTTGCGCGAGGCGCTCGGCGACTGCGTCCGCGACCCGGCCGAGTGGGCCAAGGCCGCCGTCGGAAAATTCGGCGCCGACCTCGTCTGCCTCAAGCTCGACGGCTGCCATCCCGACAAGGGCAATCGTCCCGTCGAGCACGCCGTGGATGTGGTGAAGCGCGTCCGCGACGCCGTCGGCTGCCCGCTGATCATCTGGGGCTGCGACGACGAGGCCAAGGACAACGAACTCATGCCCAAGGTCAGCCAGGCGGTCAAAGGCGAACGCTGCCTCCTCGGCTGCGCGAAGCAGGACAACTACAAGACGATCACCGCCGTCTGCCATGCCGACGGCCACAACCTCATCGCGCTCGCGCCGCTGGACATCAATATCCAGAAGCAGGTCCACATCCTCATCAGCGACATGGAGTTCCCGGCCGATCGAATCGTGATGTTCCCGACGACCGGCGCGCTCGGCTACGGACTGGAATACGCTTACTCGATCCAGGAGCGCAGCCGTCTCGCGGCGCTGGCCGGCGACAAGATGATGCGGATGCCGGTCCTCGTGGACGCCGGCAACGAGGCATGGCGCGCGAAAGAGGCCAAGGCCGAGGATGCCGATGCGCCCGCCTGGGGGCCGCAGAAGGAGCGCGGGCCGGCCTGGGAAATGCTCACCGCCGTCACGCTGCTCCAGGCCGGGGCCGACATCATCCGCATGCGTCACCCGAAAGCCATCGCGACAACGCGGCGCGTGATTGACGATCTCACGGCTTGAGTTCCTGGTCAACGCGGAGACGTGGAGGGCACGAAGAAGGAATGGCGGAGTTGAAGGATCGCAGATGATTGACTTCGGTCGTGCGCGGTCATGGGCGCGCATGAAATCCGCCTCGCTGTCGTTGCTCATGCCGCGAGTGCTCATCAACGACGCGTTCAAGAAGGCGTCCGAGGTCGGCTACATGATCAATCAGTCGCCCGGCGAGATGGCGGCAGCCGCCGGTGAGGTCTGGATAACGCGCGCTCACACGGTGCTTGAAATCGGAGTTCAGCATGGCGGGTGGTCCTACGCGATGCGTCCTTTTTGCATGTCTGCCCTCAAGTACATCGCCGTTGACCCGACGTTCTCGCCCGGCTGGCCGGTCTATCGGAAGTTGCTCACCGACACGGGCGTGGACGTGTCAGAGGTTCGCGCCCAATCGCAGGCGGCTTTTGAGCCCGTAAACCGCGCGTTGGAAAGTCGCCGCGTTGACGTGCTGCACATTGACGGCGATCACGCGGTCGAGAGCGTCTTGTTTGACTGGCGGACGTATTCCCCGCTCGTGCGGCCGGGAGGCCTGGTCCTGCTGCACGACGTATGCGGCAGTCGAGGCCCGGGCGACGCGCTCAATGCGATCCTGGCCGGCAGCGACGCCGGCAGATTTGCATACACGCACGTCTTTTGCGATATGTGGAACATGGCCGCGGAGCAGAGGATGGGCGTGGGGATGATCAGGATGAGAAACTGATATGTGTCCTGCGGGAACGGTTCTCCGTATTGAGAAAGGATAAGAGAAATGATCGCAGTCGGCGAGCGAATCAACGGGATGTTCAAGGATGTGAAAAAGGCGATCCGGAACAAGGACAAGGCCGTCCTCCAGGACCTGGCGATCCGGCAGACGAAGGAGGGCGCGAAGTACCTGGACATCAACACCGGCGTCGCCGTCGGGCCCGACGAGCAGCCGGCGGTGATGAAGTGGATGGTCCAGGCGGTCCAGGAGGTCTGCGATACGCCCCTGGCGCTGGACAGCCAGAAAATCCCCGTCCTCGAGGCCGGTCTCTCCGCGGTCAAGCGGCCGCCGATGATCAACTCCTGCAAATGCGACGAGGTGTTCCTGAACCAGTTCATGCCGCTGGCCGTCAAGCACAGCGCCTCGCTCGTCGTCCTCACGATGACCGACAAAGGGCCGCTGCAGGACGTGGACAGCCGTGTCGAGGCCATCGGCCAGATCTGCGGCAAAGCGCTCGAGCACGGCCTCGAGTTCGACCGCATCTTCATTGACCCGGTCATCTTCCCGGTCAACGTGGACCAGAAGCAGCCTGGCTACCTGATGGAGGTCTTCCAGCAGATCAAGGTCATCAGCGACCCGCCGCCGCACACCATCGTCGGCCTGAGCAACGTCTCCCAGGGCACCCAGGAGCGCCCGCTCATCAACCGGATCATGCTCGTCATGTGCATCGCCGCCGGCCTGGACGCGGCCATCGTGGACGTGCTCGACACCGACCTGATGGACGCCGCCATCTGCGCCGAGATGCTCCTCAACAAGCAGATCTACAGCGAGTCGTTCCTGCGGGCGGGAAGGATGTAACGCCGCGTTGACACCGCGCGATCAACTCGTTATATGAAGAGTATGGGCCGCGCGGCGGCGAGGAAAAGGGCCGGGCATTCTCCAGGGCAGAGAAAGGAGCAGGGCAATGGTCGAGAGGAGCAGCATTCCCGTACACCGTCAAGACCCGATCCTGGTGCTCATCCTCGGGCTCGTCACGTGCGGGCTGTACCTGATTTATTGGAACATCAAGACGGCGGAGGTGATGAATGCCGTTTCGGGCCGGCCCGTAATCTCGCCGGTGATCGCAGTCATCGCCGGTTGCTGCATGCCGGTGAACGTTTACTTCTACTATCAGTGCGGCCAGTGCCTTGAGGACCTTGGGAAGCTGACCGGCAAGGAACTCAAGGATAAATCCACATTGCTCGTGGTCCTCGGGCTCTTCGTTCCGATGGTGGCCGCGATGATCGTGCAGAGCCATATCAATGAGATCTACGACGCCAAGCCTTGAGGGCTGCGAAGCACACGGACTGCCGGACGCCCGATTTACGCGGAACCGCGCGGCGGTGATTTCCCTCTGCACCGCCACGCTGGTTCTGTCCTACGTCTGGGCGCCGCACGTCCACAGCGGCCCGGTTGTCTGCCCGCTGCATGGGCTCGTCGGTCTGCCCTGTCCCGCGTGCGGGCTGACGAGGGCTTTCTGCGCGCTCGCGACGCGGAACGTCGTGGAAGCGCTGCGCCAGAACGCGCTCAGCCTGCCGCTCTTCCTTCTATTCGTCGCTGCGCCGCTGGTCTCGATCTGCGAACTATGGCGGCGGAGACGATGCGCTTTCTATTCGTTCCTTTACTCGAAGCGCGTCGCCTGCGTCGCCGGCGGGGTTGTAATCGCCTATCACCTTGGCCGGTGCGCCTGGATGCTCCACACCGGCAGCCTCGTCGAGGATTACCTCAAGACGTCGTGGACGTACGCGTTGGTGCACTAGTGTTTAGTTGCGTAAATTGGCGTACCAATTTACGCAACTAAACACGGCCCAACGGAACGTATAACTCGGTATAACGACGCGGCTAATTGCGGTCATGCTTCCTTGCGGAAATAGGACGCCAATTTCCGCAAGGAAGCACTAACCGCAGCGGAGCGTTTCATTCTCCGTCACCAGCATCGCCACCGGCAGGTCGTTTTCGGTGTGGGGAACCTCGTCGAGCACCTGGCACGCGAACGCCACGCCGCAGCGGATCGCCCGGAAGCCCGCCTGCGCCATGAACTCGTCGTAGAATCCTGCGCCGCGTCCTAGCCGGTTCCCTTTCCGGTCGAACGCGCGGCCGGGGACGATGACGACGTCCAGTTCGTCAACGGCGCACGTCTCCTCCGTCTCCGGTTCGAGGATGTCGTACTCGCCCTGCCGCATCTTGCCGAGATCGGCCAGGCGGACGGGGATCATGCGCCTTTCGCGCACGAAGGTGCGCGGGACGTACACGCGCTTGCCCGCCGCCAGCAGGTCGGCCAGGATCGGCAGGGTGTCCAGTTCGTCCGGCATCGGCAGGAAACCCATGACGACTTGCGCCCGGCGCAGTTCCGGCAGGGCGTTCATTCGCAGCCGGATCGCCGCCGATTTCTGCGCGCGTTCCGCCGCGGTCAGGCGCCGGACGGCTTGTCCGACTTGCCTTCGCGCCTCCTTCTTCTCCATTCCTCCAGCCGCTCCTTGACCTGCTTCTCGGCGCCGATATCGGTCGGCTCGTAATAGACCTTGTCCGTCGGCACGTATTCCTGGTCCACCCAGTGGTCCGCGAAATCGTGCGCGTACTTGTATCCCGTGCCGCGCCCGAGGCGCTCCGCGCCCTTGTAACCGGTGCTGCGCAGCGGTTGCGGCACCGGCAGCGTGCGGCCTTCGCGCACGTCTTCCTGCGCCGCCAGCAGCGCCGAGTAGGAAGCGTTGCTCTTCGGGCAGCAGGCCAGGTACGTCGCCGCGTGCGCCAGGATGATCTGCGCCTCCGGCATGCCGACGAACTCGCACGCCTGCATCGCCGAGGTCGCGAGCACCAGCGCCATCGGCTGCGCGTTCCCGATGTCCTCCGACGAGAGGATCACCATCCGCCGGGCGATGAAGCGCGGGTCCTCGCCGCCCTCGAGCATCTTGGCCAGCCAGTAGAGCGCCGCGTCCGGGTCCGATCCGCGCAGGCTCTTGATGAACGCCGACGCCGTGTCGTAATGCTCGTCCTCGTCGCGATCGTAGACGAGCGCCTTCCGCTGGATGGATTCCGCGGCGAGCGCGGCATCCACGACCGTCCGCCCGTCCGCGCCGGGCTTCGAGGAGAGCACGGCCACTTCGAGCGCGTTGAGCGCGCGGCGCGCGTCGCCGTCGGACAGCCGTGCGAGATAGGCGACCGCGTCGTCGCGGAGGTCGAGGTTCAGCTTGCCGAAACCGCGCTCCTCGTCAGCGGCGGCGCGCCGCAGGATGAGTTGCACCTCTTCCTCGGTCAGCGGCTTGAACTCGAAAATCTGCGAGCGGGAGAGCAGGGGAGAGTTGATCGCGAAGAACGGGTTGAGCGTCGTCGCGGCGATGAGGATGACGGTGCCGTTCTCGACATCCGCCAGGAGCACGTCCTGCTGGGCGCGGTTGAAGCGGTGGAGTTCGTCCACGAAGAGCACCGTCCGCCGCCCGCGCCCGGCGATGCGGCGCTGCGCCCCGGCGATGACCTCGCGCACCTCGTGCACGTTGCTGGTCGCTGCGTTGACCGATTCCCAATGCGCCTGCGTCGCGCGCGCGACCAGGTGCGCCAGCGCGCTCTTCCCGGTGCCCGACGGGCCATAAAAAATCAGGCTCATCAGCCGGTCGGCCTCGAGCATCCGCCGCAGGAGCTTGCCCGGGCCGAAGAAATGCTGCTGGCCGACGAACTCATCGAGCGTCCGCGGCCGCATGCGCAGCGCCAGCGGCGCCGTCGGCGGGATTTCCAGCGATGAGGGCTCGTCCTCGAAAAGCGTCATCGGTTCGCCTGTCTCAACACGGAGGCCCGCTCGGGATCGAAAACGACAAAAAAAGAACCCCCACCCCGCCGACGGAAGCGCCCCGTAAACCCTTTTCTAAAGGTGGAAACCTGCGGCCGCTCAAGAGTCTCGCGGCCGACTCGGCCCCCAGGACGTAGAATCTGGTTCGTGGTTTTCTTCCGAGTCGCACGGGGCAGCGGGTTCTTCAAGTCCCAATTGATTACCCGACTCGCTCCGACCGCTTCATTCTATTACCGCGCCCGCACCGAGTCAAGAAAAAACCGGTCGCTTGACAGCCGGCGGCGGATTGCGTGAAATAGGCGCCGAAGGAGTGAGCCGAATGAAACGAATCCTGGTTATCCGCGGCGGCGCCATCGGCGATTTCATCTTCACGCTGCCGGTCTTCGAAGCGCTGAAAATGAGCAACCCGGACGCCGAGGTGGACGTTCTCGGCTACGCCGGGATCGCCGAGCTTGCGGTCGGGCGGCGTCATGCGGCGCATCTCCGGCGCGTGGACGGAGCGGAGTGGGCCGCGCTCTTCTCACCCGGCGGCCGGCTCGGCGACGCGGAACGCCGTTACCTCTCCGGCTTCGACGAGACGTACTGCATCTGGCCGGACGCCGACGGCGTCATCGGCGAGAACCTCCGCCGCGCCGGTTCGCCGAACGTCGTCTCCGTGGACCCGACGCCGGTCGAGGGCAAGGGTGTGCATGTCGTGGATCACATCGCGCGGCAGTGCGAAAAGGCGGGCCTTGAGATTCGACACCGCGAGCCGCACCTCTATCCGTCCGAGCGCGACCGCATCTGGGCCGAGCGCTACATGCGCGTCACCGGCGCCGGCGACCGCCCGCTCCTAGCGCTCAGTCCCGGCAGCGGGTCGCCGGGAAAGAACTGGCCGGCGGAGCATTATGCCGCGGTCGCCCGCCACTGGGCAAAGCGAAGAGGCCACGCGCTGATCGTCAGCGGGCCGGCCGAGGAAAAAATGGCCGGAGAGTTGCGGCGCAGCCTCGGCGAGGACCGCGTTTTCTTTCTATCGAACGAGCCGCTGCCGTGCCTGGCCGCGACGCTGGAGCGATGCGAGGGGTTCATCGGGAACGACTCGGGGATCACGCACATGGCCGCGGCGGTGCGCACGCCGACGCTGGCGATTTTCGGCCGGACGAACCCCGCCGTCTGGCAGCCGCGCGCGCCGCGGGTGAAGGTGCTTCAGCCCGCGCCGCCGGGCGCCGATCTAACAACGCTCAGGCCGGCGGAGGTCCTTCGGGAGGTCGAGGCGCTTCTGCGGCCGGCTTGAACTCCTTTTCCGCTTCGGCGAGCCGGCCGGTTTCTCCGATGCGCCGGAAGACGTACGCCGCCGAGCGATGCTTGCCCAGGCTCATCGCCTGCTCGCCGCAGCGCAGCCAGTCCTCGCGCGCCACGCGCTCCGGCCTGTAATGCTCAACCCGCCAGAGCAGTTCCGGATCGCCCAGTTCCATCGCCACCTTCTTGATCTTGAGGATTCCCTCCTCGTCGTCGAGCTTGCGATAGAACTCGAAGGCGTCGCCGAACCGATCCTCGGAGAAGAACTGCTCCGCGTACGCCCGGAGGTCATCCGGGTTGAACTTCTTCGCGGCGACCAGGTCGCGTTTGGTCAGGCTGTTCAGGGGCTTCATCAGGTATGGTAATCCGCGTTGATGGAGACGTATTCTTTCGAAAGATCGCACGTCCAGACCCGCGCGCGGCGCCGGCCGCGGCCGAGGTCGAGGCGTATGGCGATTTCCTTCGGCTTCATGCAGGCGACGAGTTTCTCCCGAGCGACGACCGCCGGCATGCCGCTGCGGAACAGCATCTGCCCGTTGATCCACAGGCGCATCCGTTCCGGCTCGACGGCGGCGCCGGAATAGCCGGCCGCGCAGATGATCCGTCCCCAGTTCGGGTCTCCGCCGTTGATGGCGCATTTGACCAGCGGGCTGGTGGCGATGCTGCGCGCGACGCGCGCCGCCTCGGGTTCCGAGCGCGCGCCGGTGACGCTGATCTCCACGAAGCGCGATGCGCCTTCGCCGTCGCGCACCAGCGCCTGCGACAATTCCTCGGCCACCGCCAGCAGCCCGTCCCGAAAAGCGCGGAAACCGGGCCCGGGCCGCTCGATCGGCGGATTGCCGGCCGCAGCGCTCGCGAGGAGCGCGACCGTGTCGTTGGTGCTGCAATCGCCGTCCACGGTGATGCTGTTGAAAGTTTTTCCGACCGTCTCCCGCAGCGCGCGGCGCAGCAGGGGCGCTCGGATGGCGCAGTCGGTGGTGATGAAGCAGAGCATCGTGGCCATGTTCGGGGCGAGCATCCCGGAGCCTTTGGCGATGCCGCCGATGCGGACGGGCTTGCCGCCGACGCGCACCTCGACCGCGGCCGCTTTGGGCACAAGGTCGGTGGTCATGATCGCGCGCGCGATGGCGTCGGCATGCGCCGGAGTCCGGCCGAGGCGCGCCGCGGCGTCGCGGATGCCCGATTCGACCTTGGCGAGCGGGAGCGGCACGCCGATGATACCGGTGCTGGCGACGAGGAAGCGGCCCCCGCTCCCGCGCGGGAGCGGGACGCATTCGGCGGCCAGCTCCGACATGCGGCGCGCGTCGCGGAGGCCTTTCGAGCCGGTGCAGGCGTTGGCGTTCCCGGCATTTACGACCACGCCGCGGACCGGGCCGTGTTTCAGGAGTTCCCGGTCGAACAGGACCGGCGCCGCCTGCACGCGGTTGGTCGTAAAGACCGCCGCGGCGGCCGCCGGGCGGTCGCTCAGGATCAGGCCAAGGTCCGGCACGCCCGCGCGCGTCTTGATGCCGCAGCGGACGCCGGCGCAGCGGAAGCCTTTCGCCGCGATGACGCCGCCGGGGATTCGTCGGATGCCGTTGCGTTTCATGGTCAGAACAACCCCGCCGTCTCGGGAAGGTCCAGCATAATGTTCATGTTCTGAACGGCCTGGCCGGCCGCGCCCTTGACCAAATTGTCTATGCACGAGATCACGACCGCCGTCTTGCCGATCCCGCGCACGGCCATGTCGCAGAAATTCGTGTCGCAGACGTGCTTCGTCGTCGGCGTCGCGTCATCCATCCGGACGCGGACGAACGGCTCGGACTTGTACGTCCGGGCATAGAGGTCCTTCAGCTCCTGCGTCGTCGCCGGCGCGGAGAGCGGCACGTAGCAGGTGGCCAGTATGCCGCGGTCCATGGGAATCAGGTGCGGGACGAACAGCAGTTCCACGTCGCGCCCGCCGATCCGCCGCATGCCCTGGACGATTTCGCCGGTATGCTGGTGGATGCCGACCTTGTACGCGCTGACGCTCTCGTTCGCCTCGGGAAAATGGAGGTCGGGCCGCGGGTCGCGCCCGGCGCCGCTGACGCCGGACTTGGCGTCCGCGATGATGGGCGCGTCCGGGGCGGCCAGGTGGCTCATCAGCAGCGGCGCCAGCGCCAGTTGGATCGCCGTGGCGTAGCAGCCGGGGTTCGCGATGAGCCGGGCCGGCTTGATCTCGTCCCGGAACAGCTCGCTCAAGCCGTACACGGCGTGCTTCAGATTCGCGGGGTCCTTGTGCTCGACCTTGTACCATTTCTTGAAGGCGGCCGGGTCCTTGAGGCGATAGTCCGCGCTGATGTCCACCACGCGGACGCCGCTCTTGAGCAGCGCGGGGGCGTAGTCCATCGCCAGCGTGTGCGGCAGCGCGAGAAACGCCAGGTCCATTTTCGGGACCGGGTCCTTCTCGAGCAGGGAGCAGCGCATGTCCAGCCGCCCGCGGAGGATCGGCCAGATCTCGGAGATGGGCGGCCGCTCGTCGCGGCGCGTGCCGAGATAGACGATCTCCGCGTCCGGATGACGCAGCAGCAGGCGGAGCAGCTCCAGCCCGGTGTAGCCGGTCGGTCCCAGAATTCCCACGCGCACCATGCGGCGGATTCCTCCTGACAATTCGCGTTCGGTGGACTATATCAAAAACGGCGCGGTCAGACAACGTTGCGCGTCGCGCCGACCGCTGGTAACATACTGGCGGTCGGAAGCAGGGTGTCGGCTCTTTCACAGGAGGGCAAACGGATGAACGTCGCGGAAGCGATTGCGGCGCGTCGCAGCATTCGGGCTTTCAAGAGCAAGGCGGTCGAAGAGGAGAAGCTCCAGAGAGTCCTTGAAGCGGGCCGGTTGTCGCCCAGCGCGCGCAATATGCAGGACCGGAAGTTCGTCGTCGTCCGGGACAAGGCCACGCGCGAGAAACTGATGAAGGCCGCGAAGAACCAGACCTTCGTCGGCCAGGCGCCGGTGGTGATCGTGGCCTGCGGCACGGTCGCGGACTACCTCATGAGCTGCGGGCAGCTTTCCTGCCCGATTGACGTGAGCATCGCCCTGGACCACATGACGTTGCAGGCGGTCGAGGAAGGCCTCGGCACGTGCTGGGTCTGCGCCTTCTCGGAGCCGGAGACGAGGAAACTCCTCGGAATCCCGGACACCGTGCGCGTGGTGGCGCTCCTGCCGATGGGCTACGCCTCGGAAAAGCCGGTCGCCAGGCCGCGGAACTCGATCGAGGAATGTGTCTGCTTCGAGAAGTATAGTTGAGCATTGATATAATCCCGTTCCGGCCGGTCTCCTCCGGAGGTTTTTGGGAAACCGTGGCCATGGCGCGCAGGCAATGTCCGCCGCGGCGAGAGGACCGGCCGCTGGTTCTTGACGCATCGGCGCCGAAGGCCATCGCGCGCGCGGCGGCCGCCGTTCGAGAGGGCGGCGTTGTGGCGCTTCCGACCGAGACGGTTTACGGCCTTGCGGCGCGCACGGGCGACCGCGCGGCGCGCGCGCGGCTGGTGCGAATCAAGGGGCGCGAGGGGAAAAAACCGTTCCAGGTGCTCGTGAGCAGCCGGCATGCGGCGCTGCGGATGTGCGGCCGGTTGCCGGCCTGCGCGCGGAAACTGGCGCGCGCGTTCTGGCCGGGGCCTCTCACGCTTGTGGTCAAAGGCAGAAACGGACGGTGGGTGGGTCTGCGCGTGCCCGATCACCCGGTCGCGGCCGCGCTGCTCCGGCAATGCGGCGGGTCGCTCGTCGCGACGAGCGCGAACCTTTCCGGTGAGAAAGACGCCTTCACCGCGGCGCAGGTCGTTTCAGCCCTGGGCGGCCGCGTGGACGTGCTGCTCGACGGCGGCGCCGCGCAACGGCGGAAGCCGTCCACCGTCGTCAAGTGCGACGGCGAGAACTGGAGCATTCTGCGCGAAGGCGCGATCAAGCGCGCCGCGATACTGCGCCTGCTGGCGCCGGGCCATCGAAGAAAGGCGCGCGAATGAAGATTGCGGCAGGATGGGACCACCGAGGCCGGATTTTCCGCGAGAGACTGGAGCAGGCGGTACGGCGGCTCGGGCACGAGTTCGTGGCGATGGGCGCGACGACCGATGAGTCGTCGGATTATCCGGACTTCGCCTTTCGCGTGGCCGAGGCCGTGAGCCGCGGCGAGGCGGATCGCGGCGTGCTGGTTTGCGGCACGGGCATCGGCATGTCCATCGCCGCGAACAAAGTCCAGGGAATCCGCGCCGGCGTCGTCTATGACGAACGGACGGCGCGCGTGAGCCGCTCGCACAACGACACCAACGTCCTTTGCCTCGGCGAGGACACGGTGCAGGGGCCGCTGCTGGACCCGATTCTTAAGATATGGCTCACCACTCCGGCGGAGGCCGGACGGCACGAGCGGCGGGTGGGCAAGATCATGGAATACGAACGGCAGGAGCGCGCGGCGCCAAAGAGCGCACGAACCTGACGCGCCTGCCGGGCGCGTTGCAGTCTGACCGGAGCGCCGGTACACTGGGGCGCGTCCAATTATATGGATCGGGAGACCGATGGAACTTCAGACTCTGCTGACGGCGACGGTCGAAGCGGGTGCGTCCGACCTTTTCCTGAAGACCGGCGCGCCGCCGGCTTTTCGAGTGGACGGGCTTCTGCGGCGCGACATCCTTCCGAAGGAACAGCGGGCTGAGGTGGTCGCCGCCGACTTCATGACGCAGGCCGTGGCGACGGTGCTGGACGAAGACGATCAGAAGGCGTTCCACAGCGAGGGCGAGGCGGACGCGGCGTACGAGGTGCCGGAACTGGGGCGGTTCCGAGTCAACGCCTTCCGGCAGCGCGGTCAGGCGGGACTGGTTTTTCGCTTTCTCCTCAAGACGATCCCCAGTCTGGAGGATTTGAATCTGCCGGTCTCCCCGCTCCAGAGCCTTTGCTCGCGGCGGCGCGGCCTCGTGCTCGTGACGGGCGTCGCGGGCAGCGGAAAATCCACCTGCCTTGCCGCAATGGTGGACTACATCAATTCCACGTTCCGCCGGCACATCGTGACCATCGAAGACCCGATCGAATATGTCTACCAGGACAAGCGGTCGCTCATCGAACAGCGGGAAATCGGCCGGGACACCCATTCGTTCACCGCCGCGCTCAAGCACTGCGTCCGGCAGAGCCCGGACGTGATTCTCATCGGCGAAATGCGCGATGCGGAGACGATGGAGGCCGCCCTGAGCGCCGCCGAGACGGGGCACCTGGTTTTCAGCACGCTGCACACAGTCAATGCCGTGCAGACCGTCGAGCGGATCATGGGATACTTTCCTCCGTACCTGCATCCGCTCATCCGGCTTGAACTGGCGATGGTGCTCGAAGGAGTCGTCAGCCTGCGCCTGCTCCGGCGCAGCGGCGAGGCGGGGCGCCTGCCCGCCGTGGAGCTGCTCATGGCGACCCCGACGACGCGCGATCTGCTCCAGCAGGGGCGCACGCGGCAACTCCCGGCGGCGCTGCGCGACGGCGCATATTACGGCGCGCAGACGTTCGGCCAGTCGCTCAAGCATCTCATGGACGAGGGCCTGATCAGCGAGGAAGAGGCCCTCGCCGCGGCGGACAATCCGGAGGACCTGAAGCTGGAGTTGAAGGGAATAACCCGGAGCGTGGACACGCGACCCCAGCGGCCGTCCGGCCCGGCGGACGAGGAAGCTCCACAAAGTTAAAGGACGCGATATCTCCAATGTTCCTTGCGATTGAACTCCTCGCAGTCCTGCTGTTGATGGCCATCGGGCAAGGCGTGCTCGAAGTCTCTCCGCATGCGGCGCGCCGCGTCCTGGTTACCTGGGTGGCGTGGGTTCTCGCGTTTGCCGTGGGCGCCGCGATCCTGTCCGTCCGTCGAGTGGCCACTGACGCGGTGGCGATCGGGCTGGCGCTTCTCGCCGGCTACATCTTGTGGTGGATCGTCGCGGGCATCGTCCGGCACTTCCGCGGGCCGGGGTTCTTCGAGTCGCCGAAGGCCGGCGAACTGGGTGAACTGGCGCAACAGGCCGCCGGTCTGCCGGCGCGAGACTGCCGAAAGATCGCCCGGCGGCTTCTGCGGAAGTTCGACGGCTCGGTTGCGCTGCTCGGGTTGCTGCCGCTGAGCGGTTCCGTTGAGCGCGGCGCGGAAGAGTTCGAGCGCGCGTGGGGCGAGTCCTCGGAAAAAGCGCTGGCGCAGGCGGCGGGGACGCCGTTCGGCGGCGCCGGCAGGAGCAACCTGCTGTTCGCCGCCCAAGCGCTCTGCCTGTACGAAAAGGAATCCGTCGAGCGCGTCTTCGCGCGGTTGCCGGCGAGGGCGGGCCGAGGACGCGCGGCGCGGGTCGAGGCGACCGAGCAACTTGCGCAGTCGGGCCGGGAAAGAAAGGAAGCGCGGCGGTTCGGCCTCACGGCGCCGCTGAGGAACGTCCGGGATGGTCATGCGGCGTCCGGCCCGGAACTCGAGGCCGTGGACGTCCTCTGGCCGCCGATGGGACTCATCCGCTGCGGGTTCAATGAGCGCGCCGCGGCGCTGGCGGTGAGCCACGGCGCGTTGCTCGCCTATGGCGCGTTGGCGCTGGCCATGGGCCGCGGTTCCGGTTGGGTCTTTCTCGGGGCGGCGGTGCTGGTTCACGTCCAGGCGCTTTTCGCTATCGGCGACTTCGCCTGGCTGAAAGCCCATGGTGCAGCGGGCGCAGAAAGGGGTCAAGGACGCCATGAAGAGATCTGATGTGCGAATGCCGGTGCGAGTGGGCCAGTTTTATGAGGCGTCGCCGACCGTCCTGAAACAGACCGCGCTCGAATACGTCGCTGGATACGTCCCGCCGAAGAACCTGGGAACGCTGCTGGGCGGCGTCGTTCCGCACGCCGGATGGATGTACTCCGGGCGCACGGCGGCCATGGTCTTCGCAACGCTCGCGGCCGCGAAACCGGAAACCTATGTTCTGCTCGGCGCGGTGCACCAGTGGCACGGGCGGAAAGGCGGAATCTTCCCTTCGGGCAGTTGGCTGACGCCGCTCGGAGAACTTCCGGTGGACGCCGATCTCGCCTCCGCGATCCTGGAAGCCGCGCACGGCTCGATCCTCTCTTCCGCCGCCGCGCACGACATGGAGCATTCCATCGAGGTCCAATTGCCCTTCATCCAGGCGCTGTCGCCGGGCGCGAAGATCGTGCCCATCGCCGTGCCGCCGGTGCCGGAGGCCGCAGGCATGGGCGAGGCGGTCGCGGCGGCCGTCGCCCAGGCCTCGAAGCGCGTGATGGTCGTGGCGAGCACCGACTTGACGCACTACGGGATGGATTACGGCACGCCCGACCACGGGCCGCTGTCGAAGGCGATGGGCTGGATGCACGCGAACGACCGGCGGGTCATCAGCCTTGCGGAATCGCTGAAGGCGGAGGAGATCGTCGCGGAGGCGCAGGAGCACTTCAACTCCTGCGGTCCCGGCGCGCTGGCAGCCGCAACGGCCGCCGCCCGCGCGATGGGCGCCACGGCCGGAAGAGTGCTCGAGTACACCACCAGCGCGGAGGTCCTCAACGAACTCGATGCGGACCGCGCCGTGGGATATGTCGGTATGGTGTTCGAGAAATTAAGGAATAGAGGTGACAACGATGGAAAAACTGGCGATTAACGGCGGTCGCAAGGCCGTGCCGGACGGGACCGTTAAGAACTGGCCGCCGATAGACAACGTGGATCGCAAACGAGTCCTGGCGTCCCTCGAAGGCAGCAATCATGCCTTCGGCGAGAACTGCGCGGCGTTCCAGACCGAGTTCGCCGCGTGGAACGGCAACAAATTCGCCGTCGCCACGAACTCCGGCACCGCGGCGCTGCACATGGCGCTGGTCGCGTGCGACGTCGGCTGCGGCGACGAGGTGATCGTGACGGCCTACTCCTGGTCCTCGTCCGCCACCTGCATCCTCCACCACAACGCCATCCCGGTTTTCGTGGACATCAACTTCGACACGATCAACATGGACGAGTCGCTGATCGAGCGCGCGATCACGAAGAAGACCAAGGCCATCATCGCCGTCCATCTCCACGGCCTGCCGATGAACATGGAAAAGGTCATGGCCATCGCCCGCAGGCACAAGCTGAAGGTCGTCGAGGACGCCTGCCAGGCGCATGGCGCGACGTTCAAGGGGCGCAAGGTCGGCACGTGGGGACATTGCGCCGCATTCAGTTTCAACCAGAACAAATGCCTCTGTGCGGGCGAGGGCGGAATGTTCGTCACCGACAATGACGAAATGCTGAAGAAGGCCACGCAACTTTGGTCTTTCGGCGAAACGCGCACGCCGCGCGAGCGGCGCGACTACCACGCTTACGCCCTCGGCTGGATGTATCGCATGGCTGATCTCACCGCCGCTTTCGGCCGCAGCCAGTTGACGAAGCTGGACAAGTACCAGGCGACGTTGAAGGAGAACGCCCGGGCCCTTACGGCGGCTCTCAAGGGCACGCCCAACCTCATCCTGCCGACCGCCTACAAGGGCGCCGGACACAACTGGTACAATTACACCATCCGGTTCGACATGAAGGCCCTCGGACACGAACAGGACGCCAGCGCCTTCCGTGACAAGCTGGTGGCGGCGCTCAACGCCGAGGGCGTGCAGACCGGCGTCTGGCAGAAGTTCATCCTGCCGGCAATGACGGTCTTCCAGGCCAAGAACGCCTACGGCCACGGCTGTCCGTGGTCCTGCGCGCACGCGCAGAAGGTGAGCTACGACCTGCGGCAGTACCCGATGGCGCAGAAGCACAGCGATTCGCACACCGGCATGACGGTGCCGCTGCGCGCGCCCAACGGCCCGAAGGTGGCGCAGCTCACGGCGCGCGGCATCCGGAAAGTCATGGAGAACACGGACCAGGTCCGGTAATCCGGCCGGTCCGTCGGATCGGTCTTGGAGGAGGAAGTCCCCTGCGTACAGGTTTCGCCGAGGCGGACATCACGCCGCCCATCGGCACCCGAAAAATCGGCTGGCTGCAGGATATCACGATCGAGAAAGTCCGCGATCCGCTCTTCGCGCGCATCGCCGTCTTCGAATCGGAAGGCCAGCGCGCCGCGTTCGTGCAGCTCGACCTCCTGAGCATCCGCTGGACGCAGGTGAACGATATCCGCCGGCGCGTCGAGGCGCAGTTCGGCTTCCCCGGCGACCGCATCCTCGTCTGCGCCACGCATAACCACGCCGGGCCGGCGGTGTCAGGAGTCGAGCCGCTGCCCCGCGACGAGCCGTACATCGAGGATATGGTGCGCAAGGTGGTCGCGGCGTTCGGGCAGGCCCTGGCCGGCTGCGCCGAGGCCGAGATCGGCTTCGGCCACGCGCTCGAATGGGAACTCGCGCGCAACCGCCGGTTCATTATGCGCGACGGGACGGTCAAGACGCACGTCAATGCCGACCCGAAGACCATTCTTTGCCGAGAGGGGCCGATTGACCCGGAAGTGGCCGTCGCCGCCGTTCGAAGCCGCGCCGGCCGCATGCTCGGCTGCCTGGTGTGTTTCACCTGCCACCCCACGCACGAGGGTGGCTCGACGACCGCCTCCGCCGGCTATCCCGGCGCCCTGGCGAAGGAGATGAAGGCCCGCGGCGTGCCCGTGACCGTGTACCTGAACGGCGCCTGCGGCAATGTGCACCACGGCGATCCTTTCCAGCAGCCGCACGACCATTCCATTGACGATTTCGGCCGGCTTCTGGCCGAGGACGCGGCGGCCGCCATGCGGGACATCGCGTATCGTCCGTCCGTGCGCATCGGCATGGCGCGCCGGACGCTGGAACTGCCGTACCGGCCGATCACCGAGGCGGAACTCAAAGGGAAGGTCTTCGGCGCGCAGCGCTTCCGCTCCGACGAGGTCTATGAGGCCGGCACCCCGCGCCTGCTGGAGAAGATGCGCCGGGAGAAAACCAACAAAGCCGAGGTGCAGGCGCTGTTCCTGGACGAATATGCGTTCGTGGGCATCCCGGCGGAATATTTCGTCGAGCACGGCCTGCGGATCAAGGAAGAGTGCTATCCCAAGCGCGCGCTCGTCGTCGGCCACGCCAACGGCATGGTCGGCTACGTGCCCACCCGCGCGGCCTTCAAGCGCGGCGGATACGAGACAACGTTCATTTCCAGCAGCCGGCTGGCGCCGGAAGCGGGAGACCTGCTGGCCGATGCGGCGATCGCGCTCATCAAACAGGGCTAGGATAGACGAGTTAGAAAGGCGAAACTTGGAAGAACTTCTGGAGTCGGACCGGCTCGTGCGAGATGGTGCGCGGCTGGCCGCGATGGGCCGGTCGGACGAGGCGCTGGCCGCCCTGGAAGAGGCGGTGCGGCGCAATCCGGACCTCGGCACCGGGCTGCTGCACCTCGGGCTGGCGCTGACGAGGGCGGGCCGGTTCGCCGAGGCGGCGCCGCACCTGCGCCGGGCGCTCGAGCTGAGGCCCGACAGCGCCGCGTTCCACCTGCTGGCCGGTCAGGCGTTCTTCCAGGCGGCGGAATATGAGCCGGCGCGCGCGGAATTCGCCCGCGCGCTGGTGCTGAGCCCCGACAATGAACTCGCGCGGAGCTACCGCATCCTCAACGACTGGGCCTCCGGTTCGCAGGAGGCCCGCGAGCGGCTGAACCCGGAAGAGCTTCCCGATTCCACGCCGTTCCTCGCGCAGTTGCTCGCGCTGATCGAGACGGACCTGCGCGGGCGGTCGGTGGACCTGGTGGACAAGGAGCGGCGCACGCCGTGGCTCGACAGGCCGCGCATCGCCTACGCGCTGTGGCGCGGGGAGATGGCGCGAAAGGCGGGAAACCTGGACAGGGCCTCCTCCTACGGCGAAATGGTCATGGAGATGCAGCCCGGACATCCGGCCGGAGCGGCGTTGCTGAAGGAGTGCCGCGACGCCGCCTTGAGCGCCGCTCAGCAGCGCGTCGTCGAGTCGCCCCAGTCGCCGGAGGCGCGCATCGAGCTGGCTTCTCACCTGGCCGACGTGGAGCGGCTCGAAGAGGCGGACCGGGAACTGAGCGAGGCGAAGCGGCTGGCGGCGGATCCGCAGAACCCGCCGGCAGCGCCGACTCCCGAAATCAGCCGCGCGGAAGGCAGAGTGCTTTACGCCCTCGGCCGCATTGACCAGGCGTTCGAGCAGTTCCGCGCCGGCGCCGAGCCCGGCTTCAGCATGACGGAGACCCATTACTACCTGGGCCTTTGCTATCTGGCGCAGGGTCGGCGGCTGGAGTGCTTCGCGGAGTTTGAGCGGCTGGCTGAGAAGGTGTGGTGGGCGGTGCCGCAGCGCTACCGCGAGTATCGGGCGTGGCGCCGTTCCGAGCGGGCGAAGCGCCCGGCCGAAGCTCAAACATGACGTTGAGGAAAAGCACCAGCCCGCGCTTCTCCAGGAGCAACCGGCTGATCTTGCTCTTCCCCGTCTGAGTTTCCGACGCCGGATCGTCGCGCAGCTCGGCGAGTTCGTTGTCCAGGTCTTTCAGGACCGCTTCGACGTATCGCTTGAAGTACACCGCCTTGGCGTGCCGCAGCGCCCGCAGCTTGTTCGCCTGTTCCTCGCCCGGCATGAACGAATTCGAGACGACTTCCTCGCAGAGCCGGCCGATGCGCTCGGTTTCCCTGACGAGGAAAGCATTCACGCGCTCGATCGCGGGAGGTTTCTGAGGCGGCGCGCTCGGGGCGGCGTCGGGCTCCGAGTCGGAATCGTTCGTGACCTGGGCCGACGCCGCAGCGGCGATGATGCCGGAGTGGGATTCCTCTTCGAGCGTCAGCTCATTGGCGCCGTCCAGCGGCGCGACCATGACCGTATGGCAGATGGGGCAGCGGAACGTGCCGCCCGGGTGGTTCGCGGGGTACTTGACCCTCTTGCCGCAGCCTGTGCAGCGGACGCGAACTTTTCCGTCGTCTGATTTCTCACCCATTTTAGGCTGTGTGTCCTTCGAGATAAAGCCGCAGCATATTCAGGCCGCTCTTGGCGGCGCGGTCCTTGATCTGCTGCCGCGTCCCGCGGAAATGAGCTTCCTCCACGCGCGCGCCGGCCGCGTCGGCCAGCGCGATATAGACCAGACCGACGGGCTTGGCGGCGGTTCCGCCGTCCGGCCCGGCGATGCCGGTCACGCCCAGGGCGACATCGGCGCCGGAAGTCGCGCGCATGCCGCGCGCCATCGCCTCGGCGGTTGCGGCGCTCACGGCGCCTTCGCGCTCAATCACCTCGGGCGGCACTCCCAGCCGGCGGATCTTCGACTCGTTGCTGTAGGTCACCGCCGATTCCAGCAGGAAGGCGCTGATGCCCGGAACGTCGGTCAGGCGCGCGGAGAGTTCGCCGCCGGTGCAGGATTCCGCGAAGGCGACCTTCAGCCCGGTCCGCTGGAGGAGCGCCGCGACGGCGGCCTGGAGCGTGGCCGTCTCGTCGGCGCCGAAGATGGTGCTGCCGAGGCGGGCGCGGACCTGCGTTTCCGCCTCGTCCAGGCGCCGGCGCGCGGCGGCCTCGCCGGAGTCCGTCGCGGTCAGGCGCAGCGTGATGAGGCCGTCATGCACCTGCGTCGCCACCTCGGGGTTGTGGTCTTCGGCCATCAAATCGAAGAGCCGCTCCCCGACGGTGGATTCGCCCAGGCCGAAGATGTGCAGCGACCGCACCAGCGTGGCGCGGCCGGCGGCGGAGCGCAGTTGCGGCTCGACCGACTCGCGGAACATCACTTTCATCTCGGAGGGCACGCCGGGCATGCAGAAGAAGCGGCAGCGGCCGAGCCGGACGGCGAATCCCGCCGCCGTGCCGGTCGAGTTGCGGAGCACCTCGCCGCCGCGCGGGAAATACGCCTGGCTGAGGTTGGAAGGGCCGACCGGAGCGTGGCGGGCGGCGAACATCTCGCGGATGCGGCGCGTGCTCTCGGGGTCTTCGACCAGGTCCGCGCCGCAGGCGGCGGCGAAGGATTCGCGGGTAGGATCGTCGCGCGTCGGTCCCAGTCCGCCGGTCACGAGAACCAGGTCGGCCCGCGGCGCAATCTCCTCGATCGCCGCGCGGATGTCCGCCCGGCGGTCGCCGACGGTGGTGTGCCGGACGACGTCGAAGCCGAGCAACTGGAGTTGCTCGGAGAGAAACGCCGCGTTCGTATCGGCGATGCGCCCGGCCATCAACTCGCTGCCGATCGAGAGCACCTCGGCGTTCATGCTTTTCGCCTTTTGCCGCGGCTCGCCAGGTAGCGCTCGCGCCGGAAACCCTGCGCTTTGATGTCGAGGTTGAAGATCTCCAGGAAGCCCTGGGCGGCGCCGTGCTGGAACGCGTCGCCGGCGCCGTAGGTGGCGAGTTTTTTCTCGTAGAGCGAATACGGCGAGCGCCGGCCCGTGACCACGCACTGGCCTTTGTAGAGCCGGACGCGCACCGTGCCGGTGACGTACTTCTGCGTGACGCCCATGAAAGCCACCAGCGCCTCGCGCAGGTCGGTGAACCACCGGCCGGAGTAGATGATGTCGCTGAAGATCTGCGAGAGATAGGTTTTCTGCCGGGCCACGTCGCGGCTCAGCGTGATCTCCTCGAGTCCCCGGTGCGCGGCGAGCAGGATCGTCGCGGCAGGGGCCTCGTAGACCTCGCGCGACTTGATGCCGACGACCCGGTTCTCGATCATGTCCAGCCGGCCGACCGCGTGTTCGCCGCCGATCTCGTTGAGCGTTTGAATCAGCTTGACCCCGCCGGTCGCGCGGCCGTCGAGCGCGACGGGAATACCGCCCTCGAAGGCAATCTCGATCTCGGCGGCCTGGTTGGGCGCCGCCTCGGGCGGGCGGGTCATCAGGTACGCGTCGCGCGGCGGCGCGCGCCAGGGATCTTCGAGTTCGCCGCACTCGATGCTGGCGCCCCAGAGGTTCCGGTCAATCGAGTAGGGCGACTTGCGCGTGACGGGCACTGCGATGTGGTGCTTGAGGGCGTAGTCCACCTCTTCCTCGCGGCTCTTGAATTCCCATTCACGGACCGGCGCGAGGACCTTCAGGTGGGGCGCGAGCGCGGCGACGCCCGCCTCGAAGCGGACCTGGTCGTTGCCCTTGGCGGTGCAGCCGTGCGCGACCGTGGTGCACTTGTGCTTGAGGGCGATGCGCACCAGCTCCTGCGCGATCAGCGGCCGCCCGAGCGCGGTGTTCAGCGGGTAGCCGTTCTCATAGACCGCGTTGGCCTGGAGCGCGGGAAAGACGTAGTCCTGAACGAAGGGCTCGCACAGATCCTGGACGAAAACGGCCGAGGCGCCCGTGGCGAGCGCGCGCTTGGCCGTGAGTTTCAGGTCGTCTCCCTGGCCCAGGTCGGCCGCGAAGGCGATCACGTCGAAGTGCTTCCGCGTCCGCAGCCAGTGAAGGATGACGGATGTATCCAACCCGCCGGAATACGCGAGGACGAGCTTCACCATAGGATGGGAACCTCCGGGTCCGCGGCGATGCAGTTTCGATGGCTTTGCCGAGAAAACAATAAGCTATCAGTGTATCAGGACAGGCGGCGGGTTGTCAAAGACTTGCTTGTAGTGGCGCCGTCAGGCGCTACTCCATTATGCCCTGACGGGCACCCTGCAAGCCGCCGGGTCAACGCGGCGCGGATGCCGTGGGGTTTTCAGACTGGTTCTGTGACGGGGCAAGCGCCGGCGGCGGGGCGCTCTTCAACTCGGCGGCGACAATCTCGTGAATCTTGCGCAGCACCGCCCACGCTTCGGCATCGTAATCCACGAACTTGACGCCGGTGATGTGGCTGTACCGTTGCGCTCCGCCGCCATCGTCGGAACGCGGCATGGCCTTGCTCCAGACCACGACGCTGACTACGTTTATGGGAATCACGTTGGGCACGAGGAGAGTCAGCTTGATCTTCCCGCCCGGCTTGGGAGTCTTGCCCAGGTTCCAATAGTTCAGTCCGCCCATGCCGAGATTATAGACGTGGAACGGCGTCCTGCATGCCTTCCATGTTCCGAAGATGGTCCGGTGACGGCAGATCACCAGCGCGCCGGGCACGGAGAACCGCTCCGTCAAGCGTCTCTTGAGGGATGGTTCGGCGGGAGGCAGATGCTGCTCTATGTTGACGACTTCAACGGGCTCCAGGCGAACGATGTCCAGCGCATTCGAACTCATCGTCGGAACGCTCCTCGCATAAATTAGCTGATAGATTGTCCACCTCGCCAGGCAACTTTGGTCGAATAGAGCAATCTTTGTGCCGACGCGATGAATTCAGGCGCAGGCGCCAGTGACGTCCAACGGCCCGTGCGGATAAGTGCTTGGCAGAGCGTGAGTAACGCTCGTTTTTATCGGGATGCGCAATCGAGGGAGCGGCCGATAGAGCGCATCAGTAACGGGGTCACTCGGCTCAACTTGCTACAGAGGGCGCCGAGATGTGGCGTTTGCTGACACAGATTCTGAAGCAGGCGCGTGCGGGGTCGCGGCGCGGAGAAACGACGAATCCGTCCGCTATGTTCTTGCACAACCGCCGGGTCCATGATAGAGTTGTCGGCGTCCTGCGAGATATGAACGCCGATGATGATCGAGCTCAAATGCCCGCGGTGCGAGACGATGCTCAGAGTGCCCGGAAGCAAAGCGGGCAGGCATGGGCGATGTCCGATCTGCGGCGGCGCGATAAGAGTTCCACTTCCGCCGCACGAAATTTCTCCGCCTCCTCCGCTCCCCGAGCCTCAAGAGCGGCCCCGATCCGGCAAAGCGGTCTGGCTCGTCCTGGTGGGGATCATATTGCTCTGCGCCATCTGCGTTGCGATCACGCTGAGAAGACGCGGCACGCTGGGCACCGCTGAAGAAGGCAACGGTCCCACGCTGACGACGGGGCAACAAGCGCGGCTGGACGCGCAGCTCATCGAGATCGGCAAATTGGAGGAGATGGTCAGACGATACCGGGAGTTGCGCGTCACGGAGCGGCGCCTCCGAGCGCGCGAAGTGCTGATGAAGATCAACAGTTATGAGCCGGTGACCGACTTTGAATATGCGCTTCGAAGGGAAGTGCTTGACGAGGAGGAGAAGGCAACCCAGTCCGCAGAGAAGGCCGGCGGCGACGACCCCTGGCAGTTGAATACGCCCCTGGAGCCTTCCGAAAAAAACGAGTTGGGCCTGCTGGCGGATGACTTGCAGGCGCAATCGGGCAAGTTGGAGACGGAGCTGAATGCGATCGGGATTTCTGTCGCACCGGTGCGGGATCCCATGGGCCGCGTGTTACTGGACGGGGCCGAGGTTTCCGCGAACCTCGTCGCCCGCAGAGAAAGCATGAAGAAGGACGCGGACAAGGGCGCTCCGTAGCGGACGCCCGCGGCCGTCGGGGGCAACGCAAACGCCGCTCACTTCAGCCCGAGCAGCTTCGCGGCCGTCCCGTACCAGACCGCTTCGCGCAATTCGGGGCGCATGTTGATCCCGTCCATCAGTTTTTCGTAGTCCTTGATGACGTCGGCGATACTGTCCGTCGGCACGTCGCTCCCGAAAAGAATCTTCTGCCAGGCGTCGGTGCGGTCCGGGCTCTTGTACGCGCTGGTCGGCGTCCACCAGAGCAGTTCGGCGAGGTACTGCGGCGAGCGGTACTTCAGCAGCGATCCGGACAGATCGAAGAACAGGTTCGGGTTCCATCGGCAGGACATCGCGGCCTCGTCGGACCACGGGTTGCCCAGGTGCGCGCCGATGACCGTCAACTCCGGGATTTTCCGCGCGATGTAGTCCAGGTGGATCGGCCGCATCAGGTTGCTGTCGCAACCGCGCCAGGGCCCGCTGTTCGCCACGATCCCGAGGTGAAAGAGCGTGATCATCCGCAGCTCCGCCGCCTTCTCGTAAACCGGGAAATACGACGGATCGTTGTACGCCTTCGCCGGGCCGATGAACTTGACGCCGATGAACCCCTCGTCGTGAAAGCGCGGAAGCTCCGCGGGCGACATCGTGTCCAGGTCGAAGCCGACGAGGCCCAGGAACAGTTTCGGGTACTTTCGGGTCGCCGCGAGCACCGCCTCGTTATCGCCCGGAATCTGCGTGGGCGGCACGCCCACGAGCAACGCCTTTTCGACGCCGAGGCGGCCGTACGTCTCCGCCAGCGCGTCGGGGGTGTTGGCATTGATCAAATGCTGGTGCATGTCAATGATTTTTCCGGCCACGGGCGATCCTCCATGAATGGCGACGGCATGCAATGAGGCGCCAGATCAGCCGCATTCTACCACGCGCGAGAAAGCAGGTATAGAACGCCCATCGGAAAACGCGGAGCGCAAAGCGCCGGACAGTCCGCTTCCTTGACGCGGCCTCTGCCTGCGTGATAAGATCAATTTCTCACGAGCGCCGGCTCTCCAGGCTTTTGCGCGGGAGATTTCCCCTTTTGACCCGACTCTTCAGAAGCAGACTCCAGGGCATCATCTCCGAGCTGCAATCCGTCCTGAACGAAGTGGACGTGCGGAGCGTGGACGAACTCGCGCAGGCGCTTTTGCGCGCGCGCAGGATCTTCATCTACGGCCAGGGGCGGACCGGACACGTCAGCCGGACGTTCGCCGTGCGACTGATGCACCTGGGGATGGACGCGTATTTCGTCGGCGAGACCACCACGCCGCCCATCACCCGCCATGACCTGTGCCTGGTCAATTCCGGCACGGGTCAGACGCGCTTCGTATACCACGTCGCGGCGGCCGCCAAGGAGGCGGGCGCGCGCCTGGCGACGATCACGGCGCATCCGGAGGCGCGCATCGCCGCGATGGCCGACATCGTCGTTGTCGTCCCGGCCCCGACCAAGGGCGAAATCAATCGCCATAAAACCACGCGCCAGCCGCCCGGTTCGCTGTTCGAACAGGCCACGCTGCTGCTGATGGACACGCTCGTCCTGGTCCTCATGGACCGCCTGCACCTGACCCCGCAGAAGCTCGCGAAGAGACACGCCAATATCGAGTAATTGAAAGGAGCCCCATGACTGAAACTCCCGCGCCGCAGGACCCGGAGCAGCCGTCGCCGGCGCCTTCCGCTCCGCCCGCATCGCCCCAGCCGCCGACGCCGCCGGCCGAGCCGAAGCTCGACTGGAGGCTCGTCGTCGTGATCTGCATGGCGGTGCTCTTTCTGATCGCGATCTATGCCAACAAGAAATGGTATTCCAAGCCGTCGGCCGAGCCCGTGCCGTCGAAAGAAACCGCATCCAGGGAAGGGCCCCAGCCTTCCATGCCGAACCTGTCGCCGACGGAACTCTACGCCCGGATGCTGCACGTGCACGAGATGGAGATCCAGGGCGAAATGTTCAGCGCGGGCGACAGGACGTTCCTCCTGGCGATGCCCGCTGTCCCGGCCGGCGGGAGAGGGAACGCCCAGGAGCCCGACAGGGTGATTCCGGGAACCCTGTTCGATGTCACGAAATTGGCCGAAGGCGTCAAGCCGGAGATGCTGCAGCGGCGAATGGTCTATGGGGCGAGCCAGAGCCAGGCTCTTTTCATGGATATGTTCCCGCCGCTGGGAATGGACCCGCATCTTGAGATGGTCCTGAAGCCGGCGGCCGAGGTGACGATGGACGCGCTGCCCGACAGGCAGCCGGTCATCGGCGTCAAGGTCGGCGCGGAAGCGCGCGCCTATCCGGTCAAGTTCATGAACTATCATGACGTGATCAACGATACCGTCGGCGGCGAGCCGATCGCCGTGGTCTGGAGCGCTGCGGCCAGCGCGCCGAGCGCCATGTACCGCGATCAACTCACGTTCGGCTCGGCCGGCCTCGTGTACCAGGGCGCCATCGTGATGTACAGCAAGGACACCGGCGCGGCTGCGGATGGAAAGAAGGTCGAGAAGTTCTCTCTCTGGTCGCCGACGCTGCGGCTCTGCATCGCCGGGGAGCGCGCGGGTTCCCGGCTCAGGCCGCTTCAGGCGGAGCTTGTGACGTGGAAGACGTGGAAGACCATCAACCCGGAAACCACCGTCCTCATCGGGACGAAGCCGGCGCAGCCGTTCAACTACGACGGCACCATGGCCGTGCCGGCGGACTATCTGAATCCGCAGAACCCCGTGCTTCCGCATCCCGTGTACGGCCTGGACGTGGAGAAGAACCCGTTTTTCCCCAAGGCGAGCGTCTTCGGCATAACCGATTCGCAGGGCAAAGCCGCCAAGGCCTACCTGCCCGCGCTCCTGCGGGAAAAGCCGGGGCCGTTTGAGGACACCGTCGGCGACCGCAAGCTCACGCTGCAGTTCAACCCGGACACGCTCATTCTCAGCGCGAAAGACGCCGAGGGCAATCCGGTGCTGACCGAGGCGATGTTCTGGATCGCGTGGCTGGGCGCGCACCCGAAAACGGAAGTGTGGCAGGAGGACAGGCTCCGCGCGTTGCGCGAAGGGCAAACCGCACCCACGCCCGCAGGGACATCCGCGCCGGCGACGACGGCCGCTCCCGAATCGCCATCGGCGCCTGCGGCGGCGACATCCATGCCCGCCGCGACCGGCGCTCCGGCGGACACGGCTCGCTGAGGGATAAGTTCAGACTTCGGCCCCGCATTCGCCTTCCGTCGTGCGCCCCATTATGCACGCACGCGCAGAGTGCTGTCCGTGGCGACAGGCCGGCCCGGCGCGGCCTGTTCTTCGCGCGCTGCCGGGTAGCGTTCCATGATCCGCCGCATGATGTCGTTCTTGTAGAGCGGCCAACTGCAGACCGGCATCGTGCGCGGCTCGCCGGTGGCCGGGTCCAGGTATGCGAAGCCCGCCGGGCACCGCTGCAGGTGGCTGCTGTCCATCGTGCGCGGCTCCTCGAAGGGCAGGATCGCGATGCGCAGGACCTTCTGAAGCCGCGTGTTGGCGCGGACCATGACCTTGGGCTTGCGCCCGAGAAAAATGCCGACCGCGATTTTGAGCGTCTTCCACGCGGCGTGGTTGCCGAAGATCGCCCGCGTGTCGGCGCTCTCGCGGACCGCGCCGGCGAGTTCCTTCAAGCTGCGCGCCCGCCCGATGAAGCGCGCCAAGCCCAGCCGACCCGCGATCCCTTTCTCGGTTCGCTCCATCCGGCGGCCGAGTTCCTCGTCCCGCGCGATCCACTTCTCGAGCACCTCGTACAGCGACCGGCCCTTGAGGTAGTTCGACACCGGGACATACTCTTTTCCGTTCGAGATGAGGAAGGCGATGCTCTCGCAGTTGGGATGCGCCCCGGCGAAGGTCAGCCGCGGGATCGGCAGGTACTTGGAGATCGTCTTGAACGGCGTCAGCCCCGCGGGCAGGAACTCCAGCTTGCCGCCGGGCATCGCTGCGGCGACGTCCTTCTCCACGTCCTCCATCGCGGTGATGTCGGCCCCGTCCGCCGCGACCGTGCCGGGCACCCACGTCCGCGAGAGCGGGATGAAATCGCACGCGTTGATGAAGTCCGATCGCTCGTGGCAGAACTGAAGCAGGTCCCCGATCAGGTGGTCGTTGAGGCCCCGCGCGACGACGCACATGATCGTGACCTTGGACCGCCGGTGCTTGCGGATGTTCTCCAGCGCCTTGAGCTTCACGTCATAGACCCCCGCGTCGCCGCGGAGCGTCTCGTACACCTTCGGGTCTCGGCCGTCGAATGAGAAGACGATCTTCACGCCGGTGGCCAGGAGATCCTTGCAGTACGCCTCGTCCGCCAGCCGCACGCCGTTGGTGACAATGCTTGTCGAGAGTCCCATCCCGCGGGCGCGGGTCACGATCTGGAAGAGGTCCTTGTGCAGCGTCGGCTCGCCGCCGAAAAGCTTGACGGAGGGCTTCGGCGTCATCGCGGCGAGGTACTGGAGCAGTTGCTCGAAGTACTCGTACGGCGGCTCGAACTTGAACCCCATGCCGGCGATGTTGGCGATGCAGATCGGGCAGTCCTGGTTGCAGCGGTTGGTGAGGTCCATGAAAATCACGCAGGGGTGGTGCGAGTGGCCGCAAGTCTTGCAGTCCAGCGCGCAGCCGCCGTCGCTCTTCAGGCGGTCAATCTGCCGCTTGGCGTGCCAGATCGCCGTATCGGTCGAAACGATCGTCTCGGTCGGTCCGCAGTTCGCGCAGTTCTTCACCAGGAGTACGGTGTTGCCGCGCTCCTCGTAGCGCGCGGGCGAGAGTTTTTTGCATTGATTGCAATACCCGAATTGGCTGGGCATGAAGTTTGGTTTTCCCCATTGCGCCGGCGCCGGCGTTCCCGGAGGGCCGATTTATCGGCGGCCGCTCTCCTGTCCAAACGCCTCGACCAGGAATCGCCCTGTGACTGCTCTTTGCAGTACGGTCAACGCTAGGCGCCGTATTCTGACATATCTAGTCGCCTATGTCAAGGAATTTCTCGCCCACCTGCCGTAGATCGCCTTTTAAGATCGGCAGGCATTACTTAAACTGTTGACAGCCGGCGCCTCGGGTGTATAATCCGATGGTTAGCGGCCGACCGTCCTCCGCAGTCCTAACGGAAATGGAACACGAGAAATGACAATAGCTGCTGTCCTCCGGATTTCGGCCGCCGGGTTCCTGTGCTCGGTAATCTCGCTCACGGCCTTGGCGGCGGATGACCGCAAGCCCGCCGACGCGGACATCTACATCGCGGAGTCGCCGGCAGGCGCGGGCGACGGCTCGTCGGCGGCCAACGCAAAATCGGTCTCCTTTTTCAACGCGCCGGCGAATTGGGGAACCGGGGTTGCTCAGATCGGCCCGGGAACGACCGTTCACCTCTGCGGCCCCATTTCGACCCAACTGACCGCGCAGGGCAACGGCGCCTCCGATGCGCCGCTGACCATCCTCTTTGAACCTGACGCCAGAATCAGCATGGGGGCGAGCGATACCAACAACGGCTGCCTGAATGTTTCCAATCGGAGCTATGTCATCATTGATGGCGGCAAGAACGGAATCATCGAGAACACGGACAACGGCACCCAATTGAAATTCCACGTCCCGTCCGTGGCGATCAAGGCGATGGCTTGCGACCACTGCGAGTTCAAGAATCTCCACATCGCCAATCTGTACGTCCACACGGACGTCAACGACGCCCGCGACCTGGATGGCGACGGCGCGATCCTTTTCAGCGGCAGCCACATCAAGATCCACGACAGCGTCATCCACGATGTCCACTGGGCCATTAAATTCTTTTACGGAAACGGGGATGCCGACGTTGACGTTTACAACAACGATATTTCCCGCACGGACCACGGCTTCACCGTCGGCGGGTGGGGCACAACCGTGAAGGCCTCCGGCATCAAGTTCCACAACAACCACATCCATGATTATGCGAATTGGGACACGCTTAAGAACGCCTACCACCATGACGGCGTCCATGCCTACGCCACGCCGCCTGCCGCCGCGACCGACCTGCAAATCTACAACAACCTTTTCGACGGCGATACCGGCAAAAGCATCACCGGCCACATCTTCATCGAGAGCGGCACCAGCCCGTGGTCGGACAACGCGGCCACGAGCAAAATCTTCAACAACGTGCTCATCGGCAACTCGGTGTCGTACACCGGCTGGCTGAACGTCGGCATGGGCACCGCGGAAGTGTATAACAACACCGTCATCAGCAACGGCACCGGCAACGGATACGGCATCAATAACCTCGTCAACGCGCACTTCAAGAACAATCTCGCCATCCACTGCGACACCTTTATCGCCGCCAAGAAAATCACCGGCGTCGTGGACTTCGACAATAACTGTTATTTCCAAGGCGGCGTATATAACGCCTTTGTCTGGAACGAAAAGACATTCACCTCGAACCTCAACACCTGGCGCTCCGCATGCCACAGCGATCTCCATTCCATCAATCCGGCGGCCGAGCCGGGCGTTGACCTCAGGACCGGCGTCCCGACGTCGAAATCCGCGGTCATCGGGGCCGGCGAAAACCTCACCGGCGCCGGCATCGCCGCGCTTGATCTTGACAAGGGCGGCTTTCCTCGGCCCAAATCCGGCCCATGGGATGTCGGCGCCTGCCAGCCGCTTGTGCGCTAGTGGATGCCCCGGGCTAAGCAAAGGAGTCTGCAATCATGAAATGGATCACGCGCGAAAACGTCCATGTGGATCGCGTCGCCTGTCCGTGGCTCATCCGGAAGTTCATTGATCCCCAGGCGCAGTTCATCTTCGTGCCGTCCGACAAAGTCGCTCAGGTTGCGGCCCAGGAAGGCGCAACGCCGTTCGACGTGAAGGGCGCGGAACTGGGCCATCACGGGAAGGAATGCACCTTCGACGCCCTGGTCAAGAAGTACAAGCTTGACAAAGACGCGGCGCTCGTCCTGCTGGCGAAGATCGTCAACGGCGCGGACACGGACAACACGCTGTGGAACCAGCCTCAGTCGGCAGGGTTGAAGGCCGTGGCCGAAGGATTCAGCGGCCTGGGGTTGAAGGACGACCACGAAATCCTGGCGAAGGAATTCATCGTTTACGACGCCCTCTATGCTTACTGCCGCCATGCGGTGAGCGGACAATAGCGTCAGGTCGGTCCTTTAAGCCCGGATTTCCCAGATGCAATTGACTCTTGTTGGTGCGCGAATTGCTTAACCTCCTTCGTAGGAAGCGGTGAACGACGGTTCCGGTTCGTTTGACAGGAGCGACCTCTGGATGAGGCGATAATCGGAGGTCTGCGACCCCATCTTTGACTGCGGTTTTGACTTGTTTAGTGTCGCCGAAAGCTCTCCAAGGTCGCAAAACTGTCAGAAACGGCCTTGACAGCGCTCGTTGCGATGGTACAGTGTCGTGTTTGGAAACCTGCCGTCCCCGAAGGAACGGCCAAATGGGAAAGTCGGAGTCAAATGGGAAATCCCGCGTGTCCTTGGAATAGACCGCCGGAAATAAAGCTCCGCCGGTACGCATCGGTGCATGATATGGTGCAATGACCGTCGTGCTTTAGGGATGGAATCCAATGTTGCGCGAGTTCCTACGTCGCCTCCTCGTGCCGGTTGCCATAGGTTGTTTACTCGGTACGACCGCCGAGCTGATGACTTCGTCTACTCGCTCGCCACAAGCCACTTGGCCGGCAGGCCTACCACGAAGCGGCTCTGACATTAGGACGGATATCGCGCTTGGAGCATTGGTAGGAACTGCATACGGATTGGCATTTGTCCTGCTTAGGGCAGTATTGGTCAGGGGACTGCTCTGGTGTAACGGATGCGGGCATAGGGTCTCAAGAAAGGCAATGGCCTGCCCGCATTGCGGCACGCCGACCGTGCAGAGCATTCAAGCCGCATCGAAGCAAAAGGAGATCAAGCGTCCCTATCGGTTCGGTGGCGGGACCTGTATCGTCGCGCTGGCAGGATTCTTGATTGTGTTCATGACCGATTCGGGCAGCAACCCCACGCTGAGCGGCATCCTCTGCATCTTCTATCTGGGGTTGTTTCTTGGCGGCCTCGGCGCGATGCTCTATGCGAAGGCACGGTCACGCTGGGGGCTTCCATGAGCCGACTCGCTTGTCCGGCGCACTTCTGGGTCATGTTCCGTGGGCAGAACACATTGAAATGCTCTCCTTCGCAATATACACGAGTTGTTGCGACGTAGGAGCCTGGGGAATTGGCATTAAGGAGGAACGCAATGGCCGAGGCGCACGAATGGAAGTGGAGGGATCTGCGGAAGTCATCTAAAGACGCAAGGCTGGGCGGAATCTGCGGAGGATTCGGAGAATATACTCCTCTTCCTTCGTGGTTATGGCGCGTCCTGTTTCTAACTTTTCTGTTCGCAGGCGGAATCGGCCTGATCGCCTACATCTTCCTGTGGCTGTACATGCCCTCTGCAAAGACCGGTGATTAGAAGCCGCTCGTTGTGTGCCCGTCAGGGCATACGAAGTAACGCCTGACGACGCCACTACAAGCAGAGAACTGACCATGAAAAAGATACCCGTAATTCTCGACACGGACCTTGGAACCGACATTGACGATTCCTGGGCGATTGCCTATATGCTCAAGTGCCCCGAGCTGGACGTGAAGCTCATCACCACGGCGACAGGCGACACGACCTACCGCGCGAAACTCTGCGCCAGGTTGCTCAAGGCCGGAGGAAGGACCGACGTGCCGATCGGCATCGGCATCCCTCTCGGCGCGGTGAAAGAGACGCTGTACGATTACGCGAACGAACTTGACCTCCCTTCGGCGGTGAGCTCAGGGTCGAACCGTGCGCATTATCCCGGCAGAGTCATGCAGGACGGCGTGCGAGCGATGATCGAGACCATCATGCGCTCGAAGGAAAAGGTCACGCTGATCTCCATCGGCCCGACGCCGAATATCGCCAGGGCGCTCTATGTCGAGCCGCGCATCGCGCGGAAGGCAAGGTTCGTCGGCATGCAGGGAAGCGTGCGCAAGGGCTACAACGGGCTCGCCGGCAGGGTGGACGAAGAGTACAACGTAGTCGCGTACGCCTACGATGCCGCAAGAGTTTTCCAAGCCGCATGGGACATGACCGTAACGCCGGTGGATACCTGCGGCGTAGTCCGGCTCGCAGGTGAGAAGTTCAAGAAGGTATTAGCAAGCAAGGACCCATTGACGCAGGAGCTGATCAAGAGTTACCAGCGCTGGTCAAAAGGCACCGTCTGGGAGAAACAAGCGAAACAGACGAGTTCAGTCCTCTTCGACACCGTTGCCATATACCTTGCCTTCGCCGACAAATGGTTGAAGCTGGAGTGCATCGGCATCAGAACCAAATGGGGTTTTACCCTGGAAGATGCGAACGCGAAGAAGATGAACGTTGCGACGGAGTGGAAGAGCGGCGGACTGAATGCCTTTGAGGAACACTTGGTGAAAAGGCTATCTGATTCACTTTCGCCCACATAAGTAAAACCCGCGCCATGCTGAGCGCAGCCCTTCGACAGGCTCAGGGTCGTCGAGGGCCCTCCAAGGCCGGAAAGTCACCGGGGGTGGAGTTGACAGGGTCCACTTCGAGGACTACAGTACCACGTGGGAAACGCGGCGGCCCCAGGAAGGGCGGCTAAATGAGAAATCCCGTAGACTGCTCCATTTGGAAACTGGTTGCCGGAGCGGGTCGGCCTTGGAAGAGGAGGAGCGGCGATGACATGGCCGAGACTTCTCGCAGCGGGAGCTTTGTTGCTGGCCGGGACGCTTGCGCTCGGCGGCGATAATACGAAACTCGCCCCTTATGCGCAGTCGAAGAGCGGGCCGACGAAGAGCAATATGTACTTCCCCATCGCTGTCCGGGCTTATGAGCAGTGGCAGTACGGGCTGCCGAAGAGCGAAACGTACTTCCCCATCGCCGTCTGGCTGCAGGATCCAAGTTGGGCGCCCGGTTACCAGCAGGCGGGAATCAACCTTTACCTCGGCCTGTGGCAAGGACCGACCGAGGACCAGCTCACGCAACTGGCCCAATACGGAATGCCGGTCATCTGCGACCAGAACGACGTCGGGCTGGCCCATCTGATGGATCCGACCATCGTCGGCTGGACGATAGACCCCGATGAGCCGGACAACGCTCAGGAGCTTCCGTCCGGCGATGGTTACGGGCCGCCCGTATTGCCCTCCACGATCCTTGCCGAATACGAACAGCTCTGCGCCGCGGATCCCACCCGGCCGGTGTTCCTCAATCTCGGCCAAGGGGTGGCCTGGGACGGCTACATCGGCCGCGGCACGCGCACCGGACACGACGAGGACTATCCCCTGTACTGCGAGGGATGCGATGTCGCCTCATTCGACATCTACCCCGTGGCGGACGACGACCCTGCGGTCAACGGCCAGCTCTATCTCGTCGGCCAGGGCGTCGAGCGGCTGGTCACGTACTCCGGGGGAACGAAACCCGTCTGGAACTGCATCGAGTGCACGGACATCAATGGGACCGGCAAAGCCACGCCCCAGGAGATCCGGGCGGAAGTCTGGATGTCCCTCGTCAATGGAAGCAGGGGACTCATTTATTTCGTCCATCAGTTCCTGCCCACGTTCGACGACCATGCCCTGCTGGACGATCCGGTGAACCTGGCCGCCGTCACGGCGATCAACCACCAGATTATGCAACTGGCGCCGGTGTTGAACAGCCCCACGGTCCTCGGCGCGCTCACGGTGGAATCCTCGAATGCGAGCGTGCCGGTGGCGGCGATGGTGAAGAAGTGCCGCGGCAGGACCTATGTTTTTGCCGTCGCGACGCAGCCCGGCGTCACGGACGTCACGTTCACCCTGGCCGGTCTTCGCCGCTACGCGCAGATCGAAGTGCTCGGCGAAGGCCGCATCGTCAGCGCGACGGTCGGCACGTTCCGGGACCAGTTCAACGAGTGGGATGTGCATCTGTATCAGGTCAAGTAAAAAGGAAACATGAGTTTATAGACCGGGCCGCGCTGAAATGCAGTTCCGATGGCATTGAACAGCGCGGTCGGGCGCAAGAATTCCTTGCGGTGTGTCATTTTCACCTCATGCGTCCAATACCGTGGATCACGCGCGTGGGTTAGACACCGTGACGGAGTGGAAAATCGGGGGACTGAATGCCTTTGCGGAACATTCGGTGAAACGGCTATGCATCTGCTCTACAGATGCCCGTTAGCAATCCTCGTGGCTGCTAAACCCATCGTACTTCCGGGAAACGGTATTATCCTTCTCTTTGCGAACCAATCTCACCGCGGATATGGATGCGGCCAGAACCAACAGCGCCTGAATTATCCAGACCACAACCGCAACCTTTGTTAGGAATGTACCGGGCGTTTCTTGCCAAATGCCGAGGAAATTGGTTTGGCCGAAATGCATAGATTCTCGGACGTAAAGCCGCGCCCAAAGCTCGATGAACTCACCGGCTAAGGGCCATACGACAAGGGCCAAACACAGGAGGCCCAATGTCATACTGTAATACCGAAAAGCACCGTAAATCAGGAGCAGAACAGAAACTCCCAGAAGTGCCAGACAGCCGCCCCCACGAGATCGTTGACCATGGTTCAGGCATCGAAGTCCCATCCCTCTGTGCAACGGATAATTATTTGAATGTCCCATACCCTTATGGCGTCATGATATGCATTCTCTGACGGATATCAAGGTGCTGCTTGCTCTTGCAGCGCCGGTGGTGGTGAGAAACAAATTCATCCTTTCGGTACGAATTTCAGCCGCAGGACTTTGCGCGTTCCATCCGTGAGCTTCACGGCGTCGGCGATGCGGCGGCCTACGATCCAGATCGGGCGATCCTCGACGGTGACGAGAAGGGTCCGCGTTCGGAGCCACGGCGGTACGTGAAGGTCGGTGAAAATATCTTGAAGTTTTCGGCTGCCCGGCGCGCCCAGCGGCCGCATGCGGTCTCCGGGACGCGGGAAACGCACGACTAGCGGCAGTTCCACGTTCTCCATGTCGAGGAATTCTTCGAATCCGTCCCGCGTCGCTCGATTGCGGGCGATCAGTTCCTTTCCCGCTTCGAGAATTTCCGCCTCGATGATGCCGCCCAGCGGCTCGATGCGCGTGCGGCCCGGCACATTGAGTTGGACGCGATACTCCATCTCGGACGATCCGGCCCTTCGACTGCGCTCAGGGCTGCGGCGGTCGCGCGCCGCAGCAGGCGCGGGGCAGAGGATGAATAATCGCCGCCAGACGCAGGCCAGCACGGCGCCGGAGAGGGCGACGCGCCCGCGGCCGCGAGCGAGTAGTGCGGCGATTCGCTCGTACTCGCCGGCCGACAGCATCTTCCGCCACAGATCAGCCTCTTTCATCCAGGCTTGAACCAGGTCCGGCAGCATCGCCGGCGGGATGCGGCGCAGCCAGGCGGACTCCGTCTCGACGTACCCGTTCGTCACGCGCACGGAGTTCTGCGACTGGAGCGCCGCTCGAATCGCGTCCGACCGCGCCTGGAATCTCTGCGCGAGGGCCGCGAGCGAGCAGAGGTCCGGCGTCAGCCGCCCGCCCCAGTCGCGCTTCATTTCGGGAATGGCGAGGCGGCGCAGGCGATTCCGAAGGTATTTCCGGGAGAGGTTCGTCGAGTCCAGCCGCGAGCGCAGTCCGCGCCGGCGGAGGAATTGAACGATTTCGCGCCGGGAGCAGTCGAGCAGGGGACGGACGACGCGGATCCCGGGCGCGTCGGCGACCGGGCGGACATAAGGGATGCCGCCCATCCCGCGCTGACCCGCGCCTCGCATCACGCGCATGAGGACCGTTTCGGCCTGGTCGTCCGCCTGGTGTCCGAAGGCGATGTCGCGCGCGCCGAGCGATTTCGCCAGCCGCGTCAGGAATTCATAGCGCGCCTCGCGGCCGGCGACCTCGATTCCCAGCCGGCGCTCGGCGGCCAGGGCCGGCACGTCCGTGCGTTCGATGGTGCAGGCGACGCCCAGCCGCGCGGCCTCCGACGCGACGAACTGCGCGTCCTCGTCCGCCGCCGCGCCGCGCATGCCGTGATGCAGATGCCCCACGTGCAGCGCGAGCCGCGGATGGCTCCGGTCCCGGACCTCGCGCATCAGGTGGAGCAGCGCCAACGAGTCCGGCCCGCCGGAGACCGCCATGACGACGCAGCCGCGGTCAGGCAGCAGGTTATGCCGCCGAATCGTCGCCTCGAATTTCTCGATGATGTCTTGCACGCGCTCTATTATAGCCGCTGGACGCGCGCTGGCAATTGTCCGGCTCGGCGCGGGCTGCTACAATCTCCGGCGGCGCGGAAAGGGTACAGCCATGCGAAGGATTTTCTATCTCATTACGGAACTGGAAATCGGCGGCGCGGAGAAGGCGCTGTACGAGCTGGCCACGCGCCTGGACCGGCGGAGGTTCGAGCCGATCGTCGCATGCCTCTCCGGCCGCGGCCCGATCTTCGGTCGGCTCAAGGAAAAAGGGATCGAAGTCATCCCGATTGACATGCGCGGCTGGTGGGATCTCGGCGCGTGGCTGCGGCTGCGCCGGGCGCTGCGCGCGAACCGGCCGCATGTGCTGCACACATTCCTGTTCCATGCCAACTTTGTCGGCAGTCTGGTCGCAATCCGGTCGGGAATCGGCACAAAAATAGCGTCCATCCGGGTCGAGGAGCCACGGCTCCGGCACGTTTGGGTCGAATTCCTGACGCAGCGGCTGACGGACGTCTTCACGTGTGTTTCGGAATCGGCGCGGCAATACACCCATCGGCGCGCGCATGTGCCGATGCACAAGCTGGTGGTGGTGCCGAACGGCGTGGACCCATCCGATTGCGATGCTCCGGTGCTGGCGCCGCCGCCGGAGTGGCGCCTGCCGGAAGGCGTGCTGATGGTGGCTTTTGTCGGACGGCTGGACCGGCAGAAGAACCCGCTCTTGCTTCTGCGGGCCGCGGCGCGAGTGGTGCGCGAGGCCCCGCAAACGGTATTCGCCTTCGCCGGAACCGGGCGGCTGGAAACGCAGTGCAGGGCGGAAGCTGACCGGCTGGGCCTCTCGAGCAGCGTACGCTGGTTGGGATGGCTGTCCGACACTCGGCCGCTCCTCGCGAGGATGGACCTCATCGCGCTGCCATCGTCCTGGGAAGGAATGCCCAATGCGATCCTTGAGGCTATGGCCTGCGGGAAGCCCGCGGTGGCCACGAATGTAGGCGGCTGCGCGGAACTGATTGTCGAAGGCGAAACCGGATTCCTTGTGCCGCCCGCCGACGAAGCCGCGCTGGCGGAGCGCATCCTGCGGCTTCTGCGCGATGCGGCGCTGCGCCGGCGACTCGGTGCGGCCGCGCGTGAGCGCGTTGAGCGCGAATTCTCGGTCAAGACGATGGTCGAAAAAAATGAATTGCTTTACGAAAAGAAAAGTGCTGAGAAAAATGTTGTTCCATTTTGAAGCGAAGCCTGTTCCATTTATGACTCGGTAGCTTCCCTGTGTTCCTTCGAACCGAAAATCTCCTGGCGACGAAAAAGGATCTTTCGAGACGAAATAACTGGCCGCGCCAGCAAGATCCATGCCGTTGGATTCGAAAAGCGCCGTATCATAACATGCCGGTACAACGCGCCTTACAACTGAGTCCAGCGTTTTTGTAGTCGAGCCACAAAAAAATGATTGACAGGGCAACCTCTTCCTGATACAATGCGTCATGTAAATTCCTACAGAGATAGGGGTTCTGTGGGCGTCCGTCGAAGGTTATGTTCTCTTCCGGAGGTTCGTTTGATCACCCGGCGCAGAGTTCTGATCATTGACGAGGATCGGCGTACGGTGGACAGATTGCAAGAGCAATTTGTTCAATCCGGCTACGAGGCGGAAATTGCCCTCTCCGGGACCGTCGGCCTTGCCATCATCGCGGAACGGTACATGAGCGTCGTCATCCTCAGCGCGAAGGTCGGTCACGGGGAAGATTGGGAACTCGTCAAAAGCCTGAAGAAATCCGATCCGCACGTTCCGGTCGTGATGTTCAACGCTCCCAAGGTCAAGGGACTCTCGAAAGAGGCGCGCCGCGCGGGCGTCTCGAAATTCATTCTGAGCGACCTCGATCCCGAGACCGTGCTGCATGAAACCGTCAAGGTCATGCGGAATTAGCCGCACGGAAAATACCGAAGCTCGAACCCTCCTCAAGCCGCCCGCTCTCATCCATTCTCTCTGGCCCGAAGATTGGCATTGACTCCTCGCCGCCCAGTTCGTTATACATAAGTCGGTAACGGGTGGACTGGAGGGCGGCCATGAAGCCATTTGCCGACCGTTTGCGAAAACTGGGCACGGAAACGGCGTTTGACGTCCTGGCGCGCGCGCGAGCGCTGGAGTCCCAAGGCGCGAGAATCATCCACATGGAAATCGGCGAACCCGATTTCGACACGCCCTCCGACATCCGGCATGCCGCCCAGCGCGCGCTCGACGAAGGCTACACGCATTACACGCCCGCCGCCGGCCTCCCGGCGCTGCGGCGCGCCATCGCCGAAGAAGTGGCCCGGACGCGCGGGATCCCGGTGACCGCGGAGAACATCGTCGTCGTCCCCGGCGGCAAAATGATCATTTTCTTCACGATCATGGCGCTCCTCAATCCCGGAGACGAAGTGATCTATCCGAACCCGGGATTCCCGATCTACGAAAGCATGATCAACTTCGTGGGCGGCGTTCCCGTGCCGATGCGGCTCCGCGAAGAGCGCCAGTTCAGCTTTGACCCGGACGAATTCCGGTCGCTCATGACCCCGCGAACCAAGCTGATCATCCTCAATTCGCCGGGGAATCCGTGCGGCGGCGTCTTGACTCGGGCCGACCTCGAGGTCGTGGCCGCCGAGGCGCAGGAACACGACTGCTATGTCCTCTCGGACGAAATCTACTCGCGGATTCTGTACGAGGGCGAGAGCGTCAGCATCGCCTCGCTGCCCGGCATGCAGGAGCGCACGGTCATCCTCGACGGGTTCTCGAAGACGTACGCCATGACCGGCTGGCGCCTCGGCTACGGCGTGATGCGCCGCGAGCTGGCCGCCTGGACCAGCCGCCTGATCAGCAACAGCAACTCGTGCACCGCGGCTTTCACGCAGATGGCCGGCATCGCCGCGCTGACGGGCGACCAGGGCGAAGCTCGCAAGATGGTGGAGGAATTCCGTCGCCGGCGCGACGCGATCGTGCGGGGCCTGAACGACATCCCCGGCATCCATTGCTGCATGCCGCACGGGGCGTTCTACGTCTTCCCGAACATCAGCGAACTGGGCGTCACCTCGCGCGAGCTGGCCGACAAATTACTCTACCAGGGCAGCGTGGCGACGCTCGCCGGGACGGCGTTCGGGAAATACGGCGAAGGGTTCCTGCGCCTTTCGTACGCGACGTCGCTCGACAAAATCCGCCACGCCCTGCACCGCATCCGCGAGGCCATCGGCTGAAGCGGCGGGCAGTAGGGCCGCTATAAAAGTCGCTTTGTCATTCCCGCGAAAGCGGGAATCCAAAATTCGCCCCACCGCGCAATGATCTGGATTCCCGCTTTCGCGGGAATGACGCGGCGAAGACGCGGCAATGGCCTTTTTCAACAGCCCGCAGTCCGCCATTGCAGGATCAGGAACATAAGATAAGTTATAAATTGTTTCACGTGGAACAATCAGACTCATTCTGATAGTCATGCCGCTTTCATGCCGTCGCCATGCCGCCGTGAGGAGCCGGAATGATGTCGTCTCGGCCTCCGCATGCCGCCAAATCCCCTCTTCATTGACGCCATCACGCGAAGGCGGAGCAAATAGGGTTTATTTCCCCGGACTACAACCATGCCGCTTTCATGCCGTCGTAATGCCGCCGTAAGGAGCCGGAATGATGCCGCATCGGCCCCCGCATGCCGCTAAATCCCCGCTCCATTGACGCAGCTTCGCGAAGGCCGACGAACGACCTCTTGGCGCGACAAGTCCATCTGAAAAAACGAATCCAATCGCGTGTATCAGCCTGGGACAATCGCCCAGGCCTCGTTTTCGCGGCATGCGAAGGCGGAGGAAATAGGGTTTCCCCGGAACATGCCCTGTCTCTTGACGCCGGGTAGCATTTTCGGGCGGGGAATTGTAGAATCCTCACACGGGGCGGATAGGGAACGCGACCCGATCCGTCGGAACTCGCACGGCTTTCCGCCCCGCCTGCTTTTCACGCGAGGTTGCAGACGCGAGGGTGCAACGCCGTGACGAATCCGCTTGAAGCCTACCTGAAGCACATGCGCGACATTCACGATACCGGGGCCGCTACCGACGAAACGTCATATTATCCTGCCTTGTCGAATCTGTTGGACGAAATCGGCAAGACCCTCAAGCCCAAGGTCCGCTGCGTCCAGACGCCGGCTGATTCGGGCGCGGGCTTACCGGACTTCGGCCTTTTCACGGCGGACCAGATTCGCAAGAATGATCCAAACCCAATGGCGCGGAGTACCGCGCCGGGGATGCAAGGCCAACTTCCCGCCCGTGGCGTGGTGGAAGTCAAAGGCCCGGCCGAGGACGTGACGAAGGTTGCCGAAAGCGAACAGGTCAAGCGGTACTCCGCGAAGTACGGCGTTGTACTCGTGACGAATTACCGCGATTTCCTGTTGCTTGGGCGAGACGCTCAAAGTAATCCGCTTCCAGCGGAACGCTTCACGCTGGCCGAGTCTGCGTCGGCTTTTTGGAAATTGGCTGCACAGCCGCGCAAAGCAGCGGAGGAAAAGGACGCTCAAAAGGAAGCCGCGCAAGGCGCGCGTTTCTGCGAATACCTGAAGCGCGTTATGCTGTCCGTCGCGCCCCTGTCCGCCCCGCAAGACCTGGCCTGGTTTCTGGCTTCCTACGCGCGCGACGCCAGGGCCCGCGTCGAAAACCACAAGGACTTGTCCGCCCTGGACGCCGTGCGCGGCGCGCTTGAAGAAGCCCTGGGAATGAAGTTCACAGGGGAAAAGGGCGCGCATTTCTTCCGCTCAACATTGGTTCAGACGATCTTCTACGGCGTCTTTTCGGCCTGGGTGCTCTGGCATAGGGAGCGCCCGGAGCGCGAAGACGCCTTCAACTGGCATGAGAGCGCTTTTTCCTTGCGCGTCCCCTTCATCCGCGCCCTGTATGAACAGATCGCCACGCCCAGAAAGTTGGGCGACCTGGAGCTTGTGGAAGTCCTGGACTGGACAACCGGGGCCTTGAACCGCGTGGACCGCGCCGTCTTCTTCCAGAAGTTTCAGGGCGAACATGCCGTCCAGTATTTCTATGAGCCGTTCCTTGAAGCTTTCGACCCGGAGTTGCGGAAGGAATTGGGCGTATGGTTTACGCCGCCCGAAATCGTGCAATACCAGGTCGCTCGCGTGGATACCGTCCTGCGCGAAGAATTGGGCCTGGCCGACGGCTTGGCCGATCCCAACGTTGTCGTGCTAGACCCCTGTTGCGGCACTGCGGCGTACCTGGTGGAAGTGCTGAAGAAGATTGCCGAAACGCTGAAGGCCAAGGGCGGCGACGCCCTGATTGCTTCGGACTTGAAGAAGGCCGCCATGACGCGGGTATTCGGCTTTGAGATTCTCCCCGCACCCTTCGTCGTATCGCACTTGCAATTGGGATTGCTGCTTCACAGACTCGGCGTTCCGCTCTCCGCCAAGAGCAATGAACGCGTCGGTGTGTACCTGACCAATGCCCTGACCGGCTGGGAACCGCCCAAGGAGCCGAAGCAAACTGTCTTGGGGTTCATGGAAGAACTGCAACAGGAAAAGGATGCCGCCGAACACGTCAAGCGCGACAGGAAGATACTCGTTGTCCTGGGCAACCCGCCATATAACGGTTTCGCAGGCGTCGCACTTGATGAAGAAGCAAGACTGATTGAACCGTACAAGGCGGGATTGAAGGAATGGGGGATAACGAAGAACTACCTTGACGACTTGTACGTTCGCTTCTTCCGCCTGGCCGAGAGGCGCATTGCTGAGATGAGTGGCAAGGGCGTTGTGTCCTTCATCTCTAATCAATCTTGGACGGGTGAGCCGTCGTTTGTGGTCCTTCGCAAGCACCTGCTGGATTCCTTCGACCGCTTCTGGATTGAGAACCTTCACGGCGACCGCAGGATTTCCGAGTACGCTTCGGACGGACGCACGAGTGAAACCGTCTTTGCGATTCGAGGCTTTTCTTCTGGCATACAACAGGGGGTAGCAACGTCGCTATGGGTCAAGACCGGCAAGCCGCGCAAGGCTGGCGGGCAGGCGCAAGTCCTTTTCCGAAACGACGTGGAAGCGGCAAAAGCCGAAGAACGTCGTCACCAGCTACTTGCCACCTTGGACGCTAAGCGATTTGATGCAGCCTACACGCAAGCCGAGCCACGTAATGAGAATGCCTATTCATTCCGCCCAATCGAAACCGCAACAGGATACTTGGCGTGGCCCGCCGTTGTAGAGTTGGCGGAAGCTGAACCTTTGCTTGGATTGAATGATAACAGGAAGCAAGGAACTCACGCAATTGAGAAAGAAACCATTGCGGACCGGATGAAGGCATACTATGCCGCCAATGTTGCACTTGAAGATGTTGCCCGCCTACACGCCGGGCTGACAACCGATGCGGCCGGATTCTGCGCGGCCGATGTTCGCAAGCGATTGTTGACCGCGAGCGGATTCCGGGACAGCAACATCGCGCGTTTTCTTTTCAAACCATTTGACCTGCGGTGGGCGTATATTGAGCGAATCGCTAACTTGTGGAACCGCGTGCGCCCGGAACTTCTGGCTCAAGCGTGGCATGGAAACAGGTTTCTTCTGATCCGCTGCCACGCGGCGAAGGCGCCGGATGGCGCGACTTTCCACTTGGTTGGCCATATCGCCGACCAACACGTTCTGCACACAGACGCTTATTTCGTGCCGATCCGCTTGCAGAAGGAGGCCGGGAGAGCAAAGGGACTATTCCATGATGCAAGTGGGCCTTCCGAGCCGACGGCGAATCTTTCCTCCGCCGCGCGCGCGTACCTGGCCGGATTGGGAATCAATGACCCTGACGCCGGCGCGGACGCGGCAGGTACAATCTGGCTTCACGCCCTGGCCGTGGGATACAGCCCGGCGTACCTAGCCGAAAACGCCGACGGAATCCGGCGCGACTGGCCGCGCATTCCGCTTCCCGATTCGCGCAAGACGCTGGAAGCGTCCGCCGCCTTGGGCCGGCAATTGGCGGCGTTGCTCGATACCGAAGCCGAAGTAACAGGCGTCACGTCCGGCAAGTTGGAGCCGATCTTCCGAACCGTAGGCTTACTGACGAAAGTGGGCGGCGGCAATTTGGACCCGGACGCGGCGGACCTCGCCGTAACCGCCGGTTGGGGGCACGCGGGCAAGGAAGGTGTCACCATGCCGGCCAAGGGGCGGATTGTGCAACGTCCGTATGACAAGGCCGAATTGGAAGCGTTGCGCAACGCCGCCGAAGCGCGCGGGCTTTCACTGAGCAAGGCCATTGCGCTGTTGGGCGCGGACACAACAGACGTGTACCTGAATGACGTAGCCTACTGGAAGAACATCCCCGCGAAAGTGTGGGAGTATTACATCGGCGGGTATCAGGTTATCAAGAAGTGGCTCAGCTACCGCGAACAGGAATTGCTCGGCCGCGCGTTGAAGGCCGAAGAAGCCCGCGAAGTGACCGCGATGGCGCGCCGGCTGGCGCGGATCGTCCTTCTGCAACCGACGCTGGACGCCAACTACACGATTGCCAAGAGCCACGCTTACGCTTGGCCGGGCGTAGCCGAAGCGGGGGCGAAGGCATGAGCAAGGAAAGGAGCGCCGGGCGATACCTCCTCATAGCCTGTTCGCCGGTTCCCCAGATGCAGGGAAGAGGCATGGATAAGGTTCCCGACATCCCTGGAATGCCCCACGTCTTCTATGTTACCGATTCCAAGGCCATCGCCGACCGCTTGGCAACACACTTCAAAGAAGAACCTAGACATAGCTGCCTTCCGGCGGCTGAGTACAGCGTTGTCAGTGAAGATGATATGGACGAGGTGCGGCGGACGCGAGCGCAACGCCAATTGGATAAGGTTCTTGCTTGTGTGAGGGGGGAATCTGGGACTTCCGACATTGAAGATTTTTTTTGCGGGCTTTCGCTTCTCGCTTCGGATTATCGGCGGGCGGCTGATTGGGAGCCAGGGATTCGGAGAGAACTCGGCATACTACCAAAGCCTACAGCCCAGGCCGGCCCGATTCTGGAAAATTTACGGGAGTTCAGTAAGGCGCTTCGTGAACGCGAAGCCGTCGCGCCTTCGCCATGCGTAACGCCGCCGGCCGCTGTAGCGCCAGCGTCGTGCAAAGAGGATGCCAAGCAGAGAAAGAGATTTGCAGTCGGTCTATCCTTTCCCGGCGAGCGGCGCGCTTTCGTGCAGATGGTCGCGGAAGACCTTGGTAGAGTATTGGGAAGGAAACGGATCCTTTACGATAAATATCACAAACCGGAGTTTGCGCGCCCTAATCTCGACACGTACTTACAGCGTCTATACCACGAGCAATCTGAGTTGATAGCCGTGTTCCTTTGTGCCGATTATCAAAAGAAAGAATGGTGTGGGCTTGAGTGGCGGCCTATCCGAGACCTGATGAAGAAACGTGAGAGTTCTGCCATTATGTTCTTCCGCTTTGACGAAGCGCAAATAGATGGCCTATACGGAATTGACGGTTATATTGACATCCAACAATTTTCAGCGCCTGAAGTTGCTGCGATGATTCTTGAAAGGTTGCGGGCCAACGAGGAGGGCGCTCGGGACTAGCATGGACAGCGGGGCCGTTGCCGCCACTTTGGCGCGCGCCTCCAGGCAACTCTCGATGGCATCCGCCGCATTCCGGTAGGCTTCCTCAAGCGTCCTCCCTGAAGCTACGCAGCCGCGAATGGCGGGAACCTGGGCGGTGAAAATGCCGTCTGCGTCCTGATAGTAGTTGATCGCAAATTCCTGATACTGCTTGCCCATGTCTCAGCCTTCCTCTGCATGAACATCATACCCAGCCCGACTCTTCTCCGCCCGCCGAAGCAGCGGAGCTGCGAAGAGCGGGTGCCCGCGACCATCTCACTTTATGGCTTTCGCAAGCCGCATGTCCGACTTGAGAAGGTCGTTTACGACCGTGGATACGTCCCGCTTCTTCTTGCCTGCAATCCCCTCGACGAATTTGCGCACGTCCTTTTCAAGATAGATTGGCAGATTGAAGCGTGCGTCACGCCGGCAGAACTTGCCGCGTTGGCCCTTTGAGAAGTCGTATTCTTTCTTCATTGCAGGCATCTCATCAGCATAATCCGGATGCACAGCCACTTCAAGTCATTTCATGGCATTCCCGAACATGCCAACTGAATCTTCGAGACGGTCCGTCATTGGAGGATGACGTACAAGGCGTTTTCCGGAAACCTGAACTCGACCTCGTCGCCTCGTCTCTCCAACTTGGCTTCCCCGGCGGCATTGCCGTTGGCGTCAAGCACCGTCGCCTTGGCCAGGCTGGGGTTGTGGATGGTCAGCGTGACTCGGGCTCGCGTCACCTGCCAGGGCGCCTTGCCGAAATTGACGACCTCGAAGCCGGGGAAAGTGCCTTCTTTCACTTTGATCGTGACCGGTTTCTCCCGCCAGCCGGTCGGCCGGCACTGCGTCGTCGTCTGCACGAGCAGCTTGCCGGATTCGCGGATCGGCTTGTCGTCCATCGAGACGACGAGCACGGTTCCGTAATCGTTGTCGGAGGCGATCTCGACGTCGTCAGTCTTGAAGTCCTTCCGGTTCTTGAAGAACGCCGCGACGCCCTGGGCTTTCGGCGCGTTCAGCAGGCAGAAGCCCTTGCCGTAGTTGAACGTCAGCTCGCCGGTGACGCTGCGCACTTCCTTGTTCGGTTCGTCAATGAACGGCTTCAGATCGGCCACCTTGCTGGCCTGCGGCTGCCCGCCATAGACGACTTCCACCCGGCCGGCCAGGAATGCCAGCGGGTTGACGCCTCCCTTGACCGACGAGTCCGGGGCGATGTTCCCGGAGTTGCGGTTGGGATCGAACCCGGCGCCTTCCGCGATGATCGGGTCGCGCCGCTGGAAAATGTTCTCCAGCGACCGCTCCTCGTGCACCACCGGCTCTCCGCGGCGAACGTAGCCCATGCGATACATCAACGCGGCCGCCGGGAAACCGCCCAGCATGTCCGGGTTGGCGAACAGCCATTTGCCCTGCGACGGCATGTAGCCGTTGGCCGACTGCGGCGGAGTCCATTCGTCGGTGTCGGTGGCGAACCAGAAGTAGGCGTCCACGCCGGACAGCGACTGGTAAGCCGCCACCAGGAACGGCCCCTCGCTCGCGTGCGCGTCCGGCATGACCCAGGCGGACTCGGTGACCATCATCGGGAATCCCTTGACCAGCTTGAGGCTGACCGGCAGTTGCCTCGGCTCGAGGAGCACCGAGGGCGACGTGAACTGGTCTCCGTTTTCGATCGCCCAGCCGTTGTTTTTGCCGATATGAATCCCGTCGAAATAGCGGTTGACCGCCAGCACCTGGTTGGCCGTATAGCTCCACCGCTCCGCATCGTTGAGCTTGACCATGTCGGCCGTTTGCCAGTTGCCCGCGTTGATGAGCTGTTTGCAGCCGAGTTCCTCGCGGAGGAATTTCTCCATCTTCCGGTTGAAGTCGTCCATCGTCCGGCTGAGGAACTCGGTCATATCGGCCAGCCGCCGGGCCCGCGCGCCGCTGCGCTCCTGGGTCAGTTCCCAGATATTGTCCAGCGCGACGACGCCGTCGGCGAGGTCGTCATCCTTGTTGTCGGCGCCGCCCCACGCCGGCTTCGCCTTGTCCAGCGAGCCGTATTTGCTCTTGAGGAAATCGCCGAACAGCCTGGAGAGCCGTCGCCGCTGCTCGCCCTGGATGCTGTTGAACGTCCAGAACAGCAGGCTGTCCTCATTCTGAAGCTGGATGATCGCGACCGCCGGGTCCTTCGCCAGCGGGATGCCGGTGTAAGGGTTCGTCTCGGCGTAGAGGGCTTTCAGCCAGGCCCGGTAACCTTCCTGCATCGTCGGGTCGAAGAAGAGCAGGCTGGCGGCGCTCTGCTCCTTCGTCACGCCGGGAATGCCCCAGCTCGGGCCGACGCTGGAGCCCTCAGCCCAGAACGGCGAGATGGTCGCGTAGATGCCCTCTTTCTTCATCGCGGCGACTGCCCGCCAGATCCAGTCGCGCTCGGCCCGATCGAACTCCGTCAGCTTGCCCTTGGGCCCGGGGTCGAGGTGCGCGTGCAACCGGACCATGTTCACGCCGCGCTTGGCCAGGAACCGGGCGTGATGCGCCAGGTCCGGCTCGGCCTCCGACCAGAGCGGCCGGGCGTGGAACGGCTTATCGCGCCCGACGTTCGTATTGACCGCCCAGAACCGCACCGGGTCGCCGTTGCCGAGGACGAAATCGCCGTTGGCATCCACCTTCACGAACCCCGATTCGCCGGCCTGTTTCTCGTTGAGCGAGCGCAGGTCCAGCAACGCATCGGGCCGGAACTCGTCCCGAGCCGGCTGAAAGGCCCACGTGCCCGGGCCTTCAGGCGTCTGCGCGAACAGCGCCGAGGGCGCAAGCAGGATCAACAAAGCGGTGAAGGCGGCTATCCTTGACATAGGACCTCCGTGGGCAGCGGGTTATTCTCGGAATCCAGCGACACACACCAGCGGAATCTATCCGCCGTGAATCCCACTGTCAAGAACAATAACGGCGCGGGCGTAAAATGCGTCGGTTCCGCTGTGACATTTCTTCCGCTCCCCGATCGCCGGCGGGGAAAGGCGTTGAAGAAATGATAAGGAAAACGCATGCGGCGTGGCCGATCGGCGAAAGCCGGAGCGGTACGCGGCCCCAAGTCCATTTTTCGCGGAAGCGGGTGACCATATTCCACGGAGGTATACCGTGACAGAACATAGCCGAGGGACGAGCGGAGACAGTGAGCGCGAAGAAAGCCAAAGACGTTCGCGGCCCCAAGCCCGTTCGCGTTAAAGCGGGCGGCTATATCCTGCGGCAGTATACTGCGACAGGATATAGCCGACAAACGGGCGGCAGAAGAGAGCGCGCAACCGCTTGCGCGAGGCCCTGAACCTCGCCCACTTGACTCTTTTTCCCAGGGAACCTACGCTACGCATGAATTTCAGCCCCTGAAGAGGATCGCCTGCGAAAGATGAAGCGCCCTGATTCTCCGATCTCCGTTGGGATTATCTCACTGGCCGCGTGCTCCCTCACGGAGCCGGGATGCCGATTTCCGTTCGGCGGCGCGGAATTGGAGTCGCTCCAGATCGCCCGGCTTCTGGCGCAGGCGGGCGGGTTCGAGGTGACGCTCTACGTGGCGGACATCGGCCAGCCGGTGCGCCGCGAACCGGGCATGACGATACGCCCCGTGATTCGCATGTCGCCGGGTCCTCACTTCACGGCGGCGCAACTGGCGCGGCTGGTCTGGCGCCTGCTGGCGGGGCGGCACGACCTGTATATCACGCAGAGCGCCAGCGGCGTCAACGGCCTGGTGAGTTTCGCGGCGTTTGCGGCGGGGAGAACTCATCTGCACATGTGCCGCAGCGCCAGCGACAAGGAATGCTCGGGCCAGCCCGACAGCTCGTTGTCGCCCCTCGCCCGACGCTTTCACGAGTTCGCCATGCGTCACGCCCGCGCGCTCTCCTGCGATACCGCGCAGCAGGCCGAGGTTCTCCGGCGCACGTATGGCCGCGCGGCGGTGATCTTTCCCGCGCCGTTGCCGCCACCGCCGCCGGCGGCAGAGGGACCGCGCGCGGGCGCGCTGTGGGTGGGCCGCGACGCGGTGGGCAAGCACGCGGACATTTTCGTTGACCTGGCAGCGCGGCTGCCGGGTCACTCCTTCACCCTCGTCTGCCAGCCCGATCCGAGCCAGGACATCGCGCGGTTGCGAAGACGCGCGCCGGACAATCTTATGCTCTACGAAGGCCTGCCCTTCGACGAGGCCAACGCGCTCTTCGCACAACATCGCATCTTTGTCTCGACGAGTTCCTCGGAGGGCGTCTTCCCTCAGACTTTCGTCCAATCCGCCCAGGCCGGGATGCCCATTCTCTCTCTCTCTGTGGATTCAGGCGGCTCGCTGGCGGAGCGGAACGCCGGCATCGTCTGCGGCGGGGACTTCGAGCGGCTCGTGGAGGCGGCGCGCATGCTGTTGACGGATGAGGACGCCTGGCGATCCTACGAGCGGGGCGTGCAGGCATGGTTCCGAGATCGCGCGTCCGAGGCCAACCGCATTGTCGGCCTCGTGCGCGATATCGCTTTGAAGAAGGACCTCTCGTGAGCTGGACATGGCAGCGCGTCGGCTGGTGGCTGCGCCTGGTCCTCGTGCTGGCGATGATCGCCGGCCTGGTCGTCATCGCCAAGCCTTCGCGGCTCTGGTCGGCGCTCGCCGGCGCGGAATACCTGTGGGTGCTCGCCGCCGTGCCGGTCGCCGTCTGCGCGATCATGCTCGACGCGCTCAAGCTCTACTTGCTGGTCCGGCCCGTCGGGTTCAGCGGCGGCTGGTGGGCCGTGGCGAGGACGACGCTTGTCGTCAACTTCGTATCGCTGTTCCTGCCGGGCACGGTGGGCGGCGGCGCGGTGGCGTGGTACCGGCTGGCGCGGCCGGACAAGCTGCACGCGCAGATGTTCGTGGCGCTGTCGCTCAATGCGGCGCTGAAGGTCGTCGCGATCTGCGGCGTCGGCGCGCTGGCGCTGGCATTGGACGTGCAGGCCGCGCAGGAGCATCGCGCCTGGATCGTGCCGCTGCTCATCATTGGGGCTCTCCCGACGCTGATCTTGTTGCTGATGCTCGCCACGGGGCTCACCGGCCGGCTCAAGCGTTTTCACGTGCAGTCGCTTCATGGCCTGATGCCGCATCGGCTGCACGACGCGCTGCGAAAAATCCTGGAATCGCTGGAGACCTATCGCTCGCACGGGCCGAGCCTGCTGGGCGCGCTCGCGGCCAACGTCGCGCGGATGTTCGTGGCGAACTTCGGCCCTCTGTTCTGCCTGATCGCCATAGGCGCGGAGGGCGTCGGCCTCAATGAGGTTTGGTATGTCCGCATCCTCTGGATCATGTGCGCGGTGGAAGTCGCGAGCATGATTCCCATCGGCCTCTCCGGCCTGGGACTGCCGCAGGTGGCGTTCGTCGGGCTGCTGGCTGCATTCAAGGTCCCCGCGGACCGTTCGCTGGCATGCCACGTGGTGAGCTGGATACCGTGGCTGCCGATTTACCTGTTCGGGGCGGCCCTGATGCTTCGGGAGAGTTTCGCGCGGCCGGCTGAATAGCGTGCTATCTGCGGCCGCCGCTTTCACCAGGGCATTTTGCGGCGGCGCGGGTAGAGCAGGATATCGTCGGGCGGAGGAACTTCTGAGACGGTAGCGTCACCGATGAAGAGCGCCGGGTTGCCGAACCGGTCGTTCAACGCCTGCAGCTTGCCGCGCACTTCGATCCATGGCCCCAGCCTGGCCACGCGAGCAAGCGGCTTGCCGGGCGCCTGCGGTCTCTGAGAGGAATTCACTGCGGCGCTTGGCTTGAACAGCTCTGGCGACTGGGCGCGCACACCGATCACCTCAGCGTCGGCCAGGCAGCAGGTGACCACGATGCGGGTCACGACGAACTGGTTCGCGCTGCAGCGCTCGTCCACGAAGTATTGGCCGATCGCGTCCACCGGCCGTCCCACCCACTGCGCCGGCGCGCCCGTGAGCAGGTATTCGTAGAGGTCCGCCATGGACAACGGCGGCTGAACTTCCTCGGATTCCGCGCCTGCAGGCTTTATCGGTTCGGCCAGGACCGCCGGCGCGCGCGCGGTCGGCGCCGCGGAGCGGATTTGAGTCTGTTGCGGCAACTGGATCTCATGGACTCCGCGCCGCGAGAGGCTGGCGCCGCTGAGCCCGCTGCCGGTGCTGCACAAGGAAAGGACAATCGGGGCGAGGAACAGCGCCTGGAAGACCAGCTCGCCGGGCGAAGCGGCTTCGTGCTCTTCGTGATCGTGGTCGCCTTCGCGGTCGGAGCCGCCGCCGGGGTGATGCTCATGCTCGTCCCGCCGCGCCGGCAGCAGGGCGGCGCTGACGAGGATCAACGTCGCCGCCGACGCCAGGCTCAGCCAGCGGTACGAGGGATTGATGATCCCCAGCCGGCCGGGTTTTCCCGCGTGCGGGTATTTCGTCGTATACCAGGCGAATGCGAGGAAGACCGCCCAGACGAGAATGACCGCCACGCGGCCGGCGCCGACGACGCGATGGATCGTATGGTGGTTCATGGCTGCAACCTCTGCGCCGGCTGCTGCTGTTGCGCCTGCCGGGCGGCGTCCGTCAGCGGGCTCGGCTTGGCGAGTTCGGGCCAGAGGTTGCTGAGCAGCATGGTCGCCGTGAAGACCAGCGCCACGCTGCACGCGCACAGGATCAGGATCGTCCGCCGGCGGAAGACGCGCGTGTACATGGCGATGAGCTTCATGTCGAGTATCGGCCCGAGGACCAGGAACGCCAGCCGGCTGGAGATCGAGAAATCGCGGAAGCTCCACGCCACGAACGCGTCCGCCTCGCTGCACAGGTTCAGGACGAGCGCCATGGCCATCATCGTCACCGTCGCCATGACGTTCTGACCGGCGAACTGGACGACGATCTTGCGCTCGACGAGGACGTTCAGCGCCGCGGAAATCGCCGCGCCGATCGCCAGGAACGCGCCGATCTCGATGAAGTCCCGGCCCGCGTGACCGAGCGCCTCGCGCGATCCTTGCCGCCACGACGGCCGCGCGGCCGCCGGCGCCTTCAGTTCGATCGTGTGCGCCTTCGTTCCCGCGAACATCGTCACGACGCCGCTGGTGATCATGGCGATGACCAGGCCCATGCCCATGCGCAATCCCGTCACGGTCAGCGGCCGCATCGAGCGAAAAGCGACCATCGTGCTGAGGATGACGATCGGATTGACCACCGGCGCGGCGAGCATGTAAGCCAGGGCGACATTGAGCGGCGTGCCTTTGCGGATCAGCCGGCGCATCACCGGGATCACGCCGCACTCGCACATCGGCAGCGCCAGCCCGGCCAGCGCGCCGCTGAGCGTGGCCAGGAAGCGGTTCTTCGGCAGGATCCGCGTCAGCACTTCCGACGGAAGGAAGACCTCCATGACCCCGCTGACCAGGGATCCCAGGAGCACGAAAGGGAGCGCCTCGAAGAGGATGCTCAACAGCACGCGCGAAAAGTCGCCGAACAGCTCCAAACCGTGGTCTCCTGGAACGAGGCCGGATTCGGCCAAAGGGACTTGAGGCCGCATCGCCCATCATTGTAACTGAGAAGGGATTTCGCCCGCAACTTCGGCGCTGCGGCTCCGAGGCTCAGGCTCGAAGAGAGACTCTCGACGGGCGGCAGCCTTCAGGATGGCACAAAATGGAAAAACTTGCGAAGGTTCATACAAACCTTTGCAAGGTTGACAAGAGATGTATTATTTACCCGGAATACTCGCCGACAAAAAAGCGCCGCGCGATATTCCTGTGGAACATCGCGCGGCGCGAGAAGGCGCACATCGAAAGAACGAAGGTCGCTTACCTGCCGCTGCTCCGGCGTATCCGGCGGCCGATCAGCCCGGCAAGTCCCAGCCCGAACAGCGTCATCGTCGCCGGCTCAGGAACCGTGTTGTAGGTGATGTCGGCATAAAAAGCTACACCACTTGGGCCGCCTGTGTTGTCGTCGGCGATGAGCAGGACGTTTTCACCCGGCTCGAAGTAAGAGGCGTCGGAGGTCGAGAAACCAACGTTATCGAATTCGTCAATGTGACCGGTGGCGGACAACGCGGGGGAAATGGCGTGGCCGTTCAAGAAGGCCCGGCCTTTGTCGTCGGCGTTGGCGACGCCTGTCAGTTGAACGTCCTCGAACACGCTCGGCAGGTCAAAGGTAACTTCGAAGAAACCGCTCGGGCTCACGCTCGACACGATGAGAGGGATGCTGACGACTTCAGTGCCGGCCGGAGCGCCAGGCGGCACAGGCGTGAACGTCCCTTGCGCGCCTGGAAAGACCGTGTGGAACGTCAGGCCGGCCGTGTTTCCGCCGTTGAGTTTCGTAAGCTCCGCGGTTGTCGGCACCCCGGAGGACACCGCGGCACAAAGGGTTGATGCATCGCTCTCGACGAAGATGCTTGTTGCGAACGACGACCGGCCAATGAGGCTGAGGAGAGCTGCAACCGAAAGCGTGAGACATAATCTGCGCATCGGCAAAATCCTCCCTTTCCAAAGAATAGGCGCAAGTTCAGTGCGCACAAGATGTTGCCATATCCTTGGCGGTAAGGATTGGCCAATCTGCTCAATTTTGGTTCAGCAAATGCTATGCCGAGACTGCTGCCTTCACCACAACCATAGTGTTGGCCTATAAACACGGTGCTATCTCGCAGATCGTGGTCTTAATGCGGAATGAGGGAGTGTTGCGCTGCCCCTACACCAAACGGACCCTGATTGACGCCGAATAGAGGAAAAACCTAGACGAACATAGGAGAATCCCCTATGTTGAGAGAATTCAACACGGGTAATTGAGTAGGTGGGGATATTCCTGACGGAAACGACGATTCTGAGCGGTTTATCGCAGGACCGATTTGGTCAGCCGTGTTTGAAACGCCTTGTAATAATTCCGGGGCATGAAAGCAACTTTAGTCTGTCCCGGCGGAGATGACGATGTGCGGTTTGCCGGAGACGAGGTTCGGCTCGGTGAGGACTTTGGCCTGGTAGACCCGCCGGATGATTTCCGCCGTGAGGACTTCCTGCGGCGAGCCGAGCGCCTCGGCGCGGCCCTGGTGGAGCAGCAGCAGCCGGTCGCAGTACTCAGAGGCGAGGTTCAGGTCATGGAAGACCGCGACGACGGTCATTCCGCTCCGGCGGTTCAGCCGCTTGACCAGGTCGAGCAGCGACAACTGGTGGCCGACGTCCAGGTGGCTCGTCGGCTCGTCGAGCAGCAGGATCTGCGGCTCCTGCGCCAGGCACATCGCGATGAACGCGCGCTGGCGCTCGCCGCCGCTGATCTCGGTCATGAAACGGTCCGCGATGTCCGCGATGTCCGCCAGCGCCATCGCCTTCTCGGCCGCCTCGGAATCCTGCCGCGTCTCGCGGCCGATCCTAGAAAGATGCGGCGAGCGCCCCATCAGCACGATCTCCCGCACCGTGAACGCCAGGTCCGAGGCCAGCTCCTGCGGCAGGCAGGCCATCATCTGCGCCAGCCGCCGCTTGCCGATCGTCCGGAGCGGGGCGTCGCGGAGCAGCACCTCGCCCTCGGACGGCGCCAGCACGCCGCTGATGACGCGCAGCAGGGTGGTCTTGCCGGAGCCGTTCGGGCCGATCAGCCCGACGAACTCGCCTTCGGCCACGCGCATCGTCACATCGCGCACCACGAGCTTCCGGCCGTATCCGGCGCTGACGTTCTTGACCGAGAGCACGGCTACCTCCAATAGGGCGACGTCCTGCGCCGCAGGATGAACAGGAAGAAAGGTCCGCCCAGGAACGCAGTGACTACGCCGATGGGGATTTCCACCGGCAGCACGCTGCGCGCGAAGCTGTCGGCGAGGACGAGAAACGTCGCCCCGGCCAGCGCCGCGGCCGGCACCAGCCGCCGGTGGTCCGGCCCCATGATCAGCCGCGCGATATGCGGCACGATCAGCCCGACGAAGCCGATCAGCCCGCACGCCGCCACCGTGGCGCCGGTCATGAGCGATGCCACCAGGAAGAACAGCTTCTTCGTCTGCTCCACGTTCAGTCCCAGGTGCGCGGCGGGCTCCTCGCCGAGCGTCATCAGGTTCAGGTCGCGCGAAAGGAGCACCGCCAGCAGCAGCCCGGCCGCGACCGGCGGGGCCGAAATCTCCAGCGGCCGCCAGTCCAGCGCCTGCAGGCTTCCGAGGAGCCACCACATGACGTTGTGCAGTTTCTCGCCTTCGGAGGTGGACACGATGAACATCAGGATGCTGCTCAAGACCGCGCCGACGATGACGCCCGAGAGCAGGAGCGTCGGCACCGGGACCGCGCCCGAGGACGTGCGTGCGAGGCCGTAAACCAGCAGGATCGTGAACAGGGCGCCGATGAAGGCCAGGGCAGGCACGCCCCAGACGCCGGTGCCGCTAAGACCCAGCACGATCGCCACCGCCGCACCGAGCCCGGCCCCGGACGAGACGCCCAGCACGTAAGGCTCCGCCAGCGGATTGCGCAGCAGCGCCTGGAAGATCACGCCGGAGACCGAAAGCCCCGCGCCGGCGATGATGCCCAGCAGGATGCGCGCGACCCGCATCCGGACGATGTTTGACTCAGGCATCTCCGAAAGCGGAACCCACGACGGGCCGGCCAGGAGCGACAAGGCGCACGCTCCGGCCAGGAGGGCGAGCAGGATGACGAACATGCCCCAACCGCGTCGCGCATTCATGGCGAGTTCATTTCTCCGGCGGGTTTCGCGGCGCGGGCTGTGCGGCATGAGGCGGATGCAGCCGCTCGGCGAGCTGCAGCACTCCGGCGACGAGGCGCGGCCCCGGCCGCAGCAGCGCGTCCGGCGAGATGTCGGCGATGATCCGCCCTTCGCGCACGGCCTTGATGCCGCCCCAGCCGATCCGGCCGGCGATCTGCGCCGCGGCGTCCTTCGCTTCAGTCATGTAGCAGAGCAGGATCACGTCCGGGTTCCACTGGACGACTTTTTCGGGGTTGATCGTCGGATAATCCTGCACGAGATCGTGCGCGACATTCACTCCGCCGGCGCGCGCGATGACGTCGTCGAGAAAGGACCTTCCTCCGGCGGTGATGAGCGGATCGGACCAGACCTCGATGAAGACCTTGGGCAGCCGGTCGCGCGGGACGCCCGCGGAGAGCTTCGCCGCCGCGTCGAGCTGAGCCCGCATTTCACGGACTTGCCGGGCCGCGGCCTCCGGCTCGCCGACGGCATCGCCGATCTTCCGCTCGGCCTCGAAGAGTTCGGCGAAATTGCCGATCTTCAACTCCAGCACGTTGATTCCGGCGCGCCGCAGCGCCTCGGCGAGGTCCTTGCGCTCGAGATCAGTCGCGATGACGATATCCGGGGAGAGCGAAAGCAGCTTCTCGACATTCGGCCGGCCGAGTCCGCCGACGCGCGGGATTTTTTTGGCCTCCGGCGGAAAGTCGCAATGGTCGGTCGCGCCGACGATGCGATCTCCCAGGCCGAGCGCAAAGAGCATCTCCGTGACGCTGGGCGCGAGCGAGACGATTCGCTGAGGGGGCTTGCGGGCCGGCTCTCCAGCGGCCGGCGCAGCGCGTGCGCTCAGGCAAAGAAACAGGACCGCCGGCGCGCCGACAACGGCAGCGGCCGCAATCCAATATCGCGCGCGGTTCACGGATGGCCTCCCGCCTGAAAATACCAGGCCGCCATGGCCATGGCCGGGACCAGCTCGGCGATCTCGCACGCCGCGCCGAGCGTGTCCCCCGTCGCGCCGCCGATCCGGCGATAGGTATAGACCGCAAAGATCAGGACCGCCGCCAGCGAGGCGCACGCGGCGATGAGTCCGGCCAGGTCGAGGACGAGCCACGCCGTCACGAGCAGGATGACTTCAGCCGCCAGCGCGGCGAGCATCGAACGGTTGCGATAGAACGGCGCGGCCAGGCCGCCTCCCGGCCGGGCATAGGGCAGCAGCGCGATCGTGACGACGAGGGCGGCCCGGCCCGCGACCGGCATGAGCAGGGCGGTGCGCCAAAGCTCCGCCGCCGGCAGGGACGCCACGGCCGCGAACTTCAGCAGCAGCGCGCAGACGATGGCGATGACGCCCATCGCGCCGACGTGACTGTCGCGCATGATCTCCAGCGCGCGCTCGCGCGGCCGCGCGCTCAGCAGTCCGTCGGCCGTGTCCGAAAGGCCGTCCATGTGAAGCCCGCCGGAGACGGCCAGCAGCGCCACGATGACGAGCGCCGCCGCCGGACCGGCCGGCAACCAGCGGACGGCGCAAGCGGCGATTCCCGCCGCGCCGAGCCCGATCAGCAGGCCGACCGCGGGAAAGAAAACCGTGCTGCCGGCGAGCGAGGCTTCATCCGCGCCCCAGGTTCCGGGGAACGGGATCACCGTCAGGAATCTCATCGCCGCGATGAAGCGTCTCATGCGTTCGCCTTGGAGACCGAGGCCTCGTCGAACGTGCTGACGCGGGTCAGGATCGCCGCGGCCGCCTCCACCAGGTTCATGGCGAGCGCGCCGCCGGTCCCCTCGCCGAGCCGCAGGCCGAGATCGAGCAGGGGCTTCTTCTTCAAATGCTGGAGCATGATCGCGTGCCCGGACTCCTCGCTGCGATGGGCGGCGATCATGTAGTCGGCCGCCTCCGGTGAAAGCGTCTGCGCGATCAGCGCGCCGGCGGTCGAGATGAAGCCGTCCACAATCACCGGCTTGCGCAGATGAGCCGCGCCGAGGATCAGCCCGGTGATGCCGCCGATCTCAAAGCCGCCGACTTTCGCGAGCACGTCGAGCCCGTCGGTCGGGTCAGGCTTGTTCACCTCCAGCGCGCGCTCGACGACGCTGACCTTGTGCCGGAGCTGCTCCGAATCAATCCCGGTCCCGCGCCCGGTGGCCGCCAGCGGCGTGCAGCCGGTGATGGCCGCCGCGATGGCGGCGCTGGGCGTCGTGTTGCCGATGCCCATGTCGCCGGAGCCGAAGACGTCGGTGGAGTCGCCGAGTTGGAGCGCGAGTTCCATGCCGTTTTCGATGCAGCGGATGGCGTCGGCGCGGCTCATCGCCGGGCCGCGCGCGATGTTCTGCGTGCCCGATCCGATGCGCCGCGACAGGATCTTCCCGCTCTTCGCCAGTTCCGCCAGATCGCCCGCCGTGCCCATGTCCACCACGACCACGCGCGCCCCGACGACGCGCGCGAGGGCGTTGATCCCGGCGCCGCCGGTGACGAAGTTGTGCACCATCTCCAGCGTGACGACCTGCGGGTACTTGCTGACGCCTTCGGCCACGACGCCGTGGTCGCCGGCCATCGTGACGATGGTCTTCCGGGCGACGGGCGGGTTCATGGAGCGCGTCATGCCGGCCAGGTCCTCGGCGAGGTCCATCAGGCGGCCGAGCGCCCAGTGCGGCATCGTGAGCTGCTCCAGCCGCGCATGGGCCTTCGCGCGCCACTCGGCATCCTGCTCGCGAATGCCGTTGAGCCTTTCTTCCAGGACGTTCGCCACGTCAGTCTCCTTTCTTCAAATGGATGGGAAGTCCGCACACGACCAGGATGACTTCGTCCGAGCCGGCGGCCATGACGGTATTGCAACGGCCGCTGAGATCGCGGAACCGGCGCGCCGAGGCGTTCTCGGGGATGATTCCCCAGCCGACTTCGTTCGTCACGAAAAGGACCGTTCCCGCGAGCGGAGCGCAGGCGCGAAGCACCGCCTCGCAGTGCTTCTGAATGTCGCTCTCCTCCAGCGCGCGGCCGGCCTGCTCCGCGTTATAGAGCAGGTTGTTGACCCACAGCGTCAGGCAATCCACCAGCACCACGCGGCAATCCGCGGCCCGCGCGAGCGCGGAGGCGAGGTCGTCGGTTTCTTCAATCGTCCGCCAGCCGGCCTGCCGGCGGGAGTTCCGGTGCATCTGAATGCGGGCCAGCATTTCGTCGTCAAGCGCCGGGCAGGTGGCGACGAAGGCGCGCGGCCCGTCGAGGCGCTGCGCGATGTCCAGCGCGTGCGCGCTCTTGCCGCTGCGGCTGCCGCCGGTCACCAGGATAATGTGCGCCATGTCATTTCGGCTCCGGCCGCTCGACGCGGATCATTTCCGACAGGACGCCTTTCCCTTCGAACAGGCGCACGACCGTCAGTGAAGCGGTCGCGATCTCGAACGCGACGTACCGGCGCGCCTCGAGTCCGAGCAGGTGGCAGAGCATGATCTTGATGACGCCGGCATGCGTGACCGCGAGAACGGTGTCCGCGTCGTCGGCGGCGAGCCGGTCCGCCGCGCGCCGGACCCGGTCGAGAAAGTCGCGCAGGCTTTCGCCGCCCGGAAACGCGAAATCCACCGCGAACCGCGCCCATTGGGCGACTTCCTCGGGGCTGGAATCGCGGATTTCGTTGAACATCTTACCCTCCCATCGGCCGAAGTCAATCTCGCGCAGGTCTGGGTCGGTTTCGGGCACGCAACCGGTCGCGGACTGCAAAATCTCGGCCGTCTGTGCGGCGCGTTGGAGCGGGCTGCACACGCATCGCCCGCACTTGCGTTTCACGCGGAGCGACTGCGCCAGCGCCTCGACCTGGGACCGGCCGGCGGCGTCCAACGGAAGATCGGTGCGGCCGAGATATCGGCCGTCGCGCGCCGGCCCGGTGGAGCCGTGCCTGACCAGGTAGAGATATTCAGCCATTTATTCCGCCGGTGGAACAGGGATCTGCACGCACTGCGCGGTATTCTTCTCGAGCCGGAAGGCCGAGTTGTCGTCGGCGCCGAACCATCCGAGCCCGTACGTCGAGTAGTCCACGGACGTCTGCAAGCCGGTTGAGAAGATCGTCGCGGTCAGCGTCCGCGAGAACAGCGGCCCCTCGCTGCTGACGTGCCCGTCGCACCAGAGGACGTTGGCATTGCCGGTGTGCCGGAAATGGAGCGACGGATTGTCCGAGTGCGAGAGGTCCACGGTGTCGGGCGGATAGTTCGGATCGGGATGGAAGTCGCCCCAGGGCGGCAGCGTCGGGTCCCACCGCCCGGAATTGGTAAAGTAGTTCGGCTCCGCGAAGGAGTACTCGATGACCTTGCCGGAGAAATTGGCGTCCGGCGCGGCCGCATCGGCGAAGAGGAGCGTCTGCTCCGGCACGCGCACTTCATGCCGGTTGGAGCCGCATTCGACGGCGGTCAGGTCGTCGAAAGTACTCGGCGCGCTCACCACGTCGCTCGTATAGTAGACCGGCGTCTTGTATTCATGGCTGCCGACGTACAGGTGGCTCATGCCGTAGCCGCCGCAGCCGATCTCATAAGCGCCCGCGCCGATCCACTTGCCGGCGAAAGTGGGGCACTGCTTGATCTGCGCCTCGACGGTGCCGGTGTTACCCGCGGTGCCGGTGGTGTTGACGACGGTGTTGATGTAGAGGTACGGAGCGAGCTTGCCCAGGCTCGGGTCGAACGGGGTGTATATCGGCGCACTTGTCACCGGATCGGTGCCGGTCTGCTGGCGGATGCCGTGCCAGCGTTCGAGGTTGGTCGTGTTCACGTCGCGGGCGGCGGGGAAGTAGTACTCATCGAAATGGTTGCAGTACATCTCCGTGGCCATGAAGAGCTGGCGCAGGTTGCTGCTGCACGCGGCCTCGCGACCGCGCTCGCGCGCGGCGGTGATCGCGGGCAGAAGCAGCCCGGCCAGGATACCGATGATGGCGATGACGGCCAGCATCTCGATCAGCGTGAACGCGCCCACCCCAAACGCCGGCGCCGACCTGCGCGACCTCACCGTGCGACCAGGATAACGCTGACTGCTCACGTCCCTCTCCTTTCCATGGCGGACTCTCTTCCGGAGGCCGCGGACGGGGTTACTTCATGAGGCGGAGGTCGAGGGATGGAGCGCGCGGGTTGGAACAACAATATGCCCCTTGCCTCGAAGGCGCAGGGGAGCAATCGGTGTGGCCGCCCAGCCGCATCTTCATCAGCCCAGCCTCGGAGCCTTAGCATGTCCCGCTCTGCGAGCGGGCCATGCGACATGAAGCGAAGCGCGCACAGGCAGGTCTTCTGGCTCTCGGATCATCCTACTTGCCGCGCCTTCCCGTCCGGGGATCGCCCCGAACAGTGGCCAAGCGCGCGCAGTTTCCTGCGCGCGATGCGGCTTTCGTCCCCGATCACAGCGGCGGGACCGCGACGGAATTTCACCGTCTTCCCTTCACGCCCTCGCGGGCGCCTGTGAGCGTTGCAACAACTCGTCGGATTATCGCACCGCCCGGCGAGCGTGTCAAGGTCTGCGTTCCCGCTCAGTCAGGGATGCCTTGAAGCCGCGGGCGGATCGGATTATAATGCAGCGTTTCGAGTATGCGCCTTGCGATGACCTGATTATCTGAGGAGCGCGCTCTATGCACATGGCCGATATGAACAAGTGGATGCGAGAGAAGGCCGGTGTTTTGCTCGTCGTCATCTGCGTGGTCATCATGGTGACCTGGCTCGTGCCGTGGAACTACCTGTTCGCCAAGACCCCCGGGCCGCAAGGGAAAATCTTCGGCAAGGCGGTGCCGGCGCAGCAGGTGGACGCGCTGGCCATGACGCTCAGTTCGCTGAGCCAGCGCCGGACGGACGTCGAGGCGGCCCGGGCGCAGGCCTGGCAGATGCTCATCCTCGCGGAAGAGGCGAAACGATACGGCATCAACGCCGGCGACGATGAGATCGCCGAACTCCTCAAGATGCGCTTCCCCTCTCAGAGCGGCTTGGGCTACGACGCGAAGGAGTACGCGGTGTTCCTCGAGCGGGCCCGCCTGTCTGAGCAGTCGTTCGAAAACTCGCTGAAGACCTATCTGACCGCCGTCACCCTGGCGCGCACGGTGCTGATGTCGGTGACGCTCCCCGAAAACGAAGCCTGGCTCTGGTACGCCCGCGACAACGAGCGCGTCATGGCGGAATACATCGCCCTCCGCGCCGACGCGTTCGCGCCGCTGGTCGCCGCGGATGACAAGTCGGTGCAGGAATTCTACGATGAACACAAGAACACCCCGCCGGAGCGCGACCCGAACGACGTCGGCTACCTGGAACCGGAGCAGGTCAGCATCGAGTACCTCCTGTGTCCCACCGCGCGATATCTCGACAGCGTCGTCATCACGCAGCAGCAGGTGAACGCCTATTACAACGCGCACAAGGACCAGTACCGCGTCCGCGTGCCCCCGCAAGAGGCCAAGCCGGACGAGCCGCCCAAGTTCAAGCCGCTGGCCGAGGTGGCCCCGCAGATCGAGGCCGAGCTGCGCAAGGAAGAGGCCATGCGCGTCGTGGACGAGGACATGAAGGACGTCAACGACGAGATCGCCACCCAGACCGAGGTGCCTTTCGGATCGGAAGAAGTCCGCGCCGCCGATTTCGCGGCAATCGCGAAGAAGTTCAACCTGGTCCACCAGGTCAGCCCGCTGTTCCCCGCCGACAAGGCGGACATGATACTCCCGGGAGCGACCGATCTCAGGTCCAAGGCCTTCGGCCAGTCGGCCTCGAACATCCGCCGGCCCAGCGTGACGCTCGAGGCGCGCGACGGCAAGTTCATCTTTCAGATCCTGAAGATTCAGGACCCGCGTCCCGCGCCGTTCGACGCCATTCGCAAGCAGGTCGAGAAGGACTATCGCGCGGCGAAGGGATACGATCTGGCGCAGGAAATGGCCGAGCAGGCGTTGAAGGATAACCCGTCGAGCCTCGACGCCGCCGCGGCGAAAATCGAGGCCGCGGTCGCCGAGCGGCTGAAGGCGCTTTCCTTCACGCAGGAGGAAATCCAGAAGGACCTCAAGGACTGCGTGGAGCGCGGGAAGAGCGATTTCTTCACCCGTCCCAAGGAATACATGGGATACCGGTTCGCGATGAGGATCGGTCTGCCCGGGGACTACGACTATAGCCATTTCGCCGATGCGGCGTTCGCGCTCAAGGACAACGAAGTGGGCAAGGCGCTGGAGCCGGCCGGCGCGCGCGCCGTCTTCCTCCTGAAGCGGGTCGCCGTGAAGCCCGCCGACCGCGCAGATTTCGAAAAGAACATCGCGGGCATCACCGAGGATCTCCTGTCCCGCAAGCGCGACACCGTCAGGCAGACCTGGCTCGCCGACGTGCGCCGCGACGCGCACCCGTCGCAGGAAGTGATGAATTACCTCGGCTCGCAGATGCAATGACGCCGAGGAACAACGGGAAGAATACGGCGCGGCGCAGGGCGGCCGTAGCTTCTCCTGCCGATATGATCTGGCGCAGCGAGGCACTTGCGTCCGGTGACATGTGAAAACGTTCCACGGTCTCACATCCGCGATCGGCCCGTTCACGAAGGCCAAGGTGACCCTTGGCACTTTTGACGGCGTGCACCGCGGGCACCTCAGCGTGCTGCGGCGCCTGCTCGCCTGGGCGCGCGAGACCGGCGGCGACGCCGTCGTCGTCACGTTCGACCGCCCGCCGCGCGCGGCCCTGACGGGCAAGCCCCGCCTGCCGCATGGCGCGTCCTGGGGACAAATCCTGTCGCTGGACCACCGACTGATGCTCTTCGAACGGCTCGGGCTCGACACGACGGTCGTGCTGACGTTCGAACCGCCGCTCGCGGCGCTCGAACCGGAGGAATTCGTGAAGGACCTTCTCGTGGACCGGCTGAAGGCGGAAGGCGTGCTGCTCGGGCACGATACGCGCTTCGGGCGCGACGGGCGCGGAGACTTCGAGCTGATGCGCCGTCTGGCGGCGCAATTCCATTTCGAGGCCCGCTCCGTCCCGGTGGTGGAACTCGACGGCGCGCCGGTCAGCAGCACGCGTCTGCGCGAGGCCATCCGCGCCGGCGACCTGCGCCTGGCCGAGCGCCTGCTGGGCCGCCGCGTGTGCGTCCGCGGCACGGTTATCGCCGGCCTGGGCCGCGGCCGGCGGATCGGCTTCCCGACGATCAACCTGGACCTGCATCACGAGGTTCGGCCGCCGCAGGGCGTCTATGCCACGCGCTGCCTGATCGGCGGCTCGATGCGCGATTCCGTAACGAACATCGGCCCGGCGCCGACGCTGCAGCCGACCGGCCCGGCGTATCTCTCGGAACGGATCATCGTGGAAACGCACATCCTGGATTTCTCCGGCGACCTTTACGGGCAGGATGTCGAGGTCCAGTTCGTGGACCGCATCCGCGCCGAGGAGATTTTCCCGTCGGCCGAGTCGCTGGCCGAGCGCATCGCCGCCGATGTCCGCGAGGCGCGCCTGCGCCTGGCGAACGCCGCGCCCGTCGAGGAGGAGCCGTTCCCGTGAACGCGCCCCGCCAGGACAACTCCGCCGCCGCCGCGCCCGTCGAGCGCCTCCGCCAGATCGTCATCCGCGGCGCCAAGGAGCATAATCTCAAGAACCTCACCGTCGCCATCCCGCGCGACAAGCTCATCGTCTTCACCGGCCTGAGCGGCTCCGGCAAATCCTCGCTGGCGTTCGACACGATCTTCGCCGAAGGCCAGCGCCGGTACGTCGAGAGCCTCTCCGCCTACGCGCGGCAGTTCCTCGAGCAGATGCAGAAGCCGGCGGTCGAGTCCATCGAGGGCCTGCCGCCGACGATCGCCATCGAGCAACGCTCCGGTTCCGCGAGCCCGCGCTCGACCGTCGCGACGACGACGGAGATTTACGACTTCCTGCGGCTGCTCTACGCGCGCTGCGGCACGCCGTACTGCTACCAGTGCGGCCGGCCGATCGCGCAGCAGTCCGCCGAGCAGATCGTGCGCACGGTCCTCGAAGGCGGCGCCGGAAAGGGCGGACGGATCATGCTCCTCGCGCCGATGGTCCGCGGCCGCAAGGGCGAGCATGCCGACATCTTCCGCCGGATCAAGTCCGAGGGCTTCGTGCGCGTGCGTGTGGACGGCATGGTCGTGGACCTCTCCGGCGTCTCCACGCTCTCGAAAAACAAGAAGCACGATATTGACGTGGTCGTGGACCGGCTCGTGCTGCAAGCCGGGATCGAATCGCGGCTGAACGACTCCGTCGAGACCGCGCTGAAGCTCGCCGACGGCACGCTCGTCGTCAGCCGCGAGACCGACAAGGGCTGGTCCGACACGCTCTACAGCGAGCGCTACGCCTGCCCGCATTGCGGCATCAGCTACGAGGAACTCCAGCCGAACATGTTCTCGTTCAACAGCCCGTACGGCGCCTGCCCGACGTGCGACGGGCTCGGCACGCGCCTGGAGTTCGACCCGGACCTCATCATTCCGGACAAGGACTTGAGCCTGCGCGAGGGCGCCGTGGACGTCTGGCGGCGCGGCGGCCGGCGCATGGCGATCTATTTCCATTACGTCCTGCAGGAGTTCTGCCGCGACTTCAACGTGGACCCGGAAAAGCCGTACCGCGAACTGCCGAAGGAGACCCGCGACACGCTCCTTCACGGCACGCCCGAGAACGCCGCCAAGGAGTTCGAAGGCGTCATCCCGAACTGCACCCGCCGCTTCCAGAAGACCAGCAGCGAATTCGTCAAGAGCCGGCTGCACGAATACATGAGCGAGCTGCCCTGCCCGGCCTGCAACGGCGCGCGGCTCCGGCCCGAATCGCTCGCCGTGCGCGTCGGCGGAAAGGCCATCCACGAAGTCGCTGGTATGTCCATCACCGAGGCGCTCGACTTCTTCAACGCCGCAGACCTCGGCGGCGAGAAGGCGCGCATCGCCGCGCAGATCCTCAAGGAAATCCGGCAGCGGCTGGCGTTCATGGTGGACGTCGGCATCGGATACCTGACGCTCGACCGCATGAGTTCCACGCTCGCCGGCGGCGAGGCGCAGCGCATCCGTCTGGCCACGCAGGTCGGCAGCGGGCTCGTCGGCGTCTGCTACGTCCTCGACGAGCCGACCATCGGCCTGCACCAGCGCGACAACCAGCGGCTGCTCAACACGCTCGTGCGCCTGCGCGACATCGGCAATACGGTCATCATCGTCGAGCACGACGAAATGGCCATCCGCACCGCTGACGAGATCATTGACCTCGGCCCCGGCGCGGGCGCGCACGGCGGCGAGATCGTCGCGCAGGGCACGTTGGCAGACATCCTCGACTCGCCCGCGTCGCTCACCGGCGCGTACCTTTCCGGCCGAATGAGTATCCCCGTGCCGGAGCACCGCCGGACGCCGGACCTGAAGGAATCCGTCCAGGTCCGCGGCGCTCGCGAGAACAACCTGAAATCTATTGACGCCGCGTTCCCGCTCGGCTGTCTCGTCTGCGTCACCGGCGTCAGCGGCTCCGGCAAGAGCACGCTCGTCACGCAGATCCTCTATCCCGCGCTGGCGCGCCGGCTCTACCACGGCCGCGAGCGCCCCGGACAGCACGACAAGCTCATCGGCGCGAACCGCGTGGACAAGGTCATCCAGATTGACCAGTCGCCCATCGGCCGCACGCCGCGCTCCAACCCGGCGACGTACACCAAGGTCTTCGACTTCGTCCGGCACGTCTTCGCCCTGACCAAGGAAGCGAAAATCCGCGGCTACCAGCCCGGCCGCTTCTCCTTCAACGTCAAGGGCGGCCGCTGCGAGGCGTGCCAGGGGCAGGGCACCAAGATGATCGAGATGCACTTCCTGCCCGACGTGTTCGTGACCTGCGAGGAATGCAAGGGCCGCCGCTACAACCAGGAGACGCTGGAGATCCGGTTCAAGGGGCTGAACATCGCCGAGGTGCTCGACCTGCGCGTGGACGAGGCGCTCGAACTCTTCGCCAACTTCCCCGCGATCAAGCGCGTGGTTCAGACGCTGGCCGACGTCGGCCTCGGCTACGTCGCGCTCGGGCAGTCCAGTACCACGCTCTCCGGCGGCGAGGCGCAGCGCATCAAGCTCGCCGCCGAACTCGGCAAGCGCTCCACCGGCAGCACGATGTATATCCTCGACGAGCCGACCACCGGCCTGCACTTCGCCGACATCAACCGGCTGCTCGACGTCCTCAACCGCCTGGTGGACATGGGCAACACCGTCGTGGTCATCGAGCATAATCTCGACGTCATCAAGACCGCCGACTACATCATAGACCTGGGCCCCGAAGGCGGCGCCGCCGGCGGCGAGGTCGTAGCCACCGGCGCCCCCGAGCAGATCGCCGCCAACGAGCGGAGCTACACCGGCCAGTTCCTCAAGCAAGTCCTTCGGCGAGAGTCGTCGAGTGCGGCGGGCGGGTGAAGGCATAAACGCCCAGGCGAGAACTGCCTCGTCCTCGAACCGTTCACCTTCACGACCGAGAGCGAGGACGACGACGAGGACGATTGGCTGTGACTTTGCTGATACCTGCGAAGGTTAAGAATCTCCTCGCACGCGCCGAGCGCCTTTGTAATCTAATCCAACGACACGCCCAACAGAGGCTCGATACAACGACATAACACTTATGCTGTCACAGTTTCAATAAGAATCCGGTGCATCTTGCCGAAAAGCTCCAGAAGCACTTTTCAAAGGACCATATTTACCCATCTTCTGCATTTTTATGCAGCACAATCGGCAGGCACTTGGCGAAAAGCGCGAAGTCTTTGTCGGTCGTAAAAATGGCGAATTCGTTTCGCACGGCCAAGGCGCAAATCAGGAAATCAGTGTTTGCTCCCTGGACGCCTTTCGAACGACACAGATTGAAGAACTTGGCAGCGGTTACATAGTCTTCAGTCCTGATAGGCGAGTCCGGGAAATCCGCAAGACGCTCTTCGAGCTTTTCAAAGTGAGAAGGCTCACGAATTCCCGAAAGAATCTCCTGCCGGACAGGGCCGATGATTTCCACGCGGTGATCGGCAATCAGGCGGCGAAGCTCCGCTGCTTCGGGCCGTTCTCTCTGTTGCCCGCGCCGCAAGGCCAGCGACCACACGCTCGTATCTACGAGCACTCTCACCCCTTCGCCCTTTGTTTCTTGTAGTCGTAATCAGGGTCGAAATCCACCTTACCGAACAGCGAGAGAATCTTCTCCTGCTGAAGATGGCGCACGTAGTCCGTCAACGCCTGGGTGACAGCGGCCTTCTTCGTCCTGTGCCCGCCCAGCATGACGGCCTTCCGGATGAGTCGGTCATCGAGCTGCAGATTGGTTGCCATGGTCATCACCTCCACACACAGCATAACACAATACGATGTGTGAAGCAAGCGTGGGCCGCGTTTTCTCGGCCTTTTTCCTGTACGCATCGCCGGCTATTGTCCGCATCTTGACAGTTCGCCGCCGGACTCGCTAATCCGTCTTCGCCCCTTCGGCTGCGCTCAGGGCTACGGCGGACAAGTCGGATATCACATCAGCCTGTCAAGTGCAGTTCGCCGGAAAAAGCCCACTGACGCAAGCTGCTTGACAGCGGTAATTCGACCATGTAATCTCGCGCTCCAAAGGAGGCCGGGCTTTGGAGGACGGTTGGACGGGAAATCGCGGCTGAAGTGTTGGAGAGGAAGCGGTCCATGAAATCGAGCATAGTCGCGAGGCCTATCGGATGGCTGGCGCTAGCGTTTGTGTGCGCCGGCGCGCCGGTGGACGCGATGGCAGCCGATATGAAGGAGCCCAAAGGAATGTCACAGAACCTGCCCGCCGATTTCAGCACTATGCGCCCGATCCGCAAGCCGCAGCGAATGGAGATCACCGTCGGCCAGGGTGAAGGAGACCTGCAGGGCAATGACGACAAGGTCATCCAGGCGGCGGTGGACTACGTTTTCCGCCTGGGCGGCGGCGCGGTCCGCGTGCTCCCCGGCTCGTACATGATGCGCAACTCCATCTTCCTCCGGCCGGGCATCACCTTGCGCGGCTCCGGCGACAAGACCATCCTCAAGAAAGCGCCCAGCGTCAGCACGTCGCTCACCCGCGACGCCGACGCGTTCGAGTACTGCCTCCAGGTGGCCGACCCGAAAGGGTTCACCGTCGGCTGCGGGATTTGCGTCCAGAACAAGCCGTCGGCCGCGGAGCATGACATAACGGAGATCGCCTTCTACACCGTCACGGCGATCCAGGGAAATGTCCTGTACCTCGACCGCCACTGCGAGAAGGATTACTGGATGGAGACCGAGGCCAAGGTCCAGACGCTCTTCTCCATCCTTTACGGGCGCGACGTGAATGACGTATCGGTCGAGGACATCGTCCTCGACGGAAGCCGCGCCGAGAATGCGAAACTGGACGACAACTACGGCTGCGCCGCTTTCGCGCAGAACTGCAATCGCTGGAGCTTCCGGAACGTGATCGCGCACGACTTCAACGGCGACGGATTCAGCTTCCAGGGCAGCAACGACTTCCGTTTCGAGAACTGCCGGTCGCTCAACAACACGGTCCTGGGCTTCCATCCCGGCAGCGGATCGCAGCGGCCGACCTTCAAGAGCTGCGTCGCGAAGGGGAACTACGAGGGGCTCTACTGGTGCTGGTCGGCCTGCGACGGCCTGGCCGAGGACTGCACATTGTCCGACAACATCCGGTACGGGACGAACTTCGGCCACAGGGACACCGACAACGTCCTCCGCAATTGCGCCATCGAGCGCAACGGCAAATCGGGCGTCAATTTCCGGATCGAACAGGGCGAGAACCGCCAGGGCGACCGCAACCGCCTCGAGGGCTGCGCGATCAGCGACAACGGCGGCGCCCTGGGCGACTGCGGCGTGGACATTCAGGGCAGGACGCGCGACATCACCATCGTCAACTGCCGCTTCAAGAACAGCAAGGACGGCAAGCAAAAAGTCGCCATCCGCATCAGCCCCGAGGCGGAACGAATCACGCTGGAAGGCAACACCTTTACCGATTGCCCCGTCGAGGTCCTGGATCAGCGCGTCAAACCGGCCAAGTAGCACAGCGGGGCGTATACAGGTATGAATGACCAGGCGGGAATCGCATCGTACGCGTCCTCGTCGTCGTCGTCGTCCTCGAACTGCTCATCTGCACGACCGAGGACGAGGGCGACAGGCTCAGGCCCCGCCGGCAAGTGCGAGGGCCATTAATTTCGCCGCTTGCGGTGAGCGCCGTTGTAATCCAACGACTCGATCAGCAAAGGCTCGATGACCGTCCACGAGTCGTCCGGGTTGACAACGATAATGCGGCGCCTTCCAACCGCTACAGCCTCGGGATGCGTGACGCGCAGACTGCGGCCGTCAGCCAATGAGATTGCAAAAGGCTCAAACGGCTGCCGTCGCAACGCCTCAAGAACGCCCTGAAGGTCCAAGAACCCCGCCTCGCAACAAGGCCGATCTGACCACGAGACTTTCCCGCAAACTACAGAAAGGAGCATATCACCATCAATTTAACTCGTCAAGAGCATTGATCGCGTGCCAGTCGCGGAAGTACGGGGCCGTCGCTGACGAGTTGCGGCTCTGTCAAACGGAACTCGCCGGAAAAAGCGCACTCAACCCGCTCCGAAGCGCACTGAAGCGCACTTAAACCGCTTCCAAGCGCACTGAAACCGCTCGCAGGCGCACTCATTTGCCCTGACCGCTCCGCGCCGAATATCCGGTGTTATAATAACGCCTGCTCAATTGCGATTGACGTCCGCATGAAGAACGGAATGATCTCGCCAAGACGCTAAGAGCACAAAGAACTAAAAACAACCTGAATATGCCGTTCTTGGCGCTCCTTGCGTCTTTGCGAGAGACCTTTCTTTCTGATATGCGAGATGAGAAGTCGCAACCTGCTGAGGGGCGGAGAGATGATGCGCAAAAGACGATTTGAAAAAAACGAACCCAGTGTGTCACAAGAGATGTTACTGCAATGAATTAGGCCATTTCACCGAAACGGGAATCCGGAACTCTCCTTCGGCCGGCAAGCCGCGCACGGAAACGCCTGGATTCCCGCCTTCGCGGGAATGACAGGAGAAGCGGCGGGCTGACGGGAAGCTGCTTGACAGGGGCAACTCGACAGCGTAGTCTCACGCACGAAAACTGACTGCCCTTTGTTGGACGGTCAAACGAGGAATCCCGGCTGAAGCGGCAACGGCCCACACGAAAGTTGTGCGTTGGAGAGGAAAGTGTCCATGAAGTCGAGTATTGACGCGAGACGCATTGGATGGCTGGCGCTTGCACTGTTCTGCGCCGGCGCGCAGGCGAGCGTGATGGCGGCCGATATGAAGGAGTCCAAAGGAATGTCCCGGAACCTGCCCGCTGATTTCAACACGATGCGGCCGATCCGCAACCCGCAGCGAATGGAGGTCACGGTCGGCCAGGGAGAAGGCGACTTGCAGGGCAATGACGACAAGGTCATCCAGGCCGCGATGGACTACGTCTACCGCCTCGGCGGCGGCACCGTCCGCGTCCTTCCCGGCACATACACGATGCGCAACTCCATCTTCCTGCATCCGGGCATCACGCTGCGCGGGTCCGGCGACACGACCGTCCTGAAAAAAGCGCCCAGCGTCACTTCGCCGGTCGTCCGCGAAGCCGACTGGTTCGAGTACTGCCTCCAGGTGGCCGACCCGAAAGGGTTCACCGTCGGCTGCGGGATCGCCGTCCAAAATAAGCAGGCGGACTCGGAGCATGACGTGACCGAGGTGCAGCTCTTCACGGTCACGGCGATCCGCGAGAACGTTCTGTACCTGGACCGGCGCACCGAGAAGGATTTCTGGATGGAGGAAGGGGCGAAGGTCGAGACGCTCTTTTCCATCCTGTACGGGCGCAGCGTGGATAACGTGACGGTCGAGGATATCGTCCTCGACGGAAACCGCGCAGGGAATGCGCGGCTGAACGACAACTACGGCGGGGCCTGCTACGGGCTGTACTGCAATCACTGGACGTTCCGGAACGTGACCGCTCGCGACTTCAACGGCGACGGGTTCAGCTTCCAGGTCTGCGACGACTGGCACTTCGAGAACTGCCAGGCGCTCAACAACGGCGACCTGGGTTTCCATCCGGGCAGCGGCTCGCAGCGGCCGGTCTTCAAGGGCTGCATCGCGAAACGCAACTCGCAGGGACTCTACTGGTGCTGGGCGGCCTGCGACGGCCTGGCCGAGGACTGCACGTTGTCCGAGAACCTCAAGTTCGGCACGAACTTCGGCCACCGGGACACGGACAACGTCATGCGCAACTGCATCATCGAGCGCAACGGCGAGGTGGGCGTGCTATTCCGCGAAGAGCCCGGTGAGAATCGCCAGGGCGACCGCAATCGCATCGAAGGCTGTTTGATTCGCGACAATGGCGGCGCGGAAGGGGAGTACGGCGTGGACATCAGGGGGAAAACCCGCCAACTCACCATCGTCAACTGCCGCTTCGAGAACAGCAGGGATGGAAAGCAAAAGATCGCCATCCGCATCAGCCCGGTGGCGGAGGCCATCACGCTGGAGGGCAACACCTTCACCGGCTGTCCGGTCGAAGTTCAGGACCAGCGCGTCAAGGCGGCCCAGTAGGGCGGCGGAGGCGCGGCAGGCGACAGTGGCGGGCCGGCGCGGCTTGCGTTATCGCGATGCGTAGTGTATCCTCATTGTAGATACATTATTGAGGACAGACATGGTTGCGAAAGTTCAGAAATGGGGTAATAGTCTGGCGGTGCGGATTCCCCGCTCGTACGCGAGGGATGCCCGGCTGACCTCCGGTTCCGCGGTGGACATCTCGGTTCGAGACGGAAAGATCGTGGTCGCCCGGACTCGACGCGGGCGTTATCGGCTTGATGAATTGCTCAAGAATGTGACGAAGAAGAATCTGCACCGAGAAATTGATGCGGGCATGCCTGTGGGCCGGGAGACGTTGTAATGGCCGCCTATTGTCCGAAACGGGGCGACATAGTCTGGCTGGCATTCGATCCTCAAGCGGGTCACGAGCAGGTAGGGCGTCGTCCCGCATTGGTTCTGTCGCCCGAGGCGTACAACCGAAAGGTCGGCCTGGCTTTGTTTTGCCCTGTGACCAGTCACGCCAAGGGCTATCCGTTTGAAGTCCAAATACCGACCGGCCTCAAGCTCACGGGAGTCGTGCTTTCCGATCAGGTCAAGAGTCTCGACTGGCACGCCAGAAGAGCAACCCTCTGCTGTGAGTTGCCCGAAGCCGCCGTGCAGGACGTTCTCCAGAAGCTGAACGTGCTCCTCGAGTGACCGCGAAAGCTCTTCCGCGCTCGCGAAAACGGGCCGGCGCTTTTGCAAAAACTGTCGCGGCGCTATATAATCAGATCAAGACCGCTGTTGAGGAATTTTCGCTTCAGCAGCGGATCCTCTGCGGGTTGTCCGGGGGCGAAAGGCTTCGACCGGGCAATATGATGCAGGAGTGGCGTGTCGAGGTTGTCGGGAGGCCTCGTTAAACACCCGGCAAAAACACTAAGTGCTGAAACGCACTACTCTCTCGCAGCCTAATTAGCTGCGACGCTCATCCGGTCTTGCCTGCGAGGCCGGAATGGGCGACAAGAGCAGGCTACTTGCAACCTTCTGCCTGGCGGGGTTGTGGGGAAATGATAAGTCCGGGCTCGGGTCCAACTGGAATCCTGTCCATCGGAGTCCTGAGGGTCTAGAAAAGACAAATGATGGAACACACACGTAGAAGCTTCTGTTGAAGTGCCACGGCACGGGGGTTCGATTCCCCCCGCCTCCACCAATGCGAGAAGGGCGCTTGCTGACGCGAGTGCCCTTTTCCTTATCCTGGAAGGCAAGACGGCTCGACGTCTTCACGTCGAGCCGTCTTGCTTTTATCCGGCCGTCCGGGTTTGCCCCCGCATTCCCCGACGTCCAGTTCTCGCCCCACGTCCGGCATTCTAGCAGAGCGACGGCGGCAAACAATCGGGTGTCTCCCCGCTCTTCGCATAGGACAAACCCCGCTGCGAGGCGCCGGCATGACGCCGATGAGGCCGCCTTCCATGTTGGATCAACGAACGCAATTGTGGGATAATCGCGCTGACGTCGGCGTCGCCGGGCAGGGGAAAGCTCGTGGCATCGGCACATTCAGCAATGTGAAGCGCCTGAAAGGAGAACCCAGCCATGCAAACGAACAAGTCCAGGAATGGCGCGCGTGCGAAGGCAGCGAACGTAAAAACCGGATCTTGCGCGTCCGCGCCAGGCAGTGAAAAAAGCTTCCGCGTGCTGGCGGAAAGCGTCGCGGTATCACGCAATCTTCCGGCGGGAAACTGTGGCGCCCGTCCGGAAAGAACGAGGACCGCATGACCATGCGCGAAATCAGCGACCGTACAACCCCTCGTCGTTTGTCGCAGCGCAGGTCTGGACGTTAGAGAGGAGTTCGATGGCCTTGGAGAACTCTAAATGAAACTTGGAGCGAAAATCACCGTCGCGTTAATCCTGGGGCTGCTGATCATCAGCTTCGTGGGCGTCCGATCCTACCTGGTTATCCAGCGGTTGACCGAGAGCAAGGACTGGGTGGACCATACTCACGAGGTGCTGCAGAACCTGGAGCGCGTTCAATCGGTGGTCATGATGGCCGAAACCGGCGCGCGAGGCTTTGTTCTGACCGGCGATGCGCAATTCCTGGCGCCGTATGACTCGGCCATCGCGGAGTTTCAGAACGACGTCGCCTCGGTCAAATACTTGACCCGGGACAACCCCGATCAACAGAGAGACCTTGAGCAACTTCAGAAGCTTTGCAGCGAAAAACTCGATATTCTTAAGGATTTCATCCAGCATCGCAGGGAAGGCGGCTTGGAGGCGGCCTTGCCGATCATTAGCAGCGGGAAAGGCGAGCGCATCACGGACGAAATCCGGGACCTCGTCGCGGTGATGGAGCAGCGTGAGAACCGTTTGCTGGACGCGCGGAGTCGCGATGCCGGCAAGGTCGCCCGGCAAAGCATGCTGACGCTGGGCTTGGGCGTGCTGCTGTCGCTGGCCATTCTGGGGGTTGCGGGGGTCATCCTCATACGCACGGTGCGGCTGGCAGATCGTAATCTGCGATTAGGCGGCGCCGGCAGGAAATGGCCCGGAACCGCCGTCCGGTACGCCTTCGCGGCGGCGGTCATTGCCCTGGCCGCCTGGCTGAAAAGCTGGTTGGAGCAGCATGTCGGGCCTGTGCCCATGTTCATCACCTTCTATCCGGCGGTCCTCCTGGCGGCGACGGTCGCCGGCGGCGGACCAGGAGTCGTGGCCACGGTCCTGACCGTGCTGGCAGCCGACTATTGGTTCGTTGCGCCGACAGGGTCGTTCAGTATCGCCCATGCGGCCGACGCTGTATCGTTGGGCATCTTTGCCGGCGCAGGCATTTTCCTGAGCCTCCTGGCGGAGCGCTTGCGCCGCGCCCGCGTAGCCGAAGTCGTCGGCGCCGCGCAGGAAAAGGAACTGGCCCTGGTGAACCTCGGCAACCTGTTGGCCCGGAGTCTGGATGACCGCATCATCCGCTGGAGCGATGGTAACCGCAGGCTTTATGGCTATGATGCCGAGGAGACCGAGGGCAAGCCTGCTTCAGAATTGCTGCAGACGCATTTCGACCGGCCGCTGGAGCAGATTCACGCCGATCTGGAGTTGAACGGCCGCTGGGAAGGCGAAGTGACTCGCCGCACCAAGGACGGGACCCGGATTCCTGTGGCGCTCCTCTGGGCACTGCGCCGCGATGAACGCGGCAAGCCGCTGGACATCCTGGAAGTCAGCACCGACATCACCCGGCAAAAGTCCGCCGAGGAGGCGTTGCGCGAGATGAACCTGACGCTCGAAAAGCGTGTGGTTGAGCGCACGGAGGAGTTGCGCGCGACAGCCCTTTACGCCCGCAGCCTGCTCGAAGCCAGCCTTGACCCGCTGGTCACCATCAGCCCCGATGGAAACGTCACCGACGTCAACGCGGCGACGGAGTCGGCGACGGGTGTGCCACGCGCGCAACTCGTCGGCACCCACTTCTCCGACTACTTCACCGAGCCATCGAAGGCCAACGCCGGTTACCAGCAAGTGCTGCGCGACGGCACGGTGCGCGATTATCCGCTGACCGTCCGCCACGCCTCCGGCCGCACCACCGACGTGCTGTATAACGCCACGGTTTATCGCAACGAAGCGGGCGCGGTGCAGGGCGTGTTCGCCGCCGCCCGCGACGTGACTGAACACAACCGGATGGAGGCCCAACTGCGCGTCGCCTCGCTCTACGCCCGCAGCCTGCTCGAAGCCAGCCTCGACCCGCTGGTCACCATCAGCCCTGACGGAAAGATCACCGACGTGAACAAGGCGACGGAGGAAGCCACGGGCATTCCGCGCCAGCGTCTGATCGGCACCGATTTCTCCAGCTACTTCACCGATCCCGAAAGGGCCGGCGCGGGGTATCGGAAGGTGCTATCGGACGGTTTTGTGCGCGACTACCCTCTGACGGTCCGTCACAGTGCCGGCCGCACCGCCGATGTCCTGTACAACGCCACGATTTACCGGAATGAGGCCGGCGAAGTGCAAGGCGTTTTCGCCGCCGCCCGCGATGTCACAGAGCGGAACAAGATGGAACAGGAGTTGGCCCGATACCGCCTTCAACTGGAGGAACTGGTCAAGCAGCGGACCTCGGAACTGGAGAAGACCGCGGCCGAGTTGTCGCGCTCCAACAAGGACCTTGAGCAGTTTGCCTACGTCGCCTCCCATGACCTCCAGGAGCCGCTCAGGGCCGTGGGTGGCTTCGCGTCCCTTCTCAAGCAGCAGCTTAAGGACAGGCTGGATGCCGACGGCCAGAAGTACATCGGCCATGTCGTCGAGGGGGCCGAACGGATGCAGGCGCTGATCAACGACCTGCTGACCTACTCGCGCGTAGGCTCCCGGGGCGGAGCCCGCACGCCTGTGGACATGAAGCAGGCGCTGGACGACGCCGTGGGCAACCTGAGCGCCGCCATCGAGGCGAGCCGCGCGGTCATTCGCAGCGATCCGCTGCCGACGATCGCGGCCGACCCGTCCCAAATGGTTCAATTGCTGCAGAACCTCGTCGGCAACGCCATCAAGTTCCACGGTCCACGCGCGCCGGACATCCACATCGGGGCCAGGCGGGAGAAAGACGCATGGGTATTCAGCGTCCGCGACAACGGGATCGGCATCGAGCCGAAGTATCATGACCGGATTTTTCTGATCTTTCAGCGACTCCATTCGCGCCTTGAGTATCCCGGCACGGGGATCGGCCTTGCCGTGTGCAAGAAGATTGTTGAACGGCATTCTGGTAGAATCTGGTTTGAGTCGCAGCCCGGAGAGGGAACGACTTTCTTCTTCACCATTTTTGACAAGAGGAGCGACGAATGACGCCGACAACCGTGCGACCGATTCAGATTCTGCTGGTCGAGGACAGCCCCACCGACGCCGAGCTGACTCTGACCGCGTTGAAAACGGCCAAGATGGCCAACAAGGTCTTCCACGTGCAGGACGGCGTCCAGGCCATGGAGTTCCTGCGGCGCCAGGGCGCCTATTCGCAGGCGGAGCAGCCGGACCTGATCCTGCTCGACCTGAACCTCCCGCGTAAAGACGGGCGCGAAGTCCTCGCAGAGCTGAAGGACGACCCGGACCTCAAAATGATTCCGGTGGTCGTCCTGACGACCTCCAAGGCTGAAGAGGACATCATTCGTTCCTACAAGCTTCACGCCAACTGCTATGTCACCAAACCGGTTAACTTCGAGCGCTTTCTGGAAATCGTGAAATCCATCGAGAGTTTCTGGCTCACGGTCGTGGCGCTGCCCGCCAGACGTTGAAGGATGCCGCTGAATTGGACACTATGACGGCCAAAGTACTGCTCGTCGAAGATAGCCCCTCGGACGCCCATCTTATCCAGCACGGCCTGCGCCAGGGTCGCGGTGCGCGCTATGAGGTGATGGTGGCGGAACGGCTCGACACGGCGATGGCGAAACTGCGCGAACAGAAGTTCGACGTGGTATTGCTGGACCTGGGGTTACCGGACAGCACGGGCCTTGCCACTTTCACGCGCGTTCAGACCGAATTCCCCGGACTGCCCATCGTCATCATGACCGGCGCCGACGATGAGACGACCGGCGCCGAGGCGATCCGCCAGGGAGCGCAGGATTACCTCATCAAGGGGAGCGCCGATGCCCGGTCCGTCGCCAGCGCCATACGCTACGCGATCGAACGCAAACAGATCGAGGAGAAGTTGCGCGAGTTGAATCAATCGCTCGAACAGCGTGTGGTTGAACGAACCGCAGAAGTGCGACAGCAGGCCGACCAACTCCGCGCGCTGGCGACGGAACTGACCCAGGCGGAGCAACGCGAGCGCAAGCGCTTGTCCACCATTCTGCACGACCACATCCAGCAATTGCTGGTCGCGGCACGAATGCAGGTGGAGTGGCTGAAGCGCGACAACAATCCGGATCGGAGACAAGCCGCGGCAAAGGGTCTGGACGGCATTCTCAAGGAAGCCCTGGAGGCGTCCCGCTCGCTGGCGGTCGAATTGAGCCCGCCCGTGCTCCACACGGCGGGGTTGATCGGCGCCCTGAACTGGCTGGCCTCCCGCACGCAGCAAACGAATCAGTTCGCAGTCCATCTGCACGCGGACAACAAGGCCGAGCCGGCCACGGAAGCGACGCGGTTTCTCCTCTTCGAGTGCGTGCGCGAACTGCTCCTGAACGCCGTCAAACATTCCGGCGTCCTGGAAGCGCAGGTGATGCTGCTGCGGACGAAAGACGACCGCATCAAACTGATCGTCCGCGATCAGGGCAAGGGGTTCGATCCCGACCTGCTCAAGAAACGCCGCGCCGACGAGATCAGCTTCGGCCTGTTCAGCATCGAGCAGAGGCTGGCCCACATCGGCGGCGAGATGTACATCGCGACCGCGCCGGGCAAAGGAACCACGATCACCTTGACGATCCCCGTCGGTGCCGCGCAACCGCACGCCCGGATTGGGGATGAGACGGCTGGAACGGAAGAGCAAGCCGGCAAGATCATCGTGCGCGATAAGACAGCCGTTCGCCACGTCCTCATTGTTGACGATCACAAGATCATGCGCGAAGGACTCGCGGGCATCATCCAGTTTGAGCCGGATATCGAGGTCGTTGGCCAGGCCGCCGACGGCCCCGTCGCCGTCGAACTGGCCGCGAAACTTCAGCCCGACGTCATCATCATGGACATCAACCTCGGCGCTGGGATGAACGGCGTGGAAGCCACGAAGCGAATTCTGGCCGCGAGCCCGAACATCAAGGTGATCGGGCTGTCCATGCACACGGACAACGACGTGGCGACGGCGCTGCGCGACGCCGGCGCGGTTGCCTACCTGACTAAAGGAGGACCGTCCGAGGACTTGATCGCCGCCATACGGTTGCATGCGTCCGGCGTGCCGGACCATCAGGGCGCGTCGGAAAACCCCGCCGCCGGCGCGACCGGCCGGCCGGAACATATTCGGCAGACCGCCGGAACTGCGCGGATCAACACGGCGACCGATGCTCTGGTCCTCGAGGACGTGCAGCGGGATTTCTGCCCCGGCGGAGCGCTGCCGGTGCCGCGCGGCGACGAGGTTGTGCCGCCGCTGAACCAGTGGCTGCGCGTGAAGAAGCTGTTCCGCGTGGCCACGCGCGACTGGCATCCGGCCGATCACTGCTCATTCAAACGCGCCGGCGGGCCGTGGCCGGACCACTGTGTGCAGAACACGCCGGGCGCCGACTTTCATCCCGATCTTAATACTCGGGCGATTGACCTGGTGGTCTCCAAGGCGACCGATCCGGCCAAAGAGGCCTACTCGGCTTTTGACGCGCCGGAGTTGCCGGCGGCGCTGAAGGCCCGGGGAATCCGGCGGCTCTGGATCGGCGGCCTCGCGACGGAGTACTGCGTGAAAGCCACTGTGCTGGACGCGCGAAAGCTGGGCTTCGACGTTTTTGTAATCGAGGACGCTATCCGCGGCATCGAAGTCAAGCCCGGCGACATCGCCGCCGCCCGAGAGGAGATGGCGCGGGCCGGCGCCGTGTTCGTGCAGACCGGAGAGGTTCTTGGCCGGAAGGGCTCCGCGCCATGAACTCGGCTGACCGGCGCATGGCCGAAGGCATCCTCTTCACGGACATGTACGAGCTGACCATGGCGCAGCTCTACTTCCGGAAGGGCCTGCACGAGAAGCGCGCCAGGTTCGAGCACTTCTTCCGGCACTACCCCGACTACGGTTCGCATCGCGCGGGGTACTGCGTCAATGCCGGCCTGGGATGGCTCCTGGACTGGATGCGCGAGACCCGGTTCCGGAATGAGGATATCGAGTACCTCCGCGGCCAGGCGGGCCAGACGGGCCGGCGGCTCTTCGGCGACGACTTCCTGGGCTGGCTGGCCTCGAACGGCGGCTTCGATGGGATCAGCATGGCCGCGGTCCCCGAGGGCCGCGTGGTTCACCCGCAGGAACCGATCACCGTGGTCGAGGGCCCGCTGGCCATGGCGCAGATCCTCGAGACCGCGCTGCTCAACCAGCTCAACTACCAGACGCTGGTGGCGACCAAGGCGGCGCGCATCCGGCAGAGCGCGCATGAGCAGCCGCTGGTGGAGTTCGGCATGCGCCGCGCGCAGGAGCGGGGCGCCAACGCCGGCACACGGGCGGCGCTGATCGGCGGAGCGGACTTCAGCTCGAACGTCGGCATCTCTCGCGCGCTCGGCTTCCCGGCCAAGGGCACGCACGCGCACAGCATGGTGCAGGCTTTCATGGCCCTCGGCGAGGGCGAACTCGGCGCATTCCGCGCCTACGCCGAAGTCTATCCCGATGACTGCCTGCTGCTCGTGGACACGGTGGACACGCTCGGCAGCGGCATACCGAACGCCATCCGGGTCTTCGAGGAACTGCGCCGGCAGGGACACCGGCCGGCGGGCATCCGCCTCGACTCGGGCGACCTGGCGTACCTGAGCATCCAGGCGGCTAAGATGCTCGACGCCGCGGGCTTTCCCGATCCGTGCATCCTTCTCTCGAACCAGCTCGACGAGCTTGTCATCTGGCAGATCCTCACGCAGATCGAGGAGGAAGCGCCTCGCTGGGGCATGGATCCGGGCCGGCTGATCCGCCGCCTGATGTTCGGCGTCGGCACGCGGCTCATCAGCTCCGAAGGCGCGCCCGCGCTCGACGGCGTTTACAAGCTCGCCGCGGTGCACGACGGGAAGCAGTGGGCGCCCGCGATCAAACTCTCCGAGGTGCCTGAGAAGACTCTCAACCCCGGCGAAAAGGGCGTCTGGCGGCTCTATGACCGCCGCGGGCTGGCTACGGCCGACTTGCTCGGCCTGCCCGACGAGGATCCCCGACAGATGGCGCAGGTCATCCTGCAGCATCCGACGGAACCTTCCAAGCGCAGGGTCCTGGCCCGCGAGGAAATCCAGACGGTCGAACCGCTGCTGGTGAAGGTCCTGGAGGAAGGCCGGCGCGTCGGTGATTCGCCGACGATCGAGGAGATGCGCGCGCGGCGAAAGGCGGACGTGGACCGGCTCGACCCGGGCGTGAAGCGGTTCGTGAATCCGCACGTCTATCACGTCTCGCTCAGCGAGCGCCTCTGGAATCGGAAACAGCGCCTGGTCGAGTCGGCGCGCTCGGACGGCGCCGCCGCCCAGGGCGTCTGAATGAACGCTTGACCTTGCTTTTTAGAGGTCGCGTCAGTACGATCTCTCCGACACGGCGGCGCGCCCGCGAATACGCATATCACAAGGAATACCGTCCATGGAAAGATCGCTTGCCGACTGGGACAAGGGTTTTATCTCGCACGCCCATACTCAAATGAGCCTGGAGGCGACGCGGATGTTCTGCGAGCGCCGCCTTCCGGCGAGCCGCGCCGAATGGGAGCCCTGGCGCCGGACGCTGCGCGCGCGACTCTGGGAACTCCTCGGGACTGCGCCGGATGACACGCTGGACCTGGATATGAGGATACTCGGGACGATCCGGATGGACGGCTATCGAATTGACAAGGTCATCTATCAGAGTCGCCCGGGGTTCTACGTCACCAGTTGTCTCTACGTCCCCGACGGCGCCGGGCCGTTCCCGGCGGTGCTCAGCGTGCACGGGCATTTCGGCGAAGGCCACCTGGCGGACCGTGTGCAGGGACGCGCACACCACCTTGCTCGCGAGGAGTATGTCTGTCTGAGCGTGGATGCCTTCGGCGCCGGCGAGCGCGCTACGACGCACGGCCATTACGAGTACCACGGCGCTCACCTGGGCACTTCGGTTTACGACATCGGCGAGACGTTGATGGGGATGCAGATCGTGGACAACATGCGCGGGGTCAGCCTCCTGCGATCGCTTCCGTGCGTCCGCGCGGACCGGATCGGCGTCACCGGCGCGAGCGGCGGGGGCAACCAGACGATGTGGGTCGCGGCGATGGACGAGCGGCTCGCGGCGGCGGTGCCGGTGGTGAGCGTGGGAACGTTCGAGGCTTACGTCGCCGGCTCCAACTGCATCTGCGAGACGCTGCCGGGCGCGGTATTGCTCACCGAAATGGCCGGCATCCTGGCGCTGATCGCGCCGCGGGCGCTGAAGATCTGCAACGCGCTCAAGGATACCAACTCGTCATTCTATCCGGCGGAGATGCTCCGCTCGTTCGTGGGGGCGCGGCCGGTGTACCAGGCGCTGGGAGCGGATGAGCGACTGACCTACCAGGTCTTCAATCTCCCGCACGGTTACTGGACCGAGGTCCGCGAGGCGATGTACGGCTGGTTCGACCGCTGGCTCAAGGGCGTCGGCGACGGCTCGCCGCGACCGGAGAAATTTTTCCGTGCGCTGCCGCAGGAGCAGCTCATGTGCTTCCGGAAAGGAAAGCGTCCGCCGATCGTTCCGAGCATTGCCGTCTTCTGCCGCAAACGCGGAGAGGAGTTGATTGCCGAGGCGCGCGCGAAGAAGTCCATGAGCCCGGCGGCCAAGCGCAAAGAGCTGCGCCGGATCCTGCACATGGGCGACGCGCTGATTCTCAGGGACGTGCGCGACCTGGGGCCGGAGAGCATCGAGGGGCGCACCTGGCAACGGATGGTGGTCTCCACCGTGAGCGGGGAACATTTCGCGCTTCTGCTCATCGTCCCGAAGGATGCGAAGGCGGGTTACACCATCATCCCCAAGGTGGAAGGAAAAACCGGCTCGCCGGACCCGGCGCTGGTGGACCAGGCGCTGGCGCGCGGCCAGGGAGTGCTGCTCTTCACGGAAGGAAGCTTCGGCGACCTGGAGCACAATACGGCGATTCACCACGACACGACCCGGGCGTACCTGTGGATGGGCAGGACATTCATGGGCGAACGCGCCCGCGGGATCGAACTGATGGCGTCATTCCTGCGGAAGAGGAGCAAAGGCCCGCTGAGCCTGGCCGGCACGGGCGAAGGCGCATTGGCGGCGCTTTTCTGCGCGGCGGTGAACGGAGGGTTCGCGCGATTGAACCTGACCGGAATGCCGGGCAGCTACCTGTACACCGTTGGAAAGAATCCCTTCTCGCTGGGCGTGCACGTGCCCGGGTTCCTCGAATGGGGCGATATCGCGCTCGCGGTGGCGCTGACCCAGGCCGAGGTGACGCTCACGCGCCCGCTCCATATGAATGGTTCCCCTTTTAACCGGCAGGCGATGCAACGGCTTCAGAGCGACGTGGCGCACTTCGGAAAGGTCTGCGGGTTGCGCGTCGTCAGGTTCAAGGTCTCGGGCATCGCCAAGCGGTAGTCATCCGGAAAGTCTCAGTTCAGGAGAAACTCGTGAGCAGCAAATCAAAATCCGCAAAGTCGCAGCTTGCGCTTTTCGGCGGGCCTAAAGCGGTGCGGTCCAAGCCGCGCGACCTCTTCAGGTGGCCGATCATCACCAATGAGGACCGCCGCGCCGTCCTCGAAGTCCTCAACCGCGGCGCCATGTCGCAGCTCGGCGTGACGAAGGCCTTCGAGACCGAGTTCGCCCAGTGGCAGGGAACCCGGTACGCGCTGGCGCACAGCACCGGCACCGCCGCGCTCGAAGGGGCGATGTTCGGTTGCGGGATCGGCCGCGGCGATGAAGTCATCTGCCAGAGCGTCACCTACTGGGCGTCGGCCATGCCGTGTTACAACGTGGGCGCGACGGTGGTCTTCGGCGAGATTGATCCCGCCACTCTCTGCCTGGCCCCCGACGACATCGAACGCCGGATCAGCAAGCGCACGAAGGCCATCCTCGTCGTGCACTACCTCGGGTATCCGACGGACATGGACCCGATCATGAAAATCGCCCGCAAGCACAAGCTCTTCGTCATCGAGGACGTGTCGCATGCCCAGGGCGGGCTATACAAGGGGAAGAAACTCGGCACGATCGGCGACGTGGCGGGAATGTCGCTCATGAGCGAGAAGGCCTTCGCGATCGGCGAAGGCGGGATCCTGGTGACCGACAACCGGCGGATTTACGAACGCGCGATCGCGTGGGGGCATTACGAGCGCTTCCAGAGGCCCGACGATATCGCGACCGCGTCGCTCAAGGGACTCGTGGGTCTTCCACTGGGCGGCCACAAATACCGGATGCACCAGTTGAGTTCGGCGGTGGGGCGGGTGCAGCTCAAGCACTACGACGCGCGGTGCGCCGACATCCAAAAGGCCTTGAACTATTTCTGGGACCTGCTCGAGGGCGTGCCCGGCCTGCGGGCGCATCGGACCGACCCGAAGGACCCGAAGACGAACATGGGCGGCTGGTACTGCGCGCACGGCCTCTACGTGCCCGAGGAACTCGGCGGCCTGTCGGTCACGCGCTTTGCCGAGGCCGTCCGGGCCGAAGGCAGCGTCTGCGCCGGCGGCTCGAACCGGCCGCTGCACCTGCACCCCGTTTTCAACACCGCCGACGTCTACGGCGACGGCAAGCCGACGCGCATCGCTTTCTCCGACCGCGACCTGCGCCAGCGCAAGGGCAGCCTGCCGGTGAGCGAGGCGGCGAACGCCCGCAACTACTACATTCCGTCGTTCAAGAAGTTCTATCCCAAGCTCATCGAAGAGCACGCCATGGCCTTCCGCAAAGCGGCGGAGAACTACAATGAACTCCTGAAGGGCGACCCGGGCGACTCGCCCACGCTCGGCGACTGGCACTTCGCCCGCCATCACTAATCGGACGAACAAGGAATTAGGGAGACCCATTCGATGATGACCATGACCCAGATGACGATTCCCGACTTCGGCGGCCCCGAGACGATTCCGGAAATCCCTGCGGGCGTGTACCGCTCCAGGCTGGCCAAAGTCCGGGAGCGAATGCAGGCGGCGCAATACGACTGCCTGCTGGTCTACGCGGACCGCGAGCACAGCGCCAACATGGCCTACTGCACCGGGTTTGACCCGCGCTTCGAGGAGGCGCTCTTCATCCTCACCGCCGACGGGCAAGCCACGCTCTGCCTCGGCAATGAATGCATCAATATCGTCTCCAAGCTGCCGTTCTTCGCCGATATCGCGCTTTGCCAGGAATTCAGTCTCATGGGCCAGGACCGTTCCAAGTCATGGGACCTGGCGCCTGTCCTGCGCAAAGCCGGACTCCGCAGCGGGATGCGCTGCGGCGTTGCCGGGTGGAAGAGCCTGATGGCGAACCGGATCGAGGCGCCCGCGTACATTGTTGACCTCGTCACGGGCATCTGCGGCGCGCGGCCCGCGAATGCCAACGATATGTTCATGAGTCCGAAAGACGGACTGCGCCTTCAGAATGAACCGGAGCAGATCGCGCTTTTTGAATACGCGGCGATCCGGACCTCGACGTCCGTGCTGAACCTTCTGCGCGCGCTGAAGCCCGGAGCGCGCTGTTTCGAGTTGGCCAGGATCTATGACGGCGGCGGCCTTCCCGAATCCTGCCATCCCATGGTTTCCTGCGGCAAAGTCGTTTCCAACGGCATGGCTTCTCCCGGCAACGACGTGGTCAAAGAGGGCGAGTACCTGACCAGTGCGTTCGGGGTGTGGGGATCGCTCACGTGCCGCGCGGGAATGCTGGTCAGGAACGCCGACGGCTTTGCGTCGCGGAAAGGGCGCGCTACGCTCAAGCTGATCGAGAATTACCTTGCCGTGACGCGGGCCTGGTATGCCGCGTTGGGCGTGGGAACGCCCGCGGGCGAGGTCTTTGCTGCGGCTGAAGGCGCGCGGGATGATTCCCTTTACACTTTCTGCGTGAACACCGGACACTACATTCACCTGGATGAATGGCTCAGTTCACCCTTCTGGAAAGGGTCATCCATTCCCTTGCCCTCCGGCAGCGCGATCCAAGCGGACATCATCCCCGTTTCGCGCGCGCCGGGCATCTGCGTCAACATGGAGGACGGAGTCCTCCTGGCGGACGCAAAGTTGCGCGCGGAACTGAAGAAGCGCTGCCCGGCGGTGCTCCGTCGCTGCGAAGCGCGGCGGCGGTTTATGGTGAAGGACCTGGGCTACCAGCTCTCCGACGATGTCCTGCCGCTCGGCAACATCGCCGGGGCCTATTTCCCGTTCCTGCTGGACACGCGGCGGGTCTGCCGGCTGCGATAAGCCGCCGTCGAGCGGTTACTGGAACAGCTTCGCCTTCCCGCTGACGCCGAGAACGTCCATCTTGCGCGCGACCACGGCGCGGACGGCTTCGCGGCCGGGCCCGAGGTACTCGCGCGGATCGAAGCTGAACTTCGGGCGCGATCCCTGCCGGCCGGCCTCGATCCACTTGAGCAGCTCGCGGTTGCACGTGCCCCAGGTCTTGAGGATCGAGGCGGTCATCGCCAGCCGCAGGTCGGTGTCAATGTTGATCTTGCAGACGGCCATCTTCGCGGCGCGGCCGAGCGCCTCTTCCGGCACGCCCATCGTGTCGGGCATCTGTTGCCAGCCCTCCTTGAGCGCGACCTGCAGCATCTCCTTCACGGCCGGCTCGAGGACGTCGAACTGGTTGATCAGCTCGATGTACTCGCGGGGGACCGAACTCGAACCGTGCATGACCAGCGGGAAATTCGGCAGCCTCTTCGCAATCGAGTCAATCCGGTCGAAGGCCAGTTTCGGCGCGCGCTTGAACTTATAGGCGCCGTGGCTCGTGCCGATCGCCACCGCCAGGCTGTCGCAGCCGGACTCCTTCACGAACCGCTGCGCCTGGTCCGGATCGGTGAGGTGCTTTTCGATCTCGCTGTCCGCTATGCCGTGCGCGCCGTCCTCGATTCCGCCGAGTTGCCCCAGCTCCGCCTCGACGCTCACGTAGGGCTTGTGCGCGTGCGCGCGCTCGCAGATTTTCTTCGTGTCGGCGATGTTCTTCTCGAGCGGGTCTCCCGAGCCGTCGTACATCACCGAGGTATATCCCTCGTCAATGCACTTCATCGCCGTCTCGAAATCGCCGTGATCGAGGTGGATCGCGACGGGGATCTCCGGCGATTCCGCGCAGCCCGCGTCAATCAGCGCGCGGAGGTAGCGCATGTTCGCGTACTTGCGCGCGCCCTTGCTGATCTGGAGGATCACCGGCGCCTGTCGGTCCTTCGCCGCCCAGAAGATGCCCTGGATCAGCTCCATGTTGTTCACGTTGAACGCGCCGATCGCAAACCCGCCCTTCATCGCCTCCTGGAACATCTTCCCCGTGTTGACGAGCGACATGGGATCTCCTTAAATGCGGAAGTCGGAATGATAACAGTACGGTATTATGCCCGGATGCGGCATTGCGGTCAAGGCATCCGGCGCTTGCTTTGTAACCCGGCAGGCCCGGACCCGATTTTCAGGTGGTTTGCGCCGCTACTTTCCCAGAACCTGCGCGACGGCCGCCCGAATCCATTCGAGTTCCGCTTCCGGCAACCCCTGGCCGAACCGGACCGTCGCTTTCCCGCCGCGCGCCGTGACGGCCGGCGCGCCGACCCGCGTCAACGCCAGTCCCTCGATCTCGTCCGCGCGGAGTTCCCTGGCGCGCTGCACGAGGCCGAGCCGCCGCTCGACGCGCAGGCCGCCCGACGCAGCGGTGACGCGCGTGCGGCGAAAAGCGGGCCAGAGAATGCCCTGGAACAGGATCACGCCCGGCAGCGTGAAGCAGGCGATTGCGAATGGGATCCCCGTGAGCCACTTGAAGGCCGGGCCGATGTCCGTTCGCCGTGCGATGAATATCAGGAAGCACGCGAACCCGCTTGCCCCGATGATCGTTGCGACGACGGCCATCGCCGCCATCGCGCCGAACGCGGACATCGAAAAACCGGCGCGCGGCATTTCGAGCACAAGCCGCCCGCCGTCCAGTCGCCACTGCGTTCGCATATTCGCCGGCGCCGCGGGCAGGTCCATTGCTCGGCCTCTGCAGACTCATCGGTTGGAAACGAAGCGGGGAAAGGAAGAATCCTTTCCCCGCTTCGGCATTGAAACTCGCGCGACGGATTACGGGTTGGTGGCGGCGGGCGCTCCAGCGGAACTCGGCCGCGTGTGCGGCGGTTCCAACGACTGGAGGTGCTCGCGGATCGCCATGCAATCCGCAGAGAAAGTCTTCGCGTCGGCCAGCACCGTCTGCGCGGAGGCCTTCAGAGCTTCCTTGGCCGCATCAGTAGCAGCCTTGTCGCCACTCTTCATCGCCTTCACATACGCACCGGCCTTCGACGTCCGGTCGAGTTCAGCCTGAAGCATCGTCGTCCGGTCCGCCAGGGCCTGATCCAGAAGCTTCAGCGTCTCCGGATCGTGCTTGCTTTCCAAGAGGGCGCGATGGAGCACTTCCGCTTCGCCATGAGCATACATGATGTGCTCGTCCGAAGCCATGGGCCGGGACGATGGCGTTTGCGCAAAAGCCGTCATCGCGCACAGCACTGCCACCGCGGCTGCAGCCGTTACGAGCTTACGCATAGCGGCGCCTCCTTTTTCCAAAATGACAGCGGACTCCGATTTTGACCGTCCTCCGAAGGACAGTCATAAGTATCCATGAGGGTACATAGCCGCACTGCCGTTGTCAAGGAATTTTTCGGTTGTCCGCCGCCTGCACGGCGGCGAACTGTTCATGCGCCGGCGGGCGGACCCTGCTCTTTCAACTCCTCGTCCAGCTTGTCGAGCGCGGCCTGCATCGCATCAGCCTCGTCGTCGCGACCCTGGATGCGCAGTGCGTTGCATTGGCGCACGACGCCCTGCTCGACATCGTCCGCTTCATCGTCGCGGTTGTCGTCGCGGAGGCGCCGGATCTGTTTCGCCGCCGCCTCGACCTGCGCGACGGCCTCCTGGCGAAGGCGCTCGATCTGCTCGGGCGTGGCCTCTTTGGCGACCTGTTGGAAAACCTCCAGCGCCTTGTCATCCTGCTGCGTGCGACGATACAGGTTTCCGAGCCGGGTCAGCAACGCCCAACGAGCGCCTTTCTCCTTCGTCTCGACAGCGGCCTTCTGGATCATGGAAACCGCCTGGCCGAAGCGACTTGGATCGCTCTCGATCATGTCGAGCGTCTCGCGTTGCGCGAGCGGTTGCAGGTTTCCCTCGACCTGTTGGAACTCCGCGGCAGCCTGGTCGGCGTCGTGGAGGGCGACGTCGAGGATCTCAGCGATGTTGAACCGCGTCACCCAGATCGTCTCGTCGGGTTTGGGCTGCGCGGCGGCGACCTCGCGCAGCGTGGAGATCGCCTCGCGGGCTTTGCCGTGGCTGAGCTGAATCTCCGCGATCCGATAGCGCGCGTTCTGGCCGAAGTCCAGCCGGTCGGGCCGGATCAATTGCGTGCTGAAGCCTTTCCGCGCCTGCGCCATTTCCTCCTCGGTCAGCGCGTCGCCCGCCACGATCCGGTCGGCATAGTCGTCGAACGTCGCCTTCTCCGGCGACTTCTTTGCCGCCACGCACATCAGGCCCACGAGCGCCAGCGTCATCAGTACCGTCGGTTTCCGCATGAATATCCTCTCTCGCTGCAACGGCGAAAAGCGAATGCAGAATCTATTCTTGCTCAATTCCCTCCGCGTTGCAAGCGTTCCGTCGCCTCGTTCCGTTTCCCGTATTTGCTTGACAAGACTCTGTGCCAGCGCCATAATCTGACGTGGTAAGCCCTCTTTTCTGGAGGACCGCAACGATGAACGCGGGCATGCGTCGTTGCTTTCGGGCGTTTGCGCTGGCCTTCCTGGTGAGCGCCGCGGCTGCCGCAGAGGAGCCGACGACCACTTTCCTCGACGATTGGCTCCAGGCCGAAAATGCCGCGCGCGTCGGCTGCACGATCATGGTTAACAAGAAAACCAAGGAGAAAATCGAACTCGTCTCGCTCAACGCCACGGCCGATCCGACGGTCCACGCCTATAAGAACAGGAAGACCGGCGAGATCATCTACTCCAGCATCAACGCCGGCAACGGCGATCAGATGACGCTCAAGGGGACCGACGGCAAGCTCGTCAGCGTGCCCGCCGCGGACTACGACAGCTTTCCCGCCAACGCGGTTTCCGACGTCGCCGGCAAGCTCAAGTTCATCATCCTCGACGATTATGAGGAGAACGCGGAAAAGGTTGACCTGAAGGACACCATCATGTTCATCCCGGTCACGGGGGACATCACTTCCCGCCCGGCGGTGCGTCACTTCAGCAGCGGAGTCGCCTATGCGATCAAGAACAAGCCGGCCTGCGTCGTCGTCATCGTGGACACGCCCGGCGGGGTCATCTCGATCGCCCAGGAGTTATGCAACGCGATCCAATCCCTGCGCCGGCACAACATCAAATGCGTATCCTACGTGAACGGCGAGAACAAATGGGCCATGTCCGCCGGCGCGTTGATCTGCCTCTCCTGCGAGGCGATCGTGATGTCGCCCCGCTCGAAAATGGGCGCGTCTATCCCGATCAACTCGGACGGGTCGAACATCAAGAGCGCCGGCGCCAACGACAAGTTCAGCGACCTCCACGACAAGTTCCTTGCCAGCTTCGCCGCCTCGTTCCGCACGTACGCTGAGGGATCGAAGTTTCCCGAGGAACTCGCGGAGGCGATGGCCGACAAGACCCTCGGCGCCGTGGCCCTCACCGTCAGCGGCAAGATCGAAGTGATGAGCGATAAGGACGCCACGGCGGCCAAGGCGAAGTACACCGCGAGCAAGACTCCTTTCACCGTGCGCCAGGTCTGCCCGGTGGGAAGGCCCGTGGTGATCACCGCAGAGGAGGGCGTAGCGCTCCAGGCCATAGCCGGGATGGCGGAGACTCCGCAGGAACTCGCCGCCCTGGTGTCGCCGCAGAGCAAGCAATTCGCCGTCTATGAGCCGATGGACCGGTTCGCCCTGCGCGCCAAGCCGATCATGGACCAACTGCGTCAGTACGAAACGAACCTCCAGTTGGCGTACGTGCGCGCCAGGACGATCGGCCTTACGCGGGACATCGCCACCGAGATGATCGCCGCGTGCGACAAGATTCTCGACCTGCAGAAGCGCAACCCGGATTTCTTCGACGCGGCGGATTCCAAAGACGTGACCGTTTACCGTACCTACATCCTCGGCCTGTTGGGAGGTCCGCGGTGAGGGTTGGCATACCCCTCGCCGGCGGCCGGATGGCGTGAACACGCCACAGGCGCGGCGCGGTTTATTGTTCTCCCGCAGTTTCTTCACTCGACAAGCACGTTGCCCACCTTGCGCGCACGCTCGGCCTTGTCCAGGTTCACGCCCAGCGCCAGGCCGATCTCGACGAGCAGATTCCAGCCGGCGGCCAGATGGACGTAGTGGTCGAGCGCATCGGCCGACGGGACCCGGATCGTCGGAAAGCGCGTGTCGCGCGAGGCGATGGCCACCACCGTCAGCCCGACCCCTTTGACGAGCACCTCTTCGAACTTCTCCTCCTCGGCCTCGAACGGATCCAGCACGATGACGGCGTCCTTTCGGCTCATCACTTCCTCGATGCCGTGGACGGCGTAGGTGCCTTCCAGGTACGCGGAACGCTTGCGCGTGATCTCGTTGGTCTTGAGCGTCAGTTCCTCGGCGGCGCCCGTGTTCCGACCCGACCAGTGGATGACGTCGGCGGCGGTGAGTTTCTGGATGATGGCCGGCGGAATCGTGAGCGAAAGCGCGCGGGAGAATTTCTCGGCCAGCTCTTTGGCCCGTCGCGGCAGGGCGTTGGCGCCCGTCACGCGGTCCAGAATGGCGTGGTAGAACAGGGTCTGCTCGACCACGCTCTTGGTGGCGGCGGTGGCGCCTTCCTTGCCGCAGGAGAGGACGTACGCGACGGTGCTGGCCTGGCCCAAAGGCGTGTCGGCGAACGCCGAGAGCGAGAAAAGCGCCGCATGGCCGCGCGCCTTCAGGTCGCGCAGGAGATGCACCACTTCCTTGGTCTGGCCGGAATTGGAGGCGGCGAAGACGGCAAAATCGGAGAGGTCGTATTCGGCGGCCTGGCGCGACCCGTCCGTGGCGGCGTGAAGGCCGGCGCGGCGCCGCAGCGCCTGGTAGATGAACTGCTTGGCGGGAAAAATGCGGCTCGATCCCTCGCCGGTGAAGAAGACCTTCTTCCGCTGCCCAATGGCCTTTTCCGCCTCGGGAGCGCGGCTGAAATTGAAGCGCTCGATTATGCCCGCCGTCTCCATCATCTCGCGGCTCAGAGCGAACTTCGCGTAAGCTTTATTCTCGCGATTCATCGGCTGCTCCTTTTTTCAGCGCGGCGGGAACCCCGGGCGACAGTTCGTCCGGCCTTTCCGGCAGCGCGACCTTGTTTCCTGGGCGCCTCCATCCGCAGTGTGGCGAAATCGCCGACCTCGCCGACGAGCGGGCGCGCGTAGTCGAGAAACGCCCGCGTCGGGAAGTTGCCTTCCGCGTTCATGAAATCCTGCGGCATCGGCTTGGCCCGCGCGGCCACGTCGGCGAGCGGCGCCGTGCCGAGCGTCGTGCGGTATTTTCCGGCCGGCCGCACCAGCGCGACCATGACGCCCGTCGTGCCCTTCACCGCCAGGCGCACCGCTTCGCGGCCGCACCTATACGCTTCCGCCACGTCGAGCGGACTGACGCGGTCCGAGGCGCACATCTGCAGCGACTCCGGCACCTGGAATTCGCCCCGCACTTTGAGCGCGTCGGAGATCATGCGGTGGATGCGCATCGCCGCGCTGCCGCCGCCCATCGCGCCGAACTCGACGTTCGCAAACCCGTCCTGAGCCGTCGTCGCGGAAACGGGGGTGCCGTCGGCGTATTTCGTTCCTTCGCCGCAGACGATCGAGCAGAAGCCGTATCGGCCGATGCAGCCTTCCACGTCGGCGAGGCAGCGGTTTCGATCGAAGGGCTTCTCCGGCGTGTAGATGAGGTGCGGCGCCTGCGACTCGTCATTTTTCGCCAGAGCGGCCGACGCGGCCAGCCAGCCCGCGTCGCGGCCCACGGTCTGGAAGACCACGAACTTGTCCACCTTCTGCATGTCGCGGGCGAGCAAGCCGGCCTGCGCGACGGACCGCGCGACATACGTTGCCGCGCTTCCGTAACCCGGCGTGTGATCGGTGCCGAAGAGGTCGTTGTCCACGGTCTTGGGGATGCCCACTCCGCGCAGTTCGTATCCTTCCCGCCGGCAGAAAGCCTCGACGCGATGGATGGTGTCCATCGTGTCGTTGCCGCCGATGAGGAAGAAGTAACGGATGTCGTGTTTCTTGAGCAGCTCAAGGACTCGCGGCAGTTCCTCTTCCTTGAGCTTGTGGCGCGACGAGCCCAGCCCGCTCGAAGGAGTGGCCTTGAGCCTGCGCAGCGTCGCCGGCGACTGCGCGCCCAGATCCACCAGGACATCCTGAAGGAACCCCTCGATGGCAAAACGCATCCCGTAGATCCCGGTGATATCCCGGGCGGCCCGCGCCGCCTCGACCGCGCCCACCAGGCTGGCGTTGATAACGCTGGTCGGGCCGCCGGATTGTCCGATAATCGCTTTCCCTTTCATCGTTTCCTTTCTGATCTCCTAAGAAAATGCGCGCCCGGCGCGCATTTTCTATTCATGCACCAGCCGCGCAGCCGTTGGCGCGGCTAATGTGCTCTGCATAAGGGCGTGCACGCGCAAATTCGCTCAGCCCAGGCACCACACGAGAAGGTTGCGGAAGAACGCCGCATACCAGGCGCCCACTTCGATGAAATCGCCGTTGAACTTCACGGTGAGGCGTTTATCGCCCCAGTCCACGAAGCCGCCGACCCAGTGCGGCGCAACGTCGGTGGCCAGGCACGCGCTGCGCCCGGCGCCGCACGGGCCGCGTTTCCGCTCCTCGACCACCAGCAACGGGAAACGCGTCTCCGGCGCGAGCTGCGGTTGATCGCCCTTGAGCGTAATGCGATAGCGGTCGCCTTCCAGCAGCACCTTGCCGGAAGGGCGCGCCCGGAACTCGTTATAGCCGCCGATCGAGGGCGGCGTGTCGAAAGGCAGCGCCGCCGTGATCGGATGTTCCGCGCGCTTGCGGACGAGGACCAACTGCGAGCAGTTCCGGCGGTCGTCGGCGTTCGACATGACCACCGGCAGCAGATCGGCCAGCGGCGTCGCGTCATAATTGCCGCCGAGGCCGTGGTAGCTTTCCCAGCCGCCCAGCATCAGCAGCCCGGCGCCGTCGCGGACGCGGCCGCAGAGGCGCTCCATGGCCGCGGCGGTGAACCTCTCGGCGGCATAGTCGCTCAGGACATAGAGACCGATCGCCTCTTCGAAAACCGCCTCCGGCGGAGGCTCAGACGACGGAACGTAGACGAAGGGCAGGCGGAAATGCGTCATGATGCCGGCCAGGTAGCTTGCCGGCCCCGGCAAAGAGCTGTCGCCCAGGTACGCGATGCGTCGTTCCATGACTTGCGGTCTCCGAAAGCCCTTGGGACGCGGTTTACGAGTACGTAAAAATACCCGCTGAACGAGTCGCTGTCAAACCAGGTTTTTCCTTGACACGGGCGAAATCGTAGTGTATTATTACGGTAGTACAGTGGAGGGCGCAATGAACATCCGAGTTGACCCCAGCCTGAGCGTGCCGGTCTTCCAGCAGATCGTGGACGAGGTGAAATCCGTCATCGCGCGCGGGGCATGCGCGCCGGGCGAAATGATCCCCTCAGTCCGCCAGATGGCCGCGCAGGCGCTCATCAATCCCAACACCGTCGCCAGGGCCTACCGCGACCTCGAGCGCGAGGGGATCGTCACCACGCGCCGGGGCCTGGGCGTTTTCGTGTCCGAGAACGCGGCGAAGCTCTGCCGGAACGGCCGTCGCGAGGACATCCGCGCGAAACTCGAAGACATCGCCGCCGAAGCCCGCCGCGCCGGCATCCCCGGCGCGGAACTCCGCGAGGAGATCGAGCGCGCGCTCGCCGATGCCTACGCGCGCGCAAAGACGAAGGAAAAATGAGAGCCGGGTAACGATCACCGGATGGGCGGTGATTTGGAGGGTGCAAGGTGCAGGCCATTCAAAGCATTGAGCACGCGACGATGCAAGTCTCTCACCGCAGTTCTCCCTTCCGCGCGCTGGTCTGGAAGGAGTGGCGCCAGCAGAGGTGGATTTTCCTTTCGCTGGCGGGGCTGGTGTACGCCTTGCTGGCAGGGGCGGCCGTCGTGGTTTCACCCGACCGCTCTAACTATGCCTTGTATCAGACCAGGGATAACGCGTATGGATTCCTATGTATCTGTGCGCTTTTGATGGGAGTCATCGGCGTCCTCGTTCTCTCGGCAAACGCCTTCGCCGGCGAACGCGACGACGACACCGATCTGTTCCTTGAGACGATTCCCTGCTCGCGGGGCAAGCTATTCCGGGTGAAGCTCGGGTTTGTCCTTTTCCTCGTCCTTGCAGCATTGATCCCGCTCGGCGCAACGGCGCTCGTCCATATTGGACGGCAGCCGATCGTGGATTTCCACAAACTCCTAACCGAGAGGGGTGGGACGCCGTTCCTTGAGCTCACCGCGGTCGTGATCGTCCTTGCAATCGTTCCGGCGTTGATAGCTTCGTTCGGCGGCAGCGTGATCGCCACGATCCTGGCCGCAATGCCGGTCATCGCAGCATGCTGGGCCTATGTTTATGCGACGGAGCTTTTTCAATCTTTCTCCATCGGCCCGAAACTGCTCAAGGATATCCTGGCTGTGCTGCTCCCCACACTGATGATTGGGACAATTTTCATTGCGGCCTGGCGAATGTGGGTTCGGGCGGAGAGGACGTTACGAAGCTCTTTGCGCACGGCATCGGTGGCTGCGACGTTGATGGCCGGCTATGTCGCGGCTCCGCTGGCGGCGGCATATATCTACGTAATTTTCCTCGCGCCGCTGAGCTTTTTTCTGGAAGGTCACGGCGCAGTGGCCAACGTCGCATCCCTCTCGCCTGATGGCCGTTACGTGACTTACAATGTTTTTGTTCATTACACGAAATGGTACATGCTCCGAGCCGCTCTCGTGGACGTTGACTCAGGCTGCGCGCATTGGCTCGACCGATATCGAAATAGCAGCGTAAGATCGCTGGACTGCAACTGGTCACCGTCCGGAAACCAATTCGTCATGATAGAAGTAGACGTATTGTCGGACGAAGAAGCGAAGTTAACGTACTTCGTTGTGAACGCCCGATCCGGCGAGAAGCACATTCTCGACGAGCTTTGCCCGAGTTTGTCGCAGATTCCTTCAGACACCGCGCTGCTGCTCGGCTGGTATGGCGACCAGCTGTTTGCCTTCCAGAAAGCTCAGGACATTTTTTTCGCAGACATCGAACGTCACGAGCTCCGGCAATGCAAGATGCCGACCGCGTTCTCCAATGCTTCGCTCGAGAATCCGTTTCCGTTGTGCGTCACTCGCTCAGGCATCTTCGCTGTGCCAAAGGTCGTATCACCAAAAGGAGAACTCCGTTTCCTCCGTTACGCCCCGGAACTTCTGGAAGCCGAATGCCTGATGCTGCGCGACATCAGCGGGACGCCGTCCAGAATTGATGCCAGCAACGACGGTCAGTGGCTGCTCCAGCAGACCATCAGGCAAGCCGGCCAGCAGCAAGGATCGTGGTATCTCGCGCCTACGGTTGATCGGGCCAAGGCGATATTGCTCGTTTCCGAGAATGCGGACGAAGAAGGCGCGATTCCGTCCTCGTGGCACGTGCAGGGTTTTCTTCCCGTCGGCCATCAGATTCTTTTATATAGGGATTCCGAAGTCGGTCTGTTCAACGCCGACACCCATGACCTGCGCCGGATTCCAATGCCCCAGGCAAGCGGCCGGGGAATTTATGGCGCCATGCTGTCTCCCGCAGGAGGATTCGCCCTCGTGGGATGTGTAAACACAGCCACGGTCGGCAAGCCCGGCGCGACGTCAAGATATGTCGTTGTTGATCTGCACAATGGGAGTTCCCAAGCCGTTGATGAAGCTTCGAGAGCATGGTACCAAAACCTTCGGTGGCTGGGAGAAGACCATTTGCTGTCAGAGAATTACGGCTGGATGCCAGTAGTTATCAATCGCGATGGCACCGGCGCGCGGCCGCTGCTGGAATGAACCAAAAAGAAAAGGCTTTGCCACGGATTGCGCGGATGGACACGGATTACCGGCTTGAGGAATGTCTAAGCAGGCGGTTGCTTGTTTTCGTCTTGCCTTTAATCCGTGCAATCCGTGAAATCCGTGGCAAAAAACGTCTTAGCAGGAGAAGACCATGGACGACGCGGTGATCCGGATCGAGAAGCTGACGAAGCGCTACGGGAAGCAGACGGCCGTCTCCGAGGTCAGCCTGGAGGTGCCGCCGGGGAAAATCTTCGCGCTCATGGGCCGCAACGGCGCGGGGAAGAGCAGCCTGATCCGAATGCTCCTCGGGCTGACGCCGATCACCTCCGGCGGCGCGACCGTGCTCGGGTTCGACTCGGCGAAGCAGCACGTCGCCATCCGCGCTCGCGTCGGCTACGTTCCCGAGGCGCACCACATGTACCGCTGGATGACAATCGCCGAGGTCGCCCGGTTCACCGCGTCATTCTATCCGACCTGGAACGAGAAGTCGTGCGCCGATCTGATCCGGAAATTCGACCTTGACCCGTCGAAGCGGATCAGGGAACTCTCGCGCGGGATGGTGGCCAAGGTGGCCCTTACGCTGGCGCTGGCGCACGAGCCGCGGCTGCTGGTCCTCGACGAGCCGACCGATGGGCTCGACGCGGTGGTGCGCAAGGAGTTCCTCGAGAGCATCGTCAGCGTCGCCGCCGACGAGGGCCGGACCGTGCTCATCTCGTCGCATCTCCTGCAGGACATCGAGCGCGTGGCCGACCGCGTGGCGCTGATGGAGGAGAGCCGCATCGGGCTCGTCGAGGACACGGATACGCTCAAGGCGCGGTTCCGCGAGCTGAAGATCACGTTTACGAACGGCGCACCCACGGCCTTCAATATGCCCGGCGTCCTGTCGCTCCATAAAGAGCCGCGCGAGTGGCTGATGGTATTCGAGAAATTCGGGCCGGAGACGATCCCGCAGCTTCAATCGTCGCTGCCCGGCGCGCAGATCGTGACGCGCGACATGACGCTGGAGGAAATCTTCGTCGCGCTGGTCGGGAAACCCGCGGGCGAGTCCGCCGCTGACGAAAGGAAACGCGCATGAGCCAGTCCGGATACGCGATGGCGCGGCCGGCCGCGCAGGGGCAGGGCGGCCGGCTCGCCGAACCGGGCCGCCGCAGCTCGCCTTTCCGTGCACTGGTCTGGAAGGAGTGGCGCGAGCAGAGGCTCATCTGGGCCGCGCTGCTGGCGCTGTCCCTGGCGGCGGTGGTCGCCGTGCGCTTGGCCCCGGCCAGAAGTGATCTGCGAGCAGACTTATGGCTCCTTATCCCGACCCTGTGGGGCGGCATGGCCGCGATGCTGGGGGCGAACGCGTTCGCGGGAGAGCGCGAAACGGATACCGAGTCGTTCGCGGGCGCGCTGCCGGTCTCTCGCCGGTTTCGATTCTGGGTAAAGATCGGCGTGATAGCTGGACTGCTTTGGATCGCCCAACTTCTGACGGCCGGGGGCATGCCGGCAGTGGACTGGAGCGGGCAGTCATTGGCGTACGACCAATACTTCAGATATTACCTGTACGTTTCCTTCACCTTTGGAATGCTTCTTCTTTCTTTGACGTCCGCATGCGTGGCCGCGTGGTCGGGGACTGCGATGATGGCCCTCATTCAGACGGCGATCTTCGGCCCGTGCCTGGTGCTTTGGACGGCATGGATGGGCAAACTCTTTTTTGCGGTGGTGCAGTATGAATTTTCCAGCGCTCTTCGGGCGCGATGGTTTGCGCTCTTTGTGTCCGTCGGTTTGGCGCAAGGCATTCTGCTTCTGTGCGCCCGGTGGCTTTGGACGGCGACGCCCAGAGGATTCCTGCGGCATGTCCGGCGCGCGGCCGCGGCGGTCTTCATTTTCGTCATAGTTTCGGCAGTGCCGTCCGTCGCCGGATACTTCCTGGTCACGGCAGCCCGTCCCGCATTGCCGACGCTGTGGCACCCTTTCAACCCCTCGCCTGCGGGGCGATACGCCTTATGCCGTTACGGCTGGCTGCAGGGTTGGTTGAGGGATGGAGTATATATCCTGGACACGGAAAACTCTCGAACGATCCAATTGTCACGCTTCCACGAGAACGGCCTTCGTAGTGACGGGATATGGTCGCCGGACGGCTCGAAGTTTATCTTCTACATGAGCGACGATTGGGCGTGCCCGCCTCTTTTTACGCACTACTTCCCGAGATTGTCCAGCGGTTCCGGGAAACTGTGCTGGGCCGATGCTGCCACAGGCAAAATAAAGGTACTCCGGTCAGTCCCTTCGTCCGTCAATAAGCTCCCTTCATCCGTCGAGCTTAAATACTGGCTTTGTTGCTGGTGGGATGACCACACTGTGGCGTTCCGCGAGGGGCATGGAATCGTGTTCAAGGACATTCACACGGGCGCAGAAAGGGTCTGCTCAGACAACAGGGAAGCCAGGGCAGGCGACGAGTTCTCGGGATTTATCGGCGCCCGCGCCACGGGCGGCGGCATTTGGACCTTTGGCTATCTCCATAATGGAGGAGGCGCGTTCCACGGCTACCGGCCCGACGCAGCCGAGGCATCGGTCGTCCGCCCGCGATGGCATAAAGACCTGGGACACTCTTCCCTTTCCGCGATCTCGCTCGACGGACGCTGGGCGCTGCTGTATTGGTGGGAGGATTTTCCGCACGGGGGCCAGCGAAGTCTTCTCTGCTCCCTCGAAACGGGCGAGACATGTGACATTGACAGAGAACTTTCGTCGAACGAAGGAGAGAAGGGAATTCGGATTATAGGCGGCTTCACCCCGGATAGTCAGGCAATACTGATGGGAGATAGCACGCGCATAGGACTGTGGAGCCTGGCGACGCGGAAATTCGAGTTGCTTCACACGTCCGTGCGCGGCGCGATTACTGACGAGCGCATTGCCTCGCTCTCGCCTTCCGGCAAATACCTTCTGACGACCATGGTGCGGTTGTGGGCGAATAACACAAGTCCTGCCGGGGAGTTGGAATCAGTGGTCACGGATGTTGCCACCAAGCGCTCCAGGCCTGTCTGGAAGCCTGCGCAAGGGTGGCGCGAGTCGCAGTGGCTCGGAGATGACGAGTTGCTCGTCGATTCTGTTCTGCGCTGGAAGGACAAAGAATTGGAAGTCATGCCACTGGCGGAGGACTATTCCGTCTGGGTCGTGAACCGCGACGGGACATCGAAGCGAAAGGTGCTGCCATGAGCGGAGAATCCTTTCGGTCGCCGTTCGCGGCGCTCGTCTGGAAAGAGTGGCGCGAGTCGTGGTGGCTGCTGGTGCTGACGCTGGTGTGGCCGTCGGCCTCATATTCGACGGCCTCGTATTGCAGGCTTCCAACAAGCGTATGGGACGAGTCGGCAATTATCGGTCTCACACTGCTCGCACTTTCCCTCGGCGCCGGCCTTTTTGCGGGCGAGCGGGCAAAAGGGACTTCAGCATTTATCGCAGAACGAGCCGTGCGTCGCAGTACGATCTGGAATGCAAAAATCATCATGCCGGTCCTGACACTGGTGATCGCAGTGATTTTGTACTTGATCGTTTCCTGCTGGCTCTTGCCGGACCCCTGGTACAAAGGCATCACCCCGGATACGTGCATGATGCTGGCGGTGGCCTTCCTGATGTTCGCCTCGGCCGTGCTGTGCAGCGTGCTTCTTGATCGGGCCGTGACCGCTTGGGCGGCCGGCGGAGTCCTGAGCCTCATTGCGTTCATCGGGCCAATGGGCTTGTTCGATCATTTCATGGGCTTGGACGCAGAGCGTTTCAATTTGCAGTGGTCAGTGTTCCTGTGCCTGCTCTTTATCGAAGTCATCGGCCTGCTTTGGCTGAGCCGGGTGGCGTACGTCCGGTGGGTGCGCGATTGACCTGACGGCTGACCTCGATATCCGCTGTCTTGTTCCCTTCGGAATCCAACGACATCCCAAGTTGCGGCACCGGGACTGCGCTGGCATAATGGCGGCGTCCGGAGTGATTCTGAAAGGAGAGGAAAGATGTTTGCGTCTCGCTCGATTCGCCCGGCGATGGCGGGCCTGCTGGCAGTGTCGCTCTCGATGACGTTCGGCGGTTGCTCGGAGAAGAAGCCGATGGTCACCGGCGGCGGCGAGCATAAGGTCATACAGCTTTTCATTCGCGCGTATTCGAAGGAGGCGTCGGCCAAGGATAAGGGTCCCGTGACTTTGCAGGTCGGCGAGCGTCTTCAGTTGCGCGCGATGGCCGCGTGGGCGATACCGTCCATGACCGAAGAGACCGAGAAGGCCGCATGGACGGTGAGCGACCCGGCGGTCGGCGACATGGACAAGAACGCGGTCTTCACGGCGCGCAAAGCCGGGCGCACGGTCGTCACGGCCGTCATTCGAGTTTCGGAGGACGGCGCAGGCGAGGTGCTCGGCCCCGCACAGACCGCCAGCGGACCGGTCAAGACGTTCAGCGACGAACTGGAATTGAACGTCCGCGAAGCGGCCGCCGCCGCGCCGGAGCAGGGCGCGACGAAGTAGCACGTCGAATCGTTCCGCGGAATGTGTAACCACGGATTACACGGAATACACGGAAAAGGCCGGGGGATTAGCTTCAGTATAAAGCAGCTTCCGTGTTTTCCGTGTCTTCCGTGGTTTTGCGCAGGTTATGCGCTCACGCAAAGTAGCGCGTCGAATCGTTGCGCGGAATGTGTAACCACGGATTACACGGAATACACGGAAAAGGCCGGGGGATTAGCTTCAGTATAAAGCAGCTTCCGTGTTTTCCGTGTCTTCCGTGG